>NZ_CP109427.1:1221854-2443708 GCF_036250695.1 Streptomyces sp. NBC_01497 | reverse complement strand
ACTGGAGGCTGAGGTTCCGCGCCTGGCGCGGTAAGAGGCCTTTCTGGGCAGGGCTGTTGACGCTTCTCAGCGGACTGCCGATCGCTTACTTTCCGTACGCCCATCTCCACGTCGGCAATCTCACCCTCGCCCTGGCGACGACGGCGGGTGCCGGCTCACTGATCATCGGCGTCCTGCTGTTCACGCTCGGTATGACGATGTGGTTCCACTCCATCGTGCGGGTGTTCGCCGGCATCGCCGCCATCCTGCTCGCCCTGGTCTCCATCCCCGTCTCCAACCTGGGCGGGTTCGTCGTCGGCTTCGTCCTCGCCCTCGTCGGCGGCTGCCTGTCGGTGTCCTGGGCACCGGGCAGGGCCGAGGAGCGGGACACCCCCACCGAGGAGCCCTCCGGGACGGACCACTGGAGCGGTGCCGGCACGACCGGCCCCGGCTCCTTGTTCCTGGGCTCCCACCCGGGGGTGGACCAGAACACCGCGACGCACACGAGCACGGCCAATGCCAAGGGCGGGAGGCACAGTGCGGGATGACGGTACGCAGGCGGCGGCCACGACGGCCGCGGCCGAGGAGTTCAGGAGAGCCACGGGTCCACGGCATGCCGCACGGCGGCACGCCGCGCCCCGGAAGTCGCTCCTGACGAAGTTCCAGATGCCGGCGGGCAAGGCGATGATATTCGCGGCCATGCCGACGGCCGTCTTCGTCGGGATGGGCCTCACACCGCGGCTCGCGCTGGCGGACGACAACACCAACAAGGCCGACAACCCGTGCGTGAGCCGGTCCGACGAGCCCAGCGCGTCGGACTCGCCGTCGCCGTCGTCTTCCCCGTCCGCGAAGCCGGACCCGTCCGCGAGCACGAGTGCGGGCGCGGACTCCGGGGGCGGCAAGAGTGACGACGGTACGAAGCCGGGCGGCGGTTCCACCGGGCCGAAGCCGTCCTCGACGCCTTCGGCCACGCCCTCCGGGACGCACACGCCCGACCCGACGCAGTCCTCCGCCCCCGCGCAGGGCGGCGGCCAGGGCGGCGGCGGTCTGCTCGGCGGGCTCGGCTCCGTGGTGGGCGGCCTGCTGGGCGGGCACGACAAGTCCTCGTCCACGCCCACGCCTTCGGACACGCCGACGCCCAGCTCGACCCCGAGCGCGGCTTCCACATCGACGTCGGGTACCACCGCGAAGCCGGGTTCCACGACGGACTCGTCCTCGAAGGGCACACCGTCCCTCGGCTCGGTCCTGGGCGGTACCTCGAAGGGTGACGACGGGGCGAAGGGCGGGAGCGGCGACGGCAAGGACAGCGGTACGTCCACCTCCACGTCCGGCAAGGCCGTCAAGGGAACCGTGGGCGGGCTGTCCAAGGCCAAGGCGGGGACGGCGCAGACCAAGACGGACGCCATCAAGGACCTGCTGACGAAGAGGGGCGTTCCCTTCAGCGACGTCCCTGGCGCTTCCCAGGGGGACGAGACCAAGGCTGACGGCGGTTCGTGTGACGACGGGCCGTGCGACAACCTGATCCCGATCCTCAAGCCCCCCACCGAGGACGCGGACGCGCCGTCGATGGCCAACGACCCCTGGCATCTGTCCAGCAGCAAGCTGGGCCTCAACGGCCTGTGCTACCGGGGGCTCGTGGACATCAAGACGCAGGCGGGGACCAAGCGGGTCATGAAGTTCACGGCGGACTCGATCGACATCGGTGATCTCCACCAGACGGTCGACAACCGGGACGCCCACGGCAACATCGTGACCCACACGCAGATCAAGACCGCGCCCGGCAGCACGTCGACCATCGACGGCCCCGTGACGATGTACACGGAGAAGCTGTCGGGCAGCATGTTCGGTCTTCTGCCGATCACCTTCACCCCGGACTTCCCGCCGCCCATCCAGATCTCCAAGGTGTTCTTCACGAACGCCACGGTCGACCAGGCGGGCCAGTTCGGCGGCACGCTGAGCATGAAGGGCCTGCACAGCTTCATAGGCTAGGACCGTCCTGTCCTTGCTGTGCCGTTGGCCCGCACCCCGCCCGGGGTGCGGGCCAACGGCATGTCGCAGGCCGCGCTTCTTCGTCCCGCGCCGGAGCCCCGGCTCACACCGCCGTGCCGAACGACTTCCGGTACGCCAGCGGCGCCACATGCGTGGCCCGTTTGAAGTGGACGCGGAAGTTCGCGGGGGAGCCGAGCCCCGAGCGCGCCGCGACCTCATCCACCGGCAGGTCCGTCGACTCCAGCAACTGCTTGGCGTATTCGACGCGTTGGGCCTGCAGCCAGCGCAGCGGGGGCAGCCCCGCCTGTGCCGTGAAGTGGCGGGTGAAGCCGCGCTCCGACATGCGGGCGTGCTCCGCCATCCCGGCCACCGTCAGCGGCTCGTGCAGCACCGAGAGCATCCACGCGCGGGTCGCCGACAGCGCGTCCTCGCCGCACGGCGCGTCCGCGTACTCGATGAACTGCCGCTGCTCGCCCTCCCGTCGGGGCGCCGCGACGATGGACCGCGCCATGGTGTTCGCGAGGACCGAGCCGTGGTCGCGGCGCAGGATGTGCAGGCACAGGTCGATGCCCGCGGCCACGCCGGCCGAGGTGAGGACGCGGCCCTCGTCCACGTAGAGCACGTCCGGGTCGACCGTCACCCGCGGGTAGGCCTCCGCGAGTTTCGCGCACCTCGCCCAGTGTGTGGTGGCCCGCAGGCCGTCGAGGACGCCCGCCTGGGCGAGGGCGAACGCCCCGCTGCAGATCGAGACCATGCGGGCGCCGCGGGCGTGGGCCGCGCGCAGCGCCCCGAGTACCGCGGGATCGAGCGGGGCGTCGGCACGCGCGTAGCCCGGCACCATCACGGTGTCGGCGTCCCGGAGCGCGGTGAGGTCGCGGCCGGGCGTGATCGTCAGGCCGCCCGCCGCGCGGACCGGCCGGCCGCCGTGCGACGCGGTGGTCACCTCGTACTCGGGCAGTGTCGCCCGCCCGAACACCTGCAGGGGTATCCCCGCGTCCAGCGGCAGCACGGGATCGAGCAGCAGGACGGCGATGCGGTGGGGCGGCACGGGCGCGGTGGTCATGGCGGAATGCTAGCGAATGATGGCATTGCCGCCACTCGTGGGAGCGGCTCTGCTCGGCAAGGGTGGAGCACGTCCACTCCGCTCCGTTCGAGGAGAGCACCCGTATGTCCTCCCGGCCCCCGCGCACGGCCGCCGACCTGACCCGGCTGGTCGGGTCGCAGACGATCTACTACGGGGCGGTCAGCGTCGACCTGACCCTCACCTCCCTCGCCGGGCTCCGTCTTGCGCCCACCCCGCTGCTGGCCACCCTGCCGCTCACCCTGATCACCGGTTTCGGCCTGCTGGCCTCCGTCGCGGCGGGCCTGCTGACGGCCCGTTACGGCTACCGCGCGGTGATGGCGATGGGCGGCGGCTGCGCCGTGGCGGGCGGACTGCTGGCGATGACGGCCGTGTACGCGCACGCGTTCTGGCTGCTGTGCGTCGCCACGTCCCTGCTCGGCGCGTACCGCTCCACCGGCGGCTACATCCGCTACCTGGCCGCCGACCTCGCACCGGACGGCCGCAAGGAGCGCTCGCTGTCGATCGTCATGTACGGCGGACTCATAGCGGCCTTCCTCGGACCGTTCGCGGCGCTCGCCGCCTCCCGCGCCTTCCCGGTGGAGTTCGCCGGGTCGTACGCGCTGGTCGCGGTGCTGGGGCTGGCCGCGGTCCCGCTCGCCCTCACGGTCTCCCGCGAGCCCCGCCCGGTGCCCCCGCCGGCAGGTGCCGGCGGGGGAGGCGGCGCACAGGCACCGGCCACCTTCACCGAGAGCCGGGGCAACCCGAACTTCGTGGCGGCGCTGGTCCTGCTGCCCCTGTCGGGCGCGCTGATGACCCTCGTCATGGCGATAGGCCCGCTCGCCAACGCACACGCCCACCACTCGTCGGCGACGGGCGCGGCGCTGATCCAGTGGCACCTGGTCGGGATGTTCGCCCCGGCGCTGATCAGCGGTGAGCTGATGCGCCGCATCGGTCCCTGGCACACCGCCCTCACGGGCATCGGGATCACCCTGCTCGGCGGGTTCGCGGGCGCGTCGGGCGACAGCGCCGCGGCCATGATGGGCGCGATGGTCTGTGCGGGCGTCGGCTGGAACTTCACGTACCTCGCAGGGACCGCGTTCCTGGTGCGCAGTTACGCGACCGGCCGGGGCTCCCGCCTCCAGGCAGCCGTGGAGGGCGCTACCGGCGCCGTGTCCGTCGTCGCGTCCCTGCTGTCCGCGACGGCGTTCGACACCCTGGGGTGGCGGATGTCGGGCGTGCTGGTGCTCGCCGTCGCCGGGCCGCTGCTGATGTGGCAGTTCCGCTACGGACGACGCAACGCGACGGCCGCGGACGCACTCGACCTGTCGGCGGTGTCCGCGCGCGCGGTGGTCGGGGAGGCCTGACGGCGCTACCGGGTGCGGGCGGCAACCCTCCGCCCCGGGTCCGCCTGCGCCGTCACTCCGGCGGGACGACCTCCGCCGTCATTCCAGGACGACGTCCGAGGTCTCCGGCGCCCACACGAAGGAGACGACAGCGCCCGCGACCAGGAACGCCGCCAGCGCCGTCATCGAGAACGAGAAGCCCAGGTGGTCGATGCTCATCGGGAGCAGGAACGTACCCGCGGCCGAGCCGATCCTGCTGACCCCGTTGAGCAGGCCGACGCCGGAACTGCGCAGCGCGGTGGAGAACAGCTCCGGCGGATAGACCTGGTCCAGATTGGAGGCGGCCGACATGGTGAACGTGAAGAGCAGGAACAGCACGAACAGCACGAGCGTCGGCCCGCCCGGCCACACACCCAGGGGGCCGAGCGCCAGGGCCATCACGATGAACGAGCCGATCACGAAGCCGCGACGTGAGAAGCGCGCGGTGAACCACAGTCCCGCGATGCTGCCGAGCAGCAGGAAGACGTTGAGCAGCCCGTCGCCGAGGAAGCCCTCCTTGAGGTGGAACTTCGCCATGACGACGGGCAGGAAGGTGTAGATCGCGAAGTAGGGGATGACCTGGCAGTTGTAGTAGAGGATGCCGAACGCGGTCTTGCGCCACTGGTCCGCGCCGAACAGCCGCCGGTACGAGGCGTCGCCGGCGCCGCCCCGCGCGGCACCCTCCCGCACCGGGGTCACGATCGACTCGAAGTCGACGTTCTCGCCGATGTACTTCGCGACGACGGCCCGCGCCTGGTCGAGCCGCCCCTTGCTGACCAGCCAGCGCGGCGACTCGGGGGTGCCGATCCGCAGCAGCAGTACGATCAGCGCCGGCAGCGCGCTGCTGGCCAGCAGCCACCGCCAGCTGTCCCCGCCGAACCCCACCAGCCAGTTGCCGAAGAAGTACGAGCAGATGTAGCCGACCGTCCACATGGCGGTCAGCGACGCGAGCAGGAAACCCCGGTGGCGGCGCGGGCAGAACTCCGCCACGAGCGTCGGGCCGATCGCGTAGTCCGCGCCGATCCCGATGCCGATCAGGATGCGCAGGCCGAACAGCAGGCCCGGGCCCTGGACCCAGAACTGGGCGATCGAGGCGAGCGTGATCAGCAGGAAGTTCAGCATGTACAGCTGCTGGCGGCCGATCCGGTCGGCGAGCCAGCCGAGGGTGATGCTTCCCACGAAGATGCCGATGAGCGCCGAGGCGCCGAGCAGGCCCTCCCACACCGAGCCGAGATGCATCCGCGGGGTGATCAGGGTCAGCGCGATCCCGATGACGCCGAGCTGGTAGCCGTCGGAGAAGTTGGCCCCGAACGTCAGCGCGGTGATCTTCAGATGGAATCTGTTGAGGGGCGCGTCGTCGAAGGAAACCCCGGCCGGCTTCGTGGCCTGCGTCGTCAGGTCGTGATCAGGCATCGTTCCACGTGGTCCCATCCGCGCGGGAGGCCACTCGGCCCACCCTCTTGCCAAGATCCTGAATAAGAAGTTTCATGGAGCCTCATTCATGAATGAATAGTTGTCAAGGAGGTGAACGGGATGAGCTCCAGCCACATCCGCGTCGACGGACGAGGGCTGCGGTGCGACGACGTCGTCCGTGTCGCCCGGCGCGGAGCGTCGGTCAGCCTCGACGGAAAAGCGCTGGAACGCGCGCTCCAGGCGTACCGGGTGGCACGGGACAGCGAGGCGAAGCGAGCGGTCTACGGGAGAACCACAGGAGTCGGCGCCAACCGCCACGAGGTCGTCGACCCCGAAGCCGTCGACCAGCACGGACTCCGTCTGCTGCGCAGCCACGCGGGCACCTCCGGCCCGCGTTCCCCGGAGGACACCGTACGGGCCACGCTGGTCATCCGCCTCAACCAGCTCGCCGCCGGCGGCAGCGGTGTCCACCCGAGGCTCCTTGAGGCGCTCGCCGCCGCGCTGCGTGTCGGCGCCATCCCCGCGCCGCACTCACGCGGCTCCATCGGCACCGGCGATCTCGGCGCGCTCGCCGAGATCGCGCTCACCCTCGCGGGCGAGCGGCCCTGGGGATCCGGCTCGCTCGACCCGGTGCCGATCAGCCCGGGCGACGCGCTGGCCTTCATCTCCAGCAACGCCGCCACCCTGGCCACTTCCGTGCTCGCCTGGTCCGACCTGAGCCGGCTGCTGCGCGCCAGCCACGTGGTGGCCGCGCTCTCCTACATCGCGCTCGACGGCTCGCCCGAGGCCTTCGCGACCCGGGTGCACGCCCAGCGGCCGCACCCCGGCTCCGTGCACTGCGCGGCGGAGATGCGGCGGCTCCTGTGGGGCGAGGAGGAGCCCGCGGACGGCGCCCGGCTGCAGGACCCGTTCGGGCTGCGGGCCTTTCCCCAGGTGCAGGGACCCGCGCTGGAGGCCGCGGAAGCCCTCAAGGGGATCCTGGAGATCGACATCAACGCGGCGGCGGAGAACCCCTTCATCGACGCCGAGTCCGGACGCGTCTACCACCACGGACACTTCGCGACCTCGCACCTGGCGCTCGGCCTCGACCGGCTGCGCGCCGCGCTGCACCACGTCGCCGAGCTGTCCAGCGCCCGGCTCAGCGACCTGGTGGAGCCCGATCTGACGGGCCTCGCCCCGTTCCTCGCCGACGGTCCCGCGGGCAGCTCCGGGATCATGATCCTGGAGTACGTCTCGCATGACGCGCTCAGCCGGCTGCGGCACGCGGCGTCACCCGTGACCCTGGGCACGGCGATCATCTCCCGGGGCCTGGAGGACCATGCGAGCTTCGCCTCCCAGGCCGCGCACAGCACCGCCGAGGCGGTCAGCGCGTACCGCACGGTGCTCGCCTGCGAACTGGTCGGCGTGGTGCGGGCCCTGTCGCTGCGGGCGGTCGAGCTGCCGGACACCCCGGTGGCCGAGGCGCTGCGGCGCGCGCGGCAGGCACTGCCGCTGGTGCGCGAGGACCACCCGCTGACGGCGGAGATCGCCGCCGCGGAGAACATCGTCCCGTTCCTCGCCGACCTCTGAGCGGCGGCGCGTGAGCCGGACCGGGAGCCCCACGCGGACGGGGCCCCGGCCCGGGCCGGCCGCGCGGGTGCGGGCCGCACGTGACCTTCCGTACGGGAGGGGCGTGCGTGACCTTCCGTACGAGAGGGGCCGTACGAGAGCTTCCGCACGTGACCTTCCGTACGAGAGCTTCCGTACGAGAGGGGCCCTGTGAGACGCGGTCCCGCCCGGGCGGGACTGCGACGACGGGCCGCGCCCCGCCCGTACCCGGTGGGTACCAAGAGCGGGGCGCGGCCCGTCGGTGGTGCCGGGCGCTCAGCCCTGTGCGCCGCCCAGGTGGTGGACCCGGACCATGTTGGTGGTGCCGGGGACCCCGGGAGGCGAGCCGGCGGTGATGACCATCGCGTCGCCGTCACCGAAGCGCTGGAGCTTGGAGAGCTCGGTGTCGACCAGCTCGACCATCTCGTCCGTGGTGCTCACCCACGGCACGACGAAGGACTCGACGCCCCAGCTCAGCGCGAGCTGGTTGCGCGTGGACTCGTCGGTGGTGAAGGCCAGGATCGGCTGAACGGTGCGGTAGCGGGACAGCCGGCGCGCCGTGTCACCGGACTGCGTGAACGCCACGAGCGCCTTGCCGTCGAGGAAGTCCGCGATCTCGCAGGCCGCGCGGGCGACCGAACCGCCCTGCGTGCGCGGCTTGCGGCCCTCGACCAGCGGCTCCAGCCCCTTGGAGAGCAGTTCCTTGTCGGCGGCGGAGACGATCTTCGACATCGTCTTGACCGTCTCGATCGGGTACGCGCCGACCGACGACTCGGCCGACAGCATGACCGCGTCCGCGCCGTCCAGGATCGCGTTGGCCACGTCGGACGCCTCGGCGCGCGTCGGGCGGGAGTTGGTGATCATCGACTCCATCATCTGGGTCGCCACGATCACCGGCTTGGCGTTGCGACGGCACAGCTCGATGAGCCGCTTCTGCACCATCGGGACCTTTTCGAGCGGGTACTCGACGGCGAGGTCGCCACGGGCCACCATCACACTGTCGAACGCCGCGACGACGGCCTCCATGTTCGCCACGGCCTGCGGCTTCTCCACCTTGGCGATGACGGGGACCCGCCGGCCGACCTCGTCCATCACCTTGTGGACGTCCACCACGTCCTGCGCGTCGCGCACGAAGGACAGCGCGACCATGTCGCAGCCCATCCGCAGGCCGAACCGCAGGTCGTCGATGTCCTTCTCGGACAGCGCGGGCACGTTGACCGCGGCGCCGGGCAGGTTGATGCCCTTGTGGTCCGAGATGACACCGCCCTCGACGACCATCGTCCTGACACGGGACCCGGTCACCTCGACGACCCGGAGCTCGACGTTGCCGTCGTTGATCAGGATCGGGTCGCCCGCGGCGACGTCGCCCGGCAGGCCCTTGTACGTGGTGCCGCAGATGGACTTGTCACCCGGCACGTCCTCGGTGGTGATGGTGAACTCGTCACCGCGCACCAGCTCGACGGGGCCCTCGGCGAAGGTCTCCAGGCGGATCTTGGGGCCTTGGAGGTCGACCATCACGCCCACAGCGCGGCCGGTGTCGGCCGCCGCCTGACGGACGCGGTCGTAACGGCCCTGGTGCTCCTCGTGGCTTCCGTGGCTCATGTTCAGGCGGGCCACACTCATACCGGCCTCGATGAGAGCCTTCAGCTGCTCGTACGAATCAACGGCGGGGCCCAGTGTGCAGACGATTTTGGAACGGCGCATGAGGCTGATCCTATCGGTTTGTTTCCTGGCGGAATATTCCGCCTGGTGATAAATACAAATGGGCGGAACCCCGCTCAGGCGTGTCCCTTATTCCGGACCGTCCTCACGGGTGGCGAGCGCGAACGTCTGCCGTGCGATCTCCCGTTCCTCGTCGGTCGGCACCACGGCGACCGCGACCCGCGACCCGTCCGGCGAGACGAGCCGGGGCTCGTCGGAGCGCACGGCGTTGCGCGCGGCGTCCACCGCGAGGCCGAACCCTTCGAGACCTGCGACGGCAGCTTCCCGCACCTCCGCGGCGTTCTCACCCACCCCCGCCGTGAACACCACCGCGTCCACCCGGCCGAGCACCGCGGTGTACGCGCCGATGTATTTCCGCAAGCGGTGCACGTAGATCGCGAATGCGAGTTCCGCGGCCCGGTCGCCCGCCTCGATCCTGCGCCGGATCTCCCGCATGTCGTTGTCCCCGCAGAGACCGACAAGTCCGCTTTTCTTGTTCAGAAGTTCATCGATCTCGTCAACGGACATCCCCGCCACCCGCGACAGGTGGAAGACCACGGCGGGATCGATGTCACCGGAGCGGGTACCCATCACCAGCCCCTCCAGCGGCGTCAGGCCCATCGACGTGTCCAGGCACCGGCCGCCCGCGACCGCCGACACCGACGCGCCGTTGCCCAGGTGCAGGACGATCACGTTGGTGTCCTCGTAGGGCCTGCCCAGCAGCTGGGCCGCACGCCGCGACACGTACGCGTGCGAGGTGCCGTGGAAGCCGTAGCGGCGCACCAGGTGCGCGTCCGCGGTCGCCGTGTCGATGGCGTAACGGAACGCGTGCTCCGGCATCGACGTGTGGAAGGCGGTGTCGAACACGGCCACCTGCGGCAGGTCGGGTCGCAGTTCGCGCGCCCTGCGGATGCCCGTCACATTGGCCGGGTTGTGCAGCGGCGCGAGCGGCACGAGCTTCTCGATCTCCGCCAGCACGTCGTCGTCGATCAGGGTCGGCTCGGTGAAGCGGGGACCGCCGTGCACCACCCGGTGGCCGATGGCGGCCAGCTCGGGGGAGGCCAGGCCGAGACCGTCCCGCTCCAGCTCCGCGGAGAGGGCGCGCAGCGCCGCCCCGTGATCGGCGAACCGCTCCGTGCGCTCCCGCCGCTCGCCCCCGGCCGTGAGGGGGGTGTGCACGAGGCGCGAGGAGCGCTCGCCGATCCGCTCCACCAGGCCGGACGCGAGGCGCTCGCCCGCGGCCATGTCGAGCAACTGGTACTTCACCGACGACGAACCGGAGTTGAGGACCAGAACGCGAACGGGGGTGCCCGGGTCGCTCATGCGGTTTCTTCCTCCTGCGCTGCCTGTGCCTGGATGGCGGTGATCGCGACGGTGTTGACGATGTCCTGGACCAGCGCGCCGCGCGAGAGGTCGTTCACCGGCTTGCGCAGGCCCTGGAGCACCGGGCCGACGGCGACCGCGCCCGCCGAGCGCTGGACCGCCTTGTAGGTGTTGTTGCCCGTGTTGAGGTCCGGGAAGATCAGCACCGACGCCCGGCCCGCCACCCGCGAATCCGGCAGCTTCGTCGCGGCCACGGTCGGCTCGACGGCCGCGTCGTACTGGATCGGCCCCTCGATCCGCAGCTCCGGGTGCGCCTCGCGCACCAGCCGCGTCGCCTCCCGCACCTTGTCGACATCCGCGCCGGAACCGGACGTGCCCGTCGAGTACGACAGCATCGCGATCCGCGGGTCCACCCCGAAGCGGGCGGCCGTCGCCGACGCCTGCACGGCGATGTCCGCGAGCTGCTCCGCGTCCGGGTCCGGGTTCACCGCGCAGTCCCCGTACACGAGGACCCGGTCGGCCAGGCACATGAAGAACACCGACGAGACGATCGAGGCGCCCGGCCGGGTCTTGATGATCTCGAAGGCCGGCCGGATGGTGGCCGCCGTGGAGTGCACGGAACCCGACACCATGCCGTGCGCGAGGCCTGCTTCCACCATCAGCGTGCCGAAATAGTTCACGTCCGCCACGACGTCGTACGCCAGCTCCACCGTGATGCCCTTGTGCGCCCGCAGCTGCGCGTACCGCTCCGCGAACCGCTCCCGCAGGTCCGAGGTGGCCGGGTCGATCAGCTGCGCGGCGCCCAGGTCCGCGCCGAGGTCCGCCGCCTTCTTGAGGATCGCGTCCGGGTCACCGAGCAGCGTCAGGTCGCACACGTCCCGCCGCAGCAGCACCTCCGCGGCGCGCAGCACCCGCTCCTCCGAGCCCTCCGGCAGCACCACCCGGCGGCGCAGTGAGCGCGCCTGCTCCAGCAGGTCGTGCTCGAACATCATCGGAGTGACCCGCGTGCCCCGCTCCACCGACAGCCGCTCGATGAGGTCGGCCGTGTCCACGTGCCGCTCGAACAGGCCGAGCGCCGTCTCCGCCTTGCGGGGCGTCGCCGCGTTCAGCTTGCCCTCCAGGGTGAACAGCTGGGCCGCCGTCGGGAAGGACCCCTCGGTCACGGAGATCACCGGGGTGCCCGGCGCGAGGCGCTCGGCGAGCCGCAGGATCGGTTCGGCCGGCCGTTCGTCCAGGGTCAGGACGAGACCCGCGATCGGCGGCGTACCGGCGGAGTGCGCGGCGAGCGCGCCCACCACGATGTCCGCGCGGTCCCCCGGAGTGATCACCACGCAGCCGGGCGTCAGCGCGCCCAGCAGGTTCGGCAGCATCGCGCCGCCGAAGACGAAATCGAGCGCGTCGCGGGCGAGCCCCGCGTCGTCGCCCAGCAGCACCGTGCCGCCGAGGGCCCGGGTGACCTGCGCGACGGTCGGCGCGGCCAGCGCCGCGTCGTCGGGCAGGACGTAGCAGGGCACGGGAAGCTGCGTGCGAAGGCCCTCGGCGATGTCCCCGCGGTCCTCGGCCGCGACCCGGTTCACCACGAGGGTCATCACGTCGCAGCCGAGCGCCTCGTACGCCCGGAACGCGTTGCGCGCCTCCGCGCGCACCGACTCGGCGTGCTGGTCCTTGCCGCCGACCACCGTGATCACGGAGGCGCCGAACTCGTTGGCCAGACGCGCGTTCAGCGCCAGTTCGTCAGGCAGCTGCGTGGCCGCGAAGTCCGTACCCAGGACCAGCACCACGTCGTAGTCGCGGGCCACCCGGTGGAAGCCCTCGACCAGCTGGGACACCAGCTCGTCCGTGCCCCGCTCCGCCTGCAGCGCGGAGGCGCTCTCGTAGTCCAGGCCGTAGACCGTGTCCGGGTTCTGGGAGAGCCGGTAGCGCGACCGCAGCAGGTCGAACATCCGGTCGGGGCGGTCGTGCACCAGTGGACGGAACACCCCCACCCGGTCGACCTGCCGGGTCAGCAGCTCCATGACCCCCAGTTCGACCACCTGCCGGCCGTCCCCGTGGTCGATCCCGGTCACATACACGCCGCGTGTCACGCGCGCTCCCCTCGTCCCGTCCAGTCGGTCCCGGTGCCCCGGCACGGCACCACCATGCAGCCGGGGGCGCGCCCGCAGGAGGCGTTCCCGCGCATGTCCCACCCCTCGGGTGATCCGGGCCGGGCCCCGCCCGCCGGATCCGGCTGGGGGCCGCCACCGTGCTGCACGGCGACCTGCCCCGCACGTCCTTACGGGAACGGCGCGGAGAACAGTCCCTGTCCGCTTGCGGAGTCCGGTTCCGCCGCGTCCTGTGCCGGGCCCCGCTCGGGTCCGGCGGCGACGGGCGTGCCGGGGCGGGCATGCCCCCTTGACACTAACCCGCGAGCCTGGGCGCAGCGCTCCGGGACGGGTGGAAGGGCAGGTCGGACCGGTGACGGGGGGTGCTCGCGCCCCCCGGAGGGCGGGGCCGCGCCGCGCCCCGGACGGCGCCTGCCGGGGCGGCGCGCGCCGCCGGCGCCTCCGCACGCCCGCACGGACGGGTGCGCGAGCCGCGGATCGCCCGTGGCAGGATCGGTACACGGCCATGCCCAGGCCGACACGGCCACCGCCCTGGCCGCACCGCAGCAGGAGCAGGAGACGACAGCGACCATGCGTATCGGAATTCTCACAGCGGGCGGCGACTGCCCGGGGCTGAACGCCGTGATCCGGTCGGTCGTGCACCGCGCGATGGCCGAGCACGGGGACGAGGTCATCGGCTTCGAGGACGGCTTCAAGGGCCTGCTCGACGGTCACTACCGGCCGCTCGACCTCAACGCCGTCAGCGGCATCCTCGCCCGCGGCGGCACCATCCTCGGCTCGGCCCGGCTCGAACGCGACCGTCTGCGCGAGGCCGCGGAGAACTGCCAGGAAATCGCCACCCGCTACGGCATCGACGTCCTCATCCCGATCGGCGGCGAGGGCACTCTCACCGCGGCCAGGCTGCTGTCGGACGCCGGCATGCCCGTCGTCGGCGTGCCGAAGACCATCGACAACGACATCCACTCCACGGACCGCACCTTCGGTTTCGACACCGCCGTCGGGGTCGCGACCGAGGCCATAGACCGCCTCAAGACCACCGCGGAGTCGCATCAGCGGGTGATGGTCGTCGAGGTCATGGGCCGGCACGCCGGATGGATCGCGCTGGAGTCCGGCATGGCGGGCGGCGCGCACGGGATCTGCCTGCCCGAGCGTCCCTTCGAGGTCGACAAGCTGGTCAAGATGGTGCGGGAACGCTTCGAGCGCGGCAAGAAGTTCGCCGTGATCTGCGTCGCCGAAGGCGCCCACCCCGCCGCCGGCAGCATGGACTACCGCCGCGGCGAGATCGACCAGTTCGGCCATGAGCGCTTCCTCGGCATCGGCAACCGCCTCGCCGCGGAGCTCGAACACCGCCTCGGCACCGAGGCCAAGCCGGTCATCCTCGGCCACGTCCAGCGCGGGGGCACCCCCACCGCCTATGACCGCGTCCTCGCCACCCGCTTCGGCTGGCACGCCGTCGAGGCCGCGCACCGCGGCGAATTCGGCAGGATGACCGCACTGCGCGGCACGTCGATCGAGATGGTTCCGCTCGCCGAGGCCGTCACGCAGCTGAAGACCGTCCCCGAGAGCCGCATGGTCGAGGCCGAGTCGGTCTTCTGACCGGCCCGGCACCCCGGCCCCCCGCCTCCTGGCCCCACCTCCTGGACGGGCGGGCGCGGGGCCCGTCCGCGCCCGGTGCGGGCCCGTGCGGGCGACGCCCGGCCCCGGCCCCGGCCGTGCCCGGTGTGCGGGCGCCCAGCCCGTGCCGCCGGTGTGCGCGGCCCGTTCAGTGCCGTGCCGCGACCCAGCGGTACTGCAGTTCAGGGCGGCCGACCTGGCCGTACCGGGGGCTGCGCTCAGCCCGGCGGTCGCCGACCAGGTGTTCCAGGTACCGCCGGGCCGTGATGCGCGAGATGCCCACCTCGACGGCCAGTTCGGCCGCGGTGAGCCCCGCGCCCGACCCGCGCAGCGCGTGGGTCACCGCCCGCAGCGTCGGCGCGCTGAGTCCCTTGGGCAGGGCGGCGGGCTCCGGCGCGCGCAGCGCCCCGAGCGCGCGGTCCACCTCGTCCTGCCCGCTCGCCTCCCCGGCCGCCGCCCGGAACTCCGCGTACCGTACGAGCCGGTCGCGCAGCGTCGCGAAGGCGAACGGCTTCAGCACGTACTGCACCACGCCCAGCGACACCCCTTCCCGCACGAGCGCCAGGTCCCGCGCCGACGTCACCGCGACGACATCCGCGTGGTGGCCGCCCGCGCGCATCGCCCGCAGCAACTGCAGGCCGTGACCGTCCGGCAGGTACAGGTCGAGCAGGATCAGATCCACCGCCCGGCGTTCCAGCACCCGGACCGCCTCGGCGCGTGTGTGTGCGACGCCGACCACCGTGAACCCCGGCACGCGCCCCACGTACACCTCGTGCGCGTCGGCGGCCACCGTGTCGTCCTCGACGATGAGCACCCGTATCCGTTCCGCCCCGGACGCGGACTCCTGCCCGCTCACGAGGCCCCCGCCGACGCGCCGTGCCCGAGCAGGCGCCCCGGCCCGCACTCGTCGGCGCCGGTGGCGGGACCGGCCGCCGTCAGGGGCAGCCGTACGGTGAACTCGGCGCCGCCGTCGTCCCCTTGGGACACCTCCACGCTCCCGCGCGCCCGGTGCACCGCCTGCCGTACGAGCGCGAGCCCGAGCCCGCGGCCCGGCCCGTTGGTCGACCAGCCCCGCCGGAACACCTCCTCCATCCGCTCCTCGGCGACACCCGGTCCCGTGTCGCGCACCCGCAGCAGCAACTCAGCCGCGGAACGGGGCCCGTCGCCCCGTCCGTCCCCGGCGTCCGCGCCGGCCGCTTCCTCGACGCGGGCCGTCACGGTCACCCGGGCGGGTCCGCCGCCCGTGTCCCGCGCGAGTCCGCCACCGCCCGCTCCCGCCGCCTCCACGGCGTTGTCGACGAGGTTGCCGAGGATCGTCACGAGGTCGCGCGTCGACAGCGTCGGCGGCAGCACACCGTCGTCCATCCGGCTGTCCGGTGCCAGCACCAGTTCCACACCGCGCTCGTTGGCCTGCGCGGCCTTGCCGAGGAGCAGCGCCGCCAGCACCGGCTCACCCACCGCACCCACCACCTGGTCCGTGAGGGCCTGCGCCAACTCCAGCTCGGAGGTCGCGAACTCGACCGCCTGGTCGACCCGGCCGAGCTCGATCAGCGAGACCACCGTGTGCAGCCGGTTCGCCGCCTCGTGCGCCTGCGAACGCAGCGCCTGGGTGAACCCCCGCTCCGAGTCCAGCTCACCCGACAGCGTCTGCAGCTCGGTGTGATCGCGCAGGGTGACCACCGTGCCGCTGCGCTCCCCGCCCACCACGGGCCGGGTGTTGACCACCACGACCCGCTCCTCGGTCAGGTGCACCTCGTCGACCCGTGGCTCGGAGGCCAGCAGCGCCCCGGTGAGCGGCGGCGGCAGCCCGAGGTCCGCCACCGGCCGGCCCACCGCTGACGCGTCGAGCCCCAGCAACTCGCGTCCGCCGTCGTTGATCAGCGCGATCCGGCGCCTTCCGTCCAGCATCAGCAGCCCCTCGTGCACCGCGTGCAGCGCGGCCTGGTGGTAGTCGTACATCCGGCTCAGACCTCGCGCGTCCAGGCCGTGCGTGTGGCGGCGCAGACGGGCGTTGATCACGTACGTGCCGAGCGCGCCGAGCACCAGCGCCGCGCCCGCCACCATCGACAGCACCCGCAGCTGCCGCGTCACCTGTGTGGATATGCGCTCCACCGTGATCCCCACACTGACCAGGCCGACGATGCGGCCGCCCTCCCTGATCGGGGTGACGGCGCGCGTCGAGGGACCGAGTGTGCCCGTGTAGGTCTCGGTGAAGGTCTTCCCGCGCAGGGCCGGCGCCGTCGTGCCCAGGAACCGCATGCCTATCTGCTTCGGGTCGGGATGCGTCCAGCGGATGCCGTGCGTGTCCATGATCGTGACGAAGTCGACCCGCGTGTCGCGCCGGACCCGCTCGGCGTACGGCTGGAGCTCCGCCGTGGGGTCGGCGGTGCGGATCGCGGCCCGTACCGAGGGCGCGTCCGCCACCGAGCGCGCGGCGATCAGCACCTCGCGCGTCGCCGTACCCCGCGCCTGCGCACGGTCGTTGACGTACGCGAACACCGCACACCACGCGACGATCACCGCCACGAGCACGGCCTGCATCGCGAAGAGCTGGCCGGCCAGACTGCGCGGCTTCCGCGCCGCGTGGAAGAAGGACATGGCGCCAGTGTCCCCGTCCCGCCGCCGGAGAGGCGTGGCGATATCCACAACCCCTGGCTGGAAATCGTATGAACGAAATGAACAGAAGGGTGACCGGGGTCACAGCGCGGTGGATAGTCACCGGGACCCCGAGTCAAGGAGGACACGTGGCCGCGAGGCGGGACCGAACCCACTTCCTGTACATCGCCGTGGTGGTTGCCGTGCTGCTGGGCATCCTGGTGGGCTTCGTCGCCCCCGGCACCGCCGTCCAGCTCAAGCCCATCGGCACCGGCTTCGTCGATCTGATCACGATGATGATCGCGCCGGTCATCTTCTGCACGATCGTGCTGGGCATCGGCTCGGTGCGCAAGGCCGCCAAGGTCGGCGCGGTCGGCGGCCTCGCCATCGGCTACTTCCTGGTGATGTCGACCGTCGCCCTCGCCATCGGCCTGGTCGTCGGCAACATCCTGGAGCCGGGCCAGGGCCTGCACCTCACCGAGTCCGTACGCCAGTCGGGCCTGGCGCAGGCCAAGGGCACCAGCGACTCGCTGCCCGACTTCCTGCTCAGCATCATCCCCACTACGCTGGTCTCGGCCTTCACCGAGGGCTCCACGCTCCAGGCCCTGCTGATCGCCCTGCTCGCCGGCTTCGCGCTGCAGGCGATGGGCCCGGCGGGCGAGCCGGTCCTGCGCGGTATCGAGCACCTTCAGCGGCTGGTGTTCCGCATTCTCGCCATGATCATGTGGGTCGCTCCGGTGGGAGCGTTCGGGGCGATGGCGGCGGTGGTCGGCGAGACCGGGGTCGACGCGCTCAAGTCGCTCGCCGTCATCATGATCGGCTTCTATGTGACGTGCGCTGTCTTCGTCTTCGTCATCCTCGGCCTGGTGCTGCGGCTGTTCGCCCGGGTCAACATCTTCCTGCTGCTGAAGTACCTGGCCCGGGAGTTCCTGCTGATCCTCTCGACGTCCTCGTCGGAGTCGGCGCTGCCGCGGCTCATCGCGAAGATGGAACACCTCGGCGTCAGCAAGTCCGTCGCGGGCATCACCGTGCCGACGGGCTACTCGTTCAACCTCGACGGCACCGCCATCTATCTGACGATGGCGTCCATCTTCATCGCCAACGCGATGGACAAGCCGCTCTCGATCGGCCAGCAGATCTCGCTGCTCGTCTTCATGGTCGTCGCGTCGAAGGGCGCCGCGGGCGTCACCGGCGCGGGTCTCGCGACCCTCGCGGGGGGCCTGCAGTCGCACCGGCCCGAACTGCTGGACGGCGTGGGCCTGATCGTCGGCATCGACCGCTTCATGAGTGAGGCCCGCGCCCTGACGAACTTCGCGGGCAACGCGGTCGCCACCGTCCTCGTCGGCAACTGGACGAAGGAACTCGACCGGGGCCGCCTCGACGAAGTGCTCGCCGGCCGCGTCCCGTTCGACGAGACGACACTGATGGACGAGAGCGGCAACACCGTGGGCGGCGCCCTGCCGAAGGGTGGCGAGCCCCCCGTCGACGGTGGTCCTCCCGAGGACGGCGGGTCCCAGGACGTACCGGACCGGCACGGTGACGACACCGCGCCCCAGACCAGGGCCGGGGTCTGATCCCCCACCCCCAACCGGCCCTGGAACCGACCGGCCCGAGCGGACGCGCAACCGCTCGGGCCGGTCAGGTGCCGGCGCCCACGGACGCCGACTGCCGCACCGTCGTCCGCGGCCCCGCGGCCCGTCGGCGACCGGGCACGGCCCGGGCCCGCGCCGGGACCGCGGCCCTGGTCCACCGCTGCCGCGGACCCGGCGGAGTGCCAGGGCTTGCCTTGACGTCGACGTCAAGACGTACGTTCGTGGGTATGCGCATCGGTGAACTGGCGGAGCGGGCGGGGACGACCACCCGGGCCCTGCGGTACTACGAGTCCCGCGGGCTGCTGCCCGCACGCCGGATGGTCAACGGCCACCGCACCTATGACGAGGCCGACCTGCGGCTGCTCCAGCAGATCCGGACGCTGCAGGACTTCGGGTTCGACCTGGAGGAGACCCGGCCGTTCGTGGAGTGCCTGCGTGCGGGACACCCCTCGGGCGACGCGTGTGCGGGTTCGCTCGCCGTCTACCGGCGAAAGCTGACCGAGCTCGATGTCCTGATCGATCAGCTGGCCTCCGTGCGGGACGAGGTCGCGGCACACCTGGCCAGGGCGGAGGACGCACATGCAGGTGGCCGCACCCGGTCGCCGGCTCCCCCTTCCGAGCCCGCGACATCCCCGGGACCTGCGACATCCCCCGGGCCCGGGGGACCCGGTCCGGATGGGGTGCGGGCGGCGCGGGCACCGCTCACGCCTGCACCGCCGTACCAGCCGAACCACCCGCACGAGCCGAACCACCCGCACCAGCCGTACGCCTCGGACGCTCCCGAGCCCCGCTGCGAACTCTCCGAGGCCCTCACGCACCACCGCCCTCAGCGCCCCACCCATCACCCGAAGGACAGCAGATGACCGAGATCGAAGGCGTGGCCACCGTCACCGACGCTGATTTCGAGGCCGTCGTGCGCGCGCCCGGCCTGCCCGTACTCGTGGAGTTCACAGCCGACTGGTGCGGTCCGTGCCGGCAACTAGCCCCCGTGCTCGGCGCCGTCGCGCGTCAGGAGGCGGACCGGCTGAGGGTCGTGCAGATCGACGTGGACGCCAACCCGGCGACCGCCGCGAAGTACGCCGTGCTGTCGATGCCGACGCTGATGGTCTTCCGTGACGGCGAGCCGGTGAAGTCGATGGTGGGGGCCCGGCCCAAGCGGCGGCTGCTCCAGGAGCTCGACGACGTCGTCGGGCCGCTCGGCGTCTGAGGCCGTCGCTCGCGCCCCGCCCCGCGCGCGACGTGGGTGGCCCGGCACCGGGCCGCCCGGGCGATCGCGTCGGCCGTTCTCGGCCGGGACACGACACGAAAAGGACAAACACCCCGTTCGTCAATTGACGGACGGGGTGTTTCTCTGCGTATATTGGGGGTTTCCGTGCTCACGCATGCTTCAACGCGGCGGGAATTATCCCGGCGATTCCGTGATGGCGGAGAGTGTGAGAAGTGAGCGCGGTGAGCTCAATGAACGCAGCATACTAGGGCAGGGGCCGAATTGTCAACCGACGCATTGCAGAACGAGCAACAATTCATCTCGGGCCTGTATGCGCGCCTCGATGCTCTCAGGGACCGTGCGGAAGGCTCGGTTCGGCGGTCCGTCACCCAGGTGGGGACCGGTCGGCAGGCCAAACTGGAGCGGGACGTGCACGTCCTGGAGGAAACCGCGCGGCTCTCCCAGTTGAATGCCGTGGAGACCGGGCTCTGTTTCGGCCGAATCGATTTCCGTAACGGCGAGACCCACCACATCGGCCGCATCGGAATGCGCGAGGACGACGCGGAGCGGACCCCGCTCCTCATCGACTGGCGCGCCCCTGTCGCCCGGCCCTTTTATCTCGCGACCGGCTTTTCCCCGATGGAACTGCGCCGCCGCCGGCATCTCACCACGCAGGGTCGCACGGTCACCGATCTGCATGACGAGATCATGGATCTCGGCGACGCCACCCGGACCGGTTACGAGAACCGCGACGCGGACGAGGTGCTGCTCGCCGCGCTGAACACGGCACGCACCGGCCGCATGACCGACATCGTGCAGACGATCCAGGCCGAGCAGGACCGCATCATCCGGGCCCCGCACCACGGCGTGCTCGTCGTCGAGGGCGGTCCGGGGACCGGCAAGACGGCGGTCGCCCTGCACCGCGCCGCCTATCTGCTGTACGCGCACCGCGAGCAGCTCGCCCGCCGCGCCGTGCTGATCGTCGGGCCCAACCCCGCGTTCCTCGGCTACATCGGCGAGGTGCTGCCGTCCCTCGGCGAGACCGGCGTCCTGCTGGCCACGACCGGCGAACTCTTCCCCGGGGTCGTGGCCACCGGCACCGACAGCCCGGCCGCCGCGGCGGTCAAGGGCGCCGCGGCCATGGCCGACGTGCTCGCCCGCGTCGTACGGGACCGGCAGACGGTGCCCGAACGCGTCACCGAGATCCACCACGAGGACCACGGGGCCCTCCCCCTGGACCGCGCCACCGCGGAGGACGCGCGGGCCGCGGCCCGCGCCACCGGTCTCCCGCACAACCTCGCCCGCCCCCACTTCGCGTTCCGCGTCATCGACGCACTGACCGGGCAGCTCGCCGAGCGCATCGGCGGCGACCCGTACGGCGGGCCCAACCTGCTCGGTCCTGACGACATCGCGCAGCTGGGCAAGGAGATCGCCACCAGCCGCGCCGTGCACGCGGCGATCGACGAACTCTGGCCCGACCTCACCGCGCAGCGGCTGGTCGGCGACTTCCTCGCGGACCCGCTGCAACTGCCCGAGCACGAGCAGGCGCTCGTACGGCGCGGTGAGGGCCCCTGGACGCCGGCGGACGTGCCCCTGCTGGACGAGGCCGCGGAACTGCTCGGCGCGGACGACAGCGCGACGCGCGCGACGCAGGAGGCCGCCCGGCAGGAGCAGGTCGCCTACGCGCAGGGCGTGCTGGACGTGTCCGTCGGCTCCAAGACGTACGAGTTCGAGGACGAGGAGTCCGAGGTCCTCGCCGCGCACGACATCATCGACGCGGAGCGCTTCGCCGAGCGGCACGAGGAGATCGACACGCGCAGCGCCGCCGAGCGCGCCGCCGCCGACCGTACCTGGGCCTTCGGGCACATCGTCGTGGACGAGGCACAGGAACTCTCGGCGATGGCCTGGCGGTTGCTGATGCGGCGCTGCCCCAGCCGGTCGATGACGCTGCTCGGCGACCCGGCGCAGACGGGCGACCCGGCCGGCTGCGACTCGTGGGAGCAGATCCTGCGCCCGCACGTCGGCGACCGTTGGACGCTGGAGCGGCTCGGCGTCAACTACCGCACACCGGCGGAGATCATGGAGGTCGCGGCGGACCTGCGCCGTTCGGTGGAGCCGGAGTTCGTGCCGCCGCGCTCGGTGCGCTCCACCGGCGTCGCGCCGCTCGTGCGCAGTGTGCCCGCCGAGGAGTTGGTCACGGCCACCGCCGGCCTGGCCGGCGAGCGGCGCGGCGAACCGGCCGACGGCGGCCGGCTCGCGGTGATCGCGCCCCCCGCACTGCTGCCCGGCCTGTCCGCCGGGCTTCCCGACGCGTCGCACGGTGAGAGCCCCGACCTGACCCGTCCGACGGTGCTGCTCACCCCCCGGCAGGCGAAGGGCCTGGAGTTCGACCGGGTGATCGTCGTCGACCCGGATGCCGTGCTCGACCGCTCCTCGCGCGGTGTCAACGACCTGTACGTGGCGCTGACGCGGCCGACCCAGTGGCTCGGTATCGTCCGCAACGCGGATCACCGGCCGACGTCGTAGCCGGGGACCTCGCTTCGACGTGTGCGGGGCCGGGACGGGCCGGCGAGGCCTTGCCGGCCAGGAGATCGCGGCGGGAGCGTACATGATCGTCGCCGCTGGGAAGGCGCACCTCAGCGGCTTCCGCGCCCCCTCGGACGCGGCAACCGCACCCGGGCGGCGCCGGTCAGGGCCCGGTGGGCCCGGGCCGGGCGGTGACCGGGATCCGGCCGCATTGACCGCAGCCGCACTGCGGTCAATGCACAACCCGCTCAGCCGATCGGGCGGGGAGGGTGCTTCTACAGTGGAACCATGACACGTCGCCCTTATCGCTCCACGGTTCGCGAGCGGTCCGCCGCCACCACCAGGAACTCCATCCTGGACGCGGCGGAGGCCCTGTTCGCCGAGCACGGCTACGCGCGGGTGAGCATCACCCGCGTCGCGGAGGTCGCCGACGTCGCCCAGGGCACTGTCTACGCGGCCTTCGGCAGCAAGCCGTCCCTGGTGGTCGCCCTGATGGAGCGCGCGGCGGGGGACGAGACCATCATCCGGACGACCTCAGCCGTGCGCTCGGCCACCAGCGGCCCCGAGATCGTCGCACTCACCGTCGCCGGCGCGGGCGAGATCGTCCGGCGCCACGCCCGCACCATGGCCGTGCTGTACGACAACGCGTCGGCCGATCCGCACATCACCGCTGCGGTCGGCCGCGCGGAGAACCTGCAGCGCGAACGGTTCGACCTGGTCTCGGCGCGCCTCGCCGAACTGGGTCTGCTGCGCGACGGCATGACCCGCGCGGACGCCACACGGGTCCTGGAGTACTACACGGGACCCGGCTCGTGGCGCCGGCTGCGCAGCCTCGAATGGAGCTGGCGCCACGCCGAGGAATGGCTGGCGGACCAGGTTTCCTACGCCGTCCTCGGGGTGTCGGGGACAGCATAATTCGATGTAGTCGTACTCTAGTCAATATGCGCATACTCTTCTCCAGCACGCCCGCACACGGGCACCTGCTCCCGCAGCTGCCGCTCGCCCGTGCCTTCCGGGACCGCGGCGACGCGGTCGCGGTCATGACGTCCGACGCCTTCGCGCCCGTCCTGGCCCCCGAGGGCATCGACCTGCTCGGCGTCGGCCCGTCGGTCGACGTGCTCTTCGCCGAGACCGCCCGCAGGACGGGCGTCAACGCCGCCGCGGACCCGACCCCCGCGGCCGTCGCGGAGTTCTTCGCGGGCACGCGCGTCGACCTCACCGCCGACGACGCGCTCGCCGCGGCCCGCGGCTTCGCCCCCGACCTGATCGTCGCGGAGGCGTGCGACTTCGTCGGCCCGCTCGCCGCCGCCGCGCTCGACGTCCCGTTCGCGACACTCGCCTTCGGGCCCGCGATCCCCGCCGAGTTCACCGACGGCCTGGCCGCCGTCGCGGCGAGCCGCTTCAGCGACCGGGGCCTTGCCATGAACCCCGCCCGCTGGTACCTCGACCCCTGCCCCGACCTGATCCAGGCGCCCGGCTGGACCGCCCCGCAGGGCCGGCTCGCGCTGCGGCCCGAGCCGCACCAGGGCCCCGGCGCCCCGGCGGCGTCCCCCACGGGCGTGAAGGCGCCGGGCGGCAGGGCCCGCGTGCTCGTCACGTTCGGCACGTACTTCGCCGAGCCCCAGGTCCTCGGCCCGATCCTGACCGCGGTGTCCGGGGCCGACATCGACCTGCGGGTCACGCTCGGGCTGACCGCGTCCGCCGACGACTACGACATCGACGACGAGCGGATCGACTTCGTGGGGTTCACCCCTCTCGCCCAGCTGCTGGACGGTGTCGACCTCGTCCTCACGCACGGTGGCGCGGGCACCACCCTGGCGGCGCTCTCGCGCGGCCTGCCGCTCGTCGTCGTCCCGCAGGGCGCCGACCAGTTCCTGCAGGCGGCCGGGGTCGCCGCGTCCCGCACCGGTGTCGCCGTACCGCCGCAGGAAGCCACCCCCGAGGCTGTCGCCCGCGCCGCCGCCGAGGTGCTCGCGGACCCGGTGTACGCGGACAACGCCCGCAAAGCGGCCGACCAGATCGCGTCCATGCCCTCGCCCGCGGAGATCGCCGACCGGCTGGCAGCGGCCCTGAGCTGAGCGTCGCAGCGCCGGCGGCTCCGCGCAGCGGCGCTCACCACGTCGACGGCCGGTGGCCCCCGCGAGAACCAGGGGCCACCGGCCGAGAACTGTCACGTCGCACCGGATGCCGGCCCGCCGCCGAGGATCCCCCGGTCACCCGCGCCGAGGACCGCCGCCCGCGCCGAGAGCTGGGCCGGCTCCCGCTGAGGGCCCCGTGCGGGCGGGTGTCACACCGGCCGGAACCACACGGTCGACAGCGGCGGCAGCGTCGGGCACACACTCGCCTCGCGCCCGTGCGACGGCACCGGCTCGGGCTTCAGCACCTCGACGGTGCGTACATCGCTGCCGCCGTAGCGGCCGGCGTCGGTGTTGAGCACCTCCGTCCAGCCCTCGTACGCGTCCGGCACTCCGAGCCGGTAGCCCTCGCGCACGACCGGTGCGAAGTTGGACACCGCGAGCAGCGGCGCGCCCGACCGGTCGTAGCGCAGGAAGGCGAACACGTTGTCCTCCGCCGCGCCTCCGTCGACCCAGGCGAACCCCTCGGGTTCGGTGTCGCGTTCCCACAGCGCCGGGGTGTCCCGGTAGACCGCGTTCAGCTCCGCCACCAGGTCGCGTACGCCCCGGTGGTCGTCCGCCGCCGGGTAGGACGGGTCGACCAGCCACCAGTCGGGCCCGTGGCTCTCGGACCACTCGGCGCCCTGCGCGAACTCCTGCCCCATGAACAGCAGTTGCTTGCCGGGATGGGCCCACATGAAGCCGAGGTACGCCCGGTGGTTGGCGCGCTGCTGCCACCAGTCGCCCGGCATCTTCGACACCAGGGCGCCCTTTCCGTGCACCACCTCGTCGTGCGAGATCGGCAGGACGTAGTTCTCGCTGTACGCGTACACCATCGAGAACGTCATCTCGTCGTGGTGGTACCTGCGGTGCACCGGCTCCTTGGCCATGTACTGCAGGGAGTCGTGCATCCAGCCCATGTTCCACTTGAGTCCGAAGCCGAGGCCGCCGAAGCCGCCGGGGCCCGTGTGGTGCGTGGCGCGGGTGACCCCGTCCCAGGCGGTGGACTCCTCGGCGATCGTGACCACGCCGGGGCAGCG
This sequence comes from Streptomyces sp. NBC_01497, assembly GCF_036250695.1. Classification (NCBI taxonomy): domain Bacteria; kingdom Bacillati; phylum Actinomycetota; class Actinomycetes; order Kitasatosporales; family Streptomycetaceae; genus Streptomyces; species Streptomyces sp. NBC_01497. The sequence continues at coordinate 2,418,481 of NZ_CP109427.1, read as the reverse complement.
CCGGTAGACCGTCGCGTTCATCTCCTGCAGGAAGCGCACCGCGTCCAGGTTCTCGCGCCCGCCGTACTCGTTGGGCGTCCACTGCCCGGCCTCGCGGGAGTAGTCGAGGTAGAGCATCGAGGCGACCGCGTCGACCCGAAGTCCGTCGATGTGGAACTCCTCGCACCAGTACACGGCGTTCGCGACCAGGAAGTTGCGGACCTCGGTGCGGCCGTAGTCGAAGGTCAGCGTGCCCCAGTCCGGGTGTTCGGCCTTGGTCGTGTCACCGGGTTCGTACAGCGGACGGCCGTCGAAGTGGGCGAGTGCCCACTCGTCCTTCGGGAAGTGCGCGGGCACCCAGTCGACGAGCACCCCGATGCCCGCCCGGTGCAGGGCGTCCACGAGGAACCTGAAGTCGTCGGGCGTGCCCATCCGCGACGTCGGCGCGTAGAAGCCGGTGACCTGGTAGCCCCAGGACCCGCCGAAGGGGTGCTCGGCGACCGGCATCAGCTCCACGTGCGTGAAGCCGAGCTCCGTCACATACGCGGGCAACTGCTCCGCGAGCTGGCGGTAGCTGAGTCCGGGACGCCAGGACGCCAGGTGGAGCTCGTAGACGGAGAAAGGCGCGGTGTGCGCCGGCCGTTCGCCCCGGCGGGCCAGCCACTCCTCGTCGCGCCACGCGTACGTCGACACCGTCACGATCGACGCCGTCGCGGGCGGCACCTCGGTCCGCCGCGCCATCGGGTCGGCGCGCAGCGAGTGGTGGCCCTCCGGCGTGCAGATGTCGTACTTGTAGACGTCGCCCTCGCCGGCCTCCGGCACGAACAGCTCCCACACGCCGCTGGAGCCCAGCGAACGCATGGGCAGCGCCGTCCCGTCCCAGTAGTTGAACGCGCCGGACACGCGGACGCCCCGGGCGTTCGGAGCCCACACCGTGAAGCGGGTGCCCGTCACGCCCTCGTGCTCCATGACCGTCGAGCCGAGCGCCTTCCACAGCTGCTCGTGCCGTCCCTCCGCGATCAGGTGGAGGTCCAGGTCGCCGAGCGAGGGCAGGAAGCGGTACGGGTCCTGTACCTCGACCACGTCCTCGGCCGTGCCGTCGCCGGCGGCGGGGCCGCTGTAGCGCACGCGGAGCGTGTACGCGGGCACCGCGGTGAGCGGCAGCACACCGGAGAACAGCCCGTCGCCGTCGTCGTTCAGCTCGGCCGTCAACCCGTCCGTGACGACGGTGACCGCGAGCGCGTAAGGGCGCAGCGCACGGACGAGCACACCGCCGCCGCTCAGCGGGTGGGCGCCCAGCAGCCCGTGCGGGTCGTGGTGTTCACCGCGCAGCAGGCGCCCCCGGTCGCCGTCGTCGAGGGCCGGAGCGTGGGGCGTACCCGTGGCACCGTTCGACGCGCCGCCGGCCGCCCCTGACGGCCCGGCGGCGTCGCCGGCCGGGCCCCGGCGCGCGGGCACCGGTTTGCGGGGCGGCTGCTTGCCGGGTTTGCCGACCGGTACGGAACCGGATGCCTTGGCGGGACGGAATCGGGCGGAGACTTCTGGCTCCGACGGGGTGTCGGACGGCGGACGGGCGGTCACGGTGCTGCCTCCTCGGCGAGCGTCGGACAGAGCGTGGGCGGGGCTTGTCGTAAGGACTGCGGGGGACGGCGTGGTACGAGTCTGCTGGACGGGTGGCCGTGGCGCGAGTGGGCCGGGGGAGCGGTGATACGGCCGGTGGCCGGGCCCCGCCCGGTCCGGTCGCGGTGGACCGGACCCGGTGGGAGCGTGGCCGTTCCCACCCGGGGTGCGGGGGAGTGGGGCCGGGGTGATCCACCGTCCGGGGCGGCGCCGCCGGTGGTTCGGGGCGGTGGTCCGGGGCCGGGGGAGCCGGAGCGCGCAGGCCCGCGATCGCGGGGGAGACGGTCGAAGCGGGGCCGATCGCGGGGAACGGGGGCGGCGTGCCGAGTGCGGGCCGCCCCGCAGGTCACGGGCCGCCTCGTCCGCTCACCGCTGCGCCGCCAGACGTTCGATCGCGGCCATCGGAACCGGCAGCCAGTCGGGCCGGTGCCGCGCCTCGTACAGCACCTCGTACACCGCCTTGTCCGTCTCGTAGGCGCGCAGGAGTTCCGGCTCGGAGCGCGGGTCGGTGCCCGCCGCCTGCGCGTACCCGTCGCAGTACGCGTCCCGGCAGCGTGCCGCCCAGTCGGCGCGCCACGGCTGGTGGGAGCGCGCCGCGTAGTCGAAGGACCGGAGCATCCCGGCGACATCGCGCACCGGCGGCTGGGGCCTTCGGCGCTCGGCGAGGGGTCTGGCCGGCTCGCCCTCGAAGTCGATGACGGACCAGGTGCCGTCCGGGCTGCGCAGCGTCTGACCGAGATGCAGGTCGCCGTGGACCCGCTGGGCGGGGCGGCCGTTCGCCACGGCGCCCGGACCACCGAGGGCCTCGAACGCGGCCCGCAGACCCGGCGCGTACGGCAGCAGCGCCGGCACGGCCTGCGCCGCGGTGTCGAGCCGGCGGCTCATCGCCTCGGCGAGCTGGGCGCTGCGGGCGCTGTCGAGCGCCACCGTCGGCAGTGCGGAGGCCAACGCCAGGTGCACCTGAGCGGTGGCCCTGCCGAGTTCGCGGGCCTCGGGCAGGAAGTCATGTCCGCCGGCGAGCGCGGAGAGCGCCAGCTGCCAGCCGTCCGCGGAGCCGCGCAGGTAGGGCTGGAGGACGCCGAGTGTCAGCTGCTCGCCGCTGCCCGCCGGGTCGGCGGCCTCGAACCAGGCCACCGGTGCGGGCACCCGCTCGCACCCCTCGGCGGCGAGCGCCAGCGGGAGTTCCAGGTCCGGGTGGGGGCCGGGGACCACCCGCCGCAGGATCTTGAGGATGTACGCCTCCCCGTAGACCAGGGACGTGTTGGACTGCTCGGCGTCGAGCAGCCGGGGCGCGAGCCCGGCGGGGATGCGGCCCGCGCGGCCGAACCGCAGCGGTCCGACGGTGTCCACACTGCGCAGCCGGTCCATGAGGACGCCGGCGAGGTACGGGTCGTGCAGCGCGTCGTAGACCGTACGGCCCGCGAGCGGCCCCTGCTCCACCCGGCCGACGAGGGACGACGCGAGGTGCGGCGGCAGCGATGTCCGTACGCCGAGGAGCAGTTGGTAGCAGTCGCCGGGGCCGGCCGGTGCGGCCGGGGGCTGCTGGGGGTCCTGCTGCTCGACCCGCAGCAGCAGGTGGAGCAGGCCGGGGCCCTCGCCGCCGGACGGTACGGGGGGCAGCAGCTCGGTGACCGCGACGGGTACGAGCGCCGTGAGGCTGCGCCCTTTGCCGGCGAACCAGCGCTGATGCGGCAGCCATGTCGCGAGCAGCGGGGCGAGCGAGTCGACCATCGCCGTCGCGGCGGCGGACGGGGCCTGGCCCCGGACGGCGGCCGGGCGTGCGGTACTCCGGGTGGATGCAGCCTTCGGCATGGCAGCGCGTCCTTTCCCCGGGTACACCACAGGATGCGCAGAGTGTCCCGGATTGCGGCGATTGCTGTCCGGCTGTACGGGATGTGTCGGGTGAGGATGATCCGTACGGAGTCGGGGCCCGTACCTGAGGTCGCGCACGAGGCCCGCGCCCCATGAACCGGCCGTCGGTGAGAGTGCCCCGTGCGGGGCGGTGGAAACCGCCCCGCACGGGCGCCGCCGGCCGGGCGTGCGCCGGCGTGCCGCTCCGTTCGTTCCCCGGCCCCTCAGGGACGTGGCTGACCGGGGTCGGGCGTCCCGCCCGGTGCCGGCGCCGTCCGCGAGGCGGCGGGGGCACCGCCCGCGGCACCGTCGGACGCCGGCCCCGGGACCGGACCCGATTCCGGGCTTCCGGGAACGGGTTTGGTGCCGGGTGCCGCGCCGACCCCCTCGCCGAGCGAGGGACCCGAGGGCAGCGGTACGGGCGTCGCGTCCTTGCGCAGCCGGAACCAGTAGAAGCCGTGGCCCGCCAGGGTGAGCAGGTACGGCCACTCGCCGATGGCCGGGAAGCGCACCCCGCCGATCAGCTCGACGGGGTGTCTGCCGCTGTACTCCTGCAGGTCCAGTTCGGTGGGCTGGGCGAACCGCGAGAAGTTGTGCACGCACAGCACCAGGTCGTCGCCGTTGCCCTCCGGCGACGGCGCCTCCCGCAGGAAGGCCAGCACCGCGGGGTTGGACGACGGCAGTTCGGTGTACGTGCCGACGCCGAACGCCGGGTTCTGCTTGCGGATCTCGATCATCCGGCGGGTCCAGTGCAGCAGCGACGACGGCGACGCCATGGCCGCCTCGACGTTGGTGACCTGGTAGCCGTAGACGGGGTCCATGATCGTCGGCAGGTAGAGCCGGCCCGGGTCGCTGGAGGAGAAGCCCGCGTTGCGGTCGGGCGTCCACTGCATCGGCGTTCTGACCGCGTCGCGGTCGCCCAGCCAGATGTTGTCGCCCATGCCGATCTCGTCGCCGTAGTAGAGGATCGGCGAACCGGGCAGCGACAGCAGCAGCGCGGTGAACAGTTCGATCTGGTTGCGGTCGTTGTCCAGCAGCGGCGCCAGGCGGCGGCGGATGCCGATGTTCGCGCGCATCCGCGGGTCCTTGGCGTACTCCGCGTACATGTAGTCGCGTTCTTCGTCCGTGACCATTTCGAGGGTGAGCTCGTCATGGTTGCGCAGGAAGATCCCCCACTGGCAGCCGCTCGGGATGGCGGGCGTCTTCGCCAGGATCTCGGAGACCGGGTAGCGCGACTCGCGGCGCACCGCCATGAAGATGCGGGGCATCACCGGGAAGTGGAACGCCATGTGGCATTCGTCGCCGCCCTTCTCGTAGTCGCCGAAGTAGTCGACCACGTCCTCCGGCCACTGGTTGGCCTCGGCGAGCAGCACGGTGTCCGGGTAGTGTGCGTCGATCTCCGCGCGCACCCGCTTGAGGAAGGAGTGCGACTGCGGCAGGTTCTCGCAGTTGGTGCCCTCCTCCGCGTACAGGTACGGCACGGCGTCGAGGCGGAAACCGTCGATGCCGAGGTCGAGCCAGAACCGCAGGGCGGAGATCATCTCCTCCTGCACGGTCGGGTTCTCGTAGTTGAGGTCCGGCTGGTGCGAGAAGAAGCGGTGCCAGTAGTACTGCTTGCGCACCGGGTCGAAGGTCCAGTTGGACGCCTCGGTGTCGACGAAGATGATGCGGGCGTCGGCGAACTGTTTGTCGTCGTCGGCCCACATGTAGTAATCGCCGTACGGGCCGTCGGGGTTGGCGCGCGACTCCTGGAACCAGGGGTGCTGGTCGCTGGTGTGGTTCATGACCACGTCGATGATCACGCGCATGCCGCGGTGGTGGGCGGCGTCGACGAACTCGACGAAGTCGGCGAGGTCGCCGAACTCCGGGAGCACGGCCGTGTAGTCGGACACGTCGTACCCGCCGTCGCGCAGCGGGGACTTGAAGAACGGCGGCAGCCAGAGGCAGTCCACGCCGAGCCATTGCAGGTAGTCGAGTTTGGCGGTGAGGCCTTTGAGGTCACCGATGCCATCGCCGTTGCTGTCCTGGAACGAGCGCACCAGGACCTCGTAGAAGACGGCGCGTTTGAACCAGTCGGGGTTGAGGTCCTTCGCGGGAGTGTCCTCGAAGGTGTCGTGGACGGGTTCGTTGACGATCATGATGTGGGTGACCCTCCGATCGGCGGGGACGGTCGCAGGACGACGATGTGCGCGGGCGTGACGCCCGGCTCCAGGCGCACATAGTTGGCCCTGCCCCAGTGATAGGTGTCGCCGGTGAGCTCGTCGCGCACCGGGACGGTCTCGTGCCATGCGAGGCCGAGCCGTGGCATGTCCAACGAGACCGTCGCTTCCTGGGTGTGGTGCGGGTCGAGGTTGACGACCACCAGAACGATGTTCGAACCCGCCCGCTTGCTGAACGCCAGGACGGAGTCGTTGTCGGCGTCGTGGAAGTGGATGTCCCGCAGTTGCTGGAGCGCGGGATGCCGCCGCCTGAGCCGGTTCAGCGTGGTGATCAGTGGTGCGATCGTGCGGCCCTCACGCTCTGCCGCTTCCCAGTCCCTGGGCCTGAGCTGGTACTTCTCGGAGTCCATGTACTCCTCACTGCCCTCACGCGCAGGAGTGCCCTCGCACAGTTCGAACCCCGCGTACACGCCCCAGGAGGGGGACATCGTGGCGGCGAGCACCGCGCGCGTCTCGAACGCGGGCCGCCCGCCCTCCTGAAGGTACGCGTGCAGGATGTCCGGCGTGTTGACGAAGAAATTCGGGCGCATGTACGCCGCGGAATCCCCCGAGAGTTCGGTGAGGTACTCGGTGAGTTCCTGCTTGGAGGTACGCCAGGTGAAGTAGCTGTACGACTGCTGGAAACCGACTGCGGCCAGTGTGCGCATCATCGCGGGGCGGGTGAACGCCTCGGCGAGGAAGATCACATCCGGATCGGTGCGGTTGACGGTGCGGATCACCTTCTCCCAGAAGACCACGGGCTTGGTATGCGGGTTGTCGACCCTGAAGACGCGTACCCCGTGTTCCATCCAGTACCGCAGGATCCGCACGGTTTCCCTGACGAGTCCCCGCATGTCCGCGTCGAACGCGATGGGGTAGATGTCCTGGTACTTCTTCGGCGGGTTCTCCGCGTAGGCGATCGAGCCGTCGGGACGGTGGTGGAACCAGTCGGGCTTCTTCGCGACCCACGGGTGGTCGGGGGAGCACTGGAGGGCGAAGTCGAGGGCGATCTCCATGCGCAGGTCGCGCGCCGTCTCGACGAACCGGTCGAAGTCCTCGATCGTGCCGAGGTCCGGATGGACCGCGTCGTGGCCGCCGTCGGCCGAGCCGATCGCCCACGGCACGCCGACGTCCTCGGGCCCCGCGGAGAGCGTGTTGTTGGGGCCCTTGCGAAACGTCGATCCGATGGGGTGGATCGGCGGCAGGTACACCACGTCGAAGCCCATCGCGGCGATCGCGGGCAGCCGTTCGGCCGCCGTCGCGAACGTTCCGCTCACCGGCGGCTCGCCGGGCTTGACGACCGCGCCCTCGGAGCGCGGGAACATCTCGTACCAGGACCCGAACAGCGCCCGCCGGCGCTCCACCCGCAGCGGCAGCGGCTTCGACTGCGAGACCAGGTCCCGCAGCGGATGCCGCGCCAGCGCCTCGTCCACCTCCGGGGTCAGCGCCGCCGCCAGCCGGGCGGCGGCCGGCCGGGTGGTGTCGCGGAGCCCGTCCACGGCGGCGAGCACCGACTCGCGGCCCTCCCGTTTCGGTACGCCCTCGGCGGCGCGCTCGTGCAGGGCGGCGCCTTCCGCGAGGACGAGTTCGGTGTCGAGTCCGGCCGGGATCTTGATGCCGGCCGTGTGCCGCCACGTGGTGACGGGATCGCTCCACGCCTCGACGGTGTACGTCCAGGCGCCCTCCTCCGTCGGGGTGACCTCCGCGCCCCAGCGGTCCGTACCGGGCGCGAGTTCGCGCATGGGCGTGAAGGGCCCTGGACGGCCCGCCGGGTCGGTGAGCACGACATTGGCGGCGACGGCGTCATGACCCTCGCGAAAGACGGTCGCGGTGACCTGGAAGGTCTCACCGCTCACCGCCTTCGCGGGGCGTCTGCCGCCGTCGACGAGGGGAGATACGTCCAGGACGGGGATGCGACCGATCAGTTTCACCGAATCACCTGAGGGCTGGGCGGGCGTGGCGAGCAGGACACGTCGTACGGGTCGGGCGGTGCTGTGGACCAGCACGCAGCGAGCACGGCAGGCGGAGTGCCATACGGGCAACGGGGGAGCGATAAAGATTTTGTACGCGTTTTGCTGTTCTTTGTAGCTGCTTGATCGACTGCGAACAGTATGCGAGCAAGGCCTTTCCTCCCCGCGTTCACCCGAACGGCACTCCAGGACCGTGCGTACGGGGGAGCCTTCCATGCGGGAGGGCTTGTCAATCCGGCGGTGTGTTGACTCCTCGCACCGCTGCGGTCACCCAATCCTCCACCGGGCGGCCGCCGCGCGCGAGTCCGCCTCGGCACGCGCCGCACACTCTGCCCCGGCGGGCATACGCACCGGCCCAACGGAACAGGTCCGGACCCGGTACGCCGGAGGTACGGCGCGGAAACCGCCGCGACGCGCGCGAATGCGCCGTGGTTGTCGGGGGCAGGGTCCGGCTAACGTCTCACCACGGCGGGACGCCCGGTGCGGTGCGTCCCCTCCGATACGTACGTCCCTTGCGAAGGTGGAGCACGTGAAGGCAATCCGTCGGTTCACCGTCCGTCCGGTGCTTCCCGAGCCCCTCGGCCCGCTGAGCGATCTGGCCCGCAACCTGCGCTGGTCCTGGCATACGGGGACCCGCGAACTGTTCGAGGCCGTCGACCCGGAGGGCTGGGAGGCCGCCGGCCGCGACCCGGTCAGGCTGCTCGGCGCCGTGTCCGCGACACGGCTGGCCGAGCTGGCCGCCGACCGGGCCTTCGTGGACAGACTGACCGCGGTCGCGGCGGACCTGGACGCCTATCTGCACGGCGACCGCTGGTACCAGCGGCGGGACGCCGGACTCGACGGCCCGGACGCCGACGCGGACACCCCCCCCGCGGCGGACGGCGACGGGGGAGGCGACCTGCCGGCCGCCGTCGCGTACTTCTCACCCGAGTTCGGCATCACCGCCGCCCTGCCGCAGTACTCCGGCGGCCTCGGCATCCTCGCCGGGGACCACCTCAAGTCCGCGAGTGACCTGGGCGTCCCGCTGATCGGGGTGGGGCTGCTCTACCGGCACGGCTACTTCCGCCAGTCCCTGTCCAGGGACGGCTGGCAGCAGGAGACCTACCCGGTCCTCGACCCGCACGAGCTGCCGCTGACCCAGCTGCGCGAGGAGGACGGCACGCCGGCCCAGGTCGAGCTGGCGTTGCCCGGCGGCCGGGCGCTGCGCGCGCGGATCTGGCAGGCGCAGGTGGGCAGGGTGCCGCTGCTGATGCTCGACTCGGACGTCGAGGAGAACGGCCCCGGCGAACGCGAGGTCACCGACCGGCTCTACGGCGGCGGCAGCGAGCACCGGCTGCTGCAGGAGATGCTCCTCGGCATCGGCGGCGTGCGGGCGGTGCGCGCGTACTGCCGGCTCACCGGCCATCCCGTGCCCGAGGTCTTCCACACCAACGAGGGCCACGCCGGCTTCCTCGGCCTGGAGCGGATCCGGGAACTGACGGCCGAGGACCCCGACGGCGCCGGCTTCGAGGCGGCGCTCGAAGCGGTCAGGGCCGGCACGGTCTTCACCACGCACACACCGGTTCCCGCGGGCATCGACCGCTTCGACCGCGCGCTCGTCGCCCACCACTTCGGGGCCGACGGGGAACTGCCGGGCGTCGACGTCGAGCGGGTGCTCGGCCTCGGCCTGGAGACCTACCAGGGCGGCGACCCCAACCTGTTCAACATGGCCGTGATGGGTCTTCGGCTCGCCGGGCGCGCCAACGGGGTGTCCCTCCTGCACGGGGCGGTCAGCCGGCAGATGTTCGCCGGGCTGTGGCCGGGATTCGACGCCGACGAGGTGCCGATCACCTCGGTCACCAACGGGGTGCACGCGCCGACCTGGGTCGCTCCCGAGGTCGCCGCGCTCGGCGCCCGCCAGATCGGCGAGGCCCGTGCGGAGCAGGCGCTCAGCGTCGGCGGCCGGGGCCGCTGGGAGGCGGTGGCCGGCATCGCGGACGCGGACATCTGGGAGGTGCGCAGGACCCTGCGCGCCAGGCTGGTCGACGAGGTGCGGGAGCGGCTGCGTGCCTCCTGGCGCCAGCGCGGCGCGGCGGCGGCCGAGTTGGGCTGGATCGACGGGGTCCTCGACCCGGACGTGCTGACCATCGGCTTCGCCCGCCGCGTGCCCTCGTACAAGCGGCTCACGCTGATGCTCCGTGACCCCGAGCGGCTGACCAGGATGCTCCTCGACCCGGAGCGCCCGGTGCAGATCGTGGTGGCGGGCAAGGCCCACCCGGCGGACGACGGCGGCAAGCGGCTCATCCAGGAGCTCGTGCGCTTCGCGGACGATCCCCGGGTGCGGCACCGGATCGTGTTCCTGCCGGACTACGGCATGGGCATGGCGCAGAACCTCTACCCCGGCTGTGACGTGTGGCTGAACAACCCGCTGCGCCCGTTGGAGGCGTGCGGCACCAGCGGGATGAAGGCGGCGCTCAACGGCTGTCTCAACCTGTCCGTCCTGGACGGCTGGTGGGACGAGTGGTACGAGCCGGACTTCGGGTGGGCCATCCCCACGGCGGACGGCTCGGCGGCCATCGACGAGAACCGGCGCGACGAGCTGGAGGCGGGCGCCCTCTACGAGCTGATCGAGAACCGGATCGCGCCGCGCTTCTACGACAGGGACCGGCCCGCGGACGCCGTGGCAGGCGGCGAGGCCATGCCCGGCCGGTGGATCGAGATGGTCCGCCGCACGCTGGTGACGCTGGGACCGAAGGTGGTCGCGGGCCGGATGGTGCGCGAGTACGTGGAGCGGTTGTACGCGCCCGCCGCGCGGGCCCACCGGGCCCTCGACACCAAGGCGGCGGCCGAACTGGCGGCCTGGAAGTACCGGGTCCGTACGCTCTGGCCGTACGTCTCCGTGGAGCACGTCGAGACCGTGTCCGCGGGTGTCGCCCCGGCCACGGCGGAGCTGGGCGCCACGCTCAGTCTGCGGGTCGGCGTGGCTCTCGGTGAGCTGCGGCCCGACGATGTCGAGGTGCAGGCCGTGGCGGGCCGGGTCGGCTCCGACGACGCGATCGCGGACGCGCGGACGTTCCCGCTCAAGCCGTCCGGCGGGCCGGACGCGGAGGGCCGCTGGGTCTACGAGGGGCCGCTGGCCCTGGAGCGTACGGGCCCCTTCGGTTACACGGTGCGCGTGCTGCCGTCGCACCCGCTGCTGGCCGGCGGCGCGGACCTTGGCCTGGTCACGCTGCCCACCGAGGCGGCGGGCACGCACGCGGGCGTGCTGATGCGGTAGCCGATCCGGCCACCGGCCCCACGAGGCACCCGGGCGCCCCGGAACCGAACCGGTTCCGGGGCGCCTCGCGTGCCCGGGGTGCGTCGGAGTACCCGGGGTGCCCGGAATCCCCAACGAACCAGTAAAGGTACGGACCTTGACGCGCGCTGTGCGACGGCTCTACCTTCCCTGTCAATACGTTCACAACTTCACCCGGCGTTCACGTTGATGAACAACTGAACGGGATGCCGGGCGGAGTTGAGGCATCCCCCGCACCGGAAGGCATCCCCCACATGCGCACCGGAAAGACCACGCGCCTCATCGGGCTCGGTACCGCACTCGCCGGCATCACCGCGGCCCTCTGCATGGCGCCCGCGTCGGCCGCAGGGCCCGCCGCGCACCCCGCCGCCGCCCCGGCGGTGGCCGCCGCGCCGGCCGCCTTCGTCCACCCGGGCGTGAACCTGAGCACCGCACAGCTCGACTTCGTGCGGGGCAAGGTCCAGGCCGGCACGGAGCCCTGGAAGTCCGCCTACAACCAGATGATCTCCAGCAAGTACGCCGACCTGAACCGGACGCCCGCGCCCCGGGCCAACGTCGAGTGCGGCTCGTACTCCAACCCCAACAACGGCTGTACCGACGAGCGTCAGGACGCGATCGCCGCGTACACCGACGCCCTCGCCTGGTACATCACCCGCGACGACCGGTATGCGCAGAAGTCGATCCAGCTCATGGACGCCTGGTCGGCCACCATCCAGCAGCACACCAACTCCAACGCCCCGCTGCAGACCGGCTGGGCGGGCGCCTCCTGGCCGAAGGCCGCGGAGATCATCAAGCACGTGTACGGGAACTGGCCGAACGAGGGCCGCTTCGACACGATGCTGCGCAACGTCTACATGCCGACCCTCATCAAGGGCTCCAACTCCAACGGGAACTGGGAGCTGACGATGATGGAGGCGGCGGTGAGCATCTCCGTCTACCTCGACGACAAGACGGACTACGACACGGCCATCTCCAAGTACCTGACCCGCACGGCCGCCTACGTCTACCTGCCCACGGACGGCAGCCTGCCGAAGACGGTACCGAGCCAGAACCTCGACACCCGCGACAAGATCGTCAGCTACTGGCAGGGCCAGTCGACGTTCGACGCCTCCATGGCGGGGGTCACGCAGGAGACCTGCCGCGATTTCACCCACACCGGCTACGGCATCTCGAACATCGGCCACGTCTACGAGACCGCGCGCATCCAGGGACAGGATTTGTACCCGCAGGTCGGCGAGCGGCTGCGGCAGGCTCTCGGCTTCCAGTCGAAGTTCGAGACGGGGGCCGCGTCCAAGCCCTCCACCCTGTGCCCGGGCAAGAACCTGACCCTCGGCCTCGGTCCGATCACCGAGGTCGGCTTCAACGCGCTGAACACCCGCAAGGGCGTCGCGATGACCAACACCCAGGCACTGACCGAGCGGCAGCGGCCCGCCGGGTCGAACGACCTGTTCGTCGCCTGGGAGACCCTCACGAACGCGAAGAACCCCAACTAGGCCTGGACAGTCGGCAGTCGGCAGTAAGTAGTCAGCACAGCAGTCAGCAGTGGCGAAAGGCGGCCCCGTGGCCCGGATCGTACGCATACGGTCCGGGCGGCGGGCCGCCGGCCGTTGCGGGCCGCGGTGGGAGCCGTCGTGCGAGGTGCGGTGTCACGCGTCCCGCCGCGCGGCGTCACACCGCGCAGCCGCCGGGGGTCACGCGGACAGGGCCAGGGACAGCGGCTCCCGGCGGGCGTCCGCGACCAGCCGCAGGCAGTCCGCCGGGTTGTCCCGGACCGGGCGGCGCACGACGTCGGCGCCCATCGCGCCGATCACGTCGAGGCGGTGGTGGTAGAGACCGAGCAGGACACGGACGAGCGGGCGGTACTCGACGGGGACCTCACCGACGACGCGCCCCGCCTCCAGCAGCGTCGCACGGGCCTTGTCCGCGGTGGCGAGCACCAGGGCCCGGACCTCGGCCGTGGGGCGGCCCCGGACCAGGTCCTCGTGGGTCACGCCGTAGTGGTCGAGGTCGCTTCGCGGGAGCGCGAACCTGCCCTCGGCCACATCCTCGGTGAGGTCGGTGAGCAGGTCGGTGCGCTGGCAGGCGTCGGCGACGAGCCGGCAGGAGGTGGCGAACTCCTCGTCGGGCACGAGGTGCGGGGTCAGGCCGGTGCTCAGCATGATGCCGGGCCAGGTCAGGGTGTCGATGTAGTGCTGGTAGGCGGCCTCGTCGGCGAACCCGGGGAACTCCAGGTCGATCCGGGTGCCGGTCAGATAGGTGTCGAACCAGTGGCGCGGCAGGCCGGCCTCCTCGGCCGAGTGCGCGAAGGCCCGCAGCAGCGGATGGTGCGAGTCGCCGGTGTCCAGGGCCCGCGTGACGTGGGCGGTCCAGGCGTCGAGCTGGCGTACCCGGTCCTCGGGAGTGCCCTTGTCGCACACGTCGTCGGTGAAGCCGAGCATGGAGGCGCCGGTCAGGGCATGCGGCAGGAAGCCGGCCGGCGCCTGCAGGCGGACCACGCCGTAGAGGGCGGGTTCCCTGCGGCGCAGGTACCGCGCGGCGGCGGTGTAGTCCGCGCGCAGCCGGGGGGAGCGCACCCCCGCGTGATCCAGACAACGTCGCCACGAACGCACGGGCGGACTCCAGGAGGAAGAGGGGGCGGGACACGGACCGCCTCCAGGGTAAGGGGAGCGTCCGGCACGGCAGAGCCGACCGGGTCGGGTGGACCCGGTCGGCTCCGGTGCCGCGCCGCCGGTGGTTACGGGCGGGCGCCCACCTTCACGGCCGCCCAGGCGTTCGCCACCGCGTTGTACTCGGCGGAACCACTGCCGTACAGGTCGGCTGCGGCGGCGAGGGTGCCCGTGCGCGCCGACGCGTAGTTGGTGTTGCTCGTGAACTTGGTGCTCAGCGCGCGGAACCAGATCTGCTCGGCCTTCGCGCGGCCGATGCCGGTCACGGGCTTGCCGTCACCGGTCGGCGAGTTGTACTTGACGCCGTTGACCGTCTTGGCGCCGCTGCCCTCGGACAGGAGGTAGAAGAAGTGGTTGGCGACACCGGACGAGTAGTGCACGTCGAGCCGGCCGACGCTGGAGGACCAGTTGTCGGCGGAGCCGCCGTCCTTGCTCGGCTGGTCCATGTAGCGCAGCGGGGTGCCGTCGCCGTTGATGTTGATCTTCTCGCCGATCAGGTAGTCGCCTGGGTCCGTGGCGTTGTTCGCGTACCACTCGACGGCCGTGCCGAAGATGTCCGAGGTGGCCTCGTTGAGGCCGCCGGACTCGCCGGAGTACACCAGGCCCGCGGTGGCGGCGGTGACGCCGTGGGACATCTCGTGCCCGGCCACGTCGATCGCCGTGAGCGGCGCCTTGTTGCCCGCGCCGTCGCCGTACGTCATGCAGAAGCAGGAGTCGTCCCAGAACGCGTTCACGTAGCCGCTGCTGTAGTGGACGCGGGAGTACGCGGCCACGCCGTTGCCCTTGATGCCGGTGCGGCCGTGCACGTTCTTGTAGTAGTCCCAGGTCAGCCCGGCACCGTAGGCGGCGTCCGCGGCGGGGGTCTCCGTGTTGGAGCCCACGCCGTTGCCCCACACGTCGTCGGGGCCGGCGAACAGGGTGCCCTTCCCGCTGGTGGCGCGGTTGAGGTTGTACGTGTTGTGGCCGCCGCGCGGGGTGTCCGTCAGCTGGTACGTCGAGCCGGACTTGACGGAGTTGACGGTCACCTGGCCGCTGTACTCGGTGTTGCCGACACCGGTCTCGATGCCCTGCCACTGGAAGATCTTGCTTCCCGTGGAGGCGTCGGTGACGACGTGCAGCTGGTTGGGGGTGCCGTCCTCCTGGAACCCGCCGACGACCGTCTCGTAGGCGAGCACCGGGGCGCCCTCGGCCATCCACACGACCTTGCGCGGCGCGGTGTCCGGAGCGGTCCTGGACGAACCGGCCGAGGCGGCGGCGGTCAGCGCCTGCTTGCTCGCGGTCGCGGGCGCCACGGCGGCGGTCGTGCCGACGCCCGCGAGGGACGCCTTCGAGGACGCGACGACGGACGTCGTGGCCCCGGACGGTGAGGTCGCGACGACCATGTCGCCGCCGAGGACGGGCAGCCCCTGGTAGGTGCGCTCGTAGCGGGTGTGCGTGGTGCCGTCGACGTCCTGGGTGACGTCCTTGACGACGAGCTTCTCCTGGGCGCCGAGGTCGAGCTTCTTGGCCTGTGCCGTGGTGCCGGCGTCGGCCTGGGCTATCAACTGGGCGCGCAGCGAGGGGCTCAGCTCGCGGGGCAGGGCGCCGGGCCTGGCGTCCGAGCCCGCCGCGACGAGCGCGGCGGGTGCCGCGCCCTGTGCGCTCTCGCCACCGGCGGATGCGGTGCCGGCCTGGACGCTGACGGCCAGCAGGGCGGCTGCGGCGACGGCGGCACCGGTTGTCACGGCGCGGCGTTTGGGCGTGGATCTCACGCTGTCTCCTTGTGCGAGGGGGGTACCGGGCACGGGGTCGGCGCCCGGTATGTGCACGTGCTTGCGGAGCGTCTGCCGAACGCAGGAAGACTCGCAGGAGAGCGATGTTGTTGTCAGGAGCGCGTCAATTCATTGACCGGAAAGCGCCCGCCGCGAGGCTGTCGGCACAGGAGCGGCCGGTGTTGCGACGGTGTTACGTCATGTACATGACGGTCAGGGAAACGGTGTCCAACCGGGACGTAGCGGCCCCTTTACGGTGCCCGCGCGGCGGGTCGCCGGCGCACCGCACACATTCCTGTGCCACCGAAGCGATCCGGCCACACCGGACGCGGGCAGGCGCCGCAACGCAGACGGGCCGAAGCCGCGCCGGGCGTCTGAGGCGGCGGTCGGGAGACGCGGCCGGACGACGCGGCCGGACGACGCGGCCGGACGACGCGGCCGGACCGGACGGCCAGGGGGACGCGGGCGCGAGGGCGCGTGCCCGGGCCGCGGATCCGCCGGCCGGCCGGCCCCGTCAGGCCAGGCTCTCCCGCCACGCCCGGTGCAGACCCGCGAACCTGCCCGCGCCCGCGATCAGTTCGGCCGGTGCCCCGTCCTCGACGATCCGTCCCTGTTCCATCACGAGCACCCGGTCCGCGATCTCCACCGTGGAGAGCCGGTGGGCGATCACCACCGCCGTCCGCCCGCGCAGCACCGTGTCCATCGCGTGCTGCACCGCCCGTTCGCCCGGGATGTCCAGTGAACTCGTCGCCTCGTCCAGGATCAGCACCGCCGGATCCGCGAGCAGGGCGCGCGCGAAGGCCACCAACTGCCGCTGCCCCGCCGAGATGCGTCCGCCGCGCTTGCGCACATCGGTGTCGTAGCCGTCGGGCAGACCCGCGATGAACTCGTGCGCCCCGATCGCCCGGGCCGCCGCCTCGATCTCCTCGCGGGACGCGTCCGGGCTGCCGATCGCGATGTTCTCCGCGACCGTCCCCGAGAACAGGAAGGCCTCCTGGGTCACCATCACCACGCCGCGCCGCAGCTCCGGAGTGTCCAGGTCGCGCAGGTCGACCCCGTCCAGCAGGACCCTGCCCGACGTCGGATCGTAGAAGCGGGCGAGCAGCTTCGCGAGCGTCGACTTCCCCGCGCCCGTCGACCCCACGACCGCCACGGTCTGGCCCGCCGCGATCGTCAGGGCGAACGCGGGCAGTACCTCGCCGCCGGTCCGGTACGCGAAGCGGACGTCGTCGAAGACCACCTCGCGGCCGGGCAGGCCGGTGGTGCGCGGCGGCAGCGGGCGCGGCTCGGCGGCGTCCATCACGCCCGGCTCCTGCGCGAGCAGCCCCGCGATCTTCTCCAGCGAGGCCACCGCGGACTGGTAGGCGTTGAGGAACATCCCGAGCCGGTCGATCGGGTCGTACAGCCGCCGCAGATAGAGCACTGCGGCGGCCAGCACGCCGAGCTCCAGCGTGCCGTCGGCGACCCGGAACGCGCCCCACAGCACCATGCCCGCCACCGCGGTGTTCGCGATGAGCCGTGAACCGATGACGTACCGCGCCATTTCGAGCATGGAGTCGCCGTTGCTGCGCTCGTGGTGCCCGTTCAGCTCCGCGAGTTCGGCGTCGTTGGCACGCTCGCGGCGGAAGGCACGCACCGGGCGGATGCCGTTGAGTGTCTCGGCGAACTTCACGATGACCGCGGCGATCGCGGTGGACCGGCGGCCGAACACCCTTCCCGCGCGCCGCTGGTAGACCCGCACCATCATGTAGAGCGGTACGAACGACAGGACGGCAACGGACCCCATGCCGAAGTCGAGGTAGAGCAGGGTCGCCCCGATGTAGAGGAACGACAGCACGACGGCGACGAGTTCCTGGAGCCCCTCGTTGAGCAGTTCGCGCAGCGACTCCACGTCCGTGGTCGACCGCGAGATGAGCCGGCCCGAGGTGTAGCGCTCGTGGAAGTCGACGCTGAGGACCTGCGCGTGCCGGAAGATCCGCCCGCGCAGGTCGAACAGCACGGCCTGGCTGACCCGGGTCGAGGTCTGGATGAACGCGTGCTGGAAGAAGCCGGAGAGCAGCGCGCTCAGCCCGTAGCCGGCCCCCACCGCGACCAGCGGCCCGTGCGAGCCGTGCCGCAGCGCGGGCACCGCGTGGTCGAGGGCGTACGCGACGAGCAGCGGGCCCGCCTGCGCGGCGGCCTGCTGGAGCAGCAGCATCACGACGGTCACGACGACGCCGCCGCGCAGCGGGCGCAGCAGTGAGCCCAGCAGCGCGCGGGTCGCGCCGCGCGGCGCGGGCAGCGCGTCCCGGTCGAACGGGTCGTTCTCCGGGCCCGACGCGGCGGCGACGACGGCCGCGTCCTCGGCCGCGGCCCCCGAGGGGCCGCCCCCCGCGCCGCCGGGGGCCGGCCCCGTGGTGGTCGACGTGGTCATCGAACGCCCTCCTCGTCGCCCCGGATCTCCTCGTGCGTCCTGTCCTCGCGCCCGGCGCCGCCGCCCCGGTGCGTCCGCCGCCCGACGGCGCCCGGCGCCGTGAGCACCGTGCCGTCCCGCGTGTCGCGGCCCGGCTCCGCGCCGTCGAGCGCGGTTCCGCCCGCCGTGACGCGAGCGCCCACGGGAGTTTCCGCCGGCCCGTCATCAGCGGGTGGGCCTTCTTCCGTTCCGCGATCGCGCGCGGCGTCCGCGCCGTCCTGCGGGAGCGCCGGGCGGGCACGCTCGCCAGGCCCATGGCCCTCGCCCGCCATCAGCCAGGCGTACTCCTCGTTGTCCCGCAGCAGTTCCTGATGGGTGCCGACCGCCACCACGCGGCCGGACGAGATCAGCGCGACCCGGTCGGCCAGCAGGACGGTCGACGGGCGGTGCGCCACCACCAGTGCCGTCGTCCCGCGCAGGACGCGCCGCAGCGCGGCCTCCACCAGGGCCTCCGTATGCACGTCCAGCGCCGACAGCGGGTCGTCGAGTACGAGGAAGCGCGGTCGCCCGACCACCGCGCGGGCCAGCGCGAGCCGCTGCCGCTGACCGCCGGACAGGCTCAGGCCCTGTTCGCCGACCTGGGTGTCCGTGCCGTGCGGAAGGGCCCGCACGAAGCCGGCCTGCGCGATCTCCAGGGCGCGCTCCAGGTCGCCGTCGCGCGCCGTGTCGCCCGCGCCCATCAGCACGTTGTCCCCCGCGCTCGCGGAGAACAGGGTCGGCTC
Organism: Streptomyces sp. NBC_01497; assembly: GCF_036250695.1. Lineage (NCBI taxonomy): Bacteria > Bacillati > Actinomycetota > Actinomycetes > Kitasatosporales > Streptomycetaceae > Streptomyces > Streptomyces sp. NBC_01497. The sequence continues at coordinate 2,399,998 of NZ_CP109427.1, read as the reverse complement.
CTCGAACGCCACCGACACCAGGCGCCGCAGCCGCTCGCGCGGCATCAGCGCGATGTCCTCGTCGTCCAGCGTGATGCGGCCCGACGTGGCCTCGTGCAGGCGCGGTACCAGCGCGGTCAGTGTCGTCTTGCCCGACCCGGTCGCGCCCACGAGCGCCATCGTCTCGCCCCGCCGCACATGCAGGTCGATCTTGGCCAGTACGGGCTCCGCGTCCGGCGGCGCGTCGGGGTAGTGGAAGGACACGCCCTCGAAGCGCAGCCCGCCGCTCGCGCCGAGGGCGGACGGTGTCCCGGCCCCGGCCCGTACGTCCCGGGCGGCCTCCGGGTCCCCGGGCTCCGCCGTCCCGGTTCCGGCGTAGGGCGTGTCGGTCTCCTCCGCCGCGTCCATCGGCTCGAAGAACCGCTCCGCCGCGGTCGCCGCTTCCTGGCTCATCGCGAGCATGAAGCCGATCGACTCGACGGGCCAGCGCAGCGCCAGGGCCGTCGAGAGGAACGCGACGAGCGTGCCCGCCGACAGGCCGTCGTCCGCGACCTGCACCGTACCGAGGACGAGTGCCGCGGCGATCGCCAGTTCGGGGATGGTCGTGATGAGGGCCCAGAGGCCCGCGAGCAGGCGGCCCTTCTCCAGTTCGGTGCGGCGGACCTTCCCGGCCAGCGCGGCGAAGGCCAGGGCCTGGCTGCGGTGGCGCCCGAACCCCTTCACGATCCGGATACCGAGGACGCCCTCCTCGACGATCGTCGTCAGGTCGCCGACCTGGTCCTGCGCGCGCCGGGCCACCAGCGCGTACCGCCTCTCGAAGAGCGAGCACAGGATCATCAGCGGCACGACGGGGATCAGCAGCACCAGCCCCAGCGTCCAGTCCTGGGCCAGCAGAATCAGACAGCCGACGAGGATCGTCACGCCGTTGACCAGCAGGAACGTCAGCGGGAACTGGAGGAACTGACGCAGCAGCATCAGGTCCGTCGTCCCCCGCGACAGCAACTGGCCCGAAGCCCACCGGTCGTGGAAGGCGACGGGGAGCCGCTGGAGGTGGCGGTAGAGATCGGCGCGCATCGCCGCCTCCACGCCGGCGAGCGGGCGGGCCACCAGCCATCTGCGCAGGCCGAACAGCCCGGCCTCGGCGACGCCCAGCAGCAGCAGGTACAGCGCGCCGCGCCAGATGCCGCCGGTGTCCCCGTCCTTGACCGGGCCGTCCACCATCCACTTCAGCACCAGCGGGAAGACCAGGCCGAGACAGGACGCCACTATCGCGATCACCGCGGCACCGCCCATCCGGCCACGTACCGGTGTGACGTACGGCCACAGCCGCAGCAGTGCTCTCACGGCCGACCGCTGTGCGGTGGCTCCCGGGTTCTCAGACATCCGGCCGAGACTACGGGCAGGCACTGACAACGCTCACGTGGTTTTCCGAGGCACGCTGCGGGTGTGGCGTGAACACGCCGACGGACAGGCCGGGTCGCCGGCGGGGCGGGGACCAGGCCGGGCGCGGGCCCGGAACCGTCCGAGCGGCGGCCCGGGGGCCGTCCTCCGGGCCGGCGCGGGTCGTCCTTCCGGCGTCCGGCATCAGCCGATCGGCGGATGCGGTTCGAGCGGGCCGGCCGATACCGCAGAACGGCCGGCGCCGGGATCGTTTGGGCCATGGCCATCATCGAAGTGCGCGATCTGCGGAAGTCGTACGGCGGCAAGCCCGTCGTCGACGGAGTGTCCTTCGCCGTGGAGGAGGGGGAGATCTTCGGGATCCTCGGGCCGAACGGCGCGGGCAAGACCACCACCGTCGAATGCGTCGAGGGGCTGCGCGTCCCCGACGACGGCTCGGTCCGGGTCGCGGGCCTCGACCCCGTACGCGACCACGAACAGGTCACCCGGCTGCTGGGCGCACAGCTCCAGGAGAGCCAGGTGCAGCCCAAGCTCACCGTCCAGGAGGCACTGGAGCTGTACGCGGCGTTCTACCCGCGCCCCGCCGACTGGCGGCCGCTCGCGTCCAGGCTCGGCCTCGACGCCAATCTCACCACCCGCTTCGGGAAGCTGTCGGGCGGCCAGAAGCAGCGCCTGTTCATCGCGCTGGCGCTGATCGGGGGGCCGCGCGTCGTGGTGCTCGACGAGCTGACCACCGGCCTCGACCCGCGGGCGCGCCGCGACACGTGGCAGCTGATCGAGGAGATCAGGGACTCGGGGGTGACCGTCCTGCTGGTGACGCACTTCATGGAGGAGGCCCAGCGGCTGTGCGACCGCGTCGCGGTCATCGACCGGGGCCGGGTCGCCGCACTGGACACCCCCTCCGGGCTGATCGCCCGCTCCAGCGCGTCGACGGTCATCTCCTTCACGCCCTCGCAGCCGCTGGACGAGGGGGAGCTGGGCGCGCTGCCCGAGGTCGCGTCCGTCAGCACGCGGGGCGGCCGGGTGGTGATCAACGGCAGCGACGAGACGGTCAACGCCGTCATCACCCTGCTGGCGCGCCGCCGTGTCACGGCCCGCCAGCTCCGGGTCACCGAGGCGTCGCTCGACGACGCGTTCCTCGATCTCACCGCGGGCGAGGGCGGGTCCGCGAGCACGACGGCCACGGCCCTTGCGACCGCGCCCGCCACCCCGGACGGGCCCGCACCCGCCACCCCCGACGGGCCCGCGTCCGCCACGCCCCTCGGTACCGCGACCCCGCCCGGGGCGCGCGTAGAGAACGCCCCGCACGCGCCTGAAGAGAGGGTCTGACCATGTCCGCCACCGCCACGCCGCCCGCGACCGCTCCCGCCGCCGGACGTCCTTCCCCGGTCGTCGCCGTCCTGCGCACCGAGGCCCGGCTCCTCTATCTGCGTGAGCCCTCCGTCGCCCTGTCGGTGCTGCTGTTCCCCACGGTCCTGCTGGTGATCCTCGGCCTCGTCCCCGGCTTCCGGGAGGCGAGCGCCTCTCTGGGCGGGCGCCGCGTCATCGACCTGTACGTGCCGGTCGCCGTGCTGCTCGCGCTGGTCATGGCCGGGTTGCAGGCCATGCCGCCGATCCTCACCGGCTACCGCGAACGCGGCATCCTGCGCCGCATGTCGACCACCCCCGTACGCCCGTCGGCCCTGCTCGTCTCGCAACTGGTGCTGCTGGGCGCGGGCGCGCTGGTCTCGGCGGTACTCGTGATGGCGGTCGGCCGCATCGCGTTCTCCGTCGACCTGCCGCGGCAACCCGGCGGATACGTCCTCGCGCTGGTGCTCGCCGCGGCCAGTGCCATGTCACTCGGCCTGCTGATGAGCGCGATCGCCCGCAACGAGAAGATGGCGCAGGCTCTCAGCGCAGTCGTCCTCTTCCCCTCCATGTTCACGGCCGGCGTCTGGCTGCCCGTGCAGACCATGCCGCACCTGCTGCGCACCATCGTCGAGTACACCCCGCTGGGCGCCGCCTCACAGGCCCTCGACCAGGCCGCGCGCGGCGGCTTCCCCGGCCTCGTCCACCTCGGGGTGACGGCACTGTGGACGGTGCTGCTGACCTCGGGCGCGGTCCGCTTCTTCCGGTGGCAGTGACCGCACCCGCGTCCGCCCGGCCCGCCGGGGCGCCCTGTCCCCTGCGCGCCGGGGGCTGGCCGGGCCGGACCGCCGCGGGAGAGACTGGCCGCATGCAGGGCCACGCCGTCGCCGTCGAAGAACACTGGGACCGGATCTTCCGGTGGGGCCCGCTGACCCTCTTCGGGCTCGCGAGCGTCGTCTCGGCGGCGGTCGCCTCCGCCCTCATGAGCCGTACGGACCTGTACGTGGCGGCGGGTGTCGTGCCCGTGGCGCTGGTGTGCGAACTGTGGTGGTGCCGGCCGGGGCGGGTCCCGGTACCCGGATCGGCGGCCGAGCAGGCCCACTACTGGCTGCGTACGGCGATCGCGTTCGTGCTGACCTGGCTCAACCCGCTGTACGCGATCTACGCGTACGCCGGGTACCTCGCCGTCAGCCGCATGCTGCCCCGGCGGACGGCCAGGGCGGGCCTCCTCGTCAACGCGGTGACGATCGCCGGGTCGCAGTCGTCCGGGCTGCCGCCCCGCTCCACCACCGTGTGGATCCTGTTCGGCGCGCTGATCGTGGTGAACAGCGGCATGGCGGCGTTCTTCTCCAACCTGGGAGAGCGGGAGGTCGCCAAGGCCCGGGAGAGAACGGACACGATCCTGCAGCTGGAGACCGCCAACGCCCGCCTGGAACAGGCCCTGGAGGAGAACGCGGCGCTGCACGCCCAGCTCCTCGTGCAGGCCCGCGAGGCGGGCGTCGCCGACGAACGGCGCCGGCTCGCCGCCGAGATCCACGACACCATCGCGCAGGGACTGACCGGCATCATCACCCAGCTCCAGGTCGTCACCGGCACCGCTGACGAGCGGCTGGCCCGCGAGCACCTGGACCGGGCGGCTTCGCTCGCCCGCCACAGCCTCGGGGAGGCGCGCCGCTCCGTGCAGAACCTCAGCCCGCTGGACCTGGAGCACGACGCCCTGCCCCAGGCCCTGAAGAAGACGGTGGCCGCCTGGTCCGACCGTACGGGGGTCACCGCGCGGTTCACCGTCACCGGCACCGAGGAGCACCTGCACGGCGAGATCGCGGCGACGCTCCTGCGGGTCGCGCAGGAGGCCCTCGCCAACGCGGGCCGGCACGCGGGCGCGGACCGGGTCGGCGTCACGCTGTCGTACATGGGGGACGAGGTGTCCCTCGACGTGCGTGACGACGGCGCGGGTTTCGAGGCGCTCGGCGTGCCGCGGCGCACCGGCAGCGGCGGGTTCGGTCTCGCGGGCATGCGCACGCGGGTGGAGCGGATCGCGGGATCGCTGAGCGTGGAGTCGGAGAAGGGCGGGGGTACGGCCATCTCCGCTCGCGTACCGTTGGTCACCCATGAGTGAACACGCTGAACACGCGGAAGAGACCGTGACGCTGCTGCTCGTCGACGACCATCCCGTCGTCCGTGACGGACTGCGCGGGATGTTCGAGTCGTCGCCGGGCTTCCGGGTCCTCGGCGAGGCGTCGGACGGTGTCCAGGGCGTGGAGCTCGCGCTGCGCCTCGACCCGGACGTCGTCCTGATGGACCTGCGGATGCCGGGTGGCGGGGGAGTCGACGCGATCGCCGAACTCGGCCGCAGGGGCGCCCGTTCGAAGGTCCTGGTGCTCACCACGTACGACACCGACTCCGACACGCTGCCCGCGATCGAGGCGGGCGCGACGGGCTACCTGCTCAAGGACGCGCCGCGCGAGGAACTCTTCACGGCGGTTCGGGCGGCGGCGCGGGGCCGCACGGTCCTCTCTCCCGCCGTCGCCTCCCGGCTCATCTCCCGCGTCCGGGCTCCCCTCTCCCCGGGCGGACGGGACACGGAGGACCTCTCGGCCCGCGAACGCGAGGTGCTGGAGCTGGTCGCCAAGGGCACGTCGAACCGGGAGATCGCCCGGGAACTCTTCATCAGCGAGGCCACCGTGAAGACGCACCTCACCCACCTGTACGCCAAACTCGGCGTCAAGGACCGGGCGGCCGCGGTGGCCGTCGCCTACGACCGGCACATCCTCGGCGCCTGACCGGCCCGCCCCCGCCCGCGGGCCGGGCCCCCACCCGCCCCCGGGCGCTCAGGCCACCGCCTGCCCGCCGCCGCCGGGGGCGGCGTCCGGGCGGACGGCCCGCAGGAGCAGGACCGAGCGCGGCGGGACCGCGAGGGTCGTGCCGCCCGCGTACCGCGTACCGGGTTCGCTCTCCTGGTCCTCGCGGGAGGTGTCCAGGACCAGTTCGTACGCCGGGGCCCACGGCGCTCCCGGCAGCAGGACGTCCCCTGGCTCGTGACCCGCGTGCAGGACCGCGAGGAAACTGTCGTCCACGACGGGCCCGCCCCCCTCACCCGAGCCGGGAATGTCGTCGCCGGACAGGAAGAACACCAGCGTGCCGGCGGGAGCGTACCAGTCGTCCTCCGTCATCTCCTCGCCCCGGGGCGTGAACCACGCCAGGTCGCGCAGCCCGCCCGCCGCGCGGGGCCGCCCGGAGAAGAACGTCCGGCGCCGCAGTACCGGATGGCCGGCGCGCAGCCGCAACAGCCGCGCGGTGAGGCGGTGCAGCGCGGCCCAGCCCGGGTCGTCGAGCAGGGACCAGTCGATCCAGCTGATCTCGTTGTCCTGGCAGTACGCGTTGTTGTTGCCGCCCTGCGTACGGCCCATCTCGTCGCCCGCGACCAGCATCGGCACGCCCGCCGAGAGCAGCAGCGTCGCCACCATGCCCCGCAGCCTGCGACGGCGCAGGGCCGCCACCTCCGGGTCCTCACCGGGGCCCTCCGCCCCGCCGTTCCAGGCGCGGTTGTCATCCGTGCCGTCCCTGTTGCCCTCGCCGTTCGCCTCGTTGTGCTTGCTCTCGTAGGAGACGAGGTCGCGCAGCGTGAACCCGTCGTGCGCGGTGACGAAGTTGACCGACGCGTACGGCCGCCGCCCGCCCCAGTCGTACAGGTCGCTGGAGCCCGACATCCGGTAGCCGAGGCCCCGCACGTCCGGGGCGGCGCCGCGCCAGAAGTCCCGTACGGCGTCGCGGTAGCGGTCGTTCCACTCGGACCACGGCGGGGGGAACGCACCCGCCTGGTAGCCGCCAGGGCCCACGTCCCACGGCTCCGCGATCAGTTTGACCCCGCGCAGCACCGGATCCTGCGCGATCGTCGTGAGGAAGGGCGCCAGCATGTCCACGTCGCCCGGCGCGGAGCGGGCGAGCGTCGCGGCCAGGTCGAAGCGGAACCCGTCGACGCCCATCTCGGTGACCCAGTACCGCAGTGAGTCGGTGATCAGCCGCAGCGCGTGCGGCTGCACCACTTGCAGGGTGTTGCCGCAGCCGGTGAAGTCCTCGTACCTGCGGGCGTCCTGACGCAGCCGGTAGTAGCCGCGGTTGTCGACCCCGCGCAGGGACAGCGTCGGGCCGAGTTCGCCGCCCTCCGCCGTGTGGTTGTAGACGACGTCGAGTATCACCTCGATGCCCGCCGCGTGCAGGTCCGTCACCATCCGCCGGAACTCGCCGACCTGCTCGCCCCGCGTCGCGCCCGCCGCGTACCCGGCGTGCGGCGCGAAGAAGCCGACCGAGTTGTAGCCCCAGTAGTTCGTCAGGCCCCGCCGCAACAGGTGGTCCTCGTGCGCGTACTGGTGCACCGGCAGCAGCTCCACCGCCGTCACGCCGAGCGTCCGCAGGTGCTCGACGGCGGCCGGGTGCGCGAGGCCCGCGTACGTGCCGCGCAGCTCCTCGGGGATCGCGGGATGGCGCCGGGTGAAGCCCTTGACGTGCAGTTCGTAGATCACCGTGTCGGCCCAGGGCGTCCCCGGCCGCCGGCCGGCCGTGGCCCTCTCCTTGGGCGTGGCGTCCGCCACGACGACGCCCTTCGGCACGTGGGGCGCCGAGTCGCGCTCGTCGCGCACGGTGTCGGCGACCTGCTGCTGCGGCCAGTCCCGCACATGCCCGTACACCTCGGGCGGCAGCCGGAAGTCACCGTCGACGGCCCGCGCGTAGGGGTCGAGCAGCAGCTTCGCCGGGTTCCACCGCGCGCCGGTCCACGGGTCCCACCTGCCGTGCACCCGGTAGCCGTAGCGCTGCCCCGGTGCGATGCCCGGCAGGAAGCCGTGCCAGACGCCGTGCGTCTGCTCCGGCAGCCGGTACCTGGTCTCCCGCTCGCGGGCGCCGCCCCGGTCACCGCCGCCACCGCCGTCGAGGTCGGCGCCGTCCTCGAAGAGGCAGACCTCCACGGCCTCGGCGCCGCCCGCCCAGAGTGCGAAGTTGGTACCCGCGGCACCGCCGGGACCGGTCAGGAACCGGGCGCCTAGCGGCTCCGGAGTGCCCGGCAGTACCGACTCCGCGTCGCCGTACCGCTGCGGAGGGTGACTCCCCACGGGTGCGGTAGCCCCGGCCGGGGGCGCCCACGGACGGGTACTCTCCCGCACCGGCCCGTTCGCCGGGTCCCTCAACTCCTCCTGCTCCGCTGCGCTTGCCACCTGCCGGCCTCCCGCGGCTCATCGGCCCTCGCGGCCCCCCCGCGCGGCGCCGGGCCGTACGCACGCCGCGCGGTCTTCCCCCGTGTTCTTCCCTGCCGGGGCCCCGGCATCACGTTCAGCCGGGTCACGGTACGTCCTCCGACGTTTCCGGAAGGCTCCCGCCGTCGTTGGGCGGGACGTGAGACAGCTACTGCAGCGGGCCGGAGCCCGCGCCGCCGCCCTGGCCCTCGCCTCGGCCGCACTCCTCGCCGGCGCCGCGGGGTGCGACGGCGGCCCCACCGACATGTCCGGCAAGGACGGATCGCCCGGCGCGGCCTCCGCCGATTCCATCCGGGTCACCCCGCTCGACGGAGCGAAAGCCGTCGGCCCGGGCGACCGCGTCAGCGTCACCGTCCCGCAGGGCCGGCTGGAGCGGGTCGCCGTACGGCAGATCGAGGCGGCCGACCCCGTCGACCTGCCCGGCCGGATCTCCGCCGACGGGAAGACCTGGACGCCCGAGCCCGGCGCGCGTCCCGCGCTCGCCGCCAAGTACGGCGTCGACGTGCTCACCCGCGACGACGACGGCCGCCGCGCGGCCCGGCACACCACCTTCACCACGGTCGTCCCCGCACACCGCTTCATCGGGTACTTCACGCCGGAGAACCGCGCCACCGTCGGCACCGGAATGATCGTCTCCGTCAACTTCAACCGGCCGATCAAGGACCGCGCGGCCGTGCAGCGCGCCATCACCCTCAGCGCGGAGCCGGCGGTGCGGGTCGTGGGCCACTGGTTCGGCGACCGGCGGCTCGACTTCCGGCCGCGCGCGTACTGGCGGCCCGGCACCCGGGTCACGGTCGGCATGGGCCTCAGGGACGTCCAGGCGGCGCCCGGCGTCTACGGCATCCAGCACAAGACGGTCACCTTCACCGTGGGCCGCTCGCAGGTCTCCACCGTGGACGCGGCCTCGCACACCATGCGGGTACGGGGTGACGGCGGCCGCCTCCTCGCCACCCTGCCGATCACCGCCGGCGCCCCGAGCCGCACCACGTACAACGGCAAGATGGTCGTCTCCGAGATGTACGACGTGACCCGCATGAACGGCTCCACGGTCGGCTTCGGCGGCGAGTACGACATCAAGGACGTACCGCACGCGCTCCGCCTGACGACCTCGGGCACCTTCCTGCACGGCAACTACTGGGCGTCGTCCGACACCTTCGGGTCGCGCAACACCAGCCACGGCTGTGTCGGCCTGCGGGACGTGAAGGGGGGCAGCTCGTCGACCCCGGCCGGCTGGTTCTTCGACCGCACCCTCATCGGTGATGTCGTGGAGGTCGTGCACAGCGACGACCGTACGGTCCGGCCCGACAACGGGCTCAGTGGCTGGAACATGAACTGGTCCGCGTGGCAGCAAGGTTCGGCGACCTGAGCGGGGGGCATAGCTCCTCGTCGGGGGGTTGAGCCGAATGGCGGCCGGTTGAGACGGAACGGTGACACTCGGGTGAACGTCACACCGTATTCGGTGTGATTATCTATCGCCATGCGCGTGCACTCGATACGCGCAGGAGTGCGGGCCGTGGCGGGGCCAGGCCGTGCGAGGGGAGAAAACCGACGTGAACCAGCCACCTGTATCGCCGGACCTGCGAACCGGCGAACCGGCGGGGCACGGTGCGCGTCCGCGCGCCGTACGCAGAACCGGGCTGTCGGCCCTCGTCCTGGGCGCGCTGCTGTTCGCGGTCGCCGCCTGCGGCGGGGGCAGCGGCGCGGCCGGCGGCAAGAGCACCGACGACGGCAAGGCCGGGACCCACAAGAGCGCGGCCAAGGTCGCCGACGACGTGTCGGAGGCGGTCGTCAAGGTCACCCCCGACGACGGCGCCAAGTCGGTCGCCACGACGGGCGCGTTGCAGGTCGGTGTCACCCAGGGCAAGCTGACGGCCGTCAGCGTGCAGGACGACCAGGGCGCGGCCGTGGACGGCAGGATGTCCGCCGACGGGACGAGCTGGCAGCCGCTGCAGCACCTCGCGGCCTCCACCAAGTACAAGGTCCACGTCACGGCGAAGGACGCCAAGGGACGGGTGTCCGCCAAGGACACCACGTTCTCGACGCTCGTCCCGAAGAACACCTTCATCGGTTACTACACGCCGGAGGACAACTCCACCGTCGGTGTCGGCATGCCGATCTCACTCACCTTCACCCGCGGCATCACCGACCCCGACGCCGTGGAGAAGGCGGTGACGGTGACGACCGACCCGGCGGTGCCGGTCAAGGGCCACTGGTTCGGCAACGACCGTCTCGACCTGCGGCCCGAGCACTACTGGGCGCCGGGTACCAAGGTCACCGTCAAGCTGGACCTGGACGGTGTCGAGGGACGGCCCGGCGTGTACGGAACGCAGGCCAAGACGGTGAAGTTCACCGTCGGCCGCAGCCAGGTCTCCACGGTCGACGCGGACAAGCACACGATGAAGGTCGTGCGCGACGGCAAGCAGATCCGGAAGATCCCCATCACCGCGGGCGGCCCCGGCCACACCACGTGGGAGGGACAGATGGTCATCAGTGAGAAGGACCCGGTGACCCGGATGGACAGTCAGACCGTCGGCCTCGGCGGCGAGTACGACATCCCGGACGTGCCGCACGCCATGCGGCTCACCCAGTCGGGCACCTTCATCCACGGGAACTACTGGGCGTCCACGGGCATCTTCGGCTCGCAGAACACCAGCCATGGCTGTGTCGGCCTGCACGACCAGCGCGGCGGCGGCGACAACGGCACCCCGGCGTCGTGGTTCTACAACAGCTCGCTCATCGGCGACGTGGTGATCGTGAAGAACTCGCACGACCAGACCGTCGCGCCCGACAACGGCCTCAACGGCTGGAACATGTCCTGGGCCGACTGGACCAAGTGAGCTGAGGGGCCGCCCCCCGCGGGGGGCGGCCCGCCCGCGTCGCCGCCGCTGGCGGCGCGGTGGACGGACCCGGTCCCGCCGCGGACCCGGAGCGCTGTGACCGGGCGCACCGGGTCCTTCGTCGTTAGCGGACGTTAACCTGCCTCGTATGGCAACGGTATCCCTCGAAGTCTCCGGCGGCGTCGGTACGATCCGGCTCGACCGCCCCCCGATGAACGCCCTCGACGTCTCGGTGCAGGACCGGCTCCGCGACCTCGCCCAGGAGGCGGGGGACCGCGACGACGTGCGCGCGGTGATCCTTTACGGCGGCGACAAGGTCTTCGCGGCCGGCGCCGACATCAAGGAGATGCGCGCCATGGACCACGCGGCGATGGTCGTACGCTCCCGCGCGCTCCAGGAGTCGTTCACCGCCGTGGCCCGCATCCCCAAGCCCGTCGTCGCCGCCATCACCGGCTACGCGCTGGGCGGCGGCTGCGAGCTGACCCTCTGTGCCGACTACCGCATCGCCGCCGACAACGCGAAGCTCGGCCAGCCCGAGATCCTGCTCGGCCTCATCCCCGGCGCCGGCGGCACCCAGCGCCTCGCGCGGCTCGTCGGCCCCTCGAAGGCGAAGGACCTCATCTTCACGGGGCGTCAGGTCAAGGCCGACGAGGCGCTCGCCATCGGCCTGGTCGACCGGGTGGTGCCCGCCGGGAGCGTCTACACCGAGGCGCAGAAGTGGGCGGAGCGCCTCGCGAAGGGCCCGGCGCTCGCCCTGCGTGCGGCGAAGGAGGCCGTGGACGCGGGTCTTGAGACGGACATCGAGTCGGGTCTGGCGATCGAACGTACGTGGTTCGCGGGCCTGTTCGCCACCGAGGACCGCGAGCGCGGCATGCGCTCGTTCGTGGAGGACGGTCCGGGCAAGGCGCAGTTCCTCTGACGGCGGTGCGCGGGGGTCCGCACCGGTGTCCGCAAGGGGCGCCGTGCGGGCCCCCGCGTGCGCCCGGCGCATGCTCCGGCGTAGACCCCTTGTGACCCCGGTGCGGTCTTCCGCAGTCCTGTGCGCCGGGGCCGCGTCAGCCCGCCCGCCGCCTTAAACGGAACTTAAGGATGGGCGTCGAATCACGCCGCTCATCACGCAAAATCCAGCCGTATAAGCAGGTCAGATGGGCTCTCAAGGGTGACGTTCTGCCTTTGGCATATGCCGATGCAATTGCACGGAATCTCTCGTTCCGGGGGTGGAATCCTCTGGAACGCCCCCGCGAGGCCTTCCGGACGGCCATGATGGAGGGCATGGCGGGCCTGGAGGATGTGGAGCAGTCGCGGCGGCTTGGCGGTGCGGCCACCGTGCGGCGGACGCTGGCCGTCGAGGACGGCCAGGCGCTCCAAGCGCTTGAGTTGTACGGCAACCCGACGGAGGCGGAGGTGCGCCTCGCGTCCCTCCCGGAGTCCGCGGCGGTCGCCCGCCGCATCACCTACGCGGTCGTGCTGCGCCAGTGGACGCTCTCCCCGGACCTCACGGAACACGCGGTGCTCCTCGTCTCCGAACTCGTCGGCAACGCCGTCCGGCACACGGGGGCACGCGTCTTCGGCCTGCGGATGCTCCGCCGCAGGGGCTGGATCAGGATCGAGGTGCGCGACCCGTCCCGGGGCCTGCCCTGCCTGATGCCCGTTCAGGCGATGGACGTCAGCGGCCGGGGACTCTTCCTCGTGGACAAGCTGGCCGACCGCTGGGGCGTGGACCTGCTGCCGCGCGGCAAGAACACCTGGTTCGAGATGCGCCTCCAGGACCGCTGAGCCCGCCCGTCGGCAGGGTTGTCGGCCCCCACGGGCGGCGCACCGCCGTACGGGTGACGGCGAGCCGATAATCTTTGCCCGTCAACGACCCGACGTGAAATGGGGCTGAAGCAGTGGCGGACATCGACGAGTCGCGCGAGGCGTTCGACCGGTTCGACAAGAACGGCGACGGATTCATCACAGCGGCGGAGTACAAGAGCCTGATGGCGCAGCTCGGCGACCACCACGTCACCGAGTCCATCGCCCAGACGGTCATCAACGCCCACGACTCCAACGGCGACGGGCTGCTCAGCTTCGAGGAGTTCATCGCCTCCCGCGGCGAGCGCTGACCCTGCGGGCGGCGTCCGGCGCCGGTCCCGCCGCGGGGAACACCCCCGCGGCGGGAGCGCCCCACGGGGATACGCCGGACGCACCGCTCGCGCTGCGGGCCCCCGGGGGCGCGGAGATGATGCTCCGGTGAGCTTCCCGGGACCCCCAGCACAGGCGGCGGACCTGCCCGACGCGCGCCGCGGCCCCGCCCGTACGGCGGGACGCGTCGCCGTCGGCACGACCGGCTGCGTCCTGATCGCACTGCTCGGCGTCGCCGCCGCCACCCACGGAACGGGCGAACTGCCCCTCCCCGCGGCCGGGACCACCACCCTGCTGCACGCCGTGGTCTTCGCGGCGCTCGCCGTGCACCTCGGGGAGTTCACCGGCACACGCGTCGCGCGCGCCGCGGCGAAGGCACCGGTGAGCGGGGACCCCGCGCAGGACCCGGACGCGCCGGCCGGTGCCGGCCCGGTCCCGGCCGCCCGGGTGGCGGGCCGCGACCGCCCCGCACCCCGTGCCCTCGCCGCCGTCGCCTCGCTTGCCGGGGCCGGCGCCTCGGCGGGGCAACTCGTCCTGCTGAGCGCGGTCAGCGGCATGGACCTCGCCGCCGTATACGGCACCGCGGACGGGCGGCTCCTGCTCGTCATGACGGCCGGTTTCCTGCTCGCCGCGGGATGCGCGGCCCTGTCCAGGCGGGGCTGGGCTCCGGCCCCGCTGGCCGCGGTGGTCTGCGCCGAGGCCGTCCGCGCGCACCCCGAACAGTTCAGCCCGTTCGCCGGCTCCGCGCTCACCGCCGTCCACCTCACCGCCGCGGCACTGTGGTCCGGCGGCCTGCTGTACGGGGTGCGCCTCCTGTGGTCCGCCCGAGGCGACCGCCCGTACACGAGGGCCGTCCTCGCCCGGCAGAGCCGCCACACCGGGTGGCTGATCGCCGCGCTCGCCGCGACGGGCACGCTCTGCGTGCTGCGCAAGCTGCCCTTCGAGGTGGCGCTCACCAGCGCGTACGGACGGGTGTTGCTCTTGAAGCTGGTGCTCGTCGGGGCGGCGGGCGCGTGCGCCCTCGGCGCCCGCCGCCGGCTGCGCGGCGAGGCCGGGGCGGGCTCCGCGGTGTACGCGCAGCTCGCCGTCCTGCTCGGTGTCGTCCTGGTCTCCGCGGTCCTGACGGTCGTTCCGGACCCGCACTGGCTGGCCCTCGAACGGCGTTAGCACATCGTCCGCTCCCCGCCCACCCACCGGGCGGGGCTTTGTCCGCGCTTTGCCCTCGCGTGGGAACTGCCAGGTCCCGGGCCACGTCCATACAGATGTCGGACTTACGACAACGCGAGTGGTGCGAGCGGGAGCTGAGGTATGGGCGTGGGCGTGGGCATAGGCCATCGCAAGCGGGGTTTCGGGATGGCGCTGGTGGCCACCGCGCTGCTGGTGGGGGTGAGCGCGTGCGGGGGCAGCTCCTCCGCCGACGCCTCGGGAGGCTCGGACAACAAGGCGCAGTCCACCGGCAGCGCGGACGCGAAGCCGGACGCGAAGCCGAGTCCGTCGAAGCCGGCCGCGCCGGCGATGCTGCTCGACACGATCACCCCGCACGGTGGCACGGTCGGCGTCGCGCAGCCCATCTCGATCGTCTTCTCCAACCCGGTGGCGACGTCCGCGCGCGCGGACGTCGAGAAGCACCTGAAGGTGACGACCTCGAAGCCCGTCACGGGCGCATGGCACTGGTTCAATGACACCCGCGCGGACTTCCGCCCGGAGAACTACTGGCCCAGCGGCACGAAGGTCAGCATCAACGCGGACATGACGGGCGTGAAGAACGGCAACGGCCGCGTCGGCGTGCACGACTACACGCACTCCTTCACGATCGGCGACGACGTCGAGGCCAAGGTCTCGGTGCCGGGCCACACGATGACCGTCACCAAGAACGGCACGACCGTGCGTACGCTGCCGATCGACGCGGGCAGCCCGCAGTGGCCCTCCTGGGACGGCACGATGGCCGTGATCGACAAGGCCAAGACGGTCCACATGACGTCGTGCAGCGTCCACATCAGCTGCACGAAGGGCGCGCCGGACTACTACGACGAGTCGCTGCCGTGGGATGTGCACCTCACGACGTCCGGCACGTACATCCACTACTCGGACGGCGACCCCTACCCCGGCCACAGCTACGGTTCGCACGGCTGCGTGCACCTCTCGCTGGCCGACGCGAAGTGGTTCTTCAACTACGTGAAGGCCGGCGACCCGGTCACCATCACCGGCTCGCCGCGCGGCAAGGCCCCCGGCGACAACGGGTACGCCGACTACAACGTTTCGTGGTCGGACTGGCTGAAGACGAGCGGCGCGGGCGCGACGCCCACCGCCGTCGCCTGACCCTCCCGCCCGGAGCCGGGCGCCGTACGTGTCACTCCGGGTGGGGCCCAGCGCCCCACCCGGTCGCGGTGAGCACCTCCCGGGCGATCTCCCCGAGGGACCTGCCGTCCGTCGCCACGCGGACCGCGTCCGCGGGTGCCCGCGCCGCCAGCAGTCGCGCCGTGCGCGCGCTGTTCGCCACCTCGGCCGCCAGTTCCGATCCTCTCTCCCGGCCGCGCAGGCGTGCCCCCGCCGTCCGGTCCGAGGCCGTCAGCAGCACCCGTACGAGCCGGACGCCGTCGCCCATCGCGCGCCGGAACATCGCGGCCTCCGCCTCCAGCACGCTCACGGTGTTCGTGTAGACCAGCCGCCGGTGCCCCAGCGCCGCCGCGTTGCCCCACAGGGCGCTCAGGTTGCGTTCCGTCAGGAGCGAGCGGTGCGGATCGCCCTCCGGGGCCGGATGCACCTCGCACAGGCAGTCACCCTCGATCACCGCGTGCGGCACACCCGAGGCGCGCAGCAGCGCGGACACCTCCCGCGCCACGGACGTCTTGCCCACCCCGGCGCGGCCGCCGAGCAGCAGGGCCTCGTTGCCTCCCGCTGTTCCCGTCGTCCGACCCGTTATCGGGCCACCCTCACACGGCGCCCGGCGCGGGCGGAAGCGGATTTCAGCGGCCGCGCTCGTCGGCTTCCCGGGCGTCCGAGGGTCCGTCCTGGTCCCCGGCGTCCTCGTCGCGCGCCCGTTCCGCCTCCTGGCGGCGGGTGCGCCGTCGTCGGCGCAGGTGGCGCAGGATCATCAGGAGGACCGTCGCGATGGCCAGCGCCGCCAGGGCCAGTTCGTAGCGCTGGATCTGGGGGTAGAGCGTGTCGAGGTGGTGGCCGGCGAAGTAGCCCACCGTGGCCCAGGTGCCCACCCACAAACCCGCGCCGAGCGCGTTGAACAGCAGGAAGCGCGGCCAGGGCATCAGCGTCATCCCGGCGATGATCCCGTTGGCCTGGCGCAGGCCGTCCACGAAGCGGGCGATGGTGACGATCTTCGCGCCGTGCCGCAGGAAGAAGTTCTCCGCCTTGCGCACGCGCTCCCGCGGGAGCAGGACGTACTTCCCGTACCGGTCGACGAGCCGGTGCCCGCCGAAGCGGCCGATCACGTAGCCGACGTTGTCCCCGAGCACGGCGGCGACGATGGCGATCACCACGACCGTGACCATGTTGAGCCGGCCCGCTCCCGCGTAGACCGCGGAGGCGATCAGGATCGTCTCTCCGGGGACCGGGATCCCGAAGTCCTCCAAAAACAGCAGACCGCCGACCGCCAGGTAGCCCCAGTGGTCGAGGATGGGCGCGATGTCCCCGAGGACACCGGGCAGGTCCGGAGGCGCGTCCGTCGGCATCGGCACGGGGCGTCCTCCTTCTCGGGGCTTCTCAGGGCTGCTCGGAGCTTCTCGGGTCGTCCGGGGCGGGGGCCCTGCTTCAAGGACCCCGCCTCCCGTTCCGCTCGGCCCGCCCACGGTCCCGGCCGTCTCGAAACCGCCGGGTGCCGCCGAGGAACAATGCGGAACGTACCGTTCCACACCGTAACGCTTCGGACCGGGCGGATGCGGACTCCTACGTCGTGCGGGCACCCCGGGACGGTTGCCCCGGGGTGCCCGCACGACGTGCCGCCCGCTCAGCCGACGGTGAGCGCCGTGTCGTCGACCACGAACGACGTCTGGAGCTTGGAGCCCTCCGTCCCGGTGAAACGCAGCGTGACGTTCTGGCCCGCGTACGCACTCAGGTCCGCCGTGCGCTGCTGGTAGCCACTTGCCGCGTTCGCGTTGGACCAGCTGCCGACCGTCCCGAGCACCGTCCCCGACGCGCTGAGGACCTGCACCTTCAGGGTGTCGAACGCGGTCGACCCGGTCTCGGCCGTGTCGATGTGCAGCCAGTAGGAGAGCGTCGCCGAGCAGCCCGCGGGAAGGGAGACGCTCTGGGAGAGCGTGTTCGTGGTCGCCGTCCCGTACCCGTCGAGCCAGGCCTTGTACGAGCCGGAGTGCGCCGCCTCGCCGGAGCTGGACGAGATCACCTTGTCGGACGCGGTCCACCCGGTGCTGCCGGACTCGAAGCCCGGGTTGGCCAGCAGCTGGCCGGCGTCGCAGCTCCCGCCGCCCCCGCCGGGAGGCGTCGTGCCGCCGCCGCCCGTCGTGCCGTCGCCGGCGAGCCAGGCGGTGGCGTTGAGGGCGAGGGCCGCGTTGGTGCCTCCGGTGTCGTTCCAGCCGTCGTACAGGGTGTCGCCCGGGTGGCCCGTACCGTCGTCGATCGGTGAGCTGTCACCCCAGATCGCCACCCGGCCGCTGCCGAAGGTGCTGGTGACGAAGAAGGCGCCGGTGGTGCCGGAGGTGTTCGCGCCGGACTTCCACACGAGGCCCTTGACGTTCGGGTTGTCGCCCGGCTTCAGCGTGAACGTGGTGCCGTCCGCGATGGTGGAGCCGGTGACCTTGCCGAAGGAGCCGTTCAGTACCGGGTTCGAGCTGTCGCTGATCGCGCGCGGGGTGCCGGAGCTGATGTCGACGGAGTCGACGGAGAACCCGAAGGGGTCGGTGTTGTCGACCCCGTTGTTCGTCAGCAGGTCGTTGATGACCTTCGGGGAGTCGTAGCCGTCGTTGTTGCGGTCGCTGCCGGTGTGGTCGGAGATCAGGAAGAGCCCGCCGCCGTTCTGCACGAACTTCATGATCGCGCTTTTCTCGGCGGCGGTGAACTGGATGTTCGGCTCCGGCAGCACGAACGTGTCGAAGTTCTTCAGGTCGAGCGCGCCCGACCCGCCGTAGGTGATGGAACTGCCGGACGGCAGGGTGTCGAGCGAGTAGGCGCCCGTCTTCTGGAGGGCGACACCCCACGAGGACAGGGCGCCGGTCCAGTCCTTCTCGCCGGAGGGCGACGCGTCCTCGCCGAGCGGATCGGGCTGGCTGGTGGAGATGACCCAGTCGGCGTTGCCCGCCGTCTCGGCCTCGGTGTTGTCGAACAGGACGCGGTGCGAGGCGGCGGCCGCACGCGGTGCGGCCACCGCCCCATCGGGTGCGGGGGCGGCCTGCGCGGTGGCGAGGGCGCCCGCGGCGACCATGCCGAGCGACGCCGCCGCGGCGGCTGCCGCCAGTCGGACTCTGCGGGATCGGAACATCCGTCAACCTCCGTGTGGGGCGGGGGAGATGAGACCTGAGGGACGTACGGCGGTGCGGTACGCGCGGGCGTGCGGTACGCACGGTGGCGCGAGGTGTGGGGGATACTCTGCGCGCGTAGACCCGTAAACGGAAGACCGCGCTGTGCGACGGATCGATGAACTTCGCGCCCAGGGGGCCGCTCCCGCACGCCGGACGGGCGGACGGTGGTGGCGGGGCGTCACCCGAATGGCTGTGGTGAGGGGAGCGGGGCGCTGCCCGGACGGCCGTGGCTCGACGCGGTGGCGAGCGGCCCGGCGTTCAGGGAGCGGGCCGGGGTCAAGGAGGGGCCGGGGCGAAGGAGCGGGCCTGCGTCAAGGGGCGGGCCTGCGTCAAGGGGCAGCCGGGCTGATCGGCCCGGCCTCAAGGAGCGGGCAGGCATCAGGGAGCGGGCTGGTGCTTGCGGGTCCCCGGCGTGGGACGGCGCGGAACCGTTGGGCGTCCCGTGTGGGGCCGTGCGGGCCCGGGGCGTGGACGTGCCGGGGGGAGGGGGACCCCCGCAGGTGGGAACGCCCGTGGCGTGGTGGGGCGGCCCGGTGGCGGGGCGGACCGTCGTGCGTCCTCCCCGGCCGGTCGGGTGGGCCCCGGGAGGTCAGCGCCGGGTGTAGCGCACCGCGATCAGCATCGTGAGGGCCATCGCGACGAGCGAGCTCACGATCCCGTACACATTGCCGAGAATCACCCACAGAATGGTCAGCCCAGCGAGAATGACGACCCCGAGGATCGCCGGATTCTCGAACGAGGACTCGGCGGCCTGCTGACCCAGCCGGCGTCCGGCCCCCAGCGTGCGCTGCATGGTCTTCATCCCTCCATCATGCTCCTGCGCGGCGCCCGGCGCGGGGCAGGAGCATCTCGCGACGAGGAGTCCCATGCCCGCCCGCCCCTCCGCCCCCGCACCCTCCCCGCCGCTGATCGGACGCACGGCTCTCAACCGCGCCTTCCTCGCCCGGCAGCTGCTGCTGGAGCGGCACGCCATGAGCGCCCTCGACGCGGTGGGGCGCCTGGTGGGCCTCCAGGCGCAGGCCCCGACCCCGCCGTACTACGGCCTGTGGGGACGGCTCGTGGACTTCACCCCCGAGCAGCTGTCCGGCCCGCTCGGCGACCGGCGCGCCGTGCGCATCACGCTCATGCGCGGCACGGTCCACCTGGTCGGCGCGCAGGACTGCCGGGCGCTGCGGCCCTGGGTGCAGCCCTTCCTCGAACGGTTCGCGGAGGACGTCCACGGCAGGGACCTGCCCGGCGTGGACCGCGCCGAACTCGTGGCCGAGGCGCGCGGCGCGCTGGCCGAGCGGCCCCGTACGGCCGCCGAACTGGGCGAGCTGCTGCGCGACCGGTGGCCCCAAAGCCCCGCCGCCGCTCTGGCGACCGTCGCCCGCACGCTGCTGCCTCTCGTCCAGATCCCGCCACGGGGACTGTGGGGGCGCAGCGGGGGGACCACGTACGCCACGGCCGAGGACTGGCTCGGGGGACCTCTCGACTCCGTCCCCGACCCCGAGGCACTGGTCCTGCGCTACCTCGCGGCGTTCGGGCCCGCCACGGTGAAGGACATCCAGACCTGGTCCGGAGTGACCCGGCTGCGCGCGGTGGCCGAACGGCTGCGGCCCCGGCTGGTGGCCCTGCGCGACGAGGCGGGCAACGAACTCCTCGACCTGCCCGGCGCCCCGCGCCCGGGCCCCGACGTCCCCGCGCCGGTACGCCTCCTGGCCCCGTACGACAACGCGATCCTGGCCCACGCGGACCGCACCAGGATCATCAGCGACGCGCACCGGAGGGCCATCGCGACGAAGAACGGGGTGATTCCCGGGACGGTCCTCGTGGGGGGCTTCGTCCGGGGGGCGTGGCGGCTCGCCGCGGACCGCACCGGCACCACCCTGGAGGTGCGCCTGTTCGCGCCGGTGACGCGGCGGGAGCGGGCCGGGCTCGCCGAGGAGGGCGAGCGCCTGCTGTCCTTCGCGACGCACGGCAGCCCCGGGGGCGCCCGCGCCCTGCGCGTCACCGACGCCTGAGACCGCGGTGCGGGGCGCCGCGTGGACGCCCTTTCCCGGCTGCCACCGCCGTGCCGCCCGCGTCCCGGGCGGCGCGTCATGAGGGAGCCGGGCGGGACGGACCGTACGCTGAGGTCGCGACCTGGACATAACGGACAGGAGTCGCAAGACCGGGCGCCGCATCCGGCCGCAGCGATCGGCCCCCTCACGCATGCCGGGGGATGGATGCGCCGCCGTCCACCTCGTGCCCCCGGAGGCGGCCATTCCTTCCCATCTCACGACGCCTCCTGTCCGCCGCGGTCTTCCGCTGGCGGGCAGCTATCCCGGCGCCGTCACCCTCGCCCTGCTCGCGCTGAGCCCCTTCCTCGTCCTCACCACGGCCCTCTCGCTGTTCCAGCCGGTGCTCATGCGCGAACTGGGCGCCACCCGCTTCGAGCTCCAGGTGGCCGCGGGCATGGCGAACGCCGCCTACGCGTTCGGCGCGGTCGCCTCCGCCGACCTCATCCAGCGGATCCCCGGCCGGCACGTCTACATCGTCTGCGAGATCGGCTTCGTGCTGAGCTCGGTCCTCGCGCTGAGCGCGCAGGCGGTCGGCCAGTTCATGGCCGGGGCCATCCTCCAGGGCCTGTTCACCGGCATGCTGCTGGTGGCCGCCCTGCCGCCGCTCGTCGTCACCCACGGCGTGGACCGGATCCCGACCACCGCCGCCGTCATCAGCCTCGGCCTGTTCGGCATGGTGACCCTCGGCCCGGTGGTCGGCGGTCTCGTCGGCACGTACAGCGGCTGGCGACTGCTCTACATCTCCGTCGCGGTGCTCGCGGCGGTCGGCCTGACCGTCGGCGCCATGACGTTCGAGAGGAACGAGCCACCGAACAAGCGTGCGGCCTTCGACTGGCTGGCGATCCCGCTCGCGGCCGGCACGACGGCGCTGCCGTTCTTCGGTGTCGCGTGGCTCTCGCGCGGCGGCTTCACCTCGCCGGTCTTCATCGGCCTCGTCGTGGCGGGCCTGGTGTGCGGCGGCCTTCTGGTGGCGGGTCAGTACCGCAAGGCCGAAGCGCTGATGCCGATGCGCCCGATCAGCAACACGCTGCCGGTCACCGGAACACTCAACGCCATGGTCGTCGGCGCGTCCTTCACCACGCTGCTGGAACTGATCGAGGTGTACCTGCAGGAGGTCTCGCACTTCACGCCGGTTCACACCGGACTGCTCATCGCTCCCCAGCTCCTCGGGATCATCATCTCCGCCGCGATGTTCCGCCGCATCGTGACGACCTGGGGCACGCCCTACCTGGCGCTCTCCGGCATCGTCAGCGTCGCGGTGGGTGCCGGCCTGCTGCTGGCGGTCACCCCGTCGAACGCGTCCCCGCTCATCGCCGTCGCCGCGCTCTTCCTCGGCTACGGCGCCGGGGCGGGCGTCGCCCCCGGACTGTTCCTGGCCGGTTTCTCGGTCTCGGCGCTCCAGCTGGGCCCGACCTTCGCCCTGGTCGAACTGCTCCGCTCGGAGGCGGCCTTCCTGGTCGGCCCCGTGCTGCTGCACCTCACGATGACCCGGCACACGCTGACCGACGGGTTCCACCTCAGCGTGCTGATCATCCTGCTGTTCACCGTGATCTCCGGCGCGTTGCTGCTCGTGCTGTGGACGCTCGGCGGGGCCCGGGCGGTCGCGCCCGATCTCCAGGGATGGATGTCCGGTGCCTCGACCGGATACCACTCCCCGCCGCTGCTGGCGAGGGTCCGCAAGACCGCGAGTCCCTGAGCGGTCCCACGTGCCCCGTTCCCCGCGACTGCGCGAGGCGAGGCGGGGGGCCGGCCAGGTGGGCGCACGGGCGGTGCCGGACCGCCGCGCTTGCTGCCGGGCAGGCGGACAATGGAGTCATGGAATGGTCCGCACCCTCCCTGGCGGGCGCCCGGACCCGGCTCGGCGGCGCGTTGTTCGAGCGGGTCGCGGGCCCCGGGGGAGGCGCGGCCCGCGCCCGTATCCACGACGCCCCCGGTGAACGCTGGTTCCCCCCGGGCAGTGCCATCAGGACCGTGCACGGCGACGCGTCGATGTTCGTGGGAGGGCTGCGGGCCCTGCTCCTGCAGTCACTGCATCCGCTGGCCATGGCCGCCGTCGCGGCGCACTCCGGCTACAAGGGCGATCCGTGGGGCCGCCTCCAGCGCACCAGCACCTTCCTCGCGGTGACCACCTTCGGCACGGCGCGGGACGCCGAGGAGGCCGTCGAGCGGGTGCGCGCGGTCCACGAACGGATACGGGGGCGCACCGACGCGGGCGAGGCGTACCACGCGGCCGACCCGCACCTGCTGACCTGGGTGCACATCGCCGAGGTGGACAGCTTCCTGCGCGCGCACCGCCGGTACGGGGCCCAGCCGCTGACGGAGGACGGCTATGACACCTACGTCGCCGAGGCGGCCCGCGTCGCGACCGCCCTCGGCGCCGTCGACCCGCCGCGCGACCAGGCGGAACTGGCCGACCGGCTCGCCGCGTACGGGCCCGAACTGCACGGCACCCGCCAGGCCCGGGAAGCAGCACGCTTCCTGCTGCTGAACCCGCCGCTGCCGCTCGCGGCCCGCCCGCCGTACGCGGCCCTCGCCGCGAGCGCGGTCTCCCTGCTGCCGGCCCGGGCACGGCTCCCGCTGCTCCTGCCGTACCTCCCGCTGGTCGAGGAGACAGGCGTGCGCCTGGCGGGTCACGCGGTGGTGGGAACCATCCGCTGGGCGATGGCGCCGCCGCCACGATGAGCACCGCGTCCCTCGCAAACCTCTTGCGCGGCTGCAGGGCGAGCATCGGCCCGAGATGATCGATGATCCGATCTGCTGCGGACTTGGACACCCCCGAACAGCGGGGCCAGTTGGCGCATGGTCAGGTTCGTGCGCCAACTGGCCGCGACCAGCAGTGCACGGTCCTCCAGCGGCAGGCTCCACGGCCGGCCCCTGCGGACCGCGTCCGCACCCTCACGCCGCAGAACGGTCACCAGCTTCCCGAACAGGCACGGGCTGAGCCCGGTGAACGGGGCTATCCAGGACGGCTCCGACGCCGTGATCACACCAGCCACGACAAGATCATCTCATCTGCGACCAGCAGTTACGGGACAGCCCTTAGCCTTTGTCCACGGAAACATTACTCCTGGGCGGCCTGGCTGATTCTCACGAGTGGTGGCGGCGAGCTTCGGGCAGAGGGGCACTCTTCGAGTCATCTACCGTTCGAACCGGAACCCGAAAAGCCCTCCGCCCTCGTAGGAATCGGTGAGCAACGGTTCAATGAGGTAAGGAGCTGGGTTGAAACCAAGATTGCGCGCCTTGCCGAGATCATCCTCATTGATTGTGACGACGTACTGCATGCCTTCCGCCGCCGTGACGTCCACCGCGATCTCGAGCGCCCGAGTTAGCTGGCGGTCATCGACCCCATCGAAGATGTGACTGTCATGCACCAGAAAATCAGGTGCACGTCCTTCTCGGTGGGCAATGACCGCCATGGTGAGGTCGAAGCAGAAGATCGACATCTTGTTGATGCCCTGACTCACGTCGCTGCTGATCTTGGGCGTGATCTTCAAAGTGTTCCGCCCGGCCTCGACCGAAAGGTAAGCAGGCCTGTCGCTTCCGTAGAGTCGGCCAGCCAGCTCATTGAACAAGACCGTGGCCTGAGTGATCTGCTCTTGCCGTTCCTGCAGGTCCGTATCGACTTCACGCGTCAGTTCGAGGCGGGACGCCTCAATCTCTCGGCTACTCTCCTCGACGGCCTGAGCTGCCTCAAGCCGATGCTGAAGCGCGCCCAGGGTCGCTTCTTCCTGCGCCAGAACCTTCTGAAGGGTGGTGAGTGCCTCCAATGCGCCACCGTCGTTCAGGTCCTTGAGGATTCTGCTCTGCTCGTCATCGAGCCGCGCCCGTTCAGCTTTGCGGGCATCGAGGCGTTGACGAGTCTCAGCAATCTCTTCCTTGAGATATATGCGCCGGTTTCGGACCACGGCCGCATGGAAGGCGCGTACATCATCGAATCGCCGTAGCGCCTGCTGAGGCAGGGTAACGCCCAATTCGTCATAGACCTGCTCCAAATAACGGACCTCTGGGTCGACTGCCTCTTCCACAGAGCGTTCGAGATGGTCAAGGTTGCGGCGGTCGATGATGTCTTGGGTACTCAGGTCCTGGATGCGGCGGGTCAGCTTGTCCGCTTGCTCCTTGAGTGCCTCGTACTGGGGGACGACACGAAATGCCGCGATCTGTCGCCGCAGTTCCTCGATCTTCGAACTCTGCACGGCAATCTCACCGCGCAGATCCGCGGCCTTGCCAACCACACGGCCCCATACGGGATCGTTGACTGCCTTTTTTAGCTGGTCACGGGCATTCTTCTTGACAGCGATAGCTTGGTAACGGGCAGCAAGGGACGAATCAAGACCTAGCAGGTAGGCGAGGTTGGGAGCCGCCTGTCCCTCCGGCTGCCGGGCGAAACTCCGCACCGCCTCGTTGAACCCGTGGTCACCTACGCGGCGGATGAGGAATGAGAGCAGAGCGCGGCCACTGACCCCTGGGTGGTCTCCAGTCAGTCCAAAGAGATTCTCCTCGATGAGTGCCTGCCACTCGGTGAAGTGAACTTTTTGGGGGCCGGCAACCGTGACCGGCAGTGTCTCTGGCTCGGCTACCTCCCACAGACTCGGCGGCTCGGCGATCCTGGACAACCCAGTGGGGCCGGGCCGACGGGCTACCGCAGGATCGAGCGTCACCGTCTTGGCGTCTCCGCCGCTCCGGCTGACTCTCAACTCTTGCCGGAGTTCGGGCCAGTCCAGGCTGAGCGTGAAGGTAGTCCTGCGCAGTTCCTCACGCGCGACAAGGTGTTTGTTGTCGGGGCGGCCTCCGAGCAGAAAGTGCAGCAGTTCGATCATGCTGGACTTGCCGGAGCCGTTGCGGCTGTCGGTGGAACGAGAGACATCGGTGGTCTCCGCCACCAGCAAGTTCAAGCCGGACTGGAACGTGACCGTCTTGAACCGCTCATCATCAGCGCGCAGTTGGCGCAGCATGGGCGGTCCCCCTGGTGAGCAGTTCGTTGTTCAGATCGACGATGCCGAGCGCGTGCAGGACGTCCAATGCAAGGACGAACCACCCGAAGGAGAGCGGAGCTGGATGACCGTTCTCGCGGCGCCACTCGCGTAGTCGAGCCCAGGTCTGGCTGACCGTAAGCGGGCGGTCCAGCTGCACGGCGATCTGGGCACCGACGGCGAGGAGCGCGCGGTCAGGGGAGATTCCCTTGGTTGGGGTGATCACCCTGCTCCTCCTTCCACGTCGACGGACGGCTGCCACCCAGGTGGCGGTACTTCGAAGATGTCACATTCGTCGAAAAAGTAAGCGAGAACGGCCTTCGCTGCCTCTTCGCGTTCCCAGCGTGCAGCTTCCTGCCCCAGTACGTAACGCTGCATTTGCCATAGAATCTCATCCGCGTCATCGCCGTGCTCATTGCGCATTCGGCGGTAGTAGGCGCGGAAGCTGTCCGCGACCTCGTCCCGCTCCCTTAGATCCAGGCCGTCTCTGTAGTACTGCTCGACCAGGTAGCCGTATGGCCGGCCGGCCTGCAGGACCTGACGTGCCTGGGAAGACAGCTCGTTGTAATCGACTTTGTAGGTGGTGGGCAGCGGTATTTCGCCCGCTGACGCATGGTGCTGGCGCTTATCCGCTAAGTGCTTGAGGAGCGGCTCGATTTCGGCCATACCTATCCTGTATGCGACCAGCTCGACGGGGATCGCCTCGCCGAGCAGGTATTCCATCCTCAAGCGGTCGAGGAACATCGCCTCGTTCCAGATCTTCTGAGGGCCCATCTGGTGGAACGTTATACGTGGATGGTCCTTGCCCGCCTCCATGAGCAGTCCCGATACGACCGGGTGGATGCCTCCCCGCTGGTCATTGTGGACGAAGACAAAGATGTCGAACTGCTCGGGGCGCTGGATGATGGCACTTTCCACGTCACCGCGGAACTTTCCGCGCACCTCGGAAACATTGAAGGTCTCCGGCGCGTAGCAAGCGTAGAGACGTCGCCCCACCGTCCGCAGACCATCACCGCCCAGGTCTCCGATGGAGCCTGCGGTACGGATCGGCACGTAGTCCTCGTGCCGGAGCTCCATGACCCGGTGGAAGAGCTTCTCGAACTCGTTGCCGGAGCTGCCCTCGATCAGCGATCGAAACTTGCTCTGCGCATATTGCATCTGGTGCGGCAGCACCGGCGCCTCCCCCAAGCTGATCTTTCCCGAGGCACCATAGTGCCTTTGCGGCCAGCCAAGGAACCCTGGTCCCGGCCATCCCACCGACGAGCAAGCTACTGCGCGGAGTCCACTGACTTCGGAAGCAGCGGTTGGTCGTCAGCAGATCTAGCTGTTCCCCAGCGCACTTAGTCGGGCATAGCGCGTCCGACCAGGCTCCAGAACTCTGGCGAGTGATCGTGCTCGTTTAGGCGGGCGAGCTCGTGACCAAGCAGGTAGTCCCGTGCACCGACTGCACGCCACACCCTGAGAGTGCGGCAAGGGTGCGGGTTCCCCGGCCGTCGGCCAGCCCCCGAGAGCGAGACATGCAGGGACACACAGGGGCATCTACGTCGGTCTCAGGGAGATTCCAGGGACGTTCTGACGCGTAAGCAGGGAAGGCCCCACACGCTGAACCCACCAGGAACGAGCTGGTCAGGCCCCCTCAGCACTCGATGATGTTCACCGCGAGCCCGCCCCGCGCCGTCTCCTTGTACTTGACCGACATGTCCCGGCCGGTGTCCCGCATCGTCTTGATGACCTTGTCGAGGGAGACCTTGTGGCTGCCGTCGCCGCGCAGCGCCATCTTCGCCGCGGTCACCGCCTTCACCGCGGCCATGCCGTTGCGTTCGATGCACGGGATCTGGACCAGGCCGCCGACCGGGTCGCAGGTCAGGCCGAGGTTGTGCTCCATGCCGATCTCCGCCGCGTTCTCGACCTGCTCGGCGCTGCCGCCCAGCACCTCGGCGAGGGCGCCCGCCGCCATCGAGCAGGCCGAGCCGACCTCGCCCTGGCAGCCGACCTCGGCACCGGAGATCGACGCGTTCTCCTTGAAGAGCATGCCGATCGCGCCGGCGGCCAGCAGGAAGCGGACCACGTCGTCGTCGCGCTCCTGGGGCGTGGCGCCGTGGGAGCAGAAGTTCATGTAGTAGTGCAGGACCGCGGGGATGATCCCGGCGGCGCCGTTCGTCGGGGCGGTGACGACCCGGCCGCCGGCGGCGTTCTCCTCGTTCACGGCCATCGCGTAGAGGGTGATCCACTCCATCGCGTGGGTCTGCGCGTCGCCCTCGGCGCGCAGCTGGCGCGCCGAGTTCGCGGCCCGCCGCCGTACCTTCAGGCCGCCGGGCAGGTTGCCCTCGCGGGTCATGCCCCGGCTGACGCACGCCTGCATGACCTGCCAGATCTCCAGCAGCCCGGCCCTGATCTCGTCCTCGGTGCGCCAGGCGAGCTCGTTTTGCAGCATCAGCGCGGAGATGGACAGGCCCGTCTCGCGGGAGAGGCGCAGCAACTCGTCGCCGGTGCGGAAGGGGTGCTTGAGGACGGTGTCGTCCAGCTTGATGCGGTCCTCGCCCACGGCTTCCTCGTCCACGACGAAGCCGCCACCGACCGAGTAGTACGTCTTCTCCAGCAGGGTCTCGCCCGCCGTGTCGTACGCGGTGACCTTCATGCCGTTCGCGTGGTAGGGGAGCCGCTTGCGACGGTGCAGCACCAGGTCCTTGGCGGCGTCGAACGCGATCTCGTGCACACCGAGCAGGTTCAGCCTGCCGCCTGTGGAGATACGTTCCGCCTGCTCGTCCGCGTGCTCCACGTCGACCGTGCGCGGCGAGTTGCCCTCCAGCCCGAGCAGGACCGCCTTCGGCGTGCCGTGCCCGTGCCCCGTGGCGCCGAGGGACCCGTACAGCTCGGCGTGCACCGAGGCCACATGGACGAGCAGCCCCTCGTTCTTCAGGCGGCGGGCGAACATGCGGGCAGCGCGCATCGGGCCGACCGTGTGCGAGCTGGACGGGCCGATGCCGATCGAGAACAGGTCGAAGACCGAGATGGCCACGTGGAACTCCTTGCTGGTCGGCGGACTCCGTTGTCCGCCAGGTAGGGCCGCGCCGACCGGTGGGGCGGTGCGGGGCCGAGACGTGCCGCGGCGCACGGCGGGGCACCGCGCACCACACTCCAGTGTGCCGCGATGCCCCGCCGATGCCAGAATTGCGCTCCCGCGGTGACCGACGGCTACAGCGTCGGGTACAGCGGGTGCTTCGCGGCCAGTGCCGCCACCCGCGCGCCCAGGGCCGCACCGTCGAAGGACGGCTTCAGCGCCTCGGCGATGACATCCGCCACTTCGGTGAAGTCCTCGGTGGTGAAGCCGCGGGTGGCGAGCGCCGGGGTGCCGATCCGCAGGCCGGAGGTGACCATCGGGGGGCGGGGGTCGTTCGGCACCGCGTTGCGGTTCACGGTGATGCCGACCTCGTGCAGCCGGTCCTCTGCCTGCTGCCCGTCCAGGGCGGAGTCACGCAGGTCGACGAGGACCAGGTGGACGTCCGTACCACCGGACAGGACCGAGACGCCCGCCTCGACGGCGTCCGGGCGGCCCAGGCGCTCGGCGAGGATGCGCGCGCCGTCCAGCGTGCGCTGCTGGCGCTCCTTGAACTCGTCCGTCGCGGCGATCTTGAACGCGACCGCCTTGCCCGCGATGACGTGCTCCAGCGGCCCGCCCTGCTGGCCGGGGAAGACCGCGGAGTTGATCTTCTTCGCCAGCTCGGCCGTCGAGAGGATCACGCCGCCGCGCGGGCCGCCGAGGGTCTTGTGGGTGGTCGTCGTCACCACGTGCGCGTGCGGCACGGGGTTCGGGTGCAGCCCCGCGGCGACCAGCCCGGCGAAGTGCGCCATGTCGACCATCAGGTACGCGCCGACCTCGTCGGCGATCCGCCGGAACGCGGCGAAGTCCAGCTGGCGGGGGTACGCCGACCAGCCCGCGACGATCAGCTGCGGGCGGGTCTCCTTCGCCAGGCGCTCCACCTCGGCCATGTCGACCTGACCGCTCTCGCCGTCGACGTGGTAGGGCACCACGTTGTACAGCTTGCCGGAGAAGTTGATCTTCATGCCGTGGGTGAGGTGCCCGCCGTGCGCGAGGTTCAGCCCCATGATCGTGTCACCGGGCTTCAGCAGCGCGAACATCGCCGCCGCGTTGGCCTGGGCACCCGAGTGCGGCTGCACGTTCGCGTGCTCCGCGCCGAACAGCGCCTTCACCCGGTCGATGGCGATCTGCTCGATCACGTCGACGTGCTCGCAGCCGCCGTAGTAACGGCGGCCCGGGTAGCCCTCGGCGTACTTGTTGGTGAGGACGGAGCCCTGCGCCTCCATCACGGCGACCGGGGCGAAGTTCTCCGAGGCGATCATCTCCAGCGTCGACTGCTGGCGGTGCAGCTCCGCGTCGACGGCGGCGGCGACGTCCGGGTCGAGCTCGTGCAGCGGGGTGTTCAGGAGCGAAGACAAAGCGGATCAGTCCCTGGTGTCGATTACCGTCAGTGGCGTCAGTTGCCGGCGAACTCGGTGTACTCGTCGGCCGAGAGCAGGTCCCCGGGCTCCTCGGAGACGCGGACCTTGAAGAGCCAGCCGCCCTCGAAGGGCGCCGTGTTGACCAGTGACGGGTCGTCCGCCACGTCCTGGTTGACCGCCGTGACCTCGCCGGTGACCGGCGCGTAGAGATCACTGACCGACTTGGTGGACTCCAGCTCGCCGCAGGTCTCGCCCGCGCTCACCGTGTCCCCGACCTCGGGGAGCTGGACGTAGACGACGTCGCCGAGGGCGTTCGCCGCGAACTCCGTGATGCCGACCGTCGACACGCCGTCCTCGACGGCCGTCAGCCACTCGTGCTCCTTGCTGTAGCGGAGCTGCTGGGGGTTGCTCATGTCCTGAATTCTCCTGTACGCGGACGGGCAGCCGAAACGGGCCCGGTGGGGTGGTGGACGAACGCCGCGGTGCGCGGCGGCCCTGGTGGGAAACGGAGTATCACTTCTCGCGCTTGTAGAACGGCAGGGCCACGACGTCGAACGGCTCGTGGTTGCCGCGGATGTCGACCCCGACGCCCTCGGCGCCGGGCTCCGCGTGCGCGGTGTCCACGTACGCCATGGCGATCGGCTTGCCCAGGGTGGGGGAGGGGGCGCCCGAGGTGACCTCGCCCACGACCGCGTCCCCGGCGACGACCTGGTAGCCCGCGCGCGGCACCCTGCGGCCCCGCGCGATCAGGCCGACCAGCTTGCGGGGCGCCTTCACCGCGGCCAGCTCCGCCGCCGTGGCCAGCGCCATCCGGCCGACGAAGTCGCCTTCCTTCTCGAACTTGACGACCCGGCCGAGGCCCGCGTCGTACGGGGTCAGAGCGGTGGACAGCTCGTTGCCGTACAGCGGCATGCCCGCCTCAAGGCGCAGCGTGTCCCGGCAGGACAGGCCGCACGGGATGAGGCCGGCCTCCCGGCCCGCCCCGGTCAGCGCCTGCCACAGCCCCTCGGCGTGCGCGGGCGCCACGAACAGCTCGAAGCCGTCCTCGCCGGTGTAGCCCGTACGCGCGATCAGGGCGTTCACGCCGGCCACGGTGCCGGGCAGGCCCGCGTAGTACTTGAGGCCGTCGAGGTCCGCGTCGGTCAGACTCTTCAGGATCGCGGCCGAGCGCGGGCCCTGTACGGCCAGCAGCGCGTACGCCTCGCGGTCGTCGCGCACGACGGTGTCGAAGCCGTCCGCGCGCGCGCTCAGCTCGTCCAGCACGACCTGGGCGTTCGACGCGTTCGCCACGACCATGAAGTGCTCGTCGCCGAGGCGGTAGACGATCAGGTCGTCGAGGATCCCGCCGTCCTCGCGGCAGATCATCGTGTAGCGGGCGCGGCCCACGGCCAGCGCGCCGATGTTGCCGACGAGCGCGTAGTCCAGCGCGGCGGCGGCACCGGCACCGGTCAGCGTGATCTCGCCCATGTGGGAGAGGTCGAACAGCCCGGCGGAGGTGCGCACGGCGTTGTGCTCCTCGCGCTCACTGCCGTAGCGCAGCGGCATGTCCCAGCCCGCGAAGTCGGTCATGGTCGCGCCCAGCGCGCGGTGCACGGCGTCGAGCGCGGTGCGGCGGGGTGACGGGCTCATCGGTGGCTCCCAGGGATGAAGGGCGAGGACGGTCCTCCCCATCTGTCATCGGAACCTGAGAGGTTCATCATGACCGCCCAGTCACGGGCCATGATTTGCACCTTGGGTGGGGGCGCGCGTGGCGGCCCGCTTTTCAGATCTGCCTCGCCCACGCGGTATCGGTGCCTGAGAGATTCAAGGGAGGAACTTGCTCCTTCGGCGTCCGGTGCACCCGAGGTGTCCGGAACTCTCCCGCGCGGATTCAAACGGCCGGTATGGAGTTGGCGCGGCCATCATCGCATGCGCGCCCTGTCACGGGAACCTCGGCCGCCATTACCATTTCTTTACCGACTGCGGACGCGGGCACGGCGTGCCCGCGGGACGGGACAGCGGATGACCGTGACAGGGGGCGGCGGCCATGACGGTGCGGGACCAGACGGCGGCGGAACGGGGCAGGGGCGCGGCGCCGGAACCCGAGCCGGCGCGGGAGCGGGACGGGGGCCGGCCGGCGTATCAGGAGGGCCGGGCGGCAGGCGGGGATCGGGAGGCCCGGGCGGTCACTGATGAGGACGGCCGGGCGGGGGAGCCCGGGGAAGGGCCGCGGCGCCCGGCCGGCGGGGATGAACGGGGCGGCGGTCCCGGCACGGGCAGGGGCGCACCGGACGAAGCGGGGAGGTCCGAGCGCGGGGCAGCGCGGAACGCCATCGCCTCGCCGGGGGGCTCGGCCCCGCCCCACGCGCTCCCCGGCCCGAGGACCGGCCCCCCGGCGGGACCGCCGCCAGGACGCCGGGCGTCCGGCGTCCGGGACCGGTCCCCCGTCCAGGAACCGCGGCCGGTCCGGGACGCGTTCCATGTCCGGGACTTACGGGGGCGCTCCGGGACGCCGTCCGGCGGGCTCGTCTTCGCGACCGGGGACCTCGTCGTGATCTCGGGGCTGCCCGGCAGCGGCAAGTCGACCCTGATCCGCCGGGCCACCGGCGGCGGCGTCGACTCCCAGGACGCACGCGAGCGGTGGGCCCGCCGGCTGCCCCTGCTCCCGTACGCCCTCTACCGGCCCGTCGTGCGCCTCGCGCACTACGCCGGCCTGTGGCGGCTGCTGCGCTCCGGGCGCAGCGTCGTCGTCCATGACTGCGGCACCCAGACCTGGGTGCGCCGGTGGCTGGCCCGCGAGGCGCGCGGGCGCGGGCGTGCGCTGCACCTCGTCCTCATCGACGTGCCGCCGGAGGTCGCCCGCGCGGGCCAGCGGGCCCGGGGCAGGGCCGTCTCCCGGTACGCCTTCGCCCGCCACCGCAGGGCGGTGGCGCGGCTCCTCGCGGACGTCGGGTCGGGCCGGCTGCCGGGCTGCCGGTCCGCCGTGCTCCTGGACCGGGAGGCGGTGGGCACCCTCGGAGCCATCGTGTTCGCCGACGGCCCACCCACCGGGCACCCCACGGGCGAGCAGGGCCGTTAAGGTGCTGCCCCGGACCAGTAGGGGCAAGGCGGAGGACTGAGCACAGTGGACACGGCATGGCCGGGCAACGAACTCGAAGAGGTGCTCGCCGCCTCGCTCGGCAGCGAAACGGCGGGCGCCCGGCTCGTCGAGGTACTCGGCCGCAGTGAGGTCTGGGTGCCGTTGCCGGAGGGCGGCGGCCCGGACAGTCAGGGGCTCGACCTGCCGACGGTCGAGATAGGGGGCGGGGCCTACGTCCCGGTCTTCAGCTCGGAGGAGCAGTTCCTGCGGTGCGTCGGCAGCCACATGTCGTTCACCGTCGCGCCCGCCCGCGACCTCGCCCGGGGTCTGCCACCGCAGTTGGGCATCGTGGTCAACCCCGGGGGCGTGGTGGGCATGCCGCTGCCGCCCGTGGCCGTCGCGGAACTCTGCCGTACGGGACGCACCGTGCTGGACGGGCCGGAGGCCGGCGGCAGGGTCCGGCTGTTCGAGCCGGACTGGCAGGACGAGCCGCTGGACTTCCTGACCGCGGCCGCCGCCGAGTTCGAGGCGTCCGGGGTGGTCGCCACCGCCCGCCGGGCGCTCGCGTCCGTCGAGGCGGGCGCGTACCAGTTGTTCGTCGGAGTCCAACTGGTGCCCTGGGAGCCCGCGGACGGCAACGGGGCCCTCGACGCGCTGGGCCGGGCACTCGGCCGCGTGGAGGTCCCCTGGCAGGTCAACCTGCTGCTGCTGGACCTGGCGCAGAACGATCCGGTCGCCGACTGGATGCTCGGCCGGGTCCGCCCCTTCTACCAGCGCGGGCAGGCCTGACGCCACGCCCCGCCGTCAAGCCTGTGTCAGTGGTGCCGCCTAAGCTGGTTTGATGACGGGGGCGCCGGGACCGCGTGCCCGGGGGAGCAGGTCTGATGGCGAGGGTAGAGGGGCGGGGAGCGAAGTGAGCGCGCCAGGCACCGCGGAGGCCGGGCACATCGAGCAGATGCTGCGCCAGGTGACACCGGGCCGTTACGACGCCTACGAGGCGCTGCTGCGCGCTCTCGCCGACGAGACGGCGGGCAGCGTCTGGATGCTGCTGTGGCAGGGCGGACCGGGTTCGCCCTCCGCGCAGTACGGCAACATGCAGGTGGACGGCCACGGTTACGCGCCCTGCGTGACCTCGGCGCAGGAACTCGCGGCCAGCGGCTGGAACCGGTCCCACGAGGTCGTCCAGGGCCGGGACATCGCCCGCTCGCTCTACCCCGACGGCTGGGGCATCTGGCTCAACCCGCACGCCCCCGGCGGTGGCCTCGGGATTCCCTGGCCCGACCTGCGCAGGATCGCCACTGGTCTGGACCGGATGCCCGCGGGGCCGCTCAGGATCACCGAACCGACCTTGCAGATCCCGCAGTTCTACGCGCTGCTCACGCAGAACGCGCACCGCACGCCGGCTGTCAGATCGCTGCGCCGCGCGTGGGTGCAGCCCGCGCTCGGCACCCCGTACCTCGCCGTCGGCCTCGATCTCTACGAGACGGGAGCGGCGGCGGTCGAGTCCGTGCGGACGATGATGCGCCAGTCGGTGAGCGTAGTGCCCGAGGGACTGCCGGTCTCGACGGTGGCGATGTCCGACGACCACGACCCGGTCACGATGTGGCTGCGCGCCAACACCCGCGCGTTCTACGACCGCGAGGCGCACGTGGGCGCGGCTCCCGCCGGCGGCTACGGTTACCCGCCCCCCGCACACCGTTACTGACCGGCCCCGCAGGGACGTTTGTCCGGGCCTCTTCGCCCGTGCGCCGCACCGCTGTTGACCTGGGCGGGGATGTCCCAAAGATCCGCTGAGCAGTACCCAGCGTCCGCATAACGGAACCCTGCGCGATGCATCACGGTTGGGCAACCATTCCCCGTCAGGTCTGGCGGGTGATCCAGGACTCGCAGAAGACTCCCACCAGCACAGGGTCCAAGGACCACAGCGCCCCGAACCTGCGGGAGCGTTCCTCGCGCTGCCCGGACCGGTCCCCGCTCCGGAAACCGCAACGGGCCACATGCATCATGATGATCAGAAGCTGATCAGTGAATCGGCCGCCACAGCGGCGTAGTTCCGCCATGGCGGCGGTCGTGGCC
This sequence comes from Streptomyces sp. NBC_01497, assembly GCF_036250695.1. Lineage (NCBI taxonomy): Bacteria > Bacillati > Actinomycetota > Actinomycetes > Kitasatosporales > Streptomycetaceae > Streptomyces > Streptomyces sp. NBC_01497. Next base: position 2,364,968 of record NZ_CP109427.1, on the reverse strand, counting down.
GGACACCATCGGCCGAGAAGAGGGGTCCCCAGCGCAATGACGGCACCAATAGAGACCACCAAGTCTGCTGCGAGCGTGCAGCCGGAGGCGGTGCTCGCGGGCGCCGGGAGCAAGCAGATCGAGGGGCGTTCACTCGGCCGCATCGCGTGGACCCGCCTCAAGCGGGACAAGGTCGCGATGGCCGGCGGTGTCATCGTGGTGCTCCTGGTCCTCGTCGCCATCCTGTCGAAGCCGATCCAGTCCGTGTTCGGCCTCGACCCCGACGCCTTCCACCAGAGCCTGGTCGACCCGGTGCTGCTCGCACCGAAGGGCGGCTTCGGCGGCATCAGCTGGCACCACCCGCTCGGCGTCGAGCCGCAGACGGGCCGTGACATCCTGGCCCGGGTCCTCGACGGCTCCTGGGTGTCGCTGCTGGTCGCGGGCGGCGCGACGCTGCTGTCCGTGGTGATCGGCGTGATCATGGGTGTCGTCGCCGGCTTCTACGGCGGCTGGGTGGACTCCACCATCAGCCGGGTCATGGACACGTTCCTGGCCTTCCCGCTGCTGCTGTTCGCGATCTCCATCTCCGCCACGCTGCAGGGCAAGGCGTTCGGGCTGAGCGGTCTGACCCTCAGGATCGCCGTGCTGATCTTCGTGATCGGATTCTTCAACTGGCCGTACATGGGACGCATCGTGCGGGCGCAGACGCTGTCGCTGAGGGAGCGCGAGTTCGTCGAGGCGGCCCGATCGCTGGGTGCCAGAGGCGCGTTCATCCTGTTCAGGGAGCTGCTGCCCAACCTGGTGGCGCCGATCCTGGTCTACGCGACCCTGCTCATCCCCACCAACATCCTGTTCGAGGCATCCCTCAGCTACCTGGGCGTCGGCATCGAACCGCCGCAGTCCTCCTGGGGCGGCATGCTGAACCAGGCCACCGACCTGTACCAGGTCGACCCGATGTTCATGGTCATCCCCGGTGTAGCGATCTTCATCACCGTTCTGGCCTTCAATCTGCTGGGGGACGGGCTGCGCGACGCACTCGACCCCCGTGGCAAGTAAGAGCGGCCGTGCCGCACCGGACTACTGGGGGGGAACTCCTCACGATGAACAAGAGAAAGACGGTCGCGACCATCTCAGCGCTGCTGGCGCTGGGACTGGGCGCCTCGGCCTGCGGGGGCGGCGGCTCCAGCGACAACAGCAACAGCGGTGGTACCGGCAAGGCCGACGCGGCGATCAACGGCGTGGCCAACCCGACGTCCAAGAAGGGCGGGACGGTGACGGCGGAGATCTCCAACGCCCCCGACTCGCTCGACCCGGGCAACACGTACTACGGCTGGGTGCAGAACTTCTCCCGCCTCTACGCGCGTACGCTCATGACCTTCAAGCCCGTCCCGGGCAAGGCCAACCTGCAGGTCGTGCCCGACCTCGCGACGGGCCCCGGCACCGGCAGCGCCGACGCCAAGACCTGGACATACCACATCCGCAAGGGTGTGAAGTTCCAGGACGGCACGGAGATCACGTCGAAGGACGTCAAGTACGCCATCGAGCGCAGCAACTTCGCGCCCGAGGCCCTGTCCAACGGCCCGACGTACTTCAAGACGTACCTCGACGCCGACGGCGGCTACAAGGGTCCCTACAAGGACAAGTCGCCCGACGGCCTGAAGTCGATCGAGACGCCCGACGCCTCGACGATCGTCTTCCACCTGAGCAAGCCGTTCGCCGACATGAACTACCTGGCGACGTTCTCGCAGACCGCGCCGGTGGAGCAGAAGCTCGACAAGGGCGCCTCGTACCAGCAGGCGATCCAGTCGTCCGGCCCCTACAAGTTCTCGTCCTTCAACGAGAGCACGGGCGCGACCTTCGTGCGAAACCCCGAGTGGGACCCGAAGAGCGACCCGATCCGCAAGGCCCAGCCGGACAAGATCGTCCTCAAGTACAACGTCAACCAGACGACGATCGACGAGCACCTGATCAACGACGACACCACCGTCGACATCCAGGGCACCGGCGTCGCCTCGAAGACCCAGCCCAAGCTCCTGGTCAACCCCAAGGAGAAGGCGCAGACGGACAACCCGTACGCCGGCGCCGAGCAGTTCCTGGCGCTGGACAACAAGGTCAAGCCGTTCGACAACGTCAACTGCCGCATCGCCGTGCAGTACGCGACCGACAAGGCCGGCATGGTCGACGCCGTCGGTGGCTCGGTCAAGGGTGTTCCGGCCACGACCGTCATCCCGCCGACCGTCGCCGGGTACAACAAGTTCGACCTGTACCCGAGCGCCGGCAACAAGGGTGACGTCGCCAAGGCCAAGCAGTACCTGGCCAAGTGCGGCAAGCCGAACGGCTTCTCCACCACGCTGACCGCGCGCTCCGACCGTCCCGACGAGGTCCAGGCCGCGACCCAGCTGCAGGAGTCGCTGAAGAAGGTCGGTATCACGGCCAACATCAAGACCTTCCCCAGCGGCAAGTACTTCACGGACTTCGCCGGTGTCCCGGACTGGGTCCACAAGAACAACGCCGGAATGATGATGATGGCGTGGGGTGCCGACTGGCCGACCGGCTACGGCTACCTCGACCAGATCTCCGACGGCCGGGCCATCAAGCCCTCCGGCGGCACGAACCTCGAAGAGCTCAACGACCCGGCGATCAACGCCGAGTTCGACAAGGCCATCGCGACGGTCGACAACACCGCGCGTAACGCCGAGTGGGGCAAGATCGACCAGATGATCATGAAGCAGGGCTCGATCGTCCCGCTCTTCTACAAGAAGAACCTCCTCTACCGTCCGACGTCGGCGGCGAACGTCCAGGTGACCGCCGCGTACCTCGGTATGTACGACTACACGACCCTGACCTCGACCAAGTAGGAGTCCCCTCCGGGGAGTCACCGCTCCCCGGAGGCTCCGAAGCTTTCCCTGAAAGGCAGGTGAAGGCGTCGGCCCGGCCGGGCCCCACCCGGTCCGGCCGGTCCGACGCCGCACGGCTGTGGCTGCGTACATCATCCGACGCGTCTTCGCCGCGGTATTGCTGCTGCTGGTGGTCAGCGCAGTCACCTTCGCGATCTTCTATCTCCTTCCCCGTGCTGCCGGGCAGACCATCCAGTCGATGGCCGCCCAGTACGTCGGCAAGAGCCCCGACCCCTCGGTCATCAAGGCCGTCATCAAGAACCTGGGGCTCGACGAGCCGATCTACGAGCAGTACTGGCACTTCATCAAGGGCCTCGTGGCCGGTGCCGACTACAAGTTCGGTCCCGACGCGGCGCACTGCTCCGCGCCCTGCTTCGGATACTCCTTCAAGACCCACACGGCCGTGTGGCCGCAGATTGAGCAGCGCGCCCCGATCACCTTCTCCCTGGCGATCGGTGCCGCGGTCATCTGGCTGGTCACCGGCGTCGCGACCGGCATCCTGTCCGCGCTCAAGCGCGGCTCGATCTGGGACCGCCTCGCCATGGGCATCTCGCTCATGGGTGTCTCGCTGCCGATGTTCTTCACCGGTCTGGTGCTGCTGGCGCTGTTCAGCTTCAACTGGCTCCAGATATGGAACGTGCACTACGTGCCGTTCACGCAGAACCCCGGTGAGTGGGCCTGGAACCTGATCCTGCCGTGGGTCTCCCTGGCGTTCCTCTACTCGGCTCTCTACGCGCGGCTCACCCGAGCCGGGATGCTGGAGACCATGAGTGAGGACTACATCAGGACCGCGCGCGCCAAGGGCCTGGTGGAGCGGAAGGTCGTCATCAGACACGGCCTGCGTTCCGCGCTCACCCCGCTCATCACCATCTTCGGCATGGACTTCGCGCTGCTGCTCGGCGGCGCCGTCATCACCGAGTCGGTGTTCTCCTTCCAGGGACTCGGGGCGTACGCCATCCAGGGCGTCACCGGCAACGACCTGCCGATCGTCATGGGCGTGACCCTGCTGACCGCCTTCTTCATCGTTGTCTGCAATCTGCTGGTGGACCTCGTGTACGCCGCGATCGACCCCCGGGTGAGGCTCTCATGAGCGACACGCACAAGGACGCCGCCCAGACGGCCGAGAAGGCCCCAGCCGTGGCGGCCACCGGGGAGTCGGAGTTCCTCTCGGTACGCGACCTGAAGATCCACTTCGACACCGACGACGGCCTCGTGAAGTCCGTCGACGGTGTGAGCTTCGACCTCAAGGCCGGCGAGACCCTCGGCATCGTCGGCGAGTCCGGCTCCGGGAAGTCCGTCACCTCCCTCGGCATCATGGGGCTGCACACCTCCGACCGGGCCCGGATCTCCGGTGAGATCTGGCTCGACGGGGAGGAGCTGATCGCTGCCGACAAGCAGCGCGTGCGGGAACTGCGCGGCCAGAAGATGGCCATGATCTTCCAGGACCCGCTCTCCGCGCTGCACCCGTACTACTCGGTCGGCGCGCAGATCGTGGAGGCGTACCGCGTCCACAACAACGTCGACAAGAAGGCCGCGAAGAAGCGGGCGATCGAGATGCTCGACCGGGTCGGCATCCCCGAGCCGGCCCGGCGTTTCAGCGACTACCCGCACCAGTTCTCCGGCGGTATGCGCCAGCGCGCCATGATCGCGATGGCGCTGGTCAACAACCCGCAGCTGCTCATCGCGGACGAGCCGACGACCGCCCTGGACGTGACCGTCCAGGCGCAGATCCTCGACCTGATCCGCGACCTGCAGAAGGAGTTCGGGTCCGCGGTCGTCATCATCACCCACGACCTCGGCGTCGTCGCCGAGATCGCGGACCGGCTGCTCGTGATGTACGCGGGCCGGTGCATCGAGCGCGGCACGTCGGAAAAGGTCTTCGAGAGTCCCCAGCACCCCTACACGTGGGGCCTGCTGGGGTCGATGCCGCGCATCGACCGCGAGCAGACCGACCGGCTCGTGCCGGTCAAGGGATCGCCGCCCAGCCTGATCAACGTCCCGTCCGGCTGCGCCTTCCATCCCCGCTGCCCGTACGCCGACATACCGAAGGACAACATCACCCGCACCGAGCGGCCGGAGCTCATGGCGGCCGGCGGCGACCACTTCTCCGCGTGCCACATGACACCCGAGCAGCGCGAGAAGATCTGGATCGAAGAGATTGCGCCGAAGCTGTGAGTGAACCGACGAAGCAGGCAACGAACGCGGAGCCGGCCGCCGCGGCGCCGGGCTCCTCACCCGAGCCGCTGCTGCGGGTCACCGACCTGGCCAAGCACTTCCCGATCACCAAGGGTCTGCTGAAGCGCAAGGTCGGCGCTGTCCAGGCGGTCGACGGGCTCTCCTTCGACGTGCGTCCGGGCGAGACGCTGGGCGTGGTCGGCGAGTCCGGCTGCGGCAAGTCGACCATGGGCCGGCTGGTCACCCGGCTGCTCGAACCGACCGGCGGAAAGGTCGAGTTCGAGGGCCGCGACATCACGCACCTGTCCGCGGGGCAGATGCGGCCGATGCGCCGCGACGTGCAGATGATCTTCCAGGACCCGTACGGCTCGCTGAACCCGCGCCACACCGTCGGCGGCATCGTGGCCACCCCCTTCCGGCTCCAGGGCGTCACGCCCGAGGGAGGCGTGAAGAAGGAGGTCCAGCGGCTGCTGGAGCTGGTCGGGCTCAACCCCGAGCACTTCAACCGGTATCCGCACGAGTTCTCCGGCGGCCAGCGCCAGCGCATCGGGATCGCCCGCGCGCTCGCACTCAAGCCGAAGCTGGTCGTCGCGGACGAGCCGGTCTCGGCGCTCGACGTGTCGATCCAGGCGCAGGTCGTGAACCTGCTGGACGACCTCCAGGACGAGCTCGGGCTCACGTACGTGATCATCGCGCACGACCTGTCGGTGATCCGGCACGTCTCCGACCGCATCGCCGTGATGTACCTCGGCAAGATCGTGGAGATCGCCGACCGCGACGCGCTCTACTCCTCGCCGATGCACCCGTACACCAAGGCGCTGCTGTCGGCCGTGCCAGTGCCGGACCCGAAGCGGCGCGGCGCCAAGAGCGACCGCATCCTGCTCAAGGGCGACGTGCCTTCGCCGATCTCACCGCCGAGCGGCTGCCGCTTCCACACGCGGTGCTGGAAGGCGACCGAGGTGTGCCGCACCTTGGAGCCGCCGCTGATCGAGCTCGCGCCCGGTCACCGTACGGCCTGCCACCACCCGGAGAACGCCCCCGACCAGCAGCCGCAGGACGCGGTGAAGCTGCTCACGGACCCGGCGAAGATCCCGGTCGTGCCGGAGCAGAAGTCCGCGCCCGAGCCCGCGTCCGAGCCGAAGGCGAAGCCTGAGCCCGCGGCGAAGGTCGAGGTCGAGCCCGTAGCCGGGTCCGAGGCCGGGCCCGCGCCGAAGGCGGAGTCCGAGCCGGCCGCGAAGGTCGAGGCCGAGCCCGCAGCCAAGGCCGAGCCTGCAGCCAAGGCCGAGCCCGCAGCCAAGGCCGAGTCCAAGGCCGCGCCGAAGGCTGAGTCCGAGGCCAAGACCAAGGTTGAGCCCAAGGCCGAGCCCGAGGCCGAGCCCGAGTCCTCGCAGGAGTGAGCGCGGGGCTGTCCGCCGTCGCGGTGACGCGGCGGCGGGCGGTCCTCGCGGTACCCGGCAGAATTGCCGGGTGGTAGTCGAACTGTTCAGGCCCTCCGTCCAGCACGTGCTCGACCTCGTCGGGATCTTCGTCTTCGCGATCTCCGGCGCCCTGCTCGCTGTCCGCAAGAACTTCGACGTCTTCGGCATGGCGGTCCTCGCAGAGGTCACGGCACTGGGCGGGGGGCTCTTTCGCGACCTGATGATCGGCGCGGTCCCGCCCGCCGCCTTCACCGACCTCGGGTACTTCGTGACCCCCTTCATCGCGGCCGGACTGGTCTTCTTCCTGCACCCGCAGGTCGAACGGATCCAGTCCGGGGTGTACGTGTTCGACGCCGCGGGTCTCGGGCTGTTCTGCGTGACCGGCACCACCAAGGCGTACGAGTACGGGCTCGGGCTCACCGCGTCCGTGGCGCTCGGCACCGCGACGGCCGTGGGTGGCGGTGTGCTGCGGGACGTCCTCGCCAACGAGGTGCCCTCGCTGCTGCGCTGGGACCGTGACCTGTACGCGGTCCCCGCCATCGTCGGGGCGGGCCTGACCGTCGCGTGCATCCACTTCGGCGCGTTCAACGCGCTCACGGGCACGCTCGCGGCGCTGGTCGCCTTCCTCGTCCGGCTGCTCGCCATGCGCTACCACTGGCGGGCGCCCCGGGCCTGGCACCGCAGGTCGGAGGCGACCGAGGAGCCCTGACCCCCGCCGGGGCCGGGGCCGGAGGGGGACCGGCCTAAGCGACCGGTCAGTAGCAAGCGGTACCGTAGGGCCCATGGCACAGGTATCCACCGGGGACAGCGAGTTCGACCGCGACACCGCTGTCACCCCGCGCTCGCCCGGCGTTTTCGCGGCGGAGCTGTCACCGGGCTGGTCCATCCTCCACGCCCTCAACGGCGGTTACGTGCTCGCGGTCGCCGGCCGTGCCCTCGGCCGGGCGCTGCCACACCCCGACCCGTTCACCGTGTCGGCCCACTTCCTCACGCCGTCGCGTCCCGGACCCGCCGAGATCAGGACCGAGACCGTGCGCACCGGGCGGACCGTCTCCACCGGTCAGGCCGCGCTCGTGCAGTTCGCGGACGACGGCAGCGAGGTCGAGCGGGTCCGCGTCCTCGCCACCTACGGGGATCTCGACGCCCTCACCGACGACGTGCGCACCAGCGCCAAGCCGCCCGCGATGCCGCCGCCGGAAGAGTGCTTCGGCAGCTCCGACGGGCCCACCGACGCCTTCGGGGACTCGACGCTGCTCAAGCGGCTCGACGTCCGCATGGACCCGGCGACGAGCGGCTGGGCGGTCGGCAGGCCCACGGGCGCGGGCGAACTGCGCGGCTGGTTCTCGCTCGCGGACGCCCGGCAGCCGGACCCGCTCTCCCTGCTGCTCGCGGTGGACGCGCTGCCGCCCGCCGCCTTCGACCTCGGCATCAGCGGCTGGACGCCCACCGTCGAGCTCACCGTGCACGTACGGGCGAGGCCGGCTCCGGGACCCCTGCGGGTGACTCTCGCCACGCGCAACCTCGCGGGCGGCTTCCTGGAGGAGGACGCCGAGGTGTGGGACAGCGCGGACCGGCTGGTGGCCCAGTCCCGCCAGCTCGCCCGCGCCCCGCGCCCGCAGGACTGACCACCGCGTACGGGGGCGTCCGCGGTCCCTGGCGCGGGGCGCGGGCGGCCCGCCGGGACGCGGGGCGCACGCACCCGCGAACCCGCAGGAACGAACCGGAGTGTGCCACCGGTTGACTGGGTACCGATGCGCGTGCAGCGTTTCCCGGCTCGTAGAATCAGGCGCACCATGGCATACCTCGACCACGCCGCGACCACTCCGATGCTGCCGGAGGCGATCGAGGCGATGACCGCCCAGCTCGGCCTCACCGGCAACGCCTCCTCGCTGCACGCGGCGGGCCGCCGGGCCCGGCGCACGGTCGAGGAGGCGCGGGAGAGCCTCGGCGCCGCCCTCGGCGCCCGGCCCAGCGAGATCGTCTTCACCTCCGGGGGCACCGAGGCGGACAACCTCGCCGTCAAGGGCCTGTTCTGGTCCCGTCGCGCCGCCGACCCCGCCAGGACCCGGGTGCTCTCCAGCCCCGTCGAGCACCATGCCGTCCTCGACACCGTCGACTGGCTCGCCGAGCACGAGGGCGCCACCGTCGAGTACCTGCCCGTCGACGGGTACGGCAGGGTCAGCCCCGAGGCACTGCGCGAGGCCATCGAGCGCGACCCCCTCGACGTCGCCCTGGTCACCGTCATGTGGGCCAACAACGAGATCGGCACGCTGCTGCCGGTCCCGGAGCTCGCGGCGGTTGCGAGCGAGTACGGCATCCCGCTGCACTCCGACGCGGTGCAGGCCTTCGGCCAGAGCCCGCTCGACTTCGGCGCGTCCGGCTGCGCCGCGATGACCGTCTCCGCCCACAAGATCGGCGGGCCCTACGGCATCGGCGCCCTGCTGCTCGGCCGGGACCACACCCCCGTGCCGGTGCTGCACGGCGGCGGCCAGGAGCGCCAGGTCCGCTCCGGCACCCTCGACGTCCCCGCCATCGCGTCCTTCGCCGTCGCCGCGGGGCTCGCCGCCGAGCGGCGCGAGGCCTTCGCCCGGGACATCGGCGCCCTGCGCGACGAGCTGATCGAGGCCGTACGCAAGGCGGTGCCGGACGCGGTGCTCGGCGGCGACCCCGAGCTCCGGCTGCCCGCGAACGCGCACTTCTCCTTCCCCGGCTGCGAGGGCGACTCCCTGCTCCTGCTGCTCGACGCGCAGGGCATCGAGTGCTCCACCGGCTCCGCCTGCACGGCAGGCATCGCGCAGCCCAGCCATGTCGTCCTCGCCACCGGCCACGACCCCGACCTGGCGCGCGGCACGCTGCGCTTCTCGCTGGGCCACACCTCCACCCGCGCAGACGTGGCCGCCGTCGCCGGCGCCATCGGCCCGGCGGTCGAGCGGGCCAGGGGAGCGGGACTGAGCTGACCGGCACCGCCGCGCGTGCCCACAGGCGCCGGCCGCCGCCGCGCTGTGTCCGGATGCGTCGATCGTCACCGGCAGGACAATGGGAGGACGGTCTCGGGGCACGCCTGCGGACGGGAGACACCCGTGAAACTCGTGGACGACAGCCCCGGGAGGGTCGCTTCGCGGACCCCGGACGAGCGTGCCCGGCTGGGCCGGGAGGCGCGTCGGCGGGTGCCCCGCTCCAGCCATGCCGCCCTCGGGCCCACGGCGGGCCGCCCCGACCCGGTCGCTCTCATCGAGGCACAGTCCGCGTCGCGGGCCCAGGACCTCGTGCCGTTGCGCTACGCGCGGATGACCGAGTCCCCGTTCCGCTTCTACCGGGGCGCCGCCGCCGTCATGGCCGAGGACCTCGCCCGTACGCCGAGCACCGGCCTCGCCGTGCAACTGTGCGGCGACGCGCACCTGCTGAACTTCCGGCTGCTCGCCTCGCCCGAGCGCCGTCTCGTCTTCGACATCAACGACTTCGACGAGACGCTGCCCGGACCCTGGGAGTGGGACGTCAAGCGTCTCGCCGCCAGTCTGGTGATCGCGGGCCGCGAGAACGGCTTCGGCGAGAGGGAACGCGCGGCGGTCGTCCGCACCGCCGTCGGTTCGTACCGCAACCGCCTGCGGCACTTCGCGGGGCTCGGCAACCTCGACGTCTGGTACGCGCACGGCGATGTGGAGGACATCGCGGCCCTGGCCGCCGACAAGCTCGGTCCTTCCGGCGCGGGAGTGATCACGCACGCCGCGTCGAAGGCGCGCGGCCGGGACAACCTCGCCGCGTTCGAGAAGCTGACGGAGCGCGTCGACGGCGAGCGCCGCTTCGTCGCCGACCCGCCACTGCTCGTGCCGCTCGCGGATTTCGTGCGGGGCGCCGAGCGCGACGGCATCGAGCACCTGCTGCGGACCCTGGTCGCGGGCTATGCGCGCAGCCTGCCCACCGACCGCAGGCACCTGCTGCGGCAGTACCGGGTCGTCGACATGGCCCGCAAGGTCGTCGGGGTCGGCAGCGTCGGTACCCGCTGCTGGGTGATCCTGCTGCTGGGCCGGGACGAGCGCGATCCGCTGATCCTGCAGGCCAAGGAGGCGGACCGGTCGGTCCTCGAAGAGCACACCGCCGAGAGCCGCTACGACAACCAGGGCCACCGGGTCGTGGCGGGCCAGCGGCTGATGCAGGCGGTCGGTGACATCTTCCTCGGCTGGGACCGGATCACCGGCTTCGACGGCGTGCTCCGCGACTTCTACGTGCGCCAGCTGCACGACTGGAAGGGCATCGCCCAGCCCGATTCGATGGAGCCGCGGGGGCTGCGCGCCTTCGGGGAGATCTGCGGGGCGACGCTCGCCCGCGCGCACGCCCGCTCCGGCGACCGGATCGCGATCGCCGCCTATCTGGGCGGCGGGGAGGTCTTCGACCGGGCCGTCGCGGAGTTCGCCGAGCTGTACGCGGATCGCACCGAGGAGGACCACGCGGCGTTGCGGGAGGCCGTGCGCACGGGCCGGGTGCGGGCCGCGGAGGCGGCCTGAACGCGGCGCGCGCCGCGTGCCCGGGACCACGGCCGGTGCCGCGGGGCGTCTCAGGTGCGCGCCGGGGCCGCCGACCCGCCGGCCGCCTCCACGAGTTCCATGTAGCGCGGCCAGTCCCAGTACCGGCCCGGGTCCGTGTGGTCCGTGCCCGGCACCTCCACATGCCCGATGATGTGCCGCCGGTCCACCGGTATCCGGTACCGGCGGCAGATGTCCGCCGTGAGCCGCGCCGACGTCGCGTACATGGCGTCCGTGAAGTCCTTGCGCCGGGTCACGAACCCCTCGTGCTCGATGCCGACGCTGTGGTTGTTGTACCAGCGGTTCCCGGCCTGGAAGGCCACGTCGAGCTCCCGGATCATCTGGGTGACCTGACCGTTCTGGCGGACCACGTAGTGCGCGGCGGCCTCGTGGCGCGGGTCCTCGAACAGGCGCACCGTCGTCGCGTAGTCGGCCTGCGTCACATGGATGACCACCATCTCCACCGGGAAGTCCACCGGGCGGTCGGCCACCCGGTAGTTCCCGCTGGACGCCGCGATCCAGCGGGCGTCCGCGAAGTCGACGGCACCGTGCCCGCGCGGGCGGGGGTCCGGCGGGGCGTCGGAGCGTGACAGCTCCTCGCCCAGCGCGATCGCACCGCCCAGCAGCGCCAGACCGCCCCCGATGAGCACCGCGCGGCGCCCCGGAGTCGCGCCCTTGCCGCCCCAGGCGGCGGGTGTCGTCCGTCCCATGTCCAGGGAACGCATATCCGCGCGACCGCTGTTCCCCGCGGCACGTACCCTGGGACGGCTATGACTGAGAACCCGCAGAGCCGCCCCCTCCGTGTCCTCGCCGCCATGTCCGGCGGTGTCGACTCCGCTGTCGCCGCCGCCCGTGCCGCCGAAGCGGGGCACGACGTCACCGGCGTGCATCTGGCCCTCTCCGCCAACCCGCAGTCCTTCCGTACCGGTGCGCGCGGGTGCTGCACCATCGAGGACTCGCGCGACGCCCGCCGTGCCGCCGACGTCATCGGCATCCCCTTCTACGTGTGGGATCTCGCCGAGCGGTTCCGCGAGGACGTCGTGGAGGACTTCGTCGCGGAGTACGAGGCGGGGCGCACGCCCAACCCGTGCCTGCGCTGCAACGAGAAGATCAAGTTCGCGGCGCTGCTCGACAAGGCGCTCGCGCTCGGCTTCGACGCCGTGTGCACGGGCCACTACGCGACGGTGCTCACCCGCGAGGACGGCACCCGCGAGCTGCACCGTGCCAGCGACATGGCCAAGGACCAGTCGTACGTCCTCGGGGTGCTGGACGAGCGGCAGCTCGCGCACGCGATGTTCCCGCTCGGCGACACCCTCACCACCAAGGGCGAGATCCGGGCCGAGGCCGAGCGGCGCGGCCTCGCCGTGGCGAAGAAGCCCGACAGCCACGACATCTGCTTCATCGCCGACGGCGACACCCAGGGCTTCCTGGCCCGGCGCCTCGGTACGGCCGAGGGCGACATCGTCGACGAGGCGGGCGCGAAGGTCGGCACCCACGACGGCGCGTTCGGCTTCACGATCGGCCAGCGCAAGGGGCTGCGCATCGGCCACCCCGCCGCCGACGGCAAGCCGCGCTACGTGCTGGACATCTCCCCGGTCGACAACACCGTCACGGTGGGTCCCGTCGACGCGCTCGACGTCACGGCCCTCACCGCGATCAGGCCGCGCTGGTGCGGCGCCGCGCCCACCGGCCCCGGCACGTACACGGCGCAGCTGCGGGCACACGGCGGCGAGAACACCGCGACGGCCGAACTCACCGACGGGACGCTACGGGTGAGCTTCCCCGAGCCGGTGCGCGGTGTCGCACCGGGGCAGGCGATCGTGCTGTACGACGGCACGCGCGTGGTGGGTTCCGCGACGATCGCGACGACGCGCCGCCGCGATCTGGCGAACTCGGCGGGCTGACGCCCCCAGCCGGCCCCCGACGGTTCAGCCGGCCGGCTCCGCGACCGGCTCCCGGCGGCTCAGCCGGCCGGTACGAGCGTGACCTTCGCCGGGTCCGCCGCCAGATGGACCCGGGTGCCCGGCTCGATGGACTGGGTCGGGTTGGACCGGATCCGGATCTCCAGCTCGCCGACGCGCACGACATGGTCGACGCAGTCGCCCATGAAGGCGCGGCCCAGGACCTCGCCCGCCCACCGGTTGACCGCGTCCGGCTGCGGGGAGGTGGCCAGCGACACGGCCTCGGGCCGGATCGACAGCAGCACCTCGGAACCGACCGCCGGCCGGCCGGCCGCGCCCCGGCACACCAGACGGCCGTCCGCCGTGTCCACGGAGACCTCGTCGCCGTCGACCGAAGCCACCACGCCCGGCAGGAAGTTGGACGTGCCGATGAACTCGGCGACGAACCTGGTCGCCGGGCCGGTGTAGATGTCGCGCGGCTTGCCTATCTGCTCGACGCGGCCCTCGTTCATCACGGCGATCCGGCTCGACATCACCAGTGCCTCGGACTGGTCATGCGTCACATAGATGGCGGTGAGCCCCAACTCACGCTGCAGTCGCTTCAGTTCGAACCGCATGGATTCGCGCAGCTTCGCGTCGAGGTTCGACAGCGGCTCGTCGAGCAGCATCACCTCCGGCTGGATCACCAGCGCGCGGGCGAGCGCGAGGCGCTGCTGCTGGCCGCCGGAGAGCTTGGTCGCGCTGCGGTCCGCGAACGCACCGAGTTCGGTGACCTCCAGCATCCGGCGCACCCTGCGGTCGATCTCGGCCCGCGCGGGGCGCCGGGAGGACGGCAGGATGTCGAGGGGGAACGACACGTTCTTCGCGACGCTCATGTGCGGCCAGATCGCGTACGACTGGAAGACCATGCCCAGCTCGCGCCGGTTCGCGGGTACGTCGACGCCCTTGGCCGCGTCGAACAGCACGCGCTCGGACAGGGAGATCGTGCCGCCGTCCGGGCGTTCGAGCCCCGCGACCGAGCGCAGGGTGGTCGTCTTCCCGCAGCCCGACGGGCCCAGCAGGGTGAAGAGTTCGCCGTCCTTCACCTCGAAACTCACCCCGGCCACCGCGAACACGCGGCTGCCGTCGGCGGCCTGGCCGGTGCCGGAGGCCTCGGCCGGGCCGCTCCCGCGCCTGCCGCGCGCCGCGCCGTAACTCTTCACCAGGTTGTCCACAGTCAACATGTCAGGTCCTTCACGCTGTTGTGCCGGGGCGGGCAGGTCGGGACGGGTCGGGGGCCGGAGCGGGCCGCTCTAGCGCGGGGAGTCGGACGGGAGGCCGAAACGGGCGCCGAGCCGGTAGGCGAGAAGGACGAGTGCGACGAGCAGGGCCACCATCAGCACGCCGACGGCGGCGAGTGTGGTGAGCTGGCCGTTCTCGAACTGCTCCCAGATCAGCACGGACAGCACCTCCGTGCCCGGGCTGTAGAGCAGGATCGTGCTGGACAGCTCCCGGAAGGACACCACGAGGATGTAGATCCAGCCGGCGACGAGGCCGCTGCTCGCGAGCGGCACCAGGATCCGCCGGAACATCTGCCACCACGAGGCGCCGAAGACCATCGCGGACTCCTCCAGCTCCTTCGACATCTGCGTCATCGCGGAGGACGCGTAGCGCATCCCGTACGGCAGGTAGCGGGTGCAGTACGAGATGAGCAGGATGCCGAGCGTGCCGTAGATCGGCAGCGGTACCCGCAGGTAGACAAAGGACAGCGCGAGGCCCAGCACCAGCCCGGGGATGACGATCGGGGTGAAGGCGAGCAGGTCCAGCAGACGCCTGCCCGGGATGCGGGTGCGCACCACGGCCCAGGACACGATCGCGGCGAGCAGCATCACGATGGTCGCCGCGCCCACCCCGAGCAGCACCGAGTTCTTCAGCGCGGTCGCCGCGATCGGCAGCCGCAGCACCTCGGAGTAGTTGTGCAGGGACATGCCGCGCAGCGCCTTCAGCGACGGCTGCGCGTACGACGTCAGCAGGGAGGCGTACACCAGCACACCGACCGGCAGGACGACGGTGACCACGAAGTACACCACCACGCCCGCACCGACCCAGCCCCGCGCGCGGCCCAGTTCGACGGGCTGGGGGCGGAACGCCTTTCCGGTGACCGTCGCGTGGCCGCCCCGGCGCTGCAGCCAGGACGACAGCAGCACCCCGGCCGCCGCGATGACCAGCAGACCCACCGCGTACGCGCCCGCGCTGCCGTAGTCGACGGGGAACGCCCGCAGCACGAAGTAGATGCGGGAGGTGAACACGTAGATGCCGTTCTGCAGCCCCAGCAGGCCCGGGACCTCGAAGCTCTCCAGTGACTGGACGAACATCAGCAGCGCCGCCGAGACCAGCGCGGGCCGCAGCAGGGGCAGGGTGATCCGGCGCAGGATCGTCACGCGGGACGCGCCGGACATGGCGGCCGACTCCTCCAGCGAGGGATCCATGCCCCGGAAGGCGGCCACCATCAACAGGAAGGCCACCGGCGCCAGATGCAGGCCCTGCACCCAGATCATGCCCCACAGCGAATAGACGTTGACCGGGCTCGCCCCGAACACCGGCTTGAACACGAGGGTGTTGACGAGCCCGATGGACGGGTCGCCCAGGAAGATCCAGGCGGCCGCGTACAGGATGCCCGGCACGATCAGCGGTACGAGGGACGCGGCGAACAGCAGCCCCTTGAACGGAATGTCCGTACGCACCTGCAGATACGCGAGCGTGGCCCCGACGACGAGCGCGAACGCGGCGGAACCGAAGGCGAACGCCAGGGAGTTGAGCATCATCGTGCCGGCCTGCGACCCGGCCCCGTAGGCCCGCTCGAAGGCGCGGAACGACAGCTCGCTGCGGCTGCCGATGAACGTGTCGTGCAGCAGGAACCCCAACGGCACGACGGCGAGGTAGCCGACGACCACCATCGCACCGCCGACGACGAGGATCTGCGGGTTGAACCAGCCGCGCAGCCGGGCGAGCGGACGCACGCGGGGCACGGAGGGCAGTGGCGGAGCGGTGGGTCTCGTCGTGGTGGTCACGGGGTCACCTCACATGGCGGGCGGCGCCGGCTCGGGCCAGGACATGCCGTCCGGACCCGCCCCGGCCGGTGTACGGACGGGCGCGGGCCGGATCAGCCGCCGCCCTTCGCGGACGTGACGCCGCGCAGCTGTTCGTCGTACTTCTTGTCCCAGTCGGTCGAGGTGTCGGTGAGTCCCTTCACGTCGAAGGGGGCCAGGTGGATGCCCCGCAGGCTGGTGTCGCCCGGCACCTCCGTGGACGGTGTGAGATGCAGACCGACCAGGATCTTCTGGCCCTCGTCCAGCATCCAGTCGTAGAACAGCCAGGCCGCGGCCGGGTGCGCGGCGCCGCGCAGCATGCCCACCCCGTTGGGACGGGGGAAGGCGGGCAGCGGGTTCGTGCCGTCGGGCAGCCGGTAGGCGACCGGCGCGCCCTTCAGCCGGGCCTGTTCGGTGATGTACGTGTAGTTCATCGAGTCGAGCGGCGTCTGACCGGCGCCGAGCAGCGCCATGATCGTGGTGTGGCCCTTGGTGACGTGGGAGTTGGCGACGATGTGCTTCCACAGGACGTCCACCTGGGCCTGGCTCTTGCCGTGGGTCAGCCAGTAGTGGGTGACGTTCTCGTACCAGTCGCTGTCGGTGGGTTCGAGGGTGATTTCCCCCTTGTACGCCGGGTCGGCGAGCGCCTCCCAACTGCGCGGCACGTCCGCCGTCTTGACGAGGTCGGTGTTCCAGGCGGGCAGGAACACGTTGAACCGGTCCGCGGTCCAGTCGGGGAACCGGCTGGAGGCGGCGACCCGCGCCTGGCCGGGGCCGGTGTACTGGGCCAGTGCCCGCTGGCTGTCGAGTGACGACATTTCGAGGAAGTCCGATTCCACGGCGTCGGCGCCGAGCCTGCGCGCCTGCGACTCCTGCAGGATGCGCTGGAGGATCGTCTCCGAGTTGCCGCGGAACATCGAGATCCGCACGTGCGGGAACTGCTTCTGGAAGGCCTTGGTCACGGCGTCCGCGACATCGTCGGTGAGCGAGGTGTAGACCTCCAACGAGCCTTCTTCGTCAGCCAGTTGAACCGCCATGGCGCGCTGTTTCGCCGGGGGAAGCGCCTGGATCCGGTCGTACACCCGCTGGGCGCGCGAGGAGACGACGGCGGTGGTGCCGATGCTTCCGCCGTCGGCCGCGCCCGCACCGCAGCCGGCGACCAGGAGAAGGGAGAAGGCGCCTGTGGCGCACATGAGCCGGGTCCGCACTGCCGGTTCCTTTCGGTCACCCTCAGGACGTGGTGTCGACAGTAGTACCATTGGACCTTTGGACGCGGAAGGGTTCGCGCATAAAGGGGTTGAGGCGCCGGACGGCCGCCGGATACAACGGGGGCCGACACCGTCCGAAGGGAAAACGTGCCTGACTCGGCCGACCTGCCCCACTCGTCCGGAGTGACGATAAGACCACTGGCCGACCTGACGGAGCTGGACCTCTTCCGCTCCCTGCCCTACGGGCTGAACGACGAGATCGAAGCGGACCTGGACGCCGGGCGGCGCCGGCTCCCGTGGCTGTGGATCGCGCTGCGGCACGGCCGCGTGGTGGCGCGGGCGGGATGGTGGGCGCGCCAGGAGGGCGCCGAGTCGCTCCTCCTCGACATCTTCGACCTCGAAAGCCCCGGTGGCCCGCACCGTGGCGACACCTCCGACGGTGCGGACACCTCCGACGCGACCCACTGTGCTGACGGATCCGGTGCCGCGGGCGCCGCGGACCGCGTCGCGGTGGGCGCCGCGCTGCTGCGGGCAGCGATGGCCCGGCTGTTCCCCGGTACGGGCCCGCGCCCCGGATACTGCAGATTCCTCCCGCCCGACTGGCGTGAGATCCCCGAGGAGTCCCGGGCGCTCGGTGACCGTGTCGAAGCGCTGCAGAGCACGGGCGCACGCCCGCTGGTGGAGCGGCTGCGGCTGCAATGGCTGCCGGGTGACCCGGTCCCGGGCCCCTCGAAGCGGCTGCGCTTTCGTCACGTCGCCTCGCGCGGCGAGCTGGTGGACCTGATGACCGGCGTCCTGGACGGCACGCTGGACGCCCACAGCAGGAGCGACCTGTCCACCATGACCGCGCGCCGGTGCGCCGAGGAACAGTACGACGGCGAACTGGCGCGCTACCGCAGCCCGCAGGCGTGGTGGCGCGTCGCCACACTGCCCGACGGGGAACCGGTGGGCTTCGTGGTGCCCGCGCGCAACGCGTACGGCCCGATCATCGCGTACCTCGGCGTCCTGCCGGCGCACCGCGGCGCGGGGTATGTGACGGACGTCCTCGGCGAGGGCACCCGGGTCCTCGCGGCCGCCGGAGCGGAGCGCGTCAGGGCGTCGACGGACGTGGGGAACACCCCGATGGCGCGGGCGTTCGCGCGCGCCGGCTACGCGACGTTCGAGCGGCAGCTCGACATGACCTGGGAGGCATGAGGGGGGAGCGGGGCGATGACGGCGAAGCGGGCCGGGCGCGACGCGGGGCCGGGTGCGGCGCGGCCCACGAGGCCCCGCAGGTCCGGGGCCGCGACGGGCGCCCGGCATCCCGCGGGCCGGGCCCTGCGCCCACCCCGTACGCTGGGTGCGGGCCGTGACTGGCGCTGAGGTGGATCACCACCGGGGAGCGGCCCGCAGCAGCAGCTGCGCATGCCGTGCGCCTGGGCGAAACCGTGTCCGCGCATCCGGGACGCGGACCGTACGTGCCCCCAGGAGAGCAGCGCCATGACCGACACCACCCCTGCCGCCCCCGCGTCCGCCGCCCGACAGGCCCCCGCCACGGGCACCGCCCGCCTGATGGACGGCACCGGCCTCGCCCGGGCGCTCGTCGCCGAGGCCGCCGCGAAGGCCGCGGACATCACCGCGAGGACCGGCGCCGCGCCCTGCCTCGCCACCGTCCTCGTCGGTGAGGACCCCGCGTCCGTCACCTACGTCAAGATGAAGCGCAACCGCTGCGCGAAGGCCGGTGTCGAGTCGCGCCACGTGGCGCTGCCCGCGAGCGTCGGCACCGCGGAACTCGTCGAGACCGTCGGCGCGCTCTCCGAGGACCCCTCGGTCCACGGCATCCTGCTTCAGCACCCGATGGGCCACCACATCGACGAGCGCGCCGCCTTCGAGGCGATCGCGCCCGCGAAGGACGTCGACGGCGTCACCATGCACTCGTTCGCCGCGATGGGCTTCGGCCTGCCCGGCTTCGCGTCCTGCACCCCCGGCGGGATCATGCGGCTGCTGGACGCGTACGACGTCGACCTCGCGGGCAAGCACGCCGTGGTCGTCGGGCGCAGCGCCATCCTCGGCAAGCCCGCCGGCATGCTGCTGCTGGGCCGCGACGCGACCGTCACGTACTGCCACTCGCGGACGAAGGACCTCGCCGCGCACGTCCGCGACGCCGACGTCCTGATCGCCGCGGTGGGCCGGGCCCGCTTCATCCAGGGCGCCGACATCAAGCCGGGCGCCGTGGTGATCGACGCGGGCTACAACGAGGGCAACGTCGGTGACGTCGACTTCGAGAGCGCCCGCGAGCGCGCGAGCCTGATCACCCCCGTGCCGGGCGGCGTCGGCCCGATGACCATCGCGGTCCTGCTCTCCCAGACCGTCGAGGCGGCGACCCGGCAGCTCGGCCTCCAGGCCGCGTGACCCGCGGGCACCGGGCCGCACGGCGCCGGCCCGCCTAGGCTCATGACCCATGCGACTACTGGTGCTGGGCGGAACGGCCTTCGTGGGACGGGCGATCGTGGCGGACGCGCTGGAACAGGGCGACGACGTCACCGTGTTCGGGCGCGGCCGGACGGGCTCCGGACTCTTCCCCGGCGTGCGGCGGCTGACCGGCGACCGTGACACCGACGACTACGAGGCGCTGCGCGCGGAGCACGCGGGCCGGGGCCGGTCCTGGGACGCGGTCGTCGACGTCAGCGGCTACGTCCCGCGGCACGTCGGCGGCGCGATGGACGCGCTCGGCGACGGGGTCGGGCGCTATCTCTTCATCTCCAGCAACGCCGTGTACGCGGGCCCGGGAGGCGATGAGGACACCCCGCGCAAGGAGCCCGTACGGCACACGGAGGTACTGGACAACGAGACGTACGGGCGGCTGAAGGTCGCGTGCGAGGACGACGTGAGCGCCCGGTACGGCAGGCGGGCGACCGTGGTCCGTCCCGGCAAGGTCGTCGGCCCCCATGACACGAGCGGGTCGTTCCCCTACTGGGTGCGCCGCGCCGCCGCGGGCGGCCGGGTGGCCCTGCCCGCCGACCCGGCCCAGCCCGTGCAGGTCGTCGACGTACGCGATCTGGCACGGCTGGTGGTCGGGCTCCTCCACAACGACCGCGCCGGCGCCTTCCACGCGGTGGGCCCGGCGGAGCCGACCACGCTGGCGGGGCTCATCGGGACGTGTGCGCGCACGGCGGGCAGCACGGTGGAGATCGTCCCGGTCCCGCCGTCGTCGGCGCCGTCGCCCTTCCCCCTCGTACGGGCGGACACGTTCACACAGCGCCGCAGCCCGGCCCGGGCCCGGGCGGCGGGCCTGCCGGCCACGCCGCTGGCGAAGACGGCGGCCGATGTCCTCGCCTGGGACCGCGAGCGGGGCGAGCCGCCGTTGGAGGAGGGGTTCACCGCGGAGGCCGAGGCGCGGGCGCTGGCCACGGGGTGAGGGGCGCGGCGGCGCGAGGCAGGGGCCGGCCGGGAGAGCGACCTCTTCCGCCGTCCGTGGGCCGGGCAGAGGTCGTGCGGTCGAGTCACGACACCAAGGTCCTCCAGCACCCGATCGTCGGTGAGCTCACGCTGCACACCGAGGCGCTGACCTTCCCGGGCGACCGTGACCAGACGCTGTTCACGTTTCTCGCCGATCCCGGATCGGCGTCGGACGAGGCCCTGACGGTGCTGTCCGCCTGGGCCGTGGACCATGGCAGGCCGGGGCAGCGCGGGTCGGGCGCGGAGGGCGGCGGCAGGCCGCTCCCGTACGCCTCAGGCCGCGAAGAACTCCCGTAGCACCGGGGCCAGTACGTGGGGCGCCACAGCGTGGGTCTGGCCCGTCAGGGTGCGGTGGCGGCCCCGCGGCAGCGCGTTCGCGACGGCGCGGGCGCCCGCGCGCATCGCGGGCGGGCTCGCCCCGCCGTCCACGACCATCGCCCGGACACGGATGTCCGCGAGCCGGTCCGCCGGGACCAGGCCCGTGCCGATCAGCGCGTCGTCGTACGCGAGGGTCGGCGCGAGCGCCAGCAGCGAGGGCCAGTCGTCCGTGTGCCGCAGGTCCTCGATCTCGGCCGCGGTCACCCCGACGCCCGTGAGGACCTGCCCGATCGCCTCGGCCCTGCTGCCGTCCGCCAGCAGGGCGGCCAGCCGGCGGCTGTACGCGGGGCGGTCGGCGACCTCGGCGGGATCGGCGCGGTAGGGGGGCTCGTACACCGCGATCTGCGTGATCGGCAGGCCGGCCGCGGCGGCGCGCAGGACGAGCGCGGCGCCCGAGGAGACCCCGAAGAGCGAGGCGCTGCCGCCCGCCGCCGCGAGCAGGGCCGCGATGTCCTCGATCTCCCGCTCCACCGCGTAGGGCGCGGTGTCGCCGCTGTGTCCCCTGCCGCGCCGGTCGTAGGTGATGACGCGGAAGTCCGCCGCGAGCAGACCCGCCAGCGGCGCCGACGTCCGCGCCGTGCCGAACGAGCCGCCCACGAGGATCACCGGCCGGCCGCTGCCCGCACGCCGGTACGCGATCACGGTGCCGTCCCCCGACTCCGCCCTGCCCACGTTGTCCATGGGGGTGCAGACCGGGAGAGTGCGCACAACTCATCGCCGGGCGACGGTTTTTTTACCCGGCTGCCCGCCCGCGGTCCGGATCAGGCGCTGATGACCTCCGTGTCGTAGAAGCAGAAGTGCCCCTTGATGGACTCGACCTCCGCCTTCGGCTCCTCGTACGCCCAGACGAGGTCCGGCGCGTCCGGCAGCGACCAGTAGGACGCGTCGCCCTTGAAGGGGCAGTGGGTGGTGGTGTCCGAGGGCGTCAGCAGATCGAGCCGCACGTCCTGCGGCGGCAGGTAGTAGCGCACGGGACAGCCGGTCTCGTGCAGGGCCAGCGGGCTGTGGCTGTCCGCGAGGACCTGCCCGTCCCGCTCCACCCGGACATGCTGGGTGCTCTCTTCGACGGTGATCGTGTGTCCAGCGGTCATGACGGTGATTCCCTTCGGGATACGCGTACCTCTTCGGTACAGCGTCGCGCCCGCCCGTCGTTCTTCCCCGGCCGCCGCACCGGTTCGCGCGCTCTCTACCGTTGTCCCATGAATATCTGCGTCTTCCTCTCCGCCGCCGACCTCGACGAGCGCTACACCCGCCCGGCGCGCGAATTCGCCGAGCTGCTCGGACGGGGTGGCCACACCCTGGTGTGGGGCGGCTCGGACCGGGGGCTGATGAAGGTCGTCGCGGACGGCGTCGCGGACAGCGGCGGCCGCCTCGTCGGCGTGTCCGTCGAGTTCCTCGCCGCCTCCGCCCGCGAAGGGGCCGACGAGATGGTCGTCGCGCGCGACCTCGCCGAGCGCAAGGCGCTGCTTCTCGCGAAGTCCGACGCGGTCGTCGTCATGGTCGGCGGCACCGGCACGCTGGACGAGGCCACCGAGATCCTGGAGCTGAAGAAGCACGGCAAGCACACCAAGCCGGTGGTGCTGCTGAACACGGAGGGCTTCTACGACGGCCTCAAGCGGCAGTTCCAGCGGATGGACGAGGAGGGCTTCCTCCCCGTGCCGCTGACGGACCTCGTGTTCTTCGCGCAGGACGGCGTGGGCGCGCTGGCCTACCTGGAGGAGTCCATGGGCATCGAGTGAAGCCGCCGGGCCACCCGGCGGCGTGGGCCCCGGTTCCGGCTCCGGCTCCGGCGTCTGCCCCGGCTCCGGCCCTCGCCGGTGCGCGGGCGCGTGCGGTCACCGGACGCGGTGGTGCGACCATGACCGCATGGCAACACACCTGATCACCGGCGCCGGCTCCGGCATCGGCGCGGCCGTCGCGCGCCGCCTGCACGAGCGCGGCGACGACCTGCTCCTCCTCGCCCGCGACGCCGCCCGGGCCAAGGAGATCGCGGCCGGGCTGCCCGGCGCCCGTACCGTCGTCGGCGATCTCGCGAACCCCGACCGTCTCTCCTGGGCCCTGTCCCACCAGTCCCTGCCCGACCGGCTCGACTCCGTCCTGCACGTCGCGGGCGTCGTCGACCTCGGAGCGGTCGCGGACATCTCCGTGAAGACCTGGCGCGCGCAGCTCGACGTGAACCTCCTCGCGCCCGCCGAACTGACCCGGCTGGTCCTCCCCCAGCTGCGGATCAGCAAGGGACAGGTGATCTTCGTCAACTCGGGTTCCGGGCTGAACGCCAGCCCCGGATGGAGCGCGTACGCCGCGTCCAAGTTCGGCCTCAAGGCCCTCGCGGACGCCCTGCGCGGCGAGGAGAAGCCGAACGGCGTCCGGGTCTCCACCGTCTACCCCGGCCGGACGGACAGCCCCATGCAGGAGAAGGTCCACCAGCAGGAGGGCAAGGACTACGACGGCTCGCGGCTGATCGATCCCGAGTCGGTGGCCACCGCGATCCTGACCGTGCTCGACCTGCCGCGCGACGCGAGCATCGACGACATGACCGTACGGCCGGGCCAGTGAGCGCACCGCGCGGGGGAGAGCCGGACGCGGCGGCCGGGGTCCCCGCGCCGCTGCGCTGGGGCGCGGCCACCGGCGTCGGGTCCATGCCCGGCGGCGACGCGCGGGGTGTGGCCAAGGGGATCGCGGGCACCGTCGAGGGCTTCCCCTTCCTCGCGGAACTGCCCGCGCGCGGCCCGGGCGCCGACATGACGGGCCGGACCATCGGCCTGCTGGCCGAGATCTACGCGCACGTCGAGCCGAGCGGCTGGCGCGTGAGCGACCGGCCGGGCCGCGACACCCGGCGCGCCACGTCCTGGCTCGGCGAGGACCTCGACGCGCTGGAGGAGTTCACCCAGGGGTACGAGGGGACGCTGAAGATCCAGGCCGTCGGCCCCTGGACCCTCGCCGCCGGGCTGGAACGGCGGGGCGGGGAGGCCTTTCTCGGCGACGAGGGCGCCTGCCGCTACCTCGCCGAGTCGCTGGCCGAGGGGCTGAGCGCGCACATCGCGGACGTGCGGCGCCGGGTGCCCGGCGCGGACGTGATCCTGCAGCTGGACGAGCCGTCGCTGACCACCGTGCTGCTCGGCCGGGTCAGCACGGCCAGCGGCTACCGCACGCACACGGCCGTCGACCGCCAGGTGGCCGAGGACGCACTGCGGCAGGTGCTGGAGCGCGCCACGGCGGCCGGCGCGGCCGGTACGGTCGTCCATTCGTGCGCCCCTGACGTGCCGTTCGCGCTGCTGCGCAGGGCGGGCGCCGAGGCCGTCTCGTTCGATTTCTCGCTGCTCACCGAGCGTGACGACGACGCGATCGGTGAGGCCGTGGAGGGCGGGACGCGGCTTCTCGCGGGAATCGTGCCCGGCACCGACACGGCATTGTCGGACCCTGCCGGTAGCGTCATGGGTGTCAGGACGCTGTGGCGCAGGCTGGGGCTGGATCCGGGACTTCTGGCGGAGTCCGTGGTGTGCACCCCGACGTGCGGGCTCGCGGGCGCTTCACCCGCGTACGCCCGTCACGCGCTGGCCCATGTCGTCCGGGCGGCGAGATCTCTCGCGGACAACCCTGAGTGACGGCACGGGAGGACAAGACGGTGGCAGGCGAACACCACGCACGGCCCGGGGGGACCGGACAGACCACCTCGGTGCCCGCGGAGGCGCGCGAGCGGCACAAGCAGCTCTCCGAGGAGATCGAGGAACACCGCTTCCGGTACTACGTGAAGGACCAACCGGTCGTCACGGACCGCGAGTTCGATGAGATGCTGCGCGCCCTGGAGGCGCTGGAGGACGAGTACTCCGCACTGCGCACGCCCGACTCTCCGACGCAGAAGGTCTCCGTCCCGTACGAGACGGGCCTGGCGGAGGTCACCCACCGGGAGCGCATGCTCTCCTTGGACAACGCGTTCGACGACGCCGAACTCGCGGCCTGGGCCGACCGGGTCGCGAAGGACGTCGGCACCACCGACTACCACTTCCTGTGCGAGCTCAAGGTCGACGGCCTCGCGGTCAACCTGACGTACGAGGACGGGGTACTGACCCGCGCCGCCACCCGCGGCACGGGCCGTACGGGCGAGGACATCACCCCCAACATCCGCACCATCGAGGAGATCCCGCACCGCCTGAAGGGCGGCCGGATCCCGGCCCTGGTGGAGATCAGGGGCGAGGTCTACTTCCCGATGGAGGCGTTCCAGGAGCTCAACGCCCGGCGGGTGGAGGCCGGCGAGAAGCCGTACGCGAACCCCCGCAACTCGGCGTCGGGTTCGCTGCGCCAGAAGGACCCGAAGGTCACGGCGACGCTCCCGCTGCACATGGTGGTGCACGGTCTCGGCGCCCGCGAGGGACTGGACATCGCGCGCCTGTCCGAGGCGTACGAGCTGCTGAGCGAGTGGGGGCTGCCCACCGGCGAGCACAACCGCGTGGTCGATTCGCTCGACGGGGTGCGGGAGTTCATCGCGTACTACGGCGAGCACCGGCACTCCGTGGCGCACGAGATCGACGGCGTCGTCGTCAAGCTCGACGAGATCCCGCTCCAGGGCCGGCTGGGATCGACCTCGCGGGCGCCGCGCTGGGCGATCGCGTGGAAGTACGCGCCGGAGGAGGTCAACACCAAGCTGGTGGACATCCGCGTCGGCGTGGGGCGCACGGGCCGCGTCACGCCGTACGCGGTCGTCGAGCCGGTGACGGTCGCCGGCTCGGAGGTCGAGTTCGCCACGCTCCACAACCAGGACGTGGTGAAGGCGAAGGGCGTCCTCATCGGGGACACCGTCGTGCTGCGCAAGGCCGGGGACGTGATCCCCGAGATCCTCGGCCCCGTCGCGGACCTGCGCCCGGCCGACGCGCGGGAGTTCGTGATGCCGGCGCGGTGCCCCGAGTGCGACACGCCGCTCAAGCCGATGAAGGAGGGCGACATCGACCTCCGCTGCCCCAACGCGCGCGCGTGCCCCGCGCAGTTGCGGGAGCGGCTGTTCTACCTCGCCGGCCGCAAGTGCCTCGACATCGAGAACTTCGGCTACGTGGCGGCGGCGGCGCTGACCAAGCCGCTGGAGCCCGCGTCGCCCCCGCTGCGTGACGAGGGGGACCTGTTCGACCTGACGATGGAGCAGCTGCTGCCCATCAAGGCGTACGTCCTCGACCAGGACAGCGGGCTGCCCAAGCGCGACCCGGACAGCGGTGAGGAGAAGATCGCCACGGTCTTCGCCAACCAGGAGGGCAAGCCGCGCAAGAACGCGGTGGCCATGCTGGAGCACATCGCGGCGGCCAAGGAGCGTCCGCTCGCGCGCGTCCTCGCCGGGCTGTCGATCCGTCATGTGGGTCCGGTCGCGGCGGAGGCGCTCGCCCGCGAGTTCCGCTCGGTCGAGCGGATCGAGCAGGCGACGGAGGAGGAACTGGCGGCGGTCGAGGGCGTCGGGCCGACGATCGCGGCGTCGCTCAAGCTCTGGTTCGAGGAGGACTGGCACCGCGAGATCCTGCGCAAGTGGCGTGCCGCGGGTGTCCGGATGGAAGAGGAGTCCGGGGGCGAGGACGAGGGGCCCCGGCCTCTCGAAGGGCTCACGGTCGTCGTCACGGGCACGCTGGAGCACTACACGCGGGACGCGGCGAAGGAGGCGCTCCAGACCCGGGGTGCCAAGGTGACGGGGTCCGTCTCGAAGAAGACGTCGTTCGTGGTCGTCGGTGAGAACCCGGGCTCCAAGTACGACAAGGCCGTCCAGGTGAAGGTCCCCGTCCTGGACGAGGCGGGCCTGACGGTCCTGCTCGACCAGGGTCCCGACGCGGCGCGGCAGGCGGCGCTCCCGTCCGGTGAGCCGTCCGCCCGTCCTTCCGACGAGCCGTCAGGAGATGCGCCCGGGCCCGCGGGCGGGGACGAAGGCACCGGGGCGGAGTAGGAAACCACCGGCGGCGTCAGGCCCCTGGGACAGGGAGAGGCGGGGGAGTCGGGAGGCGTCGCCGGGCCGGGAAGACCGCCGGTGGGGAAGCAGGAAGGGAGCGGGGCCGGGCACGGCCCCGCTCCGGGACCCCGCGCGGCACGGCGTCCTGAGGCGCCGTGACGTCACCGCGGGCGGATATGCCGGAGGGCGGCGCGGTGCCGGCCCGGAACCCCCATGTCCGCGCGGGACGGAGCCGGCCGGGAGCGGCGGGACGCCACCCGGATGCCGCCCCCGCTCCACCGGGACGGCACCCAAGGCCCGGGCAAAGCTCACCCGTTCGTCGCATAACCGCTCGATAGGGACTGGCAGGTCGCATTCGGGCAACAGCCACCGAGCGCTGCCCGTTGGGGCGTTCAGCGGCCTACTGTTGGGGGGTGCGCCTGTCGTGCACGGCCGCGTGGAGTCAAGCCGGTCGTGAGGGCATGACAACGTGCCATCGCGTGCATCGGCTCAGCCGGCTGTGAGAGGGACGGGAATGAAACCGACCGAGAGCGCCGCCCTGGTTTCATCCCCGCGCGGAATCGCGGGGTTCGCGGGCGTGGTCAACCTGGTTGCCAGGCTGCCCGGACTCGTGGTGGCCGCGGCCGCGGTCGTGCTGCTGTCCGGTGTGCTCGCCGCCGTACGGGACGGCCAGGCCCTCTTCCCCGGCGGCACGGCGGGCTGGTCGCTCGCCGCGCTCACGGGCGTGATCGTCGGGCATCTCGTCGCGCTGGGCAGGGACCGCTGGTTCGGCGGCACGGGCTCCGGCGCCGCGCTCACCCTCGCCGCCCTGCTGCTGTTCGGATGGGTGGCGGCCGGTCTCGTCAGCGTGGCCGTCGTCATGGTCGTCGGCGTCGCCCGCAGGCACCGCTGGCGCAACAGCGTCCTGCACGGCGCGTCCGACATCCTCGGCATCGGTGCCGCCGCGCTCGTGCTCGCCGCCTTCGGCGTCGTGCCGACCGTGGGCCGGCCCTGGCAGCCGCTCCAGTGGGGACTCGCGAGCGTCCCGTCGATCGTCCTCGCGGCGGCCGTCTACCTCGCGATCGCGCGGGTGCTGCTGTGGGCGGTGTTCGCGCCGCGCGGCAGCGGACTGCCCGCCCTGGACCGTACGGCGCTGACACGGCAGGGCCTCGTCGCGGTCGCGCTGCTCGGCATCGCGCCGCTGATCTGCGTGGTCGCCGAGTCCCGGCCGGTGCTGCTCCCGCTGTTCTGCATCCCGCTGATCGCCCTGGACTCCACCCTGTGGATCGCGCGGGCGCGCGCCGAGGAGCAGTTGAAGGACCCACTGACCGGGCTGCCGAACCGTCAGTGGCTCCTTGAGCGCACCTGGACAGCGCTGGAGCAGGCGGGGGCAGCGAACGCGCGCTCGGCGCTGCTCCTCATCGACCTCGACAGGTTCCGGTCCGTCAACGACACCCTCGGGCACCTCGCGGGGGACCGCCTGCTCCTCCAGATCGCCGACCGGCTCCGGGTGGCGCTGCCGCGCGGCGCCGAGGCGGCGCGGCTCGGCGGCGACGAGTTCGCGGTGCTGCTGCCGACGTGCGACTCCACGACGAGCGCGCAGCGGGTCGCACGGCACCTGGTCGCGGAACTGTCCTCACCGCTCAACCTGGACGGCCTGACGCTCGTGCTGGAGGCCAGTGCCGGCGTCGCCGTCTTCCCGGAGCACGCCCTCGACGCCGAAGGGCTGCTGCGGCGCGCCGATGTGGCGATGTACCAGGCGAAGCGGGACCGTACGGGCGTCGAGGTCTACGAGTCCAAGCGCGACTCGAACACGCCGGACCGCCTCGGCCTGCTGGGCGACCTGAGACGCGCGCTCGACGCGGGCGAGGTCGAACTGCACTACCAGCCGAAGGTCCGCTTCGACGGCCGGGTCGCGGGCCTGGAGGCGCTGGTGCGCTGGCGGCACCCGGAGCGTGGACAGGTCCCGCCGGACGAGTTCATCGCCATCGCCGAGTCGTCAGGGCTGATGCCGCACCTGACGGAGTACGTGCTGGAGACGGCCCTCGCTCAGGTCGCACGCTGGCGGGCCCAGGGCCTGATGGTGCCGGTGGCGGTCAACGTCTCGCCGCGCGACGTGCACACGCCCGGCTTCGCGGGCGCCGTCGCCGCGCGCCTGGCCCGGCACGGTGTCCCGCCGGGCGCGCTCCAGTTGGAGATCACGGAGCACGTGCTCCTTGAGGACCCGCAGCGGGCCGCCGACACGCTGGCCGGGCTGACCGCGCACGGCGTGAAGATGTCCCTCGACGACTTCGGCACGGGCTACTCCTCGCTCGTGCACCTGCGCCGGCTGCCGGTGAGCGAGCTGAAGATCGACCGCTCGTTCGTCGCGAAGCTGGCGGTCGACGCCGAGGACGCCGAGATCGTCCGCTGCACGGTCGACCTGGCGCACTCGCTGGGTCTGGTGGTCGTGGCGGAGGGTGTCGAGGACGACGAGACCTGGGAGCGTCTGCGCGACCTCGGCTGCGACGCGGTCCAGGGCTGGCTGGTGGCGGCCGCGATGCCGCCGCACGAGACGACCGCGTGGCTGCGGGCCCGCGGTGAGCGGGGCTGGCAGCGCCCGGCGGAGCTGGCCGCTCCGACGCGCGGGGGCGAGCCGGGTCACGCGGTGCAGTAACCGTTCTGCGGTCGCGCAGGTCGCGCAGGTCGCGCAGGTCGTACGGGTCGCACGGGCTGCGAGGGTCGGCTGGCTCGCACCAGTCCCGGCGGCAGCTGGTGGCACCGCACGCACGGGCCGCACGGGCTGCGAGGGTCGCCTGGGTCACGCCTGTCCCGGCGGCAGCACTGGGGCACGGCCCGCACCAGACCCACCAGACCCACCAGACCCACCAGACCCACCAGACCCACCAGGAGTACCGGTCACACCGCGCGCCCCGGTCGTACGGCTCGCACTGGGCGTCCGGCCCGTGACCGGCAGCACCGGTCCTACGGCTCACCGGGTGGACGGACCGTGACCGGCAGCACCGGCAGCACCGGCAGCACCGGCAGCACCGGCAGCACCGGCCGTACGTCTCGCACCGACAGCACCGACAGCACCGACAGCACCGACAGCACCGACAGCACCGGCCGGCCCCGGCCCCGGGAGGCCCCGGGGCGGTGACCGGACCGCCGCGGGCCGGGAGGCCGCAGCGTCCCTCGGCGTGCGATTCCCCGTCCCGGATCTCCGTCCCGGATCTCCGGCGGCCGCTCCGCACCTGTCGCGTGCCACGGGACCGCCCCGGACGGCCTACACTCGCAGCGTGCCCTCCGCGACCGTCAGGCCCGTCCCCGTCAGGGTGACCTCCGTCCCGGTCACCGTCACCGTCAGGCGGCTCGGCCGGTGCAGGGCGTGGCCCTGTTCGATGTGGAGTGTGCCCGCGGGCGAGAGTTCACGGTCGACGAGGAGGGCCGCCAGCGGTCCGGCCGCCGTGCCGGTCGCCGGGTCCTCCCTGATGCCCATCATCGGGTTGAAGAAGCGGGTGTAGGCCGCCGCGCCGTCCGGTGCGTCCTCCACGCTGAAGACGTAGCAGCCCTCGCCGCCGACGGCGCGCAGCGCCGCCGTCAGCCGCCGCGCCTCCGGCTGCGCGCGGTCGACGGCGGCACGGTCGCGCACCGGCACCATCAGATGGCCCGCGCCCGTGTCGACGACCTGCGCGGGGCCGCCCTCCAGCTCCGCCTGAGCGAGGCCGAGGGCCGCCGCGAGCTCGGCCGGGTCGGTGACCGTGGCGCCGAAGCGGGGCGCGGCCTGCGCCATGGACACCAGCGCCGTCCCGTCGGGCCCCTCGTCCACCTGTACGGAAAGGGCCCGGCCGCCGATCTCCTGCGTGTACGCCCCCGGGCCGACCGCCCCGCTCTCCGCCAGCCACAGCCAGGCGCCCAGCGCGTTGTGGCCCGCGCCGCCCACCTCCTCGCCCGTGGGGGTGAACGAGCGCAGCCGGTACCGGGCCCCGGGCAGCGCGGGCCGGAGCAGGAAGGTCGTCTCGGACTGGTTGAACTCCCGGGCGATCGCGCGCATCACGTCGTCCGGCAGGCCGTCGGCGTCGGGGACGAGCGCCAGCGGGTTGCCCGTCAGCGGTTTCGTCGCGAACACGTCCACCACGGCGAAGGAGATCCTCATGCGGGTCAGCCTGCCATCGGCGACCGCCGGAAGTGGCCGCTTCGGCCGGACCCGCCGGGGACGGAACGCGGGCTGCCCGCTCCGGCGGCGCTGCCCGGATCCCCCTGGGGCCGGTGCCCGGGGTGCCCGCGCGCAGCGGGCCCGGTGGGCCGCCGTGTGCCAGTACGGTCCCTCGCGGCGAGCCGCCACGGCGCCCGGCCGGTGGTCGTAACGGGGCCCCCTCGGGGGCCGAAGGGAGAACGGCTTCGCGGGCACCCTTGCCCGCGCCATAGGATTGGCCGGGTCTTCACACGCAACACGTAAGCAAACCCATCACTCACCCTGAGGATCGTTGCATGCCTGGCATCACGCGCGAGGAGGTCGCCCACCTCGCCCGGCTGGCGCGCCTGGAGCTGAAGGACGAAGAGCTCGATCACTTCGCCGGACAGCTCGACGACATCATCGGCGCGGTCGCCCGCGTCTCGGAGGTCGCCGACCAGGACGTACCGCCGACATCGCATCCGCTGCCGCTGACCAATGTCATGCGGCAGGACGAGGTCCGCCCCTCGCTCACCCCGGAGCAGGCCCTGTCCGGCGCTCCGGCCCAGGAGCAGCAGCGTTTCAAGGTGCCGCAGATCCTCGGGGAGGACTGACTTCCATGACCGACAACACCGGTACCACCGGTACCACCGAAAGCACCGCCATCATCAGGCTGACCGCGGCCGAGACGGCCGCGAAGATCGCCTCGGGCGAGCTGACGGCCGTCGAGGTCACCCGGGCGCACCTCGCGCGCATCGACGCCGTCGACGAGAAGGTCCACGCGTTCCTCCACGTCGACCGCGAGGGCGCGCTCGCGCAGGCCGCCGCCGTCGACGCGAAGCGCGCGGCGGGTGAGGAGCTCGGCCCGCTGGCGGGCGTGCCTCTCGCGCTGAAGGACATCTTCACCACGCAGGGCGTGCCGACCACGGTCGGCTCGAAGATCCTCGAAGGCTGGATCCCGCCGTACGACGCGACCGTCACCAAGCGCCTCAAGGCCGCCGGCGTCGTCATCCTCGGCAAGACCAACATGGACGAGTTCGCCATGGGGTCCTCCACCGAGAACAGCGCGTACGGCCCGACCGGCAACCCGTGGGACCTCACCCGCATCCCGGGCGGCTCCGGTGGCGGCTCGTCCGCCGCGATCGCCTCGTTCCAGGCGCCGCTCGCCATCGGTACCGACACGGGCGGCTCGATCCGCCAGCCCGCGGCCGTGACCGGCACGGTCGGCGTCAAGCCGACGTACGGCGGGGTCTCCCGGTACGGCATGGTCGCCTTCTCCTCCTCCCTCGACCAGGGCGGCCCGTGCGCCCGTACGGTCCTCGACGCGGCCCTGCTGCACGAGGTCATGGCCGGGCACGATCCGCTCGACTCGACGTCCGTCGACGTGCCGGTCCCGCCGGTGGTCGAGGCGGCGCGCAACGGCTCGGTCACGGGGATGCGCGTCGGCATCGTCAAGCAGTTCCGTGGTGAGGGCTACCAGGCGGGTGTGCTGCAGCGCTTCGACGAGGCCGTCGAGGTGCTGCGCGCTCTGGGCGCCGAGGTCGTCGAGGTGGACTGCCCGTCCTTCGACCTCGCCCTGTCGGCGTACTACCTGATCGCGCCGTCCGAGTGCTCCTCCAACCTGGCCCGCTTCGACGCGATGCGCTACGGCCTGCGCGTCGGCGACGACGGCTCGCACTCCGCCGAGGACGTCACCGCGCTCAGCCGCGAGGCGGGTTTCGGCGACGAGGTCAAGCGCCGCATCATGCTGGGCACGTACGCGCTGAGCTCCGGCTACTACGACGCGTACTACGGTTCGGCGCAGAAGGTGCGGACGCTGATCACCCGCGACTTCGAGGCGGCCTTCGGCGAGGTCGACGTCCTGATCTCACCGACCACCCCGACCACCGCGTTCCCGATCGGCGAGCGTGCCGACGACCCCATGGCGATGTACCTGGCGGACCTGTGCACCATCCCCGCCAACCTGGCGGGCAACGCGGCGATGTCGCTCCCGTGCGGTCTCGCCCCCGAGGACGGCCTGCCGGTCGGCCTGCAGATCATCGCCCCCGCCATGAAGGACGATCGGCTGTACCAGGTCGGTGCCGCTGTTGAGGCCGCCTTCGTGGAAAAGTGGGGTCATCAGCTGATCGAGGAGGCACCGTCGCTATGAGCAACGCAGTCAGCAAGGCCAAGGGCTTCAAGAAGTCCAAGCAGGGGACGTACCTGTCGATGGCCACCACCGCGTTCGGCGCGGTCAGTGTGGCCAAGCAGATCAAGCGTGCCCGCGCCGAGAACGACAAGCTCCGCATGGTCGACGCCGCGGTCACCGCGGTGACCATCGTCACCGGTCTCGCGATCCTGTACCGCGAGCTGAAGCGCCTGGGCGACGACGACGTCCTGTTCGGCTGAGAGGGAATGTTGCACCGTGACCGTCATTGACCTGATGTCGTACGAGGACGCCCTGGCCTCGTACGACCCCGTCATGGGCCTTGAGGTCCATGTCGAGCTCGGCACCAGGACCAAGATGTTCTGTGGCTGTTCCACCGAGCTGGGCGCGCCCGCCAACTCGCAGACCTGCCCCACCTGCCTCGGCCTGCCCGGGGCGCTGCCCGTGGTCAACGCGGTCGGTGTGGAGTCGGCGATCCGGATCGGCCTCGCGCTGAACTGCGACATCGCCGAGTGGTGCCGCTTCGCCCGGAAGAACTACTTCTATCCGGACATGCCGAAGAACTTCCAGACCTCGCAGTACGACGAGCCGATCGCCTTCAACGGCTATCTGGACGTCCAGCTGGAGGACGGGGAGATCTTCCGTGTCCAGATCGAGCGCGCCCACATGGAGGAGGACACCGGCAAGTCCACGCACATCGGCGGCGCGACGGGCCGTATCCACGGCGCGTCGCACTCGCTGCTGGACTACAACCGGGCCGGCATCCCGCTGATCGAGATCGTCACGAAGCCCATCGAGGGCGCGGGCGCGCGGGCCCCCGAGGTCGCGCGCGCCTACGTGGCGGAGCTGCGCGAGCTCATCAAGGCGCTCGGCGTCTCCGATGCCCGCATGGAGATGGGCCAGATGCGCTGCGACGTGAACCTGTCGCTGCGCCCGTACGGCCGGGAGAAGTTCGGCACGCGATCCGAGACGAAGAACGTCAACTCGCTGCGCAGTGTCGAGCGCGCCGCCCGGTTCGAGATCCAGCGGCACGCCGCGGTGCTCTCGTCCGGCGGCACGATCCTCCAGGAGACCCGCCACTTCCACGAGGAGGACGGCTCCACCACCTCCGGCCGGATCAAGGAGGAGGCCGAGGACTACCGGTACTTCCCCGAGCCGGACCTGGTGCCGGTGGCCCCCGCCCGCGAGTGGGTCGAGGAGATCCGCTCGTCGCTGCCGGAGCTGCCGCGCGTACGGCGCAACCGGCTCCGTGAGGAGTGGGGCGTGTCCGAGCACGACATGCAGTCCATCCTGAACGCGGGCGCCATCGGCCCGATCGTCGCGACGATCGACGCCGGGGCACCCGCAGACCAGGCACGCAAGTGGTGGATGGGCGAGCTGGCGCGCAACGCCAACGAGACCGGCCGCGCGATCGACGAGCTGCCGATCACCCCGCGGCAGGTCGCGAGGGTGGCCGAGCTCGTCGCGGCGGGCGACCTCAACGACAAGCTGGCCCGGCAGGTCATCGACGGCGTACTCGCCGGTGACGGCGACCCGGACACGGTCGTCGAGAAGCGCGGCCTGAAGGTGGTATCCGACGACGGCGCGCTCGGCGCCGCCGTGGACGAGGCCATCGCGGGCAACGCGGGCGTCGTCGAGAAGATCAGGGGCGGCAAGACGGCCGCCGTCGGCGCGCTCGTCGGCGCCGTCATGAAGGCGACCCGCGGGCAGGCCGACGCGGGCCGTGCGCGCGAACTGATTCTGGAGAAGCTGGGCGTCGAGGCCTGACGGGAACCCGGGGTCCGGCTCCGGCCGGGCCCCGGGTTCCGGGGGCGCCCACGCGCCTTCGTCGTACGCGGCTCGGCCGCGGGCGACTCGAACGGCCGAGGCATTCCGCACGGCCGGCCTCCGGTGACGGGGCTCAGCCGCACGCGTTCCTGGGGGCGGCGCACCACGTGGTGGTGCGCCGCCCCTCGCTGTGCCACACGTGCCCGCCGCGGGCCGGCCGCCGCCGTCCCCGCCGTCCCTGGAGCCCGCGCTGAACACCGTCACCGCCGAGATCGTCTCCGTCGCGCTGC
Source organism: Streptomyces sp. NBC_01497 (assembly GCF_036250695.1). Classification (NCBI taxonomy): domain Bacteria; kingdom Bacillati; phylum Actinomycetota; class Actinomycetes; order Kitasatosporales; family Streptomycetaceae; genus Streptomyces; species Streptomyces sp. NBC_01497. Next base: position 2,329,734 of record NZ_CP109427.1, on the reverse strand, counting down.
TGCTCGGTGTGCTGGCGTTCGCCGTGATCCGGCCGGCGAAGCTGCCGGAGGCTGTGGCCGCCGTCCCCGCGGCGGGGCTGCTGATCGCGCTCGGCGCCGTGTCGCCGGGGGAGGCGTGGCACCAGATCCGTGAGTTGCTGCCCGTGGTGGCGTTCCTCGCGGCCGTGCTGGTTCTCTCCGAACTGTGCGCCGCCGACGGCCTGTTCGAGGCCGCGGGGGATCTGGTGGCCCGGTTGTGCGGGGGGCGTCCCGGCCGGCTGCTGGGCGGCGTCTTCGTGGTGGCGGCGCTGACGACGGCGGTCCTGAGCCTGGACGCCACGGTCGTTCTGCTGACCCCGGTCGTCTTCGCGACGACCGCGCGGGTGGGGGCCCGGGCCAGACCGCACGTGTACGCCTCGGCGCACCTGGCCAACTCGGCCTCGCTGCTGCTGCCGGTCTCCAACCTGACCAATCTGCTCGCGCTGTCCGCGAGCGGGCTGTCCTTCACCCGGTTCGCCACCCTCATGGTGCTGCCCTGGCTCGCGGCGATCGCCGCCGAGTACGTGGTCTTCCGCCGCTGGTTCGCGGCCGACCTGGCGGCGGGCGGGCACCCGCCGCGCGCGGCGGAGCGCCGGCCGCTGCCGCTGTTCACCACGGTCGTGCTCCTGCTGACCCTCGTGGGGTTCGCGGCCACCTCCCTGATCGGACTGCAGCCGGTGTGGGCGGCGCTGGGGGGCGCGCTGGTCCTCGCCGTACGGGCACTGGCCCGCGGAGGGCGCATGCCCGCGGCGGGCGGGGACACGGCGGGCGGTGACACGGCGTCCGGCACGGGCCCGGTCGCACCCCGTACGGATGAGGCCGGTGACACGAAGGACGGGGCCGGCGACACGGACCGGGCCGTCGGCGGGACGGCCCCGGCGGCGGGCGGCGGGCCCGCGCGCATCACGCCGCTGGGGATCGTCATGTCGGCGTCCCCGCTGTTCTGCCTGTTCGTCCTCGCCCTGGGCGTCGTGGTGAAGGCGGTCGTCGACAACGGGCTCGGCAGCGGGATCGGCGCGATCCTGCCGGGTGGCTCGTCGCTCGGCGCGCTGCTGGCGGTGGCGGGTATCGCCGCCGTCCTGGCGAACGTGATCAACAACCTGCCGGCGGTCCTCGCCCTGTTGCCGGTGGTGGCCCCGGCGGGTCCCGGCCCGGTGCTCGCCGCCCTGATCGGCGTGAACCTCGGACCGAACCTGACGTACGTGGGCTCGCTCGCGACCCTGCTGTGGCGGCGCATCCTGCACGAGCACGGCGCCGAGCCGACGCTCGGCCACTTCACGCGGCTCGGCCTGATCACCGTCCCGGCGACGCTGCTCGTCGCGACCGTCGCGCTGTGGGGCGCGCTGGCTGTCGTCGGAGGGTGACGACGTGTCATCGGGCCGCCCGGGTTTTTCCTTCGTCTCTTGAATCCAGGGGATTGACCCCGGTCCAGGTCTAGTCCTTTACTGCTCTCAGCAACATTCCGTTCATGTGGTGGAGCATCGTTCCGCCATATGACCATGTGCTTTCCCTCCCCTGTTCAGCACTCGCCTGTGCCTACCCCCACCCGCGCTTGAAGCGCGCATGACAGGAGTGTCTCCGTGCTGCGAACCCTCAAGAGATCGCTGGCCGTCGCCCCGGCCGTACTGGCCATGGCCGGCACCGCTGTCATGGCTTCGGGCGGCGCCGCCAACGCCGCGGCCAACCCCGGCCCCGGCTTCCCGGCCCACTTCTCGGCGCCGTACGCCGAGACCTGGAACTCGGCCTCGGCGATGACCAGCGCCCTCAACGCCAACGGGACGAAGTACTTCACCCTCGCCTTCGTCATCGACGCGGGCGGCTGCAACGCCAAGTTCAACGGCACCACCGACGTCACCGACGGGTCCTGGACCTCCGCCGTGAACGCCGTACGCGCGGCGGGCGGCGACGTGATGGTCTCCTTCGGCGGTGCCTCCGGCACGGAGGAAGCGGTCGCCTGCGGCTCCGTCTCCGCCGTGAAGGCCCAGTACAAGAAGGTCATCGACGCGCTCAACCTCACCCGCGTCGACTTCGACATCGAGTCCGGCCAGGAGGCGAACAGCGCGGCCAACACCCGCCGCGACCAGGCGCTCGCGCAACTCCAGCAGGAGTACGCCGCCGCCGGCAAGAACCTCCAGGTCCAGTACACCCTCGGCACGGACACCTCGGGCCTGCCGGGCGACCAGATGAACCTGCTCCGCGACGCCAAGGCGCAGGGCGTGAACGTCAGCCTCGTCAACCCCATGACGATGGACTACGGGCGCGCGGTCTCCGACATGGGCCAGGCCGCCATCGACGCAGCCAACGCCCTGCACGGCCAGCTCGGTTCGATCTGGACCGACAAGTCCTCCGCACAGCTGTGGGCGATGGAGGGCAACACCCCGATGCTGGGCAAGAACGACAGCGCGTCGGAGACCTTCACCACCGCCAACGCGACCGCCCTCCTCAACTTCGCGAAGACCAACGGCATCCAGGAGCTGTCCTTCTGGGCGCTCGGCCGGGACCGCCAGTGCGGCGGCAGCACCAACGACCCGTCCAACAACTGCAGCGGCGTCTCGCAGAGCGCCAACCAGTTCAGCGGCATCTTCAACGCCATCAACGGCGGCGGCGGTACGACCCCGCCGCCCACCGGCGGCGCCACCGGCCAGATCACCGGCCTCGGCGGCAAGTGCGTGGACGTCAACGCGGCGAGCAGCGCCAACGGCACGGCCGTCCAGCTCTACGACTGCAACGGCTCCAACGCCCAGCAGTGGACGGTCGGTTCGGACGGCACCGTGCGCGCCCTCGGCAAGTGCATGGACGTGACGTCGGCCGGTACGGCGGACGGCTCCAAGGTCCAGCTCTACGACTGCAACGGCACCGCCGCGCAGAAGTGGGCGGCGGGCACCGGCGGCACGCTCGTCAACCAGGGCTCGGGCAAGTGCCTCGACGCCACCGACAACACCTCGGCGAACCTGACCAGGCTCCAGATCTGGCAGTGCTTCGGCGGCGCCAACCAGCAGTGGCACCTGCCGGCCTGACCCCCGCGGGCGGGACCTCTCCCGCTCCGGTACCCAGGTGACATCCGCGGGCCCCGGAGGACACCACGTGTCCTCCGGGGCCCGCGCCTCGTCCCCTCGCCCTTTTTCCGGACCTCTCACCGGCGGGTCCCGTACGCCCCGTGGGGCGCACCCTCCCGTCCCGTCCGGCCACTTTCGCCACCGACCGTGGCCATGCCGTCGCTCAGCGAAGTGACGGTGAGGCGTGCGGTGCGCAAGGGGCCTGACGACACCGGTGAGATTAAGGAACCTCTCAGGAGGGACCCCTAGCGTGCGTGATATGAACCCGACCCCCAGCACCACAACGACAGAACCGGACGCCGCCACCGGTAACGACGCCGAGGAGAAGGAGCAGACGGCGGCAGCCCAGGAGCCGGACGGGCCCGCCGACGCCGCGCAGGACGACAGCGACGCGTTCGACGACGCGGACGACCCCGACGACGTGACACCCCCGCGTACCTCGACCGGTGTGGCCGTGGGCGCGGCCGCCGTGGTCGCGGCGGCACTCGGCGTCATCTCCCTCACCGGCACCTGGACAGGACGCGTCGGCGCCGAGCGCGAGACCCTCGTCGGCCAGCTGCACACCAGCCAGACGGCGACGGCGAAGCAGCAGATCGCCGAACTGTACGGGGACGGCTGGCACACGACCGCCGCGATCAACGGCGCGGTCGCCCTGGTCGCCGCGATCCTCGCGGTGATCGTCCTGTTCGCCCTGCGGCGCGCGACCACCGTACCGAGCGCCGCCTGGGCGAAGCCCGTCGCGGTGGCCGCGCTCGTCCTCGGCGCCGTCGGCGTGGTGGTCTCGATCGGCATGTACTTCGACCTGTTCGCGTCCCTGCCCAGCGCCCCCGCGACCCCGGCCACACCGGCCGCTCCGCCCGCCTCCTAGGCAGGGCCTGAGGCGGTTCTCTCCCCCCGTGCGCGCATCCGGCCGGGGGCCTTAGACGTGACCGGGCTCCGGCTCCCCGTCTAAGGCCCCCGGCCGGCCGTCATGATGCGGCAGTCACCCGATGCGGCGGGGCTGCCTGGGGGACGAGGGTTGAGGCATCGGCAGAAGCCGAAGACCTTCACCCTTGAGGAGCCCCCGATGTTCGAGCTCGACATGCACAAGATCCGCCACGCCGACCTGGTCCGGGCCGGCGGCGCCGAGCGTCTCGCCCGGCAGGTGCGCAGGGCGCGCAAGGAGGCGGCCCGCAGCGCGGGCCACAGCTCCGGCGGGCGGGTGAGGCCGCTCCAGCACCTGTTCGACCACGCGGCGTGAACGCCGCCGGCCCTCGGCCCGCCTCCGCACCACCCGAAATCCCCGCCCCCGAACCGGACGCCTGTGCGATGCTCGCCCGTGTGGAGAGCAGATCGGTCAGCCCGGTATTCGTCGGCAGGGCACACGAGATGGCGGTCCTCGACCAGGCCCTGGCCGCCGCGGCCGCCGGCGAACCGGGGGCCGTCCTGATCGGGGGCGAGGCCGGGGTCGGCAAGACCCGCCTCGTGGAGGAACTGGCCGACGCGGCCTGCGCCCGGGACGCGGTCGTCGTCATCGGCGGATGCGTGGAGATCGGCGCCGAGGGCCTGCCCTTCGCGCCCTTCTCCACGGCTCTGCGCTCCCTGCGCCGCCGGCTGCCCGCCGAACTCGCGGCGGCGGCTGCGGGCCAGGAGGACGAACTCGCCCGCATCCTGCCCGAACTCGGCCAGCCTCGGCCCGACGCGCTCGAACAGAACAGCACGGCCCGGCTGTTCGAGCTGACCGCACGGCTGCTGGAACGGGTCGCCGCGCAGCGTACGGTCGTGCTGATCCTGGAGGACCTGCACTGGGCGGACGCCTCCACCCGCCATCTGCTCGCCTACCTGTTCCGCGCACTGCGCCGGGGCCGCCTCCTCGTCATCGCGACCTACCGCTCCGACGACGTCCACCGGCGCCACCCGCTGCGCCCGCTCCTCGCCGAACTCGACAGGCTGCGCTCCGTACGCCGCCTCGAACTGGACCGCTTCACCCGCGCCGAGGTGCACCGCCAGCTCACCGGCATCCGCGCCCAGGAGCCGGAGCCCGCCCTCGTGGAGCGGATCTTCCAGCGCTCCGACGGCAACGCGTTCTTCGTCGAGGAACTGTCCTGCTCCCTCGACTGCGGCTGCGCGGGCGGCCTCACGGACTCGCTCCGCGACATCCTGCTCGTGCGCGTCGAGCGGCTGCCCGAGGACGCGCAGCGCCTCACCCGGATCGTCGCCGAGGGCGGCACCACCGTCGAGTACCCGCTGCTGCGCGCCGTCGCGGGCCTGCCGGAGGACGACCTGATCGAGGCCCTGCGGCAGGCCGTCGGAGCGAACATCCTGCTGCCCACCAGCGACGGGGACGGTTACCGCTTCCGCCACTCGCTGGTCCGCGAAGCCGTCAGTGACGACCTGCTGCCGGGCGAGCGGTCCCGGCTCAACCGCAGGTACGCGACCGCGCTGGAAGCCGAGAGCTCGCTCGTACGGGCCGACGAGCGCACCACGCGCCTCGCCAGCTACTGGTACAGCGCGCACGACCCGGCCAAGGCGCTGCCCGCCGTCCTCGACGCGGCCGTCGAGGCGCGCCGCCGCTCCGCGCACGCCGAGCAACTGCGGCTCCTGGAACGCGCCCTGGAACTCTGGGACGAGGCGCCGGACGAGGTGCGCGCGGCGCTGCGGCCCGTCGACCGCGTCGACGTCTACCCGCCGTGCGCCGCCGCGGCCGACGCCGCCCCGGGCCGCCGCGCGGCGCTGTCCCACATCGACCTCCTCGCGGAGCTCGTCGTAGCGGCCAAGTTCAGCGGCGACCGTGAACGCGCCCTGGCCATCGCGAAGAAGGCCCTGCGCGCCCTTGACGAGGAGGAGGGCGAGGACACGCTGCGCGCCGCGTGGTTCTGGGTGCAGCGCTCGAACCTGATGCAGGACCTCGACCGCGGTGACGGCCGGCACGAGCTGGGGCTCGCCCAGCAGCTGACCCGCGGCCTGCCGCCGTCCGCCGTGCACGCGGAGGTGCACAGCAGGGCCGCGACCTGGGGCGCCCTGCACCGGCCTGGCCCCGAGGCGCTGGCCGCCGCCGAGCGGGCCGTCGCGTACGCACGCCTTGTCGGCGCCACCTACACCGAACTCCAGGCCCGCCTCACACGCGGCTGGCTCGTAGCCGACGCGGGCGGCGTGGAGGAAGGGCTCACCGAGATGTACGAGGTGCGGGAGCGCGCCGAGGCGCTCGGCGCCGTCGAGCTGACCGGCCGCGTCAGCACCAACCTGCCGTCCACACTGGAGAGCGTCGGCCGGTCCGCGGAGGCGGTGGCCGCGGCGGAGGCGGGCATCGCCGCGACCCGCTCCCTCGGACTCGCCCACCAGGAGGCGTGGACACGCGCCAACATGGCCCGCTCACTGTTCTCGCTGGGCCGGTGGGACGAGGCACGGGCCGCCCTCGACGCCGTCGACGAGGAACGCGGCACGGCGAAAGTGAGGGGCATGTTCGCGACGACCCGGGCCGAACTGGCCCTCGTCAGTGGCGACCTCGGCGAAGCCCGGGACCAGATCGCACGTGCTCGTGCCGCGTTCGGCAGCCACGACCCGCAGCCGCAGCACTTCATCCAGCCCGCCCGGCTCGCGATGTACGTCGCCGGCCGGCAGGGCAGACTCGCCGCGGCGCGCGCCGAGTTCGAACAGGTCGCCGCGGGCGGCTTCGGGCTCGGCACCCAGCGGTACGCGCTGCCGCTGCTCGTCACGGCCGCCGCCATCGAGGCCGACCACCGCGGCAGGCCCGACGCCGATGAGGGCCGGGCCGCGATCCTGGACGCCATCGTGGAACACGCGCGCCGCATGCCGACGTTCGTACCGGTCTGGCAGGCGTACGCCCTGATGCTGGAGGCAGAACGCGCACGGGCCGCCGGGGCGGCGGCACCCGAGCTGTGGGCTCGTGCGAGCGCCGCCTTCGAGGCCGTGGACCGGCCCTACGAGCTGGCCCTTTCCCGACTGCGCCAGGCGGGAGCCCTGTTGGCGGCGCACGGCGACCGCGCGGAGGTCGCCGCACTGCTGACGGCGGCGCACGCGACGGCGACGTCGCTGGGGGCCCGCCCGCTCGCCGAGGACGTGGAACTGCTGGCCGGACGGGCCCGCGTCACCCTGGGCGACTCCGCCGCCCGCGCGGACGGCGGCCCGTCCAAGACCCTGGGCCTGACCCCGCGCGAGCAGGAGGTACTGCGGCTGGTCACGGAGGGGCTGAGCAACCGCAGGATCGCCGAGGAGCTGTACATCTCACCGAAGACGGCGAGCGTGCACGTCTCCAACATCCTCGCGAAACTGGGCGTCTCCGGGCGTACGGAGGCAGCGGCGAGGGCCCACCGACTGGGCCTGTTCGCCTGACGGCCCCGCAGGAACAGTCGCCGTGCGGGGCCGTGGATCACGAGGTCAGGATGCGGACGCGTACGTGGTGAAGGCCGACCACGCGTCGGGTGTCACGGTGAACGGGCGGCGGCCGGTGTCCTTGGAGTCGCGGACGTGGACGGCTTCGGCTTCGAGGGCGACTTCGACGCAGTTGTCGCCCTCGCCTCCGCTATGGCTGCTCTTGATCCAGCTCAGGTTTGCAGTGGGGCTCACAGCGCTCCTCTCATCTGTTCCAGCAAGCTCACCGTAGCCCGGCAATCAAGGGCCTGGGAACGCAGCTTGCCATAGCGCTGAAGGAGCGCGCTCACATCGCTCGGCACCGTGATCAGGGCGCTCGACCGATGCCCCTCGGTATAACCGAACCACCTGTTGTCGGGGCTCTCGGCCAGGTACATCTCTCCTTCGAACCCGGCGTGGTCCTCTTGCAGAAGCGGCATGACCTGGATCTCGACGTTGGTGCGGCTGCCGATGTCGAGCAGGTGGCCGATGAGCTCGCGTGTCACCGAGACCCCTCCCAACTGGCGTTCCAGTAACGCCTGTTCTACGACGAAGCTGAACGCGGTGTTCGGATGTGCGACCAACAGAGTCTGTCGTTCGAGTCGCGCGGACATCTGCTGTTCGATCTGCGTGTGACTGAGCGGTGGCAAGTTCCGCTCGAAAACGGCCCGAATGTATCCCTCCGGCTGCAACAGCCCCGGAATCCCACGGCACTCGTACGCGTACAGCGTGATCGCGTCCTCTTCGATCCCCGCCCATTGCACGAACCACGAGGCCAGCCCCGCCTTCCTGCGCAGGCTCCTTCCCGCCGCCGCCAGGACCTTGGCGGCGACCGGTCCGAGTGCCTCCTCCGCGCGTTCCGGAAGGCTCTCCGGCGGGAAGCGCCTGCCCTGCTCGATCTTCGCGACGTAGGCCGCCGAGTACTGGACCCGGGGCGCGAATTCCTCCTGGGTGAGCCCTGCCGACTCCCGCAGCGCCTTCAGTACAGCGCCGAACGTCTTGAGGCTGTCGGACAGTTCGGGTTCGCAGCCCGCTGCCGTGCCGCCGGCCTGGTCCGCCGCAGTCGCCGCCATCGCCGTCTCGCCTTCCGTGTCCCGTGTCCCGTTCAACTCACTGATCGTCACGGATGGTGACAGATTATGTCCAGAGCGTGAACTGATACAGGGGGATGTGTACGAGTGCCGTTCCTGTTGCTGCCGGGCGTGGACCTGAACGCTGAGGCCATGACAGCTCGGCAGGTCCAACCATCCGTGACCACGCGCAGGGTGCGATCACGTGGGACCTGAGTGTCGACTCCACGGTCTGTCGAGCCCATCAGCATGCGGCCGGGGCCCGCAAGCAGGGTGACCTGCAGAAGGAGCCGCCGGGCGGTGTGTTCACCGAGCCCGGAGATCACGGACTCGGACGTTCACGCGGCGGGTTCACCACCCAGCTGCACCTGGCCGTCGAGCAGGGCCAAAAGCCAATGTCGATCGTGATCACGGCCGGGCAGCGCGGCGACTCTCCACAGTTCGAATCCGTACTGGGGAAGGTCCGCGTGCCCCGCATCGGGCCTGGCCGGCCACGCGTCCGTCCCCATCGGGTTCGTGCGGACAAGGCGTGGCCTCCCGCAGGAACCGTGCTTATCTGCGCCGCCGCGGAATTCGCTGCACCATCCCCGACAAGGCCGACCAGGCCCGCAACCGCCGAAAGCTCGGCTCCCGCGGTGGCCGACCAACCGCATTTCGACTCGATCGACTACCGCGAGCGTCATGCGGTCGAGTGCGGGATCAACCGACTCAAGAGACACCGAGCTGTCGCCACGCGATACGACAAGCTCGCCGTCCGCTCCGAAGCGACCGTTCTCGTCGCTGTCATCAACGAGTGGCTGTAATCGAAGTATTCGACATGCGTGCCGGGCACTACGCTGCGGACCATGGAGTGTTTTCCCGCCTCTCGTACACGTCGCTGAGGGCCCTGCTCACCGCCAGTCCTGTGGCCGGGAGCAGGCCGACCGATGCCCTTGTTCCACCCGGGTATCAAGCCCTCAGCCTGAGAGGTGCACTTCCATGCTCATCCGCGCGTTCACCCAGCAGCACCTGACATCACTCACCGAACTGACCATCAACACGTTCCGGCCGTTCTACGAGGACTCCTTCCGCCCTCTGATGGGCGAGGCCGTCTTCGCCGTTCAGCACGGCAACTGGCGCAACGACTACCGCAAACAGGTCGCCGAGCTCCACGCCCCCGAACAGCACAGGTACGTCGCCGTCGCCGAAGCTGACGGCACCATCGCGGGCTACATCGCATGGAGCGTCGCCCCGGTTCACAAGAAGGGTGAGATCACGATCCTCGCCGTCTCTGCCCAGCACCGGCGACACCACGTGGGCCGTGCCCTATGCGAGCACGCCTTCGCAGAGATGCGGGCCCTCGGTGCCGGGGTCGTCGAGATCGGCACCGGAGGAGACCAGTTCCACGCTCCGGCCCGAGCTCTCTACGAGGCGCTCGGATGCACACCCCTCCCACTCACTGTCTACTTCCGCCAACTCTGACACCTCCCGGATAGGCGCCTCCGGGCGCCCATCCGGGTTCGGCAGTCGGCTACAGCCCCACTTTCGATACGCGGCCCAGGGCGCGACACCCGTGGTCGCCGACGCTGTTCGCGGGCGCGGCCGACCAGCCGGCGGGCCACGGCACCGGGCGCGGGGAGCGAGTGCGCTCCTCTTCGCCCCGCCACTGCCGCTGCCCCGCTCAGGACTCCGGCTCGGCCCGCCCGGCCGGGTCCTTCGCGGTCTCGGGAGCCGCCGATGCCTCGCGGGCCGCCGTCCCCTCGTCGGGGTCGGCTCCGCCCTCGGCCGTCTCCCCGGTTTCCTGGCCGGCCTCGGCCTGCCCGACGCGGATCGTCACCTTGCCCGACGCCAGGTCTATCGGGCCCCGGCCCGGATCGGAACCGTCGACGTCGACCCGGCTCATCTCCAGCCGCTTCTGCTCCTCCGCCGTGTGCTTCCGGCCCGGTGCGAAGAGGTCCTCGATCATGTTGAACACGGCCGCCCGCCTTCTGCTCTGCGCTCAGCGCACCCGGAGCAGGAGGATCCTGTCGTCGCCCCGCTTCGGCTTGCCGCGCGTGTCGGTGTTGCTGGTGACCAGCCACAACGTGTCGCCGCCCGCCGAGAGCACCGTGCGCAGGCGGCCGTACTTCCCCTTCAGGAACGACTGGGGTGCCCCTGCGGATTCCCGGCCGTCGAGCGGGATGCGCCACAGTCGCTCGCCGCGCAGCGCGGCCATCCAGATCGAGCCGTCGACGTAGGCGATGCCGCTCGGCGACGCCTCGTCCGTGCGCCACTGCTCCAGTGGGTCCGTGAACCCCGCCTTGTGGCCCTTGCCCTCCACCGTGGGCCAGCCGTAGTTCCTGCCGGGCTGGATCAGGTTCAGTTCGTCCCAGGTGTCCTGCCCGAACTCCGAGGCCCACAGCCGCCCGGCCCCGTCCCAGGCGAGGCCCTGCACGTTGCGGTGGCCGAGGTCGTACACGACGGAACCCTTGAAGGGATTGCCGGGGGCGGGCGCGCCGTCCGGCGTCATGCGCAGGATCTTGCCGCCGAGCGACGCCTTGTCCTGCGACTTCGCGCTGTCCCCCGATTCGCCGGTGCCCGCGTACAGCATCTTGTCCGGGCCGAACGCGATCCGCCCGCCGTTGTGGATGAACCCCTTGGGGATGCCCCGCAGGATCGTGTCGGGCGCGCCGAGCTGCTGCCCGGCCGGCTTCGCGGGGTCGTAGGTCATCCGCGCGATGCGGTTGTCGGACTGCGTGGTGAAGTACGCGTAGATCAGGTGGTCCGTGGTGAAGGTCGGCGACAGCGCGATGCCGAGCAGCCCGCCCTCGCCGGCCGGGGAGACCCCGGAGACCGTGCCCAGTTCGGTCTTGGCCCCGGTGTGAACGTCGATCCGGGTGATCGTTCCCTCGTCCCGCGAGGACACCAGCAGGTCGCCGCCGGGAAGCGCGGCGAGCCCCCAGGGCGACTTCAGGTTCTCGGTGAGCGTGGAGACGACCTGCACGGAACCCTTCGCGGGCGGGACGCTCGGGGACGCGGCGGGCGGCGCGGAGGCCGCACCGGCCGGGGACGACGCGCTACCCGGCGGGGTGACGCGGCCACCGGGCCCCGCGCCAGGGCCCCCGCCCGATCCGCTGCACCCGGTGAGCACGAGGAACGCGACGACGGCTGCGGCCGTCGGCACTGCGGTACGTCGCACGGCTTGCCCATCCCTTCCGGCGGCTGGCGGTGGCGGCCCAGGCGCCGCCTGCCCGCCACCACTGTGTCCCACAACCCTTCCCGTCCGCAGGCGACGCACGCGAAGAGCCGGCCACGCTGACGCGAACGGCCTGACGCGAACGGCCTGACGCGAACGGCCCGACGCGAACGGCCTGACACGGACGGCCTGACGCGAACGGCCTGACGCGGACGGCCTGACGCGGAACGCTGAGGCGGTACGCGTAGGCAGCAGGACGGATCCGCCCGCGCGGGGACGCGGAGCAGCCGGCCCGTGCCCGGGCCCGCGCCGGGCGCCGCCGCCCAGCGCCGCCGCCCAGCGCCCTCAGTCCCAGGACGCCCGGGCCGGTGGCAGCGCCGCGATGTCGGCCAGGTCCGCTTCCGTGAGCCGCAGGTCCGCCGCCGCCGCGTTCTCCACCGCCCAGGCCGCGCGCTTCGTGCCGGGTACGGCCACCACCTGGCGGCCCCGCCCCAGCACCCAGGCGAGCGCCGCCTGGGCGGGTGTCGCCCCGTGCCGCTCCGCGACCCGCCGCACGCCCGCGACCAGCGGCTGGTTCGCGGCCATCATCTCCGCCGTGAAGCGCGGGTGCCGCGCGCGGACGTCGTCCTCCTCGAAGCCCTGTCCCGGCGTCAGGGTCCCGGTCAGGAACCCGCTGCCCAGCGGCATCGCCGCGAGGAACCCGACGCCGCGCTCCGCGCACCACGGCAACAGCAACTCCTCGGCCTCGGGCGCCCACACCGACAGCTCCGCCTGCACCGCGCTCACCGGGAACACCTGCTGCATCCGCGCCAATTGCCGTATCGCCGCCGCGTAGGGCGCACCCCTGTCCGGCTGCCCGAGCCGGCCCGAGGGCCCCCGGCGGGGGCCGTCCCGCAGTCCCACCGCGCACATCCCGAGGGCCCGCACCTTGCCCGCCGTCACCAGCTCGGCCATCGCGCCCCAGGTCTCCTCCACGGGTATCTCCGGGTCGGCGCGGTGCAGTTGGTACAGGTCGATCACATCGGTGCGCAGCCGCCGCAACGACGCGTCGCACGCCCGCCGCACGTACTCGGGGCGTCCATCGGCCACCAGGTGCTGGTCCCCGACGAGCAGCCCGCACTTGGTCGAGACGAACGCGTCCGCCCGCCGGCCGGCCAGTGCCCGGCCCACCAGCAGCTCATTGATGAAGGGCCCGTACATGTCCGCCGTGTCCAGCAGGTTGACCCCGGCGTCGAGCGCCGCGTGCACCGTGCGCTCAGACAGGTCGCCCCGCCGCTGGGAGCGGCTGTACGCCCAGCTCATCGGCATGCATCCGAGCCCGACCGCGCCCGCACCGAGCACGCCCGCGCCGATCGTCCTGCGCTCCACCTGCGAGAACCCCTCCTCACCTCCCCCGCCGGGGAGGCTCCCAGTCAACATCATCATGATCGCTGCCGGGGCGACAGGTCCCACCCGTCCTACGGGAGGGTGCGGACGGGCTCGTTCCGCGCCGAGGTGGGAACGCCGGAGGGGCCCGGCTTGGCCGGGCCCCTCGGACGTGCGGTGCGGGTGCGGTGCGGGTCAGTCCGTCAGGTTGACCGAACGGGCCGACGTCGCGCCGATCTCCGCCGAGATCTCGGTGAGCACCGGCTGCGGCACGTTGTCGTCCACCGTCAGCACGACGAGCGCCTCGCCGCCCTCCTCGGCGCGCGACACCTGCATGCCCGCGATGTTGAGCCCCGCCTCGCCGAGGATCCGGCCGACCGTGCCGACGACTCCGGGGCGGTCCTCGTAGCGCAGCACCACCATGTGGTCGGTGAGCGCGACGTCCACGTCGTAGTCGCCGATCGCGACGACCTTCAGCAGGTGCTTCGGTCCCGCGAGGGTGCCGGAGACCGCGACCTCCTCGCCACCGGTCAGCGTGCCGCGCACCGTCACCACATTGCGGTGGTTCGGCGACTCGCTCGACGTCGTCAGCCGTACCTCGACGCCGCGCTCCTGCGCGAACAGCGGGGCGTTGACATAGCTGACCGTCTCTGCGACGACGTCCTCGAACACGCCCTTCAGCGCGGAGAGTTCGAGCACCTTCACATCGTGCTGGGTGATCTCGCCGTACACCTCGACATCGAGGCGGGCCGCGACCTCGCCCGCCAGCGCGGTGAAGATCCGGCCGAGCTTCTCGGCCAGCGGCAGCCCGGGGCGCACGTCCTCGGCGATCACACCGCCCTGCACGTTGACCGCGTCCGGCACCAACTCACCGGCCAGCGCCAGGCGTACGGACTTCGCCACCGAGATGCCCGCCTTCTCCTGGGCCTCGTCGGTCGAGGCACCGAGGTGCGGCGTCGCCACGACCTGGTCGAACTCGAACAGCGGGGAGTCCGTGCAGGGTTCCTTCGTGTACACGTCGAGGCCCGCGCCCGCGACCCGGCCCTCCTTGAGGGCCGACGCCAGCGCCTCCTCGTCCACGATCCCGCCGCGCGCGGCGTTGACGATGCGGACGGTCGGCTTGACCTTGTGCAGGGCCTCGTCGCCGATCAGGCCGAGGGTCTCCGGTGTCTTCGGCAGGTGCACCGTGATGAAGTCGGCGGCCTCCAGCAGTTCGTCCAGCGTCACGAGCTTCACGCCCATCTGGGCGGCGCGCGCGGGCTGCACGTAGGGGTCGTACGCGACGATCTTCATACCGAACGCCGACATCCGCTGCGCCACCAGTACCCCGATGCGGCCGAGACCGACGACACCGAGCACCTTCTCGCTCAGCTCGACGCCCGTGTACTTGGAGCGCTTCCACTCGCCCTTCTTCAGGGCGCCGTTGGCCTGCGAGATGTTGCGCGCACTGGAGATCAGCAGACCGCAGGCGAGCTCGGCGGCGGTGATGATGTTCGACGTCGGCGCGTTGACGACCATGACGCCCGCCTTGGTGGCGGCCGGCACGTCCACGTTGTCGAGACCGACGCCGGCCCTGGCGACGACCTTCAACTTCTTGGCGGCGGCCACCGCCTCGGCGTCGACCTTGGTGGCCGAGCGGATCAGGATCGCGTCGACGTCGGCGATCGCGGGCAGCAACTCCGCGCGGTCGGCGCCGTTGCAGTGCCGGATCTCGAAGTCCGGCCCGAGCGCGTCGACGGTGGCGGGTGACAGCTCTTCAGCGATGAGTACGACCGGTTTACCGCTCACGTGTGTCCTCACAAGTCCCATTGCGGACGGCCGTCCCACGGCCGCATGCGGTGGAGGGGTACTGGGGGCGTATTCGCGCGCCATGACCTTCCCGGATCATGACGGCACGCCCTCGTCCGCGTGAAAGACGCACGACGCTGTGGGCCCGACGCGTGTGTTCAGAGTCTAGTGCTGTTGCCGGGGGGTCATCCCACCCGAGCGCCAGGATCACTCATACGTGCATACTTCCCGCACGGTACGGCGACCGGGTCGCCGCACGGGCACGGGCCCGCCGCACCGCACGCGGCGGTACGGCGGGCCCGTCCCCGGAGCCGGGGCTCACGCCTCGGGGTCGTCCACCCAGCTCATGAGCTTGCGCAGCTCGGCGCCCGTGGACGCGAGCAGGCTGTCGGCGTCGGCCTTCTTGTACTCGTTGTACTTCTTCAGACCGCCGTGGTACTCGTCCATCCAGGTCTTGGCGAACGAACCGTCCTGGATCTCGCCCAGGATCTTCTTCATCTCGGCCTTGGTCTGGTCGTTGATGATGCGCGGACCCGACACGTAGTCGCCCCACTCGGCGGTCTCCGAGACCGACCAGCGCATCTTCTCCAGGCCGCCCTCGTACATGAGGTCCACGATGAGCTTCAGCTCGTGCAGGCACTCGAAGTACGCGATCTCCGGCTGGTAGCCGGCCTCGACCAGCGTCTCGAAGCCCGCCTTGACCAGTGCCGACGTGCCACCGCACAGGACGGCCTGCTCGCCGAACAGGTCGGTCTCGGTCTCCTCGGTGAACGTCGTCTTGATGACGCCCGCCCGGGTGCCGCCGATGCCCTTGGCGTACGCGAGCGCCAGCTCCAGGCCCTTGCCCGTGGCGTCCTGCTCGACGGCCACGATGCACGGAACGCCGCGGCCCTCCTCGTACTGGCGGCGCACCAGGTGGCCCGGGCCCTTCGGTGCGACCATGCAGACGTCGACGTTCGCCGGCGGCTTGATGAAGTCGTAGCGGATGTTCAGGCCGTGACCGAAGAAGATCGCGTCGCCGTCCTTGAGGTTGTCCTTGATGGACTCCTCGTAGACCTGGGCCTGGATCGGGTCCGGAACGAGGATCATGATGACGTCGGCCTCGGCGGACGCCTCGGCGGGGGTCACCACGCGCAGGCCCTGCTCCTCGGCCTTCGCCTTGGACTTGGAGCCCTCGTGCAGGCCGACTCGCACATCCACACCGGAGTCGCGCAGCGACAGCGCGTGGGCGTGGCCCTGGCTGCCGTAGCCGATGACCGCGACCTTGCGGTTCTGGATGATGGACAGGTCGGCGTCGTCGTCGTAGAACAGCTCGGCCACGGGTTCTTCTCCTTGTTGACAGCGGTGCTGGTGCTGCGTCCCACCGTACGGCGGGGGTGCCGGTCATGGACTGCCGGTCTCGCGATGCGGTCCGGCAGGGCGAGCGTCGCGCCCCGCGACGCTCAGGCGGTGCGCTCCAGAGCGCGCAGGCTGCGGTCCGTGATGGACCGGGCGCCCCGCCCTATGGCGATCGTGCCGGACTGCACGAGCTCCTTGATTCCGTACTGTTCGAGCATCTTGAGCATGGCGCCCAGCTTCTCGCTGGAGCCGGTGGCCTCGATGGTGACGGCCTCCGGTGAGACGTCCACGGTCTTGGCGCGGAACAGCTGGACGATCTCGACGATCTGGCTGCGGGTCTCGTTGTCGGCCCGGACTTTCACCAGCACGAGCTCGCGCTGGATCGCAGCGCCCTGCTCGAGTTCGACGATCTTCAGGACGTTCACCAGCTTGTTGAGCTGTTTCGTCACCTGCTCCAGCGGCAGGTCCTCGACATTCACCACGATCGTGATGCGGGAGATGTCGGGATGTTCGGTGACACCGACCGCGAGCGAGTCGATGTTGAAGCCCCGGCGGGAGAACAGCGCGGCGATCCTCGCGAGGATGCCGGGCGTGTTCTCGACCAGGACGGAGAGCGTGTGCTTGGTGGACATGGGAGTCTCTCAGGGTCTCTCGGTCGTGGCTGTCGGGTCGGTCGGATCAGTCGTCGGAGGCGTCACCGAAGTCGGGACGGACCCCGAGGGCGGCCATGATCTCGTCGTTCGACGTGCCGGCGGCGACCATGGGCCACACCATCGCGTCCTCGTGGACGATGAAGTCGATCACCACGGGACGGTCGTTGATGGAGTTGGCCTCGGCGATCACCGCGTCCAGGTCGTCCGGGGACTCGCAGCGCATCGCCGCACAGCCCATCGCCTCCGCCAGCTTCACGAAGTCGGGGACGCGGGTGCCGCTGTTCGGGGCGCTCGCGCCGTCACCCGTGTCACGCAGGTTGGAGTGCGAGTAGCGCTGGTTGTAGAAGAGGTTCTGCCACTGGTGGATCATTCCGAGGACGCCGTTGTTGATGATGGCGACCTTGATCGGGATGTTGTTGAGCGCGCAGGTGGTCAGTTCCTGGTTGGTCATCTGGAAGCAGCCGTCGCCGTCGATCGCCCAGACCGTGCGGTCCGGGCGGCCGGCCTTGGCGCCCATGGCGGCCGGCACCGCGTAGCCCATCGTCCCCGCGCCGCCCGAGTTGAGCCAGGTCGCCGGGCCCTCGTGGTCGATGAAGTGCGCGGCCCACATCTGGTGCTGGCCCACGCCCGCCGCGTACACCGTGCCCTCGGGCGCCAGCTGACCGATGCGCTGGATGACCTGCTGCGGCGAGAGCGAACCGTCCGCCGGCTGGTCGTAGCCGAGCGGGTACGTCTGCCGCCAGCGGTCCAGGTCCTTCCACCACGCCTGATAGCCGGTGCTCGCCGCCTCACCGAGGGTGCCGGCCGTGTGCTCCGCCTGCACCGCCTGCACCAGGTCCGCCAGCACCTCACGGGCGTCCCCGACGATCGGCACGTCGGCCTCGCGGTTCTTGCCGATCTCCGCCGGGTCGATGTCGGCGTGCACGATCTTCGCGTACGGAGCGAAGCTGTCCAGCTTGCCGGTGACGCGGTCGTCGAACCGGGCGCCGAGCGCGACGATCAGGTCGGCCTTCTGCAGGGCGGTGACGGCCGTGACCGCGCCGTGCATGCCCGGCATGCCCACATGCTGCGGGTGGCTGTCCGGAAAGGAGCCGAGAGCCGTCAGGGTCGTGGTGACCGGCGCCTTCGTCAGCTCAGCGAGGACCTTGAGCTCCGCCGTGGCGCCGGACTTCATGACGCCGCCGCCCACGTAGAGCACCGGGCGCTTCGCCTGGGCGATCAGTCGCGCGGCCTCGCGGATCTGCTTCGCGTGCGGCTTCGTGACGGGCCGGTAGCCGGGCAGGTCCATCACCGGCGGCCAGGAGAACGTCGTCTGCGCCTGCAACGCGTCCTTCGGGATGTCGACGAGCACGGGACCCGGCCGGCCCGTGCCCGCGATGTGGAATGCCTCCGCGATGGTCCGGGGGATGTCCTTCGCGTCGCGCACCAGGAAGTTGTGCTTCGTGATCGGCATCGTGATGCCGACGATGTCCGCCTCCTGGAAGGCGTCCGTACCAATGGCCTTCGAGGCCACCTGGCCGGTGATCGCGACGATCGGCACCGAGTCCATGTGCGCGTCCGCGATCGGGGTCACCAGGTTGGTGGCGCCGGGACCCGAGGTCGCCATGCACACCCCGACCTTGCCGGTGGCCTGCGCGTATCCGACGGCCGCGTGGCCCGCGCCCTGCTCGTGGCGGACGAGAACGTGTCGCACACGGGTGGAGTCCATCATCGGGTCGTACGCCGGGAGGATCGCTCCGCCGGGGATACCGAAGACGGTGTCGGCGCCCACCTCCTCCAGCGAGCGGATCAGGGCCTGCGCGCCCGTGACGTGTTCGACGGTGGCGGAAGGCGCTCCGCCGCTACGGGCCCGCGGCTGCGGATGGTGGGCCCCGGTGGCCTGCTCGGTCATCGGCTTCTCTTCTCAGGGCTTGGGTGGTGCGAGGTGTTTTCGAGGGTGCTGAGGGCGTCGGTGCAACAAAAAACCCCCCGTGCCGTAAGGCAAGCGAGGGGAGCGCGTCGGTGAGTTTCCACGGAGCCGGTTGGGGGCTTCGCTTCAGCCGACGCGCTGTCCAAGTACGAGAATTCGGGTGCGCATGGCACAGACCCTCCCCCCGGCGCGCTGCACGTGTCAAGTAGGTGGGACTGGCGTCTCACCATTCGAGCGGGACGACGGTAGCGGGAGGCGGTCACCCGGCAGCGGACGCGTCCACAGCGCCGACAGGGAGCCCGTCAGCAGGCCACGGGCCGCCGCACCGGGAAGACTTGGCCCGCACACCCCGACGCCGCCGGAAGGGCCTCCTGGGCCGGGAGTACCGGCCGTCTCCGGGAGGCCCAGGGCGCCGGTGGGCCCCAAGGCCCGGGACAGTCCCACGGCCCCGGACGCGCCGGGGGACCCCGAGGGGACTCCCAGGGCACCGGGCCCGCCCGTGGTGCCGGGCAGTTCCACGACGCCGACCGGACCGAGGACGGTGGGGGAAGCGACGGCCGACGGGGGAGCGGCCGAGGGCATTGCGGCTGCCGCCGGGGCACCGAGGGGGCCCGTGACGCCGACGGGGGCGCCCACGCCGGGCGCACCGGCCGGGCGTGACGCCACGGGCACGCCCGGCCGGCTCACGGCGGTGCAACCGGGAGCTCCGGTGTCCTGCGGCAGCGGGTAGTCGCCCCGGTCCAGCACCCGGCGCAGCCGGTGCTCGTCCAGCGGCCCCGAGAAGGCGGCCCCCTGGCCGTGTGTGCAGCCCAGCGCCCGCAGGGCGAGAACCTGGTCGGGCCGGTCCACGCCGTCCGCCACGGAGTACATGCCGAGGTCGCGTGCGATGCGCAGCAGTCCCGCGGTGATCCGGTGGAGCCTGGGGGACTCGGCGAGGCCCTCCACCAGGCCCCGGTCCAGCTTCAGCACGTCGAGCGGCAGTCTGCGTAAGGCGTTGATGGCGGAGAAGCCGCTGCCGAAGCCGTCGAGAGCGATCCGCACGCCGAGCCGGCGCAGCGCCCGCAGTCTCTGTTCCAGCTCGTCCGGGTCGACACCGTGGTCGGCGTCCGAGAGTTCGATCATCAGGGAGCCGGACGGGAGCCGGTGCCGGGCCAGCAGGGCTTCGACCGAGTCGAGCCGGGGCGGCCGCTCCAGCAGGCGCCGGGCGGGCAGCCGTACGACGACGGGCGAGCGCAGGCCGGTCGAGCGGGCGCGCTCGGCGGCCCGCTCCACGGCGTCCTCAAGAAGCCGCTGCCCGAACTCGGCGGCCTTGTCGTGATCGTGGTCGTCGGCGATCCGCAGGAACTCCGCCGGGGTGAACAGCAGCCCGTGCGGGGCCCGCCAGCGCGGCTGCGCGGTCACCCCCGAGACCCGGCCCGTCGTGAGATTCACCACAGGCTGGTGGAGCAGGGTGAACTCGCCGTCGTGCAGGGCGGTGCGGACGCGCCCCGTCAGCTCGGCGTTGCGGACGGCGTCGGAGCGCAATTGGGGTACGTAGAGCTCGACGCGGTTCTTGCCCGCCGCCTTGGCGCGGTACATGGCGAGGTCGGCGTTGCGCATCAGGTCGGCCGGGTCGGAGCCCGGCTCGGCGAAGGCGACACCGATCGACGCCGCCACCCGGACCTCGTGTCCCTCGATGCGGTACGGCTGCGAGAGCGTGAGGCGCAGCCGGTCCGCGATCTCCTGGACGATGCGCTCCCGGTCCTCCCGGCTCTGTCGCCCGGCCCGGTCCTGGCGCTCGTCCCCCTCCTGCCGGGAGACGTCCTGCGCGGCTGCGCCGTCGCCGTCGCCGCCGATGATGAGGGCGGCGAACTCGTCGCCCCCGAGCCGCGCCGCCGTGTCGCCCGCGCGCACGGAGGCCTGCAGGCGCCGGGCCGCGCGGATCAGCAGCTCGTCCCCGACCTGGTGGCCGAGGCGGTCGTTGACGCCCTTGAAGCCGTCGAGGTCGATGAAGAGGACGGCCGTGCCCGCGTCGCCGGCCCGCCGTCCGGACAGGGTCCGCCCCACCCGGGCGGTGAACAGCGCCCGGTTGGGCAGGTCCGTGAGCGGGTCGTGCTCGGCGTTGTGCTGCAACTGGGCCTGGAGGCGCACGCGTTCCGTGACGTCACGGCTGTTGAAGATCAGCCCGTCCTCGTGTCGGTTGACCGTCGACTCCACATTGAGCCAGTCCCCGCTGCCCGACCGGAAGCGGTATTCGACCCGTGCGCTGGGTTCTCGCGCGGGCGGGGCCGCGAGGAACCTGCGCACCTCGTGGACGACCTTCCCGAGGTCCGCGGGGTGGATCAGGGAGGCGAGCTCCTCGCCCTCCAGATCCTGTGCGCCCCGTCCGTAGACGCCGGACGCCGCGGGGCTCACGTACCGCAGCACCCCGGAGGGTGCCGCGATCATGATCACGTCGCTCGACCCCTGGACCAGGGAGCGGAAGTGGTTCTCCTTCTGGGCCAGTTCCTGGGTGAGCGCCACATGGTCGACGAGCATGATGGCCTGCCGCACGACGAGGGCGAGCACCACCGTGCAGCCGGTGAGGATCACGACGTGGTCGACCTGGTGGCCCTCGACCGCGGTGTAGAGGATGCCCAGCGTGCAGACCGCGGCGGCCAGGTACGGCGCGAGCGCGCCGATGGCACGGGCGAGGCCTCGCCGCTTGCGCGGCACGCGGCGCGGGGGCGCGTCCGGCAGGTGCCGCACGCCCCAGGGCGCGTACGCGAGGAGGAGTGAACCGGCGAACCAGCCGGCGTCGAGGAGCTGGCCCGAGTGGTAGTCGGCGCGCAGCAGCGGCGACGTGAACAGCCCGTCGCACAGCACGGTCAGGGCGAGCGCGCTGATCGCTGTGTTGACCGCCGTGCGACTCGCCGTGTGCCGGAAATGCAGCGCGAGCACCATGCTCACCAGCACGATGTCGAGCAGGGGATAGGCCAGTGCGAGCGCCGACTGGGCCACGCTCGGACCGTCGACACGAGCCGTGTGGGCGAGCGCGAGGCTCCAGGACAGGGTCAGCAGCGAGCCGCCGATCAGCCAGGCGTCGAGCCCGAGGCAGACCCAACCCGACCTGGTGACCGGGCGCTTGGCGAGGACCAGGAGGCCGACGATGGCGGGGGGCGCGAAGCAGAGGAAGAACAGGTCGGCGAGGGACGGCGCGGGCACGGGCTCGCGCAGCACCACCTCGTACCACCCCCAGACGGCGTTGCCGCCCGCCGCCATGAAGGACGACAGCGAGAACAGCAGCCAGGCGGGCCGGAAGCGCCGGCCCCGCCCGCGCGCGTAGAGGAAGCAGGAGACCGCCGCGATCAGTGCCGCGAAGCTCAGGCCGAAATCGCCCATGAACATGGCGACTTCGTGTGATCCCCAGCCCATCGCGGCCCCCGTCGCATAGGCACCGCAGACGAGGGCGAGCAGGAGTTGCCCGAGGAGCCCGGCGTGGGAGCCGGAGGTCCGGCGGCGGTCGAGGAGGATCCCCCCGGCGCTCATCGGCCCACTCCGGGACGTTTCACTCTCGGTTGGTCGCTCTCGTCGGTCCATCGGCCGTGCATCGCCCGTCGCCCCCCTCGGATTCTGGTCGCTCCCCGACGCCGCCCACACGCGACGCAGCCCCCAGATCGGGACGATACACCAGAGTCGTCACTCAGGGACATAGTCTCTCTACTCTCCGTGACGAGCTGGGGTGTTACGGCGCCACCGGTGCCGACGGCTGCGAAGCGTGGTCACGGAGGGGCACTCCGTGACGGCTCACTCTGTGGTCATTACCACGTTCTGGAGCTCTTCACCCCCGGCGAACCGGGTCAGTTGTGTCGAGAGGAGCCTTTTGGCACGGGGTTCGAACGCGGAAGTGGAGCCCCCGACATGGGGACTGACGAGGACGCCGGGCGCGTGCCAGAGCGGGTGCCCGGCCGGCAGCGGCTCCGGGTCCGTGACGTCGAGTGCCGCCGTGATCCGACCGGTTCCCACCTCCGCGAGCAGGGCCTTCGTGTCGACGACCGCGCCCCGCGCGACGTTGACGAGCAGGGCGCCGTCCTTCATCCGGGACAGGAAGCCGGCGTCGACGAGACCCCGGGTCCCGTCCGTCAGCGGAGTGGACAGGATCACCACATCGGCGTCGGGGAGCAGTGCGGGCAGATCCGAGAGCGCGTGGATCGCGCCGCGCGCACCCTCCCGCGCCGAGCGCGCGACGCGCACCACCCGCGCGCACTCGAAGGCCGCGAGCCGGTCCTCGATGGCGGAGCCGATCGACCCGTACCCCACGATCAGCACGGACCGGTCCGCGAGGGCCGGGTAGAACCCCGCCAGCCACTCCTCGCGCTCCTGCGCGCGGACGAAGCCGGGGATGTCCCGCAGCGACGCGAGGGTCAGTGCGAGCGCGAGTTCGGCGGTGCTCGCCTCGTGCACACCCTTCGCGTTGCACAGCCGCACCCCGGACGGGAGCGAACCGAGCCCCGGTGCCACGTGGTCGACACCGGCCGACAGTGTCTGCACCACCCGCAGCGACCGCATCCCGGCCAGCGGCCGCACGGCGACCTCCGGCCCCTTCAGGTACGGGACGACGTAGAAGGCACAGTCGCCGGGGTCCCCGGGGAAGTCCGGACCGCCGTCCCAGAACCGGTAGGTGAGGCCGTCGGGGAGTCCCGCTATCTCGTCGGCGGCGTACGGAAGCCATACCTCTGCTGCGTCAGTGCTCATGGTCAGGAAGGCTATGCCACCACCCGCGGCACCCCGGAGGACCCGCCTCCGCTCACCCGCGCGACCGGGGCGCCGGCGCGCCCGCCGCGGGGCGCTCACACCCCCCTCGTACCGTCCAGGGTCTCGCGGATGATGTCGGCGTGGCCCGCGTGGCGGGCCGTTTCCTCGATCATGTGCAGCAGGACCCAGCGCAGGGTGCGGTCCTCGGCCGGGGGCCAGGCACAGGGAGCGTCCAGGGAGCGGGTCGTCGCGATGCGGCGCGACTGCGCGACCTGTGCGGCGTGATACGTGCGCCAGCGCTCGACGGTGTCGCTCGCGTCCAGGACGAAGTCCTCGTCGTTGGAGTCGGATTTGGCGGTGTCGGGCCACTCGCCGGGGAAGACCGTGCCCTCCACCGCGACCTGGAACCAGCGGCGTTCCCAGATGCCCGCGTGCTTGAGCAGACCGAGCAGCGAGAGGGAACTCGCGGTCGGGGTGGAGCCTGCCTGGGCGTCCGTGAGGCCGTCGAGCCTCCCGGTCAGGGCGGCCCGCTGCTTGTCCAGAAAGGCGCACAGGGCGTCGCGTTCGGTGGTCATCGGCGCTCCTGGCTGCGGAATGGGACGTGCGGGGTGCGAGGGATGCGCGGGGTGTGCGGGATGAGCGGGGCGTCGTCGGGCGGGCCACCGGCGCGGCCGGGGTGCCCGCCCCGTCGGCCGGGCGCCGGCACCGGAATGCGGGCGGCCGCCGACCCGCGGGGGCGGGGGGCGCGTTCGCGGAGGGGGTTGCCGCAGGGTGCGGACAACGAGGCATGCATGCGCGGGAAGGTAGCGGGCCCGCCCGCCCATGGCACGTCATTTTCGGCCCCCGTTCGCCCGAACGGGCCGCCCGGCCGGGAGCAGGACCCGCGCGGGCGGGCCCGCCGGTCAGCGTGCCGGCCCGCCGAGCGTGCTGAACGTCAGCGCGAACGTCGCCCGGCGCGCGTACAGCCGGTAGCGGGGGAGCACGCCCGGGCCGCAGGCCGCCGAGCCGAGGCCGTGCTGCGCCAGATCCAGGTTGAGATGGATCAGGTCGCCGGGCACCAGGTCCGTGGTGTGCGCCGCCGCGTCCAGTTGCTCCGTCGTCCAGCGCCGGGCCGTGAAGTCGAAGACCGGCTCGCCCTCCACGAGCAGGCCCGTTCCGTCGGGGGCGCTCAGGGTCAGCCGGCGCGCGTCCACCCGGTTGCCGTTCTCCTGCGGGTGGACGTACGGGGTCGCCAGGGCGTCGACGTCCACGCGGTGGCGGCCGATACGGGCCGCCTGCCTGCTGTCGGCGTACGCCTCGCCGGGGCCGCCGCCGAACCACTGCGCCGTCCCGAAGGCGCCCGGCACCGCCATGCGCAGGCCGAGCCGGGGCAGGGTGCAGGGCCAGGTGCCGTCGGGTTCGACCTCAAGGCGCAGCCGCAGCCGGCCGTCGTGCACGCTCCAGTGGTAGTCCGCGAGCATGCCGAAGCCCCGCGCGGGCGGTGCCACCCGGGTGCGTACGACGAGCGTGGCCGACTCGCCGTGGCCGGTCCGCTCGACCGACGCGACCCGGTGGTGCGCGCGGTGCAGTCCGGCCGCGCGCCAGCGGGCCGCCTCCGGGTCGTCGGAGCCGAGGTCGTTGTCGGTCGGCGCGCGCCACAGGTCGAGCCGGGGGCCCTCGATCGGATGGCCGCCCAGTTCCGTCAGCCGGCCGGTCGCGGCGTCGAAGCGGGCAGGACCGAGTACCGGTCGCCGGTCGGCGGGCAGCGCCGGGGCAGTCCCCCGGGCTTCGGGGGAGGCCGGGGCGACCGGGACGGCAGTGCGGGCCGGTGCCGGTGGGGTGATCCTGACCTGGCCCCACGCCACCTCGTGGCCCGCCCGCGCCCAGAGCGTGTCCGCCGCGAGCACCGCCCGTACGGTCAGCCAGCTCTCCCCGGACGGGGCCGGCAGATCCGGGAACGGCACGCGCGTGCTCGCGCCCGGCGCGGTGGGCGGCACGTCCAGCGGGCCCGCCGCCACCGGGAGGCCCTCCTCCTGGAGCGTCCAGGAGAAGAGAAGGCCGTCGAGGCCGACCGTGTCGTGGAGGTTCGTCACCGTCAGCGTCCCCTCGGCCGCCGTGCCGGTGATCCGTACCGGCTCGAAGACCTTCGCGAACTCGGTGAGCGCGGGCGACGGCGTCCGGTCGGGCAGGACCGCGCCGTCGATCACGAAGGTGCCGTCGTGGATGTCCTCGCCGAAGTCGCCGCCGTAGGCGAAGTACGGCCGCCCCGCCGCGTCCCGGCGGGCGATGCCGTGGTCGATCCACTCCCACAGGAATCCGCCCTGGCAGCGCGGATGGCGCTCGAACAGCTCCCGGTACTCCAGCAGGCCGCCCGCGCCGTTGCCCATCGCGTGCACGAACTCGCACAGGATGAAGGGCAGTTCACGGTGGCGCGGGTTGTCGAGCTCGGCTGCGGAACCCCGGCCGATCGTGTCGACCTCCTCGTGCGACGCGTACATCCTGCTGTACACGTCCGTGTAGGCGCACGCGTAGTCACCCTCGTAGTGCACCGGCCGCGACGGGTCCCGCTCATGGGTCCACCGCGCCATGCGGGCCAGGTTGGCGCCGGTGTGCGACTCGTTGCCCAGCGACCACATCACGACCGACGGGTGGTTCTTGTCCCGTTCGACCGTGCGCCGCATCCGGTCCAGGTACGCCTCGGCCCACCGCTCGTCGTCGCTCGGGTTGCCCGCCCAGTCCAGCCGCTCGAAGCCGTGGGTCTCCAGGTCGCACTCGTCCAGGACCCACAGGCCGTAGCGGTCGCACAGGTCGAGGAACTCCGGGTCCGGCGGATAGTGGCTGGTGCGCACCGCGTTGACGTGGTGGCGCTTCATCAGCTCGATGTCGGCGACGGCGCTCTCGCGCGGCACCGCGCGGCCGTGCTCCGGGTGGAACTCGTGCCGGTTGACGCCCCGGAAGACGATCCGCCGTCCGTTGACCTTCAGCACGCCGTCCTCGATCGCCACCGTGCGAAAGCCGATCCGCAGCGGTACGCGCTCCGTGTCCGTGTACGCCTCGCCCGCGTAGAGCCGGGGGCTCTCCGCGCTCCACGGCTCCACGCCGGGGACCACGACGCTCTCCCCGGCGGGCAGGCCCGTGATGGACAGCTCCGGCACGTCGACGCGCACACCGGGGCCCTCGGCCGTCACGGTCAGCTCGCCGTGCCCGGTGATGTGGTCGAAACCCGCGTGGACGAAGAGGTCGCGGACGCCTCCCGCCGGCCGGGCGATCAGGGTGACCGGCCGGAACAGGCCGGACAGCCACCACATGTCCTGGTCCTCCAGGTAGGAGCCGGAGGACCACTGGTGCACCCGTACGGACAGCACGTTGCCGTGCGGCCGCAGCAGCGCGCCCGCCTCGAACTCCGTGGGCAGCCTGCTGCCCCGGGTCACGCCCAGTTCGGTGCCGTTCAGCCGCACGAGAGCGCACGAGTCGACGCCGTCGAACCGCAGCACGGCGGGGCCGCCGGGCCACTCCTCGGGCAGGTCGAACACCAGCCGGTAGTCCCCCGTCGGATTGTCGGACGGCACCCGGGGAGGGTCGACGGGGAAGGGGTAGTCGATGTTCGTGTACGCCGGGGCGCCGTGGCCGTGCAGCTGCCAGTGCGCGGGAACGGGCAGGTCGCACCAGCCCGCGCCGTCGGAGTCGTCGAAGTCGTCGAGTTCCACGCCCTCGGGCGCCGTCGCGGGCGACGGGGAGAGCCGGAAACGCCACGTCCCGGTGAGGCTCAGCGACGGCGCGTCGGAGGTGAACGCGGCGCGCGGCGGCAGGGCTCCGCGCCCCGGGGCCGGGTCCTCGATGTACGGGAACGACGGGAGGGACGACGACTCGCAGGAGGACATGGATTCCTTTCAGTCCTGACCGGTGGTACGGGGCCGGTTCAGCCCTTGACCGCGCCCGCCGCGATGTTGCCGATGAAATGGCGGGCGCCGAAGAGGAAGACGATGATCAGCGGCACGATCGCGACCAGCGTGCCCGCCATGACGACGCTGTAGTCCGTCACGTAGGCGCCGTTGAGCTGCGCCAACGCCACCTGGAGCGTCACGTGGTTCGAGTCGATCATCACCACGAGCGGCCAGAGGAAGTCGTTCCAGACGTTGACGAAGGTGAAGATGCCGAGGAAGGCGAGCGCGGGGCGGAGCACCGGCAGGCCGACCGTCAGATACGTACGGAAGAAACCGCACCCGTCGACCCGGGCCGCCTCGATCAGCTCGTCGGGCACGGCGCCCCGCGCGTACTGACGCATCCAGAAGATGCCGAACGCGTTGGCCGCGGCGGGGATGATCAGCGCCTTCAGATCACCGACCCAGCCCAGGTGCGCCATGATGATGAACTGCGGGATCGCGGCGAGCTGCGTGGGTACCACGAACGTCGCCAGCAGCACGCCGAAGAGGGCCTTGCTGCCGGGGAAGTCGTACTTGGCGAAGGTGAAGGCCGCCAGCGAGTCGAAGAACAGCACGAGCACGGTCGAGACGACCGCGACGATCAGCGTGTTCATCAGCGAGCCGAAGAAATCGATCTTCGAGAAGACCTGGCCGATGTTGTGGAACAGCTGGTCGCCGAAGAACAGCTTCGGCGGGCTCGCGTAGATGTCGGCCGTCGTGTTCGACGCCATCACGGTCAGCCAGTAGTACGGGAAGACGGTGATCAGCGCGCCCACGATCAGCGCCCCGCAGGTGAGGATCCGTCCGCGTGCGCCGCTCATCGGCCCGCTCCCGTCATGGTGGTGGCCTCGCCCGGCACCTGTTCCGTGACCGCCGGCGCCGAGAGGACCTGGCCGCGCTCGGGACGCATCACGAGACGCCAGTTGAGGATGGAGAAGAGGACGACGACGATGAAGAGGCCCCAGGCGATGGCGGCTCCGTAGCCGAAGTCGTTGCCCGCGAAGGCCGTGTTGTAGAAGTAGAGGACCATGGTCAGCCCCGCGCCGTCCGTGCCGCCGCGGTTGCCGAGCAGCACCTGCGACTCGGTGAAGATCTGCATGCCGCCGATCGCCGACATCACCACGGAGAACAGCAGGACGGGCCGCAGCAGCGGGACCGTCACCCGGAAGAAGGTCTGCGCCGCGCTCGCGCCGTCGACGCGTGCCGCCTCGAACACGTCCTTCGGCAGTGCCTGGAGACCGGCCAGGAAGATGATCGCGTTGTAGCCGGTCCACCGCCAGATGATCATCAGGGCGATGGCGGCGCGGATCGCCCACGGGTCGGCCAGCCACTGCACGTGCCCGATCCCGAACAGGCCGAGGAACCAGTTCAGTACGCCGAACTCGCCGCTGAAGATGGACCCGAAGACCAGCGACATCGCCACGATCGACGTCACGTTCGGCAGGAAGTACGCGACCCGCAGCACACCCCGCAGGCGGACCGACGAGTTGAGGCCCACGGCGATCAGCAGCGCGAGCAGGATCATCGGGACCGTCGACATCGCCCAGATGATGAGCGTGTTGCCGATCGACTCCCAGAACGTGCTGTCCGTGACGAGGAACCGGAAGTTCTCCAGGCCGACGAACTTCATCGGGCCGACGCCGTCCCACCGCTGGAAGGACAGGAACAGCGAATACAGCACCGGATAGAGGCCGAAGACCGCGAACAGCACGAAGAACGGCGCGATCGCGAGGTACATCGGCAGGTACCGCCACCGCCGGCGCGGCGGGCCCGGCGGACTCAGTGGCGCCGCGGGCGCCGGAGCGGGGGCGGGGGACGGGACGCCGGCTTCGGGTATCGCGGTCATGACAGAACCCCCTGCCTGCGCAGCAGGCGCTCGATCGTGGTGCGCGCGTCGTGCCACGCCTGGTCCGGGTCCTTGCCGCCGAGTTCGACGTTGGTCAGTTCGTCCGTGTAGGTGTCGCTGATCGTGATGTCCCAGGGGCTGAAGTAGGCATACTTCACCTCACGGGCGATCTCCCCGAAGACGTCCATGGTCACCTGGCCGCCGAAGAACGGGTCGGGCTTCAGCAGCCGCGGGTCGGTGAACGCGGCGGGGGCGGAGGGGAAGAGGCCCACGTCGAGATAGTTCTGCGGCTGGTTCGCGGGCGACTGGAGCCAGCGGATCACCTCGAACGCGGCCTCGGGGCGCGGGCAGTACTTCGTCACCGCGAGGTACGAGCCGCCCTGGTTGCCCGCCCCGCCGGGCGGCCTGCACACCCGCCACTTGCCCTTCGTGCCCGGTGCCGCCTGCTTCATCTCGCCGGTGCGCCAGGACGCGCCGACCAGGCTCAGCTCCTTGCCGCTGTTCCAGGCCGCGTGCTCGTCGACCGACTGGCCGTTGCTGTTGCCCGAACCCGCGTACCCCGCCGTCAGCCGCCTCCGGTACGCCTCCAGCGCCCGGTCCCAGGCCCTGCGCACTCCTGACTGGTCGTCCAGGTAGTGGTTGTCCCGGTCGAAGTACTTCGTCGACTCCTGCGCGAGGGAGTACGTGAAGACCGTCTTGGTGTCGGTGATCAGGAAACCGCCGGGCAGCGCGCGCTGGAGCCTGACGCCGAAGTCGAAGTACTTCTCCCAGGTGGAGACGGCGGCGGCGACATCGTCCGGCTCGCTGGCGAGGCCCGCCTTCGCGAACAGGTCGTGGCGGTAGTAGAGCGCGGCGGGGCCCACGTCGATGGGCACGCCCATCTGGAAGCGCCCGTCGGGCGTGGCCCCCGACTGCCACTTCCACGGCAGGTAGTCCTTCGCCAGCTCGCGGGCGCCCAGCGTGTTGAGGTCGACGAAGCTGTCGCGGTCGGACGTGTAGTACGTCGAGATGTTGTCGCCCATCATCGTGATGTCGGGCAGGTACGCCCGGCCCGCGAGGGCGGCGAGCAGCCGCTGCTTCAGGTCGCCGCTCACCTGCGAGGTGACGAGCCGGTCGGCCGCGAAGCGTTTGACGGCGCGTCCGAGGTTGGTCTCGGACAGTCCGTTGGAGGTGTACCAGAGCGTCAGGCGGCCGGGGTTGGCCGTGACGGGGCTTGCGCACGCGGTGGCGAACGGGGCGAGGGTGCCGAGCGCCGCCGCGCCGGTCAGAAGCTTTCGTCGAGTCAGCGTCATCGGGAACCTTCCGGAAGCCTCATGAGCGCTCACGTGAACGTTCACGGGAATGCCCGGAAGTGTGCGTGGGGGCTCCGGCGGGTGTCAAGACATGCGACGGAACCGCCCCGGTGGGGCAGTTGGGGTTGCCGGGGCGGCTCGGCCCTCGCTACGACGAGGGCGGCGCGGCGCCAGGGTCAGGGGTGGGCGCGGCGCCGGGTGCGAGGGGGCCGCCGGGGATGACGGGGCGCCGGGATGACGGGACCGCCGGGGACGACGGAACCGCGCCGGTGGGGCAGTTGGGGTTGCCGGGGCGGCTCGGCCCTCGCTACGACGAGGGTGACGCGGCGCCAGGGCGGCCAGGGGTGGGCGCGGCGCCGGGTACGACGGGACCGCCGGGGGTGACGGGCCCGACGGAGCGCCGGGATGACGGGACCGCCGGGGACGACGGGACCGCCGGGCCGTGCCGCGGACGGCCGGGCGTCAGGCGGAGCCGCGTACCAGGAGCGATCCGCGCACCACCAGGCTCGCGCCGGCCGCCGACTCGCCGGGGCCCGCGAGCAGCCGCGCCGCCTCCGCCACCGCCAGCGCGCCGAGCTGCCCGATGTCCAGCGACACCGTCGTGAGCGCGGGTTCGACCAGGTCGCCGAGGGGCAGCCCGTCGAAGCCGATCACCGCGAGCTCCTGCGGCACCCGCCTGCCGAGCCGACGGGCCGCCCGCAGCGCGCCGACCGCGATGACGTCGTTGAAGGTCAGGACCGCGGTGATGTCCGGGTGCGCGGCGAGCAGCCGGGGCAGCGCCGCCTCCCCGCCCGCCACCGACTGGTGCGCGCCGGTCACCGCGTCGGCGTCCACGCCGTGCGCCGCCGCCGCGGCCGCGAACCACGCGCAGCGGTCCGAGGGTTCGGGCCGTCCCTGGTGGTCGAGCATGCCGATGCGGCGGTGGCCGCGCGCGGCCAGGTGCGCGACCGCCTCGCCGATGCCGTCCGCGCCGTCGATGCGGATCGAGCCGAACCGGGGCGCGTGGTGCTCGCGGCCCACGAGGACCACCGGCACCCCGCGCGTGCCCCGGTCGATCTCGTCCTCCGGGCTGCTGAAGTACCCGATCACCGCGTCGACCTGGGAGCCGATCACCCGCAGCGTGGCGCGTTCCTTCTCCGGGCTGTCGGACGTGTCGTGCACGACCACGTGCCAGCCGCGCTCGCCCGCCGCCGCCAGCGCCGCCGCCGCGACCTCGGTGAAGAACGGGTTCAGCAGGTCGGGGATGACGAGCCCGATGGTGACGGTGTCCTGGCGCACCAGTCCGCGCGCGAACCGGCTGGGCTGGTAACCGAGTTCCCGCGCCGCGTCCAGGACCCGCTGCTTCGTCGAGTCCTGGATCTCGCCCTTGTCGTTGAGCGCCCGGGACACGGTCTGCCGCGACACCCCCGCCGACCGGGCGACGTCGTGGATCGTCACCCTCCGACGCCGCGCCCCTGACGACACCACCGCACCCTCCCCGCCCCTGTGTGAAGACATGCCGAGTATGACGCGTGCGGAAGACCCCTACGGTCCGTCGCCACAGCCGCCAGCCGCGGTCCGCCCGGCGGACCTCCGGCAGCGGACTGCGTCCGGCCGTCCGCTACAGCCGCGCCGACTTGAGCGCCATGTGCAGCAGCAGCCGGTCCTCGCCCCGGGTCAGGTCGAGGCCCGTGAGGTGTTCGATGCGGGAGAGGCGGTAGTAGAGCGTCTGCCGGTGGATGCCGAGGGCTGCCGCCGTGCGGCCCGCCTGGCCCGCGTGGTCGAGGAACGACTCCGCCGTGCGCGCCAGGTCCGTGTGGGCCGGGCCGAGCAGCGGGGCCACCGCCGGATCGGGGCCCGCCGGCAGGCGGGTGAGCAGGCGGTACGGTCCGATCGCGGTCCACTCGGCGACCGGGCCGAGCTCCGGCCGGGCCACGGCGGCGCGGGCGGCGCCGACGGCCTCGTGCCAGGCCTCCGGGAGCTCGGTGAGACCTCGCCGGGGGGCCGCGGCGCCCGCCGTGGTCTCCGCGCCGCCCGGCGCGTCCGCCGCCGCGCGCAGCCGGCCGACCGCCGTGAGCACCCCCGGCAGGCCGTCCGCCGACCGCAGCCGTACGAGCAGCGCCAGCGCGGGCGTCCTGCGGACGGGCTCCGCCTCGGGCGCCGGCACGCCCGCCGGCCTGGCGTAGCGGGCGGGGAAGGACAGCGTGCACAGCGCGGCGGTGCCCGGTACGGCCCGCACCGGCGGCTCCTCGCCCGGCCAGGGCGCGACGGCGAGGACGACGTGCAGGCCGTCCGCGCTCGGGCCGAGCGCCGTGCGCAGCGCGGCGAGCGCCATGTCGCGTTCCCAGCCGTGCTCGGCGGTGAGGACCGCGCGCAGTTCCCGCGCCAGGTCGGCGTCCGCCTTCACGTCCTCCGCGAGGAGGTCGCCGATCCGGGCCGTCACCTCCATGGCCGCCGCCAGCCGGGCGGGCGCGGGGCCGCTCTCGGAGTCGTCCAGCAGCCACACGTAGCCGAGTGCCATCCCCCGATGGCGTACCGGCAGGCAGATCCGTCCGCGGAAGACGCCCGCGTCGGGCGAGGCAGGGATGCGGACGGGACCCGTCGCGCGGGTGATGCCGAACCCCTCGAACCAGGCCCGCACCCACGGCGAGGACTTGCGGGTGAGGATCGAGCGGGTCCTGACCGGGTCCATCACCAGGTCGTCGTCGCTGTCGTGGGCTCCGAAGGCGATCAGCCCGAAGTCCCGGTTCTCCAGTGTCGCGGGCACTCCGACGAGCGCGGAGATCTCGTCGACCAGCTCCTGGTAGTCGCCCTTCATCCGCCTATTCTCGCACCGCTTCAGACAGATGTCTGAGATCCGGGCCACGGATGCGTGACAGGTGTCGATGGCAGAGGATCGGACCGCTCCATAGCGTGCGAAGTGGCCGGGGAGTCCCGCGGCCCGCTCGATCTCTCATGGAGGTGCCCGTGCTGGGTCCCGTGATTCTCGCCGCGTCGCGGAGCGACGCCCTGCGCCGCACCATTTCGGCCGCGCCCCTGACCAAGCCGGTCGTCAAACGCTTCATCGCGGGCGAGTCGATCGAGGCGACCACCCCGGCCATCGAGGAGATGGCGGGCCAGGGCCTCGAAGTGACCCTGGACGTGCTCGGCGAGGACGTCACCGACCCGGCCGAGGCGACCCGCTCGCGCGACGCCTACCTGCGCCTGATCGAGGTCCTCGGCCCGCTCCAGCTCGGCGAGCGCGCCGAGATGTCCGTGAAGCTGTCCTGCATGGGACAGGCCCTCGACGGCGGTCACGACATCGCGCTGAAGAACGTCACGGCCATCGTCGAGGCCGCGAACGCCATCGGCACGACGGTCACCCTCGACGCCGAGGACCACACGACCATCGACTCGACGCTCGCGATCCACTCCGCGCTGCGCGAGCGCTTCCCCCGCACGGGCGCCGTGGTTCAGTCGTACCTCTTCCGCACCGAGGACGACTGCCGCACCCTCGCCGCCGCCGGCAGCCGGGTCCGCCTGGTGAAGGGCGCCTACAAGGAGCCCGCCTCCGTCGCCCACCAGGACAAGGCCGAGGTCGACAAGGCGTACGTGCGCTGCCTGCGCATCCTCATGGAGGGTGACGGGTACCCGATGGTCGGCTCGCACGACCCGCGCATCATCGCCATCGCGCAGGAACTCGCGCAGCGGGCGGGCCGCAAGCTCACCGACTACGAGTTCCAGATGCTGTTCGGGATCCGCTCCGCCGAGCAGCACCGGCTGGCCGCCGAGGGACACCGCATGCGGGTGTACGTGGCGTACGGCACCGACTGGTACGGCTACTTCATGCGGCGTCTCGCGGAGCGCCCCGCCAACCTCGCCTTCTTCCTGCGCTCGCTGGCGGGTCGCGGCTGACCGGCCCGGCCCCCGCCCGCTCCGGACGACACCATCCCGACACCACCCGATTGGAGTGACGGCTGACATGGACGCCGTGACCAAGGTCCCCGCCCCGGTGAACGAGCCGGTACTCGGTTACGCGCCCGGCTCGCCCGAGCGCGCCCGGCTGGAGAAGAAGCTCAAGGAGCTCGCCGAGCACCCGCGCGACCTGCCGATGACCATCGGCGGCGTCAAGCGCATGGGCGGCGGCGAGCGCGTCGACGTCGTGCAGCCGCACCGCCACAAGGCCGTGCTCGGCACGTTCGCGGGCGCCACCCGCGAGGACGCCCAGGACGCCGTCGACGCGGCCCTCGCCGCCGCGCCCGCGTGGCGTGCCATGTCCTTCGACGACCGCGCCGCGATCATCCTGCGCGCCGCCGAACTGCTGTCGGGTCCCTGGCGCGAGACGATCGCCGCCGCGACCATGCTCGGCCAGGGCAAGACCGCCCAGCAGGCCGAGATCGACGCGCCCTGCGAGCTGATCGACTTCTGGCGCTTCAACGTCAGCTACGCCCGTGACCTGCTCGCCGAGCAGCCGCCCGCGAACTCGCCCGGCGTGTGGAACCGTCTCGACCACCGTCCGCTTGAGGGCTTCGTCTACGCGATCACGCCGTTCAACT
The DNA here is from genome assembly GCF_036250695.1 of Streptomyces sp. NBC_01497. Taxonomy (NCBI): domain Bacteria; kingdom Bacillati; phylum Actinomycetota; class Actinomycetes; order Kitasatosporales; family Streptomycetaceae; genus Streptomyces; species Streptomyces sp. NBC_01497. Next base: position 2,294,766 of record NZ_CP109427.1, on the reverse strand, counting down.
TCTCGGCGATCGCGGCCAACCTGCCGACCGCGCCCGCGCTGATGGGCAACGTGGTCCTGTGGAAGCCGTCCCCGACGCAGACGTTCGCCGCCGTGCTCCTGATGGAGCTGCTGGAGGAGGCCGGCCTGCCGAAGGGCGTCATCAACCTGGTGACGGGCGACGGCATCGCCGTCTCCGACATCGCGCTGACCCACCGCGACCTCGCCGGTATCCACTTCACCGGCTCGACCAACACCTTCCGGCACCTGTGGAAGACGGTCGGCACCAACATCGAGAAGTACCGGACGTACCCGCGCATCGTCGGTGAGACCGGCGGCAAGGACTTCGTCGTCGCGCACCCGAGCGCCGACCGCGCCGTCCTGAAGACCGCGCTGACCCGCGGTGCCTTCGAGTACCAGGGCCAGAAGTGCTCGGCCACCTCGCGTGCGTACATCCCCGCGTCGATCTGGAACGACGGCTTCAAGGAGGACTTCGCGGCCGAGATCGACGGCATCCCGATGGGTGACGTCACCGACTTCTCGAACTTCATCGGCGCCGTGATCGACGACCGCGCGTTCGCGAAGAACAAGGCCGCCATCGACCGCGCCGCGGCCGACCCGTCCTGCACCATCGTCGCGGGCGGCACGTACGACGACTCGGTCGGCTACTTCGTGCGCCCGACGGTCATCGCGTGCACCGACCCGGCCAACGAGGTCTTCACCGCCGAGTACTTCGGCCCGATCCTCGCCGTGCACGTCTACGACGACGCCGACTACGACGCCATGCTCGACCAGATGGAGTGCGTCGCGGACTACGCCCTCACCGGCGCGTTCATCTCCAAGGACCGTGCGGCGACGGCGGCGGCGATGGAGAAGCTGCGGTACGCCGCGGGCAACTTCTACATCAACGACAAGTCCACCGGTGCGGTCGTCGGCCAGCAGCCGTTCGGCGGCGCGCGCGCCTCCGGCACCAACGACAAGGCCGGCGCCCCGCAGAACCTGATGCGCTGGACGCAGACCCGCGCCATCAAGGAGGCGCTGGTCGCGCCGACCGAGTACGGCTACCCGCACATGGGTTGAGCGCCGACCCGCCGACCCGTGTGACCGCCTTCGCCCCGCGCCCTCCCCTCCGGCGCGGGGCGAAGGCGGTTCGGTGCGGGTCCCGGCCCGTACGGGGACCCGGTGCGGCGCAGCCGTGAGGGCACAGCGGGACGCGGGCGGACCCGTCAGGCGGGTGACGCGTGGGGGCCGGTCACGGGCGGGAGGCGTGCGGCCCCGTCACGACACCTTGTGCCAGCGCGCCATGCCGAAGCAGTACAGGCCGAACAGGGCCAGCCCCAGTGCCACCGCGCCCAGCAGCCAGGTCCCGGCCGGCGCCCCCGCGAAGGAGCGCAGCGTGTCGTCGAACCCCTTGGCGCGGTCCGGGTCGTAGGTGAGCGCGGCATCGAGCGCGAAGGCGCCGGCCGCCGCCACGATCAGGCCGCGGGCCGCCCCGCCGGCCACGCCGGTCACATCGATGTACGTCCGGGCCGCCCGCGACATCCGCGCGAGCCTGAGCTGGTTGTGGAAGCGGCGCAGCACCGCGAGCACGCCCATCCAGACGCCCGCCACCACCACGGCGGCGCCCGCGACGGCCACGATCCACCGCCCGCCGGGCAGTGCCATCACGCGGGCCGTCACGTCGCGGGACTGCTGGTCGCTCGCGCCGCTGCCGCTGCCCCGGTCACCGAGGGCGAACGCGAGGACGGAGTACGCGGCGGACCCGTAGAAGACGCAGCGGACCGCCGAGAGCGCCCGGATGCGTGCCGTACGGCCGTCGGGCACCGCCGCGCCGACGACGGCCTCGGACAGCCGCCACGCCGCCATGCCGGCGAGCCCGGCGCCCACCGCCCACAGGAGCGCCTTCCCGAGCGGGTTGCCCGCGAGTTCCGCGAGCGCGCCACCGCGGTCGGCCTGCTGCCCCCCGTGTCCGCCGTCGTAGGCGATGCGCAGCGCGAGCAGACCGATCAGCAGGTAGATCACGCCGCAGGCGCTGAATCCCCAGCGGGCGGCCACCTCCATGGCGGAACTGTCCGCCGCACGCTGTGCCTTGGCCCGGCCGACGCTGTGCCGCCGTCCGCCGCCGAGCCGTGCTGTCCTCACGTTCATGGCCACCCCTCCCACGCCCCCGGCTGCCCCCGGGCAGCGGCCCGAAACGGCGCGCGCCCGCGGCCGTGCGCGCGCCGGGTTCACCCGCCGGAGTGCTGTCCGTCTCAGATAGTAGGAAGTCCGAGTAATGATGCAGACAGCGCGGGTGGCCTCCCTTAGCGTGGTGAGTGCCGAACGTGCCGCTCCATCGAGCGAACGGCGGACGCGGACGCCCCGAGGCAGGCCACCCCTGCGGGCGTGTCCCCCGCCCCTGATCCGGCATCTCCCCGTGTGCCGTGCCGCGCCCCGTCGCAGTACGGCTCCAGCTGGCAGAAGGAGTCGATTCCCATGGCAGAGACGACCGTCCGTCGCATCCGTGTCCGACACACTCCCCGCACCGGCGAGTCCGACCGCAAGAACGCGGCGGACGCCCTTCAGCGCGCCCTCGACCGCCGTGACAACGGCGGCTCCACCGGTCACTGACCCCGGACGACCTCGGCTTCGTCCGCGATGTGGACTGCCGATGTCATCCTCTGGGACGAGGGATAGGCTGCGGCCATGTCTCGCAGCATCGATCTCGCAGTGATCCCCGGTGATGGCATCGGCAAGGAAGTCGTGGCCCAGGGCCTCAAGGTCCTCAAGGCCGTCCTCCCGCAGGATGTGAAGCTGGAGACCAAGGAGTACGACCTCGGCGCCGGCCGCTGGCACCGCACCGGGGAGACCCTCCCCGACGCGGAGCTCGACGCGCTCAAGGGCCACGACGCCATCCTCCTCGGCGCGATCGGCGACCCGTCCGTGCCGTCCGGCGTCCTGGAGCGCGGGCTGCTGCTCACGCTGCGTTTCGCGTTCGACCACTATGTGAACCTGCGCCCGTCGCGCCTCTTCCCGAACACCGCCACACCGCTCGCCGGCAGCCCCGACATCGACTTCGTCGTCGTGCGCGAGGGCACCGAGGGTCCCTATACGGGCAACGGCGGCTCGCTGCGCACCGGCACCCCCGCCGAGGTGGCAACCGAGGTCAGCCTCAACACCGCCTACGGTGTCGAGCGCGTCGTGCGCGACGCGTACGAGCGGGCCAAGGCGCGCCCCCGCAAGAAGCTGACGCTGGTCCACAAGAACAACGTCCTCGTCTACGCCGGCCACCTGTGGAAGAACATCTTCGACCGGGTGGGCCAGGAGTACCCCGAGGTCACCACGGACTACCTGCACGTCGACGCCGCGACGATCTTCTTCGTCACGCAGCCCGAGCGCTTCGACGTCATCGTCACCGACAACCTCTTCGGTGACATCCTGACCGACCTCGCCGCCGCCATCAGCGGCGGTATCGGCCTCGCCGCGTCCGCGAACATCAACCCGGACCGCACCTTCCCGTCCATGTTCGAGCCGGTCCACGGCTCCGCGCCGGACATCGCGGGACAGGGCAAGGCCGACCCCACGGCGACCGTCCTCTCGGTCGCGCTGCTGCTGCGCCACCTCGGGCTCGACGCCGAGGCCGCCAGGATCGAGGAGGCCGTCACGGCCGATCTGGCGGAGCGGAGCGGCGCCCCCCGCACGACCGACGAGATCGGCGACGCCCTCGCGGTACGAGTAGCGGGCTGACCCGACGGACCTCTCACGAAAGCCGCCGGGTGCACAGAGCCCGGCGGCTTTCGCATGCCGCCACCGGGCGCACCATCCACCAGTGGCCGTACTCACCCTCCCCATGCTCTCGACCAGTGCCCCGCAGGCGGGATAATCGTGCTGCGACCGCTGTTCACGGGAGATGCTCGGACGTCCTAGTAGGCAGCCAGGGGTGTGACGCGGTCCGACACAGACAACCGGTGAAGGACGATTACTCATGACCACGCCCACGATCGAGCTCAAGCCCTCGTCGAACCTGGTTCCCGCCGCCGACCGCGAGCGCATCCTGGCCAACCCCGGCTTCGGCCGCTACTTCACCGACCACATGGTGACGATCAGCTGGACCGAGGGCCGCGGCTGGCACGACGCCCAGCTCGTGCCGTACGCGCCGCTCTCCCTCGACCCCGCCAACATGACGCTGCACTACGCGCAGACGATCTTCGAGGGGCTCAAGGCGTACCGCGCCGCCGACGGTTCCGTCGCCACGTTCCGTCCCGAGGCCAACGCCCGCCGCTTCCAGCGTTCCGCCCGCCGCATGGCGATGCCGGAGCTGCCGGAGGAGCTGTTCATCGAGGCGTGCGACGCCCTCGTCAGGCAGGACGTCGCCTGGGTCCCCGGGAGCGGTGAGGAGAGCCTCTACCTGCGGCCCTTCATGTTCGCGACCGAGGTCGGCGTGGGCGTGCACCCCGCCAACGAGTTCCTCTTCATCGTCATCGCCTCACCGGCCGGCGCGTACTTCAGCGGTGGCGTGAAGCCCGTCTCGGTGTGGATCTCGGACGACTACGTCCGCGCGGCCCCCGGCGGGACCGGCGAGGCCAAGGCGGGCGGCAACTACGCGTCCTCGCTGCTCGCGCAGGCCGAGGCCACCGCGCACGGCTGCGACCAGGTCGTGTGGCTGGACGGCGTCGAACGCAAGTGGATCGAGGAGATGGGGACGAACAACCTCTTCTTCGTCTACGGGGACAGGGTCGTCACCCCCGCGTTCTCCGGCTCCCTGCTCGCCGGTATCGTCCGCGACTCCCTCCTGACGATCGCCGCCGACCTCGGCCACGAGGTCGCGGAGGAACGTATTTCCGTCGAGGACTGGCGCGAGGCCTCCGCCGACGGCTCGCTGACCGAGGTCTTCGGCTGCGGCACGGCCGCCGTGATCACCCCGGTCGGCCAGGTCCACTCCAAGGCCGGCAACTGGACGGTCCCGGCGCCTGGCGAGGTCACCATGCGGCTGCGCAAGGCCCTTCTCGACATCCAGACGGGTGCCGCCGAGGACGTCCACGGCTGGCTGCACCCGGTGGTGTGAGCACCGGACGGGAGCCGGGGCGCGGACGGGCGCGCCCCGGCTCCCGTCCGCTCGGGTCCCGGGTGTTCAGGCCGGGTCCCCGGCGGGGGCGGCGGGCACCGGGGCCGTACGGGTCGGCGCGGGGCGGATTCCGCCGGCGACGAGCCCCGAGAGGATGAGCGAGCAGTCGCTGCCGCCCGTCAGGGCAGCAGCGGTCCCTGGTACGGCGTCGGCACTGCGCAGACGCCGACCGCGGCGCCCACCGCCCAGGACACCGCGGCGCGCGGGTCCCCACCGTCGCGGTACCAGCGGACGCCGCCCCGGCCGCGGCGGTTGAAGACATGGAGGGCGTCGGGGTCGTACCTGCCGCCCGTCCCGCGGTGCGCGATCAGGGTGATCACCGGCCAGGACATGCCGACCGCGGTGAGCCGCAGGACGAAGGTCGCCATCGCGTTCTGCGCGTCCACCGGGGACATGTCGATATCGTCGCCGCCTTCGCCGCGCCCGGAACCAGTCAGACCCCGCCCATCCCGGCCACGGGCCGTGCGCCGGGAACGCGGCGCTGGTGCGGGCCGCCACCGACGCGCGCGGCGGCCGCTCACCATGGTCGAGGTGTCCGCGCCTACCGTGCTGTGCCGGGGCGGCGAGTGGGTCGGCCACTCGTACATCAACCACTACCTGGGCAACGGGGGCAGTGGTGCTGTGCGCCTTCGACGATCCCCGCGACGCGAGGACGGCGGCGCTCTTCCGCCGCCTCTTTCCCTAGCGGGAGGTCGTCCGGGTGGACGCGCGCACCCTCTTCGCCGAGGGCGGCGGAGTCCACCGCGTGACCCAGCAGCAACCGGCGGCCTGAGCCCGGGGCGCCCCCGCGCATCGGGTACAACGTACGCATGACCGCCTCCCCGCGCCGCCGCAACGCCGCCCCGCCGCGCGAGGACGTGCTCGCCGCCGCCCTGGACACCATCGCCGAGCACGGCCTCGACGCCCTCACGATGGCAGGCCTCGGCCGCGAGGTCGGCATGAGCAGCGGACACCTCCTCTACTACTTCCGCACGAAGGACGAGCTGCTGCTGCGCACCCTGGAGTGGGGCGAGGGACGGCTCGGGGCGGAGCGCAGCGCCCTGCTCTCCCGGCGCGAGAGCGCTGTCCACCGGCTGGACGGCTATGTCGCCCTCTACCTGCCGGACGGCCATCGCGACCCGCACTGGACGCTCTGGCTGGAGGTCTGGAACGGCTCGCAGAACGCACCGGAGGACACCCGCGACCGGCAGGCCGCCATCGAGGGCGCCTGGCACCGCGACCTGGTGGCGCTGCTGGCCGAGGGCGTCTCGCGCGGTGAGTTCCGGCCCGTCGACCCGGACCGGTACGCGACCCGGCTGCGGGCCGTGCTGGACGGCCTGAGCATCCATGTGGTGGTCGGGCTGCCCGGCACCGGACGCGACGAGGCCCTCGCCCACGTGCGGGAATTCCTCGTCCAGACCCTCCGGGCGCCCGCATCGTGAGACACGCCGTTCAGGAGCGGGAAGCCGTGCGAAACTCTGTACGTGCTCTCGTTCGCCATGATTATCGGCAGCAGGCGCGCCGGTCCACAGTGACCGTCCCGTACCCCTGACGTACGCGGCGGCACTCGTGCCACGACCCGCGCGCAGACCTCTCGCATCCGCGAGGGGTCTTTTCGTTTTCCCGGCGGCCTCCGCGCCTTCCTGACAGGAGCAACTCGCATGACCACGCACTCCACCGCACCCGACGACCGTTTTCACGTCTTCGACACGACGTTGCGCGACGGTGCGCAGCGTGAGGGCATCAACCTCACGGTGGCGGACAAGCTGGCCATCGCCCGCTACCTGGACGAGTTCGGGGTGGGGTTCATCGAGGGCGGATGGCCGGGCGCGAACCCGCGGGACACGGAGTTCTTCGCCAGGGCCCGGGAGGAGATCGACTTCCGGCACGCGCAGCTGGTGGCGTTCGGTTCCACGCGGAAGGCCGGCGGGCAGGCGTCGAGCGATCCGCAGGTCAAAGGCCTGCTGGACTCGGGCGCGCCGGTGGTCACCCTGGTCGCGAAGTCCCACGACCGGCATGTGGAGCTGGCACTGCGCACGACCCTGGAGGAGAACCTGGAGATGGTCCGCGACACCGTCTCCTACCTGCGGGAGCAGGGGCGGCGCGTGTTCGTGGACTGCGAGCACTTCTTCGACGGGTACCGGGCCAATCCGCAGTACGCCCTGTCGGTGGTGCGGGCCGCGACGGACGCCGGCGCGGACGTGGTCGTGCTGTGCGACACCAACGGCGGGATGTTGCCGGCCCAGGTGCACGCGGTGGTCTCGGACGTGCTCGCCGCCACCGGGGCACGCCTCGGCATCCACGCGCAGGACGACTCGGGCTGCGCGGTCGCGAACACGTTCGCCGCGGTGGACGCCGGCGCGACCCACGTGCAGTGCACGGCCAACGGGTACGGGGAGCGGGTCGGCAACTGCAACCTCTTCCCGGTGGCGGCCGCGCTGGAGCTCAAGTACGACCGGCGTGTCCTGCCGGCGGGCGCGCTGGCGGAGATGACCCGGATCTCCCACGCGATCGCGGAGGTCGTCAACCTCGCGCCGTCCACCCACCAGCCCTACGTCGGCGTCTCCGCCTTCGCCCACAAGGGCGGCCTGCACGCATCGGCGATCAAGGTCGACCCGGACCTGTACCAGCACATCGACCCCGAGGTCGTCGGCAACACCATGCGCATGCTGGTCTCCGACATGGCGGGCCGCGCGTCCGTCGAACTCAAGGGCAGGGAGCTCGGCTTCGACCTGAGCGGCGACCGTGACCTGGTCGGCCGTGTCGTCGCCCGGGTCAAGGAGCGTGAACTCAACGGCTACACCTACGAGGCCGCCGACGCGTCCTTCGAGCTGATGCTGCGCGAGGAGGTCGGCGGGCACCCGCTGAGCTACTTCCGCACCGAGTCCTGGCGGGCCATCGTCGAGGACCGCCCCGACGGCAGCCACGCCAACGAGGCCACCGTGAAGCTGTGGGCCAAGGGGGAGCGGATCGTCGCGACCGCCGAGGGCAACGGCCCCGTCAACGCGCTGGACCTGGCGATGCGGGTGGGCCTTGAGCGCATCTACCCGCAGCTCGCCTCCTTCCAGCTGGTGGACTACAAGGTCCGCATCCTGGAGGGGAGGCACGGCACCGAGTCCACCACCCGCGTCCTGATCACCACCTCCGACGGGGGCACGGAGTTCTCGACGGTCGGCGTCGGGGAGAACGTCATCGCCGCGTCGTGGCACGCCCTCACCGACGCGTACACCTACGGACTGCTGCGTGCCGGGGTCGAACCGGCGGAGCGGTAAGGCGTCCGCGCGACCCGGCCCCGGCCCCCGCGGCCGGGTCGCGCCTCAGTCGCGGCAGTTCCCGGCCGGCGGTGTCACTGCAGCGTCCACTTCTGGTTGGCCGTACCGGTGCAGGTCCACAGCTGGACCGGGGTGCTGTTGGCCGAGGACTGGCCGGTGACGTCGAGGCATTTGTTCGACGCGGTGTTGACCAGGTCACCCGCCGCCTCGACCCGCCACTGCTGGGCCCCCGTGCCGTTGCAGTCGTAGAGCTGCACCTTGGCCCCGTTCGCCGTCGACGCGGCGTTGACGTCGAGGCACTTGCCGAGCGCCTTGACGCTCCCGTCGGAGCCCACCGACCACTGCTGGGCGGCGGTGCCGTTGCAGTCGTACAGGTCCACGGCGGTGCCGTTGGCGCTGCTTGCCCCCGCCACGTCCAGGCACTTGCCGGCGAGGCCCCGGAGGGTGCCCGTCTGCGAGGAGGGACCGCCCGCCTGGGCGCCCGACCAGGTGAAGGTGGCGGAGGTGTTCGCCGGGACGGAGTAACTGAAGTTCTCGCCACCCCAGTTGACCCGCATCTGCTGCGCCGAGCCGGAACCGTTGTACGCGACGAGCGCCTTGGACCCGTCCGGGTTGACGAACGCCACGTTCGGCAGGGTGGTGGAGGAGGTCGAGTCGATCCGGGTCGCGCCCGGCTTCACGAACTTGGTGACCTGGCCCATCGTGTAGTACTCGACGGTGTAGTCGACCTTCCCGCTGCCGTCGTCGTGGACGGTGACCAGACCGGTGCAGGTGCCGCAGCCGCCGTTGTGCGGGCCCATGCCCTGGTCCACGGCGAGTGACCACTTCACCCAGCTCTGGCCCCAGTTGCGGAAGTAGTCGACGAGGTTGTTCATGTCCTCGTTCTGCTGGTTGGCGATCCACGTGCCGCCCGAGTGCTCGGTGTCGAACACCGGCGTGTCCGGGTACTGGTTGTGGATCGTCGACTGCACGTCGATGTGGCCCGTGTAGCCGTGGTACGCGATGCCGCCGAAGTTCGGGTGGTTGCGGATCGCGGCGTCGTCCACGCTGGGCGCGGCGAACGACTGGTAGGAGTCGGGGTTCCAGTCCAGCGCCAGGACCTTGGTCTTCAGCCCGGCGTTCTGGAGCGCGGGCAGCAGGTTGTTCTTGGCGAAGAACGCGAGCCCGGCGCCGTTCCAGTTCATGCCCGGGTAGTCGGCACCGACCGTCGGCTCGTTCTGCTCCGAGACGTAGTCGACGGGTATCCCGGCGGCCTGGTAGCCCTGGATGTACTTCACGAAGTACTGGGCGTACACGGCGTAGTACTGGGACTGGAGCCAGCCCTGGTTGTAGCTGTTGTTGTCCTTCATCCACGGCGGCGCGGTCCACGGCGAGGCCATCACCGTCAGTGCCGGGTTGAGCTGCTTCGCCTGCTTCGTCAGCGGGATCACGTCGCTCTGGTCGTGCGCCAGCGAGAACCGGGCGAGGCTCGGATCCGCCGCCCCGTCGTCGTACGTGTAGCTGTTGCGGGCCAGGTCCGAGGCGCCCATCGGGTTGCGCAGGAAGCTGACGCCGATGCCGGCGGTCGGCGAGAACAGCTTGTTCATCACATCGGTGCGGGTCGCCTGCGACAGCGCCCCGCTGCTGTTCATCAGGTACGCGGCGGTGTCCGTGAAGGACGCGCCCGCGCCGGTGAACTTCTGGTACCTGGTGTTCTCGTCGACAGTGATGTTGGTGCCGCTGCCTCCCGTCCCGGACTGGAAGGCGACGGGGGTCTGCTGCTGGAGGCCTCGGGTCACATGACGCCCGCCGGCGTCGTCGGTGCTGGTGAGCGTGATGTTCACCTGCTCGTTCGCGGCCTGGGCCGGAGCGGCGGCGAGACCGGTGAGGCCGGCGGTGGCCAGCGCCCCGGCGAGCGCGACACTCGCCAGCCGGCGGCCGGTGCCAGTGGATCTCTGCATGGTGGGGCTGCCCTTCTCGACACTGAGGTGGGGGAGCGATTCAGGGTGCGGCGAGAGTGAACTGCGCCTCCGGAGATCCGTCAAGAGGTTCCGCTTTCAGGAACTGAAGGCGGACGGCGGCCTCTTCGGGGCTGACCTGCGGGACCCGTGCTCTGTAACAAAGGTGCGGACCAATGTCCGCGTGAAGTGTTGACGGCCCGTCCGGTGGGCGGTTGACTCACGCACAGGCGCCGGTACCGGTTCCGGAACCGGTCGCGGTACCGGCAGCACGCGTCGATGGCGCGCGAAGCGGGAGGTCAGCATGCGTGTGACGATCGCGGACGTCGCACGCCAGGCCGGGGTGAGCAAGACGACCGTTTCGCGCGTCATCAATACCAGAAGTGAAGTCGACGCGGCGACGGCCGCCCGGGTCCGCGCGGTCATCGGCCGGCTCGGTTACGTCCCGAGTTCGGGCGCCGTCGGCCTCGCCCGCGGCACCAGTCGCACGGTCGGCATGCTGGTCCCCTCGCTCACCTGGTCCTGGATCGCCGAGGTGCTCCAAGGCGTCGTGGACACCGTCGAGGCGGCCGGGTACGGCCTGCTCCTCTACACCTGCAACCGGGGCACCGAGTCGGTCGAGCGGTTCGCGGCCCAGGTGTCGGCCCGCGCCTTCGACGGACTCCTCGTCGTCGAGCCGGAGAACACCCTCGACACGATCGCCGCCATGCACCGGGGCGGTCTGCCGGTCGTGCTGATCGACGACCGGGGCCGGCACCCGGCGTTCCCCTCCGTCGTGACGACCAATCACGAGGGCGCCGCGTCCGCCGCGCGCCACCTGAGGGCGGGCGGGCGCACCCGGCCCCTCGTCGTCGCGGGACCCGAGCACTTCCCGTGCGTGCGGGACCGGTTGCGCGGCTTCGCCGAGGTCCTGCCCGAGCACCTCGTGGCGCCGGGCGACTTCACCGAGCGGGCGGGGCGCCGGGCGGTGGAGCACCACATCGCGGCGGGCACGTCCTTCGACTCCGTGTTCGCCCACAACGACCTCAGCGCCGCGGGCGCGCTGCGGGCCCTGCGCGCCGCGGGCCGTAGCGTGCCCGACGACATCGCGGTGATCGGCTTCGACGACCTGCCGATGGCCCGGCACACCGAGCCCCCGCTCACCACCGTCCGCCAGCCGGCCCGGCTGCTGGGGGAGACCGCCGCCCGGATGCTCCTCGAACACCTCGGCGGCACCCGTGCGCCGGGCGACCCCGTGGTCCTGCCGACGGACCTCGTGGTGCGCCGCTCGGCGCCCTGACGCCTCGTCATCGGGGAGGGGCCCGACGCGGCGGGCTCCGGTGCCGGGGGCCCGGAGCTGCCGCACGGGCCGTACCGCACGGGCGTGCCTCGTGCCGCCCCATCGCCCCGAGCGGACGCCCGCACGGGCCGTACCGCACGGGCGTGCCTCGTGCCGCCCCATCGCCCCGAGCGGACGCCCGCACGGGGCCGCACCGCACGGGCGTGCCTCGGGGGCCTCATCGGCCGAGGGGACGCGCCGCACCCCCACGCCACCGCCCGGGCGCCCCGTGGCCGTACGCAGGCCGCGCTGACGCGGGGGCGGCATGCCGCGGCGCACCTGGCGGGCCGCTCCCGCGGAGGCCCGGCGGGGCCCCGCGCGTGATCATCCACTCGGGCAACAGATAGGTACAAAAGGCGTAAAGTGACCGTATGGGGCACAGGCGCTCAACCACCATCGCCGGGGCACTGCTGGCCGGTTCCGCCGCGGCGTTCGTCGTCGCGCCCGCAACCGAAGGGGCCACCGGCACCGGGACCCATCCCGAGGCGGCCACCGGTCCCGACACCGTGGCCTCCGCCCTCAAGGGCGGACCCGTCTACGTCGACCCGCGGGCGACGAACCAGCTCTCGGGCGCCCAGGCCAACGCGATCGCGGAGAAGATCAAAAAGGCCGACAAGCCGCTGTTCGTCGCGGTCCTGCCGAGCAGCGCGGACTTCCCGCCGAACAGCGTGCTGCGCAGCGTACGGACCGACACCGGCATCACCGGCCTGTACGCGATCCGGCTGGGAGCCGGCTTCAACGCGGGCGCGGACGCCTCCGTCCTGTCCCGGCAGGCCGTCGCCAACCTGACGGCGTCCGTGAAGGCGGGCGGTCCGCTGTCCACGAACACCCAGCTCAACTCCTTCGTCGACCAGGCGCTCCCGCAGTTGCACGGCCACGCCCCAGCCTCCTGGCACGGCAACTCCGCCGGCGGCCCCGGTTCGGGAACCGCGCTCCTGGTCTTCGGCGCCGCGGCCGTCGTGGGTACGGCGGGCGTCTACACGGTGGCCCGGCGCAACCGCAACCGGCGCGCGAGCCAGGAGCGGGAGGCGCTGGAACGGCTGCGGGTCGTCGTGGACGAGGACATCACGGCCTTCGGCGAGGAACTCGACAGGCTGGACTTCCATCCCGGCGAAGCGGGGGCGGACGAGGCCATGCGCAAGGACTACGCGGACGGGCTCGACGCGTACGAGAGCGCGAAGGCTCGGATGGCGGCGGCGAAGCACCCCGAGGACGTGCGCCCGGTCACCTCCGCGCTGGAGGACGGCCGGTTCGCGCTCGCGTCACTCGCGGCACGCAGGCGGGGCGAGGCCCTGCCCCAGCGGCGCCCGCCCTGTTTCTTCGATCCGCGGCACGGTCCTTCCGTACGGGACGAGGAGTGGACCCCGCAGGGCGGGGTGCCCCGTGCGGTGCCGGTCTGCGCGGCCGACGCGGCGCGGATCGACAACGGCGAGGAGCCGGACGCGCGCAACGTCGACACGGTCTACGGGCGGCGGCCCTACTGGGAGGCGGGGCCGGTGTACGGGCCCTGGGCGGGCGGCTACTTCGGCGGGGGCCTGCTGCCCGGCCTGCTGTTCGGCACGCTCCTCGGCTCGGCGCTGACCGGCCCGGCGTACGCGGCGGACCCGGCGGCCGGCGGCGACGTGGGCGGTGACACCTCCGGCGCCGACTACGATCCCGGCGACTTCGGCGGTGGCGGCTTCGGGGACGGCGGCGGCTTCGGCGGGGGAGACGGGGGCTTCGGCGGTGGCGGGGGAGACGGCGGCGGCTTCTGAGCCGGAGCGGCGTTTCGCCCCGTGACCGCGTACCGCCTCTTTATTACCGGCGTCGGTCCCGGTCCCGGGAGCTGGCGCGGGAGCGGGACGTCCGCTCGCCTTCCCACGATCGGTTCGCCGCAGAGCGCTGTACCAGGTGGCAGCAGCAGAGCGGGCGGGGTCCGCGATGCCAGGGAAGCCCGGCACCAGGTCGGTGCCGCGGCGCGAGCGGATGACGACGCCCGCCTCGGTGCGGTGGAGGAGGGCCCGGTAGCCGTCCCATTTCGGCTCAGCCGCGAAGCGCGCGGGCCGGGCGGGGTGTCGACGGGGGTGGTGAGCGCGGGCTCGGGCGGGGGCCAGGGCCGGGGCCAGGTCACGGGCCTGTGTATTCGTGGGCCTGCCCGCCCCGCCATTCGACCCATGTCGGGTTGTCGAGCACCTCCTCGGCGTCCGGTAGCCCGGCGCCCATCAGGAACACGACGAGGTCGTGGTCCGAGTGCGCCAGCCCGAGGCTCTCGCCGCGCACAGTGACCCGCCGGCCACCGGCGGTGGTGGAGGGCGGATGCACGACGATCGGAGCCATGCCACCAGGATCTACCTGGCCGCTCACTCCAGCATCCCCAGCTCCCGCTCCGGCCGGCACGCCGGACACGACCGTGCCACATCGTGGCTCAGCGCCTCCACGGCCTGCTCGCGCGAGGATGGCCTTCATGCCCGGCTTGATGTCCCAGCAGTCCCCGGTGCGCGGCCACGCCGGGAAGCCGGGCGTCAGCCGCTGACTGCTGATGATCCAGTCGCCGACGGGCGGGCGTTTCGCGTCGGCCTCCCGCTCGCGCCGCTGCTGTCCCGCCTGCGCGGAGGCGGCCAAGGCTCGGCCTGGCCCAGCCAGGTGTGCAGTTGTCGCTGCAGTCTGAAGGTGAGGCACGTCGGGCGGCAGATCGAACTTAGGTTCGATTCTAGTTCGACGCCGACGTGGGGCGGTTGCCGACCGCGCAGTTGACCTCGGGCAATCCGCTGTTCATCGTGTGCCACGGCCCCGCATCAATGCTGGCCGCCAGGATCCACGGCGAGTCGCCGTTCAAGGGCTTCGACATCACATGCTTCCTCAACGAGGAGGAGGGTGCGGGACTGCGCTCCAGGGCCCCATGGCTGCTCGAGACCGACATTCAGGAAAGGGTAGGGGTCAACTTCAGCCGCGGCCCGGCCTGGAAGCCATACATGGTCGAGGACCGCAACCTGGTGACCGGACAGAACCCTGCCTCGGCGGCGCTGCTCTGCAACCGGATGCTTGAGATCCTGAAGTAGCGGGCCGCCGGACCCGCCTCGCACCATCTTGATCAGCGGGTGAGTTCGAGGGCGACGCAGCAGAACTGACCTTCCTGCCGGGCTGGAACAGGACATTGGGCCGTTCGAGAACGGCGGACGGGTGCCCGCCCCAGGGGATCCCCGGGGTGCGCACCCGTCCGGCGGCACCGCCCTCGTGCCGCTCGCGCTCCTGCGTCATCGCCCGGGATCAGGCGGCGGGGGCCTGCTTGATGGCGGAGATGTCGAAGACGAGCTTGATCTTGTCGCCGACCAGCACGCCACCGGTCTCCAGGGCGGCGTTGTAGGTCAGGCCCCAGTCGGAGCGGAGCAGCTCGGCCGTGCCCTCGAACCCGATGCGCTGGTTGCCGAACGGGTCGGTGGCGGAGCCGTTGAACTCCAGGTCGATGCTGAGGGGCTTGGTGACGCCCTTGATCGTGAGGTCACCGGTGATGCGGTAGGAGTCGCCGCCGCGCTCCTCGGCGTGGGTGGAGCGGAAGGTCATCTTCGGGAACGTCTCGACGTCGAAGAAGTCGCCGGCGCGCAGGTGGCCGTCGCGGTCCGGGGCGCCGGTGTCGACGGAGGCCATGGCGACCTCGATGAGGGCGGTGGAGTTCGCCGGGTTGACGCCGTCGATGACCAGGCTGCCCTCGTGCTCGCCGAAGTGCCCGCGGATGTTGGTGACCATGGCGTGGCGGACGGTGAAGCCGATCTCGGTGTGCGCGGCGTCGAGGACGTATTCACCGCTGAGCGCCGCGAGGGCGGGGTCGACCGCGCCCTGGGCCGGGACGGCGGCGGTGGCGGCGGTGTCTGTGCTGTTCTTGCGGCCGAAGAGGGCCATGACGGGCTCCTTGGATAAGGGGGGACGAGCTCACGGTCGCCGATCTCGTTCGAAGTTCAACGACCCGATAGCGCCACTGTAGGGCGTGCTAGTTCAAATTTCAACCACATAGGCCGAACGGGTGAAAGCGCACCGTGACTATCGAGACTCCACAACGGGAGGGGGCACCCCGCTGTCCGGTCGCTACCTGCGGGTCTCTGTTCTGTCCGGCTCCACCAGGAAACGGCGGGCGAGACTGTGAGGAATCCACGGCGCGCGCAATGCGGCGCTATTCGTAGGGTTGGTACATGACCGTAGTGGAGGAGATCTCTGGCGAGCCCGCCGATGCCAGGGGGCGCGTCGAGGAACTGCGGGCTCTGCGCGAGCGAGCCCGCCGAGGCCCCAGCGACCGGGCGACCGAGGCGCAGCACGCCAAGGGCAAGCTGACGGCGCGCGAGCGCATCGCACTGCTGCTCGACGAGGGATCGTTCCGGGAGGTCGAGCAGTTGCGCCGGCACCGGGCGACCGGGTTCGGGCTGGAGGAGAAGAAGCCGTACACGGACGGTGTCATCACCGGCTGGGGCACCGTCGAGGGCCGTACGGTCTTCGTCTACGCCCACGACTTCCGGATCTTCGGCGGCGCGCTCGGCGAGGCCCACGCCACCAAGATCCACAAGATCATGGACATGGCCATCTCGGCCGGCGCGCCCCTGGTGTCGCTGAACGACGGCGCCGGCGCCCGCATCCAGGAGGGCGTCTCCGCGCTCGCCGGGTACGGCGGCATCTTCCAGCGCAACACCCGCGCCTCCGGTGTCATCCCGCAGATCAGCGTGATGCTCGGCCCGTGCGCGGGCGGCGCCGCCTACAGCCCGGCCCTCACCGACTTCGTGTTCATGGTCCGCGAGACCTCGCAGATGTTCATCACCGGCCCCGACGTGGTCAAGGCCGTCACCGGTGAGTCGATCACCCAGAACGGCCTGGGCGGCGCGGACGTCCACGCGGAGACCTCCGGCGTCTGCCACTTCGCGTACGACGACGAGGAGACCTGCATCACGGAGGTGCGCTACCTCCTGTCGCTGCTCCCGCAGAACAACCGCGAGAACCCACCGGCCGCCGACACCGACGACCCGGCGGACCGGCACTCCGACACCCTCCTCGACCTGGTGCCCGTCGACGGCAACCGCCCGTACGACATGCGCAAGGTGATCGAGGAGCTCGTCGACGACGGCGACTTC
The DNA here is from genome assembly GCF_036250695.1 of Streptomyces sp. NBC_01497. Classification (NCBI taxonomy): domain Bacteria; kingdom Bacillati; phylum Actinomycetota; class Actinomycetes; order Kitasatosporales; family Streptomycetaceae; genus Streptomyces; species Streptomyces sp. NBC_01497. Next base: position 2,278,088 of record NZ_CP109427.1, on the reverse strand, counting down.
CTGGAGGTCCACGAGCGCTGGGCCACCAACATCATCTGCGCGCTGGGACGGATGGGAGGGCAGGTCGTCGGCATCGTCGCCAACCAGCCCCAGTCCCTGGCCGGCGTGCTGGACATCGAGGCCTCCGAGAAGGCCGCGCGATTCGTCCAGATGTGTGACGCCTTCAACATCCCGATCATCACCCTCCTCGACGTACCGGGCTTCCTGCCCGGCGTCGACCAGGAGCACGGCGGCATCATCCGGCACGGCGCCAAGCTGCTGTACGCGTACTGCAACGCGACCGTGCCGCGCATCTCGGTCATCCTGCGCAAGGCGTACGGCGGCGCGTACATCGTCATGGACTCGCAGTCCATCGGCGCCGACCTCACCTATGCCTGGCCCACCAACGAGATCGCCGTGATGGGCGCGGAGGGCGCGGCGAACGTGATCTTCCGGCGCCAGATCGCCGACGCCGAGGACCCCGAGGTCATGCGCTCGCGCATGGTCAAGGAGTACAAGGCCGAACTCATGCACCCGTACTACGCGGCCGAGCGCGGCCTCGTCGACGACGTCATCGACCCCGCGGAGACTCGCGAGGTCCTGGTGAGCGCCCTCGCGATGCTGCGCACCAAGCACGCGGACCTGCCGTCGCGCAAGCACGGCAACCCCCCGCAGTGACGCCCGCGACCGACTCACGGAGACAGGTACCCATGAACGACATAACCTCCGCCTCCCTGCTGCGCGTCGAGAAGGGCCAGGCCGACGCCGAGGAACTCGCCGCGATCACCGCGGTGCTCATCGCCCGCGCCTCGGCCACCGACACGGCCGTCCCGGCCGGCCGGGGCCGCTCGGTCGCCGGCTGGCGCCGCCTGGAGCGCACCCCGGGCTTCCGCGCCCCGCACAGCTGGCAGGGCTGAACCGCCCGGCGCTCGCGAACCCCGCGAGCGCCGGCGCTTCACCCACGCGAAGGGCCCCGTACTCCTCGGAGTGCGGGGCCCTTTCGCGTTGCTCACCTCACGGCATCAGCGCAGTCGTGCCATGAGGGCGTGTTCGACGAGGGTGATCAGGCCGCTCTTGGCGTCGGCGCGGTGGCGGGCGTCGGTGGTGATGATGGGGGTGTCGGGGCCGATCTGGAGTGCTTCGCGTACTTCTTCGGGGGTGTAGGGCTGGTGGCCGTCGAAGCCGTTGAGGGCGATGACGAAGGGGAGTCCTGAGTTTTCGAAGTAGTCGACGGCGGGGAAGCAGTCGGCGAGGCGGCGGGTGTCGACGAGGACGATGGCGCCGATGGCGCCGCGTACGAGGTCGTCCCACATGAACCAGAAGCGGTCCTGGCCGGGGGTGCCGAAGAGGTAGAGGATGAGGTCCTGGTCGAGGGTGATGCGTCCGAAGTCCATGGCCACGGTGGTGGTGGTCTTGTCTCCGGTGTGGGTGAGGTCGTCGATGCCGGCGGAGGCGCTGGTCATGACGGCTTCGGTACGCAGCGGGTTGATCTCTGAGACGGCGCCGACGAACGTGGTTTTGCCCACGCCGAATCCGCCCGCCACCACGATCTTCGCGCTGGTGGTTGAGCGGGCGGTCGCTGCGCCGCTAGAGCTTGCGAAGTCCACTGAGCACCCTTTCGAGCAGTGTCACATCTGGTTGACCGCCGGCGGACTCGTCCCCGCCGGGCTGATGGATGGCGACAAGTCCGGCCTCCGCCAGGTCGGCTACGAGAATCCGGGTGACGCCGAGGGGAATCGAGAGCAGCGCCGAAATCTCGGCGACCGACTTGACCTCGATGCAGAGCCGGCAGATCCGCTGGTGCTCGGGCAACTGCCCGTGCAGAGAGGAGAGTTCTGCCGTGGTGCTGACCAGCGCCTCCATGGCGAGCTGGTAACGGGGCCTGGTGCGGCCACCCGTCATGGCATACGGACGCACCAAGGGGTTGTGCGGCCCCATGGGCTCCCTGGTGGGCTCGGGAGCCCGCCGGGGAGCGATCGGCTGGATGCGGGGGCGCTCGAAGGGCCCCTGCGGTTGCTGAACGCCCTGGTAGGGGTCGTTCCGGCCGCCCTGGGGGCCCGAAGGCCCGCCCTGACGGCCTCCCTGGCCGCCCGGGTAGGGCCCGCCGGGCCCGCCCTGGTACGTGCCACCGGGCTGCGCACCGCTCGGGTGCACGCCCGGGTAGGGCCCCGGGTACGGTCCACCGTGCCGGGGTCCGCCCTGCTGTGGGGCGCCGTGCCGCGCGCTGCCCGGATGTGCGCCCTGGTACGAGCCGCCGTCGGGATAGCCACCCGCCGCCGCAGCGCCGGGCCCGGAGTGCTGCGGGCCCGGTGCATCGGGGTAACGCCGGGTCCCCTCATGGGGGTACCCGTCTGGGGGTGTCGCCACTTTTCCTCCTCCGACTGCCGGCTGCCGGTCCCGCATCGCTGCGGAGCCGCGCCACCGCACTTTAATGGTGCGGTGGCGGGGAGCGCACTGTCTGTCAGTTGAGAAGACTTCCTTGGAGTTCGGCGCGGAGGTCCGGTGTAAGAACCGTGCCCGCGCGGTCGACGAGAAGTGCCATCTCGTATCCGACCAGCCCGATGTCCGCCTCGGGGTGGGCCAGTACGGCAAGTGACGAACCGTCGGAGACGGACATGATGAAGAGGAAACCGCGCTCCATCTCCACAACTGTCTGGTTGACGGCGCCGCCTTCGAAGATCCGGGAGGCGCCCGCGGTCAGCGACGTCAGCCCGGACGCCACGGCGGCGAGCTGATCGGCACGGTCGCGCGGGAAGCCGTCGGACATGGCCAGCAGGAGTCCGTCGGCTGAGACCACCACCGTGTGGGACACCCCGGGGGTGTTGTCCACGAAATTGGTGATCAACCAGTTGAGATTCTGCGCCGCCTGGCTCATCGGGCTCACACTAACGCTCCTGGTTGTAGGTACTGCCCGGGCCGGGGCCGGGTCTGTTCGTGTCCGCTCCCGCGCGGCCGCGCTGGACGCCGCTGCGCAGGTTGCTGAGCCTGCCGCGTACGTCCTCGGGCGCCCGGGAGACCTGCGGACCGTCCTTCGGGGCCTGCTCCGCGGAACCCTCGACCAGGTTGGCCTTCGGTACCCGCTTCGGCAGCCCCGACGAGGTGACCCCGCCTGCCTTCGGATCGCGCAGCTTGCCGGCCCGGCGAAAGCGCTCGTCGTTCGTCGAGCGCGGTTCCTCGGAGCCGTCCGCCTCACCGGGTCCATTGTGCCCATCGGACGCCGCCTGCGGGGACTGTCCCGCGGCGGCGGTGTCGTGGTCCTGGGTGGTGGCCGCCCATCCCTGCCGCGGCTTGGCCGCCCCCCGGCGCGGCAGGCCCGCGTCGGTGAGCGTGTGGCTGGCGCTGGGGGAGGGGCCGGGACCCGAACGCTCGGAGCCGGCGTGCCCGTCGTCACCGCCGTCCGTGTCGGAAGCGGTGTTCTGGTCCTGCTCCGGTGCGACCGGGTAGGCCTGCTGGTACGTACCGGAGTTCGCCCACTCGCCCTGCTGGGAGCCGGTGTCGAAGCCGTCGGCGCCCGGCGCGCCGAGCGCGGTGCCGCTTTCGTGGAGTCCTTGTGGACGCGCGGTGCCGGGCTGGTCGTCGTATCCGGCGGGGGCGCCGTAGGAGTCGGTGCCCCGGTAGGGATCCTGGGTCTCGTACGTCTCCTGGGACGGGTAGCCGCCCGGCGTCTCGTACGTCTGCGGTGCGCTGTAGGCGTCGGCCGCCGGATAGGCGGCCCCCTGCACGTAGTCGCCGTAGGCCGCGCCCTGCTGCGGCTGCGCGTACCCCTGTTGCCCCTGGTCGTGCGGGTCGCCGTAGGGCCTGCCGTCGCCGTACGGGTCCGGTGCCTGCTGCTGCCCGCCGTACGGGTCCGATGTCTGCTGCTGCCCGCCGTACGACTCCGGTGCGTAGCCCTGCTGCTGCCCGTACGCCCCGAACTGCTGTTCCTGGAAAGGCGCCGGGCCGTCGGGGGTTCCCGCTCCGGCCGTCGCGCCCAGGGAGCCCGGTGCGAGCGCGGCGGGCGGCTCAGGCCTCGCCTCCAGGGCCGCGCGCCGCTCCTCACGCATCAGCGTGCGGTTGACCGGGTCGAGCGTGCGGGCCCCCGGCGCGGCGCCCTGGTCGTAGCGCGAGTCGTCGAAGCCGAGCTCCGCGGCGGTCAGGGCCGCGGACCCGCCGTACACGGGGCCGCGGGTCAGGGCCGCGGGCTGCTCCGGGATGATCCCGGAGACGGTGAACCCCTGCTCGGGCGCCGCACTCTCGCCGCCGCCGCCGTGGGTGATCGCGTCCGGCAGCATCACCAGTGAGGTGGTGCCCGCCTGTTCGCCCGAGGGACGCAGCTGCACGCGTATGCCGTGCCGGTCGGCGAGGCGGCCGACCACGAACAGGCCCATGCGCTGCGACACGGCGACGTCCACGGTCGGCGGGTTCGCCAGCTTGTGGTTGATGTCCGCGAAGTTCTCCGCGGTCAGGCCGATGCCCTTGTCGTGGATCTCGATCATCAGCCGGCTGTCCGGCAGCCGGGTCGCGGTCACCCGCACCTTCGTCTGCGGCGAGGAGAACGTCGTCGCGTTCTCCAGCAACTCGGCGAGCAGGTGCACCAGGTCGGTCACGGACTGCCCGTGTATCTCGGTCTCGGGGACGCCCGCGAGCTCGATCCGGTCGTACGACTCGACCTCGGAGGCGGCGGCGCGCAGCACGTCGACCAGCGGCACCGGCTGGTTCCACCGGCGGCCGGGCTCCTCGCCGGCGAGGACCAGCAGGTTCTCGCCGTTGCGGCGCATCCGGGTCGCGAGGTGATCGAGCTTGAACAGGCTTTCCAGCTGCTCGGGCTCGCCCTCGTGGTTCTCCAGCTCGGTGATCAGCGTGAGCTGTCCCTCGATCAGCGACTGGTTGCGCCGGGAGAGGTTCGTGAAGATGGCATTGACGTTTCCGCGCAGCATCGCCTGCTCGGCGGCGAGCCGCACCGCTTCCCGGTGCACCTGGTCGAAGGCGCGGGCGACCTCGCCGATCTCGTCGCGCGAGTCGATCGGGATGGCGGCGACGCGCGTCGCCATCTGGTCCGGGTGCGCGTTCGCTCCGGTGCGCGAGAGCTGGTCGACCATCATCGGCAGCCGCTGCTCGGCGATGCCGAAGGCGGCCGTGCGCAGCGTCCGCATCGCGCGGCTCATCTGCCGCGCCATGAGCGCGGCGATGACGAACGCGAGGAGCAGCGCGAGCAGTACCCCGGCGCCGTTGAGGACGGCCGTGCGCCGGGCGTGGGAGGCGATGTCGCCCGCGTCGGTCACCGCCTTGCCGACCAGGCCGTTCTCGATCGTGGTGTAGCCGTCGAACTTGGCGGTGGAGGCCGCCATCCAGGTCGTCGGGGTGATGCCCTTGGCCGCGAGGTCCTTGGGGCTCTTCCCGGAGCCGATCGCCGCGACCATGCCGTCGAGCACGGAGCCGCCGGCGCTCGTCGGGGGAGTGACGTCGGCGGGCGAGGAGCCCTTCGGCGGGTCCTCGGACGCGACCTTCTTCATCACGTCGGTCAGGCGGGTCGTGTCGGCCGCCGTGCCGCCGGACTCGTACTCCTCGACGGAGATGCCCTCCAGGTAGGCGTACGAGTTGAGGGCGACCAGCTGCCCGGGCCTGACGTCCGGCTTCTCGTTGGGGCGGACGAGCAGTTCCATGCCGATCGAGCGCTGGAGCGACTCGGCGGCCTTGGCCAGCTGGATCGCGTACAGCGTGCGGCCGTAGCTGGTGATGTTGCCGGTCCCGAGGCCGAGTTCGTTGGAGAACTCCATCAGGGAGTGCTGGACCTGGACGTAGCCCTCCTGCGTCGCCACGGGTCCGCCGTGGCCGTCGCTCTTGTCGGGTGTCTCGATCGTGTCGGTGTACGCGGCCTCGCGCAGCTGGGCGAGCCGGGGCTCCACGCTGCGGAACAGGCTCAGGCGGCGCTCCAGGCGTGCCTCGTGCGGCATGTCCGTGACCGCGGCGTCGAACCGCTTCTTCGCCTGGTCGGTCGCGGCCCTGGTGCGGGTGACGACCGGGTCGTCGCGATGACCGGTCAGCAGCGGCTGCGCGGACAGGTCGCGCTCGTTGAGCAGGGCCTGGCTGTAGTTCGAGGCGGCCCCCACCACGCGGGCCGTGCGCTCGGCGTCCTGCGCCTCGCGCCAGGTGTCGATGGACCCCTTGACCTGGAAGCCGCCCATCACGAGGCCGACGAGCACCGGTAGCAGGAGGATCGCGTTCAGCCGCGTCGGAACACGCCAGTTGCGTGGCGCGAAGCGGCTGGAACTGCCGGTCGCCGGGGCGGCGGTGCGCGACGGCACCGCCGCGCGCGGCGCCGGGGCGGCGTCGCCCCGTGCCTCCTTAGCGGAGCTCGTCCTGCTTCGCCTCACTCGACCAACAACCTCTCGGCGACGGCACCTGCGCTGTGCCGTGTTTCGTTTCGGGGCCGTAACGCAACCACTCGGGAGCCGTCGAATTCCAGCATGTGTCACGGCTGTGTTCCAAACAGCGGGAATCAGCCATTCCGAGTGATCCAGGCCTCAGATAAAGCGGGCGTAAGGGACGAGTGCCGCCAAAAGGCCGAACGCAGGTGAGCGCAGGGGAGCCGGGCGACCGCAACGCGTGGCCGAACACCGTGAATTCTCTGTCGAAACGTTATGAACACAGAGGCGGGCCGTGTCCGAAGACACAGCCCACCACTGTCGCCACGTACAGCAACTGCCGTAGGCAGAAGACTATTTGAGTCGTGCCATGAGGGCGTGTTCGACGAGGGTGATCAGGCCGCTCTTGGCGTCGGCGCGGTGGCGGGCGTCGGTGGTGATGATCGGCGCGTCGGGGCCGATCTGGAGTGCTTCGCGTACTTCTTCGGGGGTGTAGGGCTGGTGGCCGTCGAAGCCGTTGAGGGCGATGACGAAGGGGAGTCCTGAGTTTTCGAAGTAGTCGACGGCGGGGAAGCAGTCGGCGAGGCGGCGGGTGTCGACGAGGACGATGGCGCCGATGGCGCCGCGTACGAGGTCGTCCCACATGAACCAGAAGCGGTCCTGGCCGGGGGTGCCGAAGAGGTAGAGGATGAGGTCCTGGTCGAGGGTGATGCGTCCGAAGTCCATGGCCACGGTGGTGGTGGTCTTGTCTCCGGTGTGGGTGAGGTCGTCGATGCCGGCGGAGGCGCTGGTCATGACGGCTTCGGTACGCAGCGGGTTGATCTCTGAGACGGCGCCGACGAACGTGGTTTTGCCCACGCCGAATCCGCCCGCCACCACGATCTTCGCGCTGGTGGTCGAACGGGCGGTCGCCGCCTCACTAGAGCTTGCGAAGTCCACTGAGCACCCTTTCGAGCAGTGTCACGTCGGGGGCGCCGCCGGCTTCGCCGTTGCCCGGCTGGTGGATGGCGACCATGCCCGCCTCGGCCAGGTCCGCCACCAGGATGCGCGCCACGCCGAGCGGCATGCTGAGCAGCGCGGACACCTCGGCGACCGACTTGACCTCACGGCACAGGTGGCAGATCCGCTGGTGCTCGGGGAGCAGAGTGGCGAGGTGGGCGGGGTCCGCCGTGGTGCTGACCAGCGCTTCGATGGCGAGTTGGTACCGGGGCCTGGTGCGGCCGCCGGTCATCGCATACGGACGTACCAGCGGCTGGTCACCCTCAGGTCCGTAACTGGCGTCCACCGAGGCGCCGTACGGATCGTGAGAGGCGGTGGGCGGGGTCATGAATCCTCCGGGCGTGACAGCAAGGTGTCTGCGTGCCGTCTCTGTGGCCGGTGGGGGGACGGCTCGGCGGCCTGACGGTTGGTGAGGTGGGGCGGTTCCTGCGGGAGGCTCAGTGCAACAGGCTTCCCTGGAGCTCGGCGCGCAGGTCCGGCGTGAGGACCGTGCCCGCCCGGTCGACGAGGAGCGCCATCTCGTATCCGACGAGGCCGATGTCGCACTCGGGGTGGGCGAGCACGGCCAGCGAGGATCCGTCGGAGACGGACATCAGGAAGAGGAAACCGCGTTCCATCTCCACCACGGTCTGGTTGACCGGGCCGCCTTCGAAGATCCGGGAGGCGCCCGCGGTCAGCGAGGTCAACCCGGACGCCACGGCGGCGAGCTGGTCGGCCCGGTCCCGTGGGAAACCTTCCGACATGGCCAGCAGCAGCCCATCGGCGGAGACCACGACCGTGTGGGACACCCCAGGGGTGTTGTCCACGAAGTTCGTGATCAACCAGTTCAGGTTCTGTGCAGCCTGACTCATCGGACTCACGGACGCTCCTGCTGGTGAGAGGGGCCGAAGTCGAAACCGCCGCCGTTGGTACCACCGGCGCCGGCGCTTCGGCCCTGCTGGATTCCCCGGCGGAGGTTGGTCAGCCGGCCCCGGACGTCCGCGGGTGCACGGGACACCTGCGGGCCGGTCTGTGTGCTCTGCTCCTGCGCGGTCCCCGGCACCAGATTGGCGCGCGGGACCCGGCGGGGCAGGCCCGAGGTGGTGATGCCGCCGGCCGCGGGCTTCCTGACCCGCTCGGCCTGCCGCACCAGTTCGTCGTTCGGCGATGCCCGCCACGCCGAGTTCGGCGCGGGACCGGTCGGGGCCGGGGCCCCGCCGTTCGCGCCGCTCTGCGTGGGGGCAGGGCCGAACAGGGGATCGTCCGCGGCCGGTTCGCCGCGCAGGCCGCTGCCGGGGTCGCGCCGCGGCATCGCCGGGCGGGCGCCGTCCGGCTGCCGCCGCGGCTCGTGCCGCTGCTCGCCGCCGTACCCCGCGTCCTGCCGCGGGGCCTCGCCCCGTGCCTGGGCGTCCGGGTGGCCGGTGTTCTGGCCTGCCCCGTTGTCGCCGTTCTGGCCCGCGCCGCGGAACCAGTTCGTCTCCAGCGTGTCGTACAGCGGGGTGCGGCCGTCGCCGGGACCGGGCGCCGGCGGCAGCGCCTCCGGGTGCTGCGGGCGCCGTTCCTGCGGCTGCTGCGGCACGCCGCCCTGCCGGTTGTACTGCGCCTGGTAGCCCTGCTGCTGTGCCTGGTAACCCTGCTGCTGGCTCTGCTGGTTCTGCTGGTGGCCGGGGACCTGCTGCTGACCGGTGTCGTAGCCGGCGGGCGCCGCGTCGTAGCCGGCCGGCGCGGGCGCCTGACCGCCGTACGCGGCGTCGTTGCCGTACGCCGGGTTCCGGGAGGGGTCGTGGACCGGGTGCTGCCCCGTGTCATACGGGGAACGCGCGTTCGGGTCGTTGACCGGGTGCTGCCTGGTGTCGTGGGCCTGCTGCCGTCCCTGGCCGTACGCGTTCGCGTTGCCCTGGCCGCCCGGGTCGTAGCCCTGCTGCTGCGGGGCGTATCCGCCGCGCGTGTCGTACTGCGGGCGCGGCGCGTTCGGGTCCTGGCGGGCGAACTGGCCGGTGGCCGCGGGGTCCTGAGGGCCCTGCTGGGGTCCCTGCCGGCCCTGCGCCCCCGCCTGGGGACCGCGTACGGGCTCCCTGGGCGGCGCGCCCCGGTCCTGGCGCGGGGCGCCGAAGTCGGGCCGGGCGAACTCGGAGGTGGAGCCGGGACCCTGCCGGTCGTCCTGGCGGGGCGCCGGGCGTCCGGCGGCCGGCCGGGCGAACCGGTTCGCGTCCGGCTCCTCGTGGCCGCGCGGCGCGTCGAGCGAGGGGCGCAGCGGCATCTGCTTCTGCCGGTTGCTGCCCGCGTTGGCGCGGGAACCGCCGGGAAGTTCGGCACGCGGGGCTCCGGGCGGCGGCAGCTGCCGGTCGCCGGGGCCGCCGGAGGTGCCAGGGCGCTCGCCCTGCGGGGCGAAGGCGTTCTGTGCCTGGCCGCTGAAACCGTTGCGGGCATCCTGATCGGCGGGGCCGGCCTGGGGCGCCGCCGCGCGGGGCGCGCCGGAGCCGAAGACGTCGTCGCGCACGGGCAGGGCCCGGTCGCGTCGGTTCAGACCGTTCTGCGGCGCGGGGCCGCCCTGGCCGCCCTGGCCGCGGTCGAACCCGGCGGGCTCGGGGCGGCTCGCGCCGCCGCCGATGGCCGGCATCTGCGCGGTGGCGGGGCCCTGGTCGTAGCCCGCGCCCTGGCCCGGCCGGTTCCCGGGAGCCGCGCCCTGCCCGGGCTGGCCCGAACCGAACGCGTTCTGCGCGAAGAGGCTGGCCGAGCCCGCGCCCCGGTCCTGGGCGCCGGAGTCCTGCGAGGAGCCGTTGCGGGGCGCGCCGTTCGGCCCGCCCTGCTGCGTCGCGTCCCGTGCGGGCAGCGCCGCACGCGGGCTCGCGCCGGCGCCGACCTGACCGCGCGGGGCGCCCGCGCCTGAACCCTTGCCCGTACCCGCGCCCAGCCGGTTGCCACCGGCGCCGAGGCCCGCGAGCCCACCACCGGTGCCCGCGCCGAGACCGGGCCTGCTGCCGCCGCCGGACGGGGCCGCTCCGGGCCCGGTCGTGAGACGGGCGGCGGGGACGTTCGGGGCCTGGGTGGCGGCGCCGGGCTTGCCAGGAGCCTTCTTGCCGCCCTGCGCGACGTCGACGGGCAGCATGACGAGTGCCGTCGTACCGCCCGAGTCGGAGGGCCGCAGCTGGATGCGGATGCCGTGCCTCAGGGACAGCCGGCCGACCACGAACAGGCCCATGCGGCGCGAGACGGAGACGTCCACGGTCGGCGGCGAGGCCAGCCGCTCGTTGATCGCGGCCAGGTCCTCGGGGGACAGGCCGATACCGGTGTCGTGGATCTCCACCAGGACGCGCCCGTCGGGCAGCGCGTGACCGGTGACGCGGACCTTGGTCTGCGGGGAGGAGAACGACGTCGCGTTCTCCAGCAGCTCGGCGAGCAGGTGGACGAGGTCGTTGACGACGCGTCCCGCGACCTCGGTCGCGGGCACGGCCGCCAGTTCGATGCGCTCGTACTGCTCCACCTCGGACGCGGCGGCGCGCAGCACGTCGACCAGCGGCACGGGGCGGGTCCAGCGGCGGCCCGGCTCCTCACCGGCGAGGACCAGCAGGTTCTCGCCGTTGCGGCGCATGCGGGTCGCGAGGTGGTCGAGCTTGAACAGCGAGGACAACTGGTCCGGGTCGGCCTCGCGGGACTCCAGTTCGGAGATGAGCGAGAGCTGGCGCTGGATGAGGCCCTGGCTGCGGCGCGAGAGGTTCGTGAACATCGCGTTGACGTTGCCCCGCAGGAGGGCCTGCTCGGCGGCGAGCCGGACGGCCTCGCGGTGCACGTTGTCGAAGGCCGCGGCCACCTGGCCGATCTCGTCCCGGGAGTGGACACCGACGGACTCGACGGACGTGTCGACGTCCTGCGGGTCGGTCTCGGTGAGCTGCTTGACCAGTTCGGGCAGGCGGTCCTGGGCGACCTTGGTCGCCGTGTCCTGGAGCCTGCGCAGCGAGCGGATCATGGACCGGGCGACGATGAACGCGCCGACCAGCGAGACACCGAGGACGAGCAGGATCAGCGCACCGTTGATGATGGCGTCACGCTGCGACTGCTCGCGCAGCTGCGTCGCCTTGGTCTCCATCTGGCCCAGCAGTGTGGACTCGATGGTCTTCATCGTGTTGATGCGCACCGAGGCCTGGTCGATCCAGTCCTCGTAGCTGCGGTTGGGCTGGTTCGCGAGGCCGTCGGGGCCGCCGAGGACACGGTTCTCGTAGTCGTCGGCCGCCTGGATCTCGGGGCTGCCCTGGCCCTCCAGGGGCGCCATCAGCTCCTCGGCGTTGCCGCCCATCGACTCGTAGAGGGAGCGGAACGTGGTGAGCTCGTTCGCCTCCTTCTTGGAGGCCGCGTTGCCGTAGAGGCGGTCGGAGTTGGTGAGGATTCCGACGTGCTTCTTCGGGTCGGCGGGCAGCGCCGCGGCGATGATCGCGCGCTGGATGGAGGCGTACTCCTTGGCGGACGAGAACGCGGCGAGCGCGCGGGTCCGCTTGATCATGTCCGGGTTGTTCGTGGCCTGTGCCATGTCCTGGGACAGGCTCAGCAGGGACGTGACCAGCTGGTCGTAGGAGTCGACGGTCAGCGAGGAGGAGCCGGACGTCGCGTAGGCGCCGCTGCGCAGGTCGCTGATCTGCTGGACCTGGGTGGCGATCTGGTTGACGTTGGCGCGGATGCTGTTGAGGGTGTCGTCGCCGCTGTCGGTGTTGCCGATCGAGTTGGTCGCGTCGAGGAACGACCTGCTGGCCCGGTCGGTCTGGGTGCGCAGCTGCTTGATGCTCAGGTCGCTGGACGGCACGCCGTGGCTGAGCGGGCCGGCCTCCTGGTCGCGTTCGGCCTGGAGCTGGGCGGCGAGGTTGGTCGCCTCCTTGGTCATCTCCGTGAGCAGCTGCATGTGGTCGAGCTGGCGGATGTCGTTGATCGAGTCGTCGATCCGCAGGGCGCCCAGGGTGGTGGCGGCGACCACGGGCAGCGCGAGCAGGGAGACCAGGCGGGTGCTGATACGCCAGTTGCGCAGGGCTATTCGGGACCCGGCGTCCTGTGTGGGCGTCGGCCGCGGCGCGGACGAAGGGGGTTCGTTCGCGCCCCCGGGGCGCGCGACGCGGCCGCCCTCGCCCGACGGGGCCTTGGCCGCCCTGTTCTGGTTCTGGGTGTGCTGGGCCGAGGAGCCGCGTTCGGTCCCGCCGCGGGGCTCCGGCTCCGCCGCGGCACTGCTATCCCTCTGAGAACGTCCCTGCACTAGCGTCGCAACCTCTGGACCAGGCGTCCCACCGCTTGCGGCAGGACGGTGTCGGCGTCGTGGGGGTGCGAGACGCCCCCCAGTGATGGTCGTGAGTCACCGGCGCCGTTCCCCGTCCTCCGCACACGCGACGCTCCGACGCGCCCGTGTGCGCCGGGGTGGGAACTCGCGGCGGTGGGGGTGATTCCAGCACAGTGCCGGATCTCCAACAAGGTCTGACGGGAGCGCCGTGACCTGTATGACACGGCGTAACGGCCAGGTCACGAATCGTTGAACGTGATCACGGTGAAACCGGTTGATTACGGACCATCTGTGAAGGGCTGGAACGTGTCCCAGTCTTCATGATCGGCAGCGGAATGCTGCTGTCTGATGTGAGATGACCGTTTTCATGGCGGCCTGTGAGGTGAAGTTTTGCGTCGAATGTCTGTCAATCGGTGAGCAAAATCACAGCAACAAAGGTGAGGGGGCGTCCGTTTGGCGGGAATCGGATGTTTAGCCTGACGCTTTACAGGGATGGGTCGGGAGACGGTTCTCGTGCTCCGTCGCACGTCATCCCACCACCCCCCCCGACCCGGACGGCCCCGCTCGCCCCGCGAGAGACAAGGACGCAGAAGACCCTCATGAAGACGACGATGATCTTCCGGAAGACCGCGAACCCGAAGCGCACCACGCTGGCCCATCTCGCGGACGCCACACACCTCGTGACCGCGGAGGCGCCCGAGTACGCCCTCACGGTGCCGAACCGCACGGCCAACCCCCGGCGCACCCAGCTGATGACGGCGCCCGTCCCCGCGCAGGCCACCCCCGCCGAGTAGCCCGCGGCGCGGCGGTGCGCGCCCGCCGCACCCCGGGGTACGCACCCGCCTCCCCGCACCGCGCTAGCCTGGTGGTTCAGATTCCTGAACATTCCTGACCAGGTCCGCGAGTGAAGTGAGGGGCGACAGCAAACCGTGCGCATCGCCAGGTTCTCCATCGACGGCAACGTCGCCTTCGGCGCGGTCGAGGACGCGGGAGGCGGCGACCCGGCCGGCCTGCTCCTCGACATCATCAAGGGCGTCCCCTACAGCGGGGCCCAGCTCAGTGGCAAGAAGGTCCGCCTGAGCGAGGTACGCCTCCTGCCGCCGGTGCTCCCCAGCAAGGTCGTGGCCGTGGGCCGCAACTACGCGGAGCACGCGGCGGAACTGGGCAACGAGGTCCCCGAAGCGGCGATGACCTTCTTCAAGCCCAGCACCTCCGTCATCGGCTCGGGCGACCCGATCGTCTATCCGCACTTCTCCGATGACGTCCACTACGAGGCGGAACTCGCCGTGGTCATCGGCACGCTCTGCCGCGAGGTGCCCCGCGAGCGCGTCAAGGACGTCATCTACGGCTACACCTGCGCCAACGACGTCACCGCCCGCGATCTGCAGAAGTCCGAGAAGCAGTGGGCCCGCGCCAAGGGCTTCGACACCTCGTGTCCGCTCGGCCCCTGGGTGGAGACGGAGCTCGACCCCTCCGACCTGACCGTGCAGTGCACGGTCAACGGTGAGCAGCGGCAGCTCGGCCGCACCAGCGAGATGATCCGCACCGTGGAGGACCTGGTCGTCCACATCAGCGAGGCCATGACCCTGGTGCCCGGCGACGTCATCCTCACCGGCACCCCCGCGGGCGTCGGCCCGCTCTCCGTCGGCGACGAGGTCGCCGTCACCATCGAAGGCATCGGCACTCTCACCAACAAGGTGATCAAGCGTGGCTAACGGCTCCGTCCGCGTACGTTTTTGTCCCTCGCCGACCGGTAACCCCCACGTGGGCCTGGTCCGCACCGCCCTGTTCAACTGGGCCTTCGCCCGGCACAACGGGGGCAGCCTGGTCTTTCGTATCGAGGACACGGATGCCGCGCGCGACTCCGAGGAGTCCTACGGGCAGCTGCTCGACGCGATGCGCTGGCTCGGCCTCGACTGGGACGAGGGCCCCGAGGTCGGCGGCCCGCACGCGCCGTACCGCCAGTCGCAGCGCATGGACATCTACCGCGACGTCGCCGAGCGGCTCCTCGCCGGCGGCCACGCGTACCACTGCTACTGCTCCACGGAGGAGCTGGACGCGCGCCGCGAGGCCGCGCGCGCGGCCGGCCGCCCCTCCGGGTACGACGGCCACTGCCGCGACCTCAGCGCCGAGCAGGTCGCCGCGTACGAGGCCGAGGGCCGCCGGCCCATCGTCCGCTTCCGGATGCCCGACGAGCCGGTCACCTTCATCGACCTGGTGCGCGGCGAGCTGACCTTCAGCCCGGACAACGTCCCGGACTACGGCATCGTGCGCGCCAACGGCGCCCCGCTGTACACGCTGGTCAACCCCGTCGACGACGCGCTGATGGAGATCACCCACGTGCTGCGCGGCGAGGATCTGCTGTCCTCCACCCCGCGCCAGATCGCCCTGTACAGGGCGCTCATGGAGCTCGGCCTCGCCAAGGGCGTGCCGGCCTTCGGCCACCTCCCGTACGTGATGGGCGAGGGCAACAAGAAGCTGTCCAAGCGCGACCCGCAGGCATCGCTCAACCTCTACCGTGAGCGCGGTTTCCTTCCGGACGGGCTGCTCAACTACCTGTCCCTGCTGGGCTGGTCGTTCGCCGCCGACCAGGACATCTTCTCGATGGACGAGATGGTGGCGGCGTTCGAGATCGGCGCGGTCAACGCCAACCCGGCCCGCTTCGACCTGAAGAAGGCCGAGGCGATCAACGCCGACCACATCCGTCAGCTCGACGTGAAGACGTTCACGCAGGCGTGCGCGCCCTGGCTCACGGCCCCGCACGCGCCCTGGCGGCCGGAGCAGTTCGACCAGGCCGCCTTCGACGCCCTGGCGCCGCTGGCGCAGACCCGCGTCACGGTGCTGTCGGACATCACGGCCAACGTCGACTTCCTCTTCCTGGACGAGCCGGTGTGGGACGAGGCGTCCTGGACGAAGGCGATGAAGGGCGACCCGCTCGCGCTGCTGACGACGACGCGCGCGAAGCTCGCCGACGCGCGGTGGGCCGCCGAGCCGCTGAAGGAGGCGCTGCTCGCCGCGGGCGAGGAGCACGGCCTCAAGCTCGGCAAGGCGCAGGCCCCGCTGCGCGTCGCGGTGACGGGCCGCACGGTGGGCCTGCCGCTGTTCGAGTCACTGGAGGTCCTGGGCCGCGAGCGCACCCTGGCCCGCGTCGACGCGGCCCTGGCGAAGCTGGCGACCGCGTAACGGCGGGCCCCCGCGCGCGGATGCGAGGCGGGGCCGGCGACCGATCCGATCGGGCGCCGGCCCCGCCTCGTCGCCGTCGGGCCCCAGCGCGGGCGCCGGCGGCGGACGTTGGGCCGGGACGGGCGACTGCCTGCGGCCGGACGCCGGCCGTCCTACGCTGAGGGCATGCCGATCCGCGCGGTGCTCTGGGACCTGGACGACACCCTGTTCGACCACGCGGGCGCGGAGGGCGCGGGGCTGGCACTGCACCTGGCGGCCGAGCGGCTGCCAGCCGCCGGGGCGCTGGAGCGGTGGCGGGAGAGCACACGGCTGCACTGGGCCCGGTTCGCGGCGGGCGAGATCGACTTCGACGAGCAGCGCAGGGAACGCGTCCGCGCCTTCCTCGGTGCCGCGCTGAGCGACGCCGAGGCCGAGGCGTGGTTCGCCGGCTACCGGGCCCACTACCGGGCGTCCTGGCGACTGTCCCCTGATGTCCTCGCGGTGCTGGACGAGTTGGCCGGGGACTTCCGCCACGCGATCCTGTCGAACGCGGCTCTGCGTCACCAGGATCACAAGCTGCGGACACTCGGCGTTCGCGGCCGGTTCGAAGCCGTCGTGTGCGCGGCCGACATCGGCGTCCACAAGCCCGATCCCGCGGCCTTCCTCGCCGCGTGCGACGCCCTGCGGCTGCCGCCCGAAGAGGTGGTCCACGTGGGCAACGAGCCGGACATCGACGCGGCGGGCGCCGTGGCGGCCGGGCTGGGCGCCGTATGGCTCGACCGGGACGGCGCGGGCGGCCGTCCTGAGCTGCTGCGGATCACCGGTCTCGGGTCGCTGCCCGCCCTGCTGCGCGGGGGAACTCGTTTTGGAGCGGTGTCCGCCATCGGGTAATGTTCCTCCTGCGCCGCCCAAGGGAAACAAGCCCTCCGGAAGCGCAAACCGAACAAGCCCCCAGTAGGGGGTTGCGTTTTGGTGGGCTATGGTGTAATTGGCAGCACGACTGATTCTGGTTCAGTTAGTCTAGGTTCGAGTCCTGGTAGCCCAGCGCAGATGTTCTCTGCAACGCCCCCGTTGTGTAGCGGCCTAGCACGCTGCCCTCTCACGGCAGTAGCGCCGGTTCGAATCCGGTCGGGGGTACGGATCTTCGCTGTGCGGAGGTCGCTGGGGCCCCGTTGTGTAGCGGCCTAGCACGCCGCCCTCTCAAGGCGGTAGCGCCGGTTCGAATCCGGTCGGGGCTACTGGTCATACCCATGGGCTATGGTGTAATTGGCAGCACGAGTGATTCTGGTTCATTTAGTCTAGGTTCGAGTCCTGGTAGCCCAGCTTTGCAAGATCAGGCCCCCGTTGTGTAGCGGCCTAGCACGCTGCCCTCTCACGGCAGTAGCGCCGGTTCGAATCCGGTCGGGGGTACAAGAAGACAGACCGAGGCCCTCTCCTTCGCGGAGGGGGCCTTTGTCGTGTGCGCGAACGCGCACGGTCCTCGCACCGTGGAAAGGCCGCAGGGGCGCTCGCCGCGGCACTCCGTCGGGCCGTCGGCGGACGCCGGCGCGCTACGCGTTCCTGCGCAGCGCCTCCGACAGCCGTCCCGCCGCGTCGATCACGGCCTGCGCGTGCATCCGGCCCGGGTGCCGGCTCAGCCGCTCGATCGGACCGGACACGGACACCGCCGCCACCACGCGGTTCGAGGGCCCGCGCACCGGGGCGGACACCGAGGCGACGCCCGGCTCGCGCTCGCCGATCGACTGGGCCCAGCCCCTGCGCCGTACGCCCGAGAGGGCCGTGGCGGTGAACCGCGCGCCCTGCAGGCCCCGGTGCAGTCGCTCCGGCTCCTCCCAGGCCATCAGGATCTGCGCGGAGGAGCCCGCCTTCATCGTCAGTGTCGAACCGACCGGCACGGTGTCCCGCAGGCCCGAGAGCCGCTCCGCCGCCGCCACGCAGATACGCATGTCCCCTTGTCTGCGGTAGAGCTGCGCGCTCTCGCCCGTCACGTCCCGCAGGTGGGTGAGGACCGGCCCGGCCGTCGCCAGCAGCCTGTCCTCACCGGCCGCCGCCGCGAGCTCCGCGAGGCGCGGGCCGAGGATGAACCGGCCCTGCATGTCCCGGGCCACCATCCGGTGGTGCTCCAGGGCCACGGCGAGCCGGTGGGCCGTCGGCCGTGCGAGCCCCGTCGCCGCGACCAGCCCGGCCAGGGTGGCCGGGCCGGACTCCAGGGCGCCCAAGACGAGAGCGGCCTTGTCGAGAACGCCCACACCACTAGAATTGTCCATGCAACGATACTCGCGTCTCACTCTGTGAAACGCAAGTTCCTTTTCCCGGCGAACTTGCCAATCTGTACGGACGGGGACTCGCGGACCATGGGCCCGCAGCCGCCGTCCGGTGGGTGGGGAACGGACGCGGCCCACATGTCACAGAGAAGCGCCGGCGAAGGCGCCGGTCGGAGGGAAAGCGATGGGTAGGACACTCGCGGAGAAGGTCTGGGACGACCATGTCGTCCGGCGCGCGGAGGGCGAGCCCGACCTTCTCTTCATCGATCTGCACCTGCTGCACGAGGTCACCAGCCCGCAGGCGTTCGACGGGCTCCGGCTGAACGGCAGGAAGGTCAGGCGGCTCGATCTCACCATCGCCACCGAGGACCACAACACCCCCACCCTCGACATCGACAAGCCCATCGCCGACCCGGTCTCCCGGCTGCAGCTGGAGACCCTGCGCAACAACTGCGCCGAGTTCGGTGTGCGCCTGCACCCGCTGGGCGACGTCGAGCAGGGTGTCGTCCACGTGGTGGGCCCGCAGCTGGGCCTGACCCAGCCCGGCACCACGGTCGTGTGCGGCGACTCGCACACCTCCACCCACGGAGCCTTCGGCGCGCTCGCGTTCGGCATCGGCACCAGCCAGGTCGAGCACGTCCTGGCCACCCAGACGCTCCCGATGGCCCGGCCGAAGACCATGGCCATCACCGTCGAGGGCGAACTGCCCGCCGACGTCACCGCCAAGGACCTGATCCTCGCCGTCATCGCGAAGATCGGCACCGGCGGCGGCCAGGGCTACATCCTCGAATACCGCGGCAGCGCCATCGAGAAGCTCTCGATGGAGTCCCGGATGACCATCTGCAACATGTCCATCGAGGCCGGTGCCCGCGCGGGCATGATCGCCCCCGACGAGACGACCTTCGCCTACCTCAAGGGCCGCGCCCACGCACCCGA
This sequence comes from Streptomyces sp. NBC_01497, assembly GCF_036250695.1. NCBI lineage: Bacteria > Bacillati > Actinomycetota > Actinomycetes > Kitasatosporales > Streptomycetaceae > Streptomyces > Streptomyces sp. NBC_01497. The sequence continues at coordinate 2,259,168 of NZ_CP109427.1, read as the reverse complement.
GGGCGGGGACTGGGACGACGCCGTCGCGTACTGGAAGACGCTGCGCACGGACGACGACGCGGTCTTCGACGCCGAGGTCTTCCTCGACGCGGCCGACCTTGCCCCGTTCGTCACCTGGGGCACCAACCCGGCCCAGGGCGCGCCGCTGTCCGAGCGGGTCCCCGATCCTGCTTCGTACGAGGACGCTTCGCAGCGGTACGCCGCCGAAAAGGCCCTGGAGTACATGGGGTTGAGCGCCGGGCAGGCGCTGCGCGACATCAAGGTGGACACCGTTTTCGTAGGTTCGTGCACCAACGGCCGCATCGAGGACCTGCGCTCGGCCGCCGCCGTGCTGGACGGCCGCAAAGTCGCCGACGGCGTACGGATGCTGGTCGTGCCCGGATCCGTCCGGGTGGCGCTCCAGGCCGTCGAGGAGGGGCTGGACAAGGTGTTCACCGGCTCCGGCGCCGAATGGCGGCACGCGGGCTGCTCGATGTGCCTCGGCATGAACCCGGACCAACTCGCGCCCGGCGAGCGCTCCGCGTCCACCTCCAACCGCAACTTCGAGGGCAGGCAGGGCAAGGGCGGCCGCACCCACCTGGTCTCCCCGCAGGTGGCCGCCGCGACCGCGGTACTGGGCCATCTGGCCTCACCGGCCGACCTGTCCGACGCCGACGACCGCACGCCCGCTGGAGCCCGATAACCATGGAAGCCTTCACCGTCCACACCGGCCGTGCCGTCCCGCTGCGCCGCAGCAACGTCGACACGGACCAGATCATCCCCGCCCACTGGCTCAAGAAGGTCACGCGCGACGGCTACGAGGACGGCCTCTTCGAGTCCTGGCGCAAGGACCCGTCGTTCGTGCTCAACCAGGAGAAGTACCAGGGTGCGACGGTCCTGGTGGCCGGCCCGGACTTCGGTACCGGCTCCTCCCGCGAGCACGCGGCCTGGGCCCTGCAGAACTACGGCTTCAAGGCCGTGATCTCCTCGCGTTTCGCCGACATCTTCCGTGGCAACTCACTGAAGAACGGCCTGCTCACGGTGGTCCTCGACCAGGACGTGGTGGAGCGGATCCAGACGCTGGTGGAGAGCGACCCCACCGCGGAGGTCACCGTCGACCTGGAGCTCCGCCAGGTGCGCGCCACGACGGGGGGCACCGAGCAACTGACGGCTGATTTCGACCTTGACGAGAACTCCCGCTGGCGTCTGCTGAACGGCCTCGACGACATCGGTATCACCCTGGCGAACGAGTCCGACATCGCGGCTTACGAGGCCTCGCGACCGGCCTTCAAGCCCCGCACAATTGCCGCCTGAACAGCCTCTGATCAGCGGTTTTCCCCTACTGCACCCCCTGCCCCCCGGCAGGGGGTGCAGTTGCATGTTGAGCCCCCGTTGGGCGACAACTCGCCCCAGATGGCACAATCGGTGCATGGAACGCGACAGCCAACTCGGGCTCTACGAGTCGGTCGCCGGACAACTGAAAGAAGCGCACACAAGAGTGCGTGAACTGCAAGCCGCGGAGGGCGTACGCATGGCGCTCACACGGAAGCTGCTGGTCATCACGGCTGCGGCGAAGCACGATCTCCCGGATGCGGCAAGGCGCCTTGACCGTCTCCTGACGGATCTCGACGAGGGTCGTTTTCCGGAAGAGGACTGACCGGTGGAAGGCCGCCGGGTCGACTTCGTTGCGGCACTAGGGTGATTAGCCCGTTTCGTGTTTGATTTGCGGTATATATCTGCCTAACGTGCGAAAAGGCTTGAACACATTCGTTCTGGCAATGTCTCCGAAGGGGAAGACGTGAACAAGGCTCAGCTCGTAGAAGCGATTGCGGACAAGCTCGGCGGTCGCCTGCAGGCCGCGGAGGCGGTCGACGCGGTACTCGACGCGATCGTCCGCGCGACGGTGGGCGGCGACCGTGTCTCGGTCACCGGCTTCGGCTCGTTCGAGAAGGTCGACCGGCCGGCCCGGTACGCCCGTAACCCGCAGACGGGTGAGCGGGTCCGGGTCAAGAAGACCTCGGTGCCGCGCTTCCGCGCCGGCCAGGGCTTCAAGGACCTCGTCAGCGGCTCGAAGAAGCTGCCCAAGGGCGGCGAGGTCGCCGTGAAGAAGGCGCCCAAGGGCAGCCTCTCCGGCGGTGCTTCCACCCGCACGACGGCCAAGGCCGCCGCCAAGAAGGCCACCGCGAAGAAGGCGGCGACCGCGAAGACCGCGGCGAAGAAGACCACGGCGAAGAAGACCACCGCGGCCAAGAAGTCGACGGCCAAGAAGACCACGGCGACCGCGAAGAAGGCGACGGCCAAGAAGGCGACGGGCACGGCGAAGAAGACCGCCCCCGCCAAGAAGGCGCCCGCGCGCAAGGCCGCCTCGCGCACCACCGCGAAGAAGGCCGCCTCCAGGACCAAGTAAGCAGCACAGGCAAGACCCAGCAAGCGGCACAGGCCGCGTCCACGCCGGGCCGGGCTCCCCTCGGGGAGACCGGCCCGCGGCGCGTCCGGGGCCGGTCCGCGGCGCCCGGCGGGCGAACTGCCGGAACCGCCGGAGGGGTCAGAAGGTCCCGAGCGTCACGAGGGTGATCCGCAGGGCGGAGCCCTCACCCCGCGTCTCGATGCGCACCCGCTGTCCCGGCCGCAGCAGCCGCAGGCCGCCCGCGTCGAAGGCGTCCGCGGCGAACTCGACCGGCGTGCCGTCGTCGAGCAGCACACTGCCGGTTCGGGTCTCGGGGACATACGTGTACGCGGTCGCCTGCATGCCCGCAGCGTAACCGGGCGCCCCGGATCCCGCCCGCCGTCCCGCGGCACGCGTCGTCCCGCCGCCCGCACCGCCCTGGCGTCCGCGCCCGTGCGTACCGCCGTACCGCCGCGCCGTCCTGGCGTCCGTGCCCGCGGGTCCCGCCGCTAGGGCGACATGAGCGGCGGGAGCGCCGCGTACACGCGCGCCGTGTGCGGGCCGAGCCCCAGGGCGGCCGCCGTTCGCAGGTCGGACGCGGTGTCCACGTCCTGTCGTACGGAATCGACGCCGGACAGCGGGATTTCCACCGCGCCGCCCGCCGCGTGCCGCGACCGGGAAGCGCCGCCGAACCCGGGGCGCAGTTCCCTGCCCGGCGCCGCCGCCAGCAACGTCGTGCCGATTCCGGCCGCGTCCGTCAGGAAGGCGCGGGGGAAAGCGGCCGCATGGCGCAGCACCCGGGCCAGTTCCGCGGGGCGCAGCGACGGAAGATCCGCGTTCAGTGCCGCGACCGGTGCGGCGGGGCGCCGCGAGCGGGCCGCCCGCGCGCCGTGCGCCAGCGCCGCGTTGAGCCCGGCGGCGGGGGAGTCCGCGACGACGCGGGCGCCCAGCGCGGACAGCGCTGCCGACGCAGCCGGATCGTCCGTGACAACCACCACATCCCGCACGCCCTCGGTGGCGAGCACGGCGGCCACCGTGTCCTGCGCGAACGCCAGTGCCAGCCGCCCGCGCTGCGCGGCGTCGGCCGCAGGACCGAGCCTGCTCTTCGCCCGACGCAACGGTTTCAACGGGACGACCAGGGACCATCCGGTCGTCGGATCGGTGTTCGTGGCGGGCTCCCCGTCCTCGTGCGGCTGCCTTTCATTGTGACGCGGCCGAGCCGTCGCCCACGGCCGTACCCCGGCGGCGCGGGCGTACGGTGTGCTCGACAGACCAGGGGCTCGGGGCGACACTTGACCCCCATCAGCCGGGCGTCGCGCCGGGCAGGCCATCAGGAAGGTGTCCGAGTGTCCCGCCGAAAAGTCGGCTTCTGGTATCACCTTGCCGCAGTGCTGGCGAAACCGCCGCTCGTCCTTCTCTTCAAGCGGGACTGGCAAGGTGCCGAGAACATTCCGGCGGACGGCGGATTCATCACCGTCGTGAACCACAATTCGCATCTCGATCCCTTTGCCTACGGCCATTTCCAGTACAACACCGGACGCGTGCCGAGATTCCTCGCCAAGAGTTCCCTGTTCACGGACGGTTTCGTCGGGGCGGTCATGCGCGGCAGCGGGCAGATCCCGGTCTACCGCGACACCACCGACGCGCGCGGCGCGTTCCGGGCCGCCATAGACGCCGTCGAGCGGGGCGAGTGCGTGGCGTTCTACCCCGAGGGCACCCTCACCCGCGACCCCGACCAGTGGCCGATGACCGCCCGCACGGGCGCCGCGCGCGTCGCGTTGCAGACCAAGTGCCCCGTCGTCCCCATCGCCCAGTGGGGTGCCAACGAACTGCTGCCGCCCTACTCCAAGAAGGCGTCGCTCTTCCCGCGCAAGACCCACCGCGTCCTCGTCGGGGAACCCGTCGACCTGTCGCGGTTCTACGGCCGGACGATGACGCAGGACCTGCTGCGCGAGGTCACCGAGGTCATCATGGCCGCGATCACCGAACTGCTCGTCCAGTTGCGCGGCGAGCCGGCCCCCGAGGTGCCGTACGATCCGCGCAGAGCACGGGCGCTGGAGCGACGCGAGTCCGCACCGGCGGCAGCGCACGACTGCGCCCCGGCGGACATGGAAGAGGACAAGGGAACATCGTGACGAGGGTCGCCGTCTTCGGAACAGGTTCGTGGGGCACGGCATTCGCCATGATCCTCGCCGACGCGGGGTGCGAGGTGACGCTCTGCGCCCGCCGCGCGGACATCGCCGAGACCATCAACACCACCCGTACGAACCCGGAATACCTACCGGGCATCGAACTGCCCGCCGGGGTGCGCGCCACCTGCGACCCGGCCGAGGCCGCCCGCGACGCCGAGTTCACGGTGCTGTGCGTCCCCTCGCAGACGCTGCGCGTCAACCTGGCCGCATGGGCGCCCGTCCTGCCCGCCGACACCGTCCTCGTGTCGCTGATGAAGGGCGTCGAACTCGGCACCGCCAAGCGGATGAGCGAGGTCATCGGGGAGGTCGCGCAGGCACCCGCCGAGCGGGTCGCGGTCGTCACGGGCCCCAACCTCGCCCCGGAGATCGCCGCCCGCGCTCCCGCCGCCGCCGTCGTCGCCTGTGTGGACGAGTCGGTCGCCCGCCGTCTCCAGGCCGCCTGCCACACCGCGTACTACCGCCCGTACACCAACACCGACGTCGTCGGCTGCGAACTCGGCGGCGCGGTCAAGAACGTCATCGGCCTCGCTGTGGGCATCGCGGACGGCATGGCACTCGGCGACAACACCAAGGCGTCCCTGATGACGAGGGGGCTGGCCGAGACCAGCAGGCTCGGCCTCGCGATGGGAGCCGACCCGCACACCTTCTCCGGGCTCGCGGGCATGGGCGACCTCATCGCCTCCTGCGCCTCGGGGCGCAACCACGCCTTCGGCATCAACCTCGGGCGGGGCATGACGCTGGAGGAGACCATCGCGGTCACCAGCCAGACCGTCGAGGGCGTCAAGTCCTGCGAGTCCGTGCTCGATCTCGCGCGCCGCCACGGCGTGGAGATGCCGATCACCGAGACCATCGTGGACATCGTCCACAACGGCAAGGCCCCGCTCGTCGCGCTGAAGGACCTCATGTCACGCAGCGCCAAGTCCGAACGGCTGTGAGTAGCGCCGGCCGGCCGCCGGGGCCCGGGGCGCGCCGAACCGGCCCTCGGCCGCTGACCTGCGGGGGATGTGCGAGTACCCTCATCGCGATATGAGCAGCCTGAACCCCTCCCAGAGCCCTGAGCGGCCGCCCCGCAAGCCGCGCGTCGCCGTCGTGTTCGGGGGCCGCAGCTCCGAGCACGGCATCTCCGTCGTCACCGCGGGAGCGGTGCTCGCGGCCATCGACCGTGACGCCTACGACGTCCTGCCCATCGGCATCACCACCGACGGCCGCTGGGCACTGACCGCCGACGATCCCGGGCGGATGGCCATCGCGGACCGCGCCCTGCCGAGCGTCGAGCAGATCGCCGAGTCCACGGAGGGCGACGTGGTGCTCTCCGTGGCGCCGGGCAACCGCGAGGTCGTCTACAGCGAGCCCGGCTCCGTGCCCAAGGCGCTGGGCGACGTCGACGTCGTCTTCCCGATGCTGCACGGCCCCTACGGCGAGGACGGCACCCTGCAGGGACTGCTGGAGCTCGCGGGCGTGCCGTACGTCGGAGCGGGCGTGCTCGCCTCGGCGGTCGGCCAGGACAAGGAGTACATGAAGCGGGTGTTCACCTCGTTCGGGCTGCGCGTCGGCCCGTACCTGGTGATCAGGCCCCGCGAGTGGGACCGTGACGAGGCCGCGGCGCGCCTGCGGATCGTCGGGTTCGCCGCCGAGCACGGCTGGCCGCTGTTCGTGAAGCCCGCACGCGGCGGCTCGTCGGTCGGCATCAGCAAGGTCGACGGGTTCGAGGACCTGGACGAGGCACTGGCCGAGGCCCGCCGCCACGACCCCAAGGTGCTGGTGGAGGCGCTGCTGTCGGGCCGCGAGATCGAGTGCGGTGTGCTGGAGTTCGAGGACGGGCCGCGGGCGAGCCTGCCGGCCGAGATCCCGCCCGTCACGGCGCACGACTTCTACGACTTCGAGGCGAAGTACATCGACGCGGCGCCGGGGATCGTGCCCGCGCCGCTCACCGAGGAGCAGACCGCCGAGGTGCGGCGGCTCGCGGTGGAGGCCTTCGAGGCCGCGTCGTGCGAGGGCCTGGTCCGGGCGGACTTCTTCCTCACCGATGACGGCGAGTTCGTCATCAACGAGATCAACACCATGCCCGGCTTCACGCCCATCTCGATGTTCCCGCGCATGTGGCAGGAGACCGGCGTCGGCTACGCGGAACTCGTGGACCTGCTGATCCGCGCCGCGCTGCGCCGGTCGACCGGCCTGCGCTGACCGAGCGGAACGGGTGACATCACCCGCCGGGTGACGGGTGACGGCGGGGAACAGGTCAACGGCGGTGCGCCCCGGTCATCCGGCCGGGGCGCACCCCCGTTCCCGGTGCCGTGCGCTCGTGCGTCCTGCCGATGCCGATGCCGGATTCCGCGCCCGCGCCCCACGTCGGGGCGGGGCGGCCACCGATGCCGGCCCCCACCGCCGACGCGGTCCGCCGTCGTCGCCCGGGGCCCGTACGGCTACAGCGTCGACGGGTCCGTCTTCTTCACGGCCCCCGCGAACAGGGCGATCGGAGTGCCGTCCTGGGCGAACTTCGCGCCCATGGTGACCTGGACGTACGCGCTGCGGTAGGTGGTCGTGAACGTCTGGCCCGACGAGGACTGCTGCACCAGCCAGTTCACGCCGTCCGCGTCCACGGCCTCGGACCGGGGATCGCTCATCTCCTTCGGCCGCGGGATCCCGCAGCGCAGCACGATCGACGCGTCCCCCGTACCCCATCCCGCCGTGAGCTGCGAACTCGGTTCCGGGTCGCGCCTGCTCTGCCCGCCGACCTTCGCCGGCAGCTGCTTGTGCAGCGCCTCGCACACCCGCACCTGGTCCCGCGGCGGCTCGGGCACCGCCGCGCGGGGCGCGGAGCCCGAGCCGGAACAGCCCGCGACGCACAGCACGGCGACGGCGGGCAACGACACGAACAGGGAGCCCGGTAGCCTGCGCCCGGGGCGCCTTCGGCGGAAAGGTGTCACCGGCCAAGCGTAGACGGGGCTACAGATGCACGACCGGACAGGTCAGGGTACGGGTGATGCCGTCCACCCGCTGGATCCTTGCGACCACCATGCGGCCCAGTTCGTCGACCGTGTCCGCCTGCGCGCGCACGATCACGTCGTAGGGGCCGGTGACGTCCTCGGCCTGTATCACGCCGTCGAGAGCGGAGACGGTCTCGGCGACGGCCGTCGCTCTGCCCACGTCGGTCTGAATGAGGATGTACGCCTGTACCACGGAACCTCCAGGGCGGCCATGAGGATCATGTCCCAGGGGAGAAGGGACGCCACGGTATCGCGTCGTCCCTCACCGGGGGGAGACCCGGTGCGTCCCGCGTCCGTCCGGCGGACCTGGCCTGTTGGCGCTGCCGGCCCGTGCGGCGGCGCCCGGGGCCCGTTCACCGCGCGGGGGACGACCGCGCACCAACGCAGCGCGCACGGCCCGTTCCCACACCACCGGGCCACGCACCATCGGACCTCGCACACAGACAGAAGGGACACCCGGTGAAGGGAACCGTGGGGGAGCTCGGGGAGTTCGGGCTGATCGACAAGCTCACCTCCCGGCTCACCACCACCCCGGCGGTCCGGCTCGGACCCGGCGACGACGCCGCGGTCGTGGCCGCGCCCGACGGCAGGGTCGTGGCCAGTACGGATCTGCTGCTCGAAGGACGGCACTTCCGCCGGGACTGGTCGACGGCTTACGACGTGGGCCGCAAGTCCGCCGCGCAGAACCTCGCCGACATCGCGGCCATGGGCGCGGTGCCCACGGCCCTGCTGCTCGGCCTCGTGGTGCCCGCGGAACTCCCCGTCACCTGGCCCACGGAACTCATGGACGGCATTCGCGACGAGTGCCAGGTCGCGGGCGCGGCCGTGGTCGGCGGCGACGTCGTACGCGGGGACTCCATCACCATCGCCATCACCGCGCTCGGCGACCTGCGGGGCCACGAACCCGTCACGCGGTCCGGTGCACGGCCCGGCGACATCGTCGCGTACACCGGCTGGCTGGGCTGGTCGGCCGCGGGGCTCGCGGTGCTCTCCCGGGGCTTTCGTTCGCCGCGCGCCTTCGTCGAGGCGCACCGCAGGCCGGAACCGCCGTACCACGCGGGCCCCGCGGCGGCCGGGCTCGGAGCCACCGCCATGACCGACGTCAGCGACGGACTCGTCGCCGACCTCGGGCACATCGCCCAGGGCAGCAACGTCCGGATCGACCTGGGCTCCGGACGCGTCGACATCCCCTCGCAGATGAACGACATCGGCCAGGCCGTCGGCATCGACCCCCTGCAGTGGGTCCTCACCGGCGGCGAGGACCACGCGATCGTCGCGACCTTCCCGCCCGAGGTGAAGCTGCCCGCGCGGTGGAAGGTGATCGGCGAGGTGCGCGGCCCGGCCGGGCGGCCGCAGGTGACGGTCGACGGCGCCCCCTGGACCGGCAAGGGGGGCTGGGACCACTTCAACGACACGCAAACGTAGGGTCGGGTGCCATGAGCGTCCCAGGCCGAGCAGCCGCAACCGTCCCGCCGCCCCGTGTCCTGACCGTCGCCGGTTCCGACTCCGGCGGCGGCGCGGGCATCCAGGCCGATCTGAAGACCATGCTCGCCCTCGGGGTGCACGGCATGAGCGTCGTCACGGCGGTCACCGCGCAGAACTCGCTGGGCGTGCAGGGCGCGTGGGACCTGCCCGTGGAGGCCGTACGGGCCCAGTACCGCAGCGTCGTCGACGACATCGGCGTCCAGGCCGTGAAGACCGGGATGCTGTCCTCCGCCGCGATCGTCACCGCCGTCGCCGAACTCCTCGCGGGCACCGAGGCGCCGGTGGTCGTGGACCCCGTCGGCATCTCCAAGCACGGCGACGCGCTCCTCGCCCCCTCCGCGCTCGACGCCGTGCGGACCGCGCTCCTGCCCACCGCGACGGTCGCCACCCCGAACCTGGACGAGGTGGCCGCGCTGACCGGCGTGCGGGTCGCCGGCGAGGACGACCTGCGACGGGCCGCGGAGGCGGTGCTCGCGCTCGGCCCCCGCTGGGCGCTGATCAAGGGCGGCCACCTGCCCGGTGACGCCGTGGACCTGCTCACCGACGGCACCGAGGAGCACTGGCTGCGCGCGCCGCGCCTCGACAACCGGCACACGCACGGCACCGGCTGCACGCTCGCCTCCGCGATCGCCGCGGGCCTGGCCTCCGGAGCGGACGTCGTCACGGCCGTGCGGGCCGCCAAGGACTACGTGACCGGCGCCGTCCGCCACGGATTCGCGCTCGGCGGGGGCATCGGCCCCGTCGACCACGGCTGGCGCACGCGGTAGAGGGCCGCCGGGCCGCCGACCACCCGCACGCGGCTGAGGGCCGGGCCGTCGGCCACGCGCACGCGCCGGAGGGGAGGGCCGCCGGCGCCACGGCCGGCCGGCCCCCGCCCACCATGCGGGTCCGGGTGGCCGTTCCCGGCGCGTCCGCCCGGTCGTCCGGGACCGGCGGGTGGGCTCCCGGCCCGGGCAGGACCGGCCAGGACCCGCCCACCGCCGCGGACTACTGTGCGGGGAGCAGGCCCGTCAGGCCGCCGCGCGGGCCTTCCGCCGGCGGTTCGCGCAAGGAGGACCAGCAGGTGCCGCACACCCTCGACGCCGCAGCGGTGCGGACCTGGTGCGCACGGGCGCTCGACGCGCTCGGCAGGAACCGCGAGGAGATCGACGCGATCAACGTCTATCCCGTGGCGGACGGCGACACCGGGACGAACCTCTACCTGACGGCCGAGTCCGCGGCGCGGGCGGTGGAGGCGGTCTTCGCGGCGCACGGCACCGGCGACGGGGAACCCGCGCCCGAGGACGCCGTACGGGCCATGGCGCACGGCGCCCTGATCGGCGCCCGGGGCAACTCCGGCACGATCCTCGCCCAACTCCTGCGCGGCATGGCCGAGGTGCTCGCCGACGGCGGCACGGACACGGCAGCGCCCGGGGGGAGCGGCCCGGGCGTCGCGGCCGGACATCTCACCCGCGCTCTCACCCGGGCCGCCGTGTCGGCCAGGGAAGCCGTCGTCCACCCGGTCGAGGGAACGATCCTCACCGTCGCGGACGCCGCGGCCGCCTCCGCGCGTGCCGCCACCGCGGCCCCGGACACCGGTGCCGTGGCCCGGGCGGCGTACGAAGGGGCCCGCGCCGCGCTCGACGCGACCCCCGGCCAGCTCGCCGCCCTCGGCAGCGCCGGCGTGGTCGACGCGGGCGGCCTCGGGCTGGTCGCGGTCCTCGGCGCCCTGATGGAGACCGTCACCGGACAGGCGCCCCCCGCTTCGCCCGCCCGTCCGCGCCCGGCCCAGCAGGCGGGGGAGGACGCCGCCTGCCCGCCCGGGCCTGGTGAAGGCCGGAGCCCTGCCTTCGAGGTGATCTACCTGCTGGAGGCGGACGACGACGCCCTGGGGCGGCTGCGAAGCCGCCTGGACGCGCTCGGCGACTGCCTGGTCGTCGGGGGCGGCGGCGGACTGTGGAAGGTCCACGTGCACACCGACGACGCGGGCGCCGTCGTGGAGGCCGGGATCGAGGCGGGCCGCCCGTACCGGATCCGCGTCAGCCACCTCACCCCGCATCCGCCCGCGTCCTGGGATGGGACCGGGCAGGTCACGGGGGCCGGGGGAGCCCCGCCGCCCGGCGGGGCCGGGGAACCGGCGCAGCGGGCCGTCGTCGCCGTCGTACCCGGCGAGGGGCTCGCGGGACTCTGCGAGCAGGCGGGCGCCACCACGCTCCTCGTGCACGCCGGGGAGCCGCCCGCCAGCGGTGAACTCGTCGAGGCGATCCGGCGCGCGCACGCACGTGAGATCGTCCTGCTGCCCAACGACGCCGGGCTGCGCCACACCGCAGCCGCGGCCGCCGCGCAGGCACGTGCCGAGGGCGTCCGGGTCGCGCTGATCCCGACCCGCGCCGCCGTCCAGGGCATCGCCGCGCTCGCCGTGCACCAGCCGGAGCGCCGCTTCGACGAGGACGTCGTCGCGATGACCTCGGCGGCGGGCGCCACCCGCTACGGGGAACTCGCCGTGGCCGAACGCATGGCCTGGACCACGGCGGGCATCTGCCAGGCCGGGGACGTGCTCGGTCTGATCGACGGGGACATCGCCGTGATCGGCGCCGACCTCGCGGCCACCGCCACGGCCGTCCTGGACCGCATGCTCGCGGCGGGCGGCGAACTCGTCACGCTCGTCCTCGGCGACGACGTCCCCGGCGCCCTCGCCGAACTCCTCGAAGCCCATGTCCGCGGCGGTCACCTTGCCGTCGACACCGTCGTGCACCGGGGCGGCGGCAGGACGGCGCCGCTGCTCATCGGCGTCGAATGACGCCGATGTCAGAGGCGTGGTGTGGAATGGACCACGTGTCCGCGCTTGACGAACCCCTCAAGAAGACACTCGGTCAGCCCACCGCGAAGGTGATGGCCGAGAGCCTCGGCCTGCACACCGTGGGCGACCTGCTGCACCACTACCCCCGTCGCTACGAGGAGCGCGGCCGGCTCACCCGCCTCGCCGACCTCCCGCTCGACGAGGACGTCACAGTGGTCGCCCAGGTCGCCGACGCCCGCGTGCTGCGCTTCAACGGCGGCCGGGGCCAGCGTCTGGAGATCAACCTCACCGACGGCAGCGGCCGGCTGCAACTGGTCTTCTTCGGCCGGGGCATCCACAAACCCCACAAGGACCTGCCGCCGGGCAGCCGCGCCATGTTCGCCGGCAAGGTCTCCGTCTTCAACCACAAGCTCCAGCTCGCGCATCCGACGTACGTGACGCTCGGTCCGGCGGGCGACACCTTTGACGACGCGGGGACCGGGGAGGACGGCGGCGCCCTCCCCGATGAGGACGACACGGAAGCCGTGGACGCCTTCGCGGGCAGGCTCATTCCGATCTACCCGGCCTGCAAGGGCCTGGAGTCCTGGAAGATCGCCAAGGCCGTCGACCTCGTCCTGCCGCGCGCGGCCGAGGCCGTCGACCCGCTCCCCGCGGCGCTGCGCGAGGGCCGGGGCTTCTCCCCGCTGCCCGAGGCGCTGCACAAGGTGCACAGGCCCGAGACCAAGGCGGACATCGAGGACGCCCGCGAGCGGCTCAAGTGGGACGAGGCGTTCGTCCTCCAAGTGGCGCTCGCGCGGCGGCGGCTGGCCGACCGGCAGCTGCCCGCCGTGGCCCGGCGGCCGGTGGCGGGCGGCCTGCTCGACGCGTTCGACGCGCGCCTGCCCTTCACCCTCACCGAGGGGCAGGAGAAGGTCACCGGCGAGATCTTCGCCGAGCTGGGCACCGAACACCCCATGCACCGGCTGCTCCAGGGCGAGGTCGGCTCGGGCAAGACGCTGGTGGCCCTGCGCGCGATGCTCGCCGTCGTGGACGCGGGCGGCCAGGCGGCGATGCTCGCGCCCACCGAGGTGCTCGCCCAGCAGCACCACCGCTCCATCACCGAGATGCTGGGCGACCTGGCCGCGGGCGGGACCCTGGGCGCCGCCGAGTCGGCCACCAAGGTCGTGCTCCTCACCGGCTCGATGGGCGCTGCCGCACGCAGGCAGGCGCTCCTCGACCTCGTCACCGGCGAGGCGGGGATCGTCATCGGCACCCACGCGCTGATCGAGGACAAGGTCCAGTTCCACGACCTGGGCCTGGTCGTGGTCGACGAACAGCACCGCTTCGGCGTCGAGCAGCGCGACGCCCTGCGCTCCAAGGGCAAACAGCCGCCGCACCTGCTGGTCATGACCGCCACCCCCATCCCCCGTACGGTCGCCATGACGGTCTTCGGCGACCTGGAGACCTCCGTGCTCGACCAGCTCCCGGCGGGCCGGTCCCCGATCGCGAGCCACGTGGTACCCGCCCAGGACAAGCCGCACTTCCTCGCGCGCGCCTGGGACCGGGTGCGCGAGGAGGTCGCCGGGGGCCACCAGGCGTACGTGGTCTGCCCGCGCATCGGCGACGAGGAGGACGCCAAGAAGAAGCAGGCGGCGGAGGACGGCGAGAAGCGCCCGGCCCTCGCCGTGGTCGACGTCGCGGCGAAGCTGGTGGCGGGTCCGCTGGCCGGGCTGCGTGTCGAGGTCCTGCACGGCAGGATGGCGCCCGACGACAAGGACGCGGTGATGCGCCGGTTCGCGGCCGGTGAGACCGACGTCCTGGTCGCGACCACCGTCATCGAGGTCGGCGTCAACGTGCCCAACGCGACCGCCATGGTGATCATGGACGCGGACCGGTTCGGCGTCTCCCAGCTGCACCAGCTGCGCGGCCGCGTCGGGCGCGGCTCGGCACCCGGTCTGTGCCTGCTGGTCACGGAGGCGCCGGAGGCGAGCCCGGCCCGCGCCCGGCTCGGCGCCGTCGCCGCCACCCTCGACGGGTTCGAGCTCTCCCGGATCGACCTCGAACAGCGCCGCGAGGGCGATGTCCTCGGGCAGGCCCAGTCCGGCGTCCGCTCCAGCCTGCGGATGCTCGCCGTCATCGAGGACGAGGAGGTCATCGCGGCGGCCCGGGAGGAAGCCGTCGCGGTCGTCACGAAGGACCCCGGGCTGACCGGCTACCCGGAGCTGCGTACGGCGCTCGACGCCCTCCTCGACGCGGAACGGGAGCGCTACCTCGACAAGGGGTGAGCGGCGCCCGCACGTGGGCGGCGGCCCGCGGGGCGGCCCCGGCCGGGCGCGCCCGCGACGTACCGAGGCGCGCCTGCGACGTACCGAGGCGCGGCCGTGCGCCGAAACCTCCGGGGGCTCCGGACGCCGGACGCGGCGGACATCCGTCGCCGCGGTCGCCGCGCACGGCGGACCAGCGGCCTTCGCGCGGTGGGCGCCCGTACGGCGCGAGCACGCGGAGCGGGGTCAGCGCTGCCCCCGGCAGCGGCACGCCATATCGTGGAGGCGACCCGCACGCCCTTTTGACGAACCGAGGACACGACACCCATGACCCGCGTGATCGGCGGTGCCGCCGGCGGACGCCGGCTGGCCGTGCCGCCGGGCAACGGCACCCGGCCCACCTCCGACCGGGCGCGCGAGGGCCTCTTCTCCAGCTGGGAGTCGCTGCTCGGCACGTTCGCGGGCATCCGCGTCGCCGACCTGTACGCGGGCTCGGGGGCCGTCGGACTCGAAGCGCTCTCCCGCGGCGCCGCGCACGCCCTGCTGGTCGAGGCGGACGGCAGAGCGGCCCGTACAGTGCGGGAGAACGCCCGCGCGGTGGGCTTGCCCGGCGCGGACGTCCGTACCGGCAAGGCCGAGCAGATCGTCCGCGAGGCCGCCCCCGGCGACCCGTACGACCTCGTGTTCCTCGATCCGCCGTACGCCGTCACCGACGACGATCTCCGCGAGATCCTGCTCACACTCCGCCACCAGGGCTGGCTTGCCGACGACGCCGTCGTCACCGTTGAACGCAGCACACGAGGCGGCACGTTCGGCTGGCCCGACGGGTTCGAACCGCTGCGCTCACGCCGATACGGCGAGGGCACCCTGTGGCACGGCAGGGCGGCCACACCGGCAGCCGACCCGACACCCGCAACAGCCGCGTCATGACCACGCCGGAGAGCGAGGAGACCCCATTGCGCCGCGCCGTCTGTCCAGGATCCTTCGATCCGATCACCAACGGACACCTCGACATCATCGCCCGCGCGTCCAAGCTGTACGACGTCGTCCACGTCGCCGTGATGATCAACATGTCCAAGAAGGGCCTGTTCACGGTCGACGAGCGGATCGACCTGATCCGGCGCGCGACGGCCGAGTTCGGCAACATCGAGGTCGAGTCCTTCCACGGCCTGCTGGTCGACTTCTGCAAGCAGCGCGACATCCCGGCCATCGTGAAGGGCCTGCGCGCCGTCAGCGACTTCGACTACGAACTGCAGATGGCGCAGATGAACAACGGGCTGTCCGGGGTGGAGACGCTGTTCGTCCCCACCAACCCGACGTACAGCTTCCTGTCGTCGTCACTGGTCAAAGAGGTCGCGACCTGGGGCGGAGACGTCTCCCACCTGCTGCCGCCGGTCGTGCACGAGGCGCTCGTCCAGCGGATCTCCGAGCGCTGAGGCGGTGCGCGCCGAAAGCCCGGCGCCGCAAGGGCGCTCACCCGGTGTCCGGCACCGTCCGGCGGGCCGTACAGTCGTTGCGTCCGTCTCCTAATCCGGCTGAGAAAAGGCGAGCACACGGTGGACGTGCAGAAGAAGCTCGACGAGATCGTCGACGCTGTGGGGAACGCCAGGTCCATGCCCATGTCGGCGTCCTGTGTGGTGAACCGCGCCGAACTGCTCGCGATGCTGGAAGAGGTGCGTGCCGCCCTGCCCGGCTCGCTGGCGCAGGCCGAGGAGGTGATCGGCGGCCATGAGCAACTCGCCGCGCAGGCCCGCCAGGAGGCCGACCGGATCATCCAGGAGGCACACAGCGAGCGGTCGTCGCTGATCTCCGAGACGGTCGTCGCCCGCCGCTCGCAGGACGAGGCGGACCGGATCCTCTCCGACGCCCAGAGGGACGCGGAGGAGATCCGCGCGGAGGCCGACGACTACGTCGACTCCAAGCTCGCCAACTTCGAGGTCGTCCTCACCAAGACGATCGGGTCGGTCGACCGGGGCCGGGAGAAGCTGCTGGGCCGCGCGCCCGGCGACTCCGCCGAGGGCACGGACGGGTACGACGACGACCCGGACGCCCCCGAGTACAGCGCGGACCCGAGCACCCTGATCCGCCGCGCGGACGACTACGTCGACGCCAAGCTCGGTGCCTTCGAGGCCGTCCTGTCCAAGACCCTGGAGGCCGTCGGCCGGGGCCGGCAGAAGCTGCTCGGGCGCATCGCCACGGACGACCTCGGCGCGCACATGGCCGCCCAGGACGCGGCCGGCGGCCAGGGCCTCATCAGCGACTCCGACTTCCTCGCCGACCTCGCGGAGTCCCGCCCGCCCGCCCGCGAGCGGCCCGCCGCCGCGGCCGCCTCCCCGGAGCCGATGGCCCCCGAGCCGATGGCCGCAGAGAGCGGCCCGATGATCCCCGCGCAGGCGGGGGAGCCCTACCAGGACGCCGGCTACGCGTCGGCCGGGTATGAGACCGGCTCCTACGACATGACGGGCATGGCCGCAGCGGACGGCATGAACGGCATGACGGGTGCCGACGGCATGGGCGGCACCGAGGGCTACCCGGTCAACGCCCAGGGCTACCCCGCGGACCAGGGCTACGGCGGCGGATACCCACAGCACGACGCGTACGGATATCAGCAGCAGGACCCGTATGCCTACCAGCAGGGCGGCTACGACCCCGCCCAGCAGGCGCAGCAGGTCCAGCACCCCGACGCGTACGGCCAGGACGCCGCGCAGGGCTACGGCTGGCAGCAGCCGCAGCACCCGGCGCAGGAGGAGCAGCAGCAGGGCGCGTCACTCGACGAGACCAGCTTCTTCGACACGAGCATGATCGACCTGGAGGCCCTGCGGCGGTACGAAGAGGGCCACTGACCATGGGCGCGGGGCCGGATTGGGTCCTGTGCCGTGCTACCGGTATCCTGGTCCTTCGGTCGCGTACACGTGTCGCGATCTCGGCTGCCCGCCCGGCTCATGGGCTTCAGCGGCAGCCTCCTCGGTGGGCAACCCGGCCACCGCATCAGCTGAAAGCAGGGACGGTTCTGAACGCGCGCCTCGACCACCGCAACCCCCTCGTGTTCGACACGCACGAGCTGGGGCGGCGACCCGGCACGCTCAAGCGACTGACCCGGTCGGTGCCCGCACCGAAGGACTTCGGCGTCGCCGAGGTCATCGAGGTGCCCGAGGGTGACCCCGTCGAGCTGAAGCTGCGGCTCGAATCGGTCCTGGAGGGCGTACTGGTCTCCGGTACCGCCCGTGCCACGGCCGCGGGGGAGTGCGTAAGGTGTCTGGAGCCGCTGACCCGCAAGGTGGAAGCGGACATCCAGGAGCTGTTCTCCTACCACGACGCCGACGACAGGGGCCGCTCCAAGGCGGAGCCCGGCGACGACGCCGAGGGAGGCCCGGAGGACGACGACAGGCTTTTCATCGAGGACGGCCTGTTCGACCTCGAACCGGTGCTGCGTGACGCGGTGGTGCTCGCACTGCCGATGCAGCCGTTGTGCACGGAGGACTGTGCGGGTCTGTGCCCCGAGTGCGGGGTCAGGCTGGCGGACGAGCCCGGGCACCACCACGATGCCGTCGACCCCCGGTGGGCGGCACTGCAAGGACTCGCCGAAACCGTCAAGGACGGCGAGAAGGACTCCATCGAACACACAGACGGTGCCGCGCCCGGCGCCGCCGACGAGAAGCAGGAGAAGTAGCTGTGGCTGTTCCGAAGCGGAAGATGTCGCGCAGCAACACGCGCCACCGCCGGTCGCAGTGGAAGGCTGTGGCCCCCAACCTGGTGTCGTGCGAGCGCTGCCAGGAGCCGAAGCTGCAGCACATCGCGTGCCCCAGCTGCGGCACCTACAACAAGCGCCAGGTCATCGAGGTCTGAGCGGCTGGTGAGAGGCTCCATGTCTGAACTGTCCGCGGACAAGAACGCAAAGAAGCAGACAGACACCGTCCACGCAGCCTCGTCCCACACGCTTCTGGAAGGGCGGCTCGGGTATCACCTTGAGTCCGCCCTTCTGGTGCGTGCGCTGACGCACCGTTCCTTCGCGTACGAGAACGGCGGACTGCCGACCAACGAGCGGCTGGAGTTCCTCGGCGACTCGGTGCTCGGGCTCGTGGTCACGGACACGCTGTACCGCATCCATCCCGACCTGCCCGAGGGCCAGCTCGCCAAGCTGCGCGCCGCCGTGGTGAACGCGCGTGCGCTCGCCGAGGTGAGCCGCGGTCTCGACCTGGGCGCCTTCATCCGGCTCGGCCGGGGCGAGGAAGGCACGGGCGGACGCGACAAGGCGTCCATCCTTGCCGACACCCTCGAAGCGGTCATCGGCGCGGTCTATCTCGACCAGGGTCTCGACGCGGCCTCCGAACTGGTGCATCGCCTGTTCGACCCGCTGATCGAGAAGTCCTCGAACCTCGGTGCGGGACTCGACTGGAAGACCAGTCTCCAGGAGCTCACCGCGGCGGAGAGTCTCGGCGTGCCCGAGTACCTCGTCACGGAAAAGGGCCCCGACCACGAGAAGACCTTCACTGCTGCCGCCCGCGTCGGTGGTGTCTCGTACGGCACCGGCACCGGCCGCAGCAAGAAAGAGGCGGAGCAACAGGCCGCCGAGTCCGCATGGCGGGGCATCAGGGCCGCCGCGGACGAGCGGGCCGCCGCGGGTGACGCCGCTCCCCAGGAGTGACGTGCCCGAACTGCCCGAGGTAGAAGTCGTACGGCGCGGACTCGAGCGCTGGGTGAGCGGCAGGACGGTCGACGAGGCCGTCGTGCTGCATCCCCGCGCCGTACGGCGCCACCTCGCGGGCGGCGAGGACTTCGCCGCCCGCCTGAGGGGCCGCACCTTCGGGCCGGCCCGCCGCAGGGGCAAATACCTGTGGCTGCCGCTCGACGATCCCGGGTTCTCCGTCCTCGGCCACCTGGGCATGAGCGGTCAGCTGCTGGTGCAGCCAGAGGACACGCCCGACGAGAAGCACCTGCGGATCCGGCTGCGGTTCGCGGACGACCTCGGTACGGAACTGCGCTTCGTCGACCAGCGCACCTTCGGGGGCCTGTCGCTCCACGACAACACCCCGGACGGGCTGCCCGACGTTATCGCGCACATCGCGCGCGACCCGCTGGACCCCGCGTTCGACGACGACGCCTTCCCGGTGGCCCTTCGCGCGAAGCGCACGACCGTCAAGCGCGCCCTGCTCGACCAGTCGCTGATCAGCGGCGTCGGCAACATCTACGCCGACGAGGCGCTCTGGCGCAGCAAACTCCACTACGAGCGTCCGACGGCGGGCCTCACCCGGCCCCGGGTGGCCGAGCTGCTCGGACACGTACGGGGCGTGATGAACGAGGCGCTCGACGTCGGCGGCACCAGCTTCGACAGCCTCTACGTCAATGTGAACGGCGAGTCGGGATACTTCGACCGCTCGCTCGACGCCTACGGACGCGAGGACGAGCCCTGCCGCCGGTGCGGCACGCCGATCCGGCGCAGGCCCTGGATGAACAGGTCGAGCTACTTCTGCCCGCACTGCCAGCGCCCGCCCCGCACGACGCTCTGAGCCGGCCGCACCTCCAAAGGCGCGGACCGCGACGGCGTCCCGCCCGTGGATCCGGGGCAGCGGCCCGGTGGTTTGCCTCCCCGACGGTCCGTGAGCCGGGCCGGTTCCCCGGCCGGCGACTCCTCGCCCCGGAGGCCTGACGCCCCGGGCGTTTCCGGTCCGCCGGATTCCCGGCGCGGGAACCATACGACCGAAGGCCGGAAGCCGCAGTGCCCGCCGCAGAGAAGCCGCAGTCCCGGCCGAGGTCAGAAGCGTAGGCGCCCGCCGAAGGTCAGAAGCCGAAGTCCT
The DNA here is from genome assembly GCF_036250695.1 of Streptomyces sp. NBC_01497. Classification (NCBI taxonomy): domain Bacteria; kingdom Bacillati; phylum Actinomycetota; class Actinomycetes; order Kitasatosporales; family Streptomycetaceae; genus Streptomyces; species Streptomyces sp. NBC_01497. The sequence goes on along the minus strand of NZ_CP109427.1, from coordinate 2,239,322 downwards.
GCGTCCACCAAGGGCCGCCCGTGCCGTAGTGCACGCCGACGCCCAGACGGGTGTAGTCGCAGTTCAGGATGTTGGCGCGGTGGCCCTCCGAGTTCATCCAGGCGTCCATCACCGCCTGGGGATCGGCCTGCCCGCGGGCTATGTTCTCGCCGCCCAGGTTCTGTACGCCCGCCGCGTCCGCACGGTCCCACGGCGTCTTGCCGTCCGGGTCCGTGTGGTCGAAGAAGTCACGGGCGGCCATCTCGTCGCTGAAGTTCTGTGCCAGCGAGTCGAGGGAGGAGTCGTCCTTCAGCGGACTGCACCCCGCCTTCGACCGTTCCTGGTTGACCAGGGTGAGGATCTGCGCGGCGGCGGAACCAGTCGGCGAAGGGGTCGAGGGTGCCTTGACGACATGGTCGGTGGTCGCGGGCGGTGCCGGTGCCTTGGCCGTCGGGGCCTTGGTCGCGGTCGTGGCCTTCTTCTGCGGCGCGGCGGGTGTCTTCGCGCTCTTGGAGGAGGCCGGTGCCTTCGAGGGCTTGGCCGACGGGCTGTGCGACGCCTTCGGGGTGACGGGCGAGGGGGACGCCGTGGCGGAGCCGGCGGGCGAACCGGTCGGCGACGCGCTGTCGCCCCCCTGCTGCCGCAGGTCGGTCGTGCCGCCGTCCGTCTGCACCTGCTCGCCGCCGGACGCGCTCGCGCCGACGTCATAGTGGCCGCCGCCGGGTATCAGCCCCGACGCGACAGCCACGGCTCCGACCGCCATCGCGGCGGAGGCACCCAGCAGCCCTGTCCGTACGGGGGCGGCCACGCGCCGCTTGCGGCGCTCGCCTCCCGCGTGCCGGCCGCTCGTGGCGCCCGGCTCGGATACGGGGGCGGGCCGGCCGGCGGAGCGTCCATGGCGTCCCATCCGGGGTCCTCCTCGTCGTCTTGGGTACGTCCTGGCGATGTGACGCGGACGCGCACCGAAGCGCCTCGGATCATCACGGCTCGGACATCAAGGAGACTCACCCGAACGAGTGAGGCTCATCGCGAGGGGACTGTACGCCATGACGTGTGGGGCGGGTGAGGACTGAGAGGAATTGGACCGTTAGCTTGCGTGCATGGACGAACACGTACGACTCACCGCGTGGGTGCGCGGCCGAGTACAGGGAGTGGGGTTCCGCTGGTTCACCAGGGCGAACGCCCTGGAGATCGGCGGGCTCACCGGCTTCGCGCTCAATCTCGACGACGGCCGTGTGCAGGTTGTGGCGGAAGGGGCGCGTGAGAATTGCCACCGGCTGCTCGACTGGCTGCGGTCCGACGACACGCCCGGTCGTGTCGACGGCGTCACTGAGATCTGGGACACCCCGCGCGGCGGTTACGAGACCTTCGCCATCAGATGACGGGGCGCGGCGGACCCACGTACGGGCCGGCTCGCGGCCGTGCTCCGGGAGCGCCGCGCCCGCCCGTACGACCGTGATGACCAGGCTGTTGCCCATCGGCTCCCGCGCATGCCACGCTGCCGCCTCGGCGAGGGCCGCCCGCGCGGGAGCGCCGGGGGAGCAGGCCGCGCCGGAGCGACACGGGCGCCGGGCCGCCGGGCGGCATGCCCGTACGGACGGTGATCGTGTTGACCGTCAAACTTTTTGGTGAGACTCTGGAATCCCCGCGCACACCAACTGTTCGGCAGCGAGAACCGCAGAGATGGCACCCTCTCTGCCGGGCACGAGGGCGCGTTTTTCTCTCACGAAACCACGACCCACACCGCAATCGGTCGGTCACTCATTGTGGAGGACCATCCATCATGGCAAAGGCGCTTCTCGGTTATGTCGGCGGCTCCGACCCGCGACTCCTCGCCGAGATGCGACGGCTTCAGCAGCGCGTCCAGGATCTGGAATCCGAGCTCGTACGGATCCAGACCGAGAACGACGCGCTCAGCGCTGCCGCCGCCCAGCACCCTGGAGAGTCGTTGCTCGACGGCATCGACATTGATGTTTCCCAGGAGCCTGCGCTCACCTGATCATCGGCCCGTCAGGGCCATGGACAGGTGAGATCATTCTCGCCGGCAAAGATATGCAAGGGACGCTCCGGCGTCCCTTCTTTCTTTTTCTCCGTCTCCCCCAGGCCGGTCCTGCGCCCGTAACCGTCAAGTCCCCCGCCGCGCCCTCGTCTTCCATCCTCCCCGGGCTCTTTCTTAACGTCTGATGTGCCCTGCACGTTCAGTGGTGAAACCGCCGGGGGACGAGTCGTACGGGTAGAGTCCGGCGGCGTGCACCTCAAGGCCATGACATTGCGCGGGTTCAAGTCGTTCGCGTCCGCCACGACGCTGCGTTTCGAACCGGGCATCACCTGTGTCGTGGGACCGAACGGTTCCGGAAAGTCCAATGTCGTGGACGCGCTCTCCTGGGTCATGGGCGAACAGGGCGCCAAGTCGCTGCGTGGCGGCAAGATGGAAGACGTCATCTTCGCCGGGACCACCGGCAGACCGCCCCTCGGCCGCGCCGAGGTCTCGTTGACCATTGACAACTCCGACGGCGCGCTGCCCATCGAATACGCCGAGGTCACCCTTACGCGGATCATGTTCCGCGGCGGCAGCAGCGAATACCAGATCAACGGCGACACGTGCCGCCTGCTCGACATCCAGGATCTGCTTTCCGACTCCGGAATCGGCCGGGAGATGCACGTCATCGTCGGGCAGGGCCAGCTCGACTCCGTCCTGCACGCGGACCCGATGGGCCGCAGGGCGTTCATCGAGGAGGCCGCCGGCGTCCTGAAGCACCGCAAGCGCAAGGAGAAGGCGCTGCGGAAGCTGGACGCGATGCAGGCGAACCTCGCGCGCATCCAGGACCTCACGGACGAGCTGCGCCGCCAGCTCAAACCCCTCGGCCGGCAGGCCGCCGTCGCCCGGCGCGCCGCCGTCATCCAGGCCGACCTCCGCGACGCCCGCCTGCGGCTGCTCGCCGACGACCTCGTCGTGCTCAGGGCGGCGCTGCGCACCGAGGTCGCGGACGAGGCCGAGTTGAAGCGCCGCAAGGAGGACGCCGAGTCACGGCTGAAGACGGCACTCACCCGCGAGGCCGACCTGGAGGACGAGGTACGGCGCCTCGCGCCGCGCCTGACGCGGGCGCAGGGCACCTGGTACGAGCTGTCGCAGTTCGCGGAGCGGGTCCGCGGCACCGTCTCCCTCGCCGACGCGCGCGTCATCAGCGCGACCCAGGCGCCCACCGACGAGCGTCGCGGCCGCGACCCCGAGGACATGGAACGCGAGGCCGCCCGGATCCGTGAACAGGAGGCCGAGCTGGAGGCCGCGCTGGAGGCGGCGGAACGGGCCCTCGACGACACCGCGTCCCACCGCGCGGACCTGGAGCGCGAACTCGCCGCCGAGGAACGCCGGCTCAAGGACGCGGCCCGCGCGGTCGCCGACCGCAGGGAGCAGCTCGCCCGGCTGCACGGGCAGGTCACCGCGGCTCGTGGCCGGGCGGCGTCGGCGCAGGCCGAGATCGACCGGCTCGCCGCCAGCCGCGACGAGGCCCGGCAGCGGGCCGTCACGGCGCAGGAGGAATACGAACAGCTCAAGGCCGAGGTGGACGGCCTCGACGCCGAAGGGGACGAGCTGGGCGAGGAGCACGAGGCCGCGCGCCGCGCACTGGCCGACGCGGAGGCCGCGCTCGGTGCGGCGCGTGAGGCCGCCACCGCGGCCGAGCGCAGCCGGGCCGCCGTCGCCGCCCGCCACGACGCCCTCGCCCTGGGGCTGCGCAGGAAGGACGGCTCGGGCGCGCTGCTCGCGGCCCGCGAGAGCCTCACCGGGCTGCTGGGTCCCGCCGCGGAACTCCTTAACCTCGCCGCCGGTCACGAGGTCCAGGTCGCCGCCGCCCTCGGGGTGGCGGCGGACGCGCTCGCGGTGACGGACACGACGACCGCGGCGCGGGCGATCCGCCTGCTGCGGGACGAGGACGCGGGACGGGCCACGCTGCTGCTGACCGGGCCCGGCGGGCAGGCCGCCGGGCCCGGCCGGCAGGAGCCGCCGCGCCCGTCCGCCGCTTCGGCGCTGCCCGCACAGGCCGCCGCCGCGCCCGCCGGCCAGGACCCGGCCGCACCCGGTCTGCCGGCACAGGCCGCTCCGCCCCCGCAGGGCGCCGGCGCGCGGCCCGGCGCGGCGGAGCCCGGCACCTCGCGTGCGGCTGACGCGGACCGGAGCCACTTCGGCGCCGCGCCGGCCGAGGAGCCCCGGCCCGGTGATACCGGCCGCGCCGCGCTGCCCGCTCCCGCGGACGGGGAGGGCGCCGGACGGTACGTCACCGCGGGGGCGGGCACCGCTCCCAGGGGCGAGGTGGCCGTACGGGAACCCCTCCGCGTCACGGAACTGGTGAGCGGCCCCCCGGGGCTGGTCGCGGCGGTGGGCCGGCTGGTGGGCGGCATGGTCGCCGTCGGCACGCTGGAGGAGGCCGAGGACGTCGTACGGGCCCGGCCCGAGCTGACCGCCGTCACCGCGGAGGGCGACGTGCTCGGCGCGCACTTCGCGCACGGCGGGTCCGCGGGCGCGCCGAGCCTCATCGAGGTGCAGGCGTCCGTCGACGAGGCCGCCGCCGAACTGGCCGAACTCGCGGTGCGCTGCGAGGAACTGGCGCGGGCGCAGCACGAGGCGGCCGACGTCAGGGCGGCCCGTGCCGTGCGGGTCGAGGAGCTCGCCGAGCGGCGGCGCGCCGCCGACCGGGAGAAGTCCTCGGTGTCCGGCCAGTTGGGCCGCCTCGCGGGGCAGGCGCGCGGCGCGGCCGGTGAGGCGGAACGCGCGGCCTCCGCCGTGGCCAAGGCCACCGAGGCGCTGGAGCGCGCGAGTGCCGATGCCGAGGAGCTCGCGGAACGGCTGCTCGTCGCCGAGGAGGCGGCGGCCGAGTCCGCCGAGGGAGCGGACGACGAGCCGGACAGCGGCGTACGGGACCGGCTCGCCGCGGACGGCGCCAACGCACGGCAGACCGAGATGGAAGCGCGCCTCCAGGTCCGTACCCACGAGGAGCGCGTGAAGGCGCTCGCGGGGCGCGCCGACGCGCTGGACCGCGGCGCGCGCGCCGAGCGCGAGGCACGGGACCGCGCCGAGCAGCGGCGCGCACGGCTGCGCCACGAGGCCGCCGTGGCCGGGGCGGTCGCGGGGGGCGCACGGCAACTGCTCGCACACGTCGAGGTGTCCGTCGTGCGGGCGGACCAGGAGCGGGTGGCCGCCGAGGCCGCGAAAGCGGAACGGGAACGGGAGCTCGCCGAGGAGCGCAACCGGGGCCGGGACCTCAAGGGGGAGCTGGACAAGCTCACCGACTCGGTGCACCGCGGCGAGGTGCTGGGCGCCGAGAAGCGGATGCGGATCGAGCAGTTGGAGACCAAGGCGCTGGAGGAGCTGGGCGTCGAGCCGGCCGGACTGGTCGCCGACTACGGCCCGGACCAGCTCGTACCGCCGTCGCCGCCCGCGGAGGGGGAGACGCTGCCGCAGGACCCAGGGCACCCCCGCAACAGCCCGAAGGCGTTCGTGCGCGGTGAGCAGGAGAAGCGGCTGAGGGCGGCCGAGCGGGCCTACCAGCAGCTCGGCAAGGTCAACCCGCTGGCGCTGGAGGAGTTCGCGGCGCTGGAGGAGCGGCACAACTTCCTGTCCGAGCAGCTGGAGGATCTGAAGAAGACCAGGCTCGACCTGCTCCAGGTGGTCAAGGAGGTCGACGAGCGCGTCGAGCAGGTGTTCACCGAGGCGTACCGGGACACGGCCCGCGAGTTCGAGGGCGTCTTCTCCCGGCTCTTCCCCGGCGGCGAGGGCAGGCTGCTGCTGACGGACCCGGAGAACATGCTGACCACCGGCGTCGACGTGGAGGCACGGCCCCCGGGCAAGAAGGTCAAGCGGCTGTCGCTGCTGTCCGGCGGGGAGCGGTCGCTGACGGCGGTGGCGCTACTGGTGTCGATCTTCAAGGCGCGCCCGAGCCCGTTCTACGTGATGGACGAGGTGGAGGCGGCCCTCGACGACACCAACCTGCAGCGGCTGATCCGGATCATGCAGGAGCTCCAGGAGAGCTCACAGCTGATCGTGATCACGCACCAGAAGCGCACGATGGAGGTCGCGGACGCACTGTACGGCGTGTCCATGCAGGGCGACGGCGTGTCGAAGGTGATCAGCCAGCGGCTCCGCTGACCCCCTGCGACCGCCGCGACCCGTCCGCCGCCGCGGCCCCCGGGGGCCCGGGGGCCCGGGGCCGCCGGGTGAAGCGCGAGACCGCTCGCGCGGACGAACGCGGTCAGGGCCACGGTGTGGCGTACGACTCCGCGGTGCGCACCTGCCACCAGGCGCAGCACCGTGAGCACCGGGTGAGCGACGGTCACGGCGTTGGCCGTCTCCCCGCCGTGGCGCGCCACCCGGATCAGCGATCCGGGCAGCGGGTCGCCGCGCTGCCCGGACACGTTTTGGGACAGCGCCGTACCGGGGGCGCCGCCTCGCTTGCCCGCGAGGGGGATCAGGCCGACGATGCCGGACGAGACCTCTGACGCGCGGACCGCGACGGTGAGGATCTGCCGGATGCCGGGCCTGTCGGGGACGACGAGCCGCGCGCTGGCAGTGACGAGCAGCACCGTGATGGTGGCGCCGGCCCAGATGGGAAGGAGAGCACGGACATGTCCGGTACGTTCGCCGTCCGGCACCGGTTCGAGGCCACGTGTCTCCACCGCGCCTTCCGAAGGGCAGCAGACATCCGAAGAGGTCAATAAAAGGTACAAATTATCGCTTTACATGCTGAATGATCCTCCCGCGACCCTCTCACCGGCCGGGAGCGGCTGTGCCGGGCCGTACACGGTCGTGGCCGATACTGGGGAGCGTTATGGAACTCGTCATCCTTGTTGTAGTCATCGCGGTGGTCGTCATCGGCGGCCTCGGCGGGCTCGTGGTCGGAAAGACCCGCAGGCAGAAGAAGCTGCCGCCGCCCCCGCCCTCGTCGCCCACCATCACCGCCCCACCGTCCGAGCCCCACGTCGGCGACGAGGCCGAGACCTCGCGGGACGAAGGCCGCCGCACCATCGAGGAGGTCGGTCTCCCCGACGGGGCGACGGCCGCCGAGACACCCGTCGCCGTCGAGGACCCGGTCGTCGGGCTCGCGCCCGCGCCCCCGCTGGAGGTGCCCGAGCCGACCGCAGGCCGCCTCGTGCGCCTGCGCGCGCGCCTCGCCCGCTCGCAGAACTCCCTCGGCAAGGGGCTGCTCACGCTCCTGTCGCGCGAGTACCTCGACGAGGACACCTGGGAGGAGATCGAGGACACACTGCTCACCGCCGACGTCGGCGTGAAGCCGACGCAGGAGTTGGTGGAGCGGTTGCGTGAGCGTGTCCGTGTTCTCGGTACCCGCAGCCCCGAGGAGCTGCGCACCCTGCTGCGGGAGGAGCTGATCACGCTCCTCGGCCCCGACCTCGACCGTGAGGTGAAGACCGAGAGCGGCCTCGACACGCCCGGCGTGGTGATGGTCGTGGGCGTCAACGGCACCGGCAAGACCACCACGACCGGCAAGCTGGCCCGGGTCCTCGTCGCCGACGGCCGCTCGGTCGTGCTCGGCGCGGCCGACACCTTCCGTGCCGCCGCCGCCGACCAGCTCCAGACCTGGGGCGAGCGCGTCGGCGCCCGCACCGTACGCGGCCCCGAGGGCGGCGACCCCGCGTCGGTCGCGTTCGACGCCGTCAAGGAGGGCATCGCCGAGGGTGCGGACGTCGTCCTCATCGACACGGCGGGCCGCCTGCACACCAAGACCGGCCTGATGGACGAGCTGGGCAAGGTGAAGCGGGTCGTCGAGAAGCACGGTCCGCTGGACGAGGTGCTGCTCGTGCTCGACGCCACGACCGGACAGAACGGCCTGGTGCAGGCGCGTGTCTTCGCCGAGGTGGTGGACATCACGGGCATCGTGCTGACCAAGCTGGATGGCACGGCGAAGGGCGGCATCGTGGTGGCCGTCCAGCGCGAGCTGGGCGTCCCGGTCAAACTGGTGGGTCTCGGCGAGGGTGCCGACGACCTGGCGCCGTTCGAACCCGCCGCGTTCGTGGACGCGCTGATCGGCGACTGACGTCCCCGGCGCCCGGGTGGTGGCCGCCGACGCGACGAGAAAGGGCGGGTGACCCGCGAGGTCACCTGCCCTTCGCGCGTCCGTCCGCCCGGGGGTGCGCCGGCCGCCATCGCGTCGCCGTGCGCTCGCCGTGTCCGGGGGCCCGCGGCAGGCCGGGGGTCCGAGGGCCGGGCGCTACGCCCCCCGGCGCGGGCGTACGCGGCCCACCCGGTGGCAGATGTAGGCGAGCGTCCCCAGCAGTAGCCGGGCCGGCGGGGCCGTCGCGGCGTCCGGCGACGGCGGCCGCAGCCACCGCGCGGGCCCGAACGTCCCCATCGGGGACGGCGGCGCCACCACGTGGGACCCCTCTCCCATGCCCGCCAGGTCGAGGTCCGCGTCGTCCCAGCCCATGCGGTAGAGCAGCGCCGGCAGCTCCGCGGCGGCGCCCGGCGCCACGAAGAAGTACGCGCGCCCCGTGGGCGTCGCGAGCACCGGACCGCGCGGCAGCCCCATCCGCTCCAGCCGGGCCAGCGCGTGCACGCCCGCGCCGAGCGGCACGTCGATCACGTCGAAGCGCCGGCCCACAGGCAGCAGGACCGCGGCGCCCGGCACCTCGGACCAGGCGCGGGTCGCCTCGTCGAGGGTGGCGCCCGCCCGTACGCCCGGGAAGAAGTCGAGAGGATGCGCGCCCGGCCGCGCGCAGCACGGATCCCCGCACGAGCAGACGCCGGTGGCGGAGGAGCGGGCGCCGGCCAGCACGTCCCAGCCCCACAGTCCTGTGTACTCGGCGACCGCGGTGCAGTCCGTGGCACGACCGCGGCGGCGCGAAGCCGACCGCAGTTCCCGGATGTCCCGGATACCGCCGATGGTGAAGCCCATGCCCCCTCCAACGGGTCGAGCGCGCCGGTGGTTACGACTCGCAGTCTGCCCGTGACACTCCGTCGTCAGCGGGGCGTCGGCGAGGGCTTGTGGAGGCAATGAGGGTGGTGCGGGTCGAGCCGCGCGCCCCGGCGTACCTCACTCGGCGCGCCCTTGACCGCCGCCTGTCAAGTGAATCGTGTCTGTCCCGCGGCGAGTTCATTCGAAGGGGTGGCGAATGGTGGCGTTTGTGGAATCCCCTAGCTGGAGGGGTGATCGTAGGATTACTTTCGGTGCACGAGCCGGGGAGAAGGGCTGTTCTCGTGGGTATGCCGGAGGCACATCGGGCGACTGTTCGAAGAGTGAATCTTCGGACGGTACGCCTCGGGGCACGGCATCCTTGCAGCGGCTCGTGCGAAGGATCGAGCGGATGGGGGCGTTCCGGGTGAGCGGCAGTGGAGCGGACGAGGCGAGCACGGGCAAGCGCCCGAACGAACTGCTCGGTTCCTGGTTCGCGCGCAGCGGCTGGTCGAAGGGCGAACTCGCCCGGCAGGTCAACCGCAGGGCGCGCCAGATGGGCGCCCACCACGTCAGCACCGACACCTCCCGCGTGCGGCGGTGGCTCGACGGCGAGCAGCCACGCGAGCCCATCCCGCGGATCATGTCCGAGCTGTTCTCCGAGCGGTTCGGGTCCGTCGTCGCCGTGGAAGACCTCGGGCTGCGCAGCGCGCACCAGTCGCCCTCGGCGGCCGGGGTCGACCTGCCCTGGGCCGGCCCGCAGACCGTCGCCCTGCTCAGCGAGTTCTCGCGCAGCGACCTGATGCTCGGGCGCCGGGGGTTCCTCGGCTCGTCCCTCGCGCTGTCCGCGGGGCCCGCGCTCGTCGAGCCCATGCAGCGATGGCTCGTACCGACGCCGGGAGGCGGCGAGGCACCCGCGCCCGTCGAGGAGCAGCCCGCTGCGCGGCGCACCCCGCGCCTGTCGGACCCCGAGCTCGAACTGCTGGAGTCGACCACCGCCATGTTCCGCCTGTGGGACGCGCAGTGCGGCGGCGGGCTGCGCCGCAAGGCCGTCGTCGGGCAGTTGCACGAGGTCACCGACCTGCTCCAGGAGTCGCTGCCCCAGGCGGCCTCGCGACGCCTGTTCACCTGCGCCGCCGAACTGGCCGAGCTGGCCGGCTGGATGAGCTACGACGTCGGCCTCCAGCCCAACGCGCAGAAGTACTTCGTACTCGCGCTGCACGCCGCCAAGGAAGCCGGTGACCGCGCGCTCGGCTCGTACATCCTGTCCTCGATGAGCCGGCAGATGATCCACCTCGGCCGCCCGGACGACGCCCTCGAACTCGTCCACCTCGCCCAGTACGGCAGCCGCGACTGCGCCACCGCCCGCACCCAGGCCATGCTGCACGCGATGGAGGCGCGCGCCTACGCCGGCATGGGCCAGCCGAGCAAGTGCAAGCGGGCCGTACGGATGGCGGAGGACTCGTTCGCCGACGTCGGCGAGCACGGCGAGCCCGATCCCGACTGGATCCGCTTCTTCACCGAGGCGGAGCTGCACGCGGAGAACGCGCACTCGTTCCGCGACCTCGCCTACGTCGCGGGACGCAGCCCCACCTACGCCTCCCTCGCCGAGCCCGTCATGGAACGCGCCGTGGAGCTGTTCGAGAAGGACGAGGACCACCAGCGCTCGTACGCGCTGAACCTCATCGGCCTCGCCAGCGTCCACCTCCTCAAGCGCGAGCCCGAACAGATGGCGGCGCCCGCCAGAGCGGCGCTGGAGGTCGCCCGCTCCATCCGCTCCGAGCGCGTCAACACCCGGCTGCGCAAGACCGTCGACATCGCCGTACGGGACTTCGAGGACGTCCCCGAGGTCGTGGCGCTCGGCGAGCTGCTCGGCCCCCGCTTCCCGGAACGCGCGGAAGCGGTCTGAAACGCCGGCCGCGGTGCTTGACCCCTACCGCCCGACATGGCTCCCCCGCCGACAGGACAGCAGGGTGACACCGCGGCCGGTTCTCCTCCCCGATCACCCTCCCGAGTGACACGTTCACCCGTACGCGGCGGTGATTCACTTCGCTGTAACACGTGGCTCATCTTCGTCACCGCCTGGAAACACCGCACACGTACGACGGAAACGGCCCTGAGCGAATCTCCTCAACACAGTCGGCCCATACCAAATGTCGGATAGGGCCGATCCGACCGACGGAGGGGACGCCGGCCTTGAACGGTGCAGATACCGCGTTCGTATTGATCAGTGCCGCGCTCGTCATGCTGATGGCGCCAGGACTGGCGTTTTTCTACGGCGGCATGGTGCGGGTGAAGAGCGCCCTCAACATGCTGATGATGTCCGTCATCTCGCTGGCCGTGGTCAGCGTGCTGTGGGTCTTCTACGGATACACGCTCGCCTTCGGTGACGACCTCGGCGGCGCCGGGCTCATCGGCAATTTCGACCACCTCGGTATGAACGGCATCAACCCGGAGACGCTGACCGGCAAGGGCGGCATCCCCGTGCTCGCCTTCGCCTTCTTCCAGCTGATGTTCGCCGTCCTGACGCCGGCGCTGATGAGCGGCGCCCTGGCGGACCGCGTGAAGTTCAGCGCCTGGACCCTTTTCATCGCCCTGTGGGTGACGCTCGTCTACTTCCCTATCGCCCACTGGGTCTGGCAGTCCGGCGGCTGGCTGTTCAAGCTCGGCGTGATCGACTTCGCCGGTGGTACCGCGGTCCATATCAACGCCGGTATCGGCGGACTCGCGGCCGTTCTCGTGGTCGGCAAGCGCATCGGCTTCAAGAAGGACCCGATGCGGCCGCACAGCCTGCCGCTCGTCGTCATCGGCGCCGCGCTCCTGTGGTTCGGCTGGTTCGGCTTCAACGCCGGATCCGCGCTCGCCGCCAACGGGACCGCCGCCAACATGGCCTTCAACACCCAGATCGCCACCGCTGCCGCGATGATCGGCTGGCTCGCCTACGAACGCATCAAGCACGGCGCGTTCACCACCCTCGGTGCCGCCTCGGGCGCCGTCGCGGGCCTCGTCGCCATCACCCCCTCCGGCGCCGCGGTGAACGCCTGGGGAGCCCTGCTCATCGGCGTCGTCGCCGGGGCGATCTGCTCGTGGGCCGTCAGCCTCAAGTTCAAGCTCGGCTACGACGACTCGCTCGACGTCGTCGGTGTCCACCTCGTCGGCGGTGTCATCGGGACCCTGCTCGTCGGAGTCCTCGCCACCGGTGGCGTCGGAGGCCTCACGCAGCTCGGCAAGCAGGCCGCCGGGGCCTTCTCGGTCATGGCGTACTCCTTCGTCGTCTCCTGGCTGCTCGCGAAGCTCGTCGACAAGACGATCGGGTTCCGGGCCAGCGATGAGGACGAGATCACGGGCCTCGACATGACCCAGCACGCCGAGTCCGCCTACGACTTCACCGCGGTCGGTGGAGCCGCGGTGAACCGTAGTAGCGTGCCGGGAGACCACAACGCCGGGACGGCGAAGAACTCGAAGGTGGACGCATGAAGCTCATCACCGCCGTCGTGAAGCCGTACCGGCTGGACGAGATCAAGGAAGCCCTGCAGTCGTTCGGTGTCCAGGGCCTCACCGTCACCGAGGCCAGCGGATACGGTCGCCAGCGCGGCCACACCGAGGTCTACCGCGGTGCCGAGTACACGGTCGACCTGGTCCCCAAGGTCCGCATCGAGGTCCTGGTCGAGGACGGCGACGCCGAGGAGATCGTGGACATCGTCGTGAAGGCCGCCCGCACGGGCAAGATCGGCGACGGCAAGGTCTGGACCGTACCCGTCGAGTCCGCGGTACGGGTGCGCACCGGCGAACGCGGTCCCGATGCCCTCTGAGGATCCGGCCTCGACCCCGGCGGACACCAGCTACGCGGCGGCCCGGCTGCGCCTCCTCCAGGATGAGGCGCGGCCGGGCCGGCCGCGTCGCGAGGCGCTCGCCGCCCTCACCGACGACTGGCTCCACCGCCTGTTCGACGCGGCCGTCGCGGAGACGGGTGTGCGCGGCGCCGTCCTCGTCGCCGTCGGCGGCTACGGGCGCGGGGAACTCTCCCCGCGCAGCGACCTCGACCTGCTCCTCCTGCACGACGGCGCACCCTCCGGCGCCCTGGCGACGCTCGCCGAGCGCCTCTGGTATCCCGTGTGGGACCTCGGCGTCGCCCTCGACCACTCCGTACGCACGCCCGCCGAGGTGCGCAAGGCGGCAGCCGAGGACCTCAAGGTCCACCTCGGGCTGCTCGACGCGCGCCCGGTCGCGGGCGACGCCGGCCTGCTCACCAAGGTGCGCACCACCGTCCTCGCCGACTGGCGCAACAACGCCGTCAAACGCCTGCCGGAACTGGCCGAACTCTGCCGGGAGCGCGGCGAGCGCCACGGCGAGCTCCAGTTTCTCCTGGAGGGCGACCTCAAGGAGTCCCGCGGCGGCCTGCGCGACGCGACCGCCCTGCGCGCCGTCGCCGCGTCCTGGCTCGCCGACGCCCCGCGCGAGGGGCTCACCGAGGCCCGCACCCGGCTCCTCGACATCCGCGACACCCTCCACCTCACCACCGGGCGCGCCACCGACCGGCTCGCGCTCCAGGAACAGGACTCCGTCGCCGAGGCGCTCCACCTGCCCGACGCCGACGCCCTGCTGCGCCAGGTGTACGAGGCCGCCCGCACCATCTCGTACGCCTCCGATGTCACCTGGCGCGAGGTGAACCGCGTCCTGCGCGCGCGGGCCGCGCGGCCCCGGCTGCGCACGATGCTCGGTGTCGGCCAGAAACCCGCCGCCGAGCGCGTCCCCCTCGCGGACGGCGTCGTGGAACAGGAGGGCGAGGCCGTCCTCGCCCGTACCGCGCGCCCCGAGCGGGACGCCGTGCTGCCGCTGCGTGCCGCCGCGGCCGCGGCCCAGGCCGGGCTGCCGATCTCCCTGCACGCCGTACGCCGCCTCGCCGCCGCCGCGCCGCCACTGCCCGTGCCCTGGCCCGCCGAGGCCCGCGAGGAACTGGTCACGCTGCTGGGCGCGGGCGAACCCACCGTCGCGGTGTGGGAGGCCCTGGAGGCGGAAGGCATCATCGGCCGCCTGCTGCCCGACTGGGAGCGCGTGCACTGCCGGCCCCAGCGCAACCCGGTCCACACCTGGACCGTCGACCGGCACCTCGTCGAGACCGCCGTACGGGCCGCCTCGCTGACCCGCCGCGTCTCCCGCCCCGACCTGCTGCTCGTCTGCGCCCTCCTGCACGACCTCGGCAAGGGCTGGCCGGGCGACCACTCCGTGGTGGGCGAGACCATCGCACGGGACGTCGCCGCCCGCATCGGCTTCGACGCGGAGGACACCCGCGTCGTCGCCACGGTCGTCCGCCACCACCTGCTGCTGATCGACACCGCCACCCGGCGCGACCTGGACGACCCGGCCACCGTCGCGGCCGTCGCCCGGCACGTACGCGGGCGGGCCACGCTGGAGATCCTGCACGCGCTGACCGAGGCCGACGCGCTCGCCACCGGACCCGCGGCCTGGTCGGCGTGGCGGGCGGCACTGGTGGCTGATCTCGTGGTGCGGGTCGACGCGGCCCTCGCGGGTGAACCCGTGGAACGGCCCGGTCCCGGCGCGCCCAGCGCCCAGCAGGAGCGGCTCGCCGTCGAGGCGCTGCGCACCGGCGGCCCCGTCCTCGCGCTGCGCGCCGAACGGCCGCCGGAGGCCGAAGCGGCGGAGACGTCCGGCACCCCCGGTGAGCCCCGCCCGCCCGAGCCGGTCGGCGTGGAACTGCACATCGCCCTGCCCGACCGGCCCGGTGTACTGCCCGCCGCCGCGGGCGTGCTCGCCCTGCACCGCCTCACGGTCCGCGCCGCCGATCTGCGGGCGGTGGAACTGCCGACCGGCATGGGCGGCTCCGGCGCCACCGCCGACGTCCTGCTGCTGAGCTGGCGCGTCGCCGCCGCCTACGGAGCGCTTCCCGAGGAGGCCAGGCTCCGCGCCGACCTCGTACGCGTCCTGGACGGCACGCTCGACATCGCCGCCCGGCTCGCGGAGCGTGACGCGGCCTACCCCCGGCGGCGCGGTGCCCCGGCGCCGCCGCCGCGTGTGACGGTCGCGGGGGCCGCGTCCCGCGAGGCCACCGTGATCGAGGTGCGCGCCCAGGACGCCCCCGGCCTGCTGCACCGGATCGGGCGAGCCCTGGAGACGGCGGACGTACGGGTCCGCAGCGCGCACGTCTCCACGCTCGGCGCGAACGCCGTGGACACGGTCTATGTGACACGGCCGGACGGTGCCCCGCTGACGGCCGAGGACGCGGCGATGGTCGCCAAGCGCGTGGAGGACGCGCTGAGCGGGAACTGAGGACGATCTGAGCGGGAACTGACGGGCGGAAGGCTGGGGTGTTCCCGTCCCGCCGGGGCAGTGGACGGGTCGTACCGCATGGGCGGGCGCGATCTGTGCCCGCCCACCGCCGAGGTGCCGGTGTGATGCGTGTCGCCCCCTGCCGAGGGCCGGTGTGATGCGTGCCCGCCCGTCGCTGAGGGGCCGTGCGCTCGCCGGACGTCCGGCCCGGGGGCGCCTGCGGCCGCGCTCGCCGTGCGGGCCCAGGACATCGCTGTTTGGATGGCGGCAGCGCAGTCGTCCGAGCGGAGGGCCCCGTGTCCGTGACCACAGCCGACTACGGCTTCCTCGAACCCCAGACCGTCCACTTCGACGATCTCGACGGCTTCGGCATGCTGCACAACAGCCACTACGCCGTGCTCGCGGAGCGCGCCTGGGTCGCGTACTGGCAGCGCCGCGAGGTCGCCTTCTCCCGCGACTGGGAACTGCTGGACGACGGTTACAACGTCGCCAAGGAACTCCTGGTCGGCTTCGACCTGCCGATCGGCAGGCCCGGCACCTACGGCGTGCACGCGTGGGTGGAACGCCTCGGCCGCACCTCCCTCACCTACGGTTTCCGCGTCTGCTCCGAGGACGCGTCCCTCACCTATGCCCACGGCCACCGCACCGTCGTACGGCTTGAGCGCACCACGCTGCGGCCCACCGAGTGGAGCGGGAGGGTGCGCGAACTCTGCCAGGACCTGGGGCGTCCCGCGTCATCCGCCTGAACGGCCGGCGACCGGTCACGGCGCCGGTCGCGGGGCGGGTCGCGGGGCCGGTCCGGGGCGCCGGTCGCGGGCCCGGGCGGGGATTGCGGCGGGCAGGGGCCGGGATGTCCGCCGGTCCGGATACCCTGGAGGGCAGCCCGTACGTCCGCCCCCTAGCCGAGGATTCGCGACCACCGTGTTCGACACTCTCTCCGACCGCCTCGCAGCCACCTTCAAGAGCCTCCGGGGCAAAGGGCGCCTCAGCCCGGAGGACATCGACGCCACGGCACGCGAGATCCGTATCGCCCTGCTCGAAGCCGACGTGGCGCTGCCCGTCGTCCGGGCCTTCATCAGCCAGATCAAAGAGCGGGCCGCGGGTGAGGAGGTCTCCCGCGCGCTGAACCCGGCGCAGCAGGTCGTCAAGATCGTCAACGAGGAACTCGTCGGCATCCTCGGCGGCGAGACCCGGCGCCTGCGCTTCGCGAAGCAGGCACCGACCGTGATCATGCTGGCGGGCCTCCAGGGCGCGGGCAAGACCACCCTGGCGGGCAAGCTCGGTCTGTGGCTGCAGAAGCAGGGTCACTCGCCGCTGCTCGTGGCGGCCGACCTCCAACGGCCCAACGCGGTCACCCAGCTGTCCGTCGTGGCCGGCCGCGCCGGCGTCGCCGTCTACGCCCCGGAGCCGGGCAACGGTGTGGGCGACCCGGTCAAGGTCGCCAAGGACTCGATCACGTACGCGCGGGACAAGGTCCACGACGTGGTGATCGTGGACACGGCCGGCCGCCTGGGCATCGACCAGGAGCTGATGCGGCAGGCCGCGGACATCCGCGACGCCGTCTCGCCCGACGAGGTCCTCTACGTCGTCGACGCGATGATCGGCCAGGACGCGGTCAACACCGCGGAGGCGTTCCGCGACGGCGTCGGTTTCGACGGTGTCGTGCTCTCCAAGCTCGACGGTGACGCGCGCGGTGGTGCCGCGCTGTCCATCGCGCATGTGACCGGCAAGCAGATCATGTTCGCCTCCAACGGCGAGAAGCTGGACGAGTTCGACGCGTTCCACCCGGACCGCATGGCCTCCCGCATCCTCGACATGGGTGACCTGCTCAGCCTCATCGAGAAGGCCGAACAGACCTTCAGCCAGGACGAGGCCGAGAAGATGGCCGCGAAACTGGCGAAGGGCCCGAAGGAGTTCACGCTCGACGACTTCCTGTCCCAGATGGAGCAGGTCAGGAAGATGGGCTCGCTGTCCAAGCTGCTCGGGATGCTGCCGGGCATGGGGCAGATGAAGGAGCAGATCAACAACCTCGACGAGCGGGACGTCGACCGCACGGCCGCGATCATCAAGTCGATGACGCCGGGCGAGCGCGCCGAGCCCACGATCATCAACGGTTCGCGCCGCGCCCGTATCGCCCGTGGTTCCGGTGTCGAGGTCGGCGCGGTGAAGAACCTGGTGGAGCGGTTCTTCGAAGCCCGGAAGATGATGTCGCGGATGGCGCAGGGCGGCGGCATGCCGGGGATGCCCGGCATGCCGGGCATGGGCGGCGGCCCCGGCAGGCAGAAGAAGAAGCAGAAGTCGGCCAAGGGCAAGCAGCGTTCGGGCAACCCGATGAAGCGCAAGGCCGACGAGCAAGCCGCGCTCGCCCGCAGGGAGCAGGCGGCCCTCGACGGGACGGCGACGCAGGAGCCGGAGCCGAGCAAGCCGTTCGAACTGCCCGATGAGTTCAAGAAGTTCATGGGCTGACCGGTTCGGGATCCACAGCGGGGGGCACCTGCCGGACGCACACCGTCCGGCAGGTGCCCCCCGTTCGTGCGTCCAGGGGTTCCGGCCTCCTTCGCCGACGGGACTCCCGGGAGAGGCGCCGAGGCGCCGTAGGGCAGGCCGCAGAGCTGGGCGGCGCGGGGCCGGGCCCCGGGCACGCCCCGCACCGCACCGCGTCAGCGGGTGGCCGAGCCGTTCGCCAGTGTCCGGGTGTCCAGGCCGAGGGAAGCCGCGGCGATGGCGCCGACGTCGGCGAGGGTCGGGGCGTCCGGCCGTATCTCCGTGCCGCCCGCCCCGGGCCGATGGATCAGCACGGGAACGAACTCCCGGGTGTGGTACGCGTGCCCGATGGTGGGGTCGTTGCCATGGTCGCCGGTGACGATCAGCAGGTCGCCCGGGGTGTCCAGCAGACCGATCAGCTCGAACAGGCCGGCGTCCGCCTCCTCCAGCACCCGCCCGTACCGCTCGGTGTCCTGCTGGTGCCCCGCGAGGTCCGTCTCCTGGACATTGGCCACCACGAGGGCATCCGCGCCCGCGCCCCGCACGGCGTCCAGGGTGTGGGCGACGACCTCGGCCGTCGCGACGGCGGGGCGCCGCTCCGCCGCCTCGCAGGCGAGGACGTCGGCGGCCTTGCCGATCAGGGTCACGGGGACGCCGGAGCGCGCCGCGAGGTCCGGCAACTGCCGGGTGTGGTCGATGTCCGCGCCCAGATGCCGCACTTCCAGGCCGCCGTTGCGGTAGAAGCCGGTGGCAGGTGTGTCCAGACCGATCGTGCCGCCGTCGCCGTCACGTACGAACCCGGCCAGCGGGCCGTCCGCGTGCCCACCGACCGCGATCACGCGGGCGACCGGCGCGACCGTGCGTACCGTACGGGCGATCGCGAGGACACCCTCGAAGGGCAGGTCCTCCAGGCGGGCCGACGCGTTCCAGTTGATGCCGGGGTCGGCCTCCAGGTTGTCGTGGACCAGTACGGCGTCGTCGACGATCAGCAGCGGCCTGCCGCCGAGCAGCGACACCGTGTGCCCTGCCGCCTTCAGGGCGCCTGTCACCTCGGGCAGGTGGTCACCGAGCCGGGCCACCGTGACGCGGCTGAAGTCCGCGCCCATCATGGTCTGATGGCCCGCGAACGTGTCCGCGCCCGGATACCCGAGGGCCGCCCTGCCCACCGATACCGGCAGCGGCGTCGCGGGCGCCATGTCCCGGTGCGGATGGACGACGCCCAGACCGAGTGCCCCGAGGCCGGGCAGCCGCAGCGGGCGCCCCATCAGCTCGTGGCACCCGTCCAGGACGTGCCCGCAGGTGTCGGCGGTGATGTCGCCGGGCCGCAGGGCGCCGGCGTCGGGCATGGCGCCGACGCCGAATCCGTCGAGGACGACGATGACGGTCCTGCTCATGGTGTGTGCTCCTTCCCGGCTACAGCGCCCGGCCGAGTGCGTCGTACAGGCCGCTGAGCCGGGGCGAGCCGGTGGACAGGCCGGAGACGACGGCGACCGTCGAGCGGGTGACGAAGATCTGGGTGCGGAAGGCGAGTACGGCGGTGTCGCCGACGCGTGCGTCGTCGGCCCGCCCGGGCGCGTCGAGCAGCCGGTAGTAGTCGATGTTCTCGGCAGGTGAGGGATGCACCGCCAGCCGGACGCCGCTCGTGGGCAGCAGCGCCTCGCGGATCCCGGCGCGCGCGTAGAACCCGCCACCGTGCAGGGCGGGGCGCCCGTCCGCGAGGGTGTGCGCCACCTCGGTGACGTACACGTACGCCGGCTGTTCCGGCTGGTGCGGATCGACGGCGTGCAGCGGGGTGGTGCCGGTCAGGGAGTGGCCGGGTTCGCCGTGCGTGGCACCCAGTTCGGCGAGGAGCGGCAGCGACGCCATGGAGGTGGCGCTCGGTGCGCTCAGCTTCATGTCCCCATGGCCCCGTGAGGCGAGCAGGTCCTTGGCCTTGAGGGCCAGTTCGAACGTGGGGGTCGGGGCGGGCAGGCCGCTGACCGGGTCGCACAGCACACACGGGAACGCGGTGATCCCCGCGATCCGGATGCCGGGAAGCCGCTCGGCCCGCGCGGCGAACTCGTCGAGCTGCTCCAGGGGCACCCCGCCCTCCTGACCGGGATAGACGGAACCGGGCGCGCCTTCGAGCCGTACGAGGACGTCCTGCACCAGGCCGAGCTCCGTCGCGGCGGCCGAGACGGCGCGGGCGTTGGCGAGGTCGAAGACCGTGACGGCCTCGGGGCGCCAGGCGAGCATCTCCGGCAGGTCGCGCGGCGGGATCTGCACCAGGTGGCCGAGGTTGCCGGCGCGGGCGCCCGTGGCGTGCAGCAGCCGGGCCTCGATGGGATCGATCGCGGCGAAGTCCGGGATGTGCCGGGAGATCGCACGGATCAACTCGGGGTTGCGGCCCAGTTGCTTGACGACGAACCAGAGCGTGAGCCCGAGGCGCTCGGCCTCGGTGGCGAGCAGCGCGGCGTTCGCCTCGACGGCGTCGGCGTCCAGTACATACGTGTCGGGCGGAATGACGCCCGAGCGGTGGAGCGCCGCGGCGGTGTCGACGAGGGAGGGATTACGGGTGAGGACGGTGTCGAGGAACACGGTCAGCCCTTCAGGTCGTGCAGGGAGCGGCGCAGGATCTCGATCACGAGGTCCGCGCCGGCCCTCATCGGGTTGATCCGTACGGCCCGGTCGGCGAGTTCGGGTGCGTCGTCGAGGGACGAGCCGGACATGCGGTAGAAGAGCGGCGCGATCTCGTAACGGGAGTTGGATCCCACCGGGTAGGGAGCCGCGCCGTACCGGGCGGCGACGGCGGGGAGTTCCCGCGCCACGGGCTCGTCGAGCAGGACGATCAGGCAGCGGTCCTGGACGTTCGCCAGGCGTACGTCGGCGACGCCCGGGACCTCCCCGGCGGCCAGCCGTTCGGCGATCTCGGCGCCCACCCGCGACTGCAGCGCCCACATGACGGGCACGTGGGTCAGCGCGCGCAGCGCGTCGAGCGCCTGGTGACCCTGGACCTGGCCGCCACCCGAGTAGTTGTCCGCGCGGACCCGCTCGACCAGGTCGCGGGAGCCCACGACGGCACCCACACCCTCCGGACCGTGCAGCTTGAACAGGGAGAAGCAGGAGGCGTCGGCGCCCAGTTCGACTCCCGAGGCCGGGACGCGCAGCACCGCGTAGTTGTCGTCCACGACCGTGCGCACCCCGGCGGCGGCGCAGGCGGCCAGCACGACCGCGGGATCGTAGGCGTCGGTGAGGCGCTGCCTGCTGTGCTGTACGTAGGCCCACCGGAACCGGCCGGTGCCGAGAGCCGATTCGAGGGCGGCGGTGTCGTTGAAGTCGACCTCGACGCTTTCCACGCCGAGGCCGCGCAGTGTGACGGCGGTCGTGCGGTACACGGGCGCCCGGTGGATGAGCAGCGGTTCGCCCGCGGAGACGCCGGCCTGGAGCGCGGCCCGGATGGCACCGGTGCCGGCGCCCTGGACGAGCGCGGCGTCCTCGGCGCCCAGGAAGTCGGCGAGGACCGCTTCCACCCCGGCGGTCGTACGGGGCCTGCCGAGGCCCGGTACGACGCCGGTGTCCGCGGCGAACAGCTGCGGGCCCTCGAAGTGTGCCGCCGTGCACTCCAGCAGCCGGTACTGCGCGCGGACGGCGTCCTCCAGCGGCACGGTGGGCAGGGGATGGGTCTCGGGGAGCGTGGCCCCGGACGGCCGCGCGCCGGCCGTGCCGGCGGTGGATGCGGTGGAGGTGGGGGGTGTGGGGGGTGTGCCGTGCGGCATGTCAGATCTCCTCGACATCTGCGCCGGTGAGGAAGCGCAGGGGATTGCGGCGCGTGATGAGGTCCACGAGGTCGTCGTCGACACCCGCCGCGCGCGCCTTGGGCAGGAAGGACCGGAACAGGTGTCCGTAGCCCTGTCCGCCCTCGGCCGCCAGGTAGCCGTGGCGGGAGATGTCGCAGCTCAGCAGCGCCCGGTCCGCGTGGCCCGCGTCGAGCAGGTCGAGCAGCAGCCGCAGCCGCGTCCCGTCGCTCTGGTAGCTCGCCTTCCCGACGGTGTCGAAGGCGACGTACGCGCCCTCGGCGGCCAGCGCGCGATGGACCGCCGGATCGTCCAGCAGGTCCTGGTGACCGACGGAGATCCGGTGCGGCGCCAGGCCCGCCCCGGTGAGGATGTCCAGCTGGGCGAGGCCGCCCCGGCCCAGCTGGGCGTGGGTCGCCAGTGACAGCCCGCCCGCGCACGCGGCGCGGGCGGACGCGATCAGCACCCGTGTCTCCGCCGGGCTCGGCAGGTCCCCATGGCTGCCGATCTCACCGATGACGCCGGGCCGGACGCCCGTCGTGCCGATGCCCGCCTCGATCTCCTCAAGGAGGGTCTCCGTGAGGCGGCCGGTGTCGCTGTCGCCGACTTCGGCGGGGTGGAACGGCTCGTAGTACCAGCCGGTGGCCGCGACGACCGCGACATCGGTCCCGGCCGACAGCCGGGCCAGGGCGCGTGCATCGCGTCCCATGCCGCGGCACGTCAGCTCGACGACGGCGGAGAGGCCGAACTCGTCGCGCAGGGCGGAGAGTTCCCCGGCCACGGCGGGCGCGTGCGCCTCCGGGTCGAGGACGGCCGCCCCGTCGCCCGCGCGGTCGAGGTCCAGGACCAGGTGCTCGTGGGCGAGCACCGGGCCCCGTACCTCCGACACGGACAGCGGCCCGGTGACGGTACGCAGGTGGTGTTGCATGGTGCGGGTGCCTTTCCGGGCCGGGGAGCGGCCCTCAGCCCTTCACAGGGGTGAACAGGTCGAGCCAGTACAGGACGTTGAGGAGGATCCCGCCGACGATCACCGCCGCGGGGGCCGCCGCCATCCGCACCACGGGCCGGCCCATCGCCTCGTTGATGAGGTAGAGCCCGCCGACGACGAGGATGCCGAGCCCGCCGCCCATCACGTTCGCCGCGAGCAGCGAGCCGAACAGGATGGCCAGTTGCAGGGTGTCCGTGATGGCGCTGCGCAGGTGCTCCGAGGAGTCCCGGACGCTCGGGAGCCTGCCGAGGACCTTGCCGATGGACGACAGGCCGAGGATCTCCAGGGCGAGGACCAAGGCGCCGGCGACGGCCGCCAGGATCGGGTTCGGCATCAGGTACCCGATCGGGTACACGAGCGTCAGGCCCGCGATGCCGTACGTGCCGGAGGCCAGCGCGGTGGTCGCGATCAGCGGGATGAAGCCGAAGACGCGGTAGAAGTCGACCTGCGCCGCCTCGCCGACGTGCCCCTTGGCGATCAGGAAGCTCGTCGCCTCGCCACCGCCGAATATGTGCATCTGCGCGATCATGCAGACGCCGGCGCCCAGCAGCATGAACAGCGGCAGGTGCCTGCGGAGCCTGGTCGCGCTCGCGCTGAACAGGGAGGCCATCGGGTCTTCGAGATCCGCTTCCTCCTCCGTGGCCGTGCTGGTGGCCACGGCGCCCCCGCCGTCGGTGCGGGTCAGGACGGCGCCGCCGCTCCCGCCCCCGCTCCCGCCGATGCCGCCCACGGGGGGCTCCGGCGCGGCTGCCGCTGCCGCCTCGGCCGCCTCGGCCGCCTCCGCGCGGTCGGCCTTGCGCTGGAGGAGGTCCTTGCGCACGGCGAACCCGATGAGCATCAGCACACCGGCGGCCATCGCGAGGGAACCCGCGAAGACGCTCGGCCAGAGCTTCATCGTCATGATCACGAAGGCCAGTTCCA
The DNA here is from genome assembly GCF_036250695.1 of Streptomyces sp. NBC_01497. Lineage (NCBI taxonomy): Bacteria > Bacillati > Actinomycetota > Actinomycetes > Kitasatosporales > Streptomycetaceae > Streptomyces > Streptomyces sp. NBC_01497. The sequence goes on along the minus strand of NZ_CP109427.1, from coordinate 2,215,989 downwards.
CGACGGCCGTGATGCCGCCCCGCGCCCGGCCGAACTGCTTGGCCACCGCGATCACCGGGAACAGCGTGAACAGGAACAGGATGGGCGTGGACATCTGCTGCATGGCCGTCAGGAAGTCCACGGGCAGTTTGTGCGCCACGTTGTTGGCGCCGTTGAGGCCGAAGACCACGATCGCGCCCCAGCCACCGCCGAGCAGCACCGCCATCCACTTGCGGATGGCGAGGATGCCGAGGATGTCGGTGGGCAGGAACAGCAACCACGGATTGAGCACCCCGGACGACAGCGCCATCGGTGCGCCCAGGCCGAAGATGAAGCCGGCCGAGAGCCCGAACGCGACCGCCGCGGTCGCCGCGCGCGTGGCGCGCCCCTGGATGAACTCCAGCATGAAGGGGCGGGTGCCGTCGTTGAAGACGGCCAGTGCCATGTGCGAGATGAGCGCGGTGAGCGCGGCCAGCACGATGACGGTCAGTTTCTGGGTCAGCGAGAAGTCCAGCTGGGCGCTCGCTGCGAGCACTGTGCTCACGGGGTCACTCCTTCGTGCCCTGTCGGGTTTCCGGCGGTCAGCCCCGCGCCGCGATGGCGCGTGCCATGAGGGGGGCGATGACGTCGATCTGGTCGATCGCGAAGCCGAAGACGGTCTTGCCTTCGGCGAGCAGCGCGGTGATCTTCTCCTCGGTCGGCACGGAGCGGCCGAACGTGTGGCACTTGGCCGCTCCGACGAGGCCGAGCAGCACGCCGAGGGAGGCGCCCGCGCCGGTGTGGCAGGTGCCCAGGTAGTAGTCGGCCTGACGGGCGCGCAGCTTCATCGCCGCGTCCATGTCGTTGGAGACCGTGACGGTGACGCCTTCGATGCCGAGGTCGGAGACGGTCTTCGCGACCTCGGTCTTGCCGACGCCGCCGGTGAGGATCTTCGTCATGACTGGTTCCTTCTCTTCTCGCGCGAGCTGCTGGGTCGGCTGCTCGGGTGGGGCGGGGGACCGCGGGAGCGGGTCAGGCGGGGGAGTGCTGGGCGAGGACGGCCAGGTGCAGGGCCAGGAAGTTGATCTCCGAGTCGGGCAGGGCCGCGCCCAGCGCGCGTTCGGCGCGGCCGGAGACCTCGCGGGCCCGTGCCACAGCGTCCGGATGGCCGTCGAGCTCGGCCGTCACCTGTTCGTCCGTGGGGAAGGCGGCGATGGGCTCGCCGTCCAGCAGGCGGGTCAGGGCCATCATCAGATGGCTGGTGAGCATGCCCGCCGTGTCCTCCGTGACGGTGTCGCCCCCGTCGGCCAGGGCCGTCAGTTCCTCCGTGACGAAGGCGGCGACCTCCGGACGCACCTGGCCGCTCTCGCGGAACAGCTGGATGCGGAGGGCGAGTTGGTCGTCCATGGCGTTCCTCCTCCTTCGGGTCGCTTCGGCGCTTCCACGGGTCGCGGTCGCCGCACCGGTTACTGAGCGTTTCTGAATGTTCAGTAACCCGTATTTTGTATTTTGAGCTCGCAGTGGGGCCTTCTCCGCAACGAGTATGCGCGGGGGGCCCCGCTCCACGTCAGTACCAGGGCGTGCGCTTGCCCTGGAGCACCTCGTTCTGACAGTGGGCGATCGTCGGGAAGTCCAGCGCGTCACGCACGGCCGCGAGGGCCTTGGCTCCGTCCGTCCTTCCGATGATCGCCGCACTCGAATTGCGCAGCGCGAGATCGCGTGTGACCTCGTCACCGAGCGGGAGGACATCGACGCCGGGCCCGAGCCGACCGGGCGCCTCGTCCAGACTCCAGACCGTGGCGTCGGCCATGTCGTGCTGGAAGACCTCACCCAGCTGCATGTACGACGCCTCGACCCAGGTGATGTCGGCACGGTCGGCGAAGACGCGCTCCGCCAGCATGCGCTGATCCTCCGACGCGTAGTCGACCGCGACTCTGAGCCCCGACATGTCGACGTCCAGTCCATGGCGCACCAGCAGTCCGTGCGCCCCGACGTAGGTGGCGGGCCCCAGATCCGCCACCAGTTCCACGGCGTGCTCCTCGATCAGCCGGTCGGCGGCGAAGCGGGAGAGCACCACCAGGTCGACCTTCCCGTCGAGCAGCGCCGTCGTCCGCGCCCCCGCGCCCCGCATGAACGTGATCGCGAAGGGTGCGCCCGCCGCCTCGAAGGCGCGGCGCAGCCCCGTCGCGAGTCCCTCGTAGCGCCGGGAGTACGGCAGTGGCATGGCGGCGAGCAGAGTGCCGAGCCCGGACAGGCGCCAGAGTATGGACCGGTCGGAGCGGACGAGGAACGTGCCCAGGTGGCCGCGCGCCGTCGTCTCTATCGCCCCGGCGTGTTCCAGCAGCTGCAACGCGGCCTGGACGGTGCCGTTTCCCACGCCGAGTTCCTCGGCGAAGTCCCGCACGCGGGGCAGCCGCGTGTCCGGCTCGTGGTTCAGCAGGAGAACCGCGAGCTGTCGCGCCGCGAGGCCGTTGCGCGTCAGGAAACGCTCGTCAAGTCCGGTCACACGGAGACAGTAACCAGAATCCCGGATACTGACAAGGACTCTTTCGAGGGAATGTTCGACGACCTCGCGTGCTCATCGGTGGAGTCCCGCCCGCCGCTCCGCTCGGCTGGCGGCTCACCGCTGACCGGCCGCCACGGGCCACCGGATCGACCTGCGACAGGGCAGCCGAGAAAGTGGTTGGGGGGTGCCCGCTCCAGCGGCCGCCTGAGCGGTTGCGGGCTCAGCGCCACCACCCGTGGCCTCCGCTTCGGGCATCCGCGAGATGGGCCCGGTCGCCACCGGCCGGGGCGGAGCCGGCCACGACCGGCGCGAGCCGGGGCCGGTCACCCCATGCTCGCCGGAGCCGGCCGCCACGAGCCTGGTCCGGCCGCGACATCTCGGACGGGCACGCGAGCCCGACCACTCGCCATCGCGCCGCACGCGGTACCCGCCGGCGTGATCCGGGTGGCACCGGGCCGGGGGAGCATCCGCAAGCGCGTCCGGTCATCGGGCGCCCGCGGTTCACGGCACGCGGGCGATCAGGTACCGGAAGACGTTCGGCATCCACACCGTGCCGTCCTTGCGCACGTGCGGATGGAGCGCCTCCGCCATCTCCTTCTCCACCTGGCGCCTGTCGGTGGCCCGGACCGCTCCGTCGAACACGCCGGTCGAGAGCATGCCGCGCACCGCGCTCGCCAGGTCCGCGTAGCCGAACGGGCAGGACACCCTCCCGGAGCCGTCGGGCCGCAGGCCGGCACGCGCTGCCACGTCCTCCAGGTCGTCCCGGTGGGCGGGCCGCCACGTGCCCTTGCGCAGCCGGTCCGTCAGCCGCCCTGCCACCCCCAGCACCCCGGCCGCGGCGCACCGCTCCGGCGGCCCCCAGCCGGCCAGCACGACGGGCGCGCCCTGCCGGGCCAGCGGCACCGCCCGGCGCAGCGCGGGCGCCGGACTCCTGGTGTCCCCGGCCACCGACCCCACCGGGGGAAAGGAGGTGATGACGTCGAACGGCGCGCGACCGGGCTCCGAGGCGTCCGCGATGCGCTCCGGCCGCAGCAGTCGTCCGGGCGCCGCCGCGGCAGGGCGCCGCGCGGGCACGGCGCCCGCGTGCAGCCGTTCGTCCGCGAGTGCCAGCAGGTCCCGGTCGAAGTCCACGCCGGTGACCTCCGCGCCGAGCGTGGCCGCCATCAGCAGCGAGAGCCCCGAGCCGCAGCCCAGGGCGAGCAGCCTGGTCCCGTCACGTACTTCGAGCCGCTCGTAGACCGCTTCGTACAGTGGCACCAGCATCCGTTCCTGGATCTCGGCCCAGTCCCGGGCGCGCGGGCTCACGTCCGCCGTGCTCGGCGTCGCGGGGGCCGTCGCCCCGGCCGTGTTCCGGTGCAGCCTGTGGTCATCGACGAGCGTCCTTGTCATGAATTGCGCCCCAATCCGCCGAAAGGTCGGTAGTGCCCTGCCGGGTCACCCTCCGTGTGCGTGCGCACCCACATCCCCCGTATGCCAGGGAACTGCGCATCCGCCGCGGCGTCCAGTGGGGGACACGTAAACTGTTCGTGTCGCGGGCGTTCGCCGCGGACGTCGGGCCCGTGCCGGGCCGATTCCTGGTTCGCCGTGCCCCCGCCGTACGATGCCCGCCATGGCAAAAGCACCCGTACTCACGCCGCGGGCGGACGACTTTCCCCGCTGGTACCAGGATCTGATCAACAAGGCCGAGCTGGCCGACAACGGCCCCGTGCGCGGCACGATGGTGATTAGGCCGTACGGGTACGGTCTGTGGGAGCGGATGCAGTCCGAGATGGACGCCCGCATCAAGGAAGCGGGCGTTTCCAACGCGTACTTCCCGCTCTTCATCCCGCAGTCCTATCTGACCCGGGAGGCGGAGCACGTCGAGGGCTTCGCCCCGGAGCTCGCCGTCGTCACCCACGCCGGTGGCAAGGAGCTGGAGGAGCCGGTGGTCGTCCGGCCGACCTCCGAGACGATCATCAACGAGTACTTCTCCAAATGGGTGCAGAGCTACCGGGACCTGCCCCTGCTGATCAACCAGTGGGCCAACGTGGTCCGCTGGGAGATGCGGCCCCGGGTCTTCCTGCGCACCACCGAGTTCCTCTGGCAGGAGGGGCACACCGCGCACGCGACCTACGAGGACGCCCGCGCCTTCGCGGAGCGCATCCACCGTGAGGTCTACGGCGAGTTCATGTCCGACCTGCTCGCCATCGACGTCGTACTCGGCCGCAAGACCCGGCGCGAGCGCTTCGCCGGTGCCGTCAACACCCTGACGCTGGAAGGCATGATGGGCGACGGCAAGGCCCTCCAGTTGGGTACGAGCCACGAGCTCGGGCAGAACTTCGCGCGCGCCTTCAACACGCAGTACCTCTCCAAGGAAGGCACCCAGGAGCTGGTCTGGCAGACGTCCTGGGGCGCCTCCACCCGCATGGTCGGCGGGCTGATCATGTCGCACGGCGACGACAACGGCCTGCGGGTACCGCCCCGGCTCGCGCCCGTCCAGGTCGTCGTCCTCGCGATCAAGGAGGACGGGGCCGTCCTGAGTGCCGCGAGGCAGCTCGCCGCGCGCCTCAAGGAGGCCGGTGTCCGGGTGCAGGTCGACGACCGCACCGACACCCCGTTCGGCCGCCGTGCCGTCGACTGGGAGCTCAAGGGCGTCCCCGTGCGGGTCGAGATCGGCCCGCGCGACGTCGCGGCCGGCACGGCGATGCTGGCCCGCAGGATCCCCGGCGGCAAGGAGCCCGTCGCCCTGGACGCGCTGCCGGGGCTGCTGCCCGGCCTCCTTGAGGAGGACCAGGCGCAACTGCTGCGCGAATCCCGGGAGCGCCGTGAGGCGCGCACGGTGGACGTGGCGACGATCGAGGAGGCCGTCGAGGCCTCCGCGACCGGCTGGGCCCGCATCCCGTGGGCCGATCTGGGTGTGGAGGGCGAGGCCAAGCTGGCCGAGCAGGGTGTGACGGTGCGGTGCCTGGTCGGGGAGGACGGATCGGTCCCGCAGTCCGACGACACGCCGGGCACGATCGCCCTCATCGCCCGCGCTTACTGAGGTCAGAGGCCTGCGGCCGAGGTGGTGCGTAGATCGACTACGCGCGGCTGCGTACGATTCGCTACGTACCACCTTGGTGTGAGCTGTGAGAGTTATCCACAGTTCGGCGCACCTGCCCTCGTCAGCGTGCATCAACCGCAACTGACGGGTACGGGCAAATTAATTGGGATGCCCCGTAATGGAACCCGGCGGCGATTCTGCTCGTTGTACACGACGTGAGCACGACACCACCTGTTCTCGCCGCAGAGCTGGCACAGGCGTGGGCCGATATTCAGCGGTACCACCCTGAGCTGCCGGATCTCGCCGCGCCAGAGTCCCTGATCGGAGAGTCCTCGTCCGCCTGCGGCGCCGAGCTCTCCTTCGAACGGCTGCTTCACGAAGCGGTCCACGGTATCGCCGCCGCCCGAGGAGTGCGTGACACCTCCCGCGCCGGCCGCTACCACAACCGGCGCTTCCTCGCCATCGCTGAGGAGATGGGCCTGGACCATCCCGACGAGCCGCATGCGAGCAGCGGCTTCTCGCTGGTCGCCCTCAGTCCCGAGGCGAAGCGGCGCTACCGCCCGACCATGGAGAGACTGCAGCGCGCCCTGAAGGCGCACACGGTCGCCACGGCCGCCGACACCAAGCGAAGTTTCCGGGGGCCCGCCGCCCGGCACGGCTCCTCAGGCGGCGGCGTGCGCGTGAAGGCGGTCTGCGACTGCGGGCGCAACGTCCGCGTCGTGCCGTCGGTCCTCGCGCAGGCTCCCATCGTCTGCGGCGGCTGCGGCAAGCCGTTCCGCATCCCGGAGCAGGAAGCGCAGGAAGCGGTGGCGGCCGCGAGCTGAGAGCGCGGCGGCCGAATGACGCCCGCCGTATCCTGCTGTGACGCCTGCCGCACCCGCCGCGATGGCCTGCCGTGCCCGCCGTACCCGCCGGAAAAGGGGACCGGTGGTGCGTGGGTCCGGGGGGCGGGCCGCGCGTGCGGATGTGCTCCGTACGTGTGGCACAATGAATGGCTGTACTCGACAGTCGAACAGGACCCCTCTCTCCTACGGCTGACGCGTCCATCGGACAGATCGGGTACCACAACCCCACGTGGCATCCCGTTGTGCCCAACCACGTCAAGACCAGGAGACACCACTCCCGTGGCAGTCAAGATCAAGCTGAAGCGTCTGGGCAAGATCCGTGCGCCTCACTACCGCATCGTCGTCGCCGACTCCCGTACCCGCCGTGACGGCCGGGCCATCGAGGAGATCGGCCTGTACCACCCGATCGAGAACCCCTCGCGCATCCAGGTCAACGCGGAGCGCGCGCAGTACTGGCTCTCCGTCGGCGCTCAGCCGACCGAGCCGGTTCTCGCCATCCTGAAGCTGACCGGTGACTGGCAGGCGCACAAGGGCCTGCCCGCCCCCGAGCCGCTGAAGCAGCCGGAGCCGAAGGCCGACCGCAGTGGACTCTTCGAGGCCGCCGCCAAGGAAGCCGGTGACGAGCCCAAGGGTGAGGCGATCACCCAGAAGGCGAAGAAGGCCGAGAAGAAGGCCGACGAGGCCGAGCCCTCGGCCGCCGTCGAGTCGACCGAGGCCTGATCATGCTCGAGGAGGCTCTCGAGCACCTCGTGAAGGGCATCGTCGACAATCCGGACGAGGTACGTGTCGCGTCGCGCGATCTGCGACGCGGTCGTGTACTCGAAGTCCGGGTGCACCCGGACGACCTCGGCAAGGTGATCGGCCGTAACGGCCGTACCGCCCGCGCCCTGCGCACCGTCGTGGGTGCGATCGGCGGCCGTGGTATCCGCGTCGACCTCGTCGACGTGGACCAGGTTCGCTGACGCAGTGGAACACCGGCACGGGCCGGGGAGGCAGAGTCCTCCCCGGCCCGTTTCGTTTCATCAGGAGAGGTACACGCAGTGCAGTTGGTAGTTGCCCGGATCGGCCGCGCGCACGGAGTGCGGGGCGAGGTCACCGTCGACGTCAGGACGGACGAACCCGAGGTCAGGCTCGGCCCCGGCGCGGTCCTCACCACCGATCCTGCGGCGGCGGGCCCGCTGACCATCGCGACGGGCCGGGTGCACAGCGGACGGCTCCTGCTGCGCTTCGAAGGAGTCGCCGACCGTGGCGGCGCCGAGGCGCTGCGCAACATCCTGCTGATCGCCGAGGTCGACCCCGAGGAACTGCCGGAGGATCCGGACGAGTTCTACGACCACCAGCTGATGGACCTGGACGTCGTCCTCACCGACGGCACCGAGGTGGGTCGCATCACGGAGATCTCCCACCTGCCCTCGCAGGACCTGTTCATCGTGGAGCGCCCCGACGGCAGCGAGGTCATGATCCCGTTCGTCGAGGAGATCGTCACCGAGATCGATCTGGAGGAGCAGCGGGCCGTCATCGACCCGCCGCCGGGCCTGATCGCCCCCGTAGAGGACGCGACGGACGCTGCGGGTGACGCCGCGGCGGCCACCGAGGGTGATCCCGGCACGGCGCGGACCGGTACGGACTCCGCAGGTCGCGACGTGGGCCGCGAGGACGGCACCCGATGAGGCTCGACGTCGTCACGATCTTCCCCGAGTACCTCGATCCGCTGCACGTCTCGCTCGTCGGCAAGGCGCGTGCGAGCGGCCTGCTCTCCGTCGACGTGCACGATCTGCGGCGGTGGGCGTACGACCGCCACAACACCGTCGACGACACCCCGTACGGCGGCGGTCCCGGCATGGTCATGAAGACCCAGCCGTGGGGCGACGCCCTCGACGACGTCCTGGCGCGCGGCTACGAGGCCGGCGCCCATGATCCCGTGCTGGTGGTGCCGACGCCGAGCGGACGGCCCTTCACCCAGAAGCTCGCCGTCGAACTGTCCGAGCGCCCCTGGCTGATCTTCACCCCGGCCCGGTACGAGGGCATCGACGGCCGGATCGTCGACGAGTACGCGACGCGGATGCCGGTCCACGAGGTGTCCATCGGCGACTACGTACTGGCCGGCGGGGAAGCGGCGGTCCTCGTGATCACCGAGGCCGTCGCGCGGCTGTTGCCCGGCGTCCTCGGCAACGCCGAGTCGCACCGCGACGACTCGTTCGCCCCGGGGGCCATGGCCGACCTGCTGGAGGGCCCCGTCTTCACCAAGCCGCCCGAGTGGCGCGGCCGGGGCGTGCCGGACGTGCTGCTGAGCGGCCACCATGGGAAGGTCGCACGCCGGCGCAGGGACGACGCCCTGGCCAGGACCGCCGCGCACCGCCCCGACATGATCGAGCGCTGTGACCCCGCGTCCTTCGACAAGAAGGACCGCGAAACGCTGTCCATCCTCGGCTGGGCGCCGGAACCGGGTGGGCGATTTTGGCGCAGGCCGCCCGACGTGGAACAATAGGCCGCTGCCGTACGTCCGGCGCGCGCCCCTGCCACAGGGGGAACGACGCCCGTCCGACGCGAACGGCACACCTCAAGCAACCGCCTTACGACATTCCGCTGATGACCTGTGGCATCGGCGAGGAAGCAGAACTTCATGTCCAGCCTGCTCGACACCGTCGACTCCGCATCGCTGCGGACCGACCTCCCCGCCTTCCGCCCGGGTGACACGGTCAACGTCCACGTCCGTGTCATCGAGGGCAACCGCTCCCGTATCCAGCAGTTCAAGGGCGTCGTCATCCGTCGCCAGGGTTCGGGCGTCCGCGAGACCTTCACGGTCCGCAAGGTGTCCTTCTCGGTCGGCGTCGAGCGGACCTTCCCGGTGCACAGCCCGATCTTCGAGAAGATCGAGCTCGTCAGCCGCGGCGACGTCCGCCGCGCGAAGCTGTACTACCTCCGTGAACTGCGCGGCAAGGCCGCGAAGATCAAGGAGAAGCGCGACAACTGACGGCGGGGTCCACAGTAGGGCCCGATAAGCTCAGGGCCCGATGGACAGCGACGCGTACGACACCGAGCGCGGCCCCTCACCCTCCCCTCAGCGGGACGGGGATGAGGGGCCGCGCTCCGTACGTTCCGAGGACCCTCCGGGCCCCGGCGCCGGCGGCTCGCGGAACGGCGCGTCCGCGGGGCCGGAGGCCGTGTCCGCCCTCCCGGAGGACACCGAAGGGGCGTGGTGGCTCCTCTCCTGGCGCGGGGTGCTCGCCCTCCTCGTCCTCTGCGTGGTCTTCGCCTTGCTGGTCAGCCATTTCGTGATGCAGCCGTTCCTGATCCCGAGCGGTTCGATGGAGCCCACACTGCGCGTCGGTGACCGGGTCCTCGTCGACAAGCTGGCGTACCGCTTCGGTTCGGCACCCCGGCGGGGCGACGTCGTCGTGTTCGACGGCACGGGCTCCTTCGTCCAGGAGCCCGCGGGCCCCGGTCCCGTGGTCTCGCTGGTGCGGGACACGGCCGCCGCCCTCGGGCTCGCCGGCCCCTCGGACACGGACTACGTCAAGCGCGTCGTGGGCGTGGGGGGAGACCGCGTGGTGTGCTGCACGAAGGGCGGAAGGATCAAGGTGAACGGGGTGGCGGTGACGGAGCCGTACGTACGCCACGGTGACGCGCCCTCCAGCGTTCCCTTCGACATCGTCGTGCCCGACGGGACGCTCTTCGTCCTCGGGGACCACCGCGCCGATTCGCGCGACTCCCGCGACCACCTCGGCGACCCCGGGGGCGGCATGGTGCCCGTCTCCAAGGTGCTCGGCCGGGCGCGGTGGATCGGCTGGCCGATCGGCCACTGGGCGTCCGTACGCGGCGGTGCGACGGCCTTCGGGCGTGTACCGGCCGCGGGTGGCTCCCATGGGTAGGCGGGGGCGGCCGGGCGGCCACACCGCCCAGGCGGGGCCCGCCGGCGCCCTCGCGCCGAACCTGCCGGGTCGGGCGGACCGTCGCAGACTCGCCCGCCGCGTCAAGCGCCGCAGACGCCGCTCCGCGGTCACGGAGATACCACTCCTGATCGTGGTCGCCGTGGTGATCGCGCTCGTCCTGAAGACGTTCCTCGTCCAGGCGTTCGTGATCCCCTCGGGGTCGATGGAGAACACGATCCGGATCGGTGACCGCGTCCTCGTCGACAAGCTGACCCCGTGGTTCGGGTCGGAGCCGAGCCGTGGTGACGTCGTCGTCTTCAAGGACCCGAGCGACTGGCTGGCGGGGGAGAAACAGGCCCCCGACACCTCACCCGCCGGAGTCAAGCAGCTCAAGCGCGGGCTGACCTTCATCGGGCTGCTGCCGTCCGCGAACGACCGCGACCTCATCAAGAGGGTGATCGGGGTCGGCGGTGACACCGTCAAATGTTGTGACAAGAATGGCAAAGTCACCGTCAACGGAAAAGCCCTTGACGAACCCTACCTGTACCCCGGCAACGCGCCGTCGACGATCTCGTTCGATGTGAAAGTGCCCGAGGGACGGCTGTTTTTCCTCGGCGACCATCGGGGTCTTTCCGCCGACTCCCGCTTCCACATGGACGAGGAATTCCAGGGCACAGTGCCCCTTTCCGACGTCGTGGGCCGCGCCGTGGTGATCGCCTGGCCCGTCGGCGACTGGAGCAGGCTGAGGGAACCAGCGACCTTCCGGTCGGTCCCGGACCCAGGGGATGTTCACGCGTCCGCTACGCCCGGGTCGCCTACTGTGGCCCGTCGGGACCGGAACGGATTGCCGGCGCCCCCGACCCCTGCGGAACTTCCGCTCGTTATGGGAGTGGTGGTTCTGTCCCGGCCGTGGGGCAGGCGCCCGCACGGAGTGAACTCGCCGCAGCGAGATCACACGCAGTGAATTCGCACCCGACGAATTCGCACAAGGTGAAGGAGTGGATGTGGGGGATGTGGCGGTCGGCGCACGGTCCGGACACGAAGGACCCGAGGAGGGCCGCGAGCAGCTCGCCGAGTCGCCCGAAGCCGTGACCGATGGAGTGCCTGGTGAAGTGATGGACGACGAGGAGACACCCACCCACAGGGGCGGCAGGTCGCGCAGGCAGCGGCAGCCGGGTCAGCAGCGTTCCTTCTGGAAGGAGCTGCCCCTGCTGATCATCATCGCTCTCGCGCTCGCCCTGGTGATCAAGACATTCCTCGTCCAGGCGTTCTCGATCCCTTCGGACTCCATGCAGGACACCCTGCAGCGGGGCGACCGGGTGCTCGTGGACAAGCTGACTCCGTGGTTCGGCTCGGAGCCGCAGCGGGGCGAGGTCGTCGTCTTCCACGACCCCGGCGGCTGGCTGGACGGCGAGCCGACCCCCCAGCAGAACGTGGTGCAAAAGGGCCTCAGCTTCATCGGCCTGATGCCCTCCGCCGAGGAGAAGGACCTGATCAAGCGGGTCATCGCCGTCGGCGGGGACACCGTGTCCTGCAAGAAGGGGGGGAAGGTCATGGTCAACGGCCACGCGCTGGAGGAGAAGAACTACATCTACCCCGGCAACACCCCTTGCGACGACCTGCCGTTCGGCCCGATCAAGGTCCCCAAGGGCCGTATCTGGGTGATGGGCGACCACCGCCAGGACTCCAGTGACTCCCGCTACCACCAGAACCTCCCCGGAAACGGCACCGTCTCCACAAAGGACGTCGTCGGGCGTGCGTTCGTCGTCGCCTGGCCGGTCGACCGCTGGCACTTCCTCGGCGTTCCCAGCACCTTTGACCAGTCAGGACTCAGTGCGGCGGCGGCCTCGACGGCCCCCGCCGCAGCCGGTCTCGCGGGAGCCGTACCGCTGGTCCTGTGGCGCAGGAAGCGGCTTACCGGCTCCCGTACCGCCGGGTAGGGTGCGTCCCGGATACCCGAGGGCCGGGACCACACTCCGAGCGGGGGCGTGCCGGGATGAGCAGCGCAGGACGGACGAAGGGCGGCCACGGCCGCCTCGGCAGCACACTGTCGGGGCTGGTCGTGGCCGTCGGCTGTGTGCTCTTCCTCGGGGGGTTCGCCTGGGCGGCCGTCGAGTACCAGCCGTACACCGTGCCCACCGGGTCGATGACCCCCACGATCGTGGCCGGTGACAAGGTCCTCGCCCAGCGCATATCCGGCGACGACGTCCGCCGGGGCGACGTGGTCGTCTTCAAGGACAGCGAGTGGGGGGACCTGCCGCTCGTCAAGCGGGTCGTCGCCGTGGGCGGCGACGCCGTCAGGTGCTGCGACAAGCAGGGCAGGCTGAGCGTGAACGGCGTGCCGCTCGATGAGCCGTACACCGACAAGGCCCTCGGCGGGGGCCGCGCCGCAGGGGCGAACTTCTCCGCCGACGTCCCCGTCGGCGAACTGTTCATGCTCGGTGACGAGCGGGCCAACTCGCTCGACTCCCGTGTCCACCTTCAGGACAAGGAGCAGGGCTCGGTGCCGCGCTCCGACGTGAAGGGCAGGGTCGACGCGATCGCCTGGCCGCCCGCGCACCTCATCGGCCGCCCGAAGACGTTCGCCGCGCTCCCCGGCGGGATCTCCTCCGGCGGGCCGCTGCGGCTGATGGCGGTCGCCGTGGTCGCGGGAGCCGTCCTGATCTTCCTGGGGGCCGCCCTCGGCCCGCTGCTCAACCGGCGGGGCCGGGCCCGGCCGGCGCCCACTCCCGCGGGGGAGCGGGCCGGTGTCCGCTGAGCCGCGCCGGGTGGCGCGGGTGATCCTGCTCGACTCCGACGAGCGGATCCTCCTGATGCACGGGCACGAGCCCGACGATCCGGCGAAGACCTGGTGGTTCACGCCGGGTGGGGGCCTGGAGGGCGACGAGACCCGCGAACAGGCAGTGCTCCGCGAACTCGCGGAGGAGACGGGGATCACACAGCTGGACCTGGGTCCGGTGCTGTGGCGCCGGACATGCTCCTTCCCCTTCGACGGCCGGCGCTGGGACCAGGACGAGTGGTACTTCCTCGGGCGTACGGCGCAGACCGCTACCGACCCGGCCGGCCTCACCGAGCTGGAACGGCGCAGTGTCTCGGGGCTGCGCTGGTGGACCTGCGCGGAACTGGAGGCGACGCGTGAGACGGTGTACCCGACCAGGCTCGCCGGGCTGCTGCGTACGCTGCTCGACGAGGGTCCCCCCGGTACGCCGGTGATGCTCGATACCGAAATCGCCTAGCGGCGCCCGGTGCCGGAGCACAATGGGGGGACGAACGGCTGAAGGGGATGCCATGAGCGCCGAGGACCTCGAGAAGTACGAGACCGAGATGGAGCTGAAGCTCTACCGGGAGTATCGAGATGTCGTCGGCCTGTTCAAATACGTGATTGAGACCGAACGTCGTTTCTACCTCACCAATGACTACGAGATGCAGGTGCACTCGGTTCAGGGTGAGGTCTTCTTCGAGGTCACGATGGCGGATGCCTGGGTCTGGGACATGTACAGGCCGGCCAGGTTCGTCAAGCAGGTACGCGTCCTGACGTTCAAGGATGTGAACGTCGAAGAGCTGAACAAGAACGACGACCTGGAGCTTCCCGCCGGGTGAACTCATCCGGACGAGTGACCGGTTTATCCACAACCGCATAGTTGTCCACCGTTCCAACACCAAGATCCACTCGCCTCGGCGGGATGCGTCATCGTCGGTGGCGGAGGTGATGTCGCACATGAACGCGACGGGGGCACTGGGACGGTACGGAGAGGGACTGGCCGCACGGCTGCTGGTCGGGGCGGGCATGACCGTGCTCGCGCGGAACTGGCGCTGCGGCAGGACCGGCGAGATCGACATCGTGGCGATGGACGCCGATGTGCTGGTGGTCTGCGAGGTGAAGACCCGCAGGGCCGGCGGCTTCCAGCATCCGATGGCGGCGATCACGCCGGTCAAGGCGGACCGGCTGAGACGGCTGGCGGCCTGCTGGATCGAGCGATTCGACGGGCCACCGCCCGGCGGCGTCCGCATCGACCTGGTCGGAGTGGTGCTGCCGGGGCGTGGCGCCCCCGAGGTCGAGCACGTGCGGGGGGTGGCCTGAATGGCGTTCGCACGGGCGTGCTCCGTGGCGCTGATCGGTGTCGAGGGCGTGGTGGTCGAGGTCCAGGCGGACCTGGAACCCGGTGTCGCGGCCTTCACCCTGGTCGGACTGCCCGACAAGAGCCTGATGGAGAGCAAGGACCGGGTCCGGGCCGCGGTGGTCAACGCCGGTGTGCCGTGGCCGCAGAAGAAACTCACGGTGAGCCTCAGCCCGGCCTTCGTCCCGAAGAGCGGCAGTGGATTCGATCTCGCGGTGGCCGCCTCGGTGCTCGGGGCGGCCGAGCGCATCGACCCGCGCTTGATCGCCGACCTCGTACTGATCGGGGAACTGGGGCTGGACGGCCGCGTCAGACCGGTGCGCGGTGTGCTGCCCGCGGTGCTCGCCGCGGCGGAGGCGGGCTACCGGCAGGTGGTCGTCCCGGAGCAGACCGCGGGGGAGGCCGCCCTGGTGCCCGGGGTCTCCGTGCTGGGCGTGCGCAGTCTCGCCCAGCTGATCGCGGTGCTGGCCGGTGAACCGGTGCCGGACGTGCCGCGCGAGGACGCGGTGGGCCGTCCCGACGCCATGCTCTCGGGCCTCGTCGTGCCCGGGGCCGGAGTCGGTACGGGCATCGCGCCCGGCCCGGCCGGCGGTGAACGCGGAGCGGACCTCGCGGACGTCGCCGGCCAGACCGTCGCCCGCACCGCACTGGAGGTCGCCGCGGCCGGGGGCCACCACCTGCTGCTGTCCGGCCCGCCGGGCGCCGGCAAGACGATGCTGGCCGAGCGGCTGTCCGGAGTCCTGCCACCCCTGACCGGACGGGAGTCCCTTGAGGTCACCGCGGTGCACTCGGTCGCGGGCATCCTGCCGCCCGGTGAACCGCTGGTGCGGACTGCGCCCTACTGCGCCCCGCACCACTCGGCGACCATGCAGGCGCTCGTCGGCGGTGGCAACGGCCTGCCGAGACCGGGCGCCGTCTCCCTCGCCCACCGCGGGGTGCTGTTCCTCGACGAGGCGCCCGAGTTCTCCGGGCGGGCCCTCGACGCGCTGCGCCAGCCCCTGGAGTCGGGGCACGTGGTGGTGGCGCGCAGCGCCGGGGTCGTCCGGCTGCCCGCCCGGTTCCTCATGGTGCTGGCCGCCAACCCCTGCCCGTGCGGCAGGCGCAGCGGTCCCGGCCCCGGCTGCGAGTGTCCGCCCTCGGTCGTACGCCGCTACCAGGCACGCCTGTCCGGGCCCCTGCTCGACCGGGTGGACCTGCGTGTCGAGGTGCGGCCCGTCCAGCGGGCCGACCTGCTGGGCCACGGCGAGCGGGGCGAGTCGACGGCGACGGTCGCCGCCCGGGTCCGCGAGGCCAGAAAGCGGGCGGCCGAGCGGTACGAGGGCATGCCCTGGCAGCTCAACAGCCAGGTGCCGGGCCACGAACTGCGCACCCGCTGGCCGGTCGGACCCGGCGCGCTCGCTGTGGCGGAGCGCGACCTGGAGCGGGGCATGCTCACCGCGCGGGGCCTCGACCGGGTCCTCAGAGTGGCGTGGACCGTCGCGGATCTCGCCGGCCGCGACCGGCCCGGTGAGCCCGACGTGGCGCTCGCCCTCGAACTGCGCACCGGGGTGCCCCGCGGCGCTGCGGCTCCGGTGGTCGCACCGTGACGGCCGGGACGCCGCCCGCGGAGCGGCGCGCGCGGGCGGCCCTGACCCGTGTGATCGAACCAGGTGACGAGAGGGGCGGCGGATGGCTGGCCAGGTTCGGTGCGTCCCGGCTGCTGGAGTTGCTGACGGGCGAGGCCTCCGAGGCCGCGGCGTGCCTGACCGGTGTCGGTCCCCCGGGGCTCGACGCCTGCCGGGCGCGGGCGGCTGCGGCCGATCCCGAACGCGACCTGGCCGCGGCCGCCGCCGTCGGCGCGCGGTTCCTCTGCCCCGGCGACGCGGAGTGGCCGAGTCAGCTCGGCGACCTGGGCGCCGCCGCGCCGATCGGGCTGTGGGTGCGGGGCGCGGCGGATCTGCGCCTCTGGGCGCTGCGTTCGGTCGCCGTGGTCGGCGCACGGGCCTGCACGCCCTACGGCGCCCACATGGCCGCCTCGCTCGCGGGCGGGCTCGCCGGCAGCGGCTGGGTGGTGATCTCGGGCGGCGCCTTCGGCGTGGACGCGGCGGCGCACCGGGGCGCGCTCGCCGCGGGCGGCGCCACGGCCGCCGTACTCGCCTGCGGAGTGGACACGGCCTATCCGCGCGGTCACGCCGAGTTGATCGCACGCATCGCCGAACAGGGTCTCGTCGTCGGGGAATTACCGCCGGCAAGCCATCCGACCCGCAGCAGGTTCGTGCTGCGCAACCGCGTGATCGCCGCGCTCAGCCGGGGCACCGTCGTGGTCGAGGCCGCGTACCGCAGTGGCTCCCTTTCCACGGCCCGCTGGGCGCTGCGGCTAGGACGCCTCACGATGGGGGTGCCCGGGCCGGTCACGAGCGGCCTCTCGGCCGGGGTGCACGAACTGCTGCGCACCGAAGGCGTGCTGGTCACGGACGCGGAGGAGGTGATCGAACTGGTCGGAGGCATCGGTGAACTCGCCCCGGTCAAAAGCGGACCGGTGCTGCCCCGGGACCTGCTTGGGCCGGAGTGCGCGCGGGTCCTTGAGGCACTGCCCGCGGGCGGCACGGACCGGCTGGCCGAGGTGGCGCGCGATGCGGGGACCACGGTGGACGCGGCACTCGCCCGGCTGGTCGAGCTTCACTCGCTCGGGTTTGTCGAACGACACAGCGACACATGGCGTCCCGCCGCGCCACGCCGGGGCGGCGGCGGACCCGCGCGAGGCGGTGCTTGACCTGGGGCATTCGGGTGACAGGGTGAGGCGGATGACCTCCATATCCCGCTGACCGCCGTACCGGTCCCGGCCGCGCCGTCCCCCCACGCATGCGCGCACCGCGACCGGCTGGTCACGCTACGCTCACCCCATATCCCCACGTCACGGCAGAACGGCTCAAGGCACCGCATGCCCCAGCACACCTCCGGGTCCGACCGCACCGCGGCCAGGTCGACACCCCCCGAGGCCCGGAGCGCCGACCGACCGCCGGCGCCCTCGTCGCTCGACGAGTTGTGGCGGTCCTACAAGGCGACGGGCGACGGGCGGCTGCGCGAGCAGTTGATCCTGCACTACTCGCCCCTGGTGAAGTACGTCGCCGGCCGCGTCAGCGTGGGCCTGCCGCCCAACGTGGAGCAGGCCGACTTCGTCTCCTCCGGGGTGTTCGGCCTGATCGACGCCATCGAGAAGTTCGACATCACGCGGTCCATCAAGTTCGAGACGTACGCCATCACCCGCATCCGGGGGGCGATGATCGACGAACTGCGCGCGCTGGACTGGATCCCCCGCTCCGTCCGGCAGAAGGCCCGTGCCGCCGAGCGCGCGTACGCGACCCTGGAGGCGAAGCTCCGGCGTACCCCCTCGGAGAGCGAGGTCGCCGCCGAGATGGGCATCGGGGTCGACGAACTGCACGCGGTTTTCAGCCAGTTGTCCCTCGCCAATGTCGTCGCCCTGGAGGAGCTGCTGCACGTCGGCGGCGAGGGTGACCGGCTCAGCCTCATGGACACCCTGGAGGACACGGCGGCCGACGACCCCGTCGAGGTGGCCGAGGACCGCGAGCAGCGCCGCCTGCTCGCCCGCGCCATCAACACGCTGCCCGACCGGGAGAAGACCGTCGTCACGCTCTACTACTACGAGGGCCTGACACTCGCGGAGATCGGTAATGTCCTCGGCGTCACGGAGAGCAGAGTCAGCCAGATCCACACGAAGTCGGTCCTGCAGCTGCGGGCCAAATTGGCGGATTTGTAGAGTGGTCCCGTGCCCAGGATTCGAGCGGCCTCCGTGGCCGAGCACCGGACCATGCAGCGCGACGCCCTGCTCGACGCCGCGCGCACCCTGCTGTCGGAAGGCGGCACCGAGGCCCTGACCTTCCCCGCTCTCGCCGAGCGCACGGGTCTCGCCCGCTCGTCCGTCTACGAGTACTTCCGCTCCCGCGCCGCCGTCGTCGAGGAGCTGTGCACCGTCGACTTCCCGGTGTGGGCGGCCGAGGTGGCCGCCGCCATGGCCGCCGCGGCGACCCCCGAGGCCAGGATCGAGGCGTACGTCCGCACGCAGCTCGCGCTGGTCGGCGACCGGCGTCACCGCGCCGTCGTGGCGATCTCCGCCAGCGAGCTGGACGACGGCGCCCGCGAGAAGATCCGCGCCTCCCACGGCGGGCTCGTCGCCATGGTCGTCGCCGCGCTCGGCGACCTGGGCCACCGCAGCCCCCGGCTGGCCGCGATGCTCCTTCAGGGTGTGGTGGACGCGGCAGTCCGCCGTATCGAACTCGGGGCGGCCGAGCAGCCCGGCGAGATCGCGGAGGCCGCTGTGGCCATGGCGCTCGGGGGCGTCGCCGGGCGGCCCTGACTCCGGGGATCCGCCGGGCTCCGGGTCTTCGCGGGCTCCGTCAGGACCGGCTCGTACGCAGGCCGCGCCCCGGGTCTTCGCGGGCCGTCGGAGCCGGGGCCGGCGCCACCCGGGCCCAGGTGCCGGCGGGCCCCGTCGGCACGTGCGCCGGCGCCACCCCGTCCCAGGTGTGCGCGGGATCCGGTGACGACGCCGCCGCGCCCCACAGCGGCAGGAGGCGCGAGGGCCCGGGACGCAGCAGGTCCGGCGGAAGCAGCGAGAGCGGATCGAGGTAGACGGTCCCGCGCAGCAGCCCCCAGTGCAGACAGTCGGCGGCACAGTGGAAGGGCCCCGCGGCGAGGCGCCCCACCGGCTGCCCCGCCCGCACCAGGTCCCCCTTCCTCATCAGCGGCACCACCGGTTCGTAGGTGATGCGCAGGGGCGGCGCACCGGTGCCGGACAGGGCGATCGACAGCACCCCGCGTCCCGCGACCCGGCCCGCGAAGGACACCCGGCCCGCGGCCGCGGCACGCACCGGGTCACCGGCCCGCGCCGCGAGGTCCACGCCCCGGTGCCCGGGCCCGTACGCCGACGAGGGCGGCAGCCATCCCCGGACGACCCGGGGCCGGGTGCCCACCGGCCAGGCCCGCGCGTCGCCGGCCGCCGGCCCGGGAACGGCAGCGGTATCGGCCGGGGCCGGGAGCGCGGCGGCGGCCGGCGGCGGCCGGCGGCCCGGCCCGGGGCCGGCCGGAGCCGGGAGGAGGACGGAAGCGGCCCGCGGTGGGAACGTGGAGGCGGCCGGAGGCGGCCCGGGAACGGAGGCGACCGGGGGCGGCGGCGCGGCGGTGGCGGTCGGGGCGCCGGTGGCCAGGAGTACCGCGACGACCAGCGGAAGAGGCGCAGTGATCATGCGCCAACTCTTCCCTTCCGGCACTCCGCCGTGGGGATCATGAACGGCATCTGTGGACAAGACGGCGGTTGTGGACAACGCCGTCACCTGGGGGTCCGAAGGTCCCGTACACTTCTTGTGCGGCCCGGGTCACCGGGTCGACTTCGCACGCCCCGACGCCGGCGTTCACCTACCGGCGTCAGCGCCTCTCGGTCCTTTGTGGCACGGCGCGCAGGGCGTCAGGCGCGACCGCCGTCCGACGGCCGCGAAAACCGAGTATCTAGGAGTACGGCCATGGCCGTCGTCACGATGCGGGAGCTGCTGGAAAGCGGCGTCCACTTCGGTCACCAGACCCGTCGTTGGAACCCGAAGATGAAGCGCTTCATCTTCACGGAGCGCAACGGCATCTACATCATCGACCTGCTCCAGTCGCTGTCGTACATCGACCGCGCCTACGAGTTCGTCAAGGAGACCGTCGCGCACGGCGGTTCCGTGATGTTCGTCGGCACCAAGAAGCAGGCGCAGGAAGCGATCGCCGAGCAGGCGACGCGCGTGGGCATGCCCTACGTCAACCAGCGCTGGCTCGGCGGCATGCTGACCAACTTCTCCACGGTCTACAAGCGCCTCCAGCGCCTCAAGGAGCTGGAGCAGATCGACTTCGACGACGTGGCCGCCTCCGGCCTCACGAAGAAGGAGCTCCTGGTCCTCTCGCGTGAGAAGACCAAGCTGGAGAAGACCCTCGGCGGTATCCGCGAAATGCAGAAGGTGCCGAGCGCCGTCTGGATCGTCGACACCAAGAAGGAGCACATCGCCGTCGGTGAGGCGCGCAAGCTCCACATCCCGGTCGTCGCGATCCTCGACACCAACTGCGACCCCGACGAGGTCGACTACAAGATCCCGGGCAACGACGACGCGATCCGCTCCGTCACCCTGCTCACCCGCGTGATCGCCGACGCCGTCGCCGAGGGCCTCATCTCCCGTTCCGGCGTCGCGGCCGGCGACCAGAAGCCGGGCGAGAAGGCCGCCGGCGAGCCGCTCGCCGAGTGGGAGCGGGACCTGCTGGAGAAGAAGGACGACGCCGAGGGCGCCGAGAAGCCGGCTGACGCCGACGCTGACGCTGAGGCCGAGGTCCAGACCTCCGCCGAGACGGCCAAGGTCGCCGACGCCGAGCAGACGGAGGAGGCCCCGGCCGCCGCCGAGGCCGAGGCTGCCGCTGAGGCCCCCGCCGAAGAGGCTCCGGCCGCCGCCGCGGACGCCGCCGAGCAGGCCTGACCTCACGGTTCGGAAAGACGGCGGGGGCCCTTGGCCCCCGCCGTCCAGCCGTAGATCTTCGACTTCTTAAGAGAGAAACTACAGAGATGGCGAACTACACCGCCGCCGAGGTCAAGAAGCTCCGTGAGCTCACCGGTGCCGGCATGATGGACTGCAAGAAGGCGCTCGACGAGGCCGACGGCAACGTGGAAGCCGCGGTCGAGCTGCTCCGCGTCAAGGGCCAGAAGGGCGTCGCGAAGCGCGAGGGCCGCAACGCTGAGAACGGCGCCGTGGTCTCCCTCATCGCCGAGGACCACACCTCCGGTGTGCTGCTGGAGCTGAAGTGCGAGACGGACTTCGTCGCCAAGGGCGAGAAGTTCCAGGCCGTGGCCGCCGCGCTCGCCGAGCACGTCGCGAAGACGTCGCCCGCCGGCGTCGAGGCGCTGCTCGCCTCCGAGATCGAGCCGGGCAAGACCGTCCAGGCGTACGTCGACGAGGCCAACGCCAACCTCGGCGAGAAGATCGTCCTCGACCGCTTCGCGCAGTTCCCCGCGGACGGTGGCTTCGTGGCCACCTACATGCACCGCACCATGCCCGACCTTCCGCCGCAGGTCGGCGTCCTGGTCGAGCTGGACAAGGAGAACGCCGAGATCGCGAAGGACGTCGCGCAGCACATCGCCGCGTTCTCGCCGAAGTACCTCACCCGTGAGGACGTCCCGGCCGACATCGTGGAGAACGAGCGCCGCGTCGCCGAGGCCACCTCGCGCGAGGAGGGCAAGCCCGAGGCCGCCCTGCCGAAGATCGTCGAAGGCCGGGTCAACGGTTTCTTCAAGGAGGTCACCCTCCTCGACCAGCCGTTCGCGAAGGACAACAAGAAGTCAGTCAAGAAGGTCCTGGACGAGGCCGGTGTCACGCTGAAGCGCTTCGCGCGCATTCGCGTCGGCGCCTGACCGCGACGTCGGCGCGAGTGCGCCGACGCAGTCGTACACGGAGGACGGCGGACCCCGCTAGGGTCTGATGCAGTCGTCGGCCGCGTACGTGCCGGATGATCGCAGATCCGACGAGGAGGCCATTGCCGCCAGGGACGACACCCGACCCACCGGCAATGGCCTTCGTCGTATGTGTACGAGGAGAACCCCATGAGCAACGGCGTGGACGCCGACCATTCCCCCGACGACCGCACCGCCGACGGCCCGAGGCCCCGGCGTTTCATGCTGAAGCTGTCCGGTGAGGCCTTCGCCGGAGGGGGAGCGCTCGGCGTCGACCCCGACATCGTGCACGCCATCGCCCGCGAGATCGCGGCCGTCGTCCGGGACGGCGCCCAGATCGCGCTCGTCATCGGCGGCGGCAACTTCTTCCGTGGCGCGGAGCTCCAGCAGCGCGGCATGGACCGGGCGCGCTCCGATTACATGGGCATGCTCGGCACGGTCATGAACTGCCTGGCCCTCCAGGACTTCCTGGAGAAGGAGGGCGTCGAGACCCGCGTACAGACCGCGATCACCATGGGTCAGGTCGCGGAGCCGTACATCCCGCTGCGCGCGGTGCGCCACCTGGAGAAGGGCCGCGTCGTCATCTTCGGTGCGGGCATGGGCATGCCGTACTTCTCCACCGACACCACGGCGGCCCAGCGGGCCCTGGAGATCCACGCGGAAGCCCTGCTCATGGGCAAGAACGGCGTCGACGGCGTCTACGACTCCGACCCCAAGACCAACCCGGGAGCCGTCAAGTTCGACGCGCTCGGGTTCAGCGAGGTCATCTCCCGCGACCTGCGCGTCGCCGACCTGACCGCCATCACCCTGTGCCAGGACAACAAACTGCCGATCCTGGTCTTCGAGCTGCTGGCCGAGGGCAATATCGCGCGCGCGGTCAAGGGTGAGAAGATCGGCACTCTCGTGAGCGACCAGGGCAGCAGGGGCTGACGTCCGCGCGGCCCCGTCTTCGCAGGGACACGGCCCGTAGGAGCTCAGCCTCCCGCGGACGCAGCCCAGCACCGTATGGACAAAGCCCTGCCGGTCGGACACCGTGCAGGAAAGACGCGACGCAGGTACCGCCGGACCCGTGGGGACCGCACCACCGGTGGCACACCGCACTCACAACACGCAGGAGCAAGTGGTGATCGAAGAGACCCTCCTCGAAGCCGAGGAAAAAATGGAGAAGGCCGTCCTGGTCGCGAAGGACGACTTCGCAGCGATCCGCACCGGACGCGCCCACCCGGCGATGTTCAACAAGATCGTCGCCGACTACTACGGCGCCATGACACCGATCAACCAGCTCGCCTCGTTCTCCGTGCCCGAGGCACGGATGGCCGTGGTGACCCCGTTCGACAAGAGCGCCCTGCGCAACATCGAGCAGGCCATCCGCGACTCGGACCTGGGCGTCAACCCGAGCAACGACGGCAGCATCATCCGGGTGGTGTTCCCCGAGCTGACCGAGGAGCGGCGCCGCCAGTTCATCAAGGTCGCCAAGACCAAGGCCGAGGACTCCAAGATCTCGATCCGCGCGGTGCGCCGCAAGGCCAAGGAGACCATCGACAAGCTGGTCAAGGACGGCGACGTCGGTGAGGACGAGGGCAGGCGGGCGGAGAAGGAGCTCGACGACACCACGACGAAGTACGTCGCGCAGGTCGACGAGCTGCTCAAGCACAAGGAATCCGAGCTGCTTGAGGTCTGATGAACGACTTTTCCCGCGGTATCCCGCCGGCCGCCGGCTACGGGGGTCCGTCCTACCAGGGGGCCCGCCCGGCGGGTCCCGCCCACGATGAGCCCGAGGCCCAGCAGACTCGGCCCATGCCCATCGTGCCCGACGGCCCCGTATCCGAAGGACCCGTGACCGGCGGTCCGTGGTCCGGCGGCCAGTGGTCCGGCGGTCCTCTGCCGGGCGGGCCCCCGCCCGGCAGCCTCCCGCAGGGGGGCTCCGAGCGGGGAAGCGCCGCGCCCGGTGCCTTCGTGCCGGGTGCCCCGGTGTCCGGGGACCCCGGGACTGGCCCCGCCCCGTCGCCCGGGGGCTACCCGCCCCCGCGGGACGAAGCCGTCGGCCGGGAGGCGGGACGCCCCCTGGCCGGACCCCTGTTCCGTGACGAGACGCAGCAGGAGCCCATGCCCTCGCACCAGGCGTCCGACCCGTCGCCCGACCAGCCTCCGCAGAAGAAGCGTGCGGGCCGTGACCTGCGCGCCGCGATAGGGGTAGGGGTCGGCCTCGGCGCCGTGGTCGTCGCCTCGCTGTTCATCGTCAAGGCCGTGTTCGTCGGGGTGATCGCGGCGGCCGTCGTGGTCGGTCTGTGGGAACTGACGAGCAGGCTCGGCGAGAAGAAGGGCATCAAGGCGCCGATCGTCCCGCTCGCCGTGGGCGGCGCGATGATGGTCGTCGCGGGGTACGTGTGGGGCCCGGAGGGCGCCTGGATCGCGATGGCGCTGACCGCGCTCGCCGTGCTGGTCTCGCGGATGGCGCAGCCGCCCGACGGCTACCTGCGGGATGTCACCGCGGGCGTGTTCGCGGTGTTCTACGTTCCATTCCTCGCCACGTTCGTCGCGCTGCTGCTGACGGCGCACGACGGTCCCTGGCGCGTGCTCACGTTCATCATCCTGACCGTCATCAGCGACACGGGTGCGTACGCGGTCGGCTGGCGGTTCGGTACGCACAAGCTGGCGCCGCGCATCAGCCCCGGCAAGACCCGCGAGGGCCTGGCCGGTGCGATCGCCTTCGCGATGGTGGCCGGCGCGCTGTGCATGCAGTTCCTGATCGACGACGGGGCGTGGTGGCAGGGCCTGCTGCTGGGGCTCGGCGCCGCGGTCAGCGCGACGCTCGGCGACCTCGGCGAGTCGATGATCAAGCGGGACCTCGGGATCAAGGATATGGGGACCCTGCTGCCTGGCCACGGCGGCATCATGGACCGCCTGGACTCCCTGCTCCCCACGGCGCCCGTCGTGTGGCTGCTGATGGTGATCTTCGTCGGTTCGCACTGACGGCCGGCGTCCGGCCCGTTCCGGGCGGGATGGCCCGGGGTCCGGGCGGGATGGCCCGGCCCGAGCAGGATCGCCTGGTCCGAGCGGGATCCTGGCCGCCGGTGGCGGGTCCGGTCGCCGGCCGGAATCGGTCTCCGGCGAAGCAGGTACGCTGAAGGGGTCCGCCGCGTGTCGCGGTGGACCCCTTTGTGTCCCGCTCCGGCGCCCGCGTCGCGCAGCACGCGCCGCGCGAGAGCGCGCCGTGAGACCGCCCGCGGCGGTAGCGGCCCCCGCCCTGGGCGGTGTGCTCCGCGGGGACGGGACCCGCCCCACCACCGTCGTACCGAGGAGTTGTCGCTGATGGCCGCGCCGAAGCCGGGAGAACTGACGTTCGCCGCGCCCAAGGGCGTGAAGCGTCCGCCGCGGCACCTCGCGGACCTCACGCCGGCCGAGCGCCGTGAAGCGGTCGCGGCCGCGGGGGAGAAGCCCTTCCGCGCCAAGCAGCTGTCCCAGCACTACTTCGCGCGGTACGCGCACGAACCGGCGCAGTGGACGGACATCCCGGCCGGCTCGCGGCAGCGGCTCGCCGACGCGCTCCTGCCGGACCTGATGTCCGTCGTACGGCACATCTCGTGCGACGACGACACGACGCGCAAGACGCTCTGGCGGCTGCACGACGGCACGCTGGTCGAGTCCGTGCTCATGCGCTACCCGGACCGGGTCACCATGTGCATCTCCTCGCAGGCGGGCTGCGGCATGAACTGCCCGTTCTGCGCCACCGGTCAGAACGGTCTGGACCGCAACCTCTCGACCGCCGAGATCGTGCACCAGATCGTGGACGGCATGCGCGCCCTGCGCGACGGCGAGGTGCCGGGCGGTCCCGCGCGGCTGTCCAACATCGTCTTCATGGGGATGGGGGAGCCGCTCGCCAACTACAACCGGGTCGTCGGGTCGATCCGCAGGCTCACCGACCCCGAGCCGGACGGCCTCGGCCTCTCCCAGCGCGGGATCACCGTCTCGACGGTCGGTCTGGTCCCGGCGATGCTGCGCTTCGCGGACGAGGGGTTCAAGTGCCGCCTCGCCGTCTCGTTGCACGCGCCGGACGACGAACTGCGCGACACGCTCGTACCGGTGAACACGCGCTGGAAGGTGCGGGAGGTGCTGGACGCCGCCTGGGAGTACTCCGAGAAGTCCGGCCGCCGGGTCTCCATCGAGTACGCGCTGATCCGTGACATCAACGATCAGGCGTGGCGGGGCGACCGGCTGGGCCGCCTGCTCAAGAACAAGCGCGTGCACGTCAACCTCATCCCGTTGAACCCGACACCCGGCTCCAAGTGGACGGCCTCCCGTCCCGAGGACGAGAAGGCGTTCGTGGACGCGATCGCGGCGCACGGCGTGCCGGTGACCGTGCGCGACACGCGCGGTCAGGAGATCGACGGGGCGTGCGGGCAGCTGGCGGCGTCCGAGCGCTGACGGCGCGGCCCGCCCCCGCCCCGGCCGGGTCCACCGGGCGCCCGCGCGGATGCCTGACAGCTCCTGTGTACCCTGGGTGCGAAACGCCTCGCATACAACCGATACGCACCACCCGACAGGGGAGCGCCACAGCGCTGAGAGTGCGGCGACGGCCCGGGAACGCCTCGTTCCCAGGCTCAGGCCGCAGACCCTCTGAACCTCGCCCAGGTCATTCTGGGTAGGAAGTCCGGTCGTTACTCAAGCTGTTGCGCCCTGCCCCGGTTCCCGTTCCCCGGTGGACCGGGGCAGGGCCGCGTCTCTTCCTGGACTGGATGTCCCAGGAGGAATGAGAAGTGCCCAGCACCAAGAAGCTCGTCTCGGCGGCACTTGCCGCCGCGCTCGGTGTCACCGCCCTCGCCGCCTGCGGCTCGGGCGGCAAGCAGGCGGGTGCCGGCAGCGGCGGGGACTCCGGCGCGTCGGGGTCCAAGACGGTCACGCTCGTCAGCCACGACTCGTTCGCCGCCTCGCCCGCCGTGCTGAAGCAGTTCACCGAGGAGACCGGCTACACGGTCAAGGTCCTCAAGAGCGGCGACGCCGGTGAGGCCGTCAACAAGGCCATCCTCACCAAGGGCGACCCGCAGGGCGACGTCTTCTTCGGCGTCGACAACACCCTCCTCAGCCGCGCTCTCGACAACGGGCTGTTCACCCCGTACACCGCGAAGGGCCTCGGCCAGGTCGACCCCAGCACCCGGCTGGACGGGACCAAGCACCGCGTCACGCCCATCGACAGCGGCTACCTCTGCGTCAACTACGACCGGAAGTACTTCACCGACCACGAGCTGGCGCCCCCGAGCACCTTCGCCGACCTGGTCAAGCCGCAGTACAAGAACCTGCTGGTCACCGAGAACGTCGCGACGTCCTCGCCCGGCCTCGGCTTCCTCCTCGGCACCGTCGCGAAGTACGGCGACTCCGGCTGGCAGGGCTACTGGAAGAAGCTCCAGGCCAACGGCGTCCAGGTGGTCGACAGCTGGGAGCAGGCCTACGACCAGGACTTCTCCGGCTCGGCCGGCGGCAAGAAGGCCAAGGCGACCCGGCCGCTCGTCGTCTCGTACGCCTCCAGCCCGCCGTCCGAAGTGCTGTACGCCAAGCCGCAGCCCAGGACCCCGGCGCAGGCGCCGACCGGTGTCGCGACCGGCACCTGCTTCCGGCAGATCGAGTTCGCGGGCCTCCTCGACGGCGCGAAGAACACCGCGGGCGGCAAGGCACTGATCAACTTCATGATCAGCAAGCGGTTCCAGGAGGACATGCCGCTCCAGATGTTCGTCGACCCGGTGGTCAAGGGCGCCAAGGAGCCCGCCGTCTTCACGAAGTTCGGGGCGAAGATCACGAACGGCGAGACCATGAGCCCGTCCCGGATCGCCGCGCACCGCGATCAGTGGATCCAGACGTGGTCCTCGCTCGTGGTGAAGTGACGTGACGCTCGCGCCCGGCCGGCCGGGGGAGCCCGCGGGCGCCGGGCCGGGGACGTCGCGGCCCGCGCCCGTCGGAAGGCGTCGCGCGCTGCGTCCCGGGGCGACCAGACTCGCGCTGATGGCCGTGCCGTTCGCCTTCTTCGCGGTCTTCTTCGCCTACCCCGTCATCTCCATCGTGGGGCGCGGCCTGAAGACGGCGGACGGCTGGCAGTTCGGCGCGGTCACCCGGGTGCTGGGCCGGGCGGACATCCTGCACGTGCTGTGGTTCACGCTGTGGCAGGCCCTCGCCTCGACGGGGCTCACCCTGCTGGTCGCGCTGCCCGGCGCGTACGTCTTCGCCCGGTTCTCCTTCCCCGGCAAGCAGGTGCTGCGGGCGGTCGTGACCGTGCCGTTCGTGCTGCCGACCGTCGTCGCGGGCACCGCGTTCCTGGCTCTGCTCGGCCGTGGCGGACTGCTCGACCAGCTGTGGGGCGTCAGGCTCGACACGACGGTCTGGGCGATCCTGCTCGCACACGTCTTCTTCAACTACGCCGTCGTGGTACGGACCGTCGGGGGCCTGTGGTCGCAGCTGGACCCCCGTCAGGAGGAGGCCGCCCGGGTGCTCGGCGCCGGCCGGTTCGCCGCCTGGCGCAAGGTGACCCTGCCGGCGCTCGGACCCGCCGTCGCCGCCGCCGCGCTCATGGTGTTCCTCTTCACCTTCACCTCCTTCGGCGTCATCCAGGTCCTCGGCGGTCCCGGTTTCTCCACCCTGGAGGTGGAGATCTACCGGCAGACCGCGCAGCTGTTGCAGCTGCCGACCGCCGCGATCCTCACGCTGGTCCAGTTCGTCGCGGTCGGCGCGGTGCTCGGTGTCCACGCCTGGACCGTTCGCCGCAGGGAGAGCGCACTGCGCCTCGTCGACGCGGCCACCACGGCCCGAGGGCCGCGCGGGGCGGGGCAGTGGGCGCTGCTGTCCGGCGTTCTCCTCAGCATCGCCCTGCTGCTCCTGCTGCCGCTCGGGGTACTCGTCGAGCGGTCGTTCGCCACACCGGGCGGATTCGGTCTCTCGTACTACCGGGCGCTGACCGCGCTCGACGCGAGCGGCACCTTCCTGGTGCCGCCGCTGGAATCCGTCGGGAACTCGCTGCGGTACGCGGCGGTCGCCACGGCGATCGCGCTGGTGATCGGCGGCCTCGCCGCCGCGGCCCTGACCCGCAGGGCCGGACGGCTCGTGCGGGGCTTCGACGCGCTGCTGATGCTGCCGCTCGGGGTCTCCGCCGTCACCGTCGGCTTCGGTTTCCTGATCAGCCTCGACAAGCCCCCGCTGGACCTGCGCAGCTCCTGGATCCTGGTGCCGCTCGCCCAGGCGCTCGTCGGCGTGCCGTTCGTCGTCCGGACGATGCTGCCGGTGCTGCGGGCGGTCGACATCAGGCTGCGGGAGGCCGCCGCGGTGCTGGGCGCCTCCCCGCTGCGTGCCTTCCGCGAGGTGGACCTGCCGCTGGTGGGGCGGGCGCTGCTGGTCGCGGCCGGGTTCGCGTTCGCGGTCTCGCTCGGCGAGTTCGGGGCCACCGTCTTCATCGCGCGGCCCGACAACCCGACCCTGCCGGTCGCCGTCGCGCGGCTCCTCGCCCGCCCCGGCGACCTGACCTACGGCGAGGCGATGGCGCTGTCCACGGTCCTGATGATCGTGTGCGCCGCCTCGCTGCTGCTGCTCGAACGCATCCGCACCGACCGCTCGGGAGAGTTCTGATGGCGCTGCTGACCCTTCAGGACGTGAGCGTGCGGTTCGGGGCGCGTGCCGCACTCGACGCCGTACGGCTCGACGTCGCCGAGCACGAGATCGTCAGCGTCCTCGGGCCCAGCGGCAGCGGCAAGTCCACGATGCTGCGGGTGGTCGCGGGTCTCCAGGCGCCGGACAGCGGGCGGGTGCTGCTGGAGGGCGCGGACCAGGCCCGGGTGCCGGTGCACCGCAGGGGCGTCGGCCTGATGTTCCAGGACCACCAGCTGTTCCCGCAGCGCGACGTGGCGGGCAACGTCGCCTTCGGCCTGCGGATGCGCGGCGTCTCGCGCGCCGAACAGCACGAACGCGTCGAGGAGTTGCTCGAACTGGTGGGGCTGCCGGGCGCGGGCGGACGGGCCGTCGCCACGCTGTCCGGCGGGGAGCAGCAGCGGGTCGCGCTCGCCAGGGCACTCGCGCCCCGCCCCCGGCTGCTGATGCTGGACGAGCCGCTGGGCCAGCTCGACCGTGGCCTGCGCGAGCGGCTGGTCGTCGAACTGCGCGGCCTGTTCAACCGGTTGGGGACCACGGTGCTCGCCGTCACACACGACCAGGGCGAGGCGTTCGCGCTCGCCGACCGGGTCGTGGTGATGGGCGAGGGGCGCGTCGCGCAGAGCGGCACACCGCTGGAGGTGTGGCAGCGTCCGGCGTCGGCGTTCGTGGCGCGCTTCCTCGGCTTCGACAACATCGCGGCGGCGAACGTCCGCGGCACGACCGCCGACACCCCCTGGGGCGCCCTGCCCGTGGTGCCCGGCTCGCCGCAGGGCGCGCGGACCGTGCTGGTACGGCCCGCGGGACTGCGCCTGACGGCGCCGGGCGAGGGCCCCGGCGGGGCGGACGGCCTGCGCTGCGTGGTCGAGGCCCGGACGTTCCGGGGCAGCCGCGTCACCGTGCGGCTGCGGCCCGCGGACGGGGCGCAGCCGCTGGACGCCGAATGCGCGCTGACCGACGCGCCGCGCGAGGGCGACACGGTCGGTGTCACCTTCGTCTTCGGCGATGTGCTGGTGCTGCCGGATCCCTTCGACAGCGCGGACCCGTCGCAGACGGGACGCGGCCCCCGGCGCCCGGCGGACGCGGGCGGGCCGGGCACGCCCGGTGGCAGCCACACGGGGACCGGAGCCACCCGGGGCCCCGGTCCCGCCGCGGAGACCCCGCCCTTCCCGGCCTCCCCGGAGAACGGGAGCTCCGGCTCGGCGGGGCGTCAGAACCGCAGCGCGTAGTACCGGAGCCGGTCGTCCTCGCCGACCTGCCGCATCCCGGCCGCCGCCATCACCCGCTGCGACGCGAGGTTGCCGTGGTCGGTGTCGCCCTTCACACCGCGCACGCCCAGCGCCCGCAGGTGGGCGAGAAGCCCGCGCAGCGCCTCGGTGGCGTAGCCGTTGCCGTGCTCGGACGCGATGACGCTGTAGCCGACCGTCACGGTGTCCTCGGCGTCCGGCGGGCCGTTGAAGCCGAGGCCGCCTATCGCGTACCCGTCGCTCCCGCGCCGGATCTCGTACGTGCCGAACGGCGTCGGATCCCCGCTGATCGAGCACGTCGCGAGGTACGAGCTGACGCCCTTGACGTCGAACGCGTCCGGGTAGCCGGGCGCCCAGCGGTCACCGGGTCCCGGCTCGCCCGCGACGACCCGTTCGGCCTCGTCCACCGTCAGCGGGTGCAGGACCAGCCGTGCCGTCCCGACATCCGGGGATCCGAGGCCCCCGGGCCTTCGGGGCCCGCCGGCTCGCTGACCGGCATCCCCGGACCCGGCGTCCCGGGACCGGACGTCCCCGGATCCGGCACCCTCCGCGCCGCTGCCCCCCGCCCCGGCCATCAGACGCCGGCCGCCCGCCGCGTGAGCGCGGCCAGCGCCGCAGGCGCCTCGTCCACCGTGTCGACGAGCGCGATCCGGTCCTGCATGGCCCGCCCCTCGGCGAGCGCGCGGAGCAGGGGCCAGGCCGGCAGGTCCGTCGTCCAGTGCTCCCGGTCGACCAGGACCATCGGGGCGGGCTCGCCGCGCGACCCGTAGTAGTTGGGCGTCGCCGCGTCGAAGATCTCCTGCACGGTGCCGGCCGCGCCCGGCAGGAACACGACTCCGGCGGTGCACCGGGCCAGCAGCCCGTCCTCGCGCAGCGCGTTGGCGAAGTACTTCGCGATGTGGCTCGCGAACGGGTTCGGCGGCTCGTGCCCGTAGAACCAGGTCGGGATCCCCACGGAACGTCCGCCGTCCGGCCGGCGCGTCCTGATCGCGAAGGCGGCGCGGGCCCAGTCGGTGACGGACGGCCGGAACGACGGCGTCGCGCCGAGCAGCTCCAGCGCCTCTCCCAGCGCCTCGTCGTCGAACGGCGAGAGGTACGCGCCGAGGTTCGCCGCCTCCATCGCGCCGGGGCCGCCACCCGTCGCGACGGTCAGCCCGGCCCGTGCCAGCGTCCTGCCGAGGCGGGCCGCGCCCGCGTACGCGGCGGTGCCGCGCTCCATCGCGTGGCCGCCCATCACCCCCACCACCCGCGCCCCGGAGAGGAATTCGTCGAGGGCGTCGGAGACCGCGTCGTCGTGCACGGCACGCAGCGTCGAGGCGAGGATGTCGCCGTCGTCCTTGGTGCGCTGGAACCAGGCGTACGCGCGGGCGTCGGGCGTCACCTCGTACCCCTCGCCGGACAGCCCCTCGAAGAGCTGGTCGGGGGTGTACAGCAGTCCGCGGTACGGGTCGAACGGCAGGTTCGGCACCGGCGGGAAGACCATCGCGCCGTCCGCGCGCACCTTCGCCAGGGCCTCGGGTTGCATCGGACAGCCGAGGAAGACGGAGCCCGCGGTGTCCAGGTCGAGCAACTGCCGCGTACGGTCCGTCAGATCGACGGACTGCACCCGGTATCCGCCCAGCGCACCCCCCGCCGCCCTGAGGTCGAACTCCTCCAGCGTCTCGATCTCCCGGTCCGCCGGAAGCCCGTGCTCGCTGCGCTCACCCGGTTCATGTCTCTGCTGCGGTATCGGCACCGCGCCATCGTAGTGCGGGGCGCGGGTCCGCCCCGGCCGCGTCCTTGCCTTCCGGCGGCCGGGGCGGACCGGGAGGTCAGGCGCGGTGCCGCCTGCCGCGGCGGGTGAGGACGGTCAGGGCGCCCCCGCCGAGCAGCAGCAGTGCCGCGCCCGCACAGGCCGCGAGCGTGGCCTTCCCGTTGCTGCCGGTGCTCGCCAGCCGCGCGTCGGCTCCGAGCGGCACGGTGGCGGACGGCGTGGGCGAGGGGGAGGTGCCGGGGACCGGCCCGGAAGCGGAGGCGTCGGCGGACGGGCTCGGGGAGCCGCTGCCCCCGGACGTCGCCGACGGCCCGGTGGACGGGGTCGCCGAGGAGCCCGGTGCCGAGGCCGAGGACGACGGCGACGGCTTCGTCGTTCCCGTCCCGGCGCGAAGGACCGTCACCGTCGTGGGCGACCCGCACATCGTCGTCCCGTGGAACGGCGTGGCCTCGTTGACGTACACGCAGGTGCGCAGCGTCGCGCTGCCGAGCGGCGCCGAGGAGTCCCATGAGACCCGCACCGGTGTCGTGGTCGTCGCCCCCGCGGCGAGGGACGAGTTCGCCGGGGCGAGGTAGTGACCGACCTCGTCGGGGTCGGCGGTGCCCAGGGGGATCCCGGGCAGGGTGGTCCAGACGCCGTCGCGCAGGACCCGCACCGTGGTGTGCCGGCCGGTGAACAGGACATGCCCGAGGTTCTCGTAGCGGGACGGGGTCCCGTTGGTGAGGACGGCGCTGAACCGGGCGGGCTTCCCGCCGGCCACCACCGTTTCGGGCACACCGGCCAGGTGCTCCGAGGGCGACTCGACCGCGATGGTCCGGGTGTCGCGGACCTTCGCGACCCAGGAGCCGTCGAGGGCCGTCACGGACGAGGTGAGCCGGATCGCGTCCGTACCGCCGTTGCTGTCCCCGTGGTGCGGCTCGCCCATCGGCAGGCCGATCCTCAGGTGGACCGTCCGGGCGGCGGCCGGGGCCACCGGGATGTCGAGCGGCAGCAGGCCCGAGAACTCGCCGTCCGCGTAGTCCAGAGGGGCCCGCTTCCAGGACCCGTCATCGCCGCGGTAGTCCACCAGCAGGCCGTTCGACGGGACACCGTCGCCGGCGATCGCGTCGAGGGCGAGACCGTACTTCTGAGCTGTGGCGCCGGTGTTGCCGATCGTCTCCGTGAACTCGACCGGCGCACCGGCGAACCCCACCGCGGCGGGGCCGTTCACCGTCAGGGTGGTGTCGTCGGCCGCCGGCGCGGCCGAGGCGGCCGGCGCGGTGATCACCGCGCCCAGGGCCACCAGCAGGGCCGCCCCCGCGAGAGCGAGCGGTCGGCGGGCATGGATGGTGCGATACATGAAGAATCCCCCCAGATTCTCTTCGTGCCCCGGGCCGCTCCTTCGGATGCGCCGACGGCTCTCGGGGCGACGGGCTCAACGGCCCCGCGCCATGGGCGGGTTCGTGGCCTCTGTTAGGAAGGACGCATGCCGTGGCAGCCGGTTCCCGCCGCCGCGATGTTTCTCCCGGCGGCCGGGGAAGGTCCGCCCGCCGGCGGGGTCAGCGGCCCAGGGGCGCCGCGGCCAGCTCGGCGACGAGCCAGGTCAGCGGGGCGAAGGCCGCCGCGAGGACGAGGACACGCACCCCGGCGGCCGTGCGCAGGACCGCCGCGGGGGCGCCCGCGGCGAGCAGGGACGCGGAGGTCTCCTGGCGGGCCTGGACCGCCTCAAGGGCGGCGGTGAGCAGGGTTGCCACCGCGCAGCCGATGACCACGCCGGCGCCGAGTCCCGTCAGGGCGCCGTACGGGCGCTGGTCGCCGGGACCGTGGAGGGCGGCGGCGGCGAACGTGCCGGACACCACGGCGCACAGCACACCGAGCGGCCGGCCGAGCCGCGCGGCCTGCGTCATCAGTGCCCGGCCCGCCAGCAGCCGTACGGCCCCGGGCCGCGCCGCCTGGAGCAGCCAGCCGCACACGTGGCTGACGCCGGGGCCGACGAGCGCGAGACCGACGGCGGTCAATGACCAGCCGACGAGCACTCCGGCGGGGCTGCC
The DNA here is from genome assembly GCF_036250695.1 of Streptomyces sp. NBC_01497. Taxonomy (NCBI): domain Bacteria; kingdom Bacillati; phylum Actinomycetota; class Actinomycetes; order Kitasatosporales; family Streptomycetaceae; genus Streptomyces; species Streptomyces sp. NBC_01497. The sequence continues at coordinate 2,181,553 of NZ_CP109427.1, read as the reverse complement.
GTCGAAGTGGCCGGGCAGCGGAAGCGCGGCGCCACCGCCCCGGCCGGCGTACGTCTCGACGGCGAGGCCCGCGGCCGTCAGGGCCACGCCCCACGGCAGTGAGACCGGAGCGGGCCGCGTCCCCGCGCCCTCCGCGTGGCGGGCCCGGGCGGCGGGCCGCAGCGCGAACGCGGCGGCGGCCGACGCCAGCACCGGAACGGCGGCCAGTAGCAGCACCACCGCGCCGACCGGCAGCGGCCGGTCCGCGGCGAGCAGGTCGCGCGCCGCGCCGGCGAACGGCAGCCGCGGCCCGTCGCCCCGCAGGTGCCAGAACAGCAGCAGCGCCACCAGCGAACCCGCGAAGGAGGCCACCGCGGTCGTCGCGGCGCCGTACGCGGTCAGCCGCACGGGCCCGAGCCCGATGGCGGAGAGCCCGGGGCGGGGCGTCGTGCCCGGGTCCGTACGGGCCACCGCCACCGCGAGCTGCACGGCCGCGGCGGCCGGGATGACGCACCACACGAGGCGCAGCACCGCGCCCTGGGGGTGTCCGACCGCCCACATCAGCGTGCACAGCAACAGCAGGCCGACGCCCGCCGAAGCGGCGGCCACCAGCAGACGGCGGAGCTGGACCAGCGGGCGCGAACCGCGCGCTAGACGGAGAGCGAGCACGCCTCTTGCCCCTCCGCCTCGGGGTCGGTCGGCGCGTCCGCCCGGCGGCCGTCGACCAGCCGGACCGTGTCGTCGGCGAGCGCCGTCACCTGGTCGTCGGCTCCGGTCAGGACGACGGTGATCTGGTGCGAACGTGCCGCCGTCGTCAGCGTCCGCAGGACATGCACGCGGTCACTCGCGTGCAGTGCGGCGGTCGGCTCGTCCGCGAACAGCACCGCTGGGGCAGTGGCCAGCGCGCGCGCCACCGCGATGCGCTGGCGGCGGTCCTGCGGCAGCGCGGCCGGCTTGCTGCGGGCGCAGTCCGCGACGTCGAGCCGCTCCATCCACTCCAGCGCGGTGGCCTTCGCGGCCCGGTGGGAGCTGCCGCGCAGCAGCAGGGGCAGGGCCGCGTTCTCCCACCCGTTGAGTTCGGGGACGAGGGAGGGCGTCGGGCCCACCCAGCCGAAACTGTCGCTGCGCAGCCGCTCGCGCCGGGCGGCGCCGAGCGTGTGGATCTCCTGGCCGTCGAAGAAGACCTCGCCCTCCTGCGGCACCAGCTGCCCCGACAGGCAGCGCAGCAGCGTGGTCTTGCCGCTGCCGCGCGGTCCGCACACGGCGAGGATGTGCCCCGCGCGGACACCGAGCGACACCCCGGTCAGCGCGGGGAAGCCCCCCAGGGAGCAGTGCAGGGAACGCGCCGCAAGGACGTCGTTGTCGGGCGGGGCCACCATCGCGTACACCTCGGTTCTGATCGGACGGTCCGTCCCGGTACGGGAAGGGACTTCGGAGCAGATCGTCACCAGGCACGGTAGGCAGCGGGGCCGGGGGCGGGGGACAGTACGCGGCACGGGTGCCCCTGTGTCACCCGAACGGGGGTGGCGGGGGGCCACAAGGGGCACCCGGGCGGCGGCTCGCCCCTTCGGGCCCGCGGGATCAGAGCTTCGTCCAGGCCTCCGTCAGGACGGAGCGCAGGATCCGCTCGATCTCGTCGAACGTCGACTGGTCGGAGATCAGCGGCGGCGCCAGCTGGACCACCGGGTCGCCGCGGTCGTCGGCCCGGCAGTACAGGCCGTTGTCGTAGAGCGCCGGCGAGAGGAACCCGTACAGGACCCGCTCGGTCTCCTCGTCGGTGAACGTCTCCTTGGTGGCCTTGTCCTTGACCAGTTCGATGCCGTAGAAGAAGCCGTTGCCGCGGACGTCGCCGACGATCGGCAGGTCGTGGAGCTTCTTCAGCGTCTCGAAGAACGCGGACTCGTTGTCCAGCACGTGCTGGTTGAGGCCCTCGCGCTCGAAGATGTCGAGGTTGGCGAGGCCCACCGCGGCGGAGACCGGGTGTCCGCCGAACGTGTAGCCGTGCAGGAAGGTGTTGTCGCCCTGGTAGAACGGCTCCGCGAGCCGGTCGGAGACGACGCACGCGCCGATCGGCGAGTAGCCGGACGTCATGCCCTTGGCGCAGGTGATCATGTCCGGCACGTAGTCGAACTTGTCGCACGCGAACATGGTGCCGAGCCGGCCGAACGCGCAGATCACCTCGTCGGACACGAGCAGCACGTCGTACTGGTCGCAGATCTCGCGCACCCGCTGGAAGTAGCCGGGGGGCGGCGGGAAGCAGCCGCCCGCGTTCTGCACCGGCTCCAGGAACACCGCGGCCACGGTCTCCGCGCCCTCGAAGAGGATCTCCTGCTCGATCTGGTCGGCGGCCCAGCGCCCGAAGGCCTCCGGGTCGTCGCCGTGGATCGGCGCACGGTAGATGTTGGTGTTGGGGACCTTGCGCGCGCCCGGCACCAGGGGCTCGAAGGGCGCCTTCAGGGCCGGCAGACCGGTGATGGACAGGGCGCCCTGGGGTGTGCCGTGGTAGGCGACCGCGCGCGAGATGACCTTGTACTTGGTCGGCTTGCCGGTCAGTTTGAAGTACTGCTTCGCGAGCTTCCACGCCGTCTCGACGGCCTCGCCGCCGCCCGTCGTGAAGAACACCTTGTTCAGGTCGCCCGGCGCGTGGTGCGCGAGCCGCTCCGCGAGTTCGACCGCCTTCGGGTGCGCGTACGACCACACGGGGAAGAAGCCCAGCTCCTGGCCCTGCTTGTACGCGGCCTCCGCCAGCTCGTGGCGGCCGTGACCCGCGTTGACCACGAACAGGCCCGACAGGCCGTCCAGGTAGCGCTTGCCGGCGTCGTCGTAGATGTAGGTGCCCTCGCCCCGCACGATGGTGGGCACGGGCGCGTTCTCGTAGGACGACATGCGGGTGAAGTGCATCCACAAGTGGTCGTACGCGGTCTTGGAGAGGTCCTTGCTCACGGCTATCGGGTTCCCCACATGTAGGTCTGCTTCTTCAGCTTGAGGTAGACGAAGCTCTCGGTGGAGCGCACGCCGGGGAGCGTGCGGATCCGTTTGGTGATCACTTCGAGCAGGTGGTCGTCGTCCTCGCAGACGATCTCGACCATGAGGTCGAAGGAGCCCGCGGTCACCACCACGTACTCGCACTCGGACATCGCGGTCAGCGCTTCCGCGACGGCGTCGAGGTCGCCGTCGACGTTCACCCCGACCATCGCCTGCCGCCGGAACCCCACGGTGAGGGGGTCGGTGACGGCGACGATCTGCATCACGCCCTGGTCGAGCAGTTTCTGCACGCGCTGGCGCACGGCGGCCTCGGAGAGCCCGACGGCCTTCCCGATCGCCGAGTACGGGCGCCGCCCGTCCTCCTGGAGCTGCTCGATGATGGCGAGGGAGACGGTGTCGATCCCATGGGCGGAGGCGTTCCCGTTCCTGAACTCTGCGCTGCGACTGACCACATTCCTCACTCTGCCTTGCTCCTCGTCGGTCACGCAACCCTCTATCGATGAAATTCGTTGTTCTGGGACCCGAAATAAACCGAATCCGAAGTTACGGGGCGTCGGGCCTGTCGAAAGCGTCGAGCGACTGACTAGGGTGGGTGTCTCACACATCGGACATCCGACCAACAGGAGGGGTGGCAGTGACCACCGAGCCGCGCCGTCTGCGCAACTACATCAACGGGGAGTTCCGGGACGCCGGCGACGGCCGCACCACCGATGTGGTGAACCCCGCCACCGGAGAGGTCTACGCCACGGCGCCGCTGTCCCGCGCCGCCGACGTCGACGCGGCCATGAAGGCCGCCGCCGCCGCGTTCCCCGCGTGGCGTGACACCACGCCGGCCGAACGGCAGAAGGTGCTGCTGAAGATCGCCGACGCCTTCGAGGAGCGGGCGGAGGAGCTGATCGCCGTCGAGTCGGAGAACACCGGCAAGCCCCTCGGCCTGACGCGCACCGAGGAAATCCCGCCGATGGTCGACCAGATCCGCTTCTTCGCGGGCGCCGCGCGGATGCTGGACGGCCGCTCCGCCGGCGAGTACATGGACGGCCTCACCTCCTTCGTACGGCGCGAGCCCGTCGGCGTCTGCGCGCAGGTCGCCCCGTGGAACTACCCGATGATGATGGGCGTGTGGAAGTTCGCCCCGGCGCTCGCCGCGGGCAACACCGTGGTCCTCAAGCCGTCCGACACGACCCCGGCCTCCACGGTCCTGATGGCCGAGATCATCGGATCCATCGCGCCGAAGGGCGTCTTCAACGTCGTCTGCGGCGACCGCGACACCGGCCGCGCCATGGTCGAGCACCCGACGCCCGCGATGGCCTCCATCACCGGGTCCGTCCGCGCCGGCATGGAGGTGGCGGGATCCGCCGCGAAGGACGTCAAGCGCGTCCACCTGGAGCTCGGCGGCAAGGCGCCCGTCATCGTCTTCGAGGACGTCGACATCGCCAAGGCCGTCGAGACCATCTCCGTCGCCGGCTACTTCAACGCCGGGCAGGACTGCACGGCCGCCACCCGCGTCCTCGTGCACGAGTCCATCCACGACGAATTCGTGGCCGAACTCGCCCGCGCCGCCGCCGGGACGAAGACCGGTGCGGCGGACGACGACGACGTGCTCTACGGTCCGCTCAACAACGCCGCCCAGCTGGAGCGCGTCAGCGGGTTCATCGAGCGGCTGCCCGCCCACGCCAAGGTCGAGACCGGTGGTGAACGCGTCGGCGACAAGGGGTACTTCTACGCGCCGACCGTCGTCTCCGGGCTGCGGCAGGACGACGAGATCATCCAGAACGAGGTGTTCGGCCCGGTCATCACCGTCCAGCCCTTCACCGACGAGGCCCAGGCTCTCGCGTACGCGAACGACGTCGAGTACGCGCTCGCCTCGTCCGTGTGGACCAAGGATCACGCGCGCGCCATGCGTCTGTCCAGGGCCCTCGACTTCGGCTGCGTCTGGATCAACACGCACATCGCGCTGGTCGCGGAGATGCCGCACGGCGGGTTCAAGAAGTCGGGTTACGGCAAGGACCTGTCGTCGTACGGCTTCGACGACTACACCCGCATCAAGCACGTGATGACGGCGATCGAGGACTGACTCCCGGGAGCGAACCCCGGGGCTGGCGCGGGAGAGCGCGCCGGCCCCGGGCCGCCGGAGGCGGCGGGCCGGAGCTGCGGCAGAGCGGTCGAGGCGGGTCACGGAGCCTTCGGATCCCCGGAGTCCGCGTGCGCCGGGCGCCGGGTTCGCGACGACGCCGGCCGCGCGAGGGCCCCCGCGGCCGTACCGCCCCCGCCGCCTCGGGGGACGAAGTCCCGCGTGGCCTCACGGGGATGGCTGGGCGAAGTCCTTGGTGCGGATCGTGGCGAAGGAGACCACGCCGGCGGCGAGGGCGACGATCGCGCCGACGAGGAAGATCTCATTCAGGCCCGAGGTGAAGGCTGCCGCGGTCAGATGCCTGACGGGCGCGCGGGCCTCGGCCGGGAGAGATCCGAGAGTCCGGGTGACCGTACCTGACTCGACGGCGGTGGAGATCTGCGGGCCACGGCCGGCCAGGCCCGGGACGGCGCCGATGTGGTCGGTGACATAGGCCTTGACCCTGCCGGAGAACAGGGTGCCGAGCAGGGCGATGCCGGTGGCGATGCCGATCTGGCGGAATGTCGAGTTGATGCCCGAGGCCATGCCGGCTTGCGGCGGCTGTACGACGCCGACGGCCGTCGACGCCAACGGCGGGTTGACCAGGCCGAGGCCGGCGCCGGACATGATGAGCCCCGGAATCAGATGGGTCCATTCGCTGGAGGCGTTCAGACCGCGCATCCACAGCAGGCCGCCGCCGGTCAGCAGCAGACCGGGTCCGATCAGGAACCGCACCGGCATCCTTGCGGAGAGCCGTCCCGACACGGTCGACATCACCAGGAGGCCGGCGGAGATCAGCAACAGCCGCACGCCCGCGCCCAGAGCGCTGAACCCGAGCACGTCCTGGAGATAGAGCACGAGGTAGAGCAGCAGCGAAAGGATCGAGGCGCTGAGAGCGAACGCCGCCACCAGCCCCCCGGTGAAGGTCGGCTTCCGGAAGAGCGACAGGTCGAACATGGCCTGCCGGGTTCGCAGCTCGACCACCACGAAGACGGGAATCAGCGCGACCGCCCCGGCCAGGCAGCCGATGACGACGGGGTCGGAGAACGAATCGTGGCTCGACTGGATCAGCGCGTACACCAGGCTCGACAGGGCGGCTGTGAAGAGGACGAAGCCCGGCCAGTCGGGGTGGCGTGCCGCCGGATGACGGGAGTCGGCGACCTTCAGCAGGGTGATCGCGACGGCGGCCACGCCGATGGGCAGGTTGACGTAGAAGATCCACTCCCAGGACAGGCCCGTGGTGAGCACACCGCCGAGCAGCGGTCCGACGGCCACCGCCAGTCCGGTGATCGTGCCCCAGACGCCGAAGGCGATCCCCCGGTCCTTGCCGCGGAACGCGTCCGCCAGCAGAGCCAGCGAGACCGAGAACATGATGGAGCCGCCGATTCCCTGCAGGCCCCGCGACAGTTGCAGCATCAGCGCGCTGCCGGCGAGGCCGCAGAGCAGCGAGGCGAGACTGAAGACCGACAGGCCGACCACGTAGAGCCTCTTGCGGCCGTACATGTCCGCGAGACTGCCCGCGGTGAGCAGCAGCGCGGCCAGCGTGAGGGAGTAGGCGTCGACGACCCACTGCAGGTCGGAGAAGCTGGCGTGCAGCGACCGCTGGATGTCGGGCAGCGCGACGTTCACGATGGTGATGTCCAGCAGGAGCATGAACGTACCGAGGCACACGGTGGTCAGCGTCCACCACTTGTTCGGCGCGGGCGGAGTGCGGCCGTGCCGGGGGCCCGTGGAGGCGCCCGCCGCGAGAGGGGAGCGGCCCGGCTCGGGCAGTTCGGGCTCGGTATCGGGCATGCTCGCTCCTCCGCCTCGGCCTGACGGGCCTCCCCGTCCCCGTGACTATCTCCTTCTCACGACCCGGCCGTCTCCTCACCGCGCGGGCCGGGCGGCCGAAACCAGGCCCATGGCCTCGACGGGCCGGCCGGGGGGACCGGGAGTCAGGGCCGGTGCCGCGTTCCGCGCTCTCCGGCCTCGTCGACCACGAAGAGCAGCAGGCCCAGCGAGAGCAGACCCGCGGCCACCCAGGCCGCGTGATTGCCCCACCAGCTCGTGACCAGACCTCCCGACGCCGCTCCGCACAGGAACGCGAGACAGATGGTGGTGAAGGACCGGGCCTGCCGGCCGGCGCCGTGCTCTCGCAGAATCCTGGACCGGTACGCCGCGCGCGTAGCGGTGCGGACGTTCCCGGTGGCCATCGTGCTGTTGAACGTCCAGTCGCGCAGGGTGTCGAAGGTGGAGTTCTGGACGGCGGCGGCGAACGCCACCAGCAGGACGACGACCAGGCTGACGGTGGCCTGCGGCAGCGCGCCCACCACCAGCAGTACGGCGATCTCGGCGATGATGGCCACGCGGTCGGGCCGGCGGACCGCTCGGCCCCGGCGCGGATGCATCAGCGACTCGGCCACGAGGATGCCGAGGACGAACGCGACCAGCGGCGGCACGTGGGCGATGGCGGCGCGCCAGTGCCGCTCGGCGCCGAACACTCCGAGGAGCACGATGTTGCCGCTCTGCGCGTTGGCGAAGACGCCTCCGTGGCCCACGTAGGTGAAGCCGTCCAGGAACCCGCCCGTGAGAGTGAGGAGCGCACCCAACCGCAAGGAATGCGAAGTATGCCGCTTCTGTCGGGGTTCACGCTTCATGCGGGCATGCTCGCACCGCCCGGTGGAGTTCTCGCGGTGCGACGACACCGCCACCCGAGGGCGCTGGGCTCCCTCGCCCCGGTGGTGCGCGGGACTCCGGGCCCGGCCCCCTGTGGCGCACGCTGGGGGGCCTCGGAGGAGGCGGCCGATTCCCTCGCCGGGTTCCGGGACGCGCGGGCGTGCCGCCGGGCCGGAGCCCCGGCCGTTCACACGCGGGACGCGGGACGCGGGCCGCCGCCGGCGCGGTCAGCCGACCGGCGCGGCCGCCTCGATCAGTTCGTCGACCAGGGCCAGCAGCACGTCCCTGCTGAACGTCCGCTGCCGCACGTCGCCCACGAGCAGCGGGATCCGCGGGTCGAGGTCGAGCGCCGCCCGGATCTCCTCGGGGGGCCGCGTGTTGTGCCCGTGGAAGCAGTTGATCGCCACCACGAACGGGATGTCCCGGCTCTCGAAGAAGTCGATGGACGCGAAACTCATGTCGAGCCGCCGGGTGTCGGCGATCACCACCCCCCCGAGCGCGCCGTTGACGAGGTCGTTCCACATGAACCAGAAGCGTTCCTGGCCCGGCGTGCCGAACAGGTACACCACCAGCTCGGGGCTGACCGTGATCCGTCCGAAGTCCAGCGCGACCGTCGTCGTCTCCTTGCGGTCGACGCCCGACAGGTCGTCCACGCCGACACTGGCGCGGGTCAGGTACTCCTCGGTGCGCAGCGGCTCGATCTCGCTCACCGAGCCGACCATGGTGGTCTTGCCGACGCCGAACCCGCCGGCGATCAGTATCTTCACGGCGGCGGGCGCCGCCTGACTGGTGGTCATCGTCCTCAGAGTCTCCGAAGTCCGTCGCGCACGGCGGCCAGCAGGCCGAGATCCGCGCCCCCCGACGCCCGCGCCACCGTCAGCGGCGCGCGGGCGAACAACAGTCCCTGGGCCAGCAGGTCCCCGGCCAGGATCTTGGTCACCGAGACCGGCAGATCGAGCGCGGCGGACACCTCGGCCAGCGCCGTGGCGTGCCGGCACCGCTGCAGGATCAGCCGGTGCTCGGGCTGGAGCCGGGCGGGCCTGGCAGGCGCGCCCGGCAGCTCGCGCGGGTCGATCGCGGTGGTCAGCACCGTGATCAGGGTGAGATCGTCCCGCTCAGGGGCGGTGCGGCCCCGGGTGATGGTGTACGGGCGGACCATCGTGCCCGCGCCGTCATCGTCCTCGTCGGGGAACCCGTCCCCGTCGCCGTAGGCGTCCGTGTGCCCCTCGCTGTCCCCCGCGTCGTATGCGTACTGGCTCACGCCCGGTGCACGTCCCCCGTGCCGGGCCCCGCGCCGAACGCGTCGAACTCGCCGCGCGCCCGGGCACTGAGCTTCTGGCCGACCTGCTGCACCAGCTCGTGCATGGCCAGCGACATCACCTCGGCGTCCACCTCCTGCGAGGCGACCACCGCGAGGTGGGTGCCCTCGCCGGCGGAGATGATGAACAGCCACAGGTCCGCCAGTTCCACGAGCACCTGGTGCACACCGCCGCCGTCGAAGAGCTGTCCCACCCCCCGGGCGAGACTCTGCTGACCGGTGCAGATGGCGGCGAGCCGTTCGGCGTCGGCGCGCTCGACGGTACGGGAGTGGCTCATCACCAGGCCGTCGTCGGACAGGAGGACCGCGTTCCTGGTCCCGGCCACGGAGTCCACGAGTGAGTCGAGGAGCCAGTCGAGATCCTGATACGTGGCGGTGGTTCGCGTCATGGCCGTTCTTCTCCCGTGTTGTCTCTCGGAGGGAAGGGGGGTGCCGCCGGCTCCGGGGGAGCCGGGGTGGTGCCACGGGGGTCGCCCGCGCCGGTGACGGGGCCGGGGCCGGTGGTGCCGTCGTGCGCACGGGCGGCGCGCGACTGCCGCTGGAAGGCGCCGATGGCCGCGCCGGCACGCCGTGGGACCGGCCGCAGCAGCGGGTTCTCGTCCCAGCTCGGCCGCCGGGGTGCGGCGACCGGTGCCGCGGGGTCGCCGCGCAACTCGTCCACCAGGCTGGCCTGTCGGACCCGGCGCGGCAGGGGCGCGTCGTCCGGGGTCATGCCGAAAGGACCCGGCACGGCGCCCGCGGGCCGGGGCGGCGCGGACGTGGGCGCGGGCCGGCCGGGGGCGCGGTGGGCCGCGGAGAGGTGACCGGGCTGTGGCCGTTCGTGACTCTCGCGGGAGCCGGTCTCCTGTGAGCCAGGGTCCGGCGCAGGGCCGGCCGGGTCCCGGAACCGGGCGCCGGGGCCCTCGGCGGGGCCGCCGGTCGTCGTCGCGGCCCGGGACGGCCCGGCGTGCCGGCCGTGGCCCGCAGGACCGGCGCCGGCCTCGGGGCCACGGGGCGCGACGGCGTAGGGCGTCGACGGCACGTACCCGGGCTCCGCCGTGGCACCCGCGAGCGCGCGGCCCGCGATCCGCTGCGGCAGGTCGCCGACCTCCGGCGGCAGCGGGTCGGAGGGATCGTGGTCGGGCAGCGGCGCGCCCGCCGCGACGGCGCGCGGAGGAGCGGCGGCCGTCAGGGTCTCCGGCACGAACAGCACGACACGCGTACCGCCGAAGGCGGACGGGCGGAACTCCACCCGCAGCCCGTACTGGTCCGCGAGGCGCGCGACCACCCGCAGGCCGAGGCGGACGTCCTCGCCGTTCGCCAGCACGTCCATCCGCGGCGGAGCCGTCATCAGCGCGTTGGCCTCGGCCAGTTGGGCCTCGTCCATGCCGAGCCCGCGGTCCTCCACCTCGATCGCGATGCCCCGGCCCACCCGCGCCGCCCGCACGTCGACGGGGGTAGGCGGCCGGGAGAACGCGAGGGCGTTCTCGATCAGTTCGGCGAGGACGTGGCCGACGGGCCCCACGCCGCGCTCGGACAGCCAGGCGCCGCTCTCCGGATCGAGGGTCACCCGGCGGTAGTCGCGCACCTCGCCCTGGGCCGAGCGCAGCACGTCCAGCAGCGGCACGGGCTTGCGCCAGCGCCGGTGCGGCGAACCGCCCGACATGATCACGAGGTTCTCCTCGTAGCGCCGTAGCCGCGCGGTGAGGTGGTCCAGATCGAACAGCCCCTCCAGCACCTCGGGGTCGTCGTACCGGCGCTCCAGCTCGTCCAGTTTCTTCAGCTGCTGTCCGATCAGCCGCTGGGTGCGGCGGGCGATGCGCTGGAGCAGCCGCTCGAAGCCGCGGTGCTGCTCGGCCTGGCGCACGGCGGCTCCCAGCGCGCTGGCCCTGGCGAGGTTCAACGCCCTTCCGAGGCGGGCCAGTTCGTCGCCGCCCCGGACTCCCGCTTCCGCTTCGATGGAGCCGGCCTCAGCGTCCACGTCGATCAGCTCGCCCTGTGCGAGGCGCTCCACGACGTCCGGCAGCACGCGCTCCAGCTCCTCCGCCCGCTCCTGCAGCGAGCCGATGCGGCGGCGCAGTGACCGGGCCAGGCGCCAGCTGGTGACGGCGACCGCGACCACGGCGGCCAGACCGATCGCCGAGGTGAGCACCATCTTCCAGAGCAGCGAGCGCACCGTGTCCTTGCCGGTCGCGACCACGCCGGCGGTGCGCTGCTCCATCAACCGCTCGATCACCGGTGTGAGCGTGTCCATCGACCGCTGCCAGGACTGCCCGTCCGCCGTGAGCGGCACGAGACCGTCGGAGCCGATGGCGGCGGGGGCGAGCACGTTCTGCTCGACCGCCGACTTGTCCTGCCAGGCGGGGCTCTCCATCAGCGCGTCCCAGTCGTCTCGCTCACCGCCCGGCAGGTAGGGCAGCACCTTCACGTCGTACTCGAACGACTCCTGGGAGAGAGAGTCGCGGAGCTGGCGGACACTGTCGGGCGACAGGCCGCGCTTGGGCCAGCCGCGGGCCAGCAGGGCATCGGAGCGCGAGATCATCTCCTTGGCCCAGAACATGTCCACGAGGGGCTGCGACGCGGTGGTGACCGTGCCGTTGTCGACGTGGCCGAGCGAGGTGAGCAACTGCAGGTCGACGGTGATCAGGTTCGTGTAGTAGCGGTACACGGACGTCTGGTCCTCGGCGACGCCCTGGTCCACCAGGGTCCGCTGGGAGGGCAGTTGGGCCAGGGCCTCGCGCTCCTTCGCGACGGACGCGCGCTCGTCGGCCGGCGCCGCCGCGATGGTGGCCCCGGAGAGCGACTCGAAGGTCGCGACGGCCTTGTCGGTACGGGTCCGCTGCGCGCGCAGCGCGGCTGTGTCGCCGCCGCCCCGCGCGAGCGCCTGTGCGCTGAGCTCGCGCTCCGCCTGCAGGTCGTAGTACACGATGTTGGAGGGCTGCCCGGCCTTCTGTGTCAACTCGACCTGAGCGGCCTGCCGTTGGTAGTCGAGGAACGTCTGGCCGCTGGTGACCGCCCACAGGGCGGCGAGGGCGACGCCGGGCACGACCGCCAGGATGAGAAGGGCCGCCCGCAGCGACAACCTCGTCGTGTCGGACCGCCGTGAAGCTCGCCTGCGCAGGACTCGCTCCTTGTGTGAGGCCGGTTGCACAACCGGTCAAAACCGTTGGGAGGTCTGGCGATTTCGATACTAGCCACACCCTAAATGAGGAAGAAAGTTCAGATGTTGCACGTGACGTGCAGTGAACACCGGTACGGGCGCCTGAAGTAGACCGATAGGGACTGATGTGTCCTGCGGGGTGTCAGTGGGAGCGGATCGCTCCCACGAAGCACTTCCGGCCACGGTCTCTCCCGCGTGTGGCCGCCGCGCCGGGCCGCTGACCTGCCCATCGGAACCACTCCCACCGCTGGGCCGCCGTCCGGCGCGGGCGGTGGCGGCCCAGGTGGCTCCTGTCGGCCCGGGGCGACGAGGAGTGTGTGGCGCGCCGCCAAAAAAGTTCGCGCCGGCCGTCCTCCGTCACACACGATCACCGGCGCCGCGCTGCCCCGTGTGCCGTGCCGCAGGCAGTGGACGGCCGCCAACAGGCGCCCGGCGGGCTCCGCCGGTGCGGAGTCGGCCGCTCTACGCCGACGGCGCACCGAAGGCCGCGACCATCAGCTCCTCCTCCGTGGCGTTGAGATCGTCACCCTTCGCGTCGGTGGCACCGACACTCGCCACGAGGGTGCGTGACAGGTCGCATGTCGCACCGATCACCGTCGTGTAGCCGTACCGGCTGCCGGACTTGCCCCAGACCGCGCGGCCGCCGAGGTCGATCTCCGACAGGCCCGCGCTGTACGCTGCTGGTGCGCCGGATCCGTACGTGAGCACGGACGGGCCGGGGAGGGTGAACATCTCCGCGAGCTGCGGACGGGGAACCACCTGCCCGCGGAACAGCGCGTCCATGAAGGTCTCCAGATCGGCGGTGGAGGAGATCAGATCTCCTGCCGCGTATCCCTCCGTCTGGCCCCACACCGTCACGTCGCGCAGCTCGGTGGTGCCGCCCGGAGCCGGGAACGCCTGGTAGCCGTGGTTGTGCGGGCCGCGGATCCCGGTCCCGGTGCCGGGGAAGTAGGTCCGGTCCAGGTGCAACGGCCGCAGGATCCGGCGTGTGACCTCGCTCGCGTAAGGGCGGCCGGTGACGTGTTCCACCAGCAGTCCGAGCACGGTGTAGTTGATGTTCAGGTAGTGCTGGGCGGTGCCGGGCGCGAACTCCGGCTCCTCCCCGGTCGCTTGCGCGACCATGCCCTGCGGTGTGAAGCGGTCGAAGCGATGGGCGTACGCCTCCTCGACGGTGCTTCCCGGCGCATCGGCCGCGGGAATGCCGCTCGTGTGGTTCAGCAGTTCGCGCACCGTCACACCGCCGTACCGGGCCGGGATCAGCGACGGCAGGTAGCCGCGTACGGGCGCGTCCAGGCGCACCCGCCCCTGGGCGGCGAGTTGCAGCACGACGGCGGCCGTGAACACCTTGGTCACCGAGCCGGCGCGAAAGCGCGCGTTCGGGTCGGCGGGCGTGTTCGTCCGCAGATCGTGCACGCCCGCGCTGCCGTGCCAGAGCCCGCCACCGCCCCCGACCCGCACGAGCGCGTCGGTCGTCCCGGCGTCGGGCAGCGCGGCGAGCGCGGCCCGCAGCGCGGCGGCGTCCGGCGCGCCGGGACCACCCCCGCCGGGGGCCGGGCAGGACGCGGCAGCCGCGACCGGGGCCGGGGCGGCGAGCGCCGCCGGGGCCGCCGACGTGGTCACGGCCGCGAGAGCGCACGCCACGGCGAGAGCGGTGCGGGCGTGCGCTGACAGGGCTCTTGCCATGAAGAAACCTCCGAGGACGTGGCAGGACGCTCGCCGATGCGTGCGCCGGTGCCGCAATCCTGCGCGGCCGGGCGCTACGGCGGATCGCCGGAGCGGGCGGACTTCGCGCCTGACGTGCCTCACCCGTGCGGGCGAGTTGCCCTCGCGCCCTCATCCCTGGGGACGACCGGCTCCACCCGGAAGGCGCCGCGCGGGGCGGGCGCTGCCAACTCCTCGGGCGGGCAGGCGCCGCTCACGCGGCACGCGCAGCCCCGGGGCTGCCCTCGTGCGCCTCTCGCCGGGCTCGCGCCCAGCACTCAGCCGTCCGGTGTCCCGGGCGGCTCCGGCGCTCCGCCGACCACCACGAGTCCCGTCTCGTACGCGCAGATCACCGCCTGGATCCGGTCCCGCAGCCCCAACTTGGCCAGCACGTTGCCCACATGGGTCTTCACGGTGTGCTCGCTCAGCGTCAGGGCGGCGGCGATCTCCGCATTGGAACGCCCCCGGGCCAGGTGCAGCAGCGTCTCCCGCTCCCGAGCGGTCAGGGCAGCGAGCCGCGCCGCCTCAGCCACCGGCCGCCGCACCGGACGGCTCGCGTACTCCTGTACCAGCCGCCTCGCCACGGACGGCGCCAGCAGCGAGTCCCCGGCAGCAACCACGCGTACCGCGTGCACCAGGTCCTCCCGCCGTACATCCTTGAGCAGGAAGCCGCTCGCGCCCGCGCGAAGCGCCGCGTACACGTACTCGTCCGTGTCGAAGGTGGTGAGCATGACGACCCGGCACCCCGGCGCGGCCGTGATCGCGCGGCACGCCTCGATGCCGTCCATGCCCGGCATCCGCACGTCCAGCAGCGCGATCTGCGCGCCGTGCCGGCGCACGGCGGTCACCGCCTCCGCGCCGTCCGCGGCCTCCGCCACCACCTCGATGTCGGTCTCGGCGTCCAGGATCATCCCGAAACCGCTGCGCACCAGCTCCTGGTCGTCGGCGACCACCACGGTGACGGTCATCGGAGGGACCCCTCACGCGGGGTGGGCAGCGGCAGCTCCACGGCGACCCGGAACCCCTGGCCGCCGGGGCCGTGCCCGGCGTACGTGCTGCCTCCGAGCGCGGCCGCGCGCTCACGCACCCCGAGCAGGCCGAGCCCACCGCTCACCGCACCGCCGTCGCCCGTACCGCGGCCGTCGTCCACCACGGTGATCTCCAGCGTGTCGGTCCCGTAGGCGAGTACCACCCGCGCGGTGTGCGCGTCCGCATGGCGGACCACGTTCGTCAGGGCCTCCTGGACCACGCGGTGCACCGTGGCGCCGACCGAGGGCGGTACCGGCCGTGCGACCCCCGTCGTCGTGTACGACACCGCCAGGCCGCC
Organism: Streptomyces sp. NBC_01497; assembly: GCF_036250695.1. Lineage (NCBI taxonomy): Bacteria > Bacillati > Actinomycetota > Actinomycetes > Kitasatosporales > Streptomycetaceae > Streptomyces > Streptomyces sp. NBC_01497. Next base: position 2,166,336 of record NZ_CP109427.1, on the reverse strand, counting down.
CGCGGCGACCCGGCCGACCAGCTCCGGCAGGTCCGCCAGTCCGGGCCGGGGCGAGCGGGGGACGGGCCGCGCACCGCTGCCGGACTCCGCCCGCAACAGCCCGAGCATGCCGCGCAGCTGGACCATCGCGTCCCTGCCCGTCTCGGAGATCGCGTCGAACGCGGCGAGCGCCCGCTCGGGCGCGGTCCGCAGGGCGACCGGCCCCGCCTCCGCCTGCACCACCATCAGGCTCACCGCGTGGGACAGCACGTCGTGCATCTCCCTCGCGATTCGGGCCCGTTCACCGGCCACCGCCTGCTCGGCCTCGATCCGCGCCAGGCGCTCCAACTGCGCCGCGCGGTCCTCGACCGCGCGGGTGTACTCCTGCCGTACCCGGGTGAGTCTGCCGAGCCCGTACGCGGCGCCCACCAGGAAGAGCGAGACAAGCAACTCCTTGGCCTGGCCGGTGTTGAGCGCGGTGGCGGGGAGGACCAGCACGAACGAGAACACCAGCGCGCCCACCCGGCGCCGGGCCGGCGAGAGCACCGCCACCGTGTAGAGCGCGGTCAGCGCGTTGTACGGCATCACCTGCCCCGGACCGTCCGGCGCGAGCAGGTACAGCGCCTGGGCCGCGTACACCGCGAGCAGGACCGTGACGGGGGCCCGCCGGCGCCACAGCAGCGGTGCCACCGTCAGCGCCGTCATCCCGTACGCGGTCCAGGTGGCGGGCGGCAGCCCCGCCCCCCGCGGTACCACGAACGGAATCGTCTCGGCGGCCTGCACCACCAGCGTGATCCCGGCGTCCACCACCCACCCGCTCGCGCCGCGCGACCATGATCGCCCGCGCGCACCGAGCCCGCGCCACCCCCCTGTGCCCATGTCGCGCGGACCCGCCCTACGGCGTCCGGGCGGCCAGGCCGTACCGCGCGCCCTCGGCGCCCGGGTCCCGGTCCGGCCGCCGGCGGGCGCCCGGGACGACGCCCGGGGCCGGGAGGTCGATGCCGTCGGCGGACGACGCGATCCCGGCGCCCGTGCGTGCCGTGACGGGAGGCGTCGCGTGCTCGGGTGAGAAGGCCATCGCCTCCTGGCCGGTGCCCCCGCCCAGCTCCGGCGTCGGATGCGTGCGCACCAGGGGGCTGCCGGGCGCCACCGCGTCGACGAAGCGGCGTACGCGTGGGCGGGCGGCCCCCGCGTCCGGCACGGGCGTGAGGACGCCCGGCGTCATCCCGGCGGCAGGGCGCCGCAGGCCGAGCGTCCTGCCGAGGCGGGAGCGGATCGCGTCCGGCTCCCGGGCGTCCGCGTGGAGGCACTCCGGGTGCCCGGCCGGTGAACCGGCCGGCAGCGCCCGGGCGTCGGCAAGCACCGTCGGGTCGTGGCCGGCACAGACGATCCCCGCGTCCGGCGCGACGCGCCGCGCGACGTCGTGGGTGCGGCCGGCGGCGGGCAGTCCCGCACCGAGGCCCGGGAACCGGCGCACCCCGTCCGTGCCCGTCAGGTGCGGCACGACGCGTCCGGGGAACGCCCGGCCGGCGCGCGCCACCTCGCGCTCGCTGACGCGCGCGCTCCGGGCGATGCCCCCGGCGATCACGCCGCAGGGTGCGCCGTCCTCTCGGTCCCCGCGTGCCCCGTCGTCGCCCACGTCCGCTCCTCCCGCGCCGCCCGTCCTCACATCACCCTGCCAGCAACCGCACCAGTACGTCGATCCTGTTGGTGGTCAGCGCGTCGATGCCCGAGCGCACGAGCCGTCGCATGGTGCGGCCCGTGTCGACCGTCCACGCCGACACCAGCACGCCGTCCCGGTGACCGCGGGCGATCACCTCCGGCGTGGCCAGCGCGAAGCGGTAGTTGACCCAGCGGGGACGCACCGCCGCCAGCAGCGAGGGCAGCGGCGGCACCACCGTCTTCCAGGTCATCGCGATCTCGGCGCCGGGCTCAGCGGCGCGCACCGCGAGCATCGTCGACGGCGCGCCCGTCCAGTACACGCGCTCGCTCGCACCGCAGTCCCGCACCACACCCGCCATCGTGCGCACGGCCGCGGGGGTCGCGCCGGGCAGGTCGAGCTGGAGCCGGCAGTCCGTCCCGAGCAGGGCCTCCCGCAGTGTCGGCACGCCGCCACCGGTCAGCTCGGCGACCTCCGCGGCCGTCACGTCGGCGAGGCGGCGGGGGTGGCCCCACAGCCGCTCCAGGGTCGAGTCGTGCAGCAGGACGGGGACCCCGTCGCCGGTCAGCCGGACGTCGGTCTCTACGGCGCCAGCGCCGCGGGCCGCGCCGGAGCGGATCGAGGCGAGGGTGTTCTCGCGCAGCCGGTACGGGTCGCCGCGGTGCGCCACCGCGACGACGGGCCGCCGGCTCACCGGGCCAGCCAGGCGTCGGTGTACGTGTCGATCTCCCCGGCGATGCGCTGCTTGCCCGCAGGTTCGAGGAAGGACGCCTCCACGGCGTTCTTCGCGAGCGCGGCGACGCCCCGCTCGTCGAGATCGAGCAGCCTGGCGGCGACCCCGTACTCCTGGTTGAGGTCGGTGCCGAACATCGGCGGGTCGTCGCTGTTGATCGTCACGAGCACCCCCGCCCGGACCAGTTGTCCGAGGGGGTGCTCGTCGAGCGTCGCCACGGCGCGGGTCGCGATGTTGGACGTGGGGCACACCTCCAGGGCGATGCGGTGCTCCGCCAGATGGCCGAGCAGCTTCGGGTCCCCGACGGAACTGGTGCCGTGCCCGATCCGCTCGGCGCGCAGATCCGTCAGCGCGTCCCACACGGTCTGCGGACCCGTGGTCTCACCCGCGTGCGGCAGGGAGTGCAGCCCCGCCGCGATCGCCCGGTCGAAGTACGGCTTGAACTGCGGGCGCGGTACACCGATCTCCGGGCCGCCGAGGCCGAAGCCGATCAGTCCCTCGGGGCGCAGGTCCAGCGCCAGGTGCGTGGTCTCCTCGGCGGCCGCGAGACCCGCCTCACCCGGAATGTCGAAGATCCACCGCAGGACGACGCCGAGTTCGGACTCGGCGGCCCTGCGGGCGTCCTCTATGGCTTCCATGAACCCGACCTCGGGAATGCCGCGCCGCGTCGAGCTGAACGGAGTGACCGTCAGCTCCGCGTAGCGGATGTTCTGCCGGGCCATGTCCCGCGCGATCTCGAAGGTCAGCAGCCGGATGTCCTCCGGCGTGCGGATCAGGTCGACCACCGACAGGTACACCTCGATGAAGTGCGCGAAGTCGGTGAACGTGAAGTAGTCGGCGAGGGCCTCGGGGTCGGTCGGCACCTTGGAATCGGCGTGCCGGCCTGCCAGCTCGGCGACGATGCGCGGCGAGGCCGATCCGACATGGTGCACATGCAGTTCGGCCTTGGGCAGCCCCGCGATGAACGGGTGCAGATCGGTCATGGCTCCTCCAGCGAAGCGGCACGGGCGGGCCGGAGCGGTGAACGGCCTCTTTCCCGCGTCGACGGATCATCGTAAGCCGGGCAGGACCCCCGAACCCGGCGAGGCCGCCACGCCCGGCGAGGCCGTAGCATGTCTGATCCGACGATGGGGGAGCACGATGTCAGACCAGAACGGACCGCAGCAGGGTGGCGGACAGCCACGGGATCCGTGGGCGCCGCCGGAGCAACGGCCGTCGCTGGACAAGCCGGCCGGGTTGCCGCAGCAGGGCGGACCGGGTGTCCCTCCGGCCGGCGGCTCCGTGCACGAGCAGCCTACGGTCATCGGCATGCCGAACGGCGAGACGCCGGGGGCCGTGCCTCCGCCGCCGCCCGCGCCGGGACCCTACGGTTACCCGGGGTCCGCGTCCGCGCCGCCGCCGCCCACCGGCGGCCCCGCCACGGGAGCCACTCCGTACGCGGGTGCCCCGGGCTACGGCTATCCGCAGTATCCGGGCGCGTCCGCGCCGTACGCGGGAAGCGGCTGGACCGGGCAGGGCATGCCGTCCAACGGCATGGGCACCGCCGCGATGGTGCTGGGCATCGTCTCCGTGGTCGGCTTCTGCATGTACGGCATCGTCGGCCTGATCACGGGCATCCTGGCGATCGTCTTCGCCGTGAAGGGACGCCGCAAGGCGGACAACGGCGAGGCGACCAACCGCGGTGCCGCCACCGCCGGACTGATCCTCGGCTGGATCGGGGCGGTGCTCGGGCTGCTGGTGATGGCGGCCATCATCGTCGCGATCATCGTCGGTGTGCACGAGTCCAAGGACACGCCCTTCGACGACGGCGACCCCTTCGCCACCTCGCTCGTGATCGGGCACTGAGGCGCGGAGCGCCGGCGCGCGTCGTGTGCGCGCGCCGGGCGGGCGGGTGTCCCGCCCGCACGCGTCCGGCGTCGCGGGCGCCGCGCACCCGCGCGTCCCGCCCGCACGCGTCCCGCGCGTCCCGCCCGCACCCGCCGGGCGGCACGCGGCGCTCATCCGCTGAGATGTCCGCCGGGCCGCCCTCGCGCGAGCCCGGCGGGGATGCTCAGCCTTGTGCCAGCCGGGCGCGGGCCGCCATCAGCGCGAAGCCCAGCAGGTTCTCGCCGCGCCACCGGGCCGGGTCCCCGGCGCGCTCGTCGTCCGCGGCCAGACCGATGCCCCAGACGCGGTCCACCGGGCTCGCCTCCACCAGGACGCGCTCACCCGTCGCCAGCAGGAAGGCCCGCAGCGCCGGGTCCTGGCCGAATTTGTGCACACTGCCCTCGACCACCAGCGGGAGGCGTTCCCGCCGCCACACCTCCTCGTCGAAGCCGCGCACCAGCCGCCCCGCCTTCTTGGCGGCCGACGGATGCCCCGCTCCGAGGACGGCGCGTTCGGCCTCCGCGTCGCCGAAGAGGCGTGCCTTGCCCGCCATCATCCAGTGTTCGGCCGTGGCGTAGGCGACGCCGTCGACCGAGAACGGCGAGGGCCACCACTGGCTGAGGCAGCTCGCCGAGAGTTCCCCGTCGGGGCGCGGCGTGTGGCCCCAGAAGCGCAGGTACCTCACACGATCGCCGCGCCGCGCGCGTTCGACGAGTTCCGCTGTGGCACTCATGCTCTGCTCCATGCGGAGGAGTCTGCCGCAGGGCGCCGGCACCCCGGGTGGCCCGGCTGACCTGGAGCGACCGTGGTCGACCGATTCCGTTGCGTAACCAAATGGAAACAACGGAATCCCTTGTTGCATAGGCGATGCTCTGCCAGGATCGTCACTCAATTGCAGCTGGGACAACGGAGAACGTCATGAGTGACCGCTTCCAGGCAGAGAAGCGCTTCGCGGACGGAGCGCAGTTCATCGACGGGCGTCTCGTGCCCGGCACCTCGGGGCGGACGCAGGACGTGGTGGATCCGGCCACGGGCGAGACGGTGTTCCGCTACGAACTCGCCTCGACGAACGACGTGGACGACGCGGTCGCCGCCGCCCTCGCCGCCTACCCCGGCTGGTCGGGGGCCACCCCGGGCGAGCGGTCCGACGCGCTGCACCGCCTCGCCACCGTACTCGCGGCGCAGGCGGACGACTTCGCGCAGGCCGAGTCCCTCCAGTGCGGCAAGCCGCTGAAACTGTCCGCCGGCTTCGACGTGCCGGGCACGATCGACAACGCCGCCTTCTTCGCGGGCGCCGCACGCCACCTGCAGGGCACCTCGGCCGGCGAGTACAGCGCCGATCACACCTCGTACGTACGCAGGGAGCCCATCGGCGTCGTCGGCTCCATCGCGCCCTGGAACTACCCGCTCCAGATGGCCGCGTGGAAGATCCTCCCCGCGATCGCCGCGGGCAACACCGTCGTGCTCAAGCCCGCCGAGATCACCCCCCTCACCTCGCTGATGTTCGCGGAGGCCGCCCAGCAGGCGGGGATCCCCGACGGTGTGATCAACATCGTCTGCGGTGCGGGCCGGGACGCGGGCGAGCACCTCGTCGGCCACCCCGACGTGGCCATGACGTCCTTCACCGGCTCCACCGCCGTCGGTACCCGCGTCGCCGAGATCGCGACCGCCACCGTCACCCGCCTCCACCTCGAACTCGGCGGCAAAGCGCCGTTCGTCGTCTTCGACGACGCCGACCTGGAGGCCGCCGTGCACGGCGCCGTCGCGGGCGCCCTCATCAACACGGGCCAGGACTGCACCGCCGCCACCCGCGCCTACGTCCAGCGCCCCCTGTACGAGGCCTTCGTCGCCGCGGTCGCCGACCTGATGGAGACCGTGCGCCCCGGGGACCCGTTCGCCGACGGCACCGACCTCGGTCCGCTCGTCTCGCACGCCCAGCGCGACCGGGTCGCCGGCTTCGTCGACCGCGCCCGCGCGTACGCCCGGGTCGTCACCGGGGGCGAGGCCCCCGGCGGCGCGCTCGCCGGCGGCGCGTACTACCGGCCCACGCTGATCGCCGACGCCGCGCAGGACAGCGAGGCCGTCCAGAGCGAGATCTTCGGCCCCGTCCTCGTCGCCGTGCCCTTCGACACCGACGACGAGGGCATCGCGCTGGCCAACGACACCCCCTACGGCCTCGCCGCCTCCGCCTGGAGCCGCGACGTCTACCGCACCGGCCGCGCCACCCGGGAGATCAAGGCCGGCTGCGTCTGGGTCAACGACCACATCCCGATCATCAGCGAGATGCCCCACGGCGGCTATGGGCGAAGCGGCTACGGCAAGGACATGTCGATGTACTCCTTCGAGGAGTACACCCAGGTCAAACACGTCATGTACGACAACACCGCGGTGGCACGCAAGGACTGGCACCGCACGATCTTCGGGGACCGGACGTGACACACATACCCGAGAGGGCGAAGCCCATGGCACACGACGAACCGGAGGGCCTCTCAGCCGTCCAGCTCGCGGCGATACAGCGGCACCTCACCACCGGCAGGGGCGCTCTCACCCGTCGCTCCCTGCTGCGCGCGGGCGGCGTCGGCGCGCTGACCTTCGGCGGTTTCGCGGCCCTCACCGGCTGTGGCATCCCGGCCGCCAAGAAGGACACCAAGGGCGGCGGCGACCCCGACTACTCGGCAGCGGAGAAGAAGGTCGTCTTCTCCAACTGGACCGAGTACATGGACGTCACCGACGACGGGAAGCACTTCCCGACGCTGGAGGCGTTCACCCGGCGCACCGGCATCAAGGTCACGTACAACACCGACATCAACGACAACAACGAGTTCTTCGGCAAGATCCAGCCGCAACTCGCCGCGGGGCAGGACATCGGCCGTGACATCATCGTGCTCACCGACTGGCTCGTCGGCCGCATCATCGGCCTCGGCTGGGCACAGACCCTCGACGCGTCCCTGATGCCGCACGCGTACGCGAACCTCATCGGCCAGTTCCGCACCCCCGACTGGGACCCGGGCCGCGCCCACTCCTACCCGTGGGCGGGCATCCCCACCGTCATCGCGTACAACAGCAAGGCCACCGGCGGCCGGAAGGTCGACTCCGTCTCGCAGCTCCTCGACGACCCGAAGCTGAAGGGCCGGGTGGCCTTCCTCACCGAGATGCGCGACACCATCGGCATGACGCTGCTCGACATGGGCAAGGCGCCGGAGACCTTCACCACGGACGACTACGACGCCGCGGTGGCCCGGCTGCAAAAGGGCGTGGACTCCCACCAGATCCGCCGCTTCGCGGGCAACGACTACACCTCGGACCTCGACAAGGGCGACATCGCGGCCTGCGTCGCCTGGGCCGGCGACATCGTCCAGCTCCAGTCGGAGAACCCGGACATCAAGTACGCCATCCCCGAAGCCGGTTACATGATCTCCAGCGACAACATGATGGTGCCCGCGCGCTCCAGGCACCGGGCCAACGCCGAGCGGCTGATGGACTACTACTACGAGCCGCCCGCCGCGGCCAAGCTCGCCGCGTACATCAACTACGTGTGCCCCTGCGACCACGTGAAGCCCGAACTCGCCAAGCTGGACAAGGACGCGGCGAACAACGTGCTGATCATCCCCGACGAGAAGATGCAGGCCGCCTCGCACTCCTTCCGCTCACTGAGCAACAAGGAGGACACCGCCCTGGAGCAGAAGTTCTCCCTGCTCATCGGCGCCTGACCCGCCCGGCGCGGGCCCACGACGCCCCCGCCGCCGCGCGGGGACACCCGCCCCGGCCCCGCCGCCGCGCGAAGGCCGCCCGACCGCCACCGCGGGAGGGCCACCGCCCCGCGCCCCGTCACACCCCTCTAGCTTCCGGGACTGCTACCGATGACAGAGACCGCATCCACCGGCCCGGCCGGCGGCGACGTCCGCCTCGCCGGGATCAGCAAGAAGTACGGCTCGTTCCAAGCCGTCCAGCCGCTCGATCTCACCGTGCCCCAGGGGACGTTCTTCGCGCTGCTCGGCGCGTCCGGCTGCGGGAAGACCACCACCCTGCGGATGATCGCCGGCCTGGAGGACCCGACCACCGGCACCGTCTTCCTCGGCGAGGAGGACGTCACCGATCTGCCTCCGCACAAGAGGCCCGTGAACACCGTCTTCCAGAGCTACGCGCTCTTCCCGCACCTCGACATCTTCGAGAACGTCGCCTTCGGACTGCGCCGCCGCGGTATCAGGTCCGTGGGGAGGCAGGTCGGCGAGATGCTCGACCTCGTCCAGCTCGGCGACTACGCGCGCCGCAAGCCGCAACAGCTCTCCGGCGGCCAGCAGCAGCGCGTCGCGGTCGCCCGCGCCCTGATCAACCGCCCTCAGGTGCTCCTCCTCGACGAGCCGCTCGGCGCGCTCGACCTCAAACTGCGCCGCCAGATGCAGCTCGAACTCAAGCGCATCCAGACGGAGGTGGGCGTCACCTTCATCCACGTCACCCACGACCAGGAGGAGGCCATGACGATGGCCGACACCATCGCGGTGATGAACGCGGGCCGCGTGGAACAGCTCGGCAGCCCCGGCGATCTCTACGAGAACCCGCGTACGACGTTCGTCGCGAACTTCCTCGGCACCTCCAACCTCATCGAGACGGAGATCCTCCGCACCGACGGCGAGAACCTCACCGTCTCCGGCAGCGGCGGGTGCGAACTCACCCTGCCCGCCGCCCGGTGCACGGCCCCCACGGCGAACGGGGGAAAGGTCCTCGTCGGCATACGCCCCGAGAAGATCACCCTCACCCACGCCGACGACGCGGGCACCGTCCCCCCGGGCCGCAACCGGGTCGTCGGCCGGATCGTCGGCACCAGCTTCATCGGCGTCTCCACCCAGTACGTCGTCGACAGCCCCGCCTGCCCCGAACTGGCCGTGTACGCACAGAACATCGAGCGCGACGGCCGCCTCGTGCCCGGCGCCGAGGTGGTCCTGCACTGGAACCCGGGACACACCTTCGGGCTCGGCGCGGACCAGGACATCTCCGCCGGCGAGGGGGAGGCGTCATGACGGCCGCCACCGCGCCGCCCGCCGCCGCACCCGTCACCGGGGAACCGAAGGCGCGCCGGGTGCCGCGCCGCAAGCGGCTCGTCCCGTACTGGCTGCTGCTGCCCGGCATCCTCTGGCTGATCATCTTCTTCGTCGTCCCGCTGATCTACCAGGCGTCCACGTCCGTGCAGACCGGGTCGCTGGAGAGCGGCTTCCAGGTCACCTGGCACGTGCAGACGTACTGGGACGTGCTCCAGCAGTACTACCCGCAGTTCCTGCGCTCGCTGCTGTACGCGGCCGTCGCCACGCTGCTGTGCCTGGTCGTCGGCTACCCGCTCGCGTACCTCATCGCCTTCCGGGCCGGGCGCTACCGCAACGTCCTGCTGGTCCTCGTCATCGCGCCGTTCTTCACCAGCTTCCTGATCCGCACGCTGGCCTGGAAGACGATCCTCGCCGACGGGGGGCCGGTCGTCGGCTTCCTCAACTCGGCGCACATCCTGGACCTGACGAACGCGCTGGGCTGGACCAGCGGCGACCGGGTCCTCGCCACCCCGCTCGCCGTCGTCACCGGGCTCACCTACAACTTCCTGCCCTTCATGATCCTGCCGCTCTACACCTCGCTGGAGCGGATCGACCAGCGGCTGCACGAGGCCGCGGGCGACCTGTACGCCACCCCCTGGACCACCTTCCGCAAGGTGACCTTCCCGATGTCGCTGCCCGGCGTCGTCTCCGGCACCCTGCTCACGTTCATCCCGTCCAGCGGCGACTACGTCAACGCGCAGCTGCTCGGGTCCGCCGACACGAAGATGATCGGCAGCGTCATCCAGTCGCAGTTCCTCACCGTGCTCGACTATCCGGCCGCGGCCGCGCTGTCGTTCATCCTCATGGCGGTCGTGCTGTTCGTGGTCAGCTACTACATCCGCCGGGCAGGGACGGAGGAACTGCTCTGATGAACCCGACTCCGAGGGCACTGCGCTGGATACGGCAGCACCTGGTGGTGATCGCCGGCCTGATCACGCTCGCCTACCTGATCCTGCCGAACGTCGTCGTGATGGTGTTCTCCTTCAACAAGCCCACCGGCCGCTTCAACTACACGTGGAACCACTTCTCGCTCGACGCGTGGAAGTCGCCGTGCGGGGCCGCGGGGCTGTGCAGCTCGCTGGGGCTGTCCCTGCAGATCGCCGTCTACGCGACGATCGGCGCCACCGTCCTCGGCACCATGATCGCCTTCGCGCTGGTCCGCTACCGCTTCCACGGCCGCGGCCCGGTGAACTCGCTGATCTTCCTGCCGATGGCCATGCCCGAGGTCGTCATGGCCGCGTCGCTGCTCACCCTCTTCCTCAACCTCGGCGCACAGCTCGGCTTCTGGACGATCCTCATCGCCCACATCATGTTCTGCCTGAGCTTCGTCGTCGTCGCCGTGAAGGCACGCGTCATGTCCATGGACCCGCGGCTGGAGGAGGCGGCGCGCGACCTGTACGCGGGACCCGCGGCGACCTTCGTGCGCGTCACACTGCCGATCGCTGCACCCGGGATCGTCGCGGGAGCGCTGCTGTCGTTCGCGCTGTCGTTCGACGACTTCATCATCACCAACTTCAACGCCGGCTCCACGGTGACCTTCCCCATGTTCGTCTGGGGATCGGCGCAGCGCGGCACGCCGGTGCAGATCAATGTCATCGGCACGGCGATGTTCGTCATTGCCGTAACGGTCGTCGTCGCGGGCCAGGCCGTCAGCAACCGGCGGTCCAAGGCCGCGGCCGCGTCCTGACCACGGGGCCGGATGCCCGCAGCCCGCACAGCTGGGCCCCGTCCAGCGGGGCCCGAAGGAGTTGTTAGTCATGGCCCCAGGAGCCATGGACACCGTCCCGGCCGCACGCGCGGCCACCGCCCTCGCCTCGTCGTCCCTCGCGCACGTGCGGCCCGCCCCGTACTGGCTCGACGACCCGGGCAGGCCTGCCGCGCTGCCCGCCCTCACCGGCGAGGAACGCTGCGACCTGCTCGTCGTCGGCGGCGGTTACAGCGGCCTGTGGACCGCGCTGAACGCCAAGGAACGCGACCCGGGGCGCGACGTCGTCGTCATCGAGGGCCGGGAGGTGGCCTGGGCCGCCTCCGGCCGCAACGGCGGCTTCTGCGCCGCCTCCCTCACCCACGGCCTGCCCAACGGCCTGGCCCGCTGGCCCGGCGAACTGCGCGCCCTGGAGGAACTCGGCGCACGCAACCTCGACGCGATCGGCGACGCCGTCGAGCGCTACGGCATCGACTGCGCCTTCGAACGCACCGGTGAGATCGACGTCGCCACCGCACCCCATCAGCTCGCCGAGCTGTCCGCACTCAAGGAGGAGGCCGAGCGGGCGGGCCTCACGGGTCTTGAGGTACTCGACCAGGACGCCGTACGCGCCGAGGTCGATTCGCCCACCTTCCTCGGCGGCCTCCTCGACCGGGAGGGCGTCGCCCTCGTCAACCCGGCCGCGCTGGCCTGGGGCCTCAAGCGGGCCTGCCTCGGCCTCGGCGTCCGTGTCTACGAGAACACGCCCGGCCGCACGCTCACCCGGTCCGGCCCGGGCATGGCCGTGCGCACCCCGCAGGGCCGGATCCTCGCCCGGCAGGTCGCCCTCGGCACCAACGTCTTCCCCTCCCTGCTGCGGCGCGTACGCCCGTACACCGTCCCCGTCTACGACTACGCGCTGACGACCGAGCCGCTGACCGCCGCCCAGCTGGCCTCGGTCGGCTGGACGAACCGGCAGGGCCTCGGCGACAGCGCCAACCAGTTCCACTACTTCCGCCTCACCGCCGACAACCGTGTCCTGTGGGGCGGTTACGACGCCATCTACCCCTTCGGCGGGCGGCTCGACGCGGACCGGGACCAGCGCCCCGCGACGTACCTCAAGCTCGCCACGCACTTCTTCCGCTGCTTCCCGCAGCTCGAAGACGTCCGCTTCAGCCACGCCTGGGGCGGCGCCATCGACACCTGCACGCGGTTCGCGGCCTTCTACGGCACCGCGCACGAGGGCCGCGTCACCTACGCGGCGGGCTTCACCGGGCTGGGCGTCGGGGCGACCCGGTTCGGTGCCGACGTCATGCTCGACCTGTTGTCCGGCCAGTCCAGTGAGCGCACGGAGCTGGAGATGGTGCGGCGCAAGCCCCTGCCGTTCCCGCCGGAGCCGGTGGCCTGGGCCGGGATCGGCCTGACGAAGTGGTCGCTGGCGCGGGCCGACGCGGCCGGGGGCCGGCGCAACCTGTGGCTGCGCGCCATGGACCGGCTCGGCCTGGGCTTCGACAGCTGAGCGGGTGCGGTGCGGGTGCCGGTACGGGTGCCGGTCCTGCCGGGCCCGCCCCACCGCCCGGGCCCGTGCGCCCGCAGGCGGCGTCGGTCCGTCGACCCCGCCGACCCGTGCGTGGTGACGTGATCCAGATCACCATGATCGTCCGTCATCCGCGGCCGAACCCGCGTCATAACCCGGCCGGACGGCGCTCTCCCCTGGGGACGCGATGTCCGGTGCCGCGTACGCGCGGCGCCTGTACCGAGCACGAAGGGGAGACGGTGCGGATGGCTGACTCGGGCGGGACCTCGGGGGCGCGGAGCGCGGTGGAGTGGCTCGCGGCGGCGGCGCCCGACCCGCAGACATGCCGGTGGGAGTGGGAGCGCAACCCGGCGGGGGTGGCACTGCTGCCGGCCGGACGCCGGTGGGACGTGCTGATCCTGCCGGCCGCACTCGGCAGGCCCACGCTCGACGTGCTGAGCGGGCTGGTGGAGCGCCCGGGACCGGTGCTCGCCGACTCAGGGGAGGAGCGGACGGGTTTCTTCGTGCCGCCGGGCACGGTCGCCCGCTGGCTCGGCACGGGCGTGCGCGGCGCGGGGCGCGGCACCTGGATCGTCGTGCCCTACCCGGGGCGGCGCGCGGTGGGCATGCGGTGGCTGGTGGCCCCGGACGGCTCGGGGGTGCTGACCGACCCGGCCGTGCTGGAACTGGCGATGCACGAGGCCGTGGCGGGCCTGGTGGAGGCGGCGGGGGGCAGGCCGCCCGGCGGCGGGTGCGCGCGGCCGGGGTCCGCCGACGGGGAGCGCGGGGGAGAGGACTGGACGAACGGGGAGTCTTGACAAGGAGATTGGTCTGGACCATCTTGTCGGGACCGTGTCATGGATGGCATGTGCACGGAGACGTGACCCCAGGGGCCCGTGCCCGTGCGGGGCGCACTGCGTACTGCCCCCTCCCCGCCCAGGCCCACCCCGCCCGTTTCCCCACGTCTTCCCCCCACCCCTTCTCCTCGCCCCTCCTCGACTCCCCCCACCGGAGGCACCCGTGGAACCCAGCAAGCGACGCTCCCCCTACACCCGCCTCGTGGCGGCGTTCGCCACCGCCGTGCTCACGACGGGCGGCCTGATGGCGGCGTCGCAGACGGCGAACGCGGCTCCGGCCGCGACCCCCGCCGCGACAGCCGCGTCGGCGGCGCTGCCGGCGCACGCGCTCGTCGGCTACGTGCACGCCAGCTTCGCCAACGGCTCCGGCTACATCCCGCTCGGGGACGTCCCCGACTCGTGGGACGTCATCGACCTGGCCTTCGCCGAACCCACCTCACCCACTTCGGGACAGATCGACTTCAGCCTCTGCCCCACCACCGAATGCCCGAACGTCGAATCCGCCGACGCCTTCAAAGCGGCCGTCAAGGCGAAGCAGGCACAGGGCAAGAAGGTGCTCGTCTCGATCGGCGGCGCCAACGGAAAAGTGCAGCTCACCACCACCGCCGCCCGGGACGCCTTCGTCGCGTCCGTCTCGGACATCATCGACACCTACGGACTCGACGGCGTCGACATCGACTTCGAGAACGACTCGCTCTCCCTGGACCCGGGCGACTCGGACTTCCGGGCCCCCACCACCCCGGCGATCGTCAACCTGATCTCGGCGCTGAAGACACTGAAGGCCACGTACGGCAGCGGATTCACCCTGACGATGGCGCCGGAGACGTTCTTCGTCCAGCTGGGCTACCAGTTCTACGGGCCCGGCGCCTCCGGCGCACAGGACCCGCGCGCCGGCGCGTACCTGCCGGTGATCTACGCGCTCCGCGACGACCTCACGCTGCTCACGGTCCAGGAGTACAACTCCGGCCCGATCATGGGGCTCGACAACCAGTACCACACCATGGGCGGCGCCGACTTCCCGATCGCGATGACGGACATGCTGCTCACCGGGTTCCCGGTGGCGGGCGACACGTCACGGATGTTCCCGTCCCTGCGGCCCGACCAGGTGGCGATCGGCCTGCCCGCCTCGGTGAACGCGGGCGGCGGCTACATCGATCCGACGGCCGTCACCCAGACCCTGAACTGCCTGACGAAGAAGACGGACTGCGGCAGCTACACGCCCAGCGCCAGCCGGCCTGACCTGCGTGGACTGATGGCGTGGTCGGTGAACTGGGACGTGTTCGGGGGGAACACGTTCGCCGGCACCTTCGACTCGTACTTCGGCTGACCGCTCCGGTCACTCGCGGGGAGTACGGCGGAGGGCGGTCAGCCGCCCTCCGCCGGGCCTGCGGGGCCCACCGGGCCCGGTTCCCCGGGCCCACCCGTTCGCCGGGCCATCAGCTGTCGGTGTGCGGCCCGCAGGTCCCCCGGCGGCCCGTCGCGAGCCGTCCGAACCGTGCCGGGCTCAGCCCCGCAGGTCCACCAGCAGCGGCGGCGCGTGGTCGCCCGCGACCGTGCGCAGGGAGAGCACCGCGTGCCCGGCGGGCACGGTGTGCGCGAGGTCCGACGCCGACCAGCGCTCGCGCTCGACCTGACGCACGGTCACCGCGTCGGTCGTCACGGCCTTCCCGGTGACCAGCTTCCGGAACGAGTGGATGGCGCGGGTCAGCGGCTGGTCGGCGAAGACCGTGCGCTGCGTGACCACCTTGCTCTCCACCCACTCCGTGCCCCAGGCCTCGGCGAACCGCTTGCCGTCCCACGTCGTGATCCCGGCGAACGCCATCCGGCAGCCCACCGCGCCGAGCAGCCCCGCGTGCAGGGACTCCGGCACGTCGTCCAGGGTCCGCAGCGTCAGCACGGCGCCCGCGTTCACCGACCGCAGCCGCTGCACCCCGCGCAGCGTCTCCGCGGTGAGCGTGCGCGTGGCGTCGTCCAGGACCAGGCAGGCGAACAGCGAGTGGTCCGTGCGGACCGCCGCGTTCGCCGTGAACTGCGCGAGCAGCAGCCGCGCGAGCACCCGCGACGCCTCGCCGTGGCCACGCTCCGGCAGGTCGATGCGGACCCGCAGCGGATGCTCCAGCGTCCGCAGGGAGAACGGGCGCGTCCTGCCCGTCGTGTCGAAGAACTCCGCGAACGCGGGCCGGTCGAGCAGCGCGACCCGGTCCGCGAGCGCCCGGCCGGGGTCGCCGGGCGCCGACGCCTGGCGTTCACGCGCGTCGAGTTCGCGGCGCATGGACCGGTGGCCGCCCGCATCGAGGGCGCCGCGCAGCGCTTCGAGCGCCTCGGGCGTCCCGTCGAGGAGCTCGCGCAGTTCCGGCACCGTCGGCAGACGGCCGTGCGCGGCCCGGAACGGTCCGAGGAGCTGCGCGAGTGCCGTCGCCGCCCGCCTGCTGTCCGTGTCGGCCAGATCGCCGACCAGGCCCTCCGCGAGCACCGCCGCGGCCTCGTCCGGATCGCCGCTCCCGCCGTACAGGTCGAGGTCGTAGACCGACTGCGGATCGCCGATCCGCACCACGACGTCGTACGCCTCGTCAGGACCGAGCTGCGTCCCCGCCGCGCACACCGCGACGACCGCCGCCTGCCCGGCCAGCGCCTGGAGCGCCAGCGACTCGACCACCGGGCGCACCAGGGCCCGCGTCTTGCCGGCGCCCGGCGGCCCCACCGCCAGCAGCGAGGTGCCGAGCAGCCCCGGATCCAGCGCGAGCCCCGTGCCGCGCCTGCCGTACGGGTTGCGCTCGCCGTCCTGCACGGTGCCGAGCCGCACCTGACGGGCCAGCAGGTCGTGCCGGGCCGCCCTTATGGGCAGATCCCGGCCGCCCGAGGGATGGACACAGGCCGCCGCGCCGTCCTGCCGCACGGTCTGCGCGAACGCCGCGAGGCGGCGCGGATCGACACGCACGGAACTCCACGCCCGGCTGATCCGGGTGAAGTCGACGTCGTTCATCCGGCCCTCGCGCACCTCGGCGGCGAGCCGCCCGGCGATCTCCCCCTGCCCGGCGGCACGCAGCTCCGGCCACTCGGCGGGATCCGCCTCGGGCGCGGGCGCCGTCTCGGCGGGCGCCTCCTCGCCGCGCGGCGCGGGCCGGCCGCCGAAGACCCGGCGCAGCAACTCGGGCCAGCGGCCCAGGCGGCCGAAGACCACCACGAGGATGGCGATCACGAGCGCGTAGTACAGGTACGCCAGCAGTTCGGCTGTGCTCGACGACTTGTCCGAGAACCATGAGTCGGGTGTGAGCGCGGCCAGCGGCCACACCCAGAATCCCCCCAGATAGCGGTTCCACAACAGCGACCAGAGCAGCACGCCGGCCAGGAGTGAGATGGCCGCCCCCACCGCCAGCTGCCGCACCGGCGTCAGTTCCGGCTCCACCGCCGGTCGCGGCCGGTGCCCGTACGTCCACGTCCCGGGCCCGTCCGTGCGCCGTGGCGTGTGGAGCCAGTCGCGCAGGGTCGGCCCCGTGGTCGGGGCGTATCCCGGAGCGGGCGGGACGGCGGGCTTGCCGTACGGGTCGGCGGGCCCCGCGGGGGAGGGGGCGGCGGGCCCGTACCCGGCCGGAGGAGGGCTGGTCAGGGCGGGTGGCGGTCCGGACGGGAGGGGTGGGGGAGGCGCGGCGGGATGCGGCACGGGTGTGGCGCGTGTGCCCCGTGGGTCGTGCGTGCCGTCGGAATCCATACTCACCCTGCCCCCTGACCAGCCAGGACCGCTCTGTGCATCCGTCAATGTAGTGCCCTCGCACGGGTAGTTCACCGTTCACCGCGTCCGGGGGTGTCTCCGGCGCCCCGATGAGCACGGCCCGGGCTCGCGTCGAGGCGGCCCCGGAGGACCGTCCGGGACCCGGCGCCGCCCGGCCGCCCGGCCCCTTCCGGTTCCGGGCGCGGCGCGGCCCGGCGCGGCCCGGCCCGGCCCGCTCCCGGTCGCCTTGGACGCGCGGCACCGCCGCACTCGGCCGCCATGGACGCGACGGACAACGACACGCGCGGAGCACTACCGAACGGAGCATGCCCACCGGCTCCCCGCGCCCCTAGCCTGCGAGACAGCACACGGAACGCCGGATCTGCTCACGAACCCCGGACCAGCACCACGCAGCGTCGGGACAGACCCACAGGAGCCCCCATGACCGCCATCCCGCAGGAGCGCCGACTCGTCACCGCCATCCCGGGGCCGAAGTCGCTGGAGTTGCAGGCCCGGCGCACCGCCACGGTTGCGGCGGGCGTGGGCTCCACCATGCCCGTGTTCGCCGAGCGCGCGGGCGGCGGCATCCTTGAGGATGTCGACGGCAACCGGCTGATCGACTTCGGCTCGGGCATCGCCGTGACGACCGTCGGATCCAGTGCCGAGGCCGTCGTGCGCCGCGCCTCCGCCCAGCTCGCGGACTTCACCCACACCTGTTTCATGGTCACTCCCTACGAGGAGTACGTGGCGGTCTGCGAGGAGCTGGCAGCGCTCACGCCCGGGGACCACGCCAAGAAGTCCGCCCTGTTCAACTCGGGCGCCGAGGCCGTCGAGAACGCGGTGAAGATCGCCCGCTCGTACACCAAGCGGCAGGCCGTCGTCGTCTTCGACCACGCCTACCACGGCCGTACGAACCTCACGATGGCCCTGACCGCGAAGAACATGCCGTACAAGAACGGCTTCGGCCCGTTCGCGCCCGAGGTCTACCGGGTCCCGATGGCCTACCCCTACCGCTGGCCGACCGGTCCCGAGAACTGCGGGCCCGAGGCCTCCGCCCAGGCCATCGACCAGATCAGCAAGCAGATCGGCGCGCAGAACGTCGCGGCGATCATCATCGAGCCGGTACTCGGCGAGGGCGGCTTCATCGAGCCGGCCCCCGGCTTCCTGCCCGCGCTCGCGCGGTTCGCGAAGGACAACGGGATCGTGTTCGTCGCGGACGAGATCCAGTCCGGCTTCTGCCGCACCGGCGCCTGGTTCGCGTGTGAGGACGAGGGCATCGTGCCCGACCTGATCACCACCGCCAAGGGCATCGCGGGTGGCCTGCCGCTGGCCGCCGTCACCGGCCGCGCCGAGATCATGGACGCCGCGCACGCCAGCGGCCTCGGTGGCACGTACGGCGGAAACCCGGTCGCCTGTGCCGCCGCGCTCGGCGCGATCGAGACGATGCGGGAACTCGACCTCCCGGCGAGGGCCCGGCGCATCGAGGAGATCATGAAGGGCCGTCTCACGGCCATGAGCGAGAAGTACGACGTGATCGGCGACGTCCGCGGCCGCGGCGGGATGATCGCCATCGAACTGGTCAAGGACCGCGCGACCAAGGAGCCCGCCCCCGAGGTGGCGGGCGCCCTCGCCAAGGCGTGCCACCAGGAGGGCCTGCTGGTGCTCACCTGCGGCACGTACGGCAACGTGCTGCGCTTCCTGCCCCCGCTCGTCATCGGTGAGGACCTCCTCGGTGAGGGCCTGGACATCATCGAGCAGGCGTTCGCCGCGCTCTGAGGCGCCGCCCGGGACCGGGCCCGGTCCCGGGCGGCGCCGCACGGCCGGGCCCGGCCGTCATCGTCGGGTCCCGGCCCTCCGGGGCAGCCCGCCGGCCGGCGAAGGTGAACTCGACGGCCGCTTCCCGGCTGCTTCCGGGGCCGCCTTGGACCGCTGTGAAGAAGGTGTGCGGGGGCGATGGCGGGATGGGGTGGCGGGTGTCGTGCGTGACGGGGGCGGCGTAGTGTTTTCGCAGATGAGAGAAACTCCCCGCCCGCGGGAAACGGCGGGCGAATCCGGTCCGGGGCATCCCCAGTCCCGTTCCGGGCGTGCCTTCGGGCGCGCTTCCGGGGCCCTGGGTCCCGGTTCTCCTCACCGATCGGACGGCAGCCCGCTCCAACCCCCCCGGAGCGCGCACCGGCCCGGTCCTGACGGCCCTCCCGGAACCACCCCCCCTGTTCCGGGACGGCCGTCTCCCTTTCCGCCGGCGTCGAGCGGCGTCACCGCGACCCGGCTGCGGATCGCCGCCGCCGCCCTCTGTGCCGTGGCGTTCGCGCTGATCACCTGGCAGGTCCTTGCGGGCGGAGCGCTGCTGCGGGCCGACGAACGCCTGGACCGCGCCGTCGTGGGACACGGCCCGAGGGCGCTCACCGAAACCCTCACCGACCTGGGCTCCATGCCCGTGGCGCTGCCGGTCCTCGCCGTGGCCCTGGCCTGGGCCCTGTGGCGCGGCGCCCGCGCCCGCGTCCTCGCGGGCGCCCTGACGATGGCGGTGGTGCCCGCCCTGGTCGTCCCGCTCAAGATCTGGACGGACCGTCCTGGGCCGCTCACGGACGCCACCGGCTACTACCCCTCGGGCCACACCGCCACGGCGATGGTCGCGTACGGGACGGCGGCACTCGTCCTGCTGCCGTACGTGGACCGCCGGGTGACGGTGCCCGCCGCCGCGCTGCTCACGGTCGCGACCGCGTCCGGGCTGGTGCTGCGCGGCTACCACTGGCCGCTGGACGTCGTGGCGAGCGGCGCGCTGTGCGGGCTGCTGCTGCTGGCGCTGGGCGCGGTGCTGCGGATCCCGGCCGTCGGGGGAGCAGCCGGCGCCCGCGAGTCCGACTGACCCCCTCATCGGGAGCGCGTGTCCGTCCTTGACCTGTCTGGTCCGCCCGGCGGGAGCGTTGTGCGCCTCCGGGAACGCCTGATCCGTCCGGTCCACCGTTTCACCCCCGCTGCCGGGAGCGCGTCCGCCCGGGGGAGCCCGTCCGAACCCCCGCGTGGAGCAGTCCCGCCCCCGATCGGCCCGTCCGTCACCGGGCGAGGATCCCGGCGGCGGGCCGGGGGCCGGACCCGAACTGTGGGCCCGGTCGGACCGGTGCTCTTGGCGACCGGTGCTCCTGCGTACGGCATGCCAGGGCCTCGCCGTAGTGGCGGCCGGTTCATCGGGCCGGGGTTCGTTCATACATCTCGGCCCAAACGGGCGAGTGCCTTCGTACAGGCCGTAGCATTCGGGGCATGCCGCCCACGCTCGCCTCGCTCGTCCAGCACTCGGCGCTCAAGCTCACCGTGCGCGCCGGGGAGGACCGGCTCGACCTGCCCGTGCGCTGGGTCCATGCCAGTGAGCTGGTGGATCCCGTCCCCTACATGGAGGGCGGCGAGCTGCTGCTCGTCACGGCCACCAATCTGGACGCCGCGGACCCCGACGCGATGCGCCGCTACGTGCGGCGGCTCGTCGGCGCGGGCATCGCCGGCATCGGGTTCGCGATCGGCGTCCATTACGACGACGTGCCGGACGCCCTGGTGGAAGCGGCACGATCCGAGGGACTTCCGCTGCTGGAAGTGCCGCGCAGGACCCCGTTCATCGCCATCGGCAAGGCCGTCTCGGAGGCCATCGCGGCGGACCAGTACCGCGCTGTCACCGACGGCTTCGAGGCCCAGCGCGACCTGACGCGCGCCGCGCTCGCCGAAGGCCCGGGGGAACTGCTCGCCCGCCTCGCCGCGCATGTCGACGGGTGGGCCGCGCTGTACGACCCGTCCGGGAGCGTCATCGCCGCCGAGCCTCCCTGGGCCGCCCGGCGCGCCGCGCGTCTCGGCGAGGCCGCCGCCCGGCTCGCGCAGCGCCGCCCGCACACCAGTTCCGTCGTCGGCGGCCCCGACGTGGAGGGCGGGGGCGTCGACGACCGGGTGGAACTGCAGACCCTCGGCAGCGGGCGCCGGGCCGGTGGCGTGCTGGCCGTGGGGACGGCGGGGGCGCCGGGCACGGCGGCACGCTACGCCGTGCACTCGGCGATCGCCCTCCTGACGCTGACCACCGAGCGGAGCCGTTCGCTGCGCGCGGCGGAGCAGCGGCTCGGCGCGGCGGTCCTGCGGATGCTGCTGTCAGGCCAGTCCGAGCACGCCCGTACGGTCGCGGGCGACCTGTACGGGGCGCTGCTCGACGCGCCGTTCCGGCTGCTGATCGCCGAGGCCGAGGACACCTCCGGGGAACCGTCGGGGGACTCTCCTCTCGATCTGCTGGCGGAAGCCCTGGAGACGGCCGCGACCCGTGCGGGCGAACCGGTGCTGGTCGTGCCCGACGGCGAGGGGCGCCTCGTGGTCATCGCCGTCGACGGTGGTGCCGCCGCCGCCCTGTGCGCCGGATACGCGGACCGCCAGGCGAAGGAGGCGGGTGTGGTCACCGGCCTGTCCGCGCCGGCGGGACCGATCGCGACGGGCACGGCGTACAAGCAGGCGGAGCAGGCGCTCTCGGTGGCGCGGCGCCGTGGCCGCGCCCTGGTCGAGCACGAGGACCTCGCGGACGGCTCGCTGCTGCCGCTGCTCGCCGACGACGCGGTACGGGCCTTCGCCGACGGCATGCTGCGGGCGCTGCGCGAGCACGACGCGAAGGGCCGGGGCGATCTGGTCGACTCGCTGCGTGCCTGGCTGTCCCGGCACGGCCAGTGGGACGCGGCCGCGGCCGATCTGGGCGTGCACCGCCACACGCTGCGCTACCGGATGCGCCGGGTGGAGGAAATCCTCGGGCGTTCGCTGGACGATCCGGACGTGCGGATGGAGCTGTGGCTCGCCCTGAAGACCACGGCCGGCCTCTCCTCTCCGGCATCGGGGGCCACGCCCGCGCCGCGGGGGTGATCGCCGACCGGCCGCCGGGGCGCCGGCCGCCCCTGCCTGTCGCATCCGCGCGGCAGGCAGGCGGGCAGAGGCCTCAGGTCACGGGCCTCCGGACAGACAGCGACAGGCGGGCGCGCACACACGGGCGGGCAGGTACCTACGGGCAGGTACGGACGGACGGGCAGGTGCGGCCGGGTGGTCGGCGGAGAGGCGGGGCACGATGTCCCGGCCCGTCCCTCACCAGCGGACCGGCAGCGTCACCAGCCCGTGCAGCAGGCTCGGCCGCCAGACCGGTGGACCCGCCGCCGGATCCAGCGCGAGGTCCGGGCAGCGTTCCAGCAGGGCCCGCAGCGCGAGTGGCGCCTCCAGCCGCGCCAGGGGCGCGCCGAGGCAGTGGTGGATGCCGTGGCCGAAGGCCAGGTGGCGCCGTAGTTCGGCCGGGTCGCGGCGGATGTCGAAGCGGTCCGGGTCGGTGAAGGCGGCGGGGTCGCGGTTGGCGGACGCGAGCGACACGATCACGGTGTCGCCGGCCGGGACGGTGACATCGCCGAGTTCGACGTCGTACGCCGCGTAGCGCAGGCTAGTGGCCAGGGCGGGCGGTTCGTGGCGCAGGCTCTCCTCGACCGTCGCGCCGAGGAGTGAGGGGTCGGCGCGCAGCGCCGCGAGCTGGTCGGGGTGGCGCAGCAGCAGGTGGACGGCGGAGGAGATGAGGTTCGCGGTCGTCTCGTGCCCCGCGACCAGCAACAGGAAGGCCATCCCGATCAGTTCCTCGGACGACAGGGCCTCCTCGCCCTCGCCGTGGCCGTCACCGGACGTCCGGGTGAGCGCCGCGAGCAGGTCGTCAGCGGTGGGGTCGGCGCGCCGGACGGCGATCAGCTCCGCCAGGTACCGCGTCATGTCCCGCTGCGCGGCGGTCGCGGCGACGGGGTCGGTCGCGGCGACGACCTCGCTCGACCAGCGCCGGAAGGTGTCGCGGTCGGCGCCGGGCACGCCCAGGAGTTCGCAGATGACGGTCACGGGCAGCGGGAAGGCGAGTGCGTCGACCAGATCGGCGCGGCCGCGCGGGACCATCGCGTCGAGCAGCGCGTCCGTGATCTCCTCCACGCGGGGCCGCAGCGCGGCCACCCGGCGTCCGGTGAAGGCGCGCGCCACCAGGCGGCGCAGCCGGGTGTGGTCGGGCGGGTCGGCCTGCAGCATGTTGCGGCCGACGGCGAAGCCCCCGTCGTCCTGCCGGGTCGCGGAGGCGCGGACGTCGTTGCGCAGGTTCGGGTCGGTGAGGGCGGCGCGTACGAGGCCGTGCCCGAGGACGAGCCAGGCGGTCGCGCCGTCCGGAAGCCGTACGTGCCGCACGGCGCCGCCCGCGCGCAGGTGCGCGTAGCGGGCATGCGGATCGGCGACGAAGCCGGCGGGGTCCTCGATCATGTCCACGAGCTGTGCGGGGTCATCGGCCCGTGGATGGGTGCTGGGGTGCACGGGTGCCTCCGTAGGGGTGGGTCGGCACAGGACGGATGGGTCGGCACAAGCGATCCGGGGAGTGCTCCCCGTATCGTGGCTCCACGCTAGCAGAAGCGGGGAGTGCTCCACGGTTGAGATACGGTGCGGGCGTGAGACAGGACGCGCAGCGCAGCAGGGAACGGGTACTGGCCGCCGCTCGGGAGGTGTACGCGGAAGTGGGTGTCGAGGCGCCCCTCGACGTCATCGCGCGCCGGGCCGGGGTCGGGAACGCGACGCTCTACCGCCGCTTCCCCGACCGGGCGGCCCTGATCGAGGCGGTCTTCCAGGAGGGCCTCGGCGCCACGATGGCGGCGGGCGAGTCGGCGCGCGCCGCCCGGGACCCGATGGCGGGGCTCACCGGATATCTGGAGCACGTCTTCGCGGGGCTCGCGGTCGACCGGGGCGTCACGGATCTCATGACCACGCGCCTGGCGCACGTGCCCACCCTGGAAAGGCTCCACGAGCACAACGCGGAGACGATCGGACTCCTGCTCGCGCGCTGCCGCGAGGACGGGGTCTTACGCGCTGATGTGTCGGTGGCGGACGTCCTGTTCGCCCTGGCCGTGCTCGGCCGCGCGGTCCCGGCCGCCCAGACGGCGCGGCCCGGGTCGTGGCGGCGGTTCCTCGCCCTGTTCCTGGACGGCCTGCGCACGGGCGCGGGCCTCGGTGGCGGGGCGCTGCCTGACGCACCGTACGACCCGTCGACCCTGCGCGACGCCCTCGACGCCCTGCATGTCGCGCCGGCGGTGACGGCCCCCCGCCCCGGCCCGTCGTCGTCGGGCTGAAGCCCGGATGCGGCCACGCCCCCGATGCCCCGGCGTCCGGGCGCCTCGGCATCCCTGGCGCCTCGCGGCCGCGGTGAGGCACGGGGCCGAGGGCCGAGGGAGCAAGGAGGGGGCGGCGGAGGGGGCCACGACCCGCAGGTGGAGCGCCCCGGCGGCAGTTCCGTCCCCCGCCCACCCCGCGTGAGGCCGCTGCCCGCCCCGCGTGAGGCCGCTGCCCGCCCCGCGTGAGGCCGCTGCCCGCCCGGCGCGAGGCCGCTGCCCGCCGGGCGTGAGGCCCGCACCCGCCAGTGCCAAACCGTAGAAACCCGCGCCCCCACCAGTACGCCACGGCCAAGCGACCGGCCCGCCCGTCGGGCCTACGGTGTGGTCTGGGCGTTCGTTGCCGCCCACCGCCAGGTCACCCTGCCGGTGTCCGCCGCCGTTTCGCGCCGGTGGCGCGCCGGCGCCAGTTCGTTCGCCGTATCCGCCACTCGGAAGGGCCGGGACCCATGTCGACCTCCACTCACGCCTTCTGGCTCGCGGGCCGCCGGGCCACCGGCGAGTCCGCCCTCGACGTCACCTCGCCCTGGGACGGACGCCTCGTCGGTACGGTCTCGGTGCCGACCGACGCGCAGATCGAGGAAGCTGTCGCCGCCGCGCACGCGGTCCTCGACGAGTTCGCCGCCACCCCGGCGCACGTACGCGCCGCCGCCCTCGACCACGTCTCCCGTCGGCTCGGCGAGCGGTCCGAGGAGATCGCCCGACTCATCTGCGACGAGAACGGCAAGCCCATGAAGTGGGCGCGCGGTGAGGTCGGCCGCGCCGTGTCCGTCTTCCGGCTCGCCTCCGAGGAGGCCCGGCGCTTCAACGCCGGCGAGGCCCAGCGCCTGGACACCGACGCGGGCGGCACCGGCCGGCTCGCGCTGACCCGCCGCTTCCCGAAGGGCGTCGTCCTCGGCATCGCGCCGTTCAACTTCCCGCTGAACCTCTGCGCGCACAAGGTCGCCCCGGCTCTCGCCGCGGGTGTGCCGATCATCCTCAAGCCCGCCCCCGCGACCCCGCTGTCCGCTCTGGTGATCGGCGAGCTGCTCGCCGAGACCGACCTGCCGGCCGGCTCCTGGTCGGTCCTGACGGTGCCGAACGACCGGATGCCCGCCCTCGTGCGGGACGAGCGGCTGCCGGTGATCTCCTTCACGGGCTCCGACAAGGTCGGCTACTCGATCATGGATTCGGTGCCCCGCAAGCACTGCACGCTCGAACTCGGCGGCAACGGCGCGGCCGTGGTCCTCGGCGACTACGCCTCCGAGGCGGACCTCGACCAGGCCGCGACCCGCATCGCGGCGTTCTCCAACTACCAGGGCGGCCAGTCCTGCATCTCGGTGCAGCGCGTCATCGCTGACGCGGCCGTCTACGACCGGCTGGCCGAGAAGGTCGTCGCCGCCGTGGAGGCACAGGTCACCGGGGACCCGTCCGATGACGCCACCGACGTCGGCCCGCTGATCAGCGAGGAGGCCGCCCAGCGGGTGGAGAGGTGGACGGAGGAGGCCGTACGCGGCGGCGCGCGGCTGCTCACGGGCGGCAAGCGGGACGGCGCCACGTTCGCGCCCACCGTCCTCGCCGACGTGCCCGACGACGCGACGCTCGCGTGCGAGGAGGTCTTCGGCCCCGTCCTCACCCTGCGCAGGGTGGAGGGCGAGGAGGCCGCCTTCGCCGCGGTGAACGCGTCGAAGTACGGGCTCCAGGCGGGCGTCTTCACGCACGACGTGCAGGCCGCGTTCCGCGCGCACCGGACGCTGGAGGTCGGCGGCGTGATCATCGGCGACGTCCCCTCGTACCGCGCGGACCAGATGCCGTACGGCGGCGCCAAGATGTCGGGTGTCGGACGTGAGGGCGTGCGCTACGCGATGGACGACTACACGTACGAGCGGGTCATGGTATTGACCGGCCTGGCGCTGTAGGGCCCCGGCGGGCGGCGCGGAGCGCGCGGGCGCGCGTGGTGGGCGACCCGCGGATCCGGTAGAGACATCAGGAGGGGCACGGGTTCGCCGTGCCCCTCCGGCCCGTGCCGGTCCCCTCCGGCTCCGCCGGATCCGTGGCGAGGTGATGTCGTCGTGTCCGCACCCCCCGCTTCTCCCACCCCCCCGGGTTCCCCGGGCGGTTCCGGCGCCGGGGGCCCTTCCGGCTCACCGGGGTCTTCCGTGCCCGCCTCGGCGGTCTCAGCGGCCGGCTCGGCCTCCCCGCAGGGCACGCGGGGCGGCCCGAAGGTCTCGGAGCGGGAGGCGCGCCGGGTCGCCGAGGACGCCCGGCAGCCGGACTGGCACAAGCCCAGCTTCGCCAAGGAGCTCTTCCTCGGCCGCTTCCGGCTGGACCTGATCCACCCGCACCCGCTGCCGGCCGACGAGGACACGGCCCGTGGCGAGGCGTTCCTCGCGAAGCTGCGCGTGTTCTGCGAGGAGCGGATCGACGGCGCGCTCATCGAACGGGAGGCGCGCATTCCCGACGAGGTGGTGCGGGGACTTGCCGACCTCGGCACGCTCGGCATGAAGATCGACCGCGCGTACGGCGGTCTCGGCCTCACCCAGCTGTACTACAACAGGGCCCTCGCGCTGCTGGGCACCGCGTCGCCCGCCGTCGGCGCGCTGCTGTCCGCCCATCAGTCGATCGGCGTACCGCAGCCCCTGAAACTCTTCGGGACCGAGGAGCAGAAGCAGGCCTTCCTGCCGCGTCTCGCGCGGAGCGCCATCTCGGCGTTCCTGCTCACCGAGCCCGATGTCGGCTCGGACCCGGCGCGGCTCGCCATGTCGGCGGTGCGCGACGGCGACTCGTACGTCCTGGACGGGGTGAAGCTCTGGACCACGAACGGCGTCGTCGCGGACCTGCTCGTGGTGATGGCCCGGGTGCCCCGGGACGACGCGGGCCGGGGTGGCGGCATCTCCGCCTTCGTCGTCGAGGCGGATTCGCCGGGCATCACGGTGGAGAACCGCAACGCGTTCATGGGGCTGCGCGGCCTGGAGAACGGCGTGACCCGCTTCCACCGGGTGCGCGTTCCGGCCGCGAACCGGATCGGTCCCGAGGGAGCGGGCCTGAAGATCGCCCTGACCACGCTCAACACGGGCCGGCTCTCGCTGCCCGCGATGTGCGTGGGCGCCGGCAAGTGGTGCCTGAAGATCGCCCGCGAGTGGTCGGCGGAGCGGGAGCAGTGGGGACGGCCCGTCGCCCGGCACGAGGCGGTCGGCTCGAAGATCGCGTTCATCGCGGCCACCGCCTTCGCGCTGGAGGCCGTGGTCGACCTGTCGTCGCAGCTGGCCGACGAGGATCGCAACGACATCCGCATCGAGGCGGCGCTCGCCAAGCTGTACGGCTCCGAGATGGCATGGCGGATCGCCGACGAGCTCGTGCAGATCAGGGGCGGACGCGGCTTCGAGACGGCGGACTCCCTCGCGGCGCGCGGGGAGAAGCCCGTACCGGCCGAGCAGATGCTGCGCGATCTGCGCATCAACCGGATCTTCGAGGGATCGACGGAGATCATGCACCTGCTGATCGCGCGGGAGGCCGTCGACGCCCACCTGTCGGTGGCCGGGGACATCATCGACCCGGACGCCCCGCTCCAGGACAGGGCCAGGGCGGGCGCGCGGGCGGGTGTCTTCTACGCGCGCTGGCTGCCGAAGCTCCTCGCGGGCCCCGGTGCGCTGCCCGGCGCGTACGCCGCGTTCCGCCCGGCCGGCCACCCCGACCTGGCGCACCACCTGCGCTACGTGGAGCGCGCGTCGCGCCGGCTGGCGAGGTCGACGTTCTACGCGATGTCGCGCTGGCAGGGCCGCATGGAGAAGAAGCAGGGCTTCCTCGGCCGGATCGTGGACATCGGCGCGGAACTGTTCGCGATGAGCGCCGTGTGCGTGCGGGCGGAGCTCCTGCGGTCGGGCGACGCGAACGGCCGCGAGGCGTACCAACTGGCCGACGCCTTCTGCCGGCAGGCGCGGCTGCGGGTGGAGGAGCTGTTCAACCGCCTCTGGTCGAACACGGACGAACTGGACGGCACGGTCGTGGCCGGCGTGATGTCGGGCACGTACGCCTGGCTGGAGGCGGGCATCGTGGACCCGAGCGGTGAGGGCCCCTGGATCGCCGACGCCACACCGGGCCCGAGCATGAAGGAGGACGTCCACCGCACCATCGACTGAGGCGCGGACTCACCGGGGTCGCTGCGGGCCCGGCGCACCGGAGGGCCGGGCCCGCAGCCGCCCCGGCCGTCCTGGCGGCCCCCACCCGGGCCGTCGGGCGCACACGGAATAATGGGCGCGTGACCGTCATCGAAATCCCCGGATCCAAGTCCGTCACCGCCCGCGCCCTCTTCCTCGCCGCCGCCGCGCGGGGCGAGACGGTGCTGCGCCGGCCCCTGCGCTCCGACGACTCCGAGGGATTCGTCGAGGGGCTCTCGCGCCTCGGTTACGAGGTGGCACGGGAGGACGGGGACCGGTCCTGGCGGATCACGGGCCGGCCCGAGGGCCCCGGCGCGGCCGACGCGGACATCTACTGCAGGGACGGCGCGACCACCGCGCGGTTCCTGCCGGCGCTCGTCGCGGCCGCCCCGGCCGGCTCGTACCGCTTCGACGCCTCCGCGCAGATGCGCCGCCGCCCGCTCGGCCCGCTGACCCGGGCCCTGCGCGAGCTCGGGGTCGACCTGACGCACGGTGAGGGCGAGGGGCACCACCCGCTGCGCATCGACGCGCACGGCATCAAGGGCGGGCATCTCGTCCTCGACGCGGGCGAGTCCTCGCAGTACCTGACCGCGCTGCTGATGCTCGGCCCGCTCACGGAGGAGGGGCTGACCATCGACGTGACGCGCCTCGTCTCCGCCCCCTACGTCGAGATCACCCTCGCGATGATGCGCCGCTTCGGCGTCGAGGTGGCGCGCGAGGGCAGCCGCTTCAGCGTCCCGCCGGGCGGCTACCGGGCCACGGACTACGTGATCGAACCCGACGCCTCCACCGCGAGCTACTTCTTCGCCGCCGCGGCCCTGACCCCGGGCCGCGAGGTCACGGTCCCCGGGCTCGGGCGCCACGCGCTCCAGGGCGACACCGCGTTCGTCGACGTCCTGGAGCGGATGGGCGCGGAGGTGGTCAGGACCGACGACGCCATCACCGTGCGCGGCCCGGAGCGGCTGCGCGGACTGACCGTCAACATGCGGGACATCTCGGACACGATGCCGACGCTCGCCGCGCTCGCCCCGTACGCCGACGGGCCGGTCAGGATCGAGGACGTCGCGAACACGCGGGTCAAGGAGTGCGACCGCCTGGATGCCTGCGCGCAGAACCTGCGCGCCCTCGGCGTCGGCGTCCGGACCGGGCCCGACTGGATCGAGATCCGGCCCGGCACCCCGCGTGCCACCGGGATCGAGACGCACGGCGACCACCGCATCGTCATGTCGTTCGCCGTCACCGCACTGCGCGCCCCCGGCATGACCTACGACGACCCGGGCTGTGTGCGCAAGACGTTCCCGGGCTTCCACGAGGCGTTCGGCGCGCTGCGTGACACGTGGGCCGCTGTACCGCCGGCGGGCACGGACGTCTTTGGCGGTACACGGACGCACGCGTGAGGGACGTCTCCGGCGGCGCGGACGCGCGCGTGATGTCGTGATGTGCGGATCAGGCGCCGGGCGGACGCGCGCGTGACGGATGTCTGCGGCGGGCACGGCGGTGCGCGCGTGATGGCGGCCGGGGACGTCCTGGCGGTCCTCGCGCTCGCGCGGGAGGCAGCCGCCGACGTCTGGCTCGCCGGCGGCTGGGGCATCGACGCTCTCGTCGGCGAGCAGACGCGCCCGCACCGCGACGTCGACCTGTGCCACCGCGCCGAACACGAACCGGCCCTGGTGGCCGCGCTCCGGGCCGCCGGTTACGTGGAGAGCCTCGACGCGCGGCCCGTACGGTTCGTCCTGGCCCGTCCCGACGGCCGGGAACTGGACCTTCACCCGCTGCGTTTCGCGTCCGACGGCTCCGCGCGGCAGTCGTCCTTCGACCCCGGCGCGCCGTTCCACTACCCGGCGTCGTGCTTCACCTCGGGCACCGTCGCGGGCAGGGCCGTGCCGTGTGTCTCGGCCGAGCAGCAGGTGTACTTCCACCAGGGGTACGAACCGACGGACCGCGACCGCCACGACATGGCGCGTCTGCGCGGGTGCCTCGGCGTCCGCACACCGTACTGAACACCCCCCGGACCACGGGCGACGGCGCGGGAGGGGGCCCCGCGCGCCCCACGGATCGGGTGGCGCCCGCCCCTCCGTTGTCAGCGCCCGCGGCGGATGGGGCAAGAATGGGTCCCATGAGCGACAGTGCAGCCCCTCTCGCGGATCCCCACATCGCCTTCGATCCGGCCGAAGGCCGCCGGGACCTCGTCGTCCTCGGCTCCACGGGATCCATCGGCACGCAGGCCATCGACCTGGTCCTGCGCAACCCCGACCGCTTCCGCGTCACCGCGCTGTCCGCCGCGGGCGGCCGGGTGGCCCTGCTGGCGGAGCAGGCGCGCCTGCTGCGGGTCGCCGCGGTCGCCGTCGCGCGGGAGGACGCCGTACCGGCGCTGAAGGAGGCGCTGCGGGCCGAGTACGGGCCCGGGGAGCCGCTGCCCGAGATCCTCGCGGGCCCGGACGCGGCCACCGATCTCGCCGCGTCCGAGTGCCACACGGTCCTCAACGGCATCACCGGGTCCATCGCCCTCGCGCCGACCCTCGCCGCGCTGGAGGCGGGCCGCACCCTCGCGCTCGCCAACAAGGAGTCGCTCATCGTCGGCGGCCCGCTGGTCAAGGCGCTCGCCAAGCCCGGCCAGATCATCCCCGTCGACTCGGAGCACGCGGCCCTCTTCCAGGCGGTGGCGGCCGGCACCAGGGCCGATGTCCGCAAGCTCGTCGTGACCGCGTCGGGGGGCCCCTTCCGCGGCCGTACGCGGGCCGAACTCGCCGGTGTCACACCGCAGGACGCGCTCGCCCACCCCACCTGGGCCATGGGCCCGGTGATCACGATCAACTCCGCGACCCTCGTCAACAAGGGGCTGGAGGTGATCGAGGCGCACCTGCTGTACGACATCCCGTTCGAGCGCATCGAGGTCGTCGTCCACCCGCAGTCGTACGTGCACTCGATGGTGGAGTTCACGGACGGCTCGACGCTCGCCCAGGCCACCCCGCCCGACATGCGCGGCCCGATCGCGATCGGCCTGGGCTGGCCGCAGCGCGTACCGGACGCGGCCCCGGCCTTCGACTGGACGAAGGCGTCGACGTGGGAGTTCTTCCCGCTGGACACCGAGGCGTTCCCGTCCGTGGCCCTCGCGCGCCACGTGGGAGCGCTCGGCGGCACGGCCCCCGCGGTGTTCAACGCGGCGAACGAGGAGTGCGTCGACGCGTTCCTGGCCGGCCGGCTCCCGTTCAACGGCATCATGGACACCGTCACCGAGGTCGTCGGCGAACACGGCCGGCCCGGCGGGGGAACCCGGCTGACCGTCCCGGACGTCCTCGAAGCAGAGACCTGGGCCCGCGCCCGGGCCACGGAACTCGTACGGAAGGCCACAGCGGAGGCTCACGCATGACGATTCTTCTGACGGTCATCGGCATTGTGATCTTCGCCTTCGGCCTGCTGTTCTCCATCGCGTTCCACGAGTTCGGCCACCTGTCGACCGCGAAGATGTTCGGCATCCGCGTTCCGCAGTACATGGTCGGCTTCGGTCCGACGATCTTCTCGCGGAAGCGGGGTGACACGGAGTACGGCTTCAAGGCCATCCCGATGGGCGGCTACATCCGCATGATCGGGATGTTCCCCCCCGGTGCCGACGGGCGGATCGAGTCCCGCTCCACCTCGCCCTGGCGCAGCATGATCGAGGACGCCCGCTCGGCCGCGTTCGAGGAGATGGAGGAGGGCGACGAGGACCGCCTCTTCTACACGCGCAAGCCGTGGAAGCGCGTGATCGTCATGTTCGCCGGGCCGTTCATGAACCTCGTCCTCGCCGCGGTGATCTTCTTCGGCGTCGCGATGAGCTACGGCTTCCAGACCCAGACCACCGATGTCGGCGGCGTGCAGAAGTGCGTCATCTCTCAGAGCGACAAGCGCCAGACCTGCCGTCCGGGCGACCCGGTCTCGCCCGCCACGGCGGCCGGACTGCGCAAGGGCGACAAGATCCTCGCCTTCGACGGGCAGAAGGTCGACGACTGGAACACCCTCTCGAACAAGATCCGCCGGACCATCGGCCCCGCCACCCTCACGATCGAGCGGGACGGCCACCAGCAGGTGCTCCACGCGAACCTGCTGAAGAACATAGTGGCCACGAAGGACTCCAACGGAGACGTCGTCCCGGGCAAGTACCAGGCCGCCGGATACCTCGGCTTCGCCGCCCAGACGAAGATCGTCCCGCTGACGTTCGGCCAGTCCGTGAACCGGATGGGCGGCATGATCGGCGACAGCGTGGACCGGCTCGTCGACCTCCCGAGCAAGATCCCCGGCCTCTGGGGCGCCGCCTTCGAGGGCAAGCAGCGCGACGCGGACTCGCCCGTGGGCGTCGTCGGAGCCGCCCGCATCGGCGGCGAGGTGATGACGCTGCACGTGCCGGCCGAGAGCCAGCTCGCGATGATGCTGTTCCTGCTCGCCGGGTTCAACCTCTCCCTGTTCCTGTTCAACATGGTCCCGCTGCTCCCGCTGGACGGCGGGCACATCGCGGGGGCCCTGTGGGAGGCCCTGCGGCGCAACATCGCACGCGTCTTCTCCCGCCCGGATCCGGGCCCGTTCGACGTGGCGAAGCTCATGCCGGTGGCGTACGTGGTGGCCGGTCTCTTCGTCTGCTTCACCGCCCTCGTCCTGATCGCCGACGTGGTCAACCCCGTCAAGATCACCTGATCCGACGGCCCCGCCAGGGGCCGACAGCCCCGCGTGACGGCAGCCGGACATCTTGGATGTCCGGCTGCTTACTTTCGGGTGGACACTCACCGCTGATGTGACCGGCCGTTCCGCGGTGGCGTAATCTCAGGTGCTGGAGCCCGCCGATCTCGGGACCAGGTCCACACTTGGGGTTGCACAGCAGATGACTGCGATTTCTCTCGGAATGCCGTCCGTTCCTGCCAAGCTCGCCGACCGCAGGGTCAGCCGTCAGATCCACGTCGGTTCCGTGGCGGTCGGTGGCGACGCGCCGGTGTCCGTCCAGTCGATGACCACCACACGCACCTCGGACATCGGGGCCACTCTCCAGCAGATCGCGGAGCTGACGGCGTCAGGCTGCCAGATCGTCCGGGTCGCGTGCCCGACACAGGACGACGCGGACGCCCTCTCCACCATCGCGAAGAAGTCCCAGATCCCGGTCATCGCCGACATCCACTTCCAGCCCAAGTACGTCTTCGCCGCGATCGACGCCGGCTGCGCCGCGGTCCGGGTCAACCCGGGCAACATCAAGCAGTTCGACGACAAGGTGCGGGAGATCGCGAAGGCCGCGAAGGACAGCGGCACCCCGATCCGCATCGGCGTCAACGCGGGCTCCCTCGACAAGCGGCTGCTGGAGAAGTACGGCAAGGCGACGCCCGAGGCGCTCGTCGAGTCCGCGCTGTGGGAGGCGTCCCTCTTCGAGGAGCACGACTTCCGGGACATCAAGATCTCGGTCAAGCACAACGACCCGGTCATCATGGTCAACGCCTACCGGCTGCTGGCGCAGCAGTGCGACTACCCGCTGCACCTCGGCGTGACGGAGGCGGGTCCCGCCTTCCAGGGCACCATCAAGTCCGCCGTCGCGTTCGGCGCCCTGCTCAGCGAGGGCATCGGCGACACCATCCGGGTCTCCCTGTCCGCCCCGCCGGTCGAGGAGGTCAAGGTCGGCCAGCAGATCCTGGAGTCGCTCGGCCTGCGCCAGCGCCGCCTGGAGATCGTGTCCTGCCCGTCCTGCGGCCGCGCCCAGGTCGACGTGTACAAGCTCGCCGACCAGGTGACCGCCGGCCTCGAAGGCATGGAGGTGCCGCTGCGCGTCGCCGTCATGGGCTGCGTCGTCAACGGTCCGGGCGAGGCCCGCGAGGCCGACCTCGGTGTCGCCTCCGGCAACGGCAAGGGCCAGATCTTCGTCAAGGGCGAGGTCATCAAGACCGTGCCCGAGTCCAAGATCGTGGAGACGCTGATCGAGGAGGCCCTGAAGATGGCCGAGCAGATGGAGAAGGACGGCATCGCCTCCGGCGAGCCCGAGGTCTCCGTCAGCTGACCCAGGCGGCCGGGCCCCACCCGGCCGGCCCCGGCGACCGGGCCCGCGCGCCCGGCGCCCCGCGTTCCCCGCGAGTCCCGTGACCCCTTCCGACGGGGGAGGTCACGGGACTCGCCGCTGTCCGGGCCCGTCCGTCCCCGCGCCCGCGCCGTACCCGTCTGCCGCCCTGGGAGCGGCCGTACCCGCCGGTCCCGGGCCCGCCCCTTCCCCGGCGGGCAGCTGAGGGAGGCGTGCGCCGAGGCCGCCAGGTACAGTGCCCAGACAAGCAGACCGTACGGTGAGGCCCCCACGTGTTGACGCAGACCACCACCCGGGTCCTCGAACCCAGCGACCTCCCGGAAGCCCTCGCGCTCCTGGAGAGCGACCCCGTCGAGAACGCGTTCGTCACCTCGCGCGTCCAGGTCGCGGGGCTCGACCCCTGGCGTCTCGGCGGCGAGATGTGGGGCTGGTACGCGGACGGGCGGCTGCGCTCGCTGTGCTACTCGGGCGCGAACCTCGTGCCGATATGCGCCACCCCCGATGCCGTGCGCGCCTTCGCCGACCGCGCCCGCAGGGCCGGCCGGCGGTGCTCCTCGATCGTCGGCCCCGCGGTATCCACCGCCCGGCTGTGGCGGTTGCTCGAACCGAGCTGGGGCCCCGCCCGGGAGGTCCGCGCGAACCAGCCGCTGATGCGCACCGAGCGCCTCTCGCCCGAGGTCGCCCCCGACCCGTACGTACGCAGGATCCGCAAGGACGAGATAGACACCCTCATGCCGGCCTGCGTGGCCATGTTCACCGAGGAGGTCGGCGTCTCCCCGCTGGCCGGTGACGGCGGCCTGCTCTACCAGGCGCGTGTGGCCGAACTCGTCGGCTCGGGACGGGCCTTCGCGCGCGTCGAGGACGGCCGGGTGATCTTCAAGGCGGAGATCGGCGCCGCCACCCCCCAGGCGTGCCAGATCCAGGGCGTCTGGGTCGACCCCGCCCACCGGGGCCGGGGGCTCTCCGAAGCGGGCATGGCGGCCGTCGTACGGTACGCGCTCGCCGACGTCTCACCCGTCGTCAGCCTCTACGTCAACGACTTCAACATCCCCGCCAGGGCCGCCTACCGCCGCGTCGGATTCCGTGAGGTGGGCGCCTTCATGAGCGTCCTGTTCTGACGGTAGGTTTCGGCACATGCCGATCACCCCCGCGAACGCCTCCCGGACCCCGGACGTACAGGTGGGTCCGCTCGACCTGGTCGCGCGCGTCGACGACGCGCTGGCCGTCCAGGCCCTCGCCTTCGGGCTCAGCCAGGAGGAGATCGGGGTGCGGCACCACATCGTGCTGCGCCACCTGATGTACCCGGGCTGCCGCTCGTTCGGCGCCACCACCCCCGAGGGCCGGCTGGTCGGATTCGTGTACGGGATGCCCAACGACCGCGCGCACTGGTGGTCCACCGTGGTCGAGCCGTACCTGCGCCGTGAGGACCTCGACGGCTGGCTCGACGACACGTTCGTCATCACGGAACTGCATGTGCACCCGTCCTTCCAGGCCCGCGGTGTCGGCCGGGAACTGATCACCACGATCACCGACGGGGCGCCCCAGCCCCGCTCCATCCTCTCCGCGATCGACGTCGAGAGCCCCGCCCGCCGCCTGTACCGCTCGCTGGGCTACCAGGACCTCGCGCGCCAGGTCCACTTCCCCGGCGCGCCGCGCCCGTACGCGGTGATGGGGGCGCCCCTGCCGCTGCGCCGCCGCCCCGTCCGGGCCCCGGAAACGGATTAACGCCGGGCGGCGGCCCCCGGTTACCCTCCTGCCAGATGCCCGGCCCCGCCGCCGCACGCAACCGACGCAACGCAGGAGTGCCCCTCATGTCCCGGTCCCAGGTCCAGCGCATGTCCCGTCTGATGGCCAAGACACTGCGCGAGGAACCGGCGGACGCCGAGACCCTCAGCCACAAGCTCCTGGTGCGCGCCGGCTTCGTGCGCCGCAGCGCGGCCGGGATCTGGACCTGGCTGCCGCTCGGCAAGAGGGTCCTGGACAACGTGGCGCGCGTGGTCCGCGAGGAGATGGACGCGTTCGGCGCGCAGGAGGTGCTCCTGCCCGCGCTGCTGCCGAAGGACGCGTACGAGGCGAGCGGGCGCTACGACGAGTACGGCGACCTGCTGTTCCGGCTCAAGGACCGCAAGGGCGCCGAGTACCTCCTCGCGCCGACGCACGAGGAGATCTTCACCCAGGTCGTCAAGGACCAGTGCACGTCCTACAAGGACCTGCCGGTGATCCTCTACCAGATCCAGACCAAGTACCGCGACGAGGCGAGGCCCCGCTCGGGCGTGCTGCGCGGGCGCGAGTTCCTGATGAAGGACTCGTACTCCTTCGACACGACGGACGAGGGCCTCGCCGAGTCGTACGCCCTGCACCGCGAGGCCTACCGGGCGATCTTCGCGCGGCTCGGGGTCGACTTCCGGATCGTCTCCGCGGTGTCCGGCGCGATGGGCGGCTCGGCGTCGGAGGAGTTCCTGGCGCCCGCGGCGGCCGGTGAGGACACCTTCGCCGACTGTCCGGCCTGCGACTTCGCGGCCAACACGGAGGCGGTCCGGTTCACCGCGGCCGTGCAGGCGGCGCAGGCGCCGGGCCCCCTCGTGGAGCTGGACACCCCGGACACCCCGACCATCGAGGCGCTCGCCGCGCACCTCGGCGTGCCCGCCTCCGCGACGCTGAAGAACCTGCTGGTCAAGGTCGACGGCGAGATCGTCGCGGTGGGCGTGCCCGGCAACCGCGAGGTCGACCTCGGCAAGCTGGGCGAGCACCTGGCGCCCGCCGAGGTCGAGCTGGTCACGGCGGAGGACTTCGAGGACAGGCCCGACCTGGTCCGCGGCTATGTGGGCCCGCAGGGCCTGAAGGTCCGCTACATCGCCGACCCGCGGATCGCGCCGGGCACGGCGTGGGTCACGGGC
The DNA here is from genome assembly GCF_036250695.1 of Streptomyces sp. NBC_01497. NCBI lineage: Bacteria > Bacillati > Actinomycetota > Actinomycetes > Kitasatosporales > Streptomycetaceae > Streptomyces > Streptomyces sp. NBC_01497. Next base: position 2,129,024 of record NZ_CP109427.1, on the reverse strand, counting down.
GCCAACAAGCCCGACACGCACGCGCGTGACGTCGTCACGGGCCGGGACTTCGAGGTCGACGACTACCTCGACGTCGTCGTGGTCCAGGAGGGCGACCCGTGCCCCGCGTGCGGTACGGGTCTGAAGCTCGACCGCGCCATCGAGGTCGGCCACATCTTCCAGCTGGGCCGCAAGTACGCGGACGTCTTCCAGCTCGACGTCCTGGGCAAGGACGGCAAGCCGGCCCGCGTCACCATGGGTTCGTACGGTCTCGGCATCTCGCGGGTCGTCGCCGCGATCGCCGAGCAGACGGCGGACGCGCAGGGCCTGTGCTGGCCGCGTGAGATCGCCCCCGCCGACGTCCACATCGTCGCCGCGGGCAAGGCCGCCCAGACCGAACTGGCCCTCGAAGCCGCCGAACAGCTCGCGGCGAAGGGCCTGCGGGTCCTGGTCGACGAGCGCCCGGGTGTCTCGCCCGGGGTGAAGTTCACGGACGCCGAGCTGATCGGTGTCCCGTCGATCCTGGTCGCGGGCCGCCGCGCCGGGGAGGGCGTGGTGGAACTCAAGGACCGCCGTACGGGCAAGCGCGAGGAACTCCCGCTCGCGGACGCCGTCGCGGCCCTGACGGTGTGAGCCCCGGCGGGTGCGGTGAGGCCGCCGGGCCCCGCCGCACCCGCCGCGCGTCCGGTACCCGGCCCGGTGAGGGCGGTCCTTGACCGCCGCTCGCCGCCCCGGCGGGCCCCTACAGCCAGCTCGCGTACTCCAGCAGTACTTCCGCCGCCGCGTCCCGGTCCGCGCGCAGCGCGCGGGTCGCCGACTCGACCGCGCGGTACAGCGTCCACGCGCGCAGCCGCTCCCGGTCCACGTCCAGCGAGTCCGCCAGGCGGTTCACGCGCCGCCGCGCGGTCGACGCCCCCGACTCGGAGGCGATCAGGTCCTCGACCCGGTCGCGGGCCAGCCGGGCCAGGTCGAAGGCGCGCTCGCCCACGACCGGTTCGGGGCCCACGGCCAGCCACGGCGCGCGTTCGCCCGCCAGTACCTTGCCCTGCCGGAACGCGCCGTGCAGCAGCAGCGACTCGCTCGCGGAGGCCGTCATGGCCGCCCGGGCCTCCAGCGCCGCGTCGACGAGCACGTCGGGCGCGCCCGCGTCGCGCATCGGCGCCGCCTCGCGCAGCGTGCGCTCCGCGACGGTCTCGAAGCCGTGCCCGGCCGGTGGCTCCACCCAGAGCTTGCGGATCGTGTCCGCGCCCTCCAGCAGCGCCTTCGCGTCGGGCAGGGAGCGCAGGGACACCTCGGGGCGCAGCCGTTCCAGCAGCACCGAGCCGTCGTCGGGTGTGCCGTCCGTGTCATAGGTGAGAGCGGCGCCCCAGCCCTTCCAGTGGGCGAGGGCACCGCGTTCCGCGCCGGGCCCCGCGAACGGCGGCGCGATCTTCAGCGTGGCCGGCTCCGCGCCGGGACGCCGCACGAGCAGCACCAGGCTGTCCCGCCCGCCCGGCGCCACCACGCGTTCCACGTCGAGGCCCCGCCGGGCCACCGCCTCGGCGGCGAGCGCGGGCAGCCGCCCCAGCCAGGCGTCCGCCCCGGGCGCGCCGTACCTCTCGGTGAGCGCGCTCACCAGCCGCCGAGGCGGTTCGAAAGCCATACGTCCCTGAAGTCCTTCCGGTGCACGCCGATCGGGTTCAGGCCCGCTCGGCGAGCCCAGGAAAGGCTACGCCGGAGTTCCGCCACCGGGCCGCCCGCACGGCCGCCTCGCGCAGCGCGTCCGCCGCGTCGGCCCGTACAGATCCCTGACCTGCGCGGACGAGGTCCGAGTACACATCGGCGACCTTGTCCTCCAGCTGTGCGGCGAGCCGCAGCGCGGACGCGGCCCCGGTCACCGGGAAGGGCAGCGCGTACGCCGCCGCGGCGGCCTGCGGACGCGCGCCCAGGTCGCGCAGCGCACGCTGGAGCGTGTCCCGCCTGGCCCGGTGCGCCGTGTACGCCGCGTTCGCCTCCGCGCGCCGGGCGGCGGTGATCCGGCCGCCCACGACGCCGTAGCCGTACACGGCCGCGTGCTCCGCGCCGAGCGCTGCCTGGGTGGCGGCCACCAGGTCCTTGTCCCCGCTGCTCCCACGGTTCATGAGCCGGCTCCTCGCGACAGCAGGTACAGGTGGACGGCGTTCGCGGCGGCGACCGAGGCCAGCAGCCTGGCGAGTTCGGGCGGCGCGTCCATGAGCGCGGCCGTCTGGTCCCGGCCCGCCTGCCGTTCCGCGGTGGCGAGGGTCCCCACCGCCGCCACCGGGTCCGCGGGGACGGTGACCGGCCGGCCGCCCGCCGCGCCCGCGGGGTCGCCGGAGGCGGGGGCCGATGCCCGCGGCGACGCGGGGGCGCCCCCGGCGGGCGCCAGTGCCTTCACGTGCGCGGCCACCGCGGCGCGCAGCGGCGCGAGCCGGGGCCCCTCGGACGGGTGGCGGGCGATGACCGCGTCGTAGCGTTCCAGCAGCGACCTGCTGGTCGCCGCCGTGCGGGTGCGCAGGGCCGCGGCCTGGGCCGCCGACACCTGGCCCCGCCGCTGCGCCGCGGTCGGTCCCGCCGGCTGCGACGAGGTGCAGCCCGCCAGGAGTACCGCCGTCGTGGCCGCCCCGGCGCCCCTGAGGGCACCTCTGCGTGTCGCGCCCGTACGCGCGTGTGCCTCCATGGCTACCTCCACGGCCATGCCGACGTACCGCCGCGGCCGGCCGTCCGGGCAGCGCTGGGTGATCTTCGCAGGCGAGCGTACCCGCGCTGCCGGGCCGGTGGGCAGCAACACCCTTGCGGACCGGATACCCTTTGGGACGGACACGTCCGGCACTGTTGCGGCCGGAGGACGTACGACAACAGCACACGCGGCCGAGGAGTCACCCGGATGAGTACCACCCAGAGCGACAGGCTGCGCGGTTTGCTGGAACCGCTCGTCGGCGCGGAGGGCCTCGACCTGGAGGACGTCGAACTCGCGAAGGCGGGCCGTTACCGCGTGCTGCGGGTCGTCGTCGACGCGGAGGACGGCGTGGACCTGGACACCGTCGCCGAGCTGACCCGCGCCATCTCCACGGGGCTCGACGAGACCGACGTGATGGGCGACGAGCAGTACCAGCTCGAAGTGACCTCGCCCGGTGCCGAGCGACCGCTGGCCGAGCGCCGCCACTATGCGCGCGCCGTCGGCAGGCTCGCCAGAATCAAGCTTCACGAGGGTGACGAGCTGGTGGCCCGCATCCTCTCGGTGGACGACGAAGGACTCGACGTCGAGGTGCCGGGCGTGAAGGGCCGCAAGGCCACCGCCCGCCGCCTCGAATTCGCGCAGATCGCGAAGGCGCGCGTGGAAGTCGAGTTCAACCGCAAGGACAAGAGCACAGAGGAGGCGTAGCCGTGGACATCGATGTGAAGCTCCTGAAGGGCTTGGCACATGAGAAGGAGATCCCCTTCGAGCTGCTGGTCGAGGCGATCGAGTCGGCCCTCCTCATCGCGTACCACCGCACCGAGGGAAGCAGCCGGCACGCGCGTGCCGAGCTCAGCCGTGACACCGGCCATGTGACGGTGTGGGCGACGGAGGACCCGGCTGACCTGGAGGAAGGGCAGGAGCCCAAGGAGTTCGACGACACCCCGTCGAACTTCGGCCGGATCGCGGCGACCACCGCGCGCCAGGTCATCCAGCAGCGTCTGAAGGACGCGGAGAACGACGTGACCTTCGGCGAGTACGCGCGCCGCGAGGGAGATGTCGTCGCGGGCATGGTCCAGCAGGGCAAGGACCCGAAGAACGTGCTCGTCCGGCTCGACGACAAGCTGGAGGCCATCCTGCCGGTGCAGGAGCAGGTCCCCGACGAGGAGTACACCCACGGTCTGCGCCTGCGCACGTACGTGGTGCGCGTCGCGAAGGGCGTGCGCGGCCCGTCCGTCACACTGTCCCGTACCCACCCGAACCTGGTGAAGAAGCTGTTCGCCCTGGAGGTCCCGGAGATCGCCGACGGTTCCGTCGAGATCACCGCGATCGCCCGGGAGGCGGGCCACCGGTCCAAGATCGCCGTCCGGTCGATGCGTTCCGGTCTGAACGCGAAGGGCGCCTGCATCGGCCCGATGGGTACGCGCGTGCGGAACGTGATGGCCGAACTGCACGGCGAGAAGATCGACATCGTGGACTGGTCGGAGGACCCGGGCGACATGGTGGCGAACGCCCTCTCACCCGCGCGGGTGAGCAAGGTGGAGATCGTCGACCTCGCCGCCCGCAGCGCGCGGGTGACCGTCCCGGACTACCAGCTGTCGCTGGCGATCGGCAAGGAAGGGCAGAACGCCCGGCTCGCCGCGCGCCTCACCGGCTGGCGCATCGACATCCGGCCGGACACCGAGCAGCCGGAGGGCGCTCCGGCGGACTCCGGGCGGGCCGACGAGGTATCCGGCCGGGGTTCCTCGCACGAGATCGCCGACCGGGACTGACCGCTTTCGGCCGACCACGACTGGTGGCCGTCCGGAATCTTGCCCCGTAGAGATGTGATCGGTGTGGGGAGGTAGACTTGACTGCGTCTGGCCGGACGAACGCCCGAGCCTGCCCCGAGCGAACCTGCGTGGGGTGCCGGGAACGAGCCGCCAAGGACGATCTGCTGCGCATCGTGGTGAACGCGGGACATTGCGTCCCCGATCGAAGCGGTACGCTGCCCGGCCGGGGTGCCTACGTGCATCCCGCTGTGGACTGTCTTGATCTGGCGGTTCGCCGCCGGGCCTTTCCGCGGGCCTTCCGGGTCCAGGGACCGCTCGACACCGCGCGACTGCGTGGAACCGTCGATGCGATCACTGCGCGGACGGCACTGTAGGAAAGAAAGAAGTACGGCACGGAACCCCGTGCGGTTCAGGTACCTCGCGAGTCGGAAGTAGGTCGAGATTGCGATGAGCACTCGATGAGTACGCGATGAGTACGCCCATGAAGTAGCGACGGTCCGGCGGTAACCCGGACCTCAGAGGAGCGAAGTGGCTAAGGTCCGGGTATACGAACTCGCCAAGGAGTTCGGTGTGGAGAGCAAGGTCGTCATGGCCAAGCTCCAGGAACTCGGTGAATTCGTCCGTTCGGCGTCGTCGACGATCGAGGCGCCCGTTGTACGCAAGCTGACCGACGCGCTGCAGGGCCCGTCCGGCAATGGCAACGGCAAGTCCGCCGCCAAGCCCGGCGCGCCCCGTAAGGCCGCGCCCGGAAAGCCCGCCGCGCCGTCCCCGGCGCAGGCTGCACGTCCCGCTGCCCCGAAGCCCGGCGTCCCGGCTCCCAAGCCGGCTGTCGCCGAGACCCCCGAGAGCAGCACCCCCGAGAGCAGCACCCCCGCGGCGGCTGCCGGCCCCGCGGCCCCGAGCCAGACCCCGCGCCCCCCGGCGCCCGGTCCGCGTCCGGGTCCCAAGCCGGCACCGGCCGCACCGGCGGCGCCCGAGTTCACGGCGCCTCCGACGCCACCCGCGGCGGGCCCCCGGCCCGGCGCCCCGAGTCCGCGTCCCTCCACCCGCCCCGGCGGGCAGGGGGAGCAGCGACAGGGTGGCGGCGACCGCGACCAGCGTCAGGGCGGACGCCCCGCCGGCGGTGCGCGTCCCGGTCAGGGCGGTGCCCGTCCGGGTGCCCGTCCCGCGGGCCCGCGTCCCGGCAACAACCCGTTCACCTCCGGCGGTTCCACCGGCATGGCGCGCCCGCAGGCGCCCCGTCCCGGTGGCGCGCCGCGTCCCGGCGGTGCCGGTGCCCCCGGTGGGCCCCGTCCGCAGGGCGCGGGCCAGGGTGGCGGCGCCCGTCCCCAGGCCCCCGGTGGCCAGGGCGGCAGGCCCTCACCCGGTGGCATGCCCCGTCCGCAGGCGCCCCGCCCCGGCGGCGGCCCCGGCGGTAACCGTCCGAACCCCGGCATGATGCCGCAGCGCCCGGCCGCGGGTCCGCGTCCCGGCGGCGGTCCTGGCGGTGGCCCCGGCGGTGGCCGTGGTCCCGGTGGCGGCGGTCGCCCCGGTGGCGGCGGTGGCGGCGGCGGTCGTCCCGGCTTCGCGGGTCGTCCCGGCGGCGGTGGCGGCGGCTTCGCCGGTCGCCCCGGCGGTGGCGGCGGCGCTCCCGGTCGTCCGGGTGGCGGCGGCTTCGGTGGCGGCGGTGGCCGTCCCGGCTTCGGTGGCCGTCCCGGTGGCCCCGGTGGCCGCGGTGGCACACAGGGCGCGTTCGGCCGCCCCGGCGGTCCCGCGCGTCGTGGCCGCAAGTCGAAGCGGCAGAGGCGCCAGGAGTACGAGGCCATGCAGGCCCCGTCGGTCGGCGGTGTGATGCTGCCTCGCGGCAACGGGCAGAGTGTCCGCCTGTCGCGCGGTGCGTCCCTCACCGACTTCGCCGAGAAGATCAACGCCAACCCGGCGTCGCTCGTCGCGGTGATGATGAACCTCGGCGAGATGGTCACGGCGACCCAGTCGGTCTCCGACGAGACGCTGCAGCTGCTCGCCGACGAGATGAACTACGTGCTGGAGATCGTCAGCCCGGAGGAGGAGGACCGAGAGCTTCTCGAGTCCTTCGACATCGAGTTCGGCGAGGACGAGGGCGACGACGAGTCGCTGGTCTCCCGTCCGCCGGTGGTCACCGTCATGGGTCACGTCGACCACGGCAAGACCCGGCTGCTGGACACGATCCGCAAGACCAACGTGGTCGCGGGCGAGGCCGGCGGTATCACGCAGCACATCGGCGCGTACCAGGTCACGACGGACGTCAACGGTGAAGAGCGCAAGATCACCTTCATCGACACCCCGGGCCACGAGGCGTTCACCGCCATGCGTGCCCGTGGTGCGAAGTCCACCGACATCGCGATCCTGGTGGTCGCGGCCAACGACGGTGTGATGCCTCAGACGATCGAGGCGCTGAACCACGCCAAGGCGGCCGAGGTGCCGATCGTGGTCGCGGTCAACAAGATCGACGTCGAAGGCGCCGACCCGACGAAGGTGCGCGGTCAGCTCACCGAGTTCGGTCTGGTGGCCGAGGAGTACGGCGGCGACACCATGTTCGTCGACATCTCCGCCAAGCAGGGTCTGAACATCGACAGCCTGCTGGAGGCCGTGGTCCTGACCGCGGACGCCTCGCTCGACCTGCGGGCCAACCCGGAGCAGGACGCGCAGGGCATCGCGATCGAGGCCCACCTCGACCGTGGCCGCGGCGCCGTCGCCACCGTGCTCGTCCAGCGCGGCACGCTGCGCGTCGGCGACACGATGGTCGCCGGTGACGCGTACGGCCGGGTCCGGGCGATGCTCGACGACAACGGCAACAACGTCGAAGAGGCGCCCCCGTCGACACCGGTCCTGGTGCTCGGTCTGACCAACGTGCCGGGTGCCGGCGACAACTTCCTGGTTGTCGACGAGGACCGCACGGCACGCCAGATCGCCGAGAAGCGCGCGGCCCGCGAGCGGAACGCGAACTTCGCCCGCAGGGGTGTCCGGTTCTCCCTGGAGAACCTGGACGAGGCGCTCAAGGCCGGCCTCGTGCAGGAACTCAACCTCATCATCAAGGGCGACGCGTCCGGTTCGGTCGAGGCTCTCGAGTCCTCGCTGCTCCAGCTCGACGTCGGCGAAGAGGTCGACATCCGGGTCCTGCACCGCGGCGTCGGTGCGGTCACGGAGTCCGACATCTCCCTGGCGATGGGCTCGGACGCCATCGTGATCGGCTTCAACGTGCGCGCCGCAGGGCGTGCCGCGCAGATGGCCGAGCGCGAAGGTGTGGATGTCCGGTACTACTCGGTCATCTACCAGGCGATCGAGGAGATCGAGTCCGCCCTCAAGGGCATGCTCAAGCCGGAGTACGAAGAGGTCGAGCTCGGTACGGCGGAGATCCGCGAGATCTTCCGCTCGTCCAAGCTGGGCAACATCGCCGGTGTCCTCATCCGGTCCGGCGAGGTCAGGCGCAACACCAAGGCGAGGGTCATCCGCGACGGCAAGGTCATCGCGGAGAACCTCAACATCGAGGGTCTGCGCCGCTTCAAGGACGACGTCACCGAGATCCGCGAAGGCTTCGAGGGTGGTATCAACCTCGGAAACTTCAACGACATCAAGATCGACGACGTCGTTGCCACGTACGAGATGCGCGAGAAGCCCCGCGGCTGACGCGAGGTTCCCGCAGCGTTGAAAGTCCGGGGCCGTCCGGCGGACGAAATATCCGTCGAGCGGCCCCGGCCGCTGCGTGTACGGTTCACGTGATCCTCCTGTCCTTGCCCGGACACGGCGGTCGAGGCGACACTCGACACGGTGGACGGCACGGCGACAAGGCACTGACGAACCCGGACCGGCGGGACATCCGGACGCGCATGTATGTGGGGACACTGTCCTTCGACCTCCTGCTCGGCGACGTACGGTCGTTGAAGGAGAAACGCTCCGTCGTCCGTCCGATCGTCGCGGAGCTGCACCGCAAGTTCGCGGTGAGCGTCGCGGAGACGGGCGTCCAGAACCTCCACCGCAGGGCCGAGATCGGTCTGGCGGTCGTCTCGGGGGACTGGGCCCATCTCACGGACGTACTGGACCGCTGCGAACGCATGGTGGCGGGCCACCCGGAGGTGGAGTTGCTGTCCGTGCGGCGGCGGCTGCACGGTGACGACGACTGAGCGCGGCGAGCGATCGCGCCGTCCGCGGCACCTGCCGTCCGGCCCGGGGGAGCCGGACACAGGGGGCAGGGCGCGCCCCACCCCCAAGACACCGTTCAACCGAGAAGAAGAGAGTGACCACCGGTGACCGACAACGCGCGGGCCCGCAAGCTGGCCGATCGCATCCAGGTCGTGGTCGCGGAGACCCTGGACCGGCGTATCAAGGACCCGCGGCTCGGCTTCGTGACCATCACGGACGCCCGGGTGACCGGCGACCTGCGGGAGGCCACGGTCTTCTACACGGTCTACGGCGACGACGAGGAGCGGGCGGCCTCGGCCGCGGCCCTGGAGAGCGCCAAGGGAGTCCTGCGCTCCGAGGTGGGCCGCCAGACCGGTGTCAGGTTCACCCCGACGCTGGCCTTCGTGCCGGACGCCCTGCCGGACAACGCCCGCGCCATCGAGGGCCTGCTCGACAAGGCACGTGCGTTGGACGCCGAGGTCCGGGAGGTGTCGACCGGCAAGACGTACGCCGGTGAGGCCGACCCGTACCGCAAGCCCGGCGAAGAGGACGAGGCCGACGACGCGGCCGGCGAGAACGACGCGGCCCAGGGGCCCGACGCCCCCGCGCGCGGCTCCGACGGTGACGCGGCGGGCGGTGCCGCCGCCGAATGACACAGCAGAACCGGACGCCCGACGGCCTTGTCATCGTCGACAAGCCGTCGGGCTTCACCTCGCACGACGTCGTCGCCAAGATGCGCGGGATCGCGAGGACCCGCCGCGTCGGCCACGCCGGCACCCTCGACCCCATGGCCACGGGCGTCCTCGTCCTCGGCGTGGAGCGGGCCACCAAGCTCCTCGGCCACCTCGCGCTGACCGAGAAGGAGTACCTCGGCACGATCAGGCTCGGCCAGGCCACCGTCACGGACGACGCCGAGGGCGAGATCATCTCGTCCGCCGACGCCTCGGCCGTCCGCAGGGAAGCGGTCGACGCGGGGGTGGCGCGGCTGACCGGCGCGATCATGCAGGTCCCGTCGAAGGTCAGCGCCATCAAGATCGACGGGAAGCGGTCCTACGCCCGCGTCCGCGGCGGGGAGGAGTTCGAGATCCCGGCGCGCCCGGTGACGGTGTCCTCCTTCCAGGTCTACGACGTGCGCGCGGCGGTCGCCGAGGACGGCACGCCCGTTCTCGACCTGGTCGTCTCCGTCGTCTGCTCGTCCGGCACCTACATCAGGGCGCTCGCGCGCGACCTCGGTGACGGGCTCGGCGTCGGAGGGCACCTGACGGCCCTGCGCAGGACGAGGGTCGGCCCGTACGGCATCGACGGGGCGAAGACGCTCGACCAGCTCCAGCAGGAGCTGACCGTGATGCCGGTGGCGGAGGCGGCAGGGTCCGCGTTCGCCCGCTGGGAGGTCGACCAGCGGCGCGCCGAGCTGCTGCTGAACGGCGTCCGCCTGGACATGCCGGCCTACGCGGCGTCACCGGTCGCCGTGTTCGGCCCCGACGGGCGCTTCCTGGCGCTCGTGGAGGAGCAGAAGGGCAAGGCCAAGAGCCTCGCCGTCTTCGGCTGACGAGGAAGACCGGGCCCGGCCCGGCGAGGCGCGTCCCGTGCCGGGGCCGCGCTCCGGCGTGCCGGATGCCGTGGGCGGGCAGGCACGCCTGCCCGCCGCACGACTTCTCCCCCCCGGGGGGAGATCTGTCCGCCGGGCGCGGGTTTCTCACCCGCTCGGCGGGGGCGCGTGGAGTGATGACGAGAGCACTCGGGGGCGCGTTCGGCCCCCTGGACCGGGACATGGCAGTCTTGGGGTTGCTTAGTCAAAAGAAGACCAGACACAGTTTCGGGCGAGGAGCGGTCTCAGTGCAGCGCTGGCGTGGCTTGGAGGACATCCCCCAGGACTGGGGGCGCAGCGTCGTCACCATCGGCTCCTACGACGGCGTGCACCGCGGCCACCAGCTGATCATCGGCCGGGCCGTCGAGCGGGCCCGCGAGCTGGGTGTGCCGTCCGTCGTCGTGACCTTCGACCCGCACCCGAGCGAAGTGGTCCGGCCCGGCAGCCACCCGCCGCTGCTCGCCCCGCAGCACCGCCGCGCGGAACTGATGGCGGATCTCGGTGTGGACGCGGTGCTGATCCTGCCGTTCACCCTGGAGTTCTCGAAACTGTCCCCGGCGGACTTCATCGTCAAGGTCCTGGTCGACAAGCTCCACGCCCGCGCGGTCGTCGAGGGGCCGAACTTCCGCTTCGGCCACCGCGCCGCGGGGAACGTGGACGTGCTCGCCGAGCACGGCGCCACCTACGACTACGAAGTCGACGTCATCGACCTGCGGGTGACCGGCGAGGCCGGCGGCGGACGCCCCTTCTCCTCCACCCTGACCCGGGGCCTGGTCGCCGAGGGCGACGTCCGGGGCGCGGGCGAGATCCTGGGCCGGCCGCACCGAGTCGAGGGCGTGGTGGTGCGCGGCGCACAGCGCGGCCGGGAGCTGGGCTACCCGACGGCCAACGTCGCGACGCTGCCGCACTCCGCGATCCCCGCGGACGGGGTGTACGCGGGCTGGCTGACCGCGTCCGGCGAGCGGATGCCCGCGGCGATCTCCGTGGGCACCAACCCGCAGTTCGAGGGCGTGGACCGGACCGTCGAGGCGTACGCCATCGACCGGGTCGGCCTCGACCTGTACGGGCTGCACGTCGCGGTCGACTTCCTCGCGTACGTCCGGGGCCAGGAGAAGTTCGAGTCGATCGAGGCGCTCCTCGAAGCGATGGGGGGCGACGTCAAGCGCTGCAGCGCCCTGATCGCGGCGTACGACGCGGAGCACGGGGGCACGCGGGGCTGACTCCGCCCGTTCCGCGGCCGTGCGCCACGCCGGGCCGGGAAGCCGGCGGGCGCGCTCCCGATGCGTCCGTGCCGCCCGCGTTTTCGGTCATTGACGGGTCATTGGCTGGTAAATGGCCCGCCATCCACCGGGCAAGTCTTGGCACGGATGGTGGCGCGGCCGCCTGATTCATCAGTTTTCGGCCCCTGTGGCCTCTTCTGGCCTCCAGCCGACCCCTCTACGGTGAGTCCCGGACAAGCCAACGAGGGGGAGGCGCCGTGTCCCAGCCGGCTGTGCCGGAGCGCGCGGCGTCGCGCATCCTCGATGTCGCCCTCACCGACGCACCGGACCGTGCCCGGGAGGGTGTTCCGCCGTACGCCACCCGCGTGTTCGTGCCCGCGCACCCGCGTCCCGGACGGGACGGCCCGCCGGTCGTCGACTTCGAGTTGCTCGCATGCGCCGCCGGACCGCCGGTCCCGGTCGCCTTCACCACCTTGGCGGGGCTCGTGGCGGCGCTCGGCGACGCCCAGCCGTGGATCGCGGTCACTCTCGGCCCGTACGCGGAGGCCATGCGGGACGCGGGACTTCCTGCGCTGCGCCTGGACCCGGCCGTTCGTGCCGAGGCCCGCACCTGGCGTGCACAGGACCTGATCGACACCTACGGGGGAGAGGAACAGGACTAGATGGCGCATCCTGACTACCAGGTCGTGCTCGGCGACCTCGATGCCATGGCCGGCACGTTCCATAAGCAGGCCACGGCGTACGGCGCTCTGCACCAGTCGGTGAAGCCCACCGTGGCGGGCTCGGGCGACAGCGGCCTCGACAGCACGATCAAGGCCATGTCCGACCTGATCGCGGGCCTGCACGACAAGCTGACGGACCGTATCGCGGACCACGGCGACAAGTTGGCGTACGCCCGCGACTCCTACCACCGCCACGACGTCGACGTGCACGGCGTCTTCGAGGACCTGACGACGTGAGCGACAGCTGGGTGGGCGGCGACATAGCGGGCCTCGGCGCCATGGGGACCGCGTACACGGGCGCCAAGAAGTCGCTTGAAGGCGTGGTGAAACCCCTCGGCGGCCAGGCCGACAAGCTGGTGGACGACGCGGGGTGGCAGGGCGAGGCGGCCGAGTCGTTCCGCGAGGCGTGGACGGCGGACTCCATGGCGGCCGGCGCGCTCGCCGAACTCGTCGGCGCCGTCGGCAAGGTGCTCACGGACCTGTCGACCCGGCTCTCCACGGCCGAGACGGGCCTGCAGAACGCCGAGGACGTCGCCGTACAGGCGGGAGTCCCGATGGGCCCCGCCGGTGCTCCCGGCGAGCTGATGACCAACAACCCGCCGAACCCCGAGGAGTCGAAGGCCATCAAGGCGCTCGACGACTACGCCGGGGTCCGCGCGACCGCGCTGCACGAGGCCCAGCAGGCCCGCCTCGACGCCGCGGATGCCCTGACGACGCTGTACGGCGAGGCGACCGGCGCGGACGGGGGGCACTCCGCCACGCAGGGCGAGGACCTCACCATCGCGGACTACCTGCGCGCGCTGTACGCCTACGACTCGGAACGCACGAGGGTCAAGGGTCACGACGCCGCCACGAAACTCGACGACGCGAAGCACGAGGCCGATCAGGCGAAGAAGGCGCTGCGCGTCGAACGCAAGGCTTACCAGAAGGCGGGGAAGGCCCTCCCCAAGGACCTGCCCGCGAAGGGCGCCTACCGGGACGCCCTCGCGAAGCTCGACGGCCTGGAGACGGACATCGCCCGCGGCGAGCACGGCAGTTCGGCCCTCCCCTACGACCACGCGCTCAACACGAAGGTCGTCGACGCGGCAAAAGTGCTGAAGGCAGGGGAGGGGGTCGAGAAACTCCCCGACTTCCTGAAGGAGGTGCCGCTCGTGGACATCGCGGCAGCCGGCGCGGTCGGACTGCTGGAGGCCAAGGACGACCACGACAAGGGCTGGTCCTGGACGCACTCCGTGGTCGTGGACGAGGGAGCGTCGCTGGGTGGCCTGGCCGTCGGCACGGCGGCGGTGGCCGGGGGCGTCGCGCTCGCGGCGACCTCCGAGATCACCGTGCCGATCGGTGTCGTCGCGGGCGTCGGCGGCGCGGTGGTCATCGGCGCGACCAACTACATCGACTCTGCCCTGCACGAGCACTGGAGCGAGGACATCCACGACCACGGTGTGGTCGGCGGCGTCCTGCACGGGCTGGGCGACGCCGGATCGAAGTCCTGGCAATCCGACGTGAATCTCGCCAAGGACGTCGGCCACGCTGCGAAGAAGGCATGGAATGGTTTCTCGGGTCTCTTCTGAGGCGCCCACGCCGGCGAGGCTGCCGGTGGTCGGTACCACCTGGTACCGGCGGGGCTTCGGGTACTGGCTGCGACGCGTTGCCGTCAGCTTCTTCTCGATCGTCGTCATCGGAGCCGTCTTCGCACTCGTCGTCTATGGCTTCTTCCACCTGGTGTCCCCTGTGCCCGGCGCCTTGCGCGCCGTTCTCGACATCGCGTACTGCGCGCTGTGCCTGGTGGGCGGGGTATGGGGCTGGACCAGGGCGCGCCGGCAGGTGCGCGAGGCGCTGGCCGCGCCGCCCGCCGCCGCGGGGGCTCGTACGCGCTCCGCCGCGGCGCAGGGCGCAGCTCCCGGCCGGGCCATGGCCGGCCGGCTCCCGGCCCTGCTGCTCATGCCGTTCCTCGCGCCGCTCCTCGCATGGTTCCTGGGTCTGCTGCTGGCGGCGGCGTTCGTGCGGGTACCGCCCGCCGAGATCTCGGCCCGCCGCGCCCTGGACCATCCGTAGGCCACGGACGCAGGTCCGGGGGAGAAGCCGGCCACCCCGGTGAATCCGTGGCCAAGAGGTCCCGGGTGCCTACGGACTCCAGTGGCAGGCCGCCGCATGCGCCCCCGTGCCCGGCAGGGTCGGCAGGTCTCGCGTCCGGCAGGCGTCTGCAACGCCCGCGCGGGCCGCTTCGCCCGACGCGAGGATCTGGCAGCGGGCGTGGAAGCGGCAGCCGCCGGGGACCCGGGTCGGGTCCGGTGGCTCGCCCGTCAGGACGACCGGTTCGGCCGGGGACTCCGGCAGGACCGACAGGAGCGCCCGCGTGTAGGGGTGGCGCGGCGCCGACAGTACGTCCTCGACCGGGCCGTTCTCCACGACGCGGCCCAGGTACATCACCGCGACCCGGTCGGCGATGTTCCAGGCGAGGCCCAGGTCGTGCGTCACCACCAGCGCGGACAGGCCCAGTTCGGCCCGCAGTGTCAGCAGCAGCGCCAGGATCTCGCCGCGTACGGACGCGTCGAGGGAGGCCACGGGCTCGTCCGCGACGAGGAGTTCGGGCCGCAGCACCAGCGCGCCCGCGATGACCACGCGCTGGCGCTGGCCGCCGGACAGTTCGTGGGGGTAGCGCAGGAAGAAGCGTTCCGGTGGCCGGAGCCCGGCCCGCGCCAGGGCCTGCGCCACCGCAGCACGCTCGTCCCCGGCGCACCCGTGGATCCGCAGTCCCTCCGCCACCGCGTCGTACACGGTGTGGCGGGGGTTGAGGGAGCCGCTCGGGTCCTGGAGGACCAACTGCACCCGCTTGCGGTACGCCTTGAGGGCGCGCGCCCCGTAACCGAGCGGTTCCCCGGCGAAGACCACGCGGCCCGCTGTCGGGGGGACGAGGCCCAGCAGAGCGCGCGCGAGCGTGGTCTTGCCGCAGCCCGACTCGCCGACGAGCGCCACGATCTCGCCGGCCCCGATGTCCAGGTCGACGCCGTCGACGGCCCGCGCGGGCGGGCCCCCGCGCCGGCCGGGGAAGGTGACCGAGAGCGCGTCCGCGGACAGCAGCGCCCGTGTCCGGGGCGCTTCCTTCATCACCGGTGCCGTGGCCATCGCTCACTCTCCCACTCGTACGCAGGCGGCCAGGCGGCCCTCGCCGGCGGGCCGCAGCGGCTGGTCGTCGTGCGCGCAGGCGGGCAGCGCCACCGGGCAGCGCGGATGGAACGCGCAGCCGGAGGGCAGCGCGGCGGGGTCCGGCGGATCGCCCGGCAGACCGCGCGGCGCGCGGCGCGACGCCGGGTCGCCGACGCGCGGGAACGCCGAGGACAGCGCGCGCCCGTAGGGGTGCGCCGCCGCGTCGTACACGGCGCGCGCGGGGCCCTCCTCCACGATGCGGCCCGCGTACATCACCGCCAGCCGCTCGCAGGTCTCCGCGAGGACGGCCAGGTCGTGGCTGATCATCAGCAGGCCGATGCCCTGGTCCGCGACCAGGCCCTCGATCAGCCGCAGGATCTGCGCCTGGATCATCACGTCGAGCGCCGTCGTCGGCTCGTCCGCGACGACGAGGCGCGGCTCGCAGGCCAGCGCCATCGCGATCATCACCCGCTGGCGCTGGCCGCCGGAGAGTTCGTGCGGATAGGCGCTCGCCCGCGCCGGTGGCAGGCCGACCTGCTCCAGCAGCGCACCGGCCCGGTGCCGGGCGGCGCCCGGGGTGGCCCGCCGGTGCACGAGCAGCGGCTCCGCGATCTGGTCACCGATGCGGTGGACGGCGTTCAGCGAGTGCATCGCGCCCTGGAACACGATCGACGCGCCCGCCCACCGCACCGCGCGCAGCCGGCCCCACCGCATGGCGAGCACGTCCTCGCCCTCCAGCAGGACCCGCCCGGACAGCCGTGCCCCGGGCGGCAGCAGCCGCAGCAGCGCCAGCGCCAGCGTCGACTTGCCGCACCCGGACTCGCCCGCGAGGCCGAGCGTGCCGCCGACCGCCAGCGTCAGGTCGACGCCTCGTACGGCGGGCACGGCCGTGGCGCCCGTACCGTAGGCGACCGAGAGGTTCTCGACCTCCAGCAGCGGTCCCGTGCCGCTGCCCGCCGCGTCGGGGACCACCTGCGTGGTGCTCATCGGCCCGCTCCCAGCCTCGGGTTCAGTACGGCCTCGACGGCGCGCCCGCACAGCGTGAACGCGAGCGCCACCAGGGCGATCGCGATGCCCGGCGGCGCCAGGTACCACCAGTGGCCGGACGACACGGCCCCCGCTTCCCGTGCGTCCTGGAGCATCCCGCCCCAGGAGACGACGGTCGGGTCGCCGAGGCCGAGGAAGGCGAGCGTGGCCTCGGTGAGGATGGCGGTGGAGATGCCGAGCGTGGTCTGCGCGAGCACCAGCGGCATGACGTTCGGCAGGACGTGCCGGGTCATCACGTGCCGGTGGCCGCCGCCGAGGGCCCTGGCCCGCTCGATGTACGGGCGGGACTCGACGGCGATGGTCTGCGCGCGCACCAGCCTGGCCGTCGTGGGCCAGCTCGTCACCCCGATCGCGATGATGACCGTCCACACCGAGCGGGACATCACCGTCGCCAGCACGATCGCGAGGACCAGCGTCGGCATCACCAGGAACCAGTCCGTGATCCGCATGACGACCGTCGCGAGCGCACCGCCGAAGTGCCCGGACGTCACGCCGACGAGGGTCCCGATCGCCACGGACAGCGCGGCGGCGAGCAGCCCGACGGTCAGGGACACCCGGGTGCCCCACACCAGCAGGCCCAGCAGGGAGCGGCCGAACTGGTCGGTGCCGAGCGGATAGCGCCCGCTCGGCGCGGCGAGCGGCGCACCGGTGGCCGCCGTCACGCTGCGCACGTGGTCACCGACGAGCAGCGGGGCGGCCACCGCGACCAGCCCGATCACCGTCAGGGCGATCAGCCCGCACAGTCCGGCGCGGTGCGCCCGGTAGCCGTGCCAGAAACGTGCGAGGGCGGCGCGCCGCCGCTGCCGCGCGAGCGCGGCGGCGGACCGGGTGCGCGGCGGCGGCAGCTCCGCGGGTTCCCGCGCTTCGGCGTCGGCGAGAGTCATCGGCCCACCCGGGGATCGAGCAGCGGATAGATCAGGTCGGCGAGCAGGTTCATCAGGATCATCGCCCCCGCGAACACCACGAACAGGCCCTGCACGAGCGGCAGGTCGGGCACGCTCAGCGCCTGGTAGAACAACTGGCCGAGGCCCGGCCAGGAGAACACCGTCTCCGTCAGGATCGAACCGGCCGCCACGAACCCCAGGTTGATGAAGACCATCGTGACCGTCGGCAGCAGCGCGTTGGGCACCGCGTGCCGCCGCCGCACGACCGCGTCCCGCAGGCCCTTCGCGCGCGCCGTCGTCAGGTAGTCGCCGCCCATCTCGTCGAGCAGCGAGGACCGCATCACCAGCAGCGTCTGCGCGTATCCCACGGCCACGAGGGTCACCACCGGCAGCACCATGTGGTGCGCCACGTCCAGCACGTACGCGAGGCCCGCGGTGTCGCCCGAGGACATTCCGCCGGTCGGGAACAGCCCCGGCACCGGCCCGAGCCCCACCCCGAACACGATGATCAGCAGCAGCCCCAGCCAGAACGACGGCACCGACCAGAGCGTCAGCGCGACACCCGTGTTCACCCGGTCGGCACGCCGGCCGCTGCGCCAGGCGGCGCGCGTCCCGAGCCACAGCCCGAGTGCCGAGTACAGCACCACCGCCGTGCCGGTCAGCAGCAGCGTCGCGGGCAGCTTCTGCCGGATCAGCTCCCCGACGGGCGCGTGGAACTGGTACGAGGTCCCGAGGTCGCCCCTGAGCGCCGAGCCGCAGTAGCCGGTGAACTGGCGCCACAGCGGCAGGTCGAGACCGAACTGCCGGCGCAGCGTCCGCTGCTGCTCGGCGCTCATCGGCGCGCCGTGCGTCATCGCCCTGACCGGGTCGCGGGACAGCACGCGGAAGAGGAAGAAGCTCGTGACGAGGACGGCGAACAGCGAGACGGCGGCCCCGGCCGCCCGGCCCGCGACGTACCGCAGGTAGCCGGTGACGGCGGCCCTCCGGCCACCGCGCGGGACGCCGGGGGCGAGGGGCGGGGACAGCGGCACCGGGGGGTCGCCGTCGCCGGGCACGGACTGCGGAGTGCTCGCTGCGGTCATCGCTACTCCCGATCGTCGGCGGTCGCCCGGCGGCGCAGCACGTACAGCACGACGAGGCCCGCCGCCACCAGTGCGGCGGCCGCGAGGCCGAGGGCCACGTCGCGGGACACGGAGGAGCCGCCGGTCCTGCCCGCACCGGCGGCGGGCGCCGCGGACCACCAGCTCCAGTAGCCGTCCTGGCCCCAGATGTTGCCCGCCTTCGAAGGCATCGTCTCGATCGACGCGATCTGGTCGGTCCTGTACGCCTCCATGGCGTTCGGATAGGCCATCACGTTCATGTATCCGGTGTCGTAGAGCCGCGACTCCATCCGCTTGACCAGCGTCGCCCGTGCCGCCGGGTCGTACTCGGTGGACTGGCGCGCGTACAGCCGGTCGTAGGACCTGTCACAGATGAAGTCGTCGGTGGCGCCGCTCGCGTTCCGCGTCGCGGGCAGCGCGCCACAGGTGTGGATGGACAGCACGTAGTCCGGGTCGGGACTGACGGACCAGCCGTCGAACGCGAGGTCGTAGTCGCCGGCCAGCCACGGGTCCCCGACGTTGTCCAGGCACTCGACCTTCAGCCCGATCCCGAGTTTCGCCCACCACTCCTGGAGGTACTGGCTGACGGCCTTGTCGTTGGGGTCGGTGGCGTGGCACAGGATGCGGAAGTCCAGCGGCCGGCCGTCCTTGCCGAGCCGCCGCCCGTGGCGGTCGGTCCTGTACCCGGCCCGCTCCAGGTCCGCCGCGGCCCGCGCCGGGTCGTAGGCGACGCGCTGCCGCGCCGACGGCTGCCAGAAGTACGAGCCGAAGCGCGGTGGCAGGTAGCCGCTGCCGGCGGCGGCGTGGCCCTCGAACACGCTCCTCACAAGCCGTCCCGTGTCCACGGACGCGAACAGCGCCCTGCGCACGGCCGGGTCGAGCAGCGCCGGGTTGCCGTCGCCGAGCCTTTGTCCGTTCCTGGCGCGCGCGCCGGGGTTGGTGGCGAGGGCGTAGAAACGGTTCCCCGGCGCGTCGTTGACCTTGATGTCCTTGGCGTGTTCGAGGGCCGAGGTCTGCGCCGGGGTCAGATTGGAGACGAACGAGACCTCACCCTTGCGGAGCGCGGCCACGGCGGCGTCGCCGTCCTTGTAGTACTTCAGGTCCAGCTCGTCGAACTTCGGCGCGCCCCGCCAGAACGTCCTGTTCGGCTTGAGCTTCACGTACTGGTCGACCTTGTAGTCCGTCACGACGAACGGCCCGTTGCCGACGATGGGGAACGTCGTGTCGTTGTTGAAGGCCGCGAAGTCCTTGACCTTGTCCCAGACGTGCTCCGGCACGATCGGCACGTCCAGCGCCGTCATGTTCGCCTGCGGCTCCTTCAGCCGGACGACCAGGGTCGTCGGATCGGGCGCGGTGACCTTCGCGAACCCGGCGGTGAAGCTGCCGTTGGCCGTCGCCGCGTCGGGGTCGGTCATCATCTTGCGGAAGGTCCACGCCGCGTCCTCGGCCGTGGCCCGGACACCGTCCGACCACATCGAGTTCCGCCGGATTGTGTACGTCCAGGTGAGCTTGTCAGGGGACGACTTCCAGGCGGTGGCGAAGCCCGGAACGGCGTGCCCGTCCTTCGGGTCGTAGTTCGTCAGGTACTCGTACGCCAGCCGGTGGATGGTGCTCGACACGAGCGACTGCGCGAGGAACGGGCTCAGCGAGTCGACGCTCTGCCGGACCGCGACGGTCAGGACCTTCTTGCCGCCCCGCGGCGCCTGCCCACCGGACGCGGCGCCCCGGTGCCCCGCGATCTCGGCCGCGTGGGCACGCTGCGGCCTCGAGGGGAGCGGGCCGTACGCGAGGACCCCCGCGGCCGTCACGAGTGTGGCGGCGAGCAGGGCGGCCGTCGGCACACGGGTCCGCGGGCGCGGCAGGGCCGGCCGCGCGCGGTGCGGGAGAACAGGTCGAGCCATGGCCGGTGACCTCGCGTCATCACTCGCTCGGTGTGGGGGCAGCAGGAGTGCGGCGGGGCGCTCGGCCCCGTCGGTCGGTGAGGGGAGGTGTATCAGCGTGATGACGCAACGTCAACGACCGGTGACGCGGTGCGGCCGGTGGGTCGGTGGGAACACGCCGAGGGCCCGCACCGTGAAGACGGTGCGGGCCCTTGGTTCCTGACGGCTCCGGCGGGTCGGGCGGCTAGCGGGCGGGCGGCTGCGGGGGCTGCTGAGCGGGCCATCCGGGCGGCGGTACGGTGCCGTCCTGGTCGGGCCCGCCCGGCTGCGCGGGCCCGCCCTCCTGCCCCGCCGGCGGGGGCCCGGCCGGTGCGCCCTGCTGCGCCGGGAACCCCGGCGGCGGTCCCCAGCCGGGCTGCTGGACCGGAGCGCCCTGCTGGGGCTGGGGCTGGGGCTGCGGGGGATAGCCGTAGGGCACCTGCCCGTACGGGGCGCCGTACGCCGAGACCTGGCCCGGCGCGTGGCCGCCCGGCGGGAACTGCCCCGGTGCCTGCTGCGGCCCGCCGTACTGCGGCGGAGCGCCGGCTCCCGGGGCGTACGTCCCGCCCGGTGCCTGCTGCTGACCGGGCATCGGCTGGCCGGGCGCGACCTGGCCAGGCAGCGGCGGCGCCAGTTGCGGCGGCGGGTTGTTGCCCTCCGCCATCCAGAGCCCCTGCTGCTGCTGGGCGCGCAGGAAGTCCTCCGCGACGAGAGCCGAGAGGTTGAAGTACGCCTCGCGTGTCTTCGGGCGCATCATGTCGAGGTCCACTTCGGCGCCCGCCGCGAGGTGTTCGTCGAACGGGACGACGACGACGCCCCGGCAGCGCGTCTCGAAGTGCTGCACGATGTCCTCGACCTTGATCATCTTGCCGGTCTCGCGCACTCCGGAGATCACCGTGAGAGAGCGCTGCACCAGATCCGCGTACCCGTGCGCGGACAGCCAGTCGAGCGTCGTGGACGCGCTGCTGGCGCCGTCGACGGACGGCGTGGAGACGATGATCAACTGGTCGGCGAGGTCGAGCACCCCGCGCATCGCGCTGTACAGCAGGCCCGTGCCCGAGTCCGTGAGGATGATCGGGTACTGCTTGCCCAGGACGTCGATCGCCCGCCGGTAGTCCTCGTCGTTGAAGGTGGTGGAGACGGCCGGGTCCACGTCGTTGGCGATGATCTCCAGGCCGGAGGGGGCCTGCGAGGTGAACCGCCGGATGTCCATGTAGCTGTTCAGGTACGGGATCGCCTGGACCAGGTCGCGGATCGTGGCCCCCGTCTCACGCCGCACCCGGCGGCCGAGGGTGCCGGCGTCGGGGTTGGCGTCGATCGCCAGGATCTTGTCCTGCCGCTCGGTGGCCAGGGTGGAGCCGAGCGCGGTGGTGGTCGTCGTCTTGCCCACACCGCCCTTGAGGCTGATGACGGCGATCCGGTAGCAGGACAGGACGGGCGTCCTGATCAGTTCGAGCTTGCGCATCCGGTCGGCCTCGGAGGCCTTGCCGCCGAGCTTGAACCGGGACGCCGCCGGGTTGCGGTTGCTCTTGGGCTTCTGCTTGCTGTTGCGCAGCAGCCGGTCGGACGACAACTCGACGGCAGCCGTGTACCCGAGCGGCGCGCCCGGCACCGAACGCTCCCGGTGGTCGTGTGCCACGGGCGACGGCCAGCCGGCCCCGGCGCGCGGGTCGGCCGGCGGCGGCCCCTGCGCGCCGGCGCCCTGCGGGTACCCCGGCTGCTGCTGGGGCGGCATCGGCTGGGCGGCCGGCTGCTGGGGCCCGGCCTGCTGGACGGCCGGTGGCGGCGGTACGGGCGCCCCCGGCATGCCCGGTGCGCCGGGCTGTCCTGGCTGGGGGAAGCCGTACCCGCCGGGCGCCGGGGGACCCCCGGGTCCGGTCGGCTGCGGGAAGCCGTAACCGCCCGGCTGCTGGGGCACGTTCGCGGGAGCGCCCGGCACGGGGTACCCGTACCCGCCGCCCTGCGGTGGCTGCCACGGCGCCTGCGGGGCGGGTGCCTGCGGGGCGGCCGGTACGGGCGGCTGACCGGGACCCTCCGGTGCCGACGGGCCCGCGGGCCACGCGGGAGCGGCGGCCGGTGCGGCGGGCTGGAAGGCGGGCGGCAGCGGCGGCAGGGCGCCGCCCTGCGTGGCCGGGGGTGCGGCGGGCCGAGGGGCCCACGGATCGGCGGGCGGCGCGACCGGGTACGCGGCGGGTGGGGTGTCACGAGGCTCGTCGGCGGGCGCGGCCTGGGTTCCCGGTCCCTGGGCGTACGGTTCGGCGGGTACGCCGGGCGCGGCGCCCGCGTCCGGAGCCGTCGGGATCTGTCCGGAGCCGGCGTCCGTGCCCACGCCCGTGACGGGTGTGGCGGGCGCGAAGGGCTCACCGGAGCCCGTTCCCGGGCCGGAGTCGCCGCCGGAGCCGGCCGTCGCCGCCGGGCCGTCCGCCGCCGCGTCAGGAGCGGGGCCCTCGGGGTGGTCGGAGCCGCCGGGGCTGTGGGGGACGGCCTGCTCGCCGGTTCCGTTCGCCGGCGCGGCGGGGCCGGCCGCGTCGCCGTCGGCCGGTGAACCGTCCGTCGCGGCCTGCTGCTCGGCCAGTTCCCGCTTCAACGCGGCAGGGGAGAAGCGCATGGTGGCGCCGCTCTCCACCTCTCCGCCGCCGAACGGTGCCGGCACGCCCTGGGCAGGCGTACCGGGAGGTGCGGCGGGCGGTGCGGCAGGGGGCGCCGCCGGCGCGGGGGCGGCACCGGGGTGCTCAGGACCGGGCGCGGCCGACCAGTCGGCGGGCAGCGGCGCTGCGCCGCCCGGCTCGAAGCCGCTTCCCGCCGGCAGCCCCGGCACGGCGACCGGCGTGCCGGACGGCGGCGGGGGAGTGGGGTCGGCACCCGGGGCGGTACCCGGCCCGGCGACGGGCGCGGGCGCGCCACCGCCCGGCGCGTCCCCCGACGCACTCTGCGTGTACCAGGCCGGCGGGGTGTAGTCGATGGTGAACTCACCCGTCAGCTCGGGCTCCGCGTCGGACTGATCGTCCGCGGGCGGCACGCTCCAGCCGCCGCGGAACTCGTCCCGATCGCCGTTCACTTTGCCTCCTGGTGTGGTCGAGCACCCTTGTGCCGTCATGGGTCGGGGCGACGGATGTCCTGGCCTGTGTCCGGTTCGCCCGGCTCTCCCCCCCCGGTGGCGCGACCGGCCTGCCCGCAGGATCCCGTCGCGCCCCCACCCACCCTAATCTTCGTGGGCCCACATGTGGCAGGGCAGTCCTCCGCCCGACCCCCGACCCGTTACGTCACGGTGTGCGCCCAAGTGGACACCCTGCTGCGGCGGGTGAGAACGGGAGGGGGTCAAATCCGTATATCGGTCGCTTCGATCAGGGCCCGGACGGGCAGACAGAAGCCCCGCACGGGACATTTCGCGCGGGAGAGTTCCACAGAAAAGGCTCCACAGAAAAGGCACACGGACCGAGCCGGGCTCCGGGACAGGGAGGTAGCCGGCTGGGCCGGTCCCTCGATGGAGGGGTGTTCCGGCGAGCTCGCGCGACAGCGCGACAACGGCAGACCGCCACAGCGGCCCAGCGATCCGGACACAGAACGGCCGCGTCCTTGAGCCGTCAGTCCACGCGGCGGTGGCCCGGCCCCCGGCCGTCAGCGGCCCGGCCCCGGCCGTCAGTCCATCCGGCGGGCCGTGCCCAGCAGTCCGGTCTCCGCGTCCGTCGCCTGCGTCATCACGAACTGCCGGTCCCGCTCGGTGCACCAGAGCGTGACCCCGTCGGCCAGTGTCGTCAGCGCCGTCGTCTCCGCCTGCGGCAGCCCCATGATCCGGCTGATCCGGGCGCCCTCGTCCGGCGACACCCGCTGCACCCCGACGAGCCCCGACCTTCGCATCAGGCGCGGCGCGACCGGACTCAGGTACGGCAGCAGGGTGATGACCGACTGCCAGGGCCCCGAGACGACACGGCCGCGCGGGGGCCGCATACCGCAGTCCCGCACGACGACGACGGGGCTGCCCGCCGAGGCGCCCTGTGGCGGGATCCGCCCCACGTCGTGCAGCGTGATGCACGGCTGGCCGCCGCCCGCCGCCTGCGCGAGCGCGGTCCACACCTGGGTGCGGCCCGTCTCCACGGCGACCCGGGCACCGGTGGCGGCGGCCCGCAGGGCCAGTACCTGAGCCGTCCACAGGCCGCCGATGAGTGTCACGTCGTACGGCGTCGCCCGGTTGATGCCGAGGACCGCCGGTGAGCCGTTCGCGTCGATGCCGATGACCACGCCGTCGTCACCGACGGGCAGCGCGAGCGACTGAAGCTGGTCGAGTGAGAGCGCGTGGCGCTCCCTGCGCGGTCCGATCAGCCCGAAGCCGGTCCGCGGCCTGCCGCCTGTCGCGGCCCGCGCGCCGGCGCGGGAGCGGCCGGCACCCGTCCGGGCCGGCCGGCCCCGGGCGGCCGACGCGTACTGGCCCGGCACCCCGGCCTGCGGCACCGGCTGCGTTCCCTGGGCGCCGGCGGGCGGGACCGGGCGCCCCAGCACCTCCGGCTGCCGCGGCGGGTCGGCCGGTGCCTGGGCCGACCCGGCCACGGACTTGTACGGGCCGGTCGCTCCCGGCTGCCCGGCGTACGGCCCCGGCTGCCCCGGGTTCGCGGGCGGAGTGGGTACGGACATCAGCGCGTACCTCCCAGCGGAAGCGTGGCGAGCATGCCGGGGACCTGTTCCCGGTCGAGTCGCACCAGTGAGGTGCGCACGCCGCGTGCCGTGCGTTCCAGTTCGTGCCGCGCGGCCACCAGTTCCTCGTCGCTGCGACCGGTGATGCGAACATGGCCCGTGAGCGTGACGCCCTGGCGTTCGCCGCGGCCCAGGCAGAGACTGAACGTCGTGGCGAGCGCGGGCACGGAGGTCAGCAGCGCCACCAGATGCGGCATGGACGCACCGCCCTCGCCGATCTCGGGCCAGCGGCCGACCCAGTACGTCGTGTGCCTGCGGTCGTCGCAGCGCCAGGTACGGGATGTCTCCTCGGTGCGCCTGCTCTGGGCACCGGACCTGCCCGCCTGGGCGATGGCCAGCGGGCTCGCACAGGTCGAGGTGGCGACGGCGGCCGTCAGTTCCTCCTCCGTCAGCACCGTCGCCAGGAACCCGGCGCCCGCCAGTCGGCTCGCCAGTTGGTCCGCCGCGCGCACCACGCACTTCTGGGCGCCCACCAGGCCGCCGCCGCGCGCGGCCACCGCCTCCGGGCACAGTTCCGGGTCGAGCTTCAGCGCGATCCAGGTGATCCGCAGGGCCGGCGAGCCCGTCTGCGCCTGGAGCGGCCCGTAGTTGCGGGCGGCCATCGACTGCTGCGGCAGGTGCGGCGCGGGCGCCGGCTGCGTGTGCTGCACGACCTGCGCCGACTCCAGCCGGATCCCGTCGAAGTCCAGTACGTCACGCAGCAGCGTGATCGGCAGCGGGCGCACCCCGCGGCCCGCGCGCAGCGCCGTACCGTCCGACTCGATCTGCACCACGGCCGTCAGGAACGTCCCGTCGCCGATCATCCCGACGGGTCGCCGGTCCCGGTCGCTGAACGAGCAGGTGCGCAGGGCCGGATCGCACTCCACGGCGGGCGCGAGGCCCGGCTCCGTGTCCTGCGGGATGGTCAGCGACGCCGCCCTGCGGGTACGGGCACGCAGGGCCATGGCCGTGCTCAGCCACTCGGGCAGTGACCGGCGGTGCCTGCGCACCACCGCGAGCAGCACCAGGAGCGCCGCGACCACACCGGCAGGCAGCAGCATCAGAGTGCTGATGACCCAGCCCACCAGCATGACGGCGGCGGCCAGTTCGAACAGGACGATCTGCTGCATCCGCAGCGGGCCGAAGTGTCCGGGCCGCGCGGCGGGCCGCGTGGGCGCGGGAGCGGGCGGAGCGGGCAGCGCCGCCGTGGCAGGCGGCAACTGTGTTGCGGAAGCCATGATGGTGAATCCCCCGAATCGTCCCGATCGGCCTGCTGCGGCCGGGCCTTGACGGCCGGATCACCCTATCGGGCCCGGCGCCGTCACCGGCCAACAGGCATCGTAGGGGCCCTGGCGCGGACCGTCCCCCCGCGCGCGGGCCGTTACGGACCGACGCGACGGGCCCGGGCGCACACGAGGCGTCCCCACCGACGCCGCCCCCTACGGACGGGTTGCCGCAACTGGGTACTATCGGGGGCCGGTCCGACACCGGGCGGGGCACGGGGGACACGCGCCGGCCGCTCCGCCACGGGGGCCGTACCGTGACTTCTTTCACCGATGGGGACTCATGGCATCACGGCGGGACGAGCTCAACGCGTACACCTTCGCGAAGAAGCGCACAGTGGCCTCATTCCTGCAACCCTCGCCCACGGGGACCGAGGAGGGCGCGCCCCGGCCCATGCGCGCGGTGCTGCCGAGCCTGGTCATGGGGGCGCTCGTCCTCGCCGGGTTCGGCGCGCTCGGCATGTTCAAGCCGACCGCGCCCAAGGGCTGGGACAAGGCGGACGCCAGCGTCATCGTCGGCAAGCAGTCGACGACCCGGTACGTGGTGCTGAGCACCGGCACGGGCAAGAGCAAGCAGACGCTGCTCCACCCCGTGCTCAACCTGGCCTCGGCCCGGCTGCTGCTGGCTCCCGACCAGTTCTCCGTCATCCAGGTCGACGACAAGATCCTCGACGCGGGCAAGCCGCCGCGGGGCGCGATGCTCGGCATCCCGTACGCCCCGGACCGGCTGCCCAGCGACAGCGAGGCGGGCGCGCCCAAGCGGTGGGCCGTGTGCGAGCAGCCCGGCAGCAGCGGCAGCGTGCAGAAGGCCGCCTTCGTCCTCGCGCAGCGCGACTTCCACCGCACCGAGGGCCCGGACCGGCTGACCGGCGGGCAGGCCCTCTACGTGAAGGGGCAGGACGGCTCCCGTTACCTCGTCGCCGCCGACGGCACCAAGTACCCGCTGAAGGGGCAGCAGGACGACGACCTCACCCGGGCGCTCATCGGCGCGAACCGCGATCCGGAGCCCGTCACGGACGACTGGCTCGCCACCCTGCACACCGGGACGCCCGTCGACTTCCCGGTGCTCCCGGGCACGGTCGGCTCCGACGCGCACCTGGGCGGTGGCCTGACACCCCAGCAGGACCGGGTCGGCATGGTACTCAGCGCTCAGACCGGCGCGGGACCGCAGCAGTACGTCGTCCTGCCCGGCAAGGTCGCACCTGTCAGCGACTTCACCGCCTGGCTCCTCGTCAACTCCCCGGGCAGCCACCCCCTCGCCATGCACGGCGAGACGACGAGCGTGGACCTCGGATCCATCAGCCCCGAGTCCACGTTCTTCGGCGAGGAGAACCACTGGCCCAAGGAGCGGGCACGGCAGGTCAACGCGGTGCGGGGCACCGGCGCCCGCGACACCGTGTGCAGTGTCCTGCGCGCGACCGGCAGCTCGGGCAGCACCACCCTGTCGACGTGGGCGGGCACCTCGTACCCCGCGCAGATCACCGACGACGGCGGCACCAGCACCTATGTGACACCGGGCAGCGGCCTGCTCTACAACGAGACGCAGGGCAGCCAGTCGAAGGCGGGCGGCTCGATGTTCCTCGTCACCGACACCGGCCTCAGGTACGCGGTGCAGAGCAACGGTGACAGCGACTCCCAGCGTTCCGACATCGGCGCGGGCGACGACCAGAAGACCCAGGACGGCCGTCCGCAGCCGAGTCAGGCGCAGATACGGCTGGGCTACGAGAAGGTGACCCCGGTCCCGGTGCCGCTGGCCTGGTCGGGGTTCCTGTCGAAGGGTCCCCGACTCGACACCAACAGCGCGCGCCAGCCGCAGGGTTCGTGAGGGGACAGCCGATGACGCACCGGCCGACGACGCACCCGCACCCCCTGCGGCTGACCAGAGCGGCGCTCCTGGCCTCGGCCGCCGCCCTCGCGGCGCTCGCCGCGCTGCCGCCCGCCGCGTCGGCCGCGCCGCGCCCGGCGGCTCCCGCGGCGGCCACCGCGCTGGACGGCAGCGGCGAGTGCACCTTCCCGATGAAGAAGCAGATCGCGGGCACGCCCTGGCCGCTGCAGCGGCTCCTGCTCGACGAGCTGTGGAAGACCACCCGGGGCAAGGGGGTGCGCGTCGCTGTCATAGACACTGGCGTCGACACCGCGAACCCGCAGCTCAAGAGCGCGGTGGACGCCAAGGCGGGGAAGGACTACCTCGGCAAGACCCGCGGCACCACGGACACCGTCGGCCACGGCACCAAGGTGGCCGGGATCATCGCGGCCCGGCCGCGCTCCGGCACCGGCTTCGTGGGCCTCGCGCCCGAGGCGACGATCATCCCGATCCGGCAGAACGACGAGAAGAACAGCGGCAAGTCGGACACCATGGCCCAGGCCATCCGGTACGCCGTCGGGCAGCACGCGGGCGTCATCAACATCTCGCAGGACACGGCGGAACCCCTCGGCCCGGACTCCAAGCTCGCCCAGGCCGTCCGGTTCGCCCTCGACCACCAGGTCGTGGTGGTCGCCTCGGCGGGCAACGACGGCACGGACGGACAGGCACGCGACACCTACCCGGCGGCGTTCCCCGGGGTGCTCGCGGTCGCCGCGTCCGACCGGGACAACGAGCGTGCCGCCTTCTCGCAGCCCGGTGGGTTCGTCGGGGTCGCCGCGCCCGGTGTGGACATCGTCTCCACCGTGCCGGGCAACGGCCAGTGCCTCGACAACGGGACCAGCTTCTCCGCCCCGTACGTCGCCGGTGTGGCGGCGCTGCTGCGCGGCGAGCATCCGAAATGGACGGCCCAGGAGGTCGTCGCCCAGATCGAGCAGACCGCGGAACGCAGCGTCAACGGCCACGACGACTTCGTCGGTTGGGGTGTCGTCGATCCGGTCGCCGCGGTCAGCGGCGACGGCGCGCCGGTCGAGTCGCCGCGCCCCGACCCCGGGCCCCCGAAGCCCCCGGCGCCGCAGCCCGCGCGGCTCACGCTGTCGGAGACGCCCGAGGAGCGCGGCCGCCGCTACGCGACGTACACCCTGGGTATCGGGGTGGTGCTCGTCGCCGTCGTCGGCGGCACCGCCGTCATCCTGCGCGACAGCCGCAAGAAGGCCGCGGGCCGTGCGGGCGGGGGCCGGGGCCGCGTGTAGCGAGCGTGTACCGGTCGTGCGCTTTCCGGTTGGAACACCCGTGGCGAATGGCTAGAGTTGCTGTGGGGCCGTGCGTGCGCGGCCCCGGCAACGGGGGCGGCACCGAGCACTTTCCCGCCCGTAGTGGCACGCAGTCGGACCAGGGAGAAGAGGGCAGGATGTCGCAGGACCTGAACGTAACCGCGGACGACCAGACCGATCTGGCCGGTCGCATCCAGAACTTCCACGATGAGCTCCAGCGTCGCATCACCTCGCTGAACGCGGTCATCGACCGGATCCAGGGCGGCTGGAAGGGCGCGGCGAGCCAGGCGTACGACACCGCGCAGAAGGACCTCAACGCGCGGCTGCGCGCGATGCGCGTCGACCTCATCGAGCTTGAGCAGATCATGCGGATGAGCGCTCACGGCTTCACCAACGAAGAGCAGGAGCGCATCAAGACGTTCCGGCAGATGGACGACACGGTGTCGGGGCAGAGCGCGATCCTGGGCATGGCCTGAGCCTGCCCGGCCCGTCGCAATCCCCACCGCGCACCGTCCGGACCATCACTTTGCCGCGGTACCCGGCATCGAGGAGCGAGACATGACCACAGCAGTCAACTACGACACCGTCACCACGGCCGCGAGCGACGTCCGTCGCACGGCCAGTGAGCTCACGAGCGAACTCACCGACCTGATGGGCCGCGTGAAGCGCGTCGCCGAGAACTGGGACGGCCAGGCGAAGGACGCCTACCACGACCGGCAGGCCGACCTGACCGCGCAGATGGACGGCATGAACCAGGACCTGGCCCGGATCGCCTCCCTGCTCGACGCGGCCGTCGTGGGCTACCAGGACACGGACCGCGGCAACGCGGCCCGGTTCCGCATGTCCATGGGCTGACCGGCAGGTCCCGCCGGGCCCCGCGGGGACCGGCCGGGACCCTCGCCACAGCATCCGGAAGGGGGGTGCCCACCAGGTGGTGGGCACCCCCCTTCCGCTGCGACGTCGCGGCCGGCGCGCGCCGTGTGCCGCGGGCCGTGTGCCGGCGGGCTAGGCCTCGGCCCCGGCGGCCGGCGGCTGCTGCGCGTCGAGGTCGAACTCCCCGTCGCGCGCGCCGAGTACGAACGCGTCCCACTCCGCCTTGGTGTACCTGAGCACGGTCGTGTGGTCCTTCGACGACCGCATCGCCACCGCGCCCTCGGGCAGGTACGCGATCTCGACGCGCTCCTCGTCGCCCTCCGTGCCGGGTGCTCCGAGCCACTCGGCCCCGGAGATGTCCAGGGCGTAGAGCTCCTCCTTGACGCGTTGCTTGTCCACTGCGTCGGCCATCGGCGTCGTTCCTCCCGGCGGTGTCTTCACTGCGGTGCGGGAACCAGCCTACTGGCGGGGTGAACGGTCCCGCGGCCGAATGCCGCAGGCCGCGACGGTCCGGGCCGGCGGCCGGCAGCGGGCGCCGGCCCCACCGGTCCCGGACGCGCTCACCGGTCCGGCAGCCAGCCTGCCTGCACCAGGGGCGTGCCCCGCCTGCGGGAGACGAACGTGCCCCGCCCCGGCGGCATCCGGCGCGCCCTGACATGGCCGAGGATGTCGCCCTCGCCCGGGTCGCCCGACAACACCAGCCCCTGCGCGCCGAGTTCCTTCACCCGCTGCATGAACGGCTCGAAGCTGGAGCGGGACGCGCCCGCCGCGTTGCGCGCGATGATGAACCGCACACCGACGTCCCGCGCGAAGGGAAGGTTGTCGACGAGGCGGGTCATCGGGTTGCTGGAACCCGCCGCCACCAGCTCGTAGTCGTCGACGATCACGAACAGCTGCGGGCCCGACCACCAGCTGCGGTCCCGCAGTTGCTGCGGTGTGATGTCGGGCTTCGGCGCGCGCTTGCCCATCACCGTGGCGATCGCGTCCATGTGCACGTCCATCGCGGACGCCATCGGCGCGTACTCCAGCAGGTGGCTCTCCGGCACCGCCTCCAGCAGGGAGCGCCGGTAGTCGCCCACCACGATCCGTGCCTGCTCCGGTGTGTAGCGCTCCGCGATCTGCTTCGCCATGAGCCGCAGCAGCGCCGTCTTGCCCGACTCGCTCTCACCGAAGACGACGAAGAACGGGTCGGTCTCGAAGTCGACGAACACCGGCTCCAGATTGGTCTCGTCGATGCCGATCGCGATGCCCTGCTGCGGGAACTCGAAGCCCTTCGGGAGCTGTTCGGCCGGCAGCTTGCGCGGCAGCAGTCGCACCGGCGGTGCCTTCGGGCCGCTCCAGTGGCCGCGTACGGACGCGACGAACGCCTCCGTGCCCTCCGAGAGGTCCGCGGCACTGCTCACCCCGTCCATCCGCGGCAGTGCGCTCATGAAGTGCAGCTTCTGCGGGACCTGGCCACGGCCCGGTACGCCCGGCGGCACGTTCGCCGCGACCTTGCGGTCGAACTCCGAGTCCATCACGTCACCGAGGCGCAGTTCGAGACGGCCCAGCATCTGGTCCTTCAGCGCCGAGCGGACCTCCATGTACCGGGCCGCCGTGATCACGATGTGCACGCCGTACCCGAGCCCGCGTGCCGCGATGTCCGCGATCACCGGCTCCAGCATGTCGTACTCGTTCTTGAAGCCGCCCCACCCGTCGATGACGAGGAAGACGTCGCCCCAGCTCTCGCTCCGGAAGTCGCCCGCCGCCCGCCTGCGCCGGTAGGTGCCGATCGAGTCGACGCCCTGCGAACGGAACATCTCCTCGCGCCGGTTGAGCACACCGAGCACCTCGGCCACGGTGCGCCGCACCCGTTCGGGGTCGAGCCGTGAGGCGATCCCGCCGACATGCGGCAGGTCGGCCAGCGACGAGAGGCCGCCACCACCGAAGTCGAGCCCGTAGAACTGCACTTCCTCCGGTGTGTGGGTGAGCGCGAAGGACGCCACCAGCGTCCGCATCAGGGTGGACTTGCCGGACTGCGGGCCGCCCACCACCAGCATGTGGCCGGCCGCGCCGGAGAAGTCCCGGTACAGCACCTCCCGCCGCTGCTCGAAGGGCTTGTCGATCAGGCCGAGCGGCACGGTGAGCCCGCCGGGACGCGTGTAGTCGACCGCCGTCAGGCCGCGCTGCTCGGTGGGCGCGATGCCCGGCAGCAGGTAGTCGAGGGTCGGCGCCTGGTCGAGCGGCGGCAGCCACACCTGGTGCGCCGGTACGCCCTGCCCGTCGAGGCGGCGCACGATCACGTCGAGGACGGTGTCCGCGAGCGCGTCGTCCCGCTCGGAACGCTCGGGCGCCCGCGCCGGGCCCGCGTACACCACGGGGACCGGTACCGCCGTGAACAGCGTGGGCCGCCGGTCGAGCGGCAGCTGCCCCACGGCCACGTCCGGCCCGGCCGTGCGGTAGGTGCCCGAGACGTAGGCGGCCTTGAAGCGCGTCATGACGTCCGTACCGAACTTCAGATACCCGGAGCCCGGCACCGCCGGCAGGTGGTACGCGTCCGGCACACCGAGCGCCGTGCGCGACTCGGCCGCGGAGAACGTCCGCAGGCCCACCCGGTAGGAGAGGTACGTGTCGAGTCCGCGCAGCTTGCCCTCCTCCAGACGCTGCGACGCGAGCAGCAGGTGCACGCCCAGGGAACGGCCGATCCGGCCGATCTGGATGAACATGTCGATGAAGTCGGGCTTCGCCGTGAGGAGTTCGGAGAACTCGTCGATGACGAGCACCAGGGACGCCAGGGGTTCCAGCGCGGCGCCCGCCGCCCGCGCCTTCTCGTAGTCGTGCATGTTCGCGTAGTTGCCCGCCGAGCGCAGCAGCTCCTGCCGCCGCTGCAACTCGCCGCGGATCGCGTCACCCATGCGGTCCACGAGGGTCAGGTCGTCCGCCAGGTTGGTGATGACGGCCGCCACGTGCGGCATCTGCGACATGCCCGCGAACGTCGCACCGCCCTTGAAGTCGGCGAGCACGAAGTTGAGGGTCTCCGACGAGTGCGTCACCGCGAGCCCGAGCACCAGGGTGCGCAGCAGCTCCGACTTGCCCGAGCCCGTCGCGCCCACGCACAGCCCGTGCGGGCCCATGCCCTCCTGCGCGGCCTCCTTGAGGTCGAGCATCACCGGCTGGCCGTCCTCGCCCACTCCGATCGGCACGCGCAGCCGCTCCGCGATCGAGCGGGGACGCCAGGTGCGGGCGACGTCGACGGCGCCCGCGTCGCCCAGTTTCAGCAGGTCCGTGAAGTCGAGGTTCGCCAGCAGCGGTTCGTCCTCGTCGCCGCCGCCCGTGCGCATCGGCGCCAGCTGCCGTGCCAGCGCCTCGGCCGCCGGCAGCGAGATGCCGTCAGGCAGCCCCTCGTACGCCATGCCGCCACCCGACTCCAGCCGCAGCCGCCCCGGTTGGACGACGACGGACAGACCGCCGCGCATCTCGTCCAGGTCGCCGTGCACCACCTCGACGATGGTCACGCCCTGCACACCCTCGGCCGCCGCGAACAGCGAGTCGGGCGGCACCATCCCACCGTCGAGGACGACCACCACATGCGGCTGGTCCAGCACCGGCTGGGTGTCCCGGCCGAACCGGGGCCGCCCGTCGAGGCGCGAGCGCAGCAACTGCTCGATCTCGCCCAGGTCGTCACCGAACAACCGCTTCGTACCGGCACCGTCGAGCTGCCCCGGCACCTGCGTGTGCGGCAGCCACTTGGTCCAGTCCCACCGCGGCACCGCCTGCGGCGCCGCCACCACCGCGACCATCAGGTCCTCCGGCGAGTGCAGTGTCACCAGCTGTGCCACCAGCGCACGCGCCGCCGACTGCGCGGACTCCGGATCACCCGACACCGTCACGTGGTAGAACGCCCGCATCGACACCGCCATCGGCAGTGCGTCCAGCGAACCGTGCACCGCGAGGAAACGCTGCATCGCACCGGCCGTCAGCGGCTCCAGCTCGTCCACCGGCGCGGTGTCCGGCGCGACCAGCGGTGTGGCGAGCTGCTGCGCTCCCAGCCCGATCCGCGCCTGGCCGAAGTCCGCGTCTCCCACGCGCCGTTCCCACAGCCGGGAGCCCTCCGCGACCACGGTCCACAGCTGTTCGGGCGCCGGGTGCAGGAACAACTGCGCGTCGCGCTGGGAGCGCGCGGTCCTGCGGACCGTACGCCGGGACTGGGAGAGGTACTTGAGGTAGTCCCGCCGCACATCGGACATCTGCCCCTGCGTGCCGCGGCGGAAGCGGAAGATCTGCGCGATCACCATGCCGACCGTCGACACCAGCATCAGCACACCCATGATGCGCATGAACGGAGCGGCCTGCGGGGAGAAGAAGAACACCACCGACGAGCCCATGCCGAGGACCGGCAGGACCTGCATCAGCATGCCCTCCTGCTGCCCCCGCGGAAGCTCCGGAGGTGCCTCAAGGGTCAGTGGTTCCGTGGGCACTTCCGGCGGAAGGGACCGCGGTGGTCGTTTGACGACGATCTGGCTCACCGGCGCACCAATTCCTCAATACGGGCGGATGGTTCCGTACCGGCGCCCCCGTGGCGGCGGCTCACTTGCAGCAGCGCGATCCTACTGGCAGCCGGTGGTTGCGACGCCCGGTAGGGTGGCGCGCGCACCGTGCGCAACCGCGAACCGGCGAACGGGACGACACCCGCGGGACCGGCGCGGCGACCGGCACGGGAACGGGCGGATTCAGGGGGTCGGAACACGTGAGTACGAGCGCGGCGACGGGGTTCTGTCGCGTCACGGTGGTGGCACCGGACAGCCGGATCGACGTGGCACTCCCCGAGGACATCGCGGTCGCCGACATCTATCCGGAGATCCTGCGGCTGACGGGCCAGACCCAGCCCGTGGGTGCACCGACCGGCTACCACCTCGTACGGCGCGACGGCACCGTCCTCGACGGCGCGCGCACCCTCGCGGGCCAACAGGTCCTCGACGGCGAGGTGCTGGCCCTGCGGCCGTTCGCACAGTCACTGCCGCCGGCGGTCTTCGACGACGTGTCCGACGCCGTCGCCGCGGCCGTGCGCCGCGACCGGCACCTGTGGAGCGACGACCTGATGCGCGGCGCGGGCCTCGTCGGCGGCGGCCTGCTGCTCGTACTCCTCGGGTTCGTCCTCTGGTTCGCCGACCCCGTCCGCCACGACATGCACAGCCTGCCCGGCATCATCGCGGGCGGCGCCGGCGTCCTGCTGACCGCGCTGTCCGGCGTACGGGCCAGGGTCTACGCGGACCGCGCCGCGGCCGTCGCCCTGGGCCTCGGCGCCCTCCCGCTGCTGCTCATCGGGGGCTCCGGCATCCTCGCCCCCGACGCGGGCCAGGGACCGGGACGCCTGCAGTTCCTGCTGGGCTGCGTCACCGTGCTCGTCGCGTCCGTCACGCTCGTCGCGCTCACCCCGAGCGGGGACGCGCCCTTCGTCGCCGCCACCTTCCTCGCGGCGGTCGGCACCCTCGCCACGTTCGGCGAGATCCTCACCGGGGCGTCCGCCCGCGAGACCGCCGCGGTCTGCGCGCCGGTCGCCGTCGGACTCGTCGCCTTCCTGCCCGGCCTCTCCGCCCGCTTCGCCCGGCTGCCCATCGGCTACGCGACGCCCCGCGGCGCCAACGGCGGCTTCGACACGGTCGAGCCCGATCCGGCGACCGTCGCGGAGCCCGTCGACACCGAACGCATCGCGGCCCAGGCCCGCCGCGGCCACGAGATGCTGCTCGGCCTGGTCGGCGGGTGCGCCGCCGTCGTCGTCGCCGCCGCGGCGGTCCTCGGCTTCTCCGACAACCTGTACGGCCAGCTGCTGGCCCTCACCTCCGGCCTCGCGATGCTGCTGCGCGCCCGCCTCTTCCGCTACACCTCACAGGTCACCTGCGCGCTCGTCGCCGGCCTCGCGGCCGTGGCCCTGCTCGTCCTCGGCCTCTGCCTCAACCCGCCCGCCGGCCCCGTCGGCGAACTCCTGCGCCACGGCGACCACGGCCCGCTCGACCTGCGCACCGTCTGGCTCGCCGCGAGCGTCGCCGTCGGTGCCGCCCTGCTCACCGCAATCGGGCTGATCATCCCGCGCAAGGGGCTCTCACCGTTCTGGGGCCGCCTCCTCGACCTCGCCGAGGGTGCCGTCCTGCTGTCGCTCGTACCGCTGTGCCTGGCCGTCCTCGACGTCTTCGCCAGGGCCCGCGCCCTCACCAGCTGACCGCTGGGCCCGGCCCGCCCGGAGCGTTCCGGGCCCTGGTCGGGGCGGCCCGAACCGGCTGGTAGTCTGACCGGTACCCGTCCGTCCACCCACCGCCACGGTGCGGCACCGCCGCAGACCCGTACGCGAGGGACACAGGACGAGCGGGCAGCCACCCGAGTCATGGAAGTCCCCCGGAGAATACGACCCGGGGCGCTCGGCGGCCCATGAAGACCACGAGGAGTACGAGTGTCGCTCGACACCACCACCAAGAAGCAGATCATGGACGAGTTCGGCACCAAGGAAGGTGACACCGGATCCCCCGAGGTCCAGGTCGCCCTCCTGTCCCGCCGCATCTCGGACCTGACCGAGCACCTCAAGACCCACAAGCACGACCACCACTCCCGTCGTGGTCTGCTGATCCTGGTGGGCCAGCGCCGCCGCCTGCTGCAGTACCTCGCCAAGAAGGACATCCAGCGTTTCCGTACGCTGGTCGACCGTCTCGGCATCCGCCGCGGCGCCGCGGGCGCCAAGTAACACGGTGCGAAGGGAGCGGTTCCCACACCGGGAACCGCTCCCTTCGCCGTATGCACGGCCCGGCCGGAATGCCATCACGTGCCGGGGCTCAGTACTCTGGCTGACGAGTACCACGCACAAGCGGTACCGAAGAGCACAGAAGAAGTAAGCACAGAAGAAGCAAGCACAGAAGAAGTAAGCGAGGAGGAGCGCCCTCCGCCGCCGCCGGTCCTCGGTAGTGGCATCCGGAAGACGCACCCGCGCCACGGCCGAGCCCTCAGGGGCGAAACCCGGCGGCGCGTGCGCACCGGGTGCTTCGATCGAAGACCGGCAAGCACCAAAGGGCGCCCCTCCGCAGCGTCCACCGCCACACGGGCGGCGGACGAAGACGAGGAGAAGACGCTGGTGGAGAACGAGACCCACTACGCCGAGGCCGTCATCGACAATGGCACCTTCGGCACCCGCACCATCCGCTTCGAGACGGGCCGGCTGGCCAGGCAGGCCGCCGGTTCCGCCGTGGCGTACCTGGACGACGACACCATGGTGCTGTCGGCGACCACCGCTTCGAAGAAGCCCAAGGACCAACTCGACTTCTTCCCCCTCACGGTGGACGTCGAGGAGCGCATGTACGCGGCCGGCAAGATCCCCGGCTCCTTCTTCCGCAGGGAGGGCCGCCCCTCCGAGGACGCCATCCTCACCTGCCGCCTGATCGACCGGCCGCTGCGCCCGTCCTTCAAGAAGGGCCTGCGCAACGAGATCCAGGTCGTCGAGACGATCATGGCGCTCAACCCCGACCACCTCTACGACGTGGTCGCGATCAACGCCGCCTCCTGCTCCACGCAGCTGGCGGGCCTGCCCTTCTCCGGTCCGATCGGCGGCACCCGTGTCGCCCTGATCAAGGGCCAGTGGGTCGCCTTCCCCACGCACACGGAGCTGGAGGACGCCGTCTTCGACATGGTCGTCGCCGGCCGTGTCCTGGAGGACGGCGACGTCGCGATCATGATGGTCGAGGCCGAGGCCACCGACAAGACGATCCAGCTGGTGAAGGACGGCGCGGAGGCCCCCACGGAGGAGGTCGTCGCCGCCGGTCTCGAAGCGGCGAAGCCGTTCATCAAGGTCCTCTGCCGCGCCCAGGCCGACCTCGCCGCCAAGGCCGCCAAGCCGACCGGTGAGTTCCCGATCTTCCTCGACTACCAGGACGACGTCCTGGAGGCGCTCACCGCCGCTGTCCAGGACGAGCTCTCCCAGGCGCTCACCATCGCGGGCAAGCAGGACCGCGAGGCCGAGCTCGACCGCGTCAAGGGTCTCGCCGCCGAGAAGCTGCTCCCGCAGTTCGAAGGCCGCGAGAAGGAGATCTCCGCCGCGTACCGCTCCCTGACGAAGACGCTGGTCCGCCAGCGCGTCATCAAGGACAAGGTCCGCATCGACGGCCGCGGTGTCACCGACATCCGCACCCTGGCCGCCGAGGTCGAGGCCATCCCGCGCGTGCACGGCTCCGCCCTGTTCGAGCGCGGCGAGACCCAGATCCTGGGTGTCACCACGCTGAACATGCTGCGCATGGAGCAGCAGCTCGACACCCTCTCCCCGGTGACGCGCAGGCGCTACATGCACAACTACAACTTCCCGCCGTACTCCACCGGCGAGACGGGCCGCGTCGGCTCCCCGAAGCGCCGCGAGATCGGCCACGGCGCGCTCGCCGAGCGCGCCCTGCTGCCGGTCCTGCCGTCGCGCGAGGAGTTCCCCTACGCGATCCGCCAGGTCTCCGAGGCGCTCGGCTCCAACGGCTCCACGTCGATGGGCTCGGTCTGCGCCTCAACCATGTCGCTGCTGAACGCCGGTGTGCCCCTCAAGGCCCCCGTCGCCGGTATCGCCATGGGCCTGATCTCGCAGGAGATCGAGGGCGAGACCCACTACGTCACCCTCACCGACATCCTCGGTGCGGAGGACGCGTTCGGCGACATGGACTTCAAGGTCGCCGGCACCAAGACGTTCGTCACGGCGCTCCAGCTCGACACCAAGCTCAACGGCATCCCCGCCTCGGTGCTCGGCGCGGCGCTGAAGCAGGCCCGTGACGCCCGTCTGCACATCCTCGACGTGATGAACGAGGCCATCGACGTCCCCGACGAGATGTCCCCGAACGCGCCGCGCATCATCACCGTCAAGATCCCGGTGGACAAGATCGGTGAGGTCATCGGCCCCAAGGGCAAGATGATCAACCAGATCCAGGAGGACACCGGCGCCGACATCACGATCGAGGACGACGGCACCATCTACATCGGTGCCGTCGACGGGCCCTCCGCCGAGGCCGCCCGCACCACGATCAACGGCATCGCCAACCCGACCATGCCGGAGGTCGGCGAGCGCTACCTGGGCACGGTCGTCAAGACGACCACGTTCGGCGCGTTCGTCTCCCTGATGCCCGGCAAGGACGGCCTGCTGCACATCTCGCAGATCCGCAAGCTCGCCGGCGGCAAGCGCGTGGAGAACGTCGAGGACGTCCTCGGCGTGGGCCACAAGGTCCAGGTCGAGATCGCCGAGATCGACCAGCGCGGCAAGCTGTCCCTCATCCCCGTCATCGACGGGGAGAGCGACAGCAAGGGCGCTGACGAGAGCGACGCGAAGGACGCAGACGCCAAGTGACGTCCCCCGGCTTCAAGGCGACGGCCCGCACCTCTTCGGAGGCGCGGGCCGTCGCCCGTACCCGCACCCTCGTCAAGGGCGTGAACGGCGTCGGCACCGTCCGCCGCACCACCCTGCCCGGCGGCCTCCGCGTCGTCACCGAGACCCTTCCCTCGGTCCGCTCCGCGACCTTCGGCATCTGGGTCCAGGCCGGCTCCCGTGACGAGACCCCGGCGCTCGGCGGCGCCACCCACTACCTGGAACACCTCCTCTTCAAGGGC
Organism: Streptomyces sp. NBC_01497; assembly: GCF_036250695.1. Classification (NCBI taxonomy): domain Bacteria; kingdom Bacillati; phylum Actinomycetota; class Actinomycetes; order Kitasatosporales; family Streptomycetaceae; genus Streptomyces; species Streptomyces sp. NBC_01497. Next base: position 2,089,288 of record NZ_CP109427.1, on the reverse strand, counting down.
ACCGGGCGACGTAGTGCCCTCGACATCTCCTCCGCCATCGACGCGGTCGGCGGCGAGATGAACGCCTTCACGGCGAAGGAGTACACCTGCTACTACGCGCGCGTCCTCGACACCGATCTGCCGCTCGCCGTCGACATCGTCTGCGACATGCTGACCGGCTCCCTCATCGAGGAGGCGGACGTCGAGGCGGAGCGCGGGGTCATCCTCGAAGAGATCGCGATGACCGACGACGACCCCGGCGACATCGTGCACGACCTGTTCGCGCAGACCATGTTCGGCGACTCGCCGCTGGGCCGGCCCGTCCTCGGCACGGTCGAGACCGTCGAGGCCCTCGACCGCGAGCGCATCACGCGCTACTACAAGAAGCACTACGACCCCCGGCACCTGATCGTCGCCGCCGCGGGCAATGTCGACCACGCCGCTCTCGTACGGCAGGTGCGGGCGGCCTTCGAGAAAGCCGGCGCGCTCACCCGCACCGACGCGGTCCCCGTCGCCCCGCGCGCGGGCGTGCGCGCCCTGCGCACCGCCGGGAAGGTCGAGGTCCTCGACCGCTCCACCGAGCAGGCCCATGTCGTCCTCGGGATGCCGGGTCTCGCCCGTACCGACGAGCGCCGCTGGGCGCTCGGTGTCCTCAACACGGCCCTGGGCGGTGGCATGAGCTCACGCCTGTTCCAGGAGGTACGGGAGAAGCGCGGCCTGGCGTACAGCGTCTACTCGTACACCTCGGGCTTCGCGGACTGCGGCCTCTTCGGCGTCTACGCGGGCTGCCGCCCCGGCCAGGTCGGGGACGTGCTGAAGATCTGCCGCGACGAGCTCGACCGGGCCGCCGCCGGCGGACTCGACGACGACGAGCTCGCCCGCGCCATCGGGCAGCTCTCGGGCGCCACCGTGCTGGGCCTGGAGGACACCGGCGCCCTCATGAACCGGGTCGGCAAGAGCGAACTGTGCTGGGGCGACCACCTCTCCACGGACGACCTCCTCGCCAGGATCGCCGCGGTCACCCCGGACGACGTCCGCGAAGTGGCCCGCGATCTACTGGGCCGGCGCCCCTCGCTCGCGGTCATCGGACCGCTCGGCGACAAGGACGCGGCCCGCCTGGACGAAGCGGTCTCCTGACCCGCACCACCACGATCCGAGAAGGAAGAACTTCAGCGATGAGCAAGCTGCGTGTGGCCGTACTCGGCGCCAAGGGCCGTATCGGTTCCGAGGCGGTACGGGCCGTCGAGGCCGCCGACGACATGGAACTGGTCGCGACCGTCGGCCGGGGCGACAAGCTGGAGACGCTCGTCGAGTCCGGCGCCCAGGTCGCGGTCGAACTGACCACACCCGCCTCGGTGATGGGCAACCTCGACTTCTGCGTACGGCATGGCATCCACGCCGTCGTCGGGACCACGGGCTGGACCGAGGAGCGCCTCGCCGAACTCGGCACGTCGCTTGCCGCCTCGCCCACGACCGGTGTGCTCATCGCACCGAACTTCTCCATCGGCGCCGTGCTCACCATGAAGTTCTCCGAGCTGGCGGCCCGGATGTTCGAGTCCGTCGAGATCGTGGAACTGCACCACCCGAACAAGGCAGACGCCCCCTCCGGCACAGCCACCAGGACCGCCCAGCTCGTCGCCGGGGCCCGCGCCGCCGCGGGCCTCGGCGACCAGCCGGACGCCACCAGGACCGCCCTGGAAGGAGCACGCGGCGCCGACGTCGACGGCGTACGCGTCCACTCCGTACGCCTGCGCGGCCTCCTGGCGCACCAGGAGGTCATCCTCGGCGCCGAGGGCGAGACCCTCACCATCCGGCACGACTCGCTGCATCACAGCAGCTTCATGCCCGGCATCCTGCTCGGTGTCCGGCGCGTCGTCGGGGCCCCGGGGCTCACCGTCGGCCTGGAACACTTCCTCGACCTCGCCTGAGCGGACCGGACCAACAGAGCCATGAGCGCAAAGATCACCTACGTCGTCGGCGCCGTCGTCCTCGTCTTCTACTTCTTCCTCGCCGGCACCCGGGGCGTCTGGCTCATCCAGGCCGGCACCCCGGTCACCGTCGTCTTCGGCGTCGCCGTCCTGATCCTGCCGTTCATCGGGGCCTGGTTCCTCTGGCAGAACACCCGCTTCGTCACCCGCGCCAACCGGCTCGCCGCCGAACTGGACGCCGAGGGCGGCCTGCCCGTCGACGAGCTCGTCCGCGGCGCGGGCGGACGCATCGACCGCGCGTCCGCGGACGCGGTCTTCGAACGCCGCCGCGTCGAGACGGAGGAGACCCCCGACGACTGGCGCTGCTGGTTCCGGCTCGCGGTCGCCTACCGCGACGCCCGGGACACACCAAGGGCCCGCAAGGCGATGCAGCGTGCCATAGCGCTCCGCGACGGCAGACCCGTCCGCGCCTGACACCCGGCACCCCTCACGGGCCCTCGGTGGTCGGTGTGTCTCCTCAGCGGGCGCGCCGGTACTCCGCGCCCCACGCCTCCACGGCGTCGGAGGCCCGGTCGAACGCGTCACCGCTCGACAGGAAGTCCGCGCTGTGCGTCGTCATCAGCGGCACCTGCTCACCCCGGTGCCGTACGACCACCAGGGCCTGGCCCTGCACCGTGCGCGGCAGACCGAGCCAGCGCACCGGCTGCTGCACCGTACGCACGGCCGAGGCCTGCTCCCAGGCCACCGTGGAGGTGCGCACCAGGCTGACGCGACGCACGCCGTGCCTGCTCACCCAGGTCCCCATCCGCAGCATCCGCAGGGCCACCGCTATCACCACGAGGGAGACCACGGCACACGCCACGGCGCCCGAACCGCCCGCGGCGAGCGCGGTGATCACGGTTGCGAACAGGATGAACGAGGAAAGCAGCAGAAGAACCGCGGCAAGGCCGACCCGCCAGGGGCCCGGCCGGTAGGGGCGCCGCCAATGATCGTGGTCGTCGTACGGCAACGCGGTGGCGTCCGCGTCGAACGCACGATCGGCCGTCAGGAAGGACAAGGGCACGACTGATCCTCACTCACAAGCACGCTCGATTGCTGTGCCCGGTGAGGCTACCGATCCCGCGGCCGCCCGGACCACCCGAGGGGGCCGGACGGACGCGGCCACGGCTCAGTGGTGCTGCGACGCCTCCGACTGCTGCACCTGGTGCAGTGTCGGGTTGGACTGGAGCGCGGGCATCCCGAACAGCAGCGATCCCGCGAACGCCGCCGCGATGACCAGCCCGATCAGCGCCCGGCCCGCGACCTCGCCCCGCGCCGGCCGTCGCTTCGGCGGACGCTCGACGTTGTCGCGGAAACGGTCGGCCTCTGCGAGGAAGGTGAAAGGTACGCCTTCGCGTCGGCGGAACATGGGGCGGTCTCCTCCTGTTGCTGGGCTGCCTTCGGTCAGCAGCCCTGCTGTTCACTGAGACGCGAAACAAACCGATCGGGTGCCCGGATTCCCGGGACTTCCCGAAAAGACCGCGGAACGACCAGGTGACGAAGCCGCTCCTGTGGGCCTCTACAGTGGGCCCGGCACACGAAGAGAACCGGAAGGACCCGCAGGTGAGCACCGACAAGGCCGGGCCGGAGCCAAGATTTCGCAGCGATGTCGCCGTCGAGTTGGTGAAGCACAGCGCGTCCGACTCCGACGTCCTGTGGGCCGCCCGCGTCTCCACGGCAGGCGAGCAGTCCCTGGAGGAGCTGTCCAAGGACCCGGAGCGCTCGAAGGGCCTGATCAACTACTTGATGCGGGACCGCCACGGCAGCCCGTTCGAACACAACTCGATGACCTTCTTCGTCAGCGCCCCGATCTTCGTCTTCCGCGAGTTCATGCGTCACAGGGTCGGATGGTCGTACAACGAGGAGTCCGGCAGGTATCGCGAGCTGCTGCCCGTCTTCTACGTCCCCGGCGAGGACCGCAAGCTCGTCCAGCAGGGCCGGCCGGGGAAGTACGAGTTCGTGCACGGCACCCCCGAACAGCACGCGACGGTCACCGCGGCCATGGAGGAGTCCTACCGGCACTCCTACGCCGCGTACCAGGAGATGCTGGCGGCCGGCGTCGCGCGCGAGGTGGCGCGGGCGACCCTGCCCGTGGGCCTGTTCTCGTCGATGTACGCGACGTGCAACGCCCGCTCGCTGATGCACTTCCTCGGACTGCGCACGCAGCACGAGAGCGCCACGGTCCCCTCCTTCCCCCAGCGGGAGATCGAGATGGTCGGTGAGCGGATGGAGGAGCACTGGCGAGGGCTTATGCCCCTCACGCACGCGGCCTTCAACGGCAACGGCCGGGTAGCTCCCTGACCTGCGACGCAGTCGTCGCGCGGGGGTCCACCGAAGGGCCCGAAAGCACCTCCGGGGCACAGATGTACGGTCCACCGACCGAGGTGTCCGTATTGCGGCATTTCGAGAAGTTCATCTAGGCTGATCAAACGGACCCGGCACTGCTTGAACCCCCGAGCAGGCAGTGCCGGGCTCCTCTTGTCCGGTGCCCCGAGGCCACACCGCGGGCTGAGCAGCGAGTAGCGTGTTACCCATGGCTCCGACCTCTACTCCCGAGACCCCCTTCGGCAGGGTCCTCACCGCCATGGTCACGCCCTTCATGGCGGACGGCACGCTCGACGTCGACGGTGCCCAGCGGCTCGCCACCCACCTGGTGGACGCGGGGAACGACGGCCTGGTACTCAACGGCACCACCGGTGAGTCCCCGACCACCACGGACGCGGAGAAAGAGCAGCTGGTACGGGCCGTGGTGGAAGCGGTCGGGGACCGCGCCCACGTCGTGGCCGGCGTCGGCACCAACGACACGCGGCACAGCCTGGAACTGGCGCGCACCGCGGAGCGGGCCGGCGCCCACGGGCTGCTCGCCGTGACGCCGTACTACAGCAAGCCGCCCCAGGAGGGTCTCCTCCAGCACTTCACGGCGATCGCGGACGCCACCGACCTCCCGGTGATGCTCTACGACATCCCGGGCCGCAGCGGCGTCCCGATCGACACCGAGACCATGATCCGGCTCGGCCGCCACCCGCGGATCGTCGCCAACAAGGACGCCAAGGGCGACCTGGGCCGCGCCAGTCTCGCCATCGCGGAATCGGGCCTCGCCTGGTACTCCGGCGACGACATGCTCAACCTGCCGCTCCTGTCCGTCGGCGCCGTCGGTTTCGTGTCCGTCGTCGGACACGTCGCCACCCCCGAGCTGCGGGAGCTCGTCGAGGCGTTCAGCCACGGCGACGTGCAGAAGGCGGCCGAGATCCACCAGAAACTGCTGCCGGTCTTCATCGGCATGTTCCGCACGCAGGGCGTCATCACCACCAAGGCCGCGCTGACCCTGCGCAACCTCCCGGGCGGTCCGCTGCGTCTTCCGCTGGTCGGACTCACCGAGCAGGAGACCGCCCAGCTCAAGCACGACCTCACCGCCGGCGGGGTACAGCTCTGACAACAGACTTCACAATTGAATAGCTGAAGACGAGACGACGACAGATGACCGGGAACCGATTCCCGGAACACGACAACTGCAAGTGCACGAATGTCATGCGCGCCACGTGCCTCAGCGGCACGTGGCGCGTGTGGTGAGGAGAGTCTTTTGAGTCATCCGCATCCCGAACTCGCCGCCCCGCCGAAGCTGCCCAAGGGCGGCCTCCGCGTCACCCCGCTCGGTGGCCTCGGCGAGATCGGCCGCAACATGACGGTCTTCGAGTACGGCGGCCGCCTGCTCATCGTCGACTGCGGCGTGCTCTTCCCCGAGGAGGAGCAGCCCGGCGTCGACCTGATCCTGCCCGACTTCACGATCCTGAAGGAGCGGCTGAACGACATCGAGGGTGTCGTTCTCACGCACGGCCACGAGGACCACATCGGCGGTGTGCCGTACCTGCTGCGGCTGAAGCCCGACATCCCGCTCATCGGCTCCAAGCTGACCCTGGCCCTCATCGAGGCCAAGCTGCAGGAGCACCGGATCCGTCCGTACACCCTGGAGGTGGCGGAAGGGCACCGCGAGCGCATCGGCCCGTTCGACTGCCAGTTCATCGCGGTGAACCACTCCATCCCCGACGCGCTCGCCGTCGCCATCCGCACGCCCGCGGGCATGGTCGTGCACACCGGTGACTTCAAGATGGACCAGCTGCCGCTGGACGGCCGGCTCACCGACCTGCGCACCTTCGCCAAGCTCGGCGAGGAGGGCATCGACCTGCTGCTGGCGGACTCCACCAACGCGGAGGTCCCCGGCTTCGTCCCGCCCGAGCGGGACATCTCCGGGGTGCTGCGGCAGGTCTTCGCCAACGCCAACAAGCGCATCATCGTGGCGAGTTTCGCCAGCCACGTCCACCGGATCCAGCAGATCCTGGACACGGCGCACGAGTACGGCCGCCGGGTCGCCTTCGTCGGCCGCTCCATGGTCCGCAACATGGGAATCGCCCGGGACCTCGGCTACCTGCGGGTGCCTCCGGGGCTCGTGGTGGACGTGAAGACGCTGGACGACCTGCCGGACCACGAGGTCGTGCTCGTCTGTACGGGTTCTCAGGGCGAGCCCATGGCGGCCCTGTCCCGGATGGCCAACCGCGACCACCAGATCCGGATCGTCCAGGGCGACACCGTGATCCTCGCGTCGTCCCTCATCCCGGGCAACGAGAACGCGGTCTACCGCGTCATCAACGGCCTGACCCGGTGGGGCGCGAACGTCATCCACAAGGGCAACGCGAAGGTCCACGTATCGGGCCACGCCTCGGCCGGCGAGCTGCTGTACTTCTACAACATCTGCCGGCCGAAGAACCTCATGCCGGTCCACGGCGAGTGGCGGCATCTGCGTGCCAACGCCGAACTGGGCGCGCTGACGGGGGTCCCCAAGGACCGCATCGTCATCGCGGAGGACGGTGTGGTGGTCGACCTGATCGGCGGCAAGGCGAAGATCACCGGCAAGGTGCAGGCCGGCTACGTCTACGTGGACGGCCTCTCGGTCGGTGACGTGGACGAGTCGTCCCTCAAGGACCGGCGCATCCTCGGCGACGAGGGCATCGTGTCGGTGTTCGTGGTGGTCGACTCCACGACCGGCAAGGTCGTCGGGGGCCCGCACTTCCAGGCGCGCGGCTCCGGCATCGACGACGCCGCTTTCGCGGCCGTCCTGCCGAAGGTGGACGAGGCGATCGCCAGATCCGCCCAGGACGGCGTCTCCGACCCGCACCAGATCCAGCAGCTCATCCGCCGCACGGTGGGCAAGTGGGTCTCGGACACCTACCGCAGGCGCCCGATGATCCTGCCCGTGGTGGTTGAGGTCTGACGACCCGTCGGCAGTTTCCTGGAGCGGGGGGCCTCGATTTGCATCGAGGCCCCCCGCTCCAGTACGTTTCAGTCTCCACCGGAACGCAGCAGCGAGTACAAACGTACTTGCGGACGCTGCGGGAAGGTGGGAAACGGCCCCGAAATCTTCTGATAAAGTCGGGGCAAGCCGAAAGGCAAGAAACACCGGAGGGAAAGCCCGGAGGAGCCCCGGAAGGGAATCCAAAGGAAGCGTCCGTTCCTTGAGAACTCAACAGCGTGCTAAAAGTCAACGCCAGATATGTTGATACCCCGTCCATTATGCCGGGCGATCCGAATCTTCGGATGGTTCCGGTGGACGAGGTTCCTTTGAAGTAACACAACACAGCGAGGACGCTGTGAACCGCAGGGATTATTCCTTCCTGTGGTTCCGCTCCGAGTGGTGTCACCCCGTTTACGGGGAAAGCATTCACGGAGAGTTTGATCCTGGCTCAGGACGAACGCTGGCGGCGTGCTTAACACATGCAAGTCGAACGATGAAGCCTTTCGGGGTGGATTAGTGGCGAACGGGTGAGTAACACGTGGGCAATCTGCCCTGCACTCTGGGACAAGCCCTGGAAACGGGGTCTAATACCGGATATTGACGCACTCCTGCATGGGATGTGCGTGGAAAGCTCCGGCGGTGCAGGATGAGCCCGCGGCCTATCAGCTAGTTGGTGGGGTAATGGCCTACCAAGGCGACGACGGGTAGCCGGCCTGAGAGGGCGACCGGCCACACTGGGACTGAGACACGGCCCAGACTCCTACGGGAGGCAGCAGTGGGGAATATTGCACAATGGGCGAAAGCCTGATGCAGCGACGCCGCGTGAGGGATGACGGCCTTCGGGTTGTAAACCTCTTTCAGCAGGGAAGAAGCGAAAGTGACGGTACCTGCAGAAGAAGCGCCGGCTAACTACGTGCCAGCAGCCGCGGTAATACGTAGGGCGCAAGCGTTGTCCGGAATTATTGGGCGTAAAGAGCTCGTAGGCGGTTTGTCACGTCGGATGTGAAAGCCCGGGGCTTAACCCCGGGTCTGCATTCGATACGGGCAGACTAGAGTGTGGTAGGGGAGATCGGAATTCCTGGTGTAGCGGTGAAATGCGCAGATATCAGGAGGAACACCGGTGGCGAAGGCGGATCTCTGGGCCATTACTGACGCTGAGGAGCGAAAGCGTGGGGAGCGAACAGGATTAGATACCCTGGTAGTCCACGCCGTAAACGTTGGGAACTAGGTGTGGGTCACATTCCACGTGGTCCGCGCCGCAGCTAACGCATTAAGTTCCCCGCCTGGGGAGTACGGCCGCAAGGCTAAAACTCAAAGGAATTGACGGGGGCCCGCACAAGCGGCGGAGCATGTGGCTTAATTCGACGCAACGCGAAGAACCTTACCAAGGCTTGACATACACCGGAAAGCATCAGAGATGGTGCCCCCCTTGTGGTCGGTGTACAGGTGGTGCATGGCTGTCGTCAGCTCGTGTCGTGAGATGTTGGGTTAAGTCCCGCAACGAGCGCAACCCTTGTCCCGTGTTGCCAGCAGGCCCTTGTGGTGCTGGGGACTCACGGGAGACCGCCGGGGTCAACTCGGAGGAAGGTGGGGACGACGTCAAGTCATCATGCCCCTTATGTCTTGGGCTGCACACGTGCTACAATGGCCGGTACAATGAGCTGCGATACCGCGAGGTGGAGCGAATCTCAAAAAGCCGGTCTCAGTTCGGATTGGGGTCTGCAACTCGACCCCATGAAGTCGGAGTCGCTAGTAATCGCAGATCAGCATTGCTGCGGTGAATACGTTCCCGGGCCTTGTACACACCGCCCGTCACGTCACGAAAGTCGGTAACACCCGAAGCCGGTGGCCTAACCCTTGTGGAGGGAGCTGTCGAAGGTGGGACTGGCGATTGGGACGAAGTCGTAACAAGGTAGCCGTACCGGAAGGTGCGGCTGGATCACCTCCTTTCTAAGGAGCATTTCTTACCGGGTCCTTCGGGGTCCGGTCAGAGGCCGGTTCATCAGCGAATGTCTGGTGCCGGTTGCTCAAGGGTGGAACGTTGACTATTCGGCAGATCACGGATCATTGCTGCTAGTACTGTCCTTCGGGGCGTGGAATGCAGGGGTGGACGGGATGTGTCGGGCACGCTGTTGGGTGTCTGAGGGCATGGGCGAAAGCTTGGTGTCTTCGGGTTGCCGGCCCCAGTGAACTCGCCTGTTTGGGTGGGGTGATGGGTGGCTGGTCGTTGTTTGAGAACTGCACAGTGGACGCGAGCATCTGTGGCCAAGTTTTTAAGGGCGCACGGTGGATGCCTTGGTACCAGGAACCGATGAAGGACGTGGGAGGCCGCGATAGGCCCCGGGGAGCTGTCAACCGAGCTTTGATCCGGGGGTGTCCGAATGGGGAAACCCGGCAGTCGTCATGGGCTGTCACCCGCACCTGAACTCATAGGGTGTGTGGAGGGAACGAGGGGAAGTGAAACATCTCAGTACCCTCAGGAAGAGAAAACAATAGTGATTCCGGGAGTAGCGGCGAGCGAAACTGGATCAGGCTAAACCGTTCACGTGTGATACCCGGCAGGGGTTGCGTGGGCGGGGTCGTGGGAGTGGACTTTCATTGTCTGCCGGCAGTGAGGCGAGTCAGAAACCGTATGGATAGGCGAAGGGCATGCGAAAGGCCCGGCGTAGAGGGTAAGACCCCCGTAGCTGAAATCTGTACGGCTCGTTTGTTTATTTCCCAAGTAGCACGGGCCTCGAGAAATCCTGTGTGAATCTGGCGGGACCACCCGCTAAGCCTAAATATTCCCTGGTGACCGATAGCGGATAGTACCGTGAGGGAATGGTGAAAAGTACCGCGGGAGCGGAGTGAAATAGTACCTGAAACCGTGTGCCTACAAGCCGTGGGAGCGTCGCATGCAAGCTTGCTTGCATGTCGTGACTGCGTGCCTTTTGAAGAATGAGCCTGCGAGTTTGCGGTGTGTTGCGAGGTTAACCCGTGTGGGGGAGCCGTAGCGAAAGCGAGTCCGAATAGGGCGATTTAGTAGCGCGCTCAAGACCCGAAGCGGAGTGATCTAGCCATGGGCAGGTTGAAGCGGCTGTAAGAGGTCGTGGAGGACCGAACCCACCAGGGTTGAAAACCTGGGGGATGACCTGTGGTTAGGGGTGAAAGGCCAATCAAACTCCGTGATAGCTGGTTCTCCCCGAAATGCATTTAGGTGCAGCGTCGTGTGTTTCTTACCGGAGGTAGAGCACTGGATAGGCGATGGGCCTTACCGGGTTACTGACCTTAGCCAAACTCCGAATGCCGGTAAGTGAGAGCACGGCAGTGAGACTGTGGGGGATAAGCTCCATGGTCGAGAGGGAAACAGCCCAGAGCATCGACTAAGGCCCCTAAGCGTGCGCTAAGTGGGAAAGGATGTGGAGTCGCAGAGACAACCAGGAGGTTGGCTTAGAAGCAGCCACCCTTGAAAGAGTGCGTAATAGCTCACTGGTCTAGTGATTCCGCGCCGACAATGTAGCGGGGCTCAAGCGTACCGCCGAAGTCGTGTCAATCCAGCGTATAGCCCCAACGGGTGCTGGGTTGGGTAGGGGAGCGTCGTGTGCCGGGTGAAGCCGCGCCGGAAGGCAGTGGTGGACGGTTCACGAGTGAGAATGCAGGCATGAGTAGCGATTCACACGTGAGAAACGTGTGCGCCGATTGACTAAGGGTTCCTGGGTCAAGCTGATCTGCCCAGGGTAAGTCGGGACCTAAGGCGAGGCCGACAGGCGTAGTCGATGGATAACCGGTTGATATTCCGGTACCCGCTGTAGAGCGTCCAGTATCGAATCCTCTGATGCTAAGGCCGTGAAGCCGCCCTGATCTCTTCGGAGTTGAGGGGAGTGGTGGAGCCGCCGGTCCAAGGTGGTAGTAGGTAAGTGATGGGGTGACGCAGGAAGGTAGTCCATCCCGGGCGGTGGTTGTCCCGGGGTAAGGGTGTAGGACGTGTGGTAGGTAAATCCGCCATGCATGTGTCTGAGACCTGATGCCGAGCCGATTGTGGTGAAGTGGATGATCCTATGCTGTCGAGAAAAGCCTCTAGCGAGTTTTATGGCGGCCCGTACCCTAAACCGACTCAGGTGGTCTGGTAGAGAATACCGAGGCGTTCGGGTGAACTATGGTTAAGGAACTCGGCAAAATGCCCCCGTAACTTCGGGAGAAGGGGGGCCATTCTTGGTGATCTGTCTTGCACAGTGAGCTGGGGGTGGCCGCAGAGACCAGCGAGAAGCGACTGTTTACTAAAAACACAGGTCCGTGCGAAGCCGTAAGGCGATGTATACGGACTGACGCCTGCCCGGTGCTGGAACGTTAAGGGGACCGGTTAGTCACATTTCGGTGTGGCGAAGCTGAGAACTTAAGCGCCAGTAAACGGCGGTGGTAACTATAACCATCCTAAGGTAGCGAAATTCCTTGTCGGGTAAGTTCCGACCTGCACGAATGGCGTAACGACTTCTCGACTGTCTCGACCATAGGCCCGGTGAAATTGCAGTACGAGTAAAGATGCTCGTTTCGCGCAGCAGGACGGAAAGACCCCGGGACCTTTACTATAGTTTGATATTGGTGTTCGGTTCGGCTTGTGTAGGATAGGTGGGAGACTGTGAAGCTTGGACGCCAGTTCAGGTGGAGTCATTGTTGAAATACCACTCTGGTCGTGCTGGATGTCTAACCTGGGTCCGTGATCCGGATCAGGGACAGTGTCTGATGGGTAGTTTAACTGGGGCGGTTGCCTCCCAAAGGGTAACGGAGGCGCCCAAAGGTTCCCTCAGCCTGGTTGGTAATCAGGTGGTGAGTGTAAGTGCACAAGGGAGCTTGACTGTGAGACTGACGGGTCGAGCAGGGACGAAAGTCGGGACTAGTGATCCGGCGGTGGCTTGTGGAAGCGCCGTCGCTCAACGGATAAAAGGTACCCCGGGGATAACAGGCTGATCTTCCCCAAGAGTCCATATCGACGGGATGGTTTGGCACCTCGATGTCGGCTCGTCGCATCCTGGGGCTGGAGTCGGTCCCAAGGGTTGGGCTGTTCGCCCATTAAAGCGGTACGCGAGCTGGGTTTAGAACGTCGTGAGACAGTTCGGTCCCTATCCGCTGCGCGCGCAGGAGTCTTGAGAAGGGCTGTCCCTAGTACGAGAGGACCGGGACGGACGAACCTCTGGTGTGCCAGTTGTCCTGCCAAGGGCATGGCTGGTTGGCTACGTTCGGGAGGGATAACCGCTGAAAGCATCTAAGCGGGAAGCCTGCTTCGAGATGAGGACTCCCACCCACTTGATGGGGTAAGGCTCCCAGTAGACGACTGGGTTGATAGGCCGGAGATGGAAGCCAGGTGACTGGTGGAGTTGACCGGTACTAATAGGCCGAGGGCTTGTCCATAGATGCTCGCGTCCACTGTGTTGGTTCTGAAACCACGAACAGCTGTGTTTATTCCGGTTGTGTTGATTGTTTCATAGTGTTTCGGTGGTTATAGCGTAGGGGAAACGCCCGGTTACATTCCGAACCCGGAAGCTAAGCCTTACCGCGCCGATGGTACTGCAGGGGGGACCCTGTGGGAGAGTAGGTCGCTGCCGAACAATTTTTAGTTAGGGAAGGGCCCGCACATGGTGCGGGCCCTTTTCGCGTTCCCGAACCCTTTTCCCGCATGCCTTTCCCGAACCTGTTTCGGGAGCAGCTCCGGGAGCTTCTTTCGCGTCCACGTCCCGTCCGCGTCCCGTCGCCGGCCGGGTGCCGGCTCCTCCGGGCAGGCCCTGAGGAGCCCACTCGATGGTTCTGTCGCCGCCCGCGTTCGGGTATGCTTCTGCTTGTCGCTGCGCCCCAATAGCTCAGTCGGTAGAGCGTCTCCATGGTAAGGAGAAGGTCTACGGTTCGATTCCGTATTGGGGCTCCGGATGAATGAAGGCCCCCGCCACTGGCGGGGGCCTTCATTGTTTGTGCCGCGTCTCCTAGCTGGTCACTTCGCGTTCAGCGCGGCGAGCGTCTCGCGGATCGAGTCCGCGAGCGGCTTAGTCGGCCGGCCGAGCAGTCGCGAGAGGTCGCCGGGTGTACCGGCGAGCAGGCCACGGCTGATCGCCGCGTCCACGTCCACCAGGAGGGTTGCCAAGCCCTCGGGGAGTCCCGCTCCCGTGAGGACGGCCTGGTGCTCGTCGGGGGCGACCGGGCGGTGAACGACCCGGCGTCCGGACTGCCGTGACACCTCGTCGGCGAACGCGTCGAACGTCCAGGCCGTGTCGCCGCTCAGCTCGTACGCCTTCCCCAGGTGGCCGTCCTCGCGCAGGACGCGCGCCGCTGCCTGCGCGTAGTCCGTGCGCGGCGCCGTGGCGATCCGCGCGCCGGGTGTCGTGCTGCTGACGAACTCGCCCCGCTCCAGGATCCCCTGGAGGTCCGCGGTGTACGCCGGAGCGTCGGTGTACCAGTTGTTGCGCAGGAACGTGTACGGCAGCTTCGAGTCCAGGATGAGCTGCTCCGTCTCCCGGTGCTCCGCCGCCAGCAGGAAGTCGGCCCCGGGCCCGCCGAAGGCCCCCACGTAGGCGAGCTGGGCGACGCCCGCGGCCTTCGCCGCGTCGATCACAACCGCGTGCTGTGCCGTGCGCCGGCCCATGTCCGTACCGGAGATCAGCAGGACCCGGTCGCCGGCGCGGAAGGCGTCCGCGAAGGAGGCCGGGTCGTCATAGTCGGCGAGGTGCACCCGCACGCCCGCCGCCGCGAGGTCCTCGGCCTTCTCCTTCGTACGGGACACCGCCGTGATGCCGTCCGCCGGCACCCCGGCGGCCAGCAGGTCGGCGACGACCAGACGCCCGAGCTGTCCTGTTGCTCCGGTGATCACGATGCTCATCGAGTACTTCTCTCCGTTCGGGAACGCTGGCCATGTCCGGCGGCCCCGCGAGGCACCGCCATGTGTCCCACCGTAGGAGGGGTACATGCTCTCGGGTAAGTACCCACTTTGGAGTAAGGTACAGACATGAGCGTAAGTGAGCAGTCCGAGTTCGTCCGTTTCATCGCGGGCATGACACCGGAGTCGGGGGGTTCGCAGCCGAACGTGAACCAGGCGGGCTGCCCTTCGCGTCTCGTGCTGGAGCATGTGACGAGCCGCTGGGGCGTGCTGGCGCTGTCGGCGCTGCTGGAGCGCTCGTACCGGTTCAGCGAGCTGCGGCGGGAGGTCGGCGGCGTCAGCGAGAAGATGCTCGCGCAGACGTTGCAGACCCTGGAGCGGGACGGTTTCGTCCACCGGGACGCCAAGCCCGTCATCCCGCCGCGCGTCGACTACTCGCTGACCGACCTGGGGCGGCACGCGGCCGAGCAGGTGTGGGCGCTGGCCCGGTGGGCCGAGAGCAGCGTTCCGGCCGTCCTCGACGCCCGCGAGGCGTACGACGGTGCCCGGAGCGCCTGACCCGTCCGGCGGCGCGTGAGCGGTGCGCGGGGGCTGCTTCGTGGGATCAGGCGTGCGGCTCGGGGACGCGCAGGGCGACGATCGCCATGTCGTCCGACGCGGGCGCCGCCGCGAAGCGCTCCACCGCGCGCAGGATGCGCGCGGCGACCGCCCCGGCCGTCAGCCCCGTGCAGGTGGCGAGCACTTCGGCCAGGCCGTCGTCGCCCAGCATGCGGGTGCCCTCGCGGCGCTCCGTGACGCCGTCGGTGACGCAGAGCAGGACGTCGCCGGGGTCGAGGGTGACGGTCTGCTCGTACAGGTCGAGGTCGTCCATCACGCCCAGCAGCGTCTGAGGTTCGGCCGCCGCCTCGACGGACCCGTCCTGGCGCAGGCGCAGCGGCAGCGGGTGCCCGGCGCACACCATCGTCAGCCGGGCGCTGCCGTCGTCCTGGGGACGCAGTTCGCCGTACAGGAGGGTGAGGAAACGGCTGCGGGGGCCTTCGTCGAGGATGGCCGCGTTGAGCCGCTCCAGCACCGCGGGGCCACCGAGGCCCTCGCGGGCGAGGAGGCGCAGCGCGTGCCGGGCGAGGCCCGTGACGGCCGCTGCCTCCGGGCCCGTACCGCACACGTCGCCGATGGCGAAACCGTAGGTGCCGTCGCTGATGGGGAAGAGGTCGTAGAAGTCGCCGCCCACCTCGTTTCCCTCGCCGGCCGCACGGTAGATGACCTCCACCTCGACGCCGGGGATCACGGGCAGTTCCGGCGGCAGGAGGCTGCGCTGGAGCGACTGACTGATCGCCGTGCGCTCCGAGTACAGGCGTGCGTTGTCGAGGGCGAGGGCCGCCCTGCGGGACAGGTCCTCCGCGAGTTCGAGGATCTCCTGGCGGAAGTGGTCGTCCGACGGCTTGCCGAGGGTGAGCATGCCGATGACCCGGTTGCGCGCCACCAGCGGCAGGACGACGGTCTCGCCGCCGACAGCCGCCGCCGTCGCCAGTGAAGGGCCCACCCCGGAGCCGGGCGTGGTGGAGCCGCTGGTCCGCTCCCGCATCGAGGACCGCAGCGCGGACTGGTGCGCGGCGTCGGCGGGGGCGGTCCAGATCCTGGCGCCCGGGGTGGGTACCGGTTCCGGCGGGTCGATCTTGGAGAGCAGCGCCTTGAGCCCGTCGATACGCTCCTCGTCCTCGTGCAGGACGAAGGACAGTTCGGGCTCGGAGGACTGGTCGGCGATGGTGTAGACCGCGCACCAGGTGGCGAGGGTGGGGACGGTCATCTGCGCCATCAGTGCGAGGGTCTGGTCGCGGTCCAGTGTCCCCGCGAGCAGGTCGGAGGCCTCCACCAGGAAGGACAGGGAGCCGCGCCGCAGCCGTTCCAGTTCGCCGAGGCGGGCGGACTCCACGGCGAGCGCGATCCGGTCCGCCGCGAACTGCAGACGCAGCGCCTGCTCGTTGGAGTAGCGGCCGGGGGCCTCGGCGGCGACCCCGAGGGAGCCCGTGAGGCGGCCCTCCACCTTGAGGGGAACGGTGACGACGGAGCGCATTCCGGTGCCCGCGAGGAGCGGTACGGCGCCGGGCACCGCGCCGAGGTCGTCGTGGACGGCGGGCAGCCGGGCGGACCCGTAGCGGCCGGTGCCGGCCTCGACGGGGACCCGGGCGAAGCGCTGGCGGGCGGACGGCAGGCCGGTGGTGGCCCGCACCTCCAGTTCCGTCTCGTCGTCGGTCGCGAGGAGGAGGAAGGCGGCGTCCGCGTCGAGCATGTCGCGCGAGCGTTCGACGGTGCGCTGGAGGAGGCCGTCGAGGTCGTCGGGGGCGGGGGAGCCGATGAAGACCTCGAAGGGGTCGGCGCTCCGGTTCTCGCCGTTGTCCTTGTTGGAGGGGCGCGCCGGGGTCTGGATCACCGCGCGCTCGGTGTCCCGCACGAGCAGGCACACCGTGGACGGTTCCCCGTGCGTGTCCCGTACGCGCAGGTGGGAGGCGTACACGGGGACGACTCTGCCGTCGGCGTCGCGGATGCCGTAGCTGCCCTCCCAGCGGGAGAGCTGCAGGGCCTCGACGACCCCCATGCTGATACCGGGCGTGTGCGGCCAGGCGGCGAAGTCGGTGATGGGCTTGCCCACGGTCTGTTCCGCCGGGTAGCCGAAGAGGGCGGTGGCGTCCTCGTTCCAGGCGGCCACGGAGGCGGCCTGGTCGACCTGGATCACCGCGACCCGTACCCGGGCGTCCTCGGCGACCGGCAGCAGAGCCGTCGGCAGGGCCGGTCCCGCGGACCGGGTGCCGATGGGCCGCTCGGGCATGTCGAGCTGGAACCAGACCTGCTTGTAGGAGGGGGTGTATTCGACGCCCCAGCGGGAGGCGAGGGCGGCGCACAGCAGCAGCCCTCTGCCGTGTTCGCTGTCGAGGTTGCCGAACGAGGGGCCGGTGGCCTGGAGGGGCACCTCGCGTTCGGGGTAGCGGTCCGCGACCTCGACCCGTACGCCGTCCTCGCCGCGCAGGCAGCGCACGTCGGCGGCGGTGCCCGCGTGGACGACGGCGTTGGTCACGAGTTCGCTGGTCAGGACGACCGCGTCGTCGACGATTTCGGCGCAGCCCCAGCCCTGGAGGGTGTCGCGGACGAAGGCCCGGGCCGCAGCGACGGACCGCCCCTCGGGGTCGAAGGTGGCAGCCGCCCGCGCGGTGATCACAGAACTCCTCGTAAGCGTTTCCACGCCCGGCTCCGCCATGAAACGGCCCCGCCCCTCCCGGTGCCCGGTGTAGTACGTCAGTCACACCGCCCCTTGCCGGGCGACCGGGACGGGTGGACAGCCGTGTGCCAGGTTACTTACCTTCGCTGTCCCGGTGGATGCCGGTCGCCTCTGATTCCGTCCTTCGGGGAGGGGATGCGAGGCTGTAGGAAGCTGCCGAACTGTTATCGCCTGGTTCGAGCATGGTGAAACACTGGGCAGGCTTCCGGTGAAAGACCGGACAGTACGGTCGACCCCCCTGGGAAGGACACGCGGTGGAGTCTGGCGTGGCAGCGCGCGGCGATCGATCGCGCGCGAAAGGCGGACGGTCCCGGAGCGGCGGGACGACCGAGGTGGACTCGGCGGCCCTGAACAGACTGCTCACGGGCCTCGTCGCGATGCGGGACGGCAATTTCCGCAAACGCCTGACCGTGGCCGGCGACGACACGATGGCGGAGATCGCCGCCGTCTTCAACGAGGTCGCCGACCGGCACCTGCACCTGACGGGTGAGGTCGCGCGGGTACGCAGGGTCGTGGGCCGGGAGGGGAAGCTCACGGAACGCCTGGAGACGGGCACCTGCGAGGGTTCCTGGGCCAGCGCGATCGACGCGGCGAACGCCCTCGTGGACGATCTGGCGCGGCCGGTCTCCGAGGTGGGCCGCGTGCTCTCCGCCGTCGCCGAGGGCGACCTGGCGCAGCGGATGGATCTGCGGTCGCCCGGGGAGGGCGGCGCCCAGGGCGCCGTTGCCGAGAGGCCGCTGCGGGGCGAGTTCCTGAAGGTCGCCCGTACGGTCAACAACCTCGTCGACCAGTTGTCCGCGTTCACCGACGAGGTGACGCGCGTGGCGCTGGAGGTCGGTACCGAGGGCAAGCTCGGCGGCCAGGCGAAGGTACGGGGCATGGCCGGGTCCTGGAAGGACCTGACCGACTCCGTCAACACCATGGCGTACCGGCTGACGGCGCAGGTGCGCGACATCGCGCTGGTGACGACGGCCGTCGCGAAGGGCGACCTGTCGCGCAAGGTCACGGTGCACGTGGCCGGCGAGATGCTGCAGCTGAAGAACACCGTGAACACGATGGTGGACCAGCTGTCGTCGTTCTCCTCCGAGGTGACGCGCGTGGCGCGTGAGGTCGGTACGGAGGGCGAGCTGGGCGGACAGGCCGAGGTCGCCGGGGTCGCGGGCGTCTGGAAGGACCTCACCGATTCCGTCAACACGATGGCGACGAACCTGACGAGCCAGGTGCGGGGGATCGCCTCGGTCACGACGGCGGTCGCCAACGGCGACCTGTCGCGGAAGGTGACGGTCAGCGCGCGCGGCGAGGTCGCGCGGCTCGCGGACACGATCAACCAGATGACCGAGACGCTGCGGACGTTCGCGGACGAGGTCACACGCGTGGCGAGCGAGGTCGGCGCCGAGGGGCTGCTGGGCGGCCAGGCGCAGGTGCCGGGCGCGGCCGGTACGTGGAAGGACCTGACGGACTCCGTCAACACGGTCTTCAGGAACCTGACCACGCAGGTGCGCGACATCGCGCAGGTGACGACCGCGGTGGCCAACGGCGACCTGTCGCAGAAGGTCGAAGTGGAAGTCGCCGGCGAGATGCTGGAGCTGAAGAACACCGTCAACACGATGGTGGAGCAGCTCCAGTCGTTCGGCTCGGAGGTGACCCGTGTCGCCCGCGAGGTCGGCGTGGAGGGACGGCTGGGCGGCCAGGCGCATGTGCCCGGTGCGGCCGGCACGTGGAAGGACCTCACCGATTCGGTGAACAACGCCTTCCGCAACCTCACCGGCCAGGTGCGCGACATCGCGCAGGTGACCACGGCGGTGGCCAACGGCGACCTGTCGCAGAAGGTCCAGGTCGAGGTCGCCGGCGAGATGCTGGAGCTGAAGAACACCGTCAACACGATGGTGGCGCAGCTGTCCAGCTTCGCGGACCAGGTGACGCGGATGTCGCGGGACGTCGGTTCGGAGGGCCGCCTCGGCGGTCAGGCGCGCGTGCCGGGTGTGTCGGGTACGTGGAAGGAGCTGACGGACTCCGTCAACTTCATGGCCGGGAACCTGACGAACCAGGTCCGGCAGATCGCCCAGGTGACGACAGCGGTGGCGCGCGGCGACCTCTCCAAGAAGGTCGACGTCGACGCCAAGGGCGAGATCCTCGAACTGAAGAACACCATCAACACGATGGTCGACCAGCTCTCCGCCTTCGCCGACCAGGTGACCCGTGTGGCCCGCGAGGTGGGCACGGACGGCAGGCTGGGCGGCCAGGCGCAGGTACCGGGCGTCGCCGGTGTCTGGCGGGACCTGACGGATTCCGTCAACGGCATGGCGGGCAATCTGACGGACCAGGTCCGTTCGATCGCCCAGGTCGCCACGGCCGTCGCGCGCGGTGACCTGTCGCAGAAGATCAGCGTGGACGCCAAGGGCGAGATCCTGGAACTGAAGTCGACGCTGAACACGATGGTCGACCAGCTCTCCAGCTTCGCCGACGAGGTCACCCGCGTGGCCCGCGAGGTGGGCACCGAGGGCATGCTGGGCGGACAGGCCGAGGTCAAGGGCGTCGCCGGCACGTGGAAGGACCTGACGCAGTCCGTCAACTTCATGGCGAACAACCTGACGTCGCAGGTCCGCAACATCGCGGAGGTCACCACCGCGGTCGCCATGGGCGACCTGTCGAAGAAGATCACGGTGGACGCGAAGGGCGAGATCCTCGACCTGGTCACCACCGTCAACACGATGGTCGACCAGCTGTCGAACTTCGCCGACGAGGTCACGCGCGTGGCGCGTGAGGTGGGTACGGAGGGCATTCTCGGCGGCCAGGCGCGGGTGCGCGGCGTCGTCGGCATCTGGAAGGACCTCAGCGACAACGTCAACACGATGGCGAACAACCTGACCAGTCAGGTCCGCAACATCTCGCGGGTGTCGTCCGCGGTCGCGCACGGCGACCTGACGAAGAAGGTGACGGTCGAGGCGCGTGGCGAGGTGGCCGAGCTCGCCGACACCGTCAACACGATGGTGACGACCCTGTCGTCGTTCGCCGACGAGGTGACACGGGTCGCCCGGCAGGTCGGTACGGAGGGCGAACTGGGCGGCCAGGCGCGCGTGCCGGGCGTCTCCGGCACGTGGAAGGACCTCACCGACTCGGTGAACCTGATGGCGTCGAACCTGACCGGTCAGGTGCGTCAGATCGCGACGGTCACCACGGCCATCGCGAAGGGCGACCTGACGCGGAAGATCGACATCGACGCGCGCGGTGAGATCCAGGAGCTGAAGAACACCGTCAACACGATGGTCGACCAGCTGTCGAACTTCGCGGACGAGGTCACGCGCGTGGCCCGTGAGGTGGGTACGGAGGGCATCCTCGGCGGCCAGGCCCGGGTACGGGCCGTGGACGGCACCTGGCGCGATCTGACCGAGTCCGTGAACGAGATGGCCGGGAACCTCACCGGCCAGGTGCGCGCGATCTCCAACGTGGCCACCGCGGTGACCCGAGGCGACCTCGGTGTGAAGATCGACGTGGACGCGGCGGGCGAGATCAAGGATCTCCAGGACTACATCAACACGATGATCGCCAACCTGCGGGACACCACGATCGCCAACGAGGAGCAGGACTGGCTCAAGGGCAACCTCGCGCGCATCTCGGGCCTCATGCAGGGCCGCCGCGACCTGGCCGACGTGGCCTCGCTGATCATGAGCGAGCTGACGCCCGTGGTCTCCGCCCAGCACGGCGCGTTCTTCCTCGCCATGCAGACGGGCGCGGGGGCGGACCTCGGCGGCGACAGCAGCTTCGAGCTGTGCCTGCGCGGGAGTTACGGCTACTCGGCGGGTTCGATGCCGACGTCGTTCCGGCCGGGGCAGGGACTGATCGGTACGGCGGCCGAGGAGAAGCGCACCATCCAGGTCAATGTCCCGCCGGGCTACCTGAAGATCTCCTCGGGACTCGGTGAGGCGTCGCCGGCGCATGTGATCGTGCTGCCGGTGCTGTTCGACGGGAAGGTGCTGGGCGTCATCGAGCTGGCCTCGTTCCAGCCGTTCACGCAGATCCAGCGGGACTTCCTCAAGCAGATCGCCGAGATGATCGCGACGAGCGTCAACACCATCAGCGTCAACTCCAAGACGGAGGTGCTGCTGAAGCAGTCGCAGGAGCTGACGGAGCAGCTGCGGGAGCGTTCCGCGGAGCTGGAGAACCGGCAGAAGGCGCTCCAGGCGTCCAACGCCGAGCTGGAGGAGAAGGCCGAGCTGCTGGCCCGGCAGAACCGCGACATCGAGTTCAAGAACACCGCGATCGAGGACGCGCGGCAGGTGCTGGAGGAGCGGGCGGAGCAGCTCGCGGTCTCGATGCGCTACAAGTCGGAGTTCCTCGCGAACATGTCGCACGAGCTGCGCACCCCGCTCAACTCGCTGCTGATCCTGGCGAAGCTGCTCGCGGACAACGCCGAGTCGAACCTGTCGCCCAAGCAGGTCGAGTTCGCGGAGACCATCCACGGCGCGGGGTCCGACCTGCTCCAGCTCATCAACGACATCCTCGACCTGTCGAAGGTCGAGGCGGGCAAGATGGACGTCAGCCCGACCCGGATCGCGCTGGTGCAGCTCGTCGACTACGTGGAGGCCACCTTCCGGCCGCTGACGGCGGAGAAGGGACTCGACTTCTCCGTACGGGTGTCGCCGGAGCTGCCCGCGACGCTGCACACGGACGAGCAGCGGCTGCTGCAGGTGCTGCGCAACCTCCTGTCGAACGCGGTGAAGTTCACCGACACGGGAGCCGTCGAGCTGGTGATCCGTCCGGCCCGCGCGGACGTTCCGATCGCGATCAGGGAGCAGTTGCTGGAGGCGGGCTCGCTGCGCGAGGCCGACGGCGATCTGATCGCCTTCTCCGTCACGGACACCGGTATCGGGATCGCCGCGAGCAAGATGCGGGTGATCTTCGAGGCGTTCAAGCAGGCCGACGGCACCACCAGCCGCAAGTACGGCGGAACGGGACTGGGCCTGTCGATCAGCCGGGAGATCGCCCGTCTGCTCGGCGGTGAGATCCACGCGGCGAGCGAGCCGGGCCGGGGTTCCACGTTCACCCTGTACCTGCCGCTCAACGCGGGCGAACTGCCCCCGCAGGGCTACTCGCAGGCGGCGCGCACGAATCGCGACGCGGCGCCGCGCCTCGCCTCCGAGGGCCGTACGGGCGCCGTGGAGGCGCCTGCCGGGATCGAGTCGTCCGAGCGGCTGCCCGAGCTGCCCGCGGGCGGGACGCAGCACCAGGAGGCCCAGGCGGTCGCCACGGGTGCGGCGCGGGCCGAGCGGGCGCCGCGGCGGCCGGGGCATGTGCCCGCCGTGGTCTCGCTGGAGGAGCCGGCCGCCGACGCCGAGGCGGGGGAGAGCGCCGCACCGCGCCGTACGGTCTCCTTCAGCGCCGAGAAGGTGCTGATCGTCGACGACGACGTGCGCAACGTCTTCGCGCTGACCAGCGTTCTGGAGGCGCACGGCCTCACCGTGCTGTACGCGGAGAACGGCCGGGAGGGCATCGAGGTCCTGGAGCAGCACGACGACGTCACCGTGGTCCTGATGGACATCATGATGCCGGAGATGGACGGTTACGAGACGACGACGGCGATCCGCAGGATGCCGCAGTTCGCCGGTCTGCCCATCATCGCCCTGACCGCGAAGGCGATGAAGGGGGACCGGGAGAAGGCCATCGAGTCGGGTGCGTCCGACTACGTCACCAAGCCCGTCGACTCCGACCAGCTGCTGCTGATGATGGCGGACTACATGCGGAAGGGCTGAGCGCCCCGCACGGCCGAGAGGGCCCCGCGGGGGGCGCCCCCGGCCGTGGTACGGGAGGTGTGGGACCGTGTGTGTGACAAAGGTGCCGGGAACGTTCCGAGCCCCGGCCGCGTTATCCGTTCGTGCGCCGTGACATCGCGGTGACAGGGTGTGGCGATGGGCGGGGTGCGGCTACCATGACCGGCACAAGGACGGACGGCGCGCGGCTGACGCCGCCTGGCGGGGAGCACGGTCGCGGACCGGGCGCCGCGGCAGGGGGGCAGCCGGCGCCGGGGCGAGGAGGGCGGGCGGCCATGGTGCAGAAGGCCAAGATCCTCCTGGTCGATGACCGGCCGGAGAATCTGCTCGCGCTGGAGGCGATCCTCTCCGCGCTCGATCAGACGCTGGTGCGGGCATCGTCAGGGGAGGAAGCACTCAAGGCGCTTCTGACGGATGATTTCGCGGTCATTCTGCTGGATGTCCAGATGCCGGGGATGGACGGGTTCGAGACGGCGGCGCACATCAAGCGCCGCGAGCGCACCCGGGACATCCCGATCATCTTCCTCACGGCCATCAACCACGGCCCCCACCACACGTTCCGCGGGTACGCGGCGGGTGCCGTCGACTACATCTCCAAGCCGTTCGACCCCTGGGTACTGCGGGCGAAGGTGTCGGTCTTCGTCGAGCTGTACATGAAGAACTGTCAGCTCAAGGAGCAGGCGGAGCTCCTGCGGCTGCAGCTCGCGGGCGCCGGGGAGGCCAAGGAGCCGGCCGGTCTGCTGGCGGAACTGTCCGCGCGGCTCGCGGCAGTCGAGGAGCAGGCGGAGGCGCTGTCCAAGCAGCTCGACGACGACGCGGCGGACGCGTCGGCCGTCGCCACGGCCGCCCACCTGGAGCGCAAACTCACGGCGCTGCGGCGGGCGCTGGACGCGCTGGGTCCCGGCACCGCGGGCGTGGGCCCGGTCTTCCCTCCGCAACTCTGACCCGGCCGCCGCGGCTTCGAGCCCCGGTCCGGCCGTGCCGCCGTGTCATCGCGCCCCGACGGACCGGGCGCCGGGCGGCCTTGACGGGCGTTCAGCCCCTGCCGTGCCCGGCGCCGACACGAACGGGTGAAGCAGCGGTCACACGTGTCCCCGGCGCCGCGCACCGGTAACCTCACCACCATGGCCTCACGTACGTCCGGCAAGGGTTCTCAAGGAGCGACGGGCACCGCGAAGCCGCGCGCCGGCCGTACGACCCCAGCGGCGAAGAAGGCAGCGGCCCCGCCGGCCAAGAAGCCTGTGCAGAAGTCCGCTCCCGCGAGGAAGACGCCCGCGAGGAGTGCCCCTGCCAAGAAGGCGACCGCGAAGAAGGCCGTCAGGCCGGTACCCAGGCCCGCGCCCTCGCCCACCGGCGGCGTCTACCGCATGACGCGGGCCGTGTGGCTCGGCGCGGCGCACAGCGTCGGGGGCGCGATGCGCGGCATAGGGCGGGGCGCCAAGGGCCTCGACCCGGCCCACCGCAAGGACGGCGTCGGGCTGCTCCTGCTCGCGCTGGCCCTCATCATCGCCGCCGGCACCTGGTCGAACCTCCAGGGTCCGGTCGGTGACCTGGTCACCATGCTCATCACGGGCGCCTTCGGCCGGCTCGATCTGCTCGTACCGATACTGCTCGGCGCGATCGCCGTACGGCTCATCCTGTATCCGCAGAGGCCGGACGCCAACGGACGCATCGTCATCGGACTGTCGGCGCTCGTGCTCGGGGTGCTCGGGCTCGTCCACATCGCGTGCGGCGCCCCGGGCCGGGACGCGGGCACGCAGGCCATGCGGGACGCGGGCGGGCTGATCGGCTGGTCGGTCTCGGAGCCGCTGATCTTCGCGATGGGCGAGGCGCTCGCCGTCCCCGTGCTCCTGCTGCTGACGATCTTCGGCCTGCTCGTCGTCACGGCGACCCCGGTCAACGCGATCCCGCAGCGCCTGCGGCTCCTCGGGATCCGGTTGCGCATCATCGCACCCACCGAGGAGGAGGAAGCCGAGTTCGCGGCCGAGGCCGAGGACGGCGGACGCTACGACGAGCGGTGGCGCGACGCGCCCGCCGCGGGGACGGTCCGCCCGGGCCGTTCCTCCCGGCACGGCTCCGATGCGGTGTTCGACCACGACAAGGCCGAGGCGGACGCGCTCGCACGGCGCGACAGGAGGGCCCGCAGGCCGTCCTCGGAACCGCGGTTCGGCCGTCACATGGACCCGGTGGACGTGGCGGCCGCCGCCGCGGCGGCTCTCGACGGGGCCGTCCTGAACGGCATGCCGCCCTCCCCGGTCGTCGCCGACCTCACCCAGGGGGTCACAGGCGGCGTGCGCCGCCCCGGGCCCGGCGAGGACGGCGCGGCGGACGAGGACGGGTCCGGCGCCACCGGGGCCCCGGCCGCCGACCGGTCCGCGCCCGTACCGACCGCGCGAGGCACGGCGGGGAGCCGCAACACGCCTCAGGACGAGGCGGCGACGCGAGCGCCCGGCACGTTCGCCGACCTCACCAAGCCCGCGCCGGAACGCGCCAAAGGGCTGCCCGCGCGTGCGGAACAACTCCAGCTCGCCGGTGACATCACCTACTCGCTGCCGTCGATAGACCTGCTGGCGCGCGGCGGCCCCGGCAAGTCGCGTACCGCCGCCAACGACGCCATCGCCCACTCGCTGACCACCGTCTTCACCGAGTTCAAGGTGGACGCCGCCGTCACCGGCTTCACCCGCGGCCCGACGGTGACCCGCTACGAGGTCGCGCTCGGCACCGCCGTCAAGGTCGAACGCATCACCGCGCTCGCCAAGAACATCGCGTACGCCGTGGCCAGCCCGGACGTGCGGATCATCTCGCCGATCCCCGGCAAGTCCGCTGTCGGCATCGAGATCCCCAACACGGACCGGGAGATGGTCAACCTCGGTGACGTGCTCCGGCTCGCCGGGGACGACGACAACGACCCGATGCTGGTGGCCTTCGGCAAGGACGTCGAGGGCGGCTACGTCATGCACAGCCTGGCGAAGATGCCGCACGTGCTGGTCGCGGGCGCCACCGGTTCCGGCAAGTCCTCCTGCATCAACTGCCTGATCACCTCGGTGATGATGCGGGCCACGCCGGAGGAGGTCCGGCTGGTCCTCGTCGACCCCAAGCGCGTCGAGCTCACCGCGTACGAGGGCATCCCGCACCTGATCACCCCGATCATCACGAACCCCAAGCGGGCCGCGGAGGCGCTCCAGTGGGTGGTCCGCGAGATGGACCTGCGCTACGACGATCTCGCCGCGTTCGGGTTCCGGCACATCGACGACTTCAACCACGCGGTACGCGAGGGCAAGGTCAAGCTGCCCGAGGGCAGCGAGCGGGAACTCCAGCCCTACCCGTACCTGCTGGTGATCGTGGACGAGCTGGCGGACCTGATGATGGTCGCGCCCCGGGACGTCGAGGACTCCATCGTCCGCATCACCCAGCTGGCGCGCGCGGCCGGCATCCACCTGGTGCTCGCCACCCAGCGGCCGTCCGTGGACGTCGTCACCGGCCTGATCAAGGCGAACGTGCCCTCGCGGCTCGCGTTCGCCACCTCCTCGCTCGCCGACAGCCGGGTCATCCTCGACCAGCCGGGCGCCGAGAAGCTGATCGGCAAGGGAGACGGCCTGTTCCTGCCCATGGGCGCGAACAAGCCGACCCGGCTCCAGGGCGCCTTCGTCACCGAGGAGGAGATCTCCGCCGTCGTCCAGCACTGCAAGGACCAGATGGCGCCCGTCTTCCGGGAGGACGTCGTCGTCGGCACCCAGCGCAAGAAGGAGGTCGACGAGGACATCGGCGACGACCTCGATCTGCTGTGCCAGGCGGCCGAGCTGGTCGTCTCGACGCAGTTCGGCTCGACGTCCATGCTCCAGCGCAAGCTGCGCGTCGGCTTCGCGAAGGCCGGCCGGCTGATGGACCTGATGGAGTCGCGCGCCATCGTGGGGCCGAGCGAGGGCTCCAAGGCCCGGGACGTCCTGGTGAAGGCCGACGAACTCGACGGTGTGCTGTCGGTCATCCGGGGGGAGTCTTCGTAGAGACCAGTGGCGGGGCAACCCTTTTGGACACCTGTACGTCAAGGTGGGCAGAGAGGCACAGCACAGCGCTCCCGCGCACGCCGGCGGCCCGTACCGATGGCGTACAAAGTGAGTCCTTCCGCTTGCCCCACCCTTTCGTACCGCCTCTAGACTGAACGTCCAGCAGGTGGCTACACGCTCGAAAGGCCCACCCGTGTCCATCGGCAACTCATCTGACGGCAATTCACCAGAAGAAGACCCGAATTCTTCGAATCCCGCACCTGAGGACCGTATGTCGATCGGCCGAGCCCTGAGGCAGGCACGGATCGCGGCCGGTCTGACGGTCGACGAGGTCAGCGACGCCACCCGCGTGCGCGTGCCCATCGTCCGCTCGATCGAGGACGACGACTTCAGCCGCTCCGGCGGCGACGTGTACGCCCGCGGGCACCTGCGCATGATCGCGCGGGAGGTCGGGCTCGATCCCGAGCCGCTCGTGGACCGGTTCGACGCGGAACACGGCGGGCGGCCCGAGCCCACGGCGAGCCCCGCCACACCCCTGTTCGAGGCGGAGCGCATCCGGCCGGAGCGGCGCCGGCCGAACTGGACGGGCGCGATGGTCGCCGCGATCGTCGCGGTCGCGGGCTTCGTCGCCTTCACCGTGGTCCACAGCGGTGGCGACTCCGGCGACACGGCCAAGGGCACCGCGGTCAAGGAGAGCGAGGGCTCCACGCCGTCCGCCTCCTCCTCCGGCACGCACGCCCCCGCGACCAAGGGCACCCAGCCGAGGCCCGGCCCCTCGGACAGCGCCATCGCCGCGGCACCGCACGACAAGGTGACGGTGAAGCTCTCCGCGGTCGACGACAAGAGCTGGATCTCGGCCAAGGCGCACAACGGGAAGCTGCTGTTCGACGGGGTCCTCACCAAGGGCCAGTCGAAGACGTTCCAGGACGACAAGCGGGTCGACCTCATCCTCGGCAACGCCGGAGCCATAGAGCTCTACGTCAACGGCAAGAAGGTCGACGACGAATTCAAGCCAGGTCAGGTGGAGCGCCTGTCGTACACGCAGGGTGACCCCTCCATCGGCTGACCAGGAACTCCGCGCAGGGTCCTGGGACCGTCTGGACCCTGCGCGAGCTGGGCCGCGCCGGGACAAAGTAGTCTTGAGCCCATGCCTGAACGCCGTACCGTCGCTCTCGTCACGCTTGGCTGCGCCCGTAACGAGGTGGACTCGGAGGAGCTCGCAGGCCGCCTGGCGGCGGACGGCTGGGAGCTCGTCCAGGACGCCTCCGAGGCCGATGTGGCCGTCGTCAACACCTGTGGCTTCGTCGAAGCCGCCAAGAAGGACTCCGTCGACGCCCTCCTCGAAGCAAACGATCTGAAGGATCAGGGAAGAACCCAGGCCGTGGTCGCCGTCGGCTGCATGGCCGAGCGCTACGGCAAGGAACTCGCCGAGGCCCTTCCCGAAGCCGACGGAGTGCTCGGCTTCGACGACTACGCCGACATCTCCGACCGCCTCCAGACGATCCTCTCCGGGGGCGTCCACGCCTCGCACACCCCCCGCGACCGGCGCAAGCTGCTGCCGCTGAGCCCCGTGGAGCGGCAGGCCGCGGCCGATGTCGCGCTGCCGGGCCACGGCGACGCCGTGCCGGCGCCCGCCGACCTGCCCGAGGGGATCGCCCCCGCGTCGGGTCCGCGCGCGCCGCTGCGCCGCCGGCTCGACACCAGCCCTGTGGCGTCGGTGAAGCTCGCCTCGGGCTGCGACCGGCGCTGCTCGTTCTGCGCCATCCCGTCCTTCCGCGGCTCCTTCATCTCCCGCCGTCCGAGCGACGTGCTCGGCGAGACGCGCTGGCTGGCCGAGCAGGGCGTCAAGGAAGTGATGCTGGTCTCCGAGAACAACACCTCCTACGGCAAGGACCTCGGGGACATCCGGCTGCTGGAGACGCTGCTGCCCGAACTGGCCGCTGTCGACGGCATCGAGCGCATCCGGGTCAGCTACCTGCAGCCCGCCGAGATGCGGCCTGGACTCATCGACGTCCTCGCCTCCACACCGAAGATCGCGCCGTACTTCGACCTCTCGTTCCAGCACTCCGCCCCCGGCGTGCTGCGCGCGATGCGGCGCTTCGGCGACACCGAGCGCTTCCTCGGCCTGCTGGAGACCATCCGCGGCAAGGCGCCCCAGGCCGGCGTCCGGTCGAACTTCATCGTCGGTTTCCCCGGCGAGAGCGAGGCCGACTTCGCCGAGCTGGAGCGCTTCCTCACCGAGGCGCGGCTCGACGCCATCGGCGTGTTCGGCTACTCCGACGAGGACGGTACGGAGGCCGCCGGGTACGACAACAAGCTGGACGAGGACGTCGTGGCGGAGCGTCTGGCCCATCTCTCCCGGCTCGCCGAGGAACTGACGTCCCAGCGGGCGCAGGACCGGCACGGCGAGACGCTGGAGGTCCTCGTGGAGTCGACCGACGTGTCCGACACGGGCGTCGACGGCGCCGTCGCCGTGGGCCGTGCCGCGCACCAGGCGCCCGAGACCGACGGCCAGGTGGTCCTCACCTCGGGCGCGGATCTGCGCCCCGGTCGTATGGTCGAGGCGAAGGTGACCGGCAGCGAGGGCGTCGACCTGATCGCGGAGCACCTGAGCACCAGTCCGGAGGACCTTCTTCGGACCGTCGCCGAGGAGGCCGCCAGATGACGGGAGTCCCCGCGTCCACGACGGGCGGTGCAGGCGCGAAGCCGGCGCCCGCCGGGAAGCTGGGGGCCAGGGCCGTCGGCCAGGCGAGTCTGTGGAACGTGGCGAACCTGCTGACCATGGCCCGCCTGCTGCTCGTCCCCGCCTTCGTCGCCCTGATGCTGCAGAACGGCGGGTACGACCCCGTGTGGCGCGCCTGGGCGTGGGCCGCCTTCGCCGTCGCCATGATCACGGACATCTTCGACGGGCATCTGGCCCGTACGTACAACCTCGTCACCGACTTCGGGAAGATCGCGGACCCGATCGCCGACAAGGCGATCATGGGGGCCGCGCTGCTGTGCCTGTCGGCGCTGGGGGACCTGCCGTGGTGGGTGACGGCGGTGATCCTGGTGCGGGAACTCGGGATCACCCTGATGCGGTTCTGGGTGATCCGGCACGGCGTGATCGCGGCGAGCCGCGGTGGGAAGCTGAAGACGCTCGCGCAGGGCACGGCGGTCGGCATGTACGTGCTGGCGCTGGTGGGCTGGTGGGCCACCTTCCGGTTCTGGGTGATGGCGGTCGCCGTCGTCCTGACCGTGCTGACGGGGCTCGACTACGTGCGCCAGGCCCTGGTGCTGCGGCGCCAGGGGCTGGCGGCGGAGCGCGCCGCGGCGGCGTCCGCGCAGGGTTCGCCGGAGACGGGGCGGTGAGCGTGGTGCCCGGGGCCGCACCGGGACCGGAGACGGCCGCCCGGGCCGTCGTGGAGCGGCTGACCGGGCTCGGCGCGACGCTGGCCGTCGCCGAGTCCCTCACGGGCGGTCTGGTGGCCGCGGCCGTGACCTCGGTGCCCGGCGCCTCGCGGGTCTTCCGCGGGTCCGTGACGGCGTACGCCACCGAGCTGAAGCGGGACGTCCTCGGCGTCGAGGCGGCACTGCTGGCGGAACGCGGCGCCGTCGATCCGGATGTGGCGCGGTCCATGGCCGCCGGTGCGCGCCGGGTGCTCGGCGCCGACTGGGGCGTCGCGACCACCGGGGTCGCGGGGCCCGATCCACAGGACGGTCACCCCGTGGGGACGGTCTATGTGGCGGTTTCCGGACCGGATGGTGAGGACGAAGTGCGCCCGCTGCGATTGAACGGCGGCCGCGCGGACATCCGTATGGAGAGCGTTCTGTCCGCGCTCGCACTGCTGCTGGGCGAACTCCCGGGAAATGAGCGGGCACAGGATACGGAACAGAACGGGGGGACTTGATGTTTGCAGCCCTGAGTGAACACGACATCGCTCCCCGCACGGCCGCGTCACGAGGCGGTACGGTGGGGCGTGAAGGATGCGGCTACGCGGTCCGAGGAGGGAGCCACCGATGATTCTGCTCCGTCGCCTGCTGGGTGACGTGCTGCGTCGGCAGCGCCAACGCCAGGGCCGTACTCTGCGCGAAGTCTCCTCGTCCGCCCGAGTCTCACTCGGCTATCTCTCCGAGGTGGAGCGGGGGCAGAAGGAGGCATCCTCCGAACTGCTCTCCGCCATCTGCGACGCGCTTGACGTACGGATGTCCGAGCTCATGCGGGAAGTGAGCGACGAACTGTCGTTGGCGGAGCTGGCTGCGTCGGCTGCTGCCGATGGGCCTGTGCCCGCACCAGTACGTCCGATGCTGGGTTCCATCGCCGTGAAGTCGGTGCCGAAGGTGCCGACGGAACGGGTGACCATCAAGGCACCGAGCGAGGCGGTCGACGTAGTCGCCGCCTGAGCGAGTTCGCTGGTTCGAAACGGACCCCCGGCCGGCACCCCACAGCGGTGCCGGCCGGGGGTCCGTTCGGTCCCGGGCTTTCCGGCCCTGCGGGCGCGGACCCGCGGGGGCCCGCCTCCGCCGGTCCCTGGGCCCGTCCCTGGCGCGATATCCGCCGGTCAGGGCGTGGGGGACGGCTGGCAGCGAGGGCACCAGTACGTGGGGCGGTCCTGCTGGGGGGCCTTGCGGATCAGGGTCCGGCAGCGGGGGCACGGGAGGTTCCGCCGGCCCGAGACGTGCAGGCGCCGGCTGCCGCTCGACAGCCTCTTGTTCAGCTCCAGAAGGCGCTTCGCCGCGTCCACCAGGCGCTCCGGCTCGCGCACCTCCCCGACGGGGGTCCACGGGTTCGCCCGCGCCACGAAGCACGCCTCGGACTTGAAGATGTTGCCGACCCCCGCGAGATTGCGCTGGTCGAGCAGGGCCTCGCCGACCGGGCGGGCCGGATCGGCCAGGAGATTGCTCAACGCGGTCGCCGCGTCCCAGTCGGGGCCGAGCAGGTCAGGTCCCAGATGGCCGACGACCCGCTCCTCCTGGGCCGTACGGATCAGCTCCAGCACCTTCAGCCGGTAGCCGACCGCCGTGGCGGAGCCCGTGCCGAGGACCGCGCGGATCTCGTGCGGCGGACCGCCGCCCCAGCGCCGGTCCGTCCCGTACACCTTCCAGGCGCCCTCCATCCCCAGGTGGGAGTGGAGGGTGAGGCCGCCCTCGACGCGCGTCAGGAGGTGCTTGCCGTGCGGTGTGACGTCGAGCACCGCGCGGCCACTCAGGTCCGACGTGGCGAAGCGGGGCACCCGCAGGTCGCAGCGGACCAGCACACCGCCCGCCAGCGCCGTGTGCAGGGCCCGGGCCGCACGCCACACCGTGTCTCCCTCGGGCACGGCCTCACGACCTCAGCCGCAGGCCGCGCGGCGTCGCGTGGAAACCGGCAGCCTCCAGCGCCCGGCCGAGAGGGGACGTGAGCGCGGCGACGCCGTTCGCACGCTCCACGGTGAGCGTGCCGAGCGAACCCGCGGCGGCGGCGGACGCGAGCGCCCCCGCCGCCGCGCGCAGAGAAGGATCGTCCGGGTCCGTCGCCCAGGACAGCAGCGTCTTGCCCCCGCGCTCCATGTAGAGCGTCAGTTCCCCGTCGACCAGCACGACGAGGGAGCCCGCCTTGCGGCCCGGCTTGTGGCTCGCGCCCTCCGGCGGCTCGGGCCAGGGCAGAGCGGCACCGTAGGCGTTGGCCGGGTCGGCCGCGGCCAGCAGCACCGCGTGCGGATCCGGCGAGGACTCGGCGCGCTCCCGGGCCGTGGCCGCCGCGCGCAGCCGGTCCACGGCGCCGTCCATGGCGAACTGCGCGGCGCCCAGGCCCTCGACGACGTAGCCGCGGCGCGCCTGTCCGCTGTCCTCGAACGCCGACAGCACCCGGTACACGGCGGAGAAGCCGCCCTGCACTCCCTCGGCCGCGACGGCGCCGCGCGTCACCACGCCGTGCCGGTCGAGCAGCGCGCGGGCCAGCGCGTGGGCCCGGTGCGTGGCGTCGGCTTCCCGCTCCGGCAGGACCGACCAGCGGCCGCTGACCGTCGGTGGCCCTGTGCGCGAGGCGGGCCGCCCGGCGGCCGTGAGGGTCCCGTAGCGGCCGCGCGGGACGGACCTGCGGGCGCGGTGGGCCGTGGAGCCCGCCGTACGACCCGAGCCGAGGAAGGACCGCAGCGGCGCCGCCGTGTCGTTGGTCAGCCGTCCCGACCACGCGAGATCCCATACCGAGTCGGCGAGTTGGGGGTCGGTGGCGTCGGGATGGGTGGTGGCGCGCACCTGCTCGGCGATCTGCCGGAAGAACAGGCCGTAGCCGCCGCTCAGCGCGGTCAGCACCGACTCGTGCAGCGCGGTCAGCTCCAGCGGGTGCGGTGGCGGCAGCAGCACCGGCGCGTGGTCCGCGAGGTAGAGGGAGACCCAGCCGTCCTTGCCGGGCAGGGCGCCCGCACCGGCCCACACCACCTCGCCCGTGGTCGTCAGCTCATCCAGCAGGGCCGGTGTGTAGCCGGCGACCCGGGAGGGCAGGACGAGGCGCTCCAGCGCGGACGCCGGCACGGCCGCGCCCTGGAGCTGCTCCACCGCCCGCGCGAGGCCGTCGATGCCACGCAGCCGGTGTGCGCCCAGGTGCTGCCACTGCGGCAGGAACGACGCCAGCGCCGTCGGCGCGACCGGTTCCAGCTCCTCGCGCAGCGCCGCCAGCGAGCGCCGCCGCAGCCTGCGCAGCACCGTCGCGTCGCACCACTCCTGGCCGATGCCCTCGGGGTGGAACTCGCCCTCCACCACGCGGCCCGCGGCCGCGAGCCGGTGCAGGGTGCCGTCGGTCACGGCGCTGCCGAGGCCGAAGCGCGCGGCAGCCGATGCCGACGTGAACGGGCCGTGCGTACGGGCATAGCGCGCGAGGAGGTCGCCGAGCGGGTCCTTCACGGGCTCCATGAACGCCTCGGGCACCCCGACAGGCAGCGCCGTGCCCAGGGCGTCCCGCAGCCGCCCCGCGTCCTCGATCGCCGCCCAGTGGTCCCCGCCGCCGATCCGCACCCTGATCGCGCGCCGGGCCGCGGCCAGTTCCCCGGCCCAGCCGGGCTCGGCGCCGCGCTCCGCGAGCTCCGCGTCCGTCAGCGGCCCGAGCACCCGCAGCAGGTCCGCCACGCCCTCGACGTCCTTGATACGCCGGTCTTCGGTCAGCCACTGCAGCTCCCGCTCCAGCTCTGCCAGTACCTCGGGATCGAGCAGTTCGCGCAGCTCCGCCTGGCCGAGGAGTTCGGCGAGCAGCCGGGAATCCAGGGACAGGGCGGCGGCCCGGCGCTCCGCCAGCGGCGAATCGCCCTCGTACAGGAACTGCGCGACATAGCCGAACAGCAGGGAACGCGCGAACGGCGACGGCTCCGTCGTCGTCACCTCGACGAGCCGGACCCTGCGTGACTCGATGTCACCCATCAGCTCCCTGAGGCCCGGCACGTCGAACACGTCCTGGAGGCATTCCCTGACGGCCTCCAGGACGATCGGGAAGGACCCGAACTCGCTGGCCACCTGGAGCAGTTGGGCGGCCCGCTGCCGCTGCTGCCACAGCGGCGTGCGCCGGCCGGGGCTACGGCGCGGCAGCAGCAGCGCGCGCGCCGCGCACTCACGGAAGCGGGCGGCGAACAGGGCGGAACCGCCGACCTGCTCCGTGACGACGCCGCTCACCTCGGCCGCGTCGAAGGCGACATCGCCCGCGCCGACCGGGGCCTGCTCGCCGTCATAGGTGGCCTCCGAGGTCGAGGCGTCCTCGTCCAGCAGGTCGAAGCCCATGAGGTCCGCGTCGGGCAGGCGCAGCACGATCCCGTCGTCCGCGTGCATCACCTGGGCGTCCATGCCGTACCGCTCGGCGAGCCGGGCGCCCAGGGCCAGCGCCCACGGCGCGTGCACCTGCGCGCCGAACGGCGAGTGGACCACCACGCGCCAGTCCCCCAGCTCGTCGCGGAAGCGTTCCACCACGATCGTCCGGTCGTCCGGGACGTGGCCGCAGGCCCTGCGCTGCTCGTCCAGGTACGACAGGATGTTGTCGGCGGCCCAGGTGTCGAGGCCCGCCGCCATCAGCCGCAGCCGGGCGTCCTCCTCGGACAGGGCGCCCACCTCGCGCAGGAACGCGCCGACCGCGCGCCCCAGTTCCAGTGGCCGGCCCAACTGGTCGCCCTTCCAGAACGGCAGCCGCCCCGGCGTGCCGGGCGCGGGCGTGACCAGGACCCGGTCGCGAGTGATGTCCTCGATCCGCCAGGACGTCGTACCGAGCGTGAAGACATCGCCCACGCGCGACTCGTAGACCATCTCCTCGTCCAGCTCGCCGACCCGGCCGCCGCCCTTCTTGGGGTCGGCACCAGCGAGGAAGACGCCGAAAAGGCCCCGGTCGGGGATCGTGCCGCCCGAGGTGACGGCGAGGCGCTGCGCGCCCGGACGTCCCGTCACCGTGCCCGCGACGCGGTCCCACACCACGCGGGGCCGCAGCTCCGCGAAGGCGTCCGACGGATAGCGTCCCGCCAGCATGTCGAGCACGCCCGTGAACGCCGATTCGGGCAGCGCCGCGAACGGCGCGGCCCTGCGCACCGTCTCCAGCAGGTCGTCGGCCTGCCGGGTGTCCAGCGCGACCATCGCGACGAGTTGCTGTGCCAGCACGTCCAGCGGGTTCGCGGGCACGCGCAGCGCCTCGATCGAACCGTCCCGCATCCGCTCCGTCACGACGGCGGCCTGCACCAGGTCGCCCCGGTACTTCGGGAAGACGATGCCCGTCGAGATCGCGCCGACCTGGTGGCCCGCGCGCCCCACCCGCTGCAGGCCGGAAGCGACCGACGGCGGGGACTCCACCTGGATGACCAGGTCGACCGAGCCCATGTCGATGCCCAGCTCCAGGCTGGAGGTCGCGACGACGGCCGGCAGGCGGCCCGCCTTGAGATCCTCCTCGACCTGGGCGCGCTGCTCCTTGGAGACCGAGCCGTGGTGGGCCCGCGCCAGCAGCGGCGGGGCTCCCTGCGCGGCCCCGGCCTGCGCCATCACCTCGGCGGGGGAGTGGTCGGCGGGCAGCGCCTCGCCCGTGGCGCGCTCGTAGGCGATCTCGTTCAGCCGGTTGCACAGGCGCTCCGCTAGGCGGCGCGAGTTCGCGAAGACGATCGTCGATCTGTGGGCCTGCACGAGGTCGGCGATGCGTTCCTCGACATGCGGCCAGATCGACGGCTTCTCGCCGCCGGCCGCTCCGCCACCCGAGCCCCCGCTGTCGCTCGCCGGGGAGCCGCCGAGCTCGGCGAGGTCCTCCACCGGCACGACCACCGACAGGTCGAACTGCTTGCCCGACGGCGGCTGGACGATCTCCACCCGGCGCTGCGGCGAGAGGAAGCGCGCCACCTCCTCCACCGGGCGGACCGTCGCCGACAGGCCGATCCGGCGGGCGGGCCGCGGCAGCAGCTCGTCGAGCCGCTCCAGGGACAGCGCGAGGTGCGCGCCCCGCTTGGTGCCCGCCACCGCGTGCACCTCGTCCAGGATCACCGTCTCGACCCCCGCGAGCGCGTCCCGCGCGGACGACGTCAGCATCAGGAACAGCGACTCCGGGGTGGTGATCATGATGTCCGGCGGCCGGATCGCGAACGACCGCCGGTCGGCCGCCGGTGTGTCGCCCGAGCGGATGCCGACCCGCACCTCCGGCTCGGGCAGCCCGAGGCGCACCGACTCCTGCCGGATGCCCGTGAGGGGGCTGCGCAGGTTGCGTTCCACATCCACCGCCAGCGCCTTCAGCGGCGACACGTACAGCACGCGGCAGCGCTTCTTCGCCTCGGCGGGCGGCGGCACGGACGCCAGCCGGTCCAGGGCGGCGAGGAACGCCGCCAGCGTCTTGCCCGAGCCCGTCGGCGCGACGACCAGCACATCCGCCCCCTCGCCGATCGCACGCCACGCGCCCTCCTGCGCCGGTGTGGGCGCGGGAAAGGCACCCGAGAACCAGCTGCGGGTCGCGGGTGAGAACGAGTCGAGTGAGCTGCCTGCCATGTCACCCATCCTGCACCCGGGCACTGACAACGTCGCAGAATGGCGGGATGGGGAGCGCGGCTGACGGTGGTGAGGGGCGGGCCGGCGGACTCGGCACAGGCGCCCGTGGGGCCTCGGCAGCGGGCGAGACAGCCGGGCGGACAGGGGCCGCGGAGCAGGCGCGGCACTGGCTGTACCCGGGCCTGCCGGGCGTCGACCTGCTGCGGGCCCGCTACGTGCGCAAGACCTTCCTCCGGCACACCCACGAGGGCTATGTCATCGCGGCGATCTCGCACGGCATCGAGGGTTTCCGCCACGGCGGCAGCGACCGGTACGCGGGCCCCGGCGGCCTCGCGCTGATCAATCCGGACACCCCGCACACCGGTTTCGCGAAGGAGCCGCAGGGCTGGCGGTACGGGGCGCTGTACCCGGCGGCGGACATCGTCGCCTCGATCGCGGCCGAGACCACGCGCCTGCGCGGCACACCCGGGTTCGTCTCGCCCGTCCTCGACGACGCGTACACCGCACGTCTGGTGCACGAGGTGCTGCGCGCCGCGGACGAGGACAACGCGCTCGCCGCCGACACCCTGCTGCGGACCCTCGTGACCCGGCTGATGCGGCTGAACGGGGGGCCGCTGCCCCAGCGGACCGTGCGCGGGGCGGGCGCGTCGGCCGCCGCACGCGCGCGGGCCGTACTGCTGGAGCGGATGGCGGACCCGCCCTCACTGCGCTTGCTCGCCGAGGAGGTCGGTACCGGCCCGTTCGCGCTGCTGCGCGCCTTCAAGGAGGCGTACGGACTTCCGCCGCACGCCTGGCTCACCGACAGGCGCGTACACGTAGCGAAGGAGCTCCTCGCGGCGGGACACACGCCC
Source organism: Streptomyces sp. NBC_01497 (assembly GCF_036250695.1). Classification (NCBI taxonomy): domain Bacteria; kingdom Bacillati; phylum Actinomycetota; class Actinomycetes; order Kitasatosporales; family Streptomycetaceae; genus Streptomyces; species Streptomyces sp. NBC_01497. The sequence continues at coordinate 2,051,375 of NZ_CP109427.1, read as the reverse complement.
GCGCGGGCCGCCGCCGAGGTGGGCTTCTCGGACCAGCCCCACCTGAACCGCCACTTCAGCCGCATCGTGGGGGTGCCGCCCGGCGCGTACAGGAGCGAACGGATGACATCCGCAAGAACGTACAAGACTCCGGGCGGGCCGCCCCCTTAGCGTGCGGCTGTGGACCGAGCAGCGCGTACGACCTCGCCGGAGCCCGACCGGGAGCGGTCAACGGATTCCTTCCCGGGCCCCCCGCCCGACCGGGGCGCGGCCGGCGCCGCCCGCGCGGATGCCGGCGGCCGGCCGGACGCGGCCGTCGTACGGGACTCGCTCGCCGTCGGCGTGGCGGTGGGCCTGTCCGGCTTCGCCTTCGGCGTCACCTCGGCCGGCGCGGGTCTGTCCCTGTGGCAGACCTGCACGCTGAGCCTGCTGGTCTTCACAGGCGCCTCACAGTTCGCGCTGGTCGGGGCGCTGGCGGCGGGCGGCGGGCCGTTCACGGCGGCCGCCGGGGCGTTCTTCCTCGGCACGCGGAACACGTTCTACGGGCTGCGCCTCTCGCAGTTGCTGCGGCTGCCGCACGCGGTGCGGCCGTTCGCGGCGCACTGGGTCATCGACGAGACGACCGCCGTCTCGCTGGCCCAGAAGGACCGGCGGGGCGCCCGGCTCGGGTTCACGGTCACGGGCGTGAGCCTGTACGTGCTGTGGAACCTCACCACGCTGGTCGGCGCGCTCGGCGCGCGGGCTCTGGGCGACACGGACGCGTGGGGGCTGGACGCGGCCGGGCCCGCCGTCTTCCTCGCGCTGCTCGCGCCGATGCTGCGCAGCCGTACGGAACAGGCCGTGGCGGGAGGCGCGGTGCTGCTGGGGCTCGGGCTGCTGCCCGTCCTCCCGGCGGGCGTACCGGTGCTCGCGGCGGCGCTCGCCGCGCCCGCCGCCCTGTGGGTCGAGAGGCGTCGCCGGGACGCGCGCGCGGCGGGGGAGGGGGCACCGTCCGGCGCGGGCGCGGATGAGGAAGCCGCCCGGCCCGACGCGGGCGCGGGCGCGGGCGGGGAAAGCGCGCGGTCAGAGGCGGGCGCCGGTGAGGAAGCCGCGCCGTCCGATCCGGGCGCGGGCCCGTCCGGCGGCCGTGAAGGAGACGACGCGTGACCGTCTGGATCGCCATCGCGGTGACGGCCGTCGGCTGCTACCTCGTCAAACTGCTGGGGCTGCTGGTGCCCGCGGGGATGCTGGAACGCCCGCTGGTGCGGCGGTTCGCCGCACTGGTGCCCGTGGCGCTGCTGGCCGCGCTCACCGCCCAGCAGACGTTCAGCACGAACGGGGGGCTCGTGCTCGACGCGCGGGCCGCCGGGATCGCCGCCGCGGCGCTGGCACTCGTGTTCCGCGCACCGTTCCTGCTGGTGGTCGCGGCGGCGGTGGTGGTCACGGCGGGGGTAAGGGCGCTCGGCGGCTGATCGCCCCGCACGGACGGCGCCCCGCCCGCCGGCGGGATACTGGGCCGCATGCGGTTGACGATTTTCTGGGAGCGTATGGCCGAGCACTTCGGGCCGGCGTACGCCGATTCCTTCGCGCACGACCACGTGATGACACAGCTCGGCGGCCGTACGGTGCACGAGGCCCTGGCCGCGGGCTGGGACGCCAAGGACGTCTGGCGCGCGGTGTGCGACGCGATGGGGGTTCCGGCCGAGAACCGGTGAAGGGCCCTCGCCCGCACCATGCCGGGGGGCGCCGGGCGCCGTGGCGCGGGCCGGTGGCCGATGAGGGCGGGGTGCGGAGGGACGCCGGGAGGGCGTCGCATGATCAGCGCGTGCGGGATTCACTCCGCCGGTAGGTGAGACTGGCTCCGTGGCACCGACAGACGACACCGCGGACACCGCGGCCACCCCACCGCCTCCGCCCGCCCCGCCGCCCACGGCACCGCCGTCGGGCCGTGTCCGCATGCCGGGCTGGCTGCCGCGGGCGGTCGTGCTGGTGCTCGGGATCTACGCCTGCTTCCAGCTCGGCAGCTGGGCCTTCCACCAGCTGGTGGGGCTGCTGATCAACGTCCTGATCGCCTTCTTCCTGGCCCTCGCCGTGGAGCCCGCCGTGAGCAGGATGGCGGCACGCGGGATGCGGCGCGGACTCGCGACGTTCCTGGTCTTCCTGGGGGTGGTCGCCTTCAGCGTCGGCTTCGTGGTGATGCTGGGATCGATGCTCGCGGGCCAGATCACGCAGATGATCGACGACTTCCCGCAGTACCTCGACTCCGTCATCAGCTGGGCCAACGGCCATTTCCACACCAGCTTGTCCCGGCTCCAGATCCAGGACAGCCTGCTGCACTCGGACTGGCTCCAGCGGTACGTGCAGAACAGCGCGAGCGGCGTGCTCGACGTCTCCACCACCGTGCTGGGCGGGCTGTTCCGGCTGCTGACGATCCTGCTCTTCTCGTTCTACTTCGCCGCCGACGGCCCCCGGCTGCGCCGCGCCCTGTGCTCCGTACTGCCGCCCGCCCGGCAGGCCGAGGTGCTGCGGGCCTGGGAGATCGCGGTCGGCAAGACCGGCGGCTACCTCTACTCGCGCGGTCTGATGGCGCTGGTCTCCGGCGTGGCGCACTACGTCCTGCTCCAGATCCTCGGCATCCCCTACGCGCCGGTGCTGGGTGTGTGGGTGGGGCTGATCTCGCAGTTCGTACCGACGATCGGCACGTACCTGGCGGGCGCGCTGCCGATGCTGGTGGCCTTCACCGTGAACCCCTGGTACGCGATGTGGGTGCTCGCGTTCGTGGTCGTCTACCAGCAGTTCGAGAACTACGTGCTCCAGCCGAAGCTCACCTCGAAGACCGTGGACATCCATCCGGCGCTGGCGTTCGGCTCCGTGATCGCCGGATCGGCGCTGCTGGGGGCCGTGGGAGCGATCATCGCGATCCCGGCCGTCGCCACGCTGCAGGCCTTCCTGGGCGCCTACGTGCGGCGCTACGACGTCCTCGACGATCCGCTGGCCCCCGCCGCCCGGTCCCGGGGCGGTGACGGCGGTGACGGCGGTGACCCTCGTGACGCCGGGGACGCGGCTGACGCCGTGGACTCCGGTGACGTCGAGGGAGGAGACGGTCGCGGCGGTGCGGCCCGGAGTCGTCCACTGCTGCGCCGGGTGGTGGGCCGGATGCGCTCTCCACGCCGCGACCAGGACCCGGCCAGGGGCCGGAACCGGCGTCAGGCGAGGGCCGCCCCCGTCCCCGAGCAGGCCGCGGGCGGCCGGGACCGGGCTTCGACGCCGGGCCGGGGCCAGGGCGGGAGCACCGGCGCGGACAGCGTCCGGGACCGGGCAGCGGGCGGCGGCAGCGTCTGAGCGACTCCGCGGCCCGAGCCGCCGCCGGTGCGGCGGGCGCGCGAGGACATCGGGCCGGCGGGGTGTCCTTCGTCACGGGCGGGCTGGACCTGGTGGTGGGCGGGCACCGGATGAGAGGGTCGGGCGACGCCCTGGCGGGCCGGGAGGACCGCGCCCGACGGGTGACACGCTGCCGCGCGTGTGACATGGCTCGCCCGCCTCGGCAGGATGAGGCGACCCCACCGAATCCGTTGCCCATCGTGTCAGAAGTGCTCAAACCACCCGAAGGATGTGCGACATCGTGCCCGACCTCGCCACCGACACCGTCGCACGGCTGCGCGCGACGTTCCGTACCGGCCGCACGAAGGACAAGGACTGGCGGGTCCGGCAGTTGACCGCTCTGCGCACCCTGCTCACCGAGCACGAGAGCGAGTTCGCGGCCGCGCTCAACGCGGACCTCGGCAAGAACGAGACCGAGGCCGTGCGCACCGAGGTCCTCTTCACCGTCCGTGAGATCGACCACACCCTCGACCACCTGGACGGCTGGATACGGCCCACGGCCGCACCCGTCCCGGAACACCTCGCCGGGGCGCGGGCGTGGAGTGTGCTCGAACCGCTGGGCGTGGTCCTCGTCATCGGTCCGTGGAACTACCCGGCGCAGCTGCTGCTCGCACCGATGGTCGGCGCGCTGGCGTCCGGCAACTGCGTCGTCGCCAAGCCCAGCGAACTGGCTCCGGCCACCTCCGCGCTGCTGGCCCGGCTCCTGCCGCTGCACCTCGACCCCGAAGCGGTCGCCGTCGTGGAGGGCGGGATACCGGAGACCACGGCACTGCTGGAGCAGCGTTTCGACCACATCTTCTACACCGGCAACGGCGGCGTCGGCCGGATCGTCATGCGCGCCGCGGCCGAGCACCTGACCCCGGTCACGCTCGAACTCGGCGGCAAGTCACCGGTGTTCGTGGACCGGGACGCCGACGTCGCCGAGGTGGCGGCCCGCCTCGTCGGCACGAAGTTCCTGAACGCGGGGCAGACGTGCGTCGCCCCGGACTACGTCCTCACCGACCCGTCCACCGCGAGCGGCCTGGCGAAGGCGCTCGCCGAGAAGATCACCGCCGTCTTCGGACAGGACCCGGCGGCATCGCCGCGGTACGGACGGATCGTCAACGAGCGGCACTTCGACCGGCTCAGTGGCCTGCTGGATTCCGGAACGGTCGTCACCGGCGGCGGACGCGACCGCGCCGCGCGCTACATCGCACCGACCGTGCTGAGCGGGGTGTCCCCCAACTCCCCGGTCATGCGCGAGGAGATCTTCGGGCCGATCCTGCCGATCCTGGAGGTCGAAGACCTCGACGCGGCCATCGAGTTCATCGTCGGCCGTGACAAGCCGCTCGCGCTGTACGCCTTCACCGGGTCCGCGACGACGCGGGAGCGGCTGCTGGCCGAAACGTCCTCGGGCGCTGTCACGTTCGGGATCCCCGTCTCCCATCTGACCGTGCCCGACCTGCCGTTCGGCGGCGTCGGTGAGAGCGGCATGGGCAGCTATCACGGCCCCTACTCGATGGAGACGTTCAGCCACCGCAAAGCCGTGCTCGCGGCGCCCGACGCGGGCTGAGGAGCGCCGCTTCCCGGGCAACGCCCCTTGCGAGGTCGCGCACCACGACCGCCCGGGGTCGTGAGCGCCCGGACGGTGGCGCGGGGATCGGTGCCGTACGGACCGGTGTCGTACGGACCGGGGCCCGACGGGCCGGGGCCGAAGTGGTCGATCGTGTCCTGTCGAGGCCGGGACGGACGGATCGAGGCCGCGCAGTACGAGGCCGCACTGTACGAGGCGGGGCGGATCGAGGCCGGGACGGGACCAGGCCGTACAGAGAAGGGGCGGACCGACCCGCCGAGGCTGTCCTCATCAAGGCCGTACCGGCACGTTCCGGTACGGCCTTCGGCCGTTCGGGTGAGGGCGTGGCGTGCCGCGGGGGCCTTGGTCAGAAGGGGCCCGTCTCCTCGTCGCCCGGCACCGGCCCCGAGCCGTGCGCCTTCTTCCTCCTGCGCGCCGCGCGCTCCGCTGCCTCCGCCGCGAGCGCCGCCCTGGACGCCACATGCACGGGTAGCAGGCTCAGCCCCCAGCCGCCCGCCACGACCACCTTCTCCACGGTTCCCGTGTGCTCCGGCGCGAACAGCAGCCGCGCCACCGCCCACCACCAGGCACCTCCCAGCGCGAGTGCCGGTATCAGGGCCGGTATGAGGCTTCCTGGCCTCGCCATGGCTGCCTCCTCCGGGCAGGGTGCCCGTAGAGCCTTCCGTGCTGGCAGTCTCCCCCCGGGTGCGGGGCGCCGCATCCACACCGCTGGTCTCATCGCAGCCGGGGCGCCCCACGCCACCCGCGATTACGCTGATCCCATGGGATCTGTCGACGGGCTCACGGGCGAGCCCGTCCGGAGCGCCCGCGTCGGGCGTATCAGTACGGACGCGCAGCTCGACGCGTTGAGCGGCGCCGTCGAGGACCTCGCGGGGCAGTTCGCGCTGCAGCCGCTGCTGCACCGGATCCTGCGCCGGGCCGTCGCGCTGCTGGGGGCGGGCGCCGGTTCCATCAGTACCGTCGACGAGCGCGCGGGTACGTACCGCAAGGAGGCGGACCTCGGCGTCGGCTGCCAGGAAGGCCGCGTGTTCCCGCTCGCGGAAGGCGCCACGGGCGCGGTCGTCACCCGTCGGGGACCGTGCCTCTTCGACAGTTACAGCGAGGTCCGCGGCGGCCACGTCGACCCGGCCGACCGGGAGCGGCTGCACGCGACGCTCGCCGTGCCCATCGAGTGGCGCGGCGACATCATCGGTGTGTGCGTCGTCTTCAGTACGGATCCGACGACACGTTTCACCGGTGAGGACGTCGAACTCCTCGGCCTGTTCGCCCGGCACGCCGCCATCGCCATCACCAACGCGCGCCTGCACCGGGAAGCCGAGGAGCGCGCCAGGCGGCTCGCCGTCGGGGCGGAACGGGAGCGGGTGGTCCGGGACGTGCACGACACCGTCGCCCGCGCTCTCGGTTCGATCATCACCCATATGGACGCGGCGGAGATCCAGGATCCCGCCGGCCGGCTGGAGGCCGCCCGGGCCGCGGCCCGTACCGCGCTGGTCGAGACGCGGCGCACGGTCCTCGGACTGGGGCCCTCGCTGCTGGAGCTGCCCTCCCTGGACGACGCGCTCGCCGTGGAACTCGACTGGGTCCGCTCCACGGCCGCCGTACGGACGGACCTCGTCGTCACCGGGGAGCGCAGGGCGCTCGACGCCGACCTAGGTGCCGCCGCGCTGCGCCTGGTGCAGGAGGCTCTGACCAACGTCGTCGCGCACGCGGCCGCCTCTCATGTCCGGGTCGGCGTGATGTACGGGGACGACGAACTGTCCGTCGTCGTGGAGGACGACGGGCGCGGCTTCGACCCGCACGACAGCTCCGTACGGCGGGCGGGCCTCGGGCTGACGGGGATCGTCACCCGCGCGCGCCGGCTCGGCGCCGAGCTGCAGATCGAGTCCACGCCCGGCTGGGGCACCCGCATCCGACTGCGGATTCCGTACGTCCGCGAGGGCGCGGGATCCGGCGGCAGCGCCGTGACGGCGTGCCGGGTCCTGGTCGTGGACCGGCGGCCCGTCGTCCGGGCCGGCCTCGTGCGGCTGCTGGGCGGCGCGGAGCCCGAGGTCCAGGTGGTCGGCGAGGTCGGGGACGCCCGTGAGGTCGTGGACGCGGTGCGGGTCCTGGAGCCCGACGTGGTGGTCCTCGAACTCAGGATGCCGGGCCTCGACGGTGCCCGCCTCACCTCGTACGTACGCGCCGCGAGTCCCGCGACGGCCGTGCTCGTGATGACGGACGACCTCGGCGACGAACTGCTCCAGGAGGCCGTGTACGCGGGCGCGAGCGGCTGTGTGGGTTCCGATCTGGACGGGCCCGCCGTGGTGCGCGCGGTCCTCGCGGCGACCCGCGGGGACGCCCTGCTGAGCGAGCGGGTGCTGCGCGGGTTCGCCGACCGGGACAGGCCGAGACCCGAGGCGCTCACCGACCGCGAGCGCGAGGTCCGCGCGCTGGTGGAACAGGGCCTGCCGGACAAGAAGATCGCGTCGGTGCTCGGGATCGCCGTGAAGACCGTCGAGAAGCATGTCGGCGCTGTGCTGCGCAAGACCGGCGCCCCCAATCGCACGGCCCTCGCGCACCGGGCCGCCCAGCGCTGAGCCCGCGGGCGGCCAGGCGCTGACGAGGAGGGCCGACGGGCAGCCGACCGCCGCCGGTCGCCCGGGACCCTGCGCCTGCGACGGCTTGGCCGGGTCCCCGGGCGGGGGTGAAACGGTCCGCGCACGGCCCGTGGCGGGCGGTCCGTGCGTCCGGGGGAGTCCCGCGCGAGGCCGCTTCCGTGCGGGCGGCCGGTGCGTACGAGGGCGCCGTGTGCGGGGTTTCCCTACTCACAGATGGGGAGATTCCCGCCCGCCCCGCGCGGCGGACGCGCCTACGGTCGAAGGGTCAGGTGATCTCGCTCCTCCGTGTGACGCGGGGGAAGAACCCTGGAGTGTGCCGTGCCCGTCGTACCGCTGACCGACATCCTGTCCGACGCCTTCGACAAGCGTTACGGCGTCCCGGCGATCAACATCGTCAACGACCTGACCCTGGAGGCCGTGCTCGGGGCCGCCGTGGACAAGGCGTCGCCCCTCATCGTGCAGACGTCCGTGAAGACCGTGAAATCCATCGGAAGCGACGTGCTGTACGCGATGTGGACGGCGATGACCGCGGGCATCGAGGTGCCCGTCACCCTCCACCTCGACCACTGCCCCGAGCGCGAGGTGATCTCGGAGTGCCTGCGCGTCGGCTGGAACTCCGTCCTGTTCGACGCGTCCCACCTGCCCGTCGAGGAGAACAAGCGACAGACCGTCGAGGTGGTCGCGGAGGCCCGGCGCCACGGCGCGGGCGTGGAGGGGGAGATCGAGTCCATCACCGGGGTCGAGGACGGTGTCGGCAGCGACACCGAGGCCGCGCGGCAGGACCTGGCCGTCGCCCTGGACTTCCTGCGCACCACCGGCGTCGATGTCTTCGCGCCCGCGATCGGCAACGCCCACGGCCACTACAAGCGGGCACCCGTGCTCGACTTCGACCGGGTCTCCGACATCGTCGCGGCCTATCCGCTGCCCATCGCCCTGCACGGTGGCAGCGGTATGTCGGACGAGCAGTTCCGCGAGCTGATCTCCCGGGGATGCGCCAAGGTCAACATCTCCACCGCGCTCAAGGAGACGTACATGCAGGCGAACCTCGCCTTCCTCAAAGAGGCGGCCGAACGCGGGAAGTGGGACCCGCCGTCGCTGTTCCGCGCCGTACGCGGCGACGTCGTCGACCTGGCCGGATCGCTGATGACGCTGTTCGGCAGCGAGGGGCGGGCCCCTGTCGCCGCCGGGAAGGCCGGGTGAGTGCCGTGCCCGCCCTCATCTTCGACTGCGACGGCGTCCTGGCCGACACGGAGCGTGACGGCCATCTGCCCGCCTTCAACGAGACGTTCGCGGAGTTCGGACTGCCGGTGCGCTGGAGCGACGCCGAGTACGCGCAGCTGGTGAAGGTCGGCGGCGGCAAGGAGCGCATGAAGACGTTGCTGACCCCCGAGTTCCTGGCCGGGACGGGACTGCCGGACGACCCTGCCGCGCTCGACGCCGAGGTCGCGAAGTGGCACCGGCGCAAGACCGAGATCTACACGGGCATCATCGCGAGCGGCGCGGTCCCGCCGCGGCCCGGGGTCCGGCGGATCGCTGAGGAGGCCGCCGACGCCGGGTGGGCCCTCGCTGTCGCCTCCACCTCGGCCGAGCGGTCCGTGCGCAGCGTGCTGGATGTCGCGGTCGGCCACGCGCTCGCGCCGCGCTTCGCGGTCTTCGCCGGGGACGTCGTCGCGCACAAGAAGCCCGCGCCCGACATCTACGAGCTGACCGTGGCGCGCCTCGGCCTCGATGGTGCCGACGCCGTGGTGGTCGAGGACAGCAGGAACGGCATGCTGGCCGCGCTCGCGGCAGGACTCGGCTGTGCCGTCACGACCAGTGCCTATACGGCCGAGGAGGATTTCACGGGCGCCTCGCTCGTCGTCTCCTCGCTGGGCGACCCGCCGCCCGACGAGACGCTGACGGAGGTGGTGGCCGACCCGCTCGGCCTGCGCCCCGAGCCGTACGTGCGGCTCGCGGACCTGGCGGGGCTGCTGGGGAAGGGGGCCGTACGCGGCCGGAGCTGACGGCGTGGGCCGGCGCACACCCGCCGGCCCACGTCAGCGGCCCGCGGCCCGCGGACCGTTCACGAGCCGGCCGCGCGCAGCGCGCCGAGGCCGGGGACCGACTTCAGGAGACAAAGAGACATGTCGCCCACTGTCAGTGATCTCGAATATGTCGTCCAGACCGTCGCCCGTACCGCTGTCGACAACGAGCGGTACTTCTGTGACCTCGACGCGGTCGTCGGGGACGGCGACTTCGGCTACTCGCTCGCGCGCGGCTTCGAGATCGTCCTCGCCGACTGGGACACGCTCGACCGCTCCACCCCCGCCCAGTTCCTCAAGCAGGTCGCGCTCACCATCTCCAAGCGGGTCGGCGGCACTTCGGGGCCCCTGTGGGGAACAGCGTTCCTACGGGCCGCCTCTGCCGTGATCGAGCGCGGCAGCATGGGATGCCTCACCGACCACGACGCGGTGGCGATGCTCCGGGCCTCGATCGAGGGCATCAAGGCGCGCGGAAAGTCCGACCTCGGGGACAAGACGCTGCTCGACGCGTTGATCCCGATGACCGACGCACTGGAGAAGCAGGTGGACAGCGGCGTGGCCGACCCCGCGCGTACCCCCGCCGAGCTGGCGCGGGTCGCGGCTTTCGCCGCCCGTACCGCGGCCGACGCCACCACCCCGATGCAGGCGATGCGGGGCAGGCCCAGTTACACGGGGGAGCGCAGCATCGGCTCTCCGGACGCGGGCGCGGTGGCGGTCGCCGTCATGGCGGAGCGCGTCGCCGACGAATGGCCGGGACGCCTGTGAACCCGCCTCCCCCGACCCCGGCCGCGGCACCCGGGCTTCCGCCTTCCAGGAACCCGCGCCGCCCGCACTCATCCCCACGAACTCACCTCCCACCTCGATGACGAGACCCAGGAGCGACGGCATGAAGAAGTTCGTCAACGACCCCAAGGACTACGTGTCCGAGATGCTGGAGGGCCTGGCGCTCGCCAACCCCGACAGCCTCAGGTACGTCCCCGAGTTCAACCTCATCATGCGGTCGGACGCGCCGGACATCGACAAGGTGGCCCTGGTCCAGGGCTCCGGGTCCGGCCACGAGCCCGCCCATGTGATGTCCGTGGGCAAGGGCATGCTGGACGCCGCGTGTCCCGGTGACGTGTTCTCCGCGCCGCCCACCGACTACGTGTACGAGACGGTCAAGCTGGTGGCTTCACCGAAGGGTGTGCTGCTGCTGGTCAACAACTACACGGGTGACCGGATGGCCTTCGAGATGGCGCAGGAGCTGTCCGAGGCCGACGGCGTCGCCGTGCGCACCCTGTTCATCGACGACGACGTGTCCGTCCAGGACTCGACCTACACGGTCGGCCGCCGGGGTGTCGCGGGCAACTTCTTCGTGATGAAGGCGTGCGGTGCGGCGGCCGAGCGCGGCGCGGACCTGGACGAGGCGTACCGGATCGGCGAGAAGGTCAACTCCGTCACCCGCACCATGGGCATGGCGCTGACCGCCTGCACCCCGCCGGCGAAGGGGGCGCCCCTGTTCGAACTGCCCGACGACGAGATCGAGATGGGCGTCGGCATCCACGGCGAGCCGGGCAGGCGGCGAGAGAAGCTGCGGTCCGCGAACGAGATGGTCACGGAACTCGTGACGGCGGTCGCCGACGATCTGCCGTTCGCGTCGGGCGACCGGGTCGCGCTGATGGTCAACGGCCTCGGCGGTACACCGATCGGCGAGTTGTATCTGGTCTACGGGCTGGCCCACCGGCAGCTCGCGGACCGGGGCATCGAGGTCGGCCGTTCGTACGTCGGCGAGTACTGCACCTCGCTCGACATGGCGGGTTGCTCGATCACGCTGGTACGGCTGGACGACGAGATCGAGGGCCTGCTCCAGGACCCGGCGGAGACCGCGATCCGCGTCTTCTGAGCGGAGCGGGCCGACCGGGTCGGACCTGACCTGGCCGGCCGGGTGGGATCTGACCTGGTCGACCGGGCCGGACCTGACCTGGCCGGCCGGGCTGACCTGGGCACAACGGGCGGGGCCGGGGCTGATCGGCCTTGCCCCGGTCCGGCCCCGGTCCGGCCGGGGCAGATCGAGGTCCGGGTCCGTCGCGGTGCGCCACCTCCGGGCGGCGCCGCGGCAGGTGGTGGTGCCGGGTCCGGCCGGAGACCCGGCACCACCACCTGCTTCGGGCGCTCAGGCGGCCAGCATCGCCATGTCCTCGTCGCTCAGGACGAGTTCGGCGGCGGCCATGTTCTCCTCCAGGTGCGCGAGCGAGGCGGTGCCCGGGATCTGCACGATCGAGGGCGAGCGTGCCAGGCCCCAGGCGAGTGCCACCTGGTGCGCACTCGCGCCGTGGCGTTCGGCGACCTTGCGGAGGGCGTCACTGGCGAGGGAACCGCCCGCCCCGCCGAGCGCGAAGAACGGCATGAACGCGATCCCCGCCGCCGCGCAGGTGTCGACCAGCGCGTCGTCGTGCCGGTCGAGCACCCCGTAACGGTTCTGCACGGCGGCCACCGGTGCGATGGCGCGTGCCTCCGCCAGTTGGGCTTCCGTCACGTTGCTGACGCCGAGGTGCCGGATCAGGCCCTCCTCGCGCAGTTCGGCGAGCGCGGCGAAACGGTCGCCGAGTGGGACGCCGGTGGAGCCGCTGAGCCGGCCCACCCGCAGGTACACGAGGTCCAGGACGTCGAGACCGAGGTCCTTGAGGTTCTGCCGCACGGCGGCGCGCAACTGGCCCGGTTCCGCCTCGCCGGTCATCTCGCCGTCCGCGTTGCGGATCGGACCGACCTTGGTGGCGAGGCAGACCCCGTCCGCGTACGGGTGCAGGGCGCGGCGCAGGATGTCGTTCGCGCGGACACCACCCGTGAAGTAGAAGGCCGCGGTGTCGATGTGGAGGGCGCCGAGTTCGACGGCGCGGCGGGCCACGACCGCCGACTCCTCAGGATCGCGGGCGGTGCCGCCCCATCGCCCCGGCAGTTGCATCGCGCCGAAGCCGAGGCGTGGAACGGGCAGGCTGCCGCCGAGGGTCCAGGTGCCGGAGGTGCCGCGTGGTGCGCTTGACATCAAAATCGAACATCCATTCTTATGGGAGTGCGGGCGCCACAGGCACTACCGGTCGTCGGGACCCATTGTCAGTGGCAGGGGATAGCGTCGTTGACGTGAAGCGATCGACTCAAGCAAATCGGGTGGAACCCATGGCAGGTACGGACCGCGAGAAGGCGCTGGACGCCGCACTCGCACAAATTGAGCGGCAGTTCGGCAAGGGTGCGGTGATGCGCCTGGGCGAGCGGCCCAACGAACCGATCGAGGTCATCCCCACCGGCTCGACCGCGCTCGACGTCGCGCTGGGCGTCGGCGGGCTGCCCCGTGGCCGTGTGGTCGAGGTGTACGGCCCGGAGTCCTCCGGAAAGACGACCCTCACGCTGCATGCCGTGGCGAACGCACAGCGGGCGGGCGGAGCGGTGGCCTTCGTGGATGCGGAGCACGCCCTCGATCCCGAGTACGCCAAGAAACTCGGCGTCGACATCGACAATTTGCTCCTCTCGCAGCCGGACAACGGTGAGCAGGCGCTGGAAATCGTGGACATGCTGGTCCGCTCCGGCGCGCTCGACCTGATCGTCATCGACTCCGTCGCCGCGCTCGTGCCGCGCGCGGAGATCGAGGGCGAGATGGGTGACTCGCACGTCGGCCTCCAGGCCCGGTTGATGAGCCAGGCGCTGCGGAAGATCACCAGCGCGCTCAACCAGTCCAAGACGACGGCGATCTTCATCAACCAGCTCCGCGAGAAGATCGGCGTGATGTTCGGCTCGCCGGAGACCACGACGGGTGGCCGCGCGCTCAAGTTCTACGCGTCGGTCCGCCTCGACATCCGGCGCATCGAGACGCTGAAGGACGGCACGGACGCCGTCGGCAACCGGACACGCGTCAAGGTCGTCAAGAACAAGGTCGCGCCTCCGTTCAAGCAGGCCGAGTTCGACATCCTCTACGGGCACGGCATCAGCCGCGAGGGCGGTCTGATCGACATGGGCGTGGAGAACGGCTTCGTGCGCAAGGCGGGCGCCTGGTACACGTACGAGGGCGACCAGCTCGGCCAGGGCAAGGAGAACGCGCGCAACTTCCTGAAGGACAACCCCGACCTGGCGAACGAGATCGAGAAGAAGATCCTCGAAAAGCTGGGCGTCGGTGTCCGGCCCGAGGAGAAGCCCGCCGCCGAGACCCCGGCGGACGGCGCGGCCCCGGCGGCGGACGCGGCCAAGGCGGTGCCCGCCACCGCGACGGCGTCCACGGCGTCGGCGGTGTCCGCGGGCAAGGCCAAGACGGCCAAGGCCGCGGCGGCCAAGAGCTGACCCGCCCGTGCCCGAGGAGGAGCCTTCCCGTGCCGGCGCCGGGCGCCGGGCCGGGAGGCGGGGACGGACAGCACGGCCGGGTGGCGGCTCCGACCCGTCGAGGGCCGGGCAGGAGCTGCCACCCCAGGACCCGGCCGAGCGGGCACGGGCGATCTGCCTGCGCCAGCTCACCGGCATGCCGCGGACCCGCAAGCAGTTGGCGGATGCCCTGCGGAAACGGGAGATCCCCGACGAGGTCGCGGAAGAGGTGCTCTCCCGCTTCGAGGACGTGGGACTGATCGACGACGCGGCGTTCGCGGGTGCCTGGGTGGAGTCCCGCCACCACGGCCGTGGTCTGGCGCGCCGCGCTCTCGCCCGCGAACTGCGGACGAAGGGTGTCGAGTCCACGGTCATCGACGAGGCGGTCGGGCAGGTCGATGAGGAGCGCGAGGAGGCCACGGCGCGCAGGCTGGTCACCTCGAAACTCCGCTCGACGCGCGGCCTGGACCGCGACCGCCGGCTGCGCCGCCTGGTCGGCATGCTGGCGCGCAAGGGGTACGGCCAGGGACTGGCGCTGCGAGTGGTGCGCCAGGCGCTGGAGGAGGAGGGGGAGGACACCGAGGGTCTCGACGAGACGTTCCCGGACTGACCGATCGGGACTGTTATGCATGGCATGGCACGGCACGGGACCGCGACGGATCGCCCGGGGCCGGTGGGGGACCGGCCAGAGATCGCCACGAGCAGCCGGGGCCGTTGTGCGCCGCCCGGGGCCGGAACGTCCGCCCAGGGCCGGGGGCGCGGGCCGGCGTGGAGCGGTGGCCGGCGCGGAAAGCCGCGAGCCGGGCGGCCAGGGGGTATGAGGCGGTCGGCCGGAGCCCGGATTGAGGACGGGCCAGGGCCGTTCCGGAGGAGGCCGACGCGTCCGCGTGCCGGACACCGGACACCTGACGCCGGACCGTGTGGCCGTGCGGGTGAGGCGATCGCGGGGAGCCATGCCCGCGCGTGGGCCGCGCGGACGATGACGAACGAGAACGTGGTGCGGGCAACCGCGATATGCCCGCTGCCCGGGAAATAGCGGGGCCGGTCCACGCGGTGGTCCCGCCCGGCGGGCCGATCTGCGTGGCACCCTGCCGCGATGCCGCTCCGGCCCCTGCCTGCGCACGAACCTGTACGACGCGAAGCGCGGCGGCCTCCGACGTCAACCGCCTGAGGGCCTCTTCGCGGAGTCCCGGAGCCTCTACCGCGTACCCGCCCCGCGTACCGCGTACCGGCCCCGCCTGTCCGGCTGCCGCAGCGCCCCGGCCGCGCGCGGCGTCAGTCAGGCAGCGTCGGCCGGGTCGCTGTCGCCGCGGTCATTGGTCTCGGGTCACGGTGAGGGGACGGCGGCCCCACGACGGCCCGCGCCTGCCCGGGTCGCAGGCCATGAGCCATGAGTCAGGGTGTGACGGGAAAGCCCGCCTCGCGCCAGGCCTGGAAGCCGCCCTCCAGGTCCGTCGCGCGGTGCAGGCCCAACTGCTGGAGCGAGGCGGCGGCCAGGGACGACGCGTACCCCTCGTTGCAGAACACCACGATCAGGCGGTCGTGGTCCGTCGCCTCCGGGATCCTGTGGCTGCCCTGGGGGTCGAGGCGCCACTCCAGCTCGTTGCGTTCGATCTGCAGGGCGCCCGGGATCAGCCCGTCGCGTTCGCGCTGCCGCTCGTAGCGGATGTCGACCAGCAGTGCGGCGTCCTCCCGTACCGCGCGACGTGCTTCGTCGGGGCCGATCCGGTCGAGACCGGACCGGGCCCGCTCCAGGACGTCCTCGACGGACGCCGGGTGCCCGGCCCCGGGCGGCCCGGGGGCTTCGGTGTACCGAGGCGCGGGGGATGTGCCGGATTCGCTCACTGCCACTCCTCGGGACGTTCGACCTCTTCGAGCCGCAGTACGGAGCCCGTCCTGCTGTAACGGCGCATCAGGGGAAGCGGCGGGTAGTACGCGTGCACCGACACGGCGTGCGCCCCGTCCGACTCGTTGCGTACCTCGTGCACATGGTGTTCGCCGAACGCGCGGGCGTCACCCGTGTCCAGCACCCGGTGCCGGTCCACGCCCTCGGCCAGTTCCAGCGTCTTCCAGCCCTCGGTGGGCAGCCGCGCGGCGAGCGAGTCCTCCGTCAGCGCGCCCGCCGCGGTGGCGAGCGCACCGTGGGAGCCGCCGTGGTCGTGCCAGCCGGTGCCCGTACCGGGCGGCCAGCCGATGAGCCACGCCTCGCTGCCCGCGGGGCCGTCGAGGCGGATCCAGGTGCGTCCCTCCGGGTCGAGCGGCAGGGAGGCGACGAGTTCGTGGTCCGCCGCCGTCGTGCGGACGAAGGCGAGGAGCTCCGCGGGCGACGGGCCCGCCGAGGGCGCGGCAGCTGCCGCGTCCGGGGAGGCGGAGGCGGAGGCGGGGACGGAATCGGAGAGGGAGGAAGCAGGTGAGGCAGGGGAAGCGGAAACAGACATGGCGCCGTCCTGGTGATGTTCGCGGATACGCGCGAGGGCCGTGACCCGGGGCCGCACATCGGGGCAGGGGTCCGCGGCTCGGTGCGCGCGAGAGGAAGAAAGGCGAATCAGCAGGACGGGCGACACACGCAGCCCGCATAGCGGAGCAGGTCCATATGGACCCTCCGCCACAGGCGCACACAGGTGTCAGTCACGTTCCGGAGTAGACCACGAGCGTCCCTTCCGGTCAATTGATGGGAGCGGTGCGGCCCTCCGCGCTCGCGCGTGTGTCCGAGGGCACCCCGCCGCGCAGCGCGTCCGCCGCGGCGCGCAGCTCCGCCGGCCGGACGCCGCCGAACGCCGCCGCGAGGTGCCCGTCGGGCCGTACGAGCAGGACGTTGTGGGCCGAGGCGCCGGGGTACGCCTCCGTCACCAGCAGCTCGGCGTCCGCCGGCAGGCCGTCGACGGCCGAGACGAGGCGCGGCATCACGCCCGCCTTCATCCAGTGCCGCCGGTCCCACACCGCCGTGCCGGGCGCCACCAGCAGGACGAGCAGCCGCCCCCGGCCCAGCCGGTCGCGCAGTCTGCTCGCGGTGCCGTCCGGGGTCGTCACCCGCACATCCGTGACGGGAGCGCCCACCGCGGTGCCGACCGCCGCCCACCCTTCGCCGAGCGGCGCCCCGAGCGGCGAGTTCGGGTAGGAGGGGGGCGCACCCAGCGGGCCCTGGCCCAGGTGCCCGTCCGCGAGCAGGGTGTCGCGTCCGCTGCCCGAGCCGGGCAGCAACCCGCGCAGACCTCCTCCGCCGCGCAGTATCGGCAGCGACTGGTCCGCCGCGCGCAGCCGGGCCGCGACCGCCGTGCGCCGCTCCGCCTGATAGCTGTCGAGAAGGGTCTTCGTCGCGCCGTGGTGCCAGGCGAGCGCCAGCTTCCAGGCCAGGTTGTCGGCGTCCCTGACGCCCTCGTCGAGGCCCTGCGTGCCGACGGCGCCCATCAGGTGTGCCGCCTCGCCGGCCAGGAAGGCGCGGTCCACCCGCCACCGCTGCGCAAGCCGGTGGTGGAGCGTGTACACGCCGGTGTCGAGCAGCTCGTACGGCGGGGTCTCGCCGCACCAGCCCGCGAGGGCCTCCCGTACCCGGGCCAGCAGGGCGTCGGGCGTGACGAGGTCCCCCCGCGCGGGCAGCAGCCAGTCGAGTCGCCAGGCCCCCTCGGGCAGCGGACGGGCCGAGATCTCGTCGCCGCCGGTGCGCCAGGGCGGCTGCCGGTGCAGCACGGCCTCGCGGGGCCACGGCAGCTCCGCGCGCAGCGCGGCGACCGCGTACCGCTCGACCGCCGTGCGCCCGGGGAAGCGTACGGCGAGCAGTTTGCGGACCGTCGACCGTGCCCCGTCGCAGCCCACCAGGTAGCTGCCCCGCCAGTAGGAGGTGCCGGGGCCTCGGGTGTGGGCCGTGACACCCGTACGGTCCTGCTCCAGCGAGTCGAGGCGGCTCTTCGTGACGATCTTTACGAGGGAGGTCTTGGCGATCGCTTCGCGCAGCCCCCGGGTGAGCGCGTGCTGCGCGATGTGCACGGGGGAGGGGAAGCCCTCGACGCCGAGCGGCAGGGCTCGCACCGGCTGCTTGCGCCGCATCAGTCGCCAGCCGTCCCACCGGGCCCCCTCGTCACCGAGGGTGGTACAGCCGAGGCGTGCCGTCAGCGCCGCGGTGTCCGGGCGGAGCACCACCGTCCGCGCCGCGCGCCGGGGGTCCTCGCCGTCGCTCTCGTCGAGCACGACGGAGGGGACCTCCGCGGCCGCGAGAGCCAGCGCGAGCGTGAGCCCCACGGGGCCCGCTCCGACGACGATCACCGGGTCCACGGAGCCGCCCTTCGGTCCGGTACGGACGTGCGGTCGGTGGCGGCTGGCGCCCGGTGCGTGATCACAGAACGTATGCAACCGACTGGGGGTTCCCGCGTCAAGCGACGGCCGGGGCGGCGCGTACACCCTCGGCCAGACCCTGAAGTGATTCCCCGTCACTTCTCTCTCAGGCGTCCCGGCGCTCGTCCTTCGCGGTGCGGGCCGCGCGCACCGCCCCGAGGTCCGGGGCGGACCGGGCGCCGGGGACGACGGCGCCGGAGCGCCGCGTTCCGCGGGAGCGGCGTTCCAGCCATCCGGCGAAGCCCGCCAGGCAGGAATTGATGATGATGTACAGAACGGCGATGACCGTGAACGTGGCGATGGTGTTCGCCCCGTAGTTGGCCGTGATCGTCCTGCTCTGCGCGAGCAGCTCGGACAGGGCGAGGACCGCGCCGCCCAGCGCGGTGTCCTTGACGATGACCACGAGCTGGCTGACGAGCACGGGCAGCATCGCCGTCACCGCCTGCGGCAGCAGTACGGCCGTCATGATCCGGCCCTTGCGCATCCCGACGGCCTTCGCCGCGTCGGTCTGCCCGCGCGGCAGCGACAGGATGCCGGCCCGCACGATCTCGGCCATCACGGACGCGTTGTAGAGGACGAGACCGGTCACCACCGCGTACAGCGGCCTGGCGTCGGACGGGACATCGCTGAACTCGACGTACAACTGCGCGGCGAAGACCATCAGCAGCAGCACCGGGATGGCGCGGAAGAACTCCACCACCACCCCGGCGGGCACCCGCACCCAGGCGTGGTCGGACAGCCGGCCGAGGCCGAGGAGCGCGCCGACCGGCAGCGCCACGACGATCGCGAGCGCCGCCGCGAGCAGCGTCCCGCCGAGCCCCGGCAGCAGGTACGTCGTCCAGACCTGGGAGTCCGTGACGAAGGGGCTCCACTTCGCCGCGGTCAGCTGCCGCTTGTCGGCCATCGCCGCGAGCACCCACCAGGCGGTGAGCGCGAGGGCGGCCAGGAACACCACCGTGTACAGCAGGTTGCGCCGCCTCGCGCGAACGCCCGGCGTGTCGTAGAGGACCGAGCCGCCGCTCATCGCTTCACCGCCACCCGTCGGCCGACCCAGCCGAGCAGCAGCCCGACCGGCAGCGTCAGCACCACGAACCCGAACGCGAACACGGCGAACACGGCGAACAGCGCGTCGCTCTCGTTCTCGACCATCTCCTTCATCAGGGCCGCCGCCTCCGCGACGCTGATCGCCGCCGCCACCGTGGTGTTCTTGGTCAGCGCGATGAGCACGCTCGCGAGGGGCGCGACGACGGAGCGGAACGCCTGCGGCAGCACGACCAGGACGAGCACCTGGAAGAAGCCGAAGCCGAGCGCCCGCGCTGCCTCCGCCTGTCCGACGGGCACCGTGTTGATGCCGGAGCGCACCGCCTCGCACACGAACGTACCCGTGTACGCGACGAGTCCGAGGACGGCGAGGCGGAACCCGATCTGGGCGAAGTCCCGGCCGCCCAAGGTGATCTGGAGCGTCTGGTTGAGCCCGAGCGAGCAGGCCACGACGAGCAGGGTCAGCGGAGTGTTGCGCACGATGTTCACGTACGCGGTGGCGAAGCCCCGCATCAGCGGCACCGGGCCGACCCGCATCCCGGCCAGCAGGGTGCCCCAGAGCAGGGAGCCCGCCGCCGAGCAGAGGGTGAGCCGCACGGTCACCTGGAAGGCGCCGAGCAGGTCGTAGTCGGAATGGAGGAAGTCGAACACGATGCCCCCGTGCTCTCCCGTGAAGGGTGGGCCGTTGTCGCAGAAGTGAAGCCAGAAGCCAAAGCCAAAGCCAAAGCCAAAGCCAAAGCCAAAAGCCGAAAGCCGAAAGCCGAAAGCCGAAAGCCGAAAGCCGAAAGCCGAAAGCCGAAAGCCGAAAGCCGAAAGCCGAAAGCCGAATGCGAAAAGGGGACGGTGGGGGGAGAAGTACGGACGAGGTGCGGCGCTCCGTGAAGCGGGGGCCGGGGGCCGGGGCGGTGGCCGCCGGTCGGCGGCGCGGCGCGTCAGGTGCCCCGCCACCGGCCCCCGCTTCAGCCCGCGATGGCCGGAGCGGGCTCGTTCTTGTACCGGGCGGGGCCGAAGTTGGCGGTGACGGCCTTCTGCCAGGAGCCGTCGGACACCATCTTCCTCAACGCCGCATTGATCTTGTCCTTGAGTCCGGTGTCGCCCTTCTTGAGGCCGATGCCGTAGTTCTCGTCGCTGAGTCGCAGGCCCGCGAGCTTGAACTTGCCCCGGTGCTCCTTCTGGGCGGCGTATCCGGCGAGGATGGAGTCGTCCGTGGTGAGGGCGTCGACGGCCTTGTTCTCCAGGCCGGTCAGGCACTCCGAGTACCCGCCGAAGACCTGCAGGTCGGCCTTCGGCGCCAGCTTGGCCTTGATGTTCTGCGCCGAGGTGGAACCCGTCACGGAGCAGAGCTTCTTGGAGTCGAGGTCCCCGGCGCTGGAGATGGAGCTGTCGTCGGAGCGCACCAGCAGGTCCTGGTGGGCGAGGAGGTAGGGACCGGCGAAGTCGACCTTCCGCTCGCGCTCGCCGGTGATCGAGTAACTGGCCACGACGAACGTCACGTCGCCGCTTGAGATCATCGTCTCGCGCTCGGCGCTCGGGGTCTGCTTCCATTCGATGTCCCCGGCGTCGTAACCGAGTTGTCCGGCGACGTACCTGGCGACGTCGACGTCGAAGCCGGTGAAGCTGCCGTCCGGCCTCTTGAGGCCGAGCCCCGGCTGGTCGAACTTGATGCCGACGGTGATCCTGCCGCCGTCGCCGCTCGCGTCCGCGTCGTCGTCGCCGTTGCCGCACGCGGTGGCGGCCAGAGTCAGGACGAGAGCCGCGGCCGTGGCCGCGCTTGCCTTGTGGAGCTTCATGCCTGGACTTCCCTCGGGTGCGTCGAACGGTTCGCCGGATGTGCCTCGGGCTTCGCGCGCCGCCCGGCGTCGGGGCCGGTCGGACGCCGGGGCCGGCGGGGCGGGGGTCGGTCAGTGGTGCAGGATCTTCGACAGGAAGTCCTTGGCCCGGTCGCTGCGCGGAGCGCTGAAGAACGCCTCGGGGGAGGCCTCTTCGACGATCCGGCCGTCCGCCATGAAGACGACCCTGTTCGCCGCGGAGCGGGCGAAGCCCATCTCGTGGGTGACGACGATCATGGTCATGCCGTCCCTCGCCAACTGCCGCATGACTTCGAGTACTTCGTTGATCATCTCGGGGTCGAGTGCCGAGGTCGGCTCGTCGAAGAGCATGACTTTCGGGTCCATCGCGAGGGCGCGGGCGATCGCGACGCGCTGCTGCTGGCCGCCGGAGAGCTGTGCCGGGTACTTGCCGGCCTGCGAGCCGACGCCGACCCGGTCGAGCAGGACGCGCGCCTTCTCCTCGGCGGTGGACCTGGCGAGCTTGCGGACCTTCGTCAGCCCCAGGGTCACGTTCTCCAGCACGGTCCTGTGCGAGAAGAGGTTGAACGACTGGAACACCATGCCCACGTCGGCGCGGAGCCGCGCCAGTTCCCTGCCCTCCTGGGGGAGGGGGCGGCCGTCGACGGTGATGGTGCCCGAGTCGACCGTCTCCAGCCGGTTGATCGTCCGGCACAGTGTGGACTTCCCCGAACCCGAGGGTCCGATCACGACGACGACCTCGCCGCGCGCGACGGTCAGGTCGATGTCGCGGAGCACGTGCAGCGCGCCGAAGTGCTTGTCGACACGGCTCAGTACGACCAGGTCGTCGCCGCCACGCACCGCGTCCCCCGGCCCTTCGGTCACGGACATGTCGTCCATCGATGGCGCTCCGTCCTCGTGGGCTTGTCAGGGAACATAGGCAGCCGCTCCCACCGGCGTCAGTACATCTGAGCGAAGCTTGAGCATCACGGTCCGGCGGCACCGAACCGATGCCGCTCACCACTTCCGGTGACAGCGGTGGACGGCGTACCGGGTGGGTAACGGAAAGGCACGGGACCGGCATCCTGGGTGACGGCGGGGACATCATCGACTCGATGCCAGGGGCCCGACGGGGAGAGGGGGGCCGGTGAAACTGCTGCTCGTGGAGGACGACGACCACGTGGCCGCGGCACTGCGCGCGGTGCTCGCCAGGCACGGCTTCGAGAGCGTGCACGCGCGCTCGGGCGAAGAGGCGCTGCGGGCCCTGCTGCCCGCTCCCGGCGGCGGCCGGGCCGCGTTCGGGGTGGTGCTGCTCGATCTGGGCCTGCCCGACCAGGACGGCTTCCGGGTCTGCGACCGGATCAGGAAGGTCACCACCACCCCGGTGATCATCGTGACCGCGCGGGCCGACGTGCGCTCGCGCATCCACGGCCTGAACCTGGGTGCCGACGACTACGTCGTCAAGCCCTACGACATCGGTGAACTGCTGGCCCGCATCCACGCCGTCAGCCGTCGCGTACCGCTCCGGCGCGCGGGAGAGACGCCCGCGGCGGACGCTCCCGCCACCGCCCGGACCCAGACGCTCGGCCGCGTCACCCTGGAACCGCCGGCCCGCCGCGTCACCGTCGACGGCACCCCGGTCCCGCTCACCCGCAAGGAGTTCGACCTGCTGGCGCTGCTCGGCCGGCGGCCGGGTGTCGTCTTCCGTCGCGAGCAGATCATCAGCGAGGTGTGGCGGACCAGTTGGGAGGGCACGGGCCGCACGCTCGAAGTGCATGTCGCGTCGCTGCGGCAGAAACTCGGCATGCCGGAGCTGATCGAGACCGTACGCGGGGTGGGCTACCGGCTCGCCGTGCCCGCCGCCCCGCAGACCGCCTGAGACCTCGGGTACGGGACCTCGCGTGCGCTCCCGGTTGCTGCCGCTGCTGATGGTCCTGATGGCGGCCGTGCTGCTCGCTCTGGGTTTCCCGCTGGCCCTGAGCCGGGCCGCCGCCCAGCAACAGCGCCTGGTCGTCGACCGCATCGACGACACCGCACGGATGGCGGCGCTGGCCCAGTTCGTCACGGACGACACGGGCTCCGCCACCGGCCGCGGGGAGCGCCGCGCCACCCTGGCCGCCGAACTCGCCCGCTCCTACGAGGTCTACGAGATCAGGGCCGGCGTCTTCCTGCGCGACGGCGCCGCCGTGGCGAAGGCACCGGCCGCATGGGGGCTGCCCGCGGCGGGGGAAGGGCGCGCCGCTTTCCGCGAGGCGCTGCTCGGCCGTCGCAGCGAGGACCCCGAGCAGGTCTGGCCCTGGCAGGACCGCAGGCTCTTCGTCGCCTCGCCGGTCGTCCGGGACGGTGACGTCGTCGCCGTCGTCGTCACCGACTCGCCCACCGGCCGGCTGCGTTCCCGAGTGCTGCGCGGCTGGCTGCTGATCGCGGCGGGCGAGTCCGTGGCGATGCTGGTCGCGATAGGTGCCGCGGCCCGTCTCGCCGGCTGGGTACTGCTGCCCGTACGGGTCCTGGACGCGGCCACGCACGCCATTGCCACCGGGCGGATGAAGGCACGGGTGGCCGCGGCCGGCGGGCCGCCCGAACTGCGCCGCCTGGCCCGCTCGTTCAACGAGATGGCCGACAACGTCGAGCAGGTGCTGGAGCAGCAGCGGGCCTTCGTCGCCGATGCCTCGCACCAGTTGCGCAACCCGCTGTCCGCGCTGCTGCTGCGGATCGAACTCCTCGCGCTGGAACTCCCGCGCGAGAACGAGGAGATCGCGTCCGTACGGACCGAGGGCATGCGGCTCGGCACCGTACTGGACGGCCTGCTCGACCTGGCGCTCGCCGAACACGCGCGGGCCGAGGCGATCCTGACCGATGTCGGCGCCCTCGCCGGGGAGCGCGTCGGCGCGTGGACGGCGCTCGCCGCCGAGCGGGGGGTACGGCTGGACTGGCGGGGCGCGGCGGTCACCGCGTGGGTGGATCCGGTCGCACTGTCCAGCGCCCTGGACGCCGTCATCGACAATGCGCTGAAGTTCACTCCGTCGGGGGAATCGGTGGTGGTCAGCGCCGGGTCGTCGGGCGACACGTCGACCATCGTGGTGGAGGACGGCGGCCCCGGGCTCACCGACGAGGAGCTGACCAGGATCGGGGACCGGTTCTGGCGCAGCGGCCACCACCAGAACGTCGCGGGCTCCGGTCTCGGCCTGTCGATCGCGCGCGCCCTGGTCGCCGGATGGGGCGGCACCCTCACCCATGCGCGCGGGGAACGCAGGGGGCTGCGGGCCACCCTCACCCTGCCCCGGTCCGCACCGCCCCGCTGAGCCCGCCAGGACCGGGCCGAACGGTCGGGGGCTTTCCGCCCGGCGCCGCCTCCCGGTTCCGCCCGGCGCGAGCGCACGAGCCATTCCGGATCTCTGGCCTCACGGCGTCACGGCGTCACCGCCTCGCCGCGTCATGGCTTCGCGGAGCGGTAGTAGCGGAGTGCCCCCTCGTGCAGCGGCAGCGGGTCGGTGTAGATCGCGGTCCGCAGGTCGACCAGCTGCGCCGGGTGGACCTCGCGGCCGATCCTGTCCCTGCTGTCGATCACGGCCCTGGTGAACCCCTTCGTCAGGGCCGCGTCGACACGGTCCGTCGTGACCAGCAGGTTCGCCACCGCCACGGTCGGCACCACATCCGGGCCCCCGGGGCTCCCGTACGCGTCGGCGGGTATGCCCGCCGAGCGGTAGTGGCTCCCGTCGGTACCCGTCGCCGCGTGCAGCCGTCCGACGAGTTCCGGCTGCAGCGGCACCAGGCGTACCGGGAAGCGCTCCGCGAGCGCCCGCACGGCCGCGGTGGGCAGGCCGCCCGTCCAGAAGAACGCGTCGAGGCGGCCCGACTCCAGCTCGCCCGGCATCCGGTCGATGCCGTGGAGGACTTCGGTGAGGTCCCCTGCCGGGTCGAGCCCCGCCGCGCGCAGCAGCCGGTCGGCGACGAGCCGTACGCCGGAACCCCGCTGCCCGACGCCCACCCGCAGCCCTCGCAGTCCGGCCGCGGAGCGCACCGGTGAGCCGCGGGGGACGACCAGTTGCACGTAGTCGTCGTAGAGCCGGGCGCAGGCCCGCAGCCGCTGCCGGCCGGCGGGGTGCTCACGCTGGTACGCGGCGACCACGTCCGCCGTCGCGAAGGTGAACTGCGCCGTGCCGGACGCCACCCGCTCCAGGTTCTGCCCCGAACCCTCGCTAGGGACCAGTTCCACCCGCACGTCCGGCAGGTCCCGGCGCAGGTACTCCTCCAGCAGGTCGCCGTACTTGTGGTAAACGCCCGAGGGGACGCCGGTACTGAAGACGGCGGAGCCGTGCGGCGACGGGTCGCTCCGCGGTGCCACCCGGCACACCAGCAGCGCCGCCACCACGGTGAACACGGCCACTGCTGACGCGGCGCGGCGTCGGCTTCGGCGGGATTCGGCGCAGGGCATGCGCTGATCCTTCCAGCAGCGGCCCACCTCGGACCAGGGCGCGAACGGGCCGTTGCACGCCGTCGTCGCTGGGGCCGTCGTGTCCGGGAAGAGCCCTGCGGTTCACGCGGTCGGGCCGCCCCGGGCCCGGCCGTGCACCGGGGCCGTCCTCGCATGGGTGCGGCAGCCTGGTGGTTCGCCGTCAGGACGGGCCGGCCAGCGTCGCGGCCACCTCGTCCGGTGACGGCATCGCGGCGATCTCGGCGGCGACCGTCCGCGCCGCACGGCGGTAGGAGGGCTCCGCCACGAGTTCCGCCACGGCAGCCACCGTGGCCTCGGCCGTGGCGGCCCCGCCTGTGAGTCCGATCGCGGCACCCGCACCGGCCGCGCGTTCCGTGTGCGTGAACTGGTCGGCGCCCTGCGGCAGGAGCACCATCGGGAGCGCCTCGGACAGGGTGCCCAGCACGGTGCCCGCCCCGCCGTGCGCCACGACCAGGTCGGCGCCGTCCAGCAGGTCCACGAGCGGCGCGAACGGCTCGTACGCCACGGGACCAGGGGCGGTCGCGAAGCCGTCGCTGGGACCGTCCTGGCCGACCGTGACGCGCACGGCCGCGCCCGTACCGGCGAGCGCACGGACCACGGGACCGACCACGGGGACGCCGGAGTAGGCCGTGCCGAAGGTCACCAGCACCCGGGGGGAGCCCGACGGCCAGCTCAGGGCCCGGGTCGCGGCGCCGTCGGGCGCGTGATGCGGCTCGGGCCGCATCGGCAGGCGCCCGGCGGACGGTGCGGCGCCCTCGCCGCCGGACAGGCCGGGGGGGCACACGTCGAGCACGTGGGCCGGCGGCCCGGGCGTCAGCCCGCGCGCACGGTAGCGGGGGGCCACCTTCCGGGCGGCTGCCCGCTCGAAGGTGGGGGAGACGCCGGGACCGAGGGTGACGACCACGGTGGGTACGCCGAGTTCGGCGGCGATCAGCGGCGCCGCGTAGTCGTACGGGTCGTGCACGATCAGCTCGGGCCACCACTGCGTGGCCGCGGCCAGCAGGTCGGTCACCGACATGTCGACCCTGGTGCCGGCCAGCGCCTCGATCTCGGCCTCGGGCGTCGGCGCGGTGAGCAGGTCGACACCGCAGAGGCGATGCACCTCCGCGACCACCGTGGCCGTGTCCGCGCCCGCCGCGAACATCCGGAACGGCTCCGCCGAGAAGACCGGCATGAACGAAGCAGGAAGCGCCAGTACGACGTCGTCCCCTCGGCGGTGGAAGGCGCGCGCCAGCGGAAGGAGTGGCAGCGTGTGGCCGTACAGGGAGACCCCGCTGAACATAACCCGCATATCGGTCATGCTAGGCCGGATCGGCCGCCTGTGGCTCATCGCCCGACCGGTCTGCGTCCCCCCAGCCCCGCCGTGACGGCCCCGCCGCCCGCGGTCGGCAGCCGGCTTCGCGGCCGGGCCTCGCCGGCCGCCGGTGGCTGCCCCGGCTTGGGCAGCCACCCGCACGGCCTACCCTTGTTCGCATGAGCAGCAGTGAGCCGGTCCAGACCGTGGGCGCCAACCGAAGCTATGCGATCCGCACCTACGGGTGCCAGATGAACGTCCACGACTCGGAACGGCTCTCGGGACTGCTGGAGGACGCCGGCTATGTCCGCGCTCCCGAGGGCGAGGAGGAGGCGGACGTCGTCGTCTTCAACACCTGCGCCGTACGGGAGAACGCCGACAACAAGCTGTACGGCAACCTCGGTCGTCTCGCCCCCGCCAAGACCCGGCGGCCCGGCATGCAGATCGCGGTGGGCGGGTGTCTCGCGCAGAAGGACCGCGACACCATCGTGAAGCGGGCGCCCTGGGTGGACGTCGTCTTCGGCACGCACAACATCGGCAAACTGCCGGTCCTGCTGGAACGCGCCCGCGTCCAGGAGGAGGCGCAGATCGAGATCGCCGAGTCGCTGGAGGCCTTTCCCTCCACGCTGCCCACCCGCCGCGAGTCGGCGTATGCCGCGTGGGTGTCGATCTCGGTCGGCTGCAACAACACCTGCACCTTCTGCATCGTGCCCGCGCTGCGCGGCAAGGAGAAGGACCGCAGGCCCGGTGACATCCTCGCGGAGATCGAGGCGCTGGTCGGCGAGGGCGTCTCGGAGATCACCCTGCTCGGGCAGAACGTCAACGCGTACGGTTCCGACATCGGCGACCGGCAGGCCTTCTCCAAGCTGCTGCGCGCCTGCGGCACGATCGAGGGCCTGGAGCGCGTCCGGTTCACCTCGCCCCACCCGCGGGACTTCACCGACGACGTGATCGCCGCGATGGCCGAGACGCCGAACGTGATGCCGCAGCTGCACATGCCGCTGCAGTCGGGTTCGGACACCGTCCTGCGCGCGATGCGCCGCTCGTACCGGCAGGACCGCTACCTCGGCATCATCGAGAAGGTGCGGGCAGCCATCCCGCACGCCGCCATCTCCACCGACATCATCGTGGGTTTCCCCGGCGAGACCGAGGAGGACTTCGAGCAGACGATGCACGTGGTGCGCGAGGCCCGGTTCGCGCAGGCGTTCACCTTCCAGTACTCCAAGCGCCCTGGCACCCCTGCGGCGGACATGGACGGGCAGATCCCCAAGCGGACCGTCCAGGAGCGCTACGAGCGTCTTGTCGCTCTCCAGGAGGAGATCTCCTGGCAGGAGAACAAGAAGCAGGTCGGCCGCACCCTTGAGGTCATGGTCGCCGAGGGCGAGGGCCGCAAGGACGACGCCACCCACCGGCTCTCCGGCCGCGCCGCCGACAACCGCCTCGTCCACTTCACCAAGCCCGGTCAGGACGTGCGTCCGGGTGACATGGTCACCGTGGACATCACCTACGCGGCCCCGCACCACCTGCTCGCCGAGGGGCCGACGAGCGCGGTACGGCGGACGGCGTCAGGGGACGCCTGGCAGCGCCGCACGACGCGGGAGACGGAGCCCACGGGCGTCATGCTCGGGCTGCCGACCATCGGGGTCCCGGCTCCGCTCCCGGTGGCGGACGGCTGCGCCGCGGTCTGACCTCAGAACCGCTCCGGCCCCCGGGACCACCGCGATCCCGGGGTCGCCCTGCTCCCGGGACCACCGCGATCCCGGGACCGGACGCCGGCCCGGTGCACGTGCGCCGCGTACGGCCGCGGCGTGCCGCCCGCGACGGGGCGGCCGGTGGCGGTCTCACCCCCGGCGTGATCGCCGGGGGTTAGGGTCGCAGCATGCTGGTCGCCGCTGCCGTATGCCCCTGCCCGCCGCTGCTCGTGCCCGAGGTCGCCGCGGGGGCCGCCCCCGAGCTGGACGCCGCCCGCACGGCCGCCTGGGACGCGCTCGCCGTGCTGGCCGCGGCGCGGGCGGACCGGCTCGTCGTGGTCGGCCCCGCGGGTACCGTCCAGGCGGGCGGCTACCCCGCGGGCGCCAGGGGCGGTTTCCGTGGTTTCGGTGTGCCCCTCGACGTGGCGCTGCCCACGCCGGGCCGTGGCACGGACCGCGCGGACGACCCGCGTGGGGCGTCCCGCGGCGCGCTGCCGGAATCCCTGGCCGTCGCGGCCTGGCTGCTGGATCGGGTCGGCTGGGCGCAGTCCGCCCCCACGGCGCTCGCCGTCGCCGACGGCGAGGACCCGGACGCCTGCCTCGCCGCCGGGCACGAGATCGCGGCCGCCGCACCGCGCGTGGCGCTCCTGGTGATGGGGGACGGCAGCTCCTGCCGCACGCTCAAGGCGCCCGGCTACCTGGACGAGCGGGCGGAGGGCTTCGACGCGTCCGTCGCGACGGCGCTCGGCGCGGCCGACACCGCCGCGCTGGCCGCCCTCGACGCCGCTCTCGCCCGCGAGTTGCTCGTCGCCGGACGCGCGCCCTGGCAGGTCCTCGCGGGCGCCGCCGGGGGCGCCTCACTCACGGGACGGCTGCTGTACGAAGAGGCGCCCTACGGCGTCGGCTACTTCGTGGCGGCCTGGTCGTAGAGCGCCTCTCTGGGCGCGTCCCGCGCCGGTGCCCGAAGCCGACGGAGCGGGTGCGTGAAGCGGGTGCGTGAAGCGCGGATCTAGCGCGTCTCGTCCGGGTGCGGCACGCCGTCCGGCCCGTCGCCGTCGCTGTCGCCCCGCTGGGACATGCGGTCGATGGCGCCCTTCGCCTTGTCCGTGCCCGCGTCGATGCGATCGCTGTACTTGCCGCCGGTCCGCTGGTCGACGGTGCGCGCGGCCTTGTCCAGGCCCTGACCGATCCGGTCGCCGTGCTGCGCCGCCAGATCGGACACCTTGTCCCGCGCCGGCGACAGCCTGGCCTTCAGCGAATCCTTGAAGCCCATACGGCACCTTCCGTCCCGAGGAATCGAAGAATCGAAGAATCGATCCATACCTGAGCAAAGGGTACGGCGCGGGCGTGCGTCGCGCACAAGGCCCATCCGGTCGGGACCCGCCCGGCGCGTTTGGGAGACTGGAGCCGTGACAAGCGCAGCTCCCGCCCCCCGGGTCATCGCCGTCGTCGGTCCCACCGCGGCGGGCAAGTCGGATCTCGGCGTTCATCTCGCCCGCCAGCTCGGCGGTGAGGTCGTGAACGCCGACTCCATGCAGCTCTATCGGGGCATGGACATCGGTACCGCCAAACTGGCCGAGGAGGAGCGCGCGGGCGTCCCCCACCACCTCCTGGACATCTGGGACATCACCGAGGCCGCGAGCGTCGCCGAGTACCAGCGGCTCGCACGCGCCGAGATCGACCGCCTGCTGGCCGCGGGCCGCGTCCCCGTCCTGGTGGGCGGCTCAGGCCTGTACGTACGCGGCGTGATCGACGCCCTCGACTTCCCGGGCACGGACCCGGAGGTCCGCGCGCGACTGGAGGCCGAACTGACGCTGCGCGGCTCCGGCGTGCTGCACGCTCGTCTCGCCGCCGCCGACCCCCGCGCCGCCGAGGCGATCCTGCCGAGCAACGGCCGCCGCATCGTGCGGGCGCTGGAGGTGATCAAGATCACCGGGCAGCCCTTCACCGCGAACCTCCCGGGCCACGACGCCGTGTACGACACCGTGCAGATCGGGGTCGACGTGCCCCGTCCCGAACTCGACGCGCGCATCGCGCTCCGCGTCGACCGGATGTGGGAAGCGGGGCTCGTTGACGAGGTGCGGGCACTTGAGGAGCGCGGTCTGCGGGACGGCCGTACGGCCTCCCGTGCCCTGGGCTACCAGCAGGTGCTGTCCGCACTCGCCGGCGCGTGCACCGAGGACGATGCGCGCGGGGAGACCGTACGGGCCACGAAGCGTTTCGCGCGCCGCCAGGACTCCTGGTTCCGCAGGGATTCGCGCGTGCACTGGCTCGATGGGACCGAGGGGTCGACAGGCAAGCTCCGGGACCACGCCCTGGCATTGATCGAACGGGCGGTCACAGCCTGATCACGTGACGCGACGGCGGCGTCCCAGGTGCTGTGGAGCAGCCCGCGCGTGATCTGTATCGCCGGCGGCTTCACGCGCTACGACGTGCATGCCGTGCGCGAGCACCGGCGGTCGATCGACCTTGTCCGCCACCGACTCTTCGGCCGCGACCTGCTCGGGCTCGAGACCGTGGCGTCCGTGAGCGGCGGCATACAGGTGGTCCGCCGGGCGCGGCGCCAGGCGGTTGCCCGAGCGGCGAGCGACGTTCAGGGTGCGTCGATGGCGCTGCTGGCGGGCGCGGTCGACGAGGCACTGCTGGGGCTCGGGAACGGCGTGAACCGCGTCGAGCGTAAGCAGTGCCGCGCGTACCGGGGGCTGCGGAACTTCGCCTGCCGTCTGTCCGCCCCAGCGGAGCAAGCTCCAAGCTCCTGGTCTACCTGAAGGTCGACCCGCGGCTTGTAGACCTCGTTCCTGGGTTCACCCGGGACGTGTCCGGTCTCGGCCATCGCGGGACGGGTGATTTGGAGGTGCAGATCCGCACGCCGGGAGACGTGGATCGTGCGCAGAGTCTCTTCCGGGCGAGCTACGTGGCAGCCTGATCGTTTGAGGCACCGTAGCCAGCCGTCAGCGGGTGCCTGGCACTCGTTCAGTGGTCGTGTCGATGGTGGCCGTCCGACGTGCGGGTGGATGGTGGCGGTGGACTATCAACGGTCCCTGGGATTGCCGGTGTGGCTAACCGGCAATCCCCGCGCTACGTTGCCGGGCCGTTTTGCTGGTGCTACGGGAAGCTCTTGGGCGATGCCGTGAAGCGGGTAGGCCTTGGCCATGCCGGGCCCCCGTCACCGGAGTGGGCTATGGGGCTGCGGCCCGGTCGGCATCTCTCAGCGATACCAAGCTGCAATGGACCTCGACCTGGTCGGCCAGGAGACATGGACCGGCCGGCGCTCGCGATGAAGCCGCCCAACTCGGGTGAGAGCGGGGCGCCTTCGTCGACCAGTCCACGCCCGGGCGTGGACTGGTCGACCGCACCATCGAGGTCCTGGCTGGCTGGGCGGTTTCGTTTGGATCAGTGGGACGTTGATCTGGGCATGTCGCTGACTGACGCCCAGTGGGCGCGGATCGAGCCGTTACTTCCGGACCGGACGCCGAAGAGAGGTGGCCCTGGCGGGATCACCGTGAGGTGATGCGATCGCCTTCAAGTTCCGGACGGGAACGCGGTGGGTCCACCTGCGGGCAGCCCGGAGTGGCTGAACTGGGTCACGCTGCGGTTGCTGCTCCTGCGTCCACCGCGTTACCTGGAACGGGGCGGAGCGAGGCTCACGGAGCGCGAGGAGCAGTGATGATCACGCAAGACCAGGTCGATCGAATTCTCCGGCTGGACGGGAACGGACTTCCGTTGGTCTCGCTCTACATCCCCGCGGAACCGGACAGGACGGGGCGCCGCGCGTTCCTGACCCGGGTGGCGAGCCTGCTGGACCGCATCCGGCCCCTCGCGGAGGATCGCTCACTTGAGCACGCCGCGCGGCTCTCGCTCCGCGACGACATCGCGAAGATCGGGAAATCGCTCGAAGAGGAGCCCCACCGACCGGGCGCTGTCGCCGTCTTCTCCTGTAGCGGCAACGGCGTCTACGAGCAGGTGTGGCTGCCGCGAAGCGTCCGTGAACGCATCGTGGTGGACGCAGATCCGTACGTCCGTCCGATGCTGGGCGTGCTCGACGAGTACTACCGCACCTGCGCGGTCATCGTGGACAAGGGGACCGGTCAGGTCTGGGAGCACTACCTCGACGAGGCCCGGGAGCTGGAGAAGATCCGCGACCGTACGCTGCGCAAGCCCAACTACGCCGCGGGGCTCGCCGAGGACCGGGTCCGCAACAAGGCCGACGAGCTCAGCAAACGGCACTACCGGCGGCTCATCGGCGAGCTGAAGCAGCTGTTCGGGACCGGGCGCTTCGACCTGCTCGTCGTCGGCGGCCACTCTTATGAGGTACCGGTCTTCATCGAATTCCTCCCGCGTGAACTGCGGGACCGGCTCATCGGCAGCTTCACCGTCGACCGTGAGACCGCCACGCCTGCGGACATCAAGCAGAAGGTGCAGGAGCTCGTCTCCGACCACGCACACCAGGAGCAGCGACAGCTCGTCGGCGAGATCCTCGAAGCCAGGGCGGCCCGGCAGCCCTCCGCCGTCGCGCTCGACGAGACGCTGTGGGCGGCCTCGCTGGCCGCGATCCGGACGCTGGCGGTGGACGAGGAGGCGGTTGCCCCAGGCGTCGTCTGCGACCGGGACGGGCTGCTTGCGCGCTCGGGAAAGACCTGCCCGCTCTGCGGGGAGCCGCTGCGCGAGGTCCCCGACATCATCAACGAACTGACCGAGACCGTCATCGACGACGGCGCCGAGGTACGGCACATCGAGCCGGAGACAGAACTTCGCACGCACCAGGCCGGGGCCCTGCTGCGCTTCGAACTTCCCCCACAGTAGGCCGGCGCGGGATAGTCCGGATCCTTCGATCACCTCGCACAGTAGAAGAAGTGGCCACCCGCCCGGCTGACCTGCGTCGTTGCAGCCCTGTGAGGCGCTGACCAGTGCAAAGTCCTTTTCCTGTCTTTCAACGTCTCGCTGACTGATGCGGAGCAAAGTCCCAGGAAAGTCCCAGGGCTTCTACTGGTGGAAGCCTTGTCGGCGCGTAC
The DNA here is from genome assembly GCF_036250695.1 of Streptomyces sp. NBC_01497. Taxonomy (NCBI): domain Bacteria; kingdom Bacillati; phylum Actinomycetota; class Actinomycetes; order Kitasatosporales; family Streptomycetaceae; genus Streptomyces; species Streptomyces sp. NBC_01497. Next base: position 2,017,912 of record NZ_CP109427.1, on the reverse strand, counting down.
CTCCGCGTACATGGGCGGAGTCGAGGACTGCGCCTGCGAGGTCGAGCGGGCCGTGCGCAGGAGGCCGACCTGTTCCTTGGTGCGGATCACGGTGGGGCCTGGGCGGTACTCGGGCGGGCTTGGCGGTGATGAAACGTTCAACCACGAAGCTGTCGAAGGTGTGCATCTTCCGCGACCCGATCTCCGGGTAGGAGTGGGTGCGCAGCCGGGACTCGGTCGCGGCTTTCGTGCTGCCGGTGAGGCCGCGCTTGCGGGCGAACCACGCCTTCGCGTACTCCTCGAAGATCATCTCGCCGAGGGTCTCCTGCTGCTCGGCGATGGTCTTCGGGGTGGTCTTGCGAGCCGTATATAGCTCGATCAAACGGTCGATCGCACTGTACTGGTTGGAGTAGCCGAACTCCTCGGCCTGCTTCCCCCGGCTGTTGCGGAAGCGGATCGTATGGAGGTGCGGGCACCTCGACGGCCGGCGACACTCGCAGGTCTTGAAGAAGCTCCCCATACCCCGCGCAAGCTTGTTCGACAGGGCTTCTCCTTCGGGCTGGTCGCGGCCGGTCAATCCGGCGCTGACCTGCGGCTATTGCTGACCTCTCGCTGACTGGCCGACCGGCAACAGGCGTCTGACCTGCATAACCCTAAAGCGGGGCTATAACAGCCTGATCACGTGATGGCATCGGGACGCCCCGGCCGTCATTTCGGCGACTGACGGCGTGCCATCATCGAGCATCGATCCACCCGTGGAGTCCGAGTTGGGAGGGCGCGTGGCGATGGAAGCCGGCCCTCGCGATCCCCAGTCGGCGACGCGGGACGTGCCCGAAGTCTCCGACGACGACGGGCCACCGCCTGCGGTCCTCCCGGCTCCGCCGCGCACACCGCCGCCGGCCGGCGTGTCGCCGCACGTCGCGGTCGACGCGGACGGTCTGGTCCAGGACGGTCCCGTGCCCGGCGGCCTCGCGGGCCCCGGCCCGTCGGACGGCGCGGCGGTCCCGGGCGCTCTCACCTCCGACGGCCTCACCTCCGACGGCCCGGACGAGCAGGACCCGGCGGCCGAGCAGGTCACCGAGGTCGAGGTGGAGCTCAGACCGCAGGGCAAGTTCCGCATCTGGCAGATCGCGCCCATCGTGATACTGGCCGGTGTCGGGTCCCTGATGTTCGCGTTCCCGCTCGCCTTCGGTACGGGCGACGGCGGTTCCGTGACGGCCATGCTGGGCCTCCTCCTGGGCTGCTGCGCCGCGGGCTGGGGCATGACGGCCGCCCGCAAGGTCGGCTACACCTGGCCGGGCCTGCCGTCCAAGGCGTCCGGCGAACGCGCCGACCGGCGCTTCGTGGCGCTCTACGTGGCGGTCGCCGCGATCGTCGTGGCACTCGCCGTGTGGCGCGTGGCGCGGTTGCGCTGAGCTACGGCTCCTCCCTGAGCTACGGCTCCTCTCGGAGCGTCCGCTCCGTGGGCGCCGTCGCCGCATGTCGCCGGTGGCTTCTACGATGGGACGCGTGACCACCACAGCGACCACGCCCCTGGCGTTCCTCAAGGGACACGGCACGGAGAACGACTTCGTGATCCTGCCGGACCCGGACAACGCGCTCGACCTGCCTCCGGGGCTCGTGGCCGCGCTCTGCGACCGCAGGGCGGGTGTCGGGGCGGACGGCGTGCTGCACATGGTGCGCTCCGCGGCCCACCCCGAGGCGCGCGCGATGGCCGGCGAGGCCGAATGGTTCATGGACTACCGCAACGCCGACGGTTCCGTCGCGGAGATGTGCGGCAACGGCGTGCGCGTCTTCGCCCGCTGCCTCCAGCGCGCCGGGCACGTCGGGGCGGGCGATCTCGCGGTCGCCACCCGTGGCGGGGTCAAGCAGGTCCACCTCGCCAAGGACGGAGACGTCACGGTCCGCATGGGGCGCGCCGCCCTCCCGGACGACCGCGTGGAGGTCGCCGTGGGCGCCCGCAGCTGGCCCGCGTACAACGTCAACATGGGTAACCCGCACGCGATCGCCTTCGTCGAGGAGCTGACGCACGCGGGAGACCTGCTCACCACACCCGAGTACACCCCGGCGGGCGTCTACCCCGACGGGGTCAACGTCGAGTTCGTCGTCGACAGGGCCCCGGGCCATGTCGCGATGCGGGTCCACGAGCGCGGTTCGGGCGAGACCCGGTCGTGCGGTACCGGCGCGTGCGCCGTGGCCGTCGCGACGGCGCGCAGGGACGGCGTGGACCCGGCCGTGACCGGCAGGCCCGTCACGTACACGGTGGACCTGCCCGGCGGCCGGCTCGTGATCACGGAGCACCCCGACGGCGAGATCGAGATGACGGGCCCCGCCGTCATCGTCGCCGAAGGGCACATCGCCCCGGAATGGCTCGAATCGGCCTTCGGTTGAGACATGCAGACGTTCGCTTGAACGGGTGATCCGTTTCACGCTGAACGAGTGCAGGTCTGGTCCACGTGGTGGGCTCGATAGCATCAAGCACCGGCCCGGAGGGCGTGACCCTGTCCCTCGAACCGCCGGTCGATCCTGCCCGGAGGTGCCCATGAGTGCAGAGGCCACCAGCCCTGGTGTCCATGGCCGCAGGCGCGGCCTGCCCCGTATCGACCTCCGCAGGCTGGGCAGGGCCGCTCTGCTCGGCCCCGCGTCGCGCGATCGGCTGCCCGATGCCATAGGACATGTCGCGGAGGCGCACCGGGCGCATTTCCCGGACGCCGACCTGTCGGTCCTGCACCGCGCGTACGTGCTCGCCGAGGCGTCGCACCGCGGCCAGTACCGCAAGAGCGGTGAGCCGTACATCACCCATCCGCTCGCCGTCACGCTGATCCTCGCGGAGCTGGGCGCGGAGACCACCACCCTGACCGCCGCCGTCCTGCACGACACGGTCGAGGACACGGATGTCACGCTCGACCAGGTCGGCAGCGAGTTCGGCGAGGAGGTCCGCTATCTCGTCGACGGCGTGACCAAGCTGGAGAAGGTCGACTACGGCGCCGCAGCCGAGCCCGAGACGTTCCGGAAGATGCTCGTCGCCACCGGTAACGACGTCCGGGTCATGTCGATCAAACTCGCCGACCGGCTCCACAACATGCGCACGCTCGGCGTGATGCGCCCCGAGAAGCAGGAGCGGATCGCCAAGGTCACCCGGGACGTCCTCGTCCCCCTCGCTGAACGCCTCGGCGTGCAGGCCATCAAGTCCGAGCTGGAGGACCTGGTCTTCGCCATCCTCGACCGGGAGGACGCGGCCCGCACCCGCACCCTGATCTCCGAGAACGCCTCCGCCGGCGACGCGCTCGCCGCGACCGCCCAGGACATGCGCCGGGTGCTGCGCGAGGCCGGCATCTCCGGCGAGGTGCTGGTCAGGCCGCGCCACCTGGTCTCGGTGTACCGATCGCGCCTCAAACGCGGTGAGCTGCGCGGTACGGACTTCGGCCGGCTGCTCGTCCTCGTCTCCGAGGACGCCGACTGCTACGCGGTCCTCGGCGAGCTCCATACGTGCTTCACGCCGGTGATCTCCGAGTTCAAGGACTTCGTCGCCGCGCCCAAGTTCAACCTGTACCAGTCACTGCACACCGCCGTCGTCGGCCCCGACGGCGCCGTCGCCGAGGTGCTGATCCGTACGCACCAGATGCACAAGGTCGCGGAGGCGGGCGTCGTCGCGCTGGGCAACCCGTACGCACCGGGGCCGGCCGCGGGCGACACGGCGGCGGAGGGCCCGGACGGCGAGCGTATCGACCCCACGCGGCCCGGCTGGCTCTCCCGGCTGCTGGAGTGGCAGCAGTCCGCGCCGGACTCCGACACGTTCTGGAAGACGCTCCGCGCCGACCTCGCGCAGGACCGCGAGATCACCGTCTTCCGCGCCGAGGGCGGCATGCTCGGCCTGCCGGCGGGGGCGACCTGCGTCGACGCCGCGTACGCGCAGTACGGCGAGGCGGCGCACCGATGTCTCGGCGCCCGCGTCGGCGGCCGCCTCGTCGCGCTGGGCACGGTCCTCAAGGACGGCGACACCGTACAGATCCTGCTCGCCCACGACGCGGCGTCGGGCCCGTCGCCCGAGTGGCTGGAGCACGCCCGCACGCCCGCCGCGCGCATCGCGATCACCGGCTGGCTCGCGGCCCACCCCGACGAGGCGGCCCTGCCCGATGCCTCGCCCCGGCCGCCCGCCGTCCTCTCCGCGGGCCCGCGCGGCGCCGTCGGCGTCGTCAGCGAACTGCCGGACGCGCCCGTACGGCTCGCGGGCTGCTGTACGCCCGTACCGCCCGACGAGATCACCGCCTTCCAGGTGCGGGGCGGTACCGTCACCGTCCACCGCACCGGGTGTCCCGCCGTCGCGAGGATGACCACCCGCTCACCGGTGGCCGTCAGCTGGGCCGCCGGTGACACCGCCGAGTGCCAAGTGACGCTGCGCGCCGAATCGTTCGGCCGCCCCCGGCTGATGGCCGATCTGACCGACGCGATGTCCACCGCGGGCGCCGCCATCATCTCGGCCACCGTCGAGCCGCCCAGCAGGCAGCGCGTCCGGCACACGTACACCGTCCAACTCGCCGACGCGGCGCTGCTGCCGGGCCTGATGCGCGCCATGCGGGACGTGCCCGGTGTCTACGACGTGAGCCGCGCCACGCAGCCCGCCGAAGCGTGAGGCCCGGCGCCCGGCCGGCCGCCTGGCGTCCACGTACGGCCCGCGACTGACCCCTTTCGGCTGAGAGGGTCGCGCGCCGCCCCCACGGGCCGCGTGCGCCCTGGTAGCGGTGAGGGATGCTCCTCACCTCCCGCCGGCTGCGCGCCGTGCTGCTCGCCGCCGCGTCGGCCTCCCTCGTCGCCGCGGTGCTGCCCGCGCCCGGGCCGCTCGGCATCGGCGACCGTCTCTTCCCGTACCTCGGCAACCCGGGGTACGACGTCCGCGCGTACGACATCGGCCTCACCTACACCGGCGACAGCGCCAGGTCACTGGACGCGGTCACCACCATCGACGCCACGGCGACGGACCGCCTCGACCGCTTCAATCTCGACTTCACCCACGGGACCGTCCGCTCGGTGCGCGTCAACGGCAGGCCTGCCGCTTTCGCCACCGCCGGTGAGGACCTCGTCGTCACCCCGTCCGAGCCCGTGGCGCCCGGCGATCCGCTGCGGGTCACCGTCCGTCACACCAGCGAGACCGGCGGGGCCGCCGGCGCGGGCGGCTGGGTCAGGACCACGGACGGCCTGGTGATGGCCAATCAGGCCAACGCCGCGCACCGCGTCTTCCCCTGTGACGATCACCCCGACGACAAGGCGTTCTTCACGTTCCACGTCTCGGCGCCCAAGAAGCTCACGGTCGTCGCGAACGGTGACGAGGTCGCGAGGACGGCCGACGGCGCGGACACCACCTGGACGTACCGCACCAGCCACCCCATGGCCACCGAACTCGCGCAGGTCTCCATCGGCACCTCCGCGGTCATCCACCGCACGGGCCCGCACGGCCTGCCCGTGCGGGACGTCGTGCCGGCTGCCGACAAGGCACGGCTCGAACCGTGGCTCGCCAAGACGCCCGGCATGATCCAGTGGATGGAGCAGCGCGTCGGGCGCTACCCCTTCGAGGACTACGGCGTGCTCATCGCGGGCGCCGACACCGGCTTCGAACTGGAGACGCAGACACTGTCGCTGTTTGAGCGGAACATGTTCATCGGCGGCGGCTACCCGGAGTGGTACGTCGACTCGGTGCTCGTGCACGAGCTGTCGCACCAGTGGTTCGGCGACAGCGTCTCCCCGCACCGCTGGTCCGACGTCTGGCTCAACGAGGGGCACGCCACCTGGTACGAGGGCACGTACGCGGAGGAGCACGGCGGGCCCACCTTCGAGAGCCGCATGCGCGAGGCGTACGCCGAGTCGGACGACTGGCGCGCCGCCGGCGGCCCGCCCGCCAGGCCCAAGGCGCCCGTCGCGGGTCAGCCCATCAGCATCTTCCGGCCGGTCGTCTACGACGGGAGCGCGCTGGTGCTGTACGCGCTGCGCCAGGAGGTGGGTGCCGACACGTTCTCCCGCATCGAACGCGACTGGGTCAGCGACCACCGCGACGCGTCGGCCTCCACCGCCGACTTCGTCGCGCTGGCCTCGCACGACGCCGGCCGCGACCTGACCGGCTTCTTCGAGGGCTGGCTGTACGGGGCGAAGACGCCCCCCATGCCCGGGCACCCCGACTGGCGGCCCGCGGCCCCCGCGCACACCGGCGCGAAGCCCGAGCAGCACGGGGCCGCGCCGCAGGCGCACACGGCCCGGCCCGGGCAGCAGGGGGTGAAGAGGCTGCTGCCGGGCGCGTTCGCCGGTCCGGCCGCACCGGACGGGTACGGCGCGATGACGGCCGGTGGCGGTGTGTGAAACCCGCGTGACGGCGGACGTGCGCCATGTCACCATCGACGTGTCGACATCGCCGGTCGGGGGGGAATCAATCCCTCAGGCCCGGCGTTGACCTGTTCGACGCCGTGATTTTCGGCATCCCGACGACGTAAGGACCCAATGACCTCCTCTTCCTCCTCCTCCTGGGACGCGAACAACTCCGCGGCGGGCCGTCCGGCGGATCCCCGTACCGACAGCCTCCGGGCCGATGCCCTGATGGAGGAGGACGTCGCCCGGAGCCGCGAGATCGACCAGGACCGCGACGGCGACCAGTTCGACCGGTCGGACCGGGCCGCGCTCCGGCGCGTGGTGGGCCTGTCCACCGAGCTGGAGGACGTCACCGAGGTCGAGTACCGGCAGCTTCGCCTGGAGCGTGTGGTGCTGGTCGGCGTCTGGACGTCCGGCACGCTGGCCGACGCGGAGAACTCCCTCGCGGAGCTCGCCGCCCTCGCGGAGACCGCGGGCGCGCTCGTCCTGGACGGCGTGGTGCAGCGGCGCGACAAGCCCGACCCCGCCACGTACATCGGCTCCGGCAAGGCCAGGGAGCTGCGGGACATCGTCCTCGACAGCGGCGCCGACACGGTGGTGTGCGACGGTGAGCTGAGCCCCGGCCAGCTGATCCACCTTGAGGACGTCGTCAAGGTGAAGGTCGTCGACCGCACGGCACTGATTCTCGACATCTTCGCCCAGCACGCCAAGTCCCGTGAGGGCAAGGCACAGGTCGCACTCGCGCAGATGCAGTACATGCTGCCGAGGCTGCGCGGCTGGGGCCAGTCGCTGTCCCGGCAGATGGGTGGCGGCGGCAGTGGCGGCATGGCCACCCGCGGTCCCGGTGAGACCAAGATCGAGACGGACCGGCGCAGGATCCGCGAGAAGATGGCGAAGATGCGCCGGGAGATCGCGGAGATGAAGACCGGCCGCGAGATCAAGCGCCAGGAGCGCAAGCGCCACCGGGTGCCGTCCGTCGCCATCGCCGGTTACACCAACGCGGGCAAGTCGTCCCTGCTCAACCGCCTCACGGGCGCCGGTGTCCTGGTGGAGAACGCGCTGTTCGCCACGCTGGACCCGACGGTGCGGCGGGCCGAGACGCCCGGCGGGCGCCTGTACACCCTCGCGGACACCGTGGGCTTCGTCCGGCACCTGCCGCACCACCTGGTGGAGGCGTTCCGCTCCACGATGGAGGAGGTCGGCGAGGCCGACCTGATCCTGCACGTGGTGGACGGTTCGCACCCGGTGCCCGAGGAGCAGCTCGCCGCCGTGCGCGAGGTCGTGCACGACGTCGGCGCGAAGGACGTACGCGAGATCGTCGTCGTCAACAAGGCCGACGCGGCGGACCCGTTGGTGCTCCAGCGGCTGCTGGGCGCCGAGCGCAACGCGATCGTCGTGTCGGCGCGTACCGGCGAGGGCATCGCGGAGCTGCTGGCCCTGATCGACGCCGAGCTGCCGCGGCCCGAGGCCGAGGTCGAGGTGCTCGTCCCCTACACGCTGGGCGCGCTGGTCTCCCGGGTGCACGCGGAGGGCGAGGTGCTGTCCGAGGAGCACACCCCGGAGGGCACGCAGCTCAAGGCACGGGTGCACGAGGAACTGGCGGCGGCGCTCGCGCCGTACACGCCGGCAGCGGCGCACTGACACGAGGCGCGTGAGACACGGGCAGGGCCCGTGCCCCCGGAATCCCGGGAGCACGGGCCCTGCTTCTCGTGGTGGCGCCCGCTTCCCGCGCGCCCGGATCGCCGCGCGGCCCGTTGGGCGGCGGGCCGGGGGGCCCGCGCGGACCGCCGGCGGGACCGCCACCCACGGACCGCCGTGCTACTGCGAGGCGAACTTCTTGCTGACGCCGTCGTAGATGCCCTGGGCGTCCTTGCCGAGGTGCGGCCCCGCCAGCCAGCCCGCCGTCACCGGGCCGATCGACGTGTTCGACACCAGCGCGGGCTTCCCGTCGTCACCCGTCGCGAACCAGCCGCCGCCCGAGGCGCCGCCGGTCATGCTGCAGCCGACGCGGTACTCCGTCGGCTCCGACGCGGTCAGCGAGAGCCGTCCCGGCCTGCCCGCGCACTGGTACAGCTTCTGGCCGTCGTACGGCGGCGCCGCCGGGTAGCCGTTGGCCGTGATCGTCGTGATGTCCGGGACGGCGGGCGCGTTGAAGTCCACGGGCATGGCCGCACCCACCGTCTCCTGCAGCGACTTGCCGCTCCCGCCCTTCTCCGGTGTCACGTGCAGCACCGCGAAGTCGTAGGGCGAGCCGTGTCCGCCGGTCTCCGAGCCCTCGGCGATCCACTGCGAGGACGTCTCGGCCCAGTCGGCCCACCAGACGCCGTACGGGGCCAGGTCCTTCTCGCCCGCCCCCTTCAACTGGGCCGTCGGCAGGCCCTTGTCGTTGTACGACGGGACGAAGGCGATGTTGCGGTACCAGCCGCCGCTCTTGCCCGCGTGCACGCAGTGGCCCGCCGTCCAGACCATGTCGGACTTACCGGGGTGCGCCGGGTCCGTCACCACCGTGGCCGAGCAGACCATCGAGCCCTGCGGCCCGTCGAAGAACAACTTGCCCTCGACCGGCACGCTGCTCGCGTACGGGGTCGCCGCCTCCCGCGCCTGCACCGGCGCGGGTTCGGGGTCGGTGACGCCCTGGTCACCCGAGATGTCGTGCGCCTGGACCGGTGCTTCCGCGGGCTGCTCGGCCTTGCGCATCCGGTCCGGGTTCCACAGCCCCTGGATGATCGGGTTGACGAAGTCCTGCGCCTGGCGCAGCCACTGGTCCCGGTCCCAGTTCTTCCACTCGCCGTGCTTCCACTTGTCCAGGTCGATGCCGTGCTGCTTGAGCTTGTCCTTGAGGTCGTCCGGGATGGTGATCTTCGGGTCGGCCGCGGCCGGGGAAGCGGACGCCGAGGACGCGGCCGCGGAGGCGCCGTCGTCGCTCGGCCCGCAGGCCGTCGCGGTCAGCGCGAGGGTCGCGGCGGCGGCCGTGGCCGCCAGCACGCGCACCCCGCGCCTGACGCCCGCCGGGCGTGGGACGGACATCGGAGCGATCGGTCGCATGTGGGTTCCCCCTGGAACGGTCGGGCGGGACGAGAGGTACGCGTGGACACGCGGTGACGTGCACGGGTACGTGGAACTGCCCGCCGGCATGCGGAACATGACGGCGGAACGGCCCCACTATGCCGTTGCCATGACACACGGCGCACGGCAGGTCCATGGTTCGGTCCGGGCACGGCGGCCAAGGATCTTCGCGGCACCCGTGATCCCCCGCTCCCGGCGTCGTTGGTACCAGAAGGGGACACGGCCAGCGTTCACTGCCGGGGGCCCGGCGGTCGAGCCGCGTACGGACGTGCGACGCAACTGTGACAGCCGGAGGACCGAAGGACATGGCCGTGACCGAGCCGACCAACATCCCGCCGGTGGCGGAGACCGTTGCCCATGAAGACATCCTCCGCCGTCAGTCGCAGCGCGAATCGGCGGCCCGTACCTACGCCAGGTCGCTGCCGATCGTGCCCGTGCGGGCCCGCGGCCTGACCATCGAGGGCGCCGACGGGCGCCGCTACCTGGACTGCCTCTCCGGCGCGGGCACGCTCGCCCTGGGGCACAACCACCCCGTCGTGCTGGCGGCGATCAGGAAGGTCCTCGACTCGGAGGCCCCGCTGCACATCCTGGACATCGCCACCCCCGTCAAGGACGCCTTCGTCACCGAGCTGTTCTCCACGCTGCCGGCCGGGCTGGCGGAGCACGCCCGGATCCAGTTCTGCGGACCGGCGGGCACCGACGCCGTCGAGGCCGCGCTGAAACTCGTACGGACGGCGACGGGACGGCAGGGCATGCTCGCCTTCACCGGCGCCTACCACGGCATGACCGAGGGCGCGGTTGCCGTGTCCGGCGGGGCGCGGGACGTCCGGGTGACCCGCCTGCCCTACCCGCAGGACTACCGCTGCCCGTTCGGCATCGGCGGTGAGCACGGGGCGGAGCTGTCCGCCCGCCTGACGCAGAGTCTGCTGGACGACCCCAAGAGCGGGGTGCCGCAGCCCGCCGGGATGATCGTGGAGCCGGTCCAGGGCGAGGGCGGTGTGCTGCCCGCCCCGGACACGTGGCTGCGCCGGATGCGGGAGATCACCGCGGAGCGCTCCATCCCGCTGATCGCCGACGAGGTGCAGACAGGCGTCGGCAGGACGGGTACGTTCTGGGCCGTGCAGCACAGTGGCATCGTCCCCGACGTGATGGTGCTCTCCAAGGCCATCGGAGGCTCGCTCCCGCTCGCCGTGATCGTGTATCACGAGGACCTCGACCTGTGGCGCCCGGGCGCCCATGCCGGCACGTTCCGCGGCAATCAGCTCGCGATGGCCGCGGGCGCGGCGACACTCGCGTACGTCCGGGAGAACGGTCTCGCGGAGCGGTCCGCGGTCCTCGGCGCGCGGATCATCGGCCGCCTCCAGGGCCTGGCGGCGGAACATCCCTGCATCGGGGACGTACGCGGCCGCGGTCTGATGATCGGCTTGGAGATCGTCGATCCCGAGGCGGAAACCGGCGGCGGACCGGCCCTCGCCGACCCGGAGCTCGCCCGGGCCGTGCGGCAGGCCTGCCTCGACCGCGGGCTCATCGTCGAGCTCGGTGGCCGCGACGGCGCGGTCGTCCGCCTGCTGCCACCGCTCACCCTCACCGACGAACAGGCCGAGGCCGTACTCGACCGGTTTGCCGACGCCTTGGCGTCCGCCGAGCGGGCCGCCCTCGCGCGCACGTCCGCAGGACGGTCGCAGTGACCCCGGACCCCGGATCCGCAAAGGAAGAGCCGTGAACCCCACTCCCGCACCCGACCTGCCGGCCCCCCCACCCGGCACCGCCGAGCCCCCCACGGTGCCCCGCCAGCAGTCCGGTGCCGAGCGGCCCGCGCGGGGCGCCCTGCCGGGCACCGCGACCACGCACCGCACCGGCCACCCCGTCCCCGGGGGGCCCGGCCCGCGCCTGGACCACCCCTCGCTCGCGACGATCCCCGACCCCGGCGGTCACGCCACGGGCGCCGGCCACACGGTGCACGCCGACCGCACCGTGCGGAACGGGAACGCCTCCCGCACCGACACCACCGACACCACCGACACCACCGACACCACCGACACCACCGACACCACCGACTCCGCCGGCCGCACGGGGGACGCGGTCCGCCCCGGCGGCCGGGAGCCGGACGGGGACCGCGGCGGTCACCCCGCCAGGACCGCCCCCGGCGCCCACCCCGACCACCTGGACCACCCCGACCCCCACCGCGCCGCCGACGCGGCCACCGTGGAGAACCTGCTGCGGTGCTGGGCCAGGGAGAACGATCTCGCCGCCCCGGACGGCGACGTCCTGCGGCTGCGGCTGCCGATGAGCGGTGCCGCTCTCTCCGTGCCCGTCCGGTACTGGTCCCCGACCGGCTGGCACCGCTTCGGGCCCGCCTTCCTCGACGGCGCCCCGCACGAGGCGCCCCCGGTCGACGCCGTCACGATGGCCGCGCTCCTCGGCCGGGAGTCCGGCCGCCACCAGGGCGGCGACCTCGTCGCCCGGGTCGCCGACTCCGCCCACCACACGGCCGTCTTCCTCGCCCACCGGCGAGAGCGCCCCGAGCCGCCGCAGGGCGCGGACCTGTTCCTCGTGGCCGAGCAGTCCCTGGTGCTCGGCCACCCCCTGCACCCGACACCCAAGAGCAGGCAGGGACTCTCCGAGGCCGAAGCGCTGCTGTACTCGCCCGAGGTGCACGGAGCCTTTCCGCTGCACTGGATCGCCGTCGACCGTTCCGTGCTCGCCGGCGAGTCCGCCTGGACCGAACAGGGCCGTCCGGTGTCCGCCGAACAGCTCGCCACGCGGCTGCTCGGTGACGTACCCCTGCCGGAGGGTACGGTTCCGCTGCCACTGCACCCCTGGCAGGCACGGGACATGACGCACCGCCCGGCCTACCTGCGCCTCCTCGACGCCGGCCTCGTGCACGACCTCGGCGCCCATGGTGGGCCCTGGCATCCCACGTCCTCCATCCGCACGGTGCACCGGCCGGGCGCCCCCGCCATGCTGAAGCTCTCGCTCGGCGTGCGCATCACCAACTCCCGCCGGGAGAACCTCCGCAAGGAACTGCGCCGGGGCGTCGAGGTGCACCGGCTGCTGCGCACCGGCCTCGGCCGCCAGTGGCGGGCCGCGCACCCCGGCTTCGACATCGTCCGCGACCCGGCCTGGCTCGCAGTCGACACCGAGGACGGCGACCCGGTGCCCGGCCTGGACGTGATCATGCGGCACAACCCGTTCGGGCCGGCCGACGACGCCGCGTGTGTGGCCGGGCTGACCGCGCCGCGCCCCTACCCGGGCCGCGCGGGAACGTCCTCGCGGCTCGCGGAGATCGTCGCGCGCCTCGTCGCCAGGACCGGCCGGCCGCGCCTCGCGGTCTGCGCCGAGTGGTTCCTGCGCTACCTGGAGCAGGTGGTCCGCCCGGTGCTGTGGCTCGACGGGCAGGCCGGCATCGCGCTGGAGGCGCACCAGCAGAACACGCTGGTCCACCTGGACGCCGACGGCTGGCCCATCGGCGGGCGCTACCGCGACAACCAGGGCTACTACTTCCGTGCGTCCCACCGAGACGCGCTCGAACGCCGCCTGCCCGGCATCGGCGAGGAGTCTGACACCTTCGTCTCGGACGACGTCACCGACGAGCGGTTCGCGTACTACCTCGGCATCAACAACGTCCTCGGCCTGATCGGCGCGTTCGGCTCCCAAAGGCTGGCGGACGAGAGCGTCCTGCTGGCCGCGTTCCGCCGTTTCCTCACGGGGGCGGCCGCCCTCGGCTCACCACTGCCCGGGCAGCTGCTGGCGGCCCCGACCCTGCGCTGCAAGGCCAACCTGCTCACCCGGCTGCACGGGCTGGACGAACTCGTCGGTCCGGTCGACACGCAGTCCGTGTACGTCACCATCGCGAACCCGCTGCGGAGCTGACCCCGACCGGGCGGCACCGCGACACACCGTCGGGCGGCATCCGGCCGCCCGGCACCCGTCGAGAGGAGAGCGCTGCCATGAGCCCCGAGGGGAGCGCGGACGCCGAGACGCGGGCGGACGGCGGCGTGCAAGCGGCCGACGGGCCACGCGTCGGCCGGTCACGGACAGCGGAGGGGACGGCCGAGGGGGCGACGGCCGCCGAACGGCGGGCCGTAGACGCGCGGGCCGCCGACGCGCGAGCGGCCGCCGACACCGTCGACCTGCGACTGCCCGCCGAACTCATGGCGCTGATCGGCGGGGAGGAGCCCGCGGTGCCGGCCGCCGACCAGGCCACCGCGTGCGGCTCCGACCGGCTCGCCGACCCGGCGGCCGGGCGGGCCGCCCCGTCCGTCCCCGCACCGCCGGGCCCGCGCGACCCCGGCCGGCCGGCCCTCTCCGGCGGGCCCGGCCCCTCCCGCGGCCGCCGCTCCACCGGCCCCCGTTTCGACGCGGCGCTCCTCGACGACCTCGCCGGCTGGGGACCGGTCTCCTCGGCCATCGGCGTCTTCCAGCTCGTGCCCGTACGTCCGGACCGCGATCTCGCACTGATCGCCCGGTGGATGAACGATCCGGCAGTGGCGGCCTTCTGGGAACTCGCTGGCCCCGAATCGCTCACCGCCGCCCACCTGGAGCACCAACTCGGCGGCGACGGGCGGAGCATGCCCGCTCTGGGCGTCCTCGACGGCACCCCGATGAGCTACTTCGAGATCTATCGGGCCGACCTCGACCCGCTCGCCCGCCACTATCCCGCACGCCCCCACGACACGGGCGTCCATCTTCTGGTGGGCGGCGCGGGCGACCGGGGCAGAGGCGTGGGCTCGGCCCTCCTGAGGGCAGTCTCGGACCACATTCTCGACCATCGGCCCCGGTGTACGCGCGTACTTGCCGAACCCGACCTGCGGAACACCCCGTCCGTGTCAGCATTTCTGAGCGGAGGTTTCCGTTTCGCCGCGGAGGTCGACCTGCCCGACAAACGAGCCGCCCTCATGATCCGCGACCGCGCGTTGCGCGGCCGTCTCTGACCGAACCGCCGCCGTCCCGCCACGAGGGCACCTCCCGCACCCTGTGAACTACCGTGAGTGACCCGCCGCATCCGAACAGTCGTAGGTGAACCACCGCCCGGTCCCACCGCTTCCGCTCCGAGGAGTCCCCGTGTCGACGTTCCCCGTGCATGACCGCAGCGACGCCGCGGCGCCGGCCGCACCGCGCCACCCGCCATCCGCGCTGTACGCGCCACCCGAACTCACTCCGGAGCGCTGGTCGGCGGCGTGCCGCCGGCTCCTCGCCAAACTCCTCGGCGAGTTCGCCTACGAGGAGATCGTCGAACCGCTGGCCGACGACCGCGAGCCCGGGCGCTACACGCTCACCCTGGACGACGGCCGGCCTCTCACCTTCCGCGCCCGCCGCGGCGCGTACGGCAGCTGGCGGGTGGACCCGGAGTCCCTCAGCAGACGCGAGGACGACGGCGAGCGGCCGTTCACCGACCCGCTGCGGTTCCTGATGCTCTCGCACCGCCTCATCGGCATCGACGGCGACACCCTCGGCCACCTCATACGCGAACTGACCACCACCGTCGCCGCGGACGCCGCACTCGACCACACCGCCGCCTCCGCCGCGCACCTCGCCGATCTCGGGTACGCGGAACTGGAGGGGCATCAGACCGGCCACCCCTGGATCGTCCTCAACAAGGGGCGCGTCGGCTTCTCCGCGACGGACACCGCCCGCTGGGCCCCCGAGGCCAGGACCCCCGCCGCGCTGCCGTGGATAGCCGTCTCGACCCGGCTCGCCGCCTACCGCGGGACGGGCGGCCTCAGCCGCCCCGACCAGCTGTACGGCGTCGAACTGGACGGACCCGTCCGCGCGGCGTTCGACGCGGTGCTCAGAGAGCGCGGTCTCGACCCCGCCGGATACCTCTACCTGCCGGTGCACCCCTGGCAGTGGGACGAGGTCCTGGTTCAGTTGTACGCGCCGGCGATCGCCGAGGGGGCCATCGTGCCCTTGCCCACGGACGGTGACCTGCGCCTGCCGCAGCAGTCGATCCGCACGTTCCTCAACATCGACCGGCCCGAGCGGCACACCGTGAAACTGCCGCTGTCGATCCTCAACACCCTGGTGTGGCGGGGCCTGCCGACCCGGCGCACACTCGCCGCGCCCGCCGTGACGGCCTGGGTCCTGTCCCTGCGCGACAACGACCCGTTCCTGCGCGACGAGACACGCGTGATCCTTCAGGGCGAGGTCGCCTCGGTGACCGTCGAGCACCCGCTGTACGACCGGCTCCCCGAGGCGCCCTACCAGTACAAGGAGTTGCTCGGCGCGATCTGGCGGCAGCCGCTGCTGACGAGCCTCGCCCCCGGCGAGCGTGCCCGCACGCTCGCCGCGCTGCTGCACACCGACCCCGAGGGCCGGGCCCTGACGGCGGAGCTCGCCGAACGTTCGGGACTCGCGCCCGAGGAGTGGCTGCGCCACCTGTTCCACGCGCTGCTGCCGCCGCTGCTGCACTTCCTCTACCGCTACGGGACGGTGTTCTCACCGCACGGCGAGAACGCGATCGTCGTCTTCGACGGGCGGGACGTGCCGACACGTCTCGCGATCAAGGACTTCGTGGACGACGTGAACGTCAGCTCCGTCCCGCTGCCCGAGCAGGCGTCGATGCCGCCGGACGTCCGGGACATCCTGCTGACCGAGGACCCGGGCTTCCTCACGCAGTTCATCCACTCTGGGCTGTTCGTGGGCGTGTTCCGCTACCTCGCGCCCCTGTGCGAAGAGCAACTCGGCATTCCCGAGACGGAGTTCTGGTCCCTCGTCCGGGCGGAGATCCTGCACCACCACGCGCGCTTCCCCGAACTCAAGGACCGCTTCGAGGTCTTCGACCTGCTGACCCCGCGCATCCAGCGGCTCTGCCTCAACCGCAACCGCCTCCACCTCGACGGGTACCGCGACCGGGCGGAGCGGCCGCACGCCGCCGTGCACGGCACGGTACCCAACCCGCTCGGGTCCCGCGTCTCCCCTCGGCCATGAGGACCCGGATGTGGCGTCCACCGACCGCCGGGGGCCCGGGACCGACCGCTGCGGGGAGCGTCCCGCCCGGGCCCGGGGCGCCGCCCCCGGCCCGGGGCCCCGGCCCCCGGATCGGGTGAGGCGACCGGGAGTGGCGGTCGCTGTCAGTGGCGGGTCGTAGGGTGGTCGCGCTATGACGAAGCCATCACTCCCCGATCTCCTCAATGCCGCCGTCGCCGCCGTCGGCGGTGTGGAGAGGCCAGGCCAGGCCACCATGGCCGCGGCCGTGGCAGAAGCCATCGACACCCCGTCCCATCTGCTGGTCCAGGCCGGCACCGGCACCGGGAAGTCGCTCGGCTATCTCGTGCCCGCGCTGGCTCACGGTGAGCGGGTGGTGGTGGCGACGGCGACGCTCGCCCTCCAGCGGCAGCTCGTGGAGCGCGACCTGCCGCGCACGGTCGACGCGCTGCATCCGCTGCTGCGCCGCCGGCCGGAGTTCGCCATGCTCAAGGGCCGCAGCAACTACCTCTGCCTGCACCGGCTCCACGAGGGCATGCCGCAGGACGAGGAGGACGGGCTGTTCGACCAGTTCGAGGCGGCGGCCCCCACCAGCAAGCTCGGGCAGGACCTGCTGCGCCTGCGCGACTGGGCGGACGATACGGAGACCGGGGACCGCGACGGTCTGACCCCGGGCGTCTCGGACCGCGCGTGGGCGCAGGTGTCGGTGTCGTCGCGGGAGTGCCTGGGCGCGTCGAAGTGCGCGTACGGCCAGGAGTGCTTCGCCGAACTGGCCCGCGAGCGGGCCAAACTGGCCGATGTGGTGGTGACCAATCACGCCCTGCTCGCCATCGACGCAATCGAGGGCGCGCCCGTCCTGCCGCAGCACGAGGTGCTGATCGTCGACGAGGCGCACGAGCTGGTCTCGCGGGTGACCGGGGTGGCGACGGGCGAGCTCACCCCGGGCCAGGTCAACCGCGCGGTGCGGCGCGCCGCCAAGCTGGTGGACGAGAAGGCGGCGGACTCCCTGCAGACGGCGGCGGAGACCTTCGAGCGGCTGATGGAGCTGGTACTGCCCGGCCGCCTGGAGGAGGTCCCGGAGGACCTGGCCTACGCGCTGATGGCGCTGCGGGACGCGGCCCGCACGGTGATCACGGCGCTCGGCAACACCCGCGACAAGTCCGTCCAGGACGAGGACGTCGTCCGCAAGCAGGCCATGGCGTCCGTCGAGTCCGTGCACGGTGTCGCGGAGCGCATCGCGAACGGCTCGGAATGGGACGTCGTCTGGTACGAGCGGCACGACCGCTTCGGCGCGTCGCTGCGCGTGGCGCCGCTGTCGGTGTCGGGCCTGCTGCGGGAGAAGCTGTTCGGGGACCGCTCGGTGACGCTGACCTCGGCCACGCTGAAGCTGGGCGGCGACTTCAACGGCGTGGGCGCGTCGCTGGGGCTTTCGCCCGAGGGCACGGGCGGCGACGAGGTGCCGCAGTGGAAGGGCGTCGACGTCGGCTCGCCGTTCGACTACCCCAAGCAGGGCATTCTCTACGTGGCGCGGCACCTGAACACGCCGGGCCGCGAGGGGTCACGCACCGACATGCTGGACGAGCTGGCCGAACTGGTGGAGGCGGCCGGCGGGCGCACCCTGGGGCTGTTCTCGTCGATGCGGGCGGCCCAGGGCGCGGCCGAGGAACTGCGCGGCCGGCTGGACGTGCCGATCCTGCTCCAGGGCGAGGAGACGCTCGGCGAACTGATCAAGGGCTTCGCGGCCGACCCCCGCACGTGCCTGTTCGGCACGCTGTCGCTGTGGCAGGGCGTGGACGTGCCGGGGCCGAGTTCGCAACTGGTGGTGATGGACAGGATTCCGTTCCCTCGCCCCGACGATCCGCTGATGAGCGCCCGACAGAAGGCGGTCGAGGAGGGCGGCGGGAACGGCTTCATGGCGGTGGCGGCCACCCATGCGGCGCTGCTGATGGCGCAGGGCGCCGGACGTCTGGTCCGGGCGACGGGGGACAAGGGCGTGGTGGCGGTCCTGGACCCGAGGCTGGCCACGGCCCGCTACGGCAGCTACCTCCGGTCCTCGCTCCCCGACTTCTGGTACACGACCGACCGTCATCAGGTGCGCAAGTCGCTCTCCGCGATCGACGCGGCGGCGAAGGCGGAGGGGAAGTAGAGCGGGGGAGAGCGCGGGCCGGCCCGCACGGGCCGGTCTGGTCCGGCCCCGGGGCGGCCGATGGGCGGGCGGACGCCGTACGGCCCCGAGCCGCCGCCGTGCTCGGGGCGCGGAGGCGACTCGGGGCCGTACGCAGTGACGCCACGCGGCCGCACGAGGGCGGTCACGCCAGGGAGAGGGACCGGGGGTCCGGGCCCGGCCTGTGCCGGGCCGGATGCGGCCGCAGCAAGCCGACTCGCCTCGCCAGGAGCAGGGAGGCAGACGAGGCAGGACCAGTGATCGGTGAGTGCCGGTCGTGGGCGGCCCGCCGTCAGACGCGGCGCAGGACCGCCACGACCTTGCCGAGGATGGTCGCTTCGTCACCGGGGATCGGCTGGTAGGCGGCATTGTGCGGCAGCAGCCACACATGGCCGTCCTCGCGGCGGAAGCGCTTCACGGTGGCCTCGCCGTCCAGCATCGCGGCCACGATGTCGCCGTTCTCCGCGACCGGCTGGCGTCGCACCGTCACCCAGTCGCCGTCACAGATCGCGGCCTCGATCATCGAGTCGCCCACGACCTTGAGTACGAACAGCTCGCCGTCACCCACCAGCTGGCGGGGGAGGGGGAACACGTCCTCGACGGATTCCTCCGCCAGGATCGGGCCGCCGGCCGCGATCCGGCCGACGAGGGGGACGTAGGACGCGGCGGGCTTGCCCGTGGTGTCCGTCTGCTGGGTGGTGGGCTGGTCGGAGCCGCGGACCTCGTAGGCGCGAGGCCGGTGCGGGTCGCGACGGAGGAATCCCTTGCGCTCCAACGCCATCAGCTGGTGCGCGACGGACGAGGTGCTCGACAGGCCGACCGCCTGACCGATCTCGCGCATCGAGGGCGGGTATCCCCTGCGCTGCACGGAGTCGCGGATGACTTCGATGACCCGGCGCTGACGGTCCGTGAGTCCTGTGCTGTCGGCCCGGATTCCGGGAGGTCGGCCGGGCAGGGACCGGGCGGGCTTGGCGAGGCCCTCCTGGTCCGTGGTGACGGGTTCCGTCACGGTGTGCACGGGCTCGAATCGGCGCGCGGAATGGTCCTGCGCGGTGATGGCGGCGCTGTCGGCGGTCGTGGTCACATCGGCCCCTCTCAGGTGTGTTCTCCCTGCTGCACAACGGTAATGGCTTTCGAAAGGTTGCGCCAAACACACGTTCGAGTGAAAAAGTCCCAAGTTCGAGTCGCGGACCCCGCGCTTGGGTGTATGCGCACGCTCCGTGAGCGACCGGGCGCGCAGTGCGCGCGCCTGAGCGGACCGGCTTGTCCCGGCGCGGCGTGGACGGTGCGCCGGTGGAGCGCGGCCGGTGCGCCGACGGGGCGCGCGCTGCGTTGGGGCGCGGGCGGGCGGGGTCGCTCCGCGTGACTCACCGTACCGTCCCTGCCCGAGGCGCTCTCCGACGGGCGGTGATCTCCCGCGTTTCGTGACGGCTTCCGCCACGGCGTGCGGGATGTGTGCGGATGTGCATCCGGGCGGGGCCACCCGGCGTCCCGCCCGCCGCACCCGTCACGTAATCTCGGGGCCGACCTGTGACCGCCGCGCGGCCGCCGGCGCCCGCGAGGCGCGACACGCGCGAGAACGTAAAGTCCGCCCCAAGCCCTACATGTAGTGGTTGGGTAGTCGCTGTCGCCCAGGGATTGTGGTGCGGCTATGCTGGGAGCAGCTTCTCGGGGGTCGCTCACCGGCCGTTGTGAAGCTATTCAGCCGTGCAGTGAGGGAGGAGTCGAAAGCCATGCACTGTCCCTTCTGCAGGCACGCCGACAGTCGTGTCGTCGACAGCCGTACGACCGACGACGGAACGGCCATCCGGCGCCGACGGCAGTGCCCCGAGTGTTCCCGCAGGTTCACGACGGTGGAGACCGCGTCACTGATGGTGATCAAGCGGAGCGGCGTGACGGAACCTTTCAGCCGCACCAAGGTCATCACCGGCGTGCGCAAGGCATGCCAGGGGCGTCCGGTCACCGAGGACGCGCTCGCTCAGCTCGGCCAGCGGGTCGAGGAGCAGTTGCGGGCCACCGGGAGTGCCGAGCTGACCACTCACGACGTGGGTCTCGCCATACTCGGACCGCTGCGGGAGCTCGACCTCGTCGCCTACCTGCGGTTCGCGTCCGTGTACCGGGCGTTCGACTCGCTTGAGGACTTCGAGGCGGCCATCGGGGAACTCCGGGAACGGCCGCCCGCCGACCAGGAGGACGGCGCGGGCGGCGGGGGATCCGGTACCCCCGAGCCCGCCACCACCGTCGGCTGATCCGGCAGGGCCACGGCCCGGCGGACCCCGGCGGTCACCAGACTCGCCCCGGGCGCGGAGCATCGCGCCCGAGGTGTCACGCATATGCCTGCGACCGTGGAACAGCACGGCGCTTGCGAGTGTTTTTGTACGTATATGGGAGGCGGCATGACAGAGACGACGAGTGGCCAGGCGCGGAGTTCCCGGTCAAAGGGGCCCAAGGCCGGCAAGGGACTCCGGGTCGAGCGCGTCCACACCACGCCCGGCGTGCACCCGTACGACGAGGTGGCCTGGGAGCGGCGCGACGTCGTCATGACCAACTGGCGCGACGGGTCGGTGAACTTCGAGCAGCGCGGCGTCGAGTACCCCGACTTCTGGTCGCTGAACGCGGTCAACATCGTCACCAGCAAGTACTTCCGCGGCGCCCTCGGCACCCCGCAGCGTGAGACCGGTCTCAAGCAGCTCATCGACCGGATCGTGAAGACGTACCGCAAGGCCGGCGAGGACTTCCACTACTTCGCCTCCCCGGCGGACGCGGAGATCTTCGAGCACGAGCTCGCGTACGCGCTGCTGCACCAGATCTTCAGCTTCAACTCGCCGGTCTGGTTCAACGTCGGCACGCCTCAGCCGCAGCAGGTCTCCGCCTGCTTCATCCTGTCCGTGGACGACTCCATGGACTCGATCCTCGACTGGTACAAGGAAGAGGGGATGATCTTCAAGGGCGGCTCGGGCGCCGGCCTGAACCTCTCCCGCATCCGCTCCTCCAAGGAACTCCTGTCCTCGGGCGGCAACGCCTCGGGTCCGGTCTCCTTCATGCGCGGTGCCGACGCCTCCGCGGGCACCATCAAGTCCGGCGGCGCCACCCGGCGCGCGGCGAAGATGGTCATCCTGGACGTCGACCACCCCGACATCGAGGACTTCATCAAGACCAAGGTCACCGAGGAGGAGAAGATCCGCGCCCTGCGTGACGCGGGCTTCGACATGGACCTGGGCGGCGACGACATCGCGTCCGTCCAGTACCAGAACGCGAACAACTCCGTCCGGGTCAACGACGAGTTCATGAAGGCGGTGGAGGCCGGCGGGAAGTTCGGCCTCAAGGCGCGCATGACCGGCGAGGTCATCGAAGAGGTCGACGCGAAGTCGCTGTTCCGGAAGATGGCGGAGGCCGCCTGGGCCTGCGCCGACCCCGGCATCCAGTACGACGACACGATCAACCACTGGCACACCTGCCCCGAGTCCGGCCGGATCAACGGCTCGAACCCGTGCAGCGAGTACATGCACCTGGACAACACGTCCTGCAACCTCGCCTCGCTGAACCTCATGAAGTTCCTCAAGGACGACGGCAAGGGCAACCAGTCCTTCGAGGTCGAGCGCTTCGCCAAGGTCGTCGAGCTGGTCATCACCGCGATGGACATCTCGATCTGCTTCGCGGACTTCCCCACGCAGAAGATCGGCGAGAACACCCGCGCCTTCCGCCAGCTGGGCATCGGCTACGCCAACCTCGGCGCCATGCTGATGGCGACGGGCCACGCGTACGACTCCGACGGCGGCCGCGCCCTCGCCGGCGCCGTGAGCTCGCTCATGACGGGCACCGCCTACCGGCGCTCCGCCGAACTGGCCGCCATCGTCGGCCAGTACGACGGCTACGCCCGCAACGCCTCCGCGCACCAGCGGGTCATGAAGCAGCACGCCGACGAGAACGCCAAGGCCGTCCGCGTCGACGACCTCGACACGCCGATCTGGGCCGCCGCGACGGAAGCCTGGCAGGACGTGCAGCGCCTCGGCGAGAAGAACGGCTTCCGCAACGCGCAGGCCTCCGTCATCGCCCCCACCGGCACCATCGGTCTCGCGATGTCCTGCGACACCACGGGCCTCGAACCGGACCTCGCGCTGGTCAAGTTCAAGAAGCTCGTCGGCGGCGGCTCGATGCAGATCGTCAACGGCACGGTGCCGCAGGCGCTGCGCCGCCTCGGCTACCAGGAGGAGCAGATCGAGGCGGTCGTCGCCTACATCGCCGAGCACGGCAATGTGATCGACGCCCCGGGCCTGCGCCCCGAGCACTACGAGGTCTTCGACTGCGCCATGGGCGAGCGCTCCATCTCCGCGATGGGCCACGTCCGCATGATGGCGGCCATCCAGCCGTGGATCTCCGGCGCGCTGTCGAAGACGGTCAACATGCCCGAGTCCGCCACCGTCGAAGAGGTCGAGGAGATCTACTTCGAGGCGTGGAAGATGGGCATCAAGGCCCTCGCGATCTACCGCGACAACTGCAAGGTCGGCCAGCCTCTCTCCGCCAAGAAGAAGGACGACGAGAAGAAGGCCGTCACGGCGAAGACCGAGGAGACCCTCCGCGGAGCGGTCGAGAAGGTCATCGAGTACCGCCCGGTCCGCAAGCGCCTGCCGAAGGGACGTCCCGGACTGACGACGTCCTTCACCGTCGGCGGCGCCGAGGGCTACATGACGGCGAACTCGTACCCGGACGACGGCCTCGGCGAGGTCTTCCTCAAGATGTCGAAGCAGGGCTCGACCCTGGCCGGCATGATGGACGCCTTCTCGATCGCGGTCTCCGTCGGCCTCCAGTACGGCGTGCCGCTGGAGACGTACGTCTCGAAGTTCACCAACATGCGCTTCGAGCCGGCCGGCATGACGGACGACCCCGACGTGCGGATGGCGCAGTCCATCGTTGACTACATCTTCCGCCGTCTGGCGCTGGACTTCCTGCCCTTCGAGACCCGTTCGGCGCTCGGCATCCACTCGGCCGAGGAGCGTCAGCGCCACCTCGACACCGGCTCGTACGAGCCTTCCGACGAGGACGAGCTCGACGTGGAGCTGCTGGCCCAGTCGGCGCCGCCGCGGACGGAGACGGCCCTCAAGGCCGTCGCCACCCCGGCTCCGGCTCCGGCGGCTGCCGCCGCCCCGGCGCCGCAGGAGGCCCACACCTCCGCGGAACTGGTCGAGATGCAGCTGGGCATCAGCGCGGACGCGCCGCTCTGCTTCTCCTGCGGCACGAAGATGCAGCGGGCGGGCTCGTGCTACATCTGCGAGGGCTGCGGTTCGACGAGCGGTTGCAGCTGACCTGGGCGAGGACGCGTCCCCCGCACCCCGTGAGCACCGGGTGCAAAGGACACTGATCCGTTGAGGGGAGAGGGTGCCGGCCACAGGCCGGCACCCTCTTCGGCGTTCGGCGTCCCCCGGAGACCCACGTCGCCGCGCGCGACGTCGAACGTTTGCCCAGGGCCTTCCGTGTCTTCAACAGGTGGCGGGACCACGGAGCGCCACAGAGGGACAGGAGACGGTCATGCGGCAGGAACCCGTGCGCGCGGACGGGCCCGAGGACGGCGGCGCCGCGGAGCTGCCGGCGGGCGTGAGTTGGACCGGCCTGATGACGGCCCACATGCGGGCCGTCGAATCAGGCCGTGCGGACGCGCTGTTCGACGATCCGCTCGCCACCGCCCTGGTGAAGGCGGTCGGTCACGCGAACCACGCGGACGGTGGGGCGGCACTGCCCACCGGCCCCGACGAGGGCGCGGGTGAACTGTCCGAGATGTGGTACATGCTGTCCACCTTCCTCGGCGTGCGCACGCGGTACTACGACGAGGTGGTCACCGCGGCGGCGGACGCGGGGGTCCGCCAGGTGGTGATCCTGGCCGCGGGGTTCGACGCCCGGGCCTACCGTCTCGGGCTGCCCGACGACACCACGCTGTTCGAGGTCGACACCGAGCCGGTGCTCCGCTTCAAGGAGCGCGTGCTGGCCGGTACGGACCTCACCTCGACGGTCCGGCGCGAAGCCGTCCCCGCGGATCTGCGCGGGCCCTGGCATCAGGCCCTGACACGGGCCGGGTTCGTCCCGGGGCTGCCCACCATGTGGCTGGTGGAGGGCCTGTTCATGTACGTCGCACCGGACGCCTGCGACGCGCTGCTCGACCGGCTGACGCGCCTGAGCGGTCCCGGCAGCCGCATCGCGCTCGAGTACTACGAGAGCGCCCCGCGCCTTCAGGACACGGGTGCGCGGGGTGCGGTGGAGGAGGCGGTCGCCGACTACGTGCTGAGCTTCTTCCAGGCGGGTCCCGGACGGCCGCCCGCCGCGTGGCTGGCGGAGCGTGGCTGGCGTTCCGAGGTCACGACCCTCGCCCGCGAGATCTCCGCACGGGGACGCCGGATCCCGCTGATGTTCCAGCGCGGCCGCCCGCACGAGGTGAGCCTGTGGCTGGCGAGCGGCCGTCTTGACTGACGGGGGTGCCGTTCGCGGTGACGTCGCGGGCGCGCTCGGCGGGGGCCGCCCCGACGCTCGTGGGGACGCGGGGGGCGCCGCCTTCAGCTGCCGTAGGACGGCAGGTCGATGTTCGCGGCCAGGGACGACGTGCCGGCCAGCAGCAGCCGTCTGACCACGGACGTGCGGAACATCGCGTTCCGCACGCGCAGGCGGGTCGCGGTGGACGGGGCGAGGAACTCCCCGGGGTTGGCGCCCCGTTGCCAGCGCGCCGCGTAGCGCCGCAGGCGCTCCTCGTACGCCGGCAGCGCGACGCGGTGGTCGCCGCGTGCGGCCGCCAGCTCTCCGGCCAGTACGTACGCGCCGACGAGGCCCGTACCGACCCCCATGCCGCCGAGCGTGACGCCCCATGCCGCGTCGCCGAGGAGGGCGACGCGGCCCGAGGTCCAGTGGGGCACCGTGACGCGGCTGATCGAGTCGAAGTACAGCTCCGGTGCGCCGTCCAGCGTCGACAACAGCTGCGGGACGCGCCACGGCAGGCCGTCGAACGCCTGCTTGACCAGCGCTTTGTGGGCCTCCGTGTCGTGCCAGTCGTGGAGGGAGGGCGGGCCCGTGAAGACGAGGAACGCGCCGGCCCGGCCCTGATCGCGCGCGTCTGCCGCGCCGGAGGCCATTCGGCCGGGAACGTTGAACTGCTCGGCCGTGCTGGTCCATCCCGCGTCGTTGGGGAGGTCCCAGCCCGCGAGGAAGTGACCGAGATGGCGTACGAACCGGCCTTCCTCGCCGAAGACGATGCTCCGTACCCGTGAGTGCAGTCCGTCGGCGCCGACCACCAGGTCGAACGTGCGCGACGGGGACCGGGCGAAGTCGGCGCGCACCCCGTCCGCCGTCTCGTTCAGATCGGTGACGGTGTCCCCGAAGATGTACGAGGCGCGCTCCGCGCCGCGTTCGTACAGGACGCGGGACAGGTCGCGGCGGAGCACCTCGATCTCGCCGCCCGCGAACTCGGCGGGGAGGGTGAAGATCTCACGGCCCCGGGCGTCCACGCAGCGCATCGCGCCGCCGTGCGTCTGCAGGGCGCGCAGTTCGTCCAGGACGCCCATCCGCTCCAGCACACCGAGGTGCGCGGGCCCGCGGAAGTCGACGGCGAAGCCGCCGCCGCGCAGGGCGGTGGCCGTCTCGACCACGGTGACGTCCGCACCATGGTGCAGGAGCCAGTGGGCGAGGGCCGGCCCGGCGATGCCCGCGCCGGAGATCAGGACGTGCCGGCCGCGCAGCGGGGGCGTGCGGGTGGATGTCCCGCGGGTGGATGGTCCGGTCATGGGGAGCCTCCTGTCGGAGGTGCGAGCCGCGCACCAAAACTGTGTCCGTTGGACACGGTGTACGGTAGACGCAGTTTTATGGGGGGGGCAAGTGCCCTGGACGAGCGGACGGAAGCGGACATGGCGAAGACCGGCGGTACGGACGGTGAGCACCGGTCCGCGGCCCTCGCACTGCTCTGGGGGACGGCCGGGGCCACCGGCCGGCGCGGGCCGCGCCCGACGCTGACACTCGACGCCATCGCGCGCTCGGGCGTGGGAATCGCCGACGCCGACGGGCTCACCTCCCTGACGATGCAGCGGGCCGCCGCCGACCTCGGCGTCACGAAGATGGCCCTCTACCGGTATGTGCCCGGCAAGGAGGAACTTGTCGCGCTCATGATCGAGGCGGCCATCGGGGCGCCGCCGGAGCCGGACCCGGCGGACGGCGCATGGCGGCCCCGGCTCGACGCGTGGGCACGCCGGTTGTACGAGCGGTTCGCCCGGCATCCCTGGGCGGTGGACGCGGCGGTCGGCGCCCGGCCGGTGGGCCCGCACGAACTCGGCTGGATGGAGTGGGCCGTGGCGGCGCTCGCGGACTGCGGGCTCGACGGCGGCGAGAAGCTGGACGTGGCGGTGACACTCGTCGGGCACGTACGGGCCATCGCGCAGCAGGGCGCCGCCACGCCCGACGCCGGCACCGAGGAAGCCATGGCTGCCGGGATCGCTCCGCTGCTGGCCGACCGCCAGGAGCAATTCCCCGCGCTCACCGAGGCGTTTGCGTCGGCGGCCCGGCACGGCTCACAGAGTCAGGCGCTCGACTTCGGGCTCGCCCGCATCCTCGACGGCGTCGAACTCCTCGTGAGGGAACGGCGGAAAACGCCCGGAGCGGCCGGGCGCGAGGCGCCGACGGCCGGATCCGGTGCGTCGTCCGGAGGCAACTGACGCGAGGGCCGCCCTCGGCCGTGCGTCGCGTGGTGGCCCGCAGGCGGCGCCGGCCGGCCCTTCGACCCACCGCTGCCGCGCGGGGACGCGGGCGGCAGCGGTGGCGCGGAGCGCCACCCGCCGTGCACGCCAGGGCTGTCGGGCCGGTCGGGATGCGGCAGGTGCGGTCAGGCCTCGCCCATCCGCTGCCCGAAGGTCTGCGCGTCGACCTGCTCGAAACCGTGCACGTAGCGCCGGAACTGCCACACCCCGCGCGGTTCCCTGAAGAACTCGGCGAGCGTCGTCGCCGTCGCCCCGGACACCTCGGAGAAGTCGTATTGCCCCAGCTCGTCCCGGTCCTCGACGACCCGCGCGTGCGGTTGCGCTATGGCGCCGAACGTCAGTTCGCCTTCACCCTGCTGGATCGCGACGCCGACGAGGACGCGGGTGTACGCGTCGCCGAGCCGGTCCAGTTCGAGGGTCATCTCCTCGTCGGTGCCCAGTCCCTGGCCCGTCCTGCTGTCGCGGTTCAGCGTGATCGTGCCATCGGGCGAGCGGCTGTCGAAGTGGACCAGATACGCGGGCGGGCCGTGGGGGGCGTCCGCGGTGAACGTGCCGGCGATCAGGTCGAGATCGTGGTCGGGCGCCCCCATCGGGCTGGGGTCCCACTTCAGCATGACCTCGACTTTCGACAGCCCCTTGTTGGCGCTTGGCACCGGTGTCCCCTCCCCGTGAAGGGGTCGGCTCTGCCGATGTCCGACCCTCGGCGACAAGGCTAGACCGCACCACCGACAACGGGCCATGAGGCCCGGATCGTGACCGGCGCCACGTCCTGGGCCGTACGATGGCGCGGTGCTGGTCAAGTGGACTCACTGCACTGTGGTCGACCGTCGAGGATTCGAACGCGGGCAGCGGAAGTGGGCGGGGTTGCTCGGTGAGCCGGGGTTCCGGGGGCAGGGCGGGGGATGGAGCAGGATACGTCCCGGTGTGGCCCACGTGTTCGCGTTCTGGGAGAGCCGCGCGTTCTACGACTCGTTCATGGCACGCTCCCACGACCGGCTCGCCTCCACACAGTCGGGCACGTTCAAGGACGGTCAGGTCAAACTGTTCGATCACCGCTTCGACGTGAAGACCGGCTTCGAGCCGCGCTTCACCGACGCGGACGTCGTGCGCATCGCGCACAGCAGGGTGCACGAGGAGCGCGTCGAGCACTTCGCGCTCATGCAGGAGAAGGTGTGGAACCCCGCCATGGCGGGCTCCCCGGGAATGATCCGCGGCCTGTTCGGTGACGCCCCCGGCAACGAGTTCCTGGTGCTGTCGATGTGGCAGTCGGCCGCCGAGCACGGCAAGTACCGCGTCGAACGGGTGGAGCGGCTGACCCTGCGCGCACAGACGGCCACCGACGTCGCGGCGCTGGCGGGGGACATCGTCGATCTCGAACCGTCCTGGACGGTGTGAGCCCCGGGTCCGAAGGGCCGGGTGACGCGCCGCGGGAGCGGAGCGGGACGGGCGCATGCGGGGACAGTGCGGGTGCGGGTGCGGGTGCAGAGGCAGGGGCAGGCCCCGGGGCACGCGGCAGGGGCGGCGCGGCAAGAGCCATTCGGCGCCCTTAGGGTCGATGACATGGCAAAACCCAGACGTATCGTCCTCGTCCGGCACGGCGAGTCGGACGGCAACGCCGACGACTCGGTGTACGAGCGCGTCCCCGACCACGCCCTGGGGCTGACCGAGCGCGGAGAGTCCCAGGCCGAGGAGACGGGCAAACGGCTGCGTGCCGAGTTCGGGCGTGAGCGCGTCAGCGTCTACGTGTCCCCCTACCGGCGCACCCATCAGACCCTGCGGGCCTTCGGGCTCGACTCGGACCTGGTCCGGGTCAGGGAGGAGCCCAGACTGCGCGAGCAGGACTGGGGGAACTGGCAGAAGCGGGAGGACGTGCGGCGCCAGAAGACGTTCCGGGACACCTACGGGCACTTCTTCTACCGCTTCGCGCAGGGAGAGTCGGGCGCCGATGTGTACGACCGGGTCGGAGCGTTCCTCGAAAGCCTGCACCGGGGGTTCGAGGAACCCGACTCCCCGCCGAACGTGCTGATCGTCACGCACGGCCTGACGATGCGGCTGTTCTGCATGCGCTGGTTCCACTGGTCGGTCGCGGAGTTCGAGGCGCTGGCGAACCCGGACAACGCCGAGACCAGGACCCTGGTGCTCGGGGAGGACGGCAAGTACGCGCTGGACCAGCCGTTCGCCAAGTGGCGCGAACCGGAACGGTACGACGTCGCCTGACCCTCCCCGCGAAGTGGCTCCCGGCGCGGCCCCGCAGGCGACCTGCCCCATGTAGGCGACCTGCCCCACGCCTGCCGCGCGAGCGCGCCGCCGCGCTCTGCCCGGAGCCGCGTGCACCGCGTGCACCGCGTGTGCCGGGTGAGGAGCGTGTACCGGGCGTACCGCGTGTGCCGCGCCCGCCGGGTGAGGGGCGTGTACCGGGCGTGCCGTGCGTACCGGGCATGCCGCGCGCGTGCCGGGCATGCCGCGCGTGCCGGGTGAGGAGCGTGTGTCAGCTGGTACGGGTGTGCCGGGCTGAGGAGCGTGTGCCAGCTGGTACGGGTGTGCCGGGCTGAGGAGCGTGTGCAGGCCATGGCGCGTGTGTCGGACTGTGAAGCGTGTATCAGCCATGACGCGTGCGCCGGTGGTGCCGTGTGTGCCGGATGTATCTGCCGCGCCGCGTGGGCCCGTGCCGCGGTGCCGGTCCCGCCCAGGCGCCGGGAGCGGGGAGCGCGGGGCGCCGCGGACCGGCGACTGTCGGTGCGGCCCGTTAGATTGGCAGGGCGATGACCGCTGATTCCACTGACCCCCGCCCCCGTCCTACACCACCGCCGACGACCCGGCCCGGCGCACCCACCGCCCCCGGGATCCGCCACGCCCGCGCGCTGAGGTCCCTTCGGGGCCTGTCCGTGGGAGACGCCCTCGGTTCCCAGTTCTTCGTGCCCGAGAACTATCCGCTGCTGAGGACGGGCGACACCCCGCCCGGGACCTGGCAGTGGACGGACGACACCGAGATGGCAGCCTCCGTCCTGGCCGTGCTCGCCGCACACGGCCGCATCGACCAGGACGCCCTCGCGCACTCCTTCGCCGAGCACCACGATTTCGACCGGGGTTACGGCCCCGCCGTGAACCGCATGCTGCGCCTGATCCGGGAGGGCGGTGACTGGCGGGAGCTGGCGGCCGGACTGTTCGACGGGCAGGGCTCCTGGGGCAACGGCGCCGCCATGCGGATCGCCCCGCTCGGCGCCTGGTACGCGGACGACCCCGAGCAGGCCACCCACCAGGCGGAGATCTCCGCGTACACCACCCACCAGCACCGGGAGGCCGTCGCCGGAGCGATGGCGGTGGCCGCGGCCGCCGCGCTGGCAGCCGATCCGGCGAGGCCGCCCGCCCCGGCGGAACTCCTCGACGCTGTCATCGCGCTGGTTCCACGCAGCGCGGTCGGCGCGGGGCTGCGCAGGGCGCGCGACATGCTCGACTACGACGACCCCGGCACGGTCGCCGCCGTACTCGGCTGCGGCCGGCGCACCAGCGCCCACGACACCGTGCCGTTCGCGCTGTGGTCGGCGGCGCGCGCCCTCGGCGACTTCGAGGGCGGGTTCTGGACGACCGCGCGGGCGGGCGGAGACGTCGACACGACCTGCGCGATCTTCGGCGGAGTCGTCGCGTCCTCGCGCTCCGGCGCCCCGCCGAAGGAGTGGACCGCTCGGACGGAACCGCTGCCGGAGTGGCTGACGGCGGACTGAGGCCCCGTCCTCCGCGGGAGCCGGCCTCCGCGCCGGTGCCCTGCCGCCCCGCGCTGTCGGCGCCCTCCCGCGGTGCCGAACGCGACTCGTACGCGCCCGCCCGCGTGCCGTCCGCGGCCGCGTGCCCGCGCCTGCCCGCGCTGCTGTCCGGGCGGTCCGCCCGTGACGCCCTCCGGGCGGTCCCCTCCGAGCGGCCCACGTGCCCGACCGGCGCCGCGCGTAGGCCACTTCGGGGCGCCGGCGCCACCCGTCGGCCCGCCCCTCGGGCGCCGCGACGAGACGGGTATCGGGACCCCGGCTGTCGTGGTCGGACCGCGCGGCGTACGCTTGCTGGCGCCATGCCGTACGAAGCACCCACGCACACCGTCGAGCGCTCGCTCCGCGCCACCACGGGCGCGAAGACCGTAGCGGGTATCGACGAGGTCGGCCGTGGCGCGTGGGCGGGGCCCGTCACGGTGTGTGCCGCCGTCACCGGGCTCCGCAGGCCGCCGCTCGGACTCACCGACTCCAAGCTCCTGACGCCCAAGCGCCGCGGTGAACTCGCCGTCGTACTCGACGAGTGGGTCACCTGCCACGCGCTCGGACACGCGTCGCCCGAGGAGATCGACGACCTCGGGATGACGGAGGCCCTCCGGCTCGCGGCCGTACGCGCCCTGGAGGGGCTGCCGCTCGTCCCGGACGCGGTGATACTCGACGGCAACCACAACTACTTGGGTGGGCCCTGGCGCGTCCGCACGGTCATCAAGGGCGACCAGTCCTGTGTGTCCGTGGCGGCCGCGTCCGTGCTCGCCAAGGTCCGCAGGGACGCGATGATGGCCGAACTCGGGGCCACGGCCGCCGAGTACACGCCGTTCGCCTTCGACGCCAACGCCGGTTACCCCTCGCCGGTGCACAGGGCCGCGCTGGAGGAATGGGGGCCGACACCCCACCACAGGGTGTCCTGGTCCTACCTCGACGCGCTGCCCCGGTGGCGCCATCTGAAGAAGACCCGCATCCGGGCGGATACGGCCGCAAGCGAGGACGGGGTCCAACTCGGTCTCGATTTCTGAAACTTCCGACAAAGCCTCCCGTTTTCGTGTGCCTTACGGCCACAGACATGGGTACAGCCGGAGACATAGGCACAAATGTGCCCACCCGCCGACGCTCTCCAGGTCGGCGTTTGATAGACATCCAGTCATGCCTCTCACCCCCGAGGAGCCTCAGATTCACGAGAGAGCCCAGGGTCCCAGCGCGACCCCGGCCGCAGGCCACACCGCGCCGAACCCTCGTCCCGTACCCGGTCCGCGTCCCGTCCCCGGGCCGCGAACGGCGGCCACTCCGAGGCCCGGACGTCCGGGCCCGGGTCCCGCGAGGCCTGCCGCGCCGCCGGCGCAGCGCTCGCACGGGCCCGCAGGTCAGCCGAAGGCGCCCGCGCGGAACGCGGCCGCCACAGCACCCAAGATCCAGGTCGTCCCCGCCGCGCGGGACGGAGCACTCGCCGCCGCCGAAGAGGCGGTCGACGCGCTGCTCGACTCGGGCCGCGCGCCCGGTGACGTCCTGCTGCTCACCACCGGTGAGCAGCACCCGTGGGCGACGCACGAACTGTCCTTCGGCGAAGCGTCGTACTGGGCGCAGCAGGACGCCGGGGAGGACGTGTTCTTCGCCGACGGCGCCGCCGTGGAGCGGGCGAAGTCCCGTCCCGTGGTCGTCGTCGCCGCCAACGGAGCGGAAGAAGACACCGCGCGGGTGCTCCCCGTGGCACGCGAGCGCGCCTCGGCGCTGCTCATCGTGTGCGGTGACCCGCAGCGGATCAACGCGGTCCTCGGCGCGGGCGTCTGAGCCGCGGGTGACCCGGTCGGCCGGCCCCGGACAGGGCCGGCGGCCGGGTCGTCCGTACGACGGCGGCACACGGACCGCGCCGCCGCGCCCGCGTCACCACGGCCGGCGGATGCCGGGTGTTCAGCGGGCGGCGCTCAGCGCGCCGCCGTACGGCTGAGCGCGGCGACCGCGCCGCCGCCGGAGCGTGTCGGCGCGGTGTCCTGCTCCGCCGAGGACGCCAGATCCATGGGGGCCGACCGGGAGTCGGGCCGGCGGCCGCCCCGGCCCTCGCCGAGTACCTGCCAGCCGGAGCCCGTCAGCGTGATGTACGCGCCGCAGCGCAGGCCGTGCAGCGTGCAGGCGTCCCGCAGGCCCCACATCCACGCCCCGTCCTCCTCCGTCCACCGATCGTCGCCGTCGCGGCAGTAGAGCAGGACGGCGGTACGTACGGGCGTACGCCTCCGCAGGTCGTGCGGGATGACGCGGCGCAGGTGCGCGAGGAGGGCGTTGCGGAACTCCCAGCCGTCCGCGTGCGTGGCGCGGCGCGCGAACGAGGCGCTGGCCACGAGGCGTTCCTCCGGATCCAGCACCGCCACCACGGCCGTGCCCGGTACCGGGCCGTGCCTGCTGTGCAGTCCGCCGACGATCTCGCGGGGACTGCGCAGCAACGGAATGCCGGCAGCGGCCCACTCGGAGGGTTCGAGGATCCGGCCCAGGCTGCTGGACCCTCCCGCGCCCGTGGTGATCGGAGCGGCTGCGGACGAAGCGAATCCGAAGGTCACGATTCTCCCTTCGCAAACGCGCCCACGCGGCGGGCATGGTCCAGTAGGAGGCGCACCGCAAAGAGCCACTCGGGACACGAGTGGGAAGACGCGGAGGCACTACCGATTCTCGCTTCCCCGCCGTGATGCGGCAACGAGCAATTGGGTTCGCTGACCGGAATGTTCCTCTATGGGTGCCATATTCGTCGCCCCGGGTGATAGGCGGCGGCGCAGAGCACGGGCGACGTCACGCCTGGACGGCCAGCACCAGAGGGAACACCCCGCGCGCGCCCGCCGACCGCAGCAGCCGGGAGGCCACCGTGAGCGTCCAGCCGCTCTCCGCCATGTCGTCCACCAGCAGGACGGGCCCCTCGGCCCCCGCGAGGGCGGCCGAGAGCTCCTGAGGGACAACCAGCGCCCCGTGCAGCCCCCGCACGCGCTGCGCGCCGTTGGTCCGGGAGAGCGGCCCGGGCGGGCCGTCGGGGCCTTCCTCGCCGTCCCGCGCGTACGCCACCGAGCCGAGCAGCGGCATCCGGCCGATCCCGGCGATCCCGGCGGCGAGCGAGCCGACCAGGAGCGGACGCCCGCGTGAGGCCATCGCCACCACACCGGCGGGCCGCCGGGGCGCGTCCTGCGCGCCCGAGGCCCAGCCGCCCGGCCCCTTCGCCCAGTCGGCGAGGACGGTCACCACCGCGTCCAGCACATCGCGCGGGACCTCACCGTCCGGTGCGCCGGGCGCGAGCAGCGGGCGCAGCCGGTTGCCCCAGCCGATGTCCGAGAGGCGCCCCAGCGCACGGCCGGTGAACGGTTGTTCGTCCTGCGCGATACGGCCTTTGAGCTGTACGCCCACGGTCGCGAGCCCCGTCGGCCACATGCGGCGGGGCTCCACCTCGACGCCGGGCCTGCCCAGTTCGCCGCGCGCCGCGTCCAGCGCCGCGGGCGCGACCTTGTCGTCGAAGCGGGCCCCCGCGCAGTTGTCGCACCGGCCGCAACGCGCCGCCTCCTCGTCGTCGAGCTGGCGGCGCAGGAACTCCATCCGGCAGCCGTCCGTCGTCGCGTAGTCCCGCATGGCCTGCTGTTCGGCGGCGCGCTGGCGGGCCACCCACGCGTACCGCTCCGTGTCGTACTCCCAGGGCCGGCCCGTCGCCGTCCAGCCGCCCTTGACCCGGTGCACCGCGCCGTCCACGTCGAGGACCTTGAGCATGGTCTCCAGGCGGGTCCTGCGCAGTTCCACCAACGGTTCGAGCGCGGGCAGCGACAGCGGCCGGCCGGCCTCCGCCAGCACGCCGAGCGTGCGGCGCACGAGTTCCTCGGGCGGGAAGGCGACGGAGGCGAAGTACTGCCAGATCGCTTCGTCCTCCTTGCCCGGGAGCAGCAGCACCTCGGCGTGGTCGACACCGCGTCCGGCGCGGCCCACCTGCTGGTAGTAGGCGATGGGGGAGGAAGGCGATCCCAGGTGCACCACGAACCCGAGGTCGGGCTTGTCGAAACCCATGCCGAGCGCGGACGTGGCGACCAGCGCCTTCACGCGGTTCGCGAGCAGGTCGTCCTCCGCCTGCTGGCGCTCCGCGTTCTCCGTGCGGCCGGTGTACGAGGCGACCGGGTGACCGCACTGGCGCAGATAGGCGGCGACCTCCTCGGCCGCCGCCACCGTGAGCGTGTAGATGATGCCGGAGCCCGGCAGCGCGTCGAGGTGGTCGGCGAGCCAGGCGAGCCGGTGCGCCGCGTCGGGCAGCCGCAGCACATGCAGGCTGAGGCTCTCCCGGTCGAGCGGTCCGCGCAGCACCAGGGTGCCGGTCCCGCCGCCCGTACCCAGTTGCTCGGCGACGTCCGCCGTCACCCGGGCGTTGGCCGTCGCGGTCGTCGCCAGGACCGGCACCCCGGCCGGCAGCTCGGCCAGCATCGTGCGCAGCCTGCGGTAGTCGGGGCGGAAGTCGTGGCCCCAGTCGGAGATGCAGTGCGCCTCGTCGACCACGAGCAGCCCGGTCGCCGCCGAGAGCGCGGGCAGCACCTGATCGCGGAAGTCGGGGTTGTTCAGCCGCTCGGGGCTCACGAGCAGGACGTCGACCGCGCCCTCCGCGACCTCCCGCCTGACCTCGGCCCACTCCTCGGGGTTGGACGAATTGATCGTCCGCGCGGAGATCCCCGCCCGCGCCGCGGCCTCGACCTGGTTGCGCATCAGCGCGAGCAGCGGCGAGACGATCACCGTGGGGCCCGCGCCGCGTGCGCGCAGCAGGGAGGTCGCCACGAAGTACACCGCGGACTTGCCCCATCCCGTGCGCTGCACGACCAGGGCCCGGCGCTTGTCCTCGACGAGGGCCTCGATCGCGGTCCACTGGTCCTCGCGCAGCCGGGCGGCGCCCGTCGGGTCGCCGACCAGCCGGGCGAGTACGGCATCGGCTTCGGCCCTCAGGCCCGCTCGGTCTGCGTTCGTCATACGCCCATGCAACAGCATCCGGCCCACGAGGGGCGACCGGGTCGCCCGGAGCTGTGGATGAACCGCGCATTCCTTCATATGACCTGATCAGAGCTGTGGACAAAGTTATCCACAGGGGTCGCGCCGGGAGGCGCCGCCGCGGGACGGTCGTGCCATGAGCAACCACCACGACACGACAGGCCCCTGCGACGAGCAGCCGATCACGCTCCGCGGCCCCGCGGAGCTCGTCGACGCGCTCCCGTACCTGCTGGGCTTCACGCCCACCGACTCCGTCGTCCTCGTCACGCTGCACGGCGAGCGCGCCCGCTTCGGCGGCCGGCTCAGGCTCGGCATCCCGCCCGCCACCGAGGAGTGGGGACCGGTCGCCGACCTCCTCGCCGAGTACGCGCTGGAGGCCGCGGAGCGGCGCGGCACCAGGCCCGACGGGATCCTCGTGTTCCTCTGGCAGGACCCCGACGAGAAGGACGGCGAGAGCGGACGCGAGGTCATGGAGCGGCTGCGCCCCTTCGCCCAACTGCTCCGCACCGCCTGCGGCGCGCACGACCTGCCGGTTCTCGAAGCGCTCTGCGTCTCCGGAGGCCGCTTCTGGTCCTACTGCTGCCCCGACGAGCGCTGCTGCCCGGCCCAGGGCAGGGAGACGGTACTGCCGGGCACCTCGGTGATGGCGGCCGCCGCCGCGTACGCGGGCCTGCGGGTGCGCGGTTCGCTCAGGGAGATGGAGAGCCGTATCCAGCCGGGGGACGGCACCGGCCCCGCCGGCCAGGCGCGGGCCTTCGACGCGGCGGGCGGCACGATCGTGCCGGAGATCCTCGGCGGCGGCAGGGCGGCTGTCGCCGGACGGACGCTGAGCCTCGCCCGGGATCTGATGCGCCGCCTCGACGCGGCGCAGGGGCCGGCTCCCATGACCGCCGCGACGGAGGCCGCGGCCGACGCCCTGGACGACACGCTCCTGCTCGACGAGGAGGTCGCCGCGCTGGTCCTCGGCCTCCAGGACCGGGAGACCCGGGACCGGGCCGCGGCCTGGACGGACGAGCGGGAGTCGGGCGCGGCGCTGCGGCTGTGGCGCGCACTGGCCCGCCGGTGCGCCGGCATCCACGTCGAGTACGCGGCGGCACCGCTGGTCCTCGCGGCCTGGTTCGCCTGGGCGATGGGTGACGAGCCGGGGGCGCGGGTGGCCGTCTCGCGCGCGCTGACCGTCGATCCGCACTGCCGGCTCGCCAGGCTCCTGCACGAGGCGTACAACCGTGGCCTCGACACGAGCGCCGTGCGCTCCTGCTTCGATGACATGGACCCGCACGCGGGGGACCCGGCCGGCGGGACCCGGGAGACGCCTGTGCCCGGTGGGGCGAGCGCCCCCGAGACAGGCACGGTCCCAAGCGCCTCACCGCGCGGCACGCGGGCCCGCCTGCCGCGGCCGCCGGGCAGGAAGGACGTCCGGCCCGGGACGGTCGAGCGGCCGGGCGGCGGCGCGGCGAAGCGGCGTGCCCGCCCGCGCGGGGTCCGGCGCGACCGTACGAGCGAGGGGTGAGGGCCGTGACCACCGCGGCGCCGCGGGCGTTCACAGAGACGTCGGAGTCGTACGAACCGCGCCGCCTCCACGCGGCCCGGTGCACAGAAGGCGCACCAGACCACCCATGGCCCTCACCGCACCTCCCGCACCCACCAGCCCTCCGCGCGGCGCGCTCACGGGCGGCCCGCCCCCGCTGCACGGGCTGCTGCTCTGTGTCGCGCTGCCCCACCTCGCCATCAGCGCCGACCACGGCCAACTCACCGGATCCGGTATCGAGGGGTACTACCAGGCCGGACGCCGGGTGCTCTCGCGCTGCCGGCTGCGCGTCGCGGACCGTGAGCCGGTCGCGCTCCAGGGCCGCCTGGTCAACGCCGGCCTGGCGCACTTCCTGTCCGTGGTCCGCACGGCGGCGGACACCGGACCCGACCCCGAACTCAGCGTCGAACGGCTGCGGGACGCCGACGGCACCGAGCGGATCACCGTGCACAGCGCGGCGCCGGGGCCGCGGCGCTTCCCCGTGGAGATCGCCTTCGGATCGGACCTGTGCGACCTCGCGGCGATCGCCGCGGGCCGCGCCGGACCCGAACTGCCGGCGACGGTGCACGGCGGGGGCCTGCGGTGGGCCGCCGCCGACGGCAGCAGTGCCGTGGTGACCGCCGAGCCCCCGCCCCAGGAGGCACTGGCGGCGCCCGGCCTGTTGCGCTGGTCGCTGGAGGTCCCGTCCGGCGGGTCCCGGACGATCGAGCTGCGGATCCGGTCGGGCCGGCCGGTGCGGGCCACCGGCCGGGCCGTGGGCGGCATGCTCGCGCCGGCCGTGGCGGAGGGCGACGACCCCCGGGTGGGGCGCCTGTTCGCCGCGAGTCTCGCCGATCTCAGGGCACTGCTCCAGCGCGGCCCCGGCGGGCCGGGTGACGTCTATCCGGCGGCGGGCGTCCCCTGGCGCTGCGGCCCTCCGGCCGCCGAGGCCCTGTGGGCGGTACGGATGGCGCTGCCGCTCGGCACGGAACTCGCCGCGGCGACGCTGCGGGCCCTCGCCAGGGGCCAGATCCGTGAGGAGGGAGAGGACCTGGGCCGGATCCCGGGACCGCTGCGGGACGCGGGACCCCACCTGCCGCCGAGCTGCACCGGCATCGAGGCGACGCTCGCCTTTCCCGTGGTCCTCGCCGAGGCCCGGCTGTGGGGACTGCCCGAGCGGGATCTCGACGAGCTCCTGCCGGCCGCCGAGCGGTGTCTGCGCTGGCTGCGGAGCGCCCTCGGCGACGGCGAACCGCTCGGCGAGCCGGGGCCAGACGGACCACGCCGCGCGTCCACCCAGGCCCACGCCCATCGGGCCGCGCTGCTGGGAGCGGACCTGCTGGCGGCGTGCGGCAGACCGGGGGCGGACGAGCTGCGGCAGGCGGCCGACGGCCTGCGCCGGAGGTTCCTGCGGACGTTCTGGATCGACGACCCGTCCGGCGGACGGCCCGCCGCGGCGCGGACCGCCGACGGACGCCCGCTGCCCTGGCCGAGCGCCGACCTGGCGCACCTCCTGGACACGGGACTCGCGGCCCGCGGCGGGCAGGCACCCGGTCTGCTGGACCCGGGCCGGTCCGCACGGGTGGCGAAGGTGCTGACGAGTCCGGCTCTCGACTCCGGATGGGGGCTGCGCGGCCTCGGCGGCAGGGAGCCGGGCCACAACCCGTTCGGTCACCGCGCCGGAGCCGTCCGGGTGCACGAGACGGCGGTGGCGATCTCGGGTCTTGCCGCCGCGGGACACGAGAAGGAGGCAGCGATGCTGCTGCGGGGGCTGCTGGACGCCGCCGAATCGTTCGGTTACCGGCTGCCGGAGATGTATGCGGGACGGCAGCGCTCGGCGGGCGGGGCGCCGGTGCCGCACCCGGCCGCGTGCCGGCCCGCGGCGGTGGCGGCGGCGGCCGGTGTCCACGTGGTCGCGGCGCTGGCGGGGATCGGCCCGGACGTGCCCGGCGGACTGGTCGCGCTGCACCCGTTGCACGACGCGCCCCTGGGCGCGGTCCGCCTCTCGGGTCTGCGGGTGGCGGGTGAGCCGTTCTCGGTGCGTGTCGGCCGTCTCGGGCTCGGCGTGGTGGAGGAGGCCGCGAGCGGTCTCCAACTCGGCTCGTGACAGGGGCGGAAGGCCGATCGGACCGTCAGCGGCACCGACGTCCGGGTCCGGCGGGACCGGCGGGATCATGTCCGCGCGAGGAGTGTTTATCGTCAGGCAGACGACTATGATCACCGGCATGTCGCCCTACGACCCGTCGGCTTTTCTCCCGTTCGCTGTCACCGTCGACCTGGTCGTGCTCACCGTGCGCGGGCACGCGCTGTGCGCGCTGGCCGTCCGTCGCGGCGAGCCGCCCTTCCAGGGTCGCTGGGCACTGCCCGGTGGCTTCGTGAAGGGTGACGAGAACCTGGCCGAGGCCGCCGCGCGCGAGCTGGCCGAGGAGACCGGCCTGTGCGTGCAGGACGCGCGCTCGCCGGGGCCGGCGCGCGCGGCGCACCTGGAACAGCTCGCGACGTACGGCGACCCGGGCCGCGATCCCCGGATGCGGGTCGTCAGCGTCGCGCACCTGGCGCTCGCGCCCGACCTGCCGGCTCCTCGCGCGGGCGGCGACGCCAACGGCGCGCGCTGGGCGCCGGTGGGCGACCTGCTGGGCGAGGACCTGTTCGGCGGTGAGGGCGGCTCGGGACGGGACCGTGAGGCGCCCGTACCGCTCGCCTTCGACCACGCGCGTATCCTCGCCGACGGGGTGGAGCGCGCCCGCTCGAAGATCGAGTACTCGTCGCTCGCCACCGCGTTCTGCCCGCCGGAGTTCACCGTCGGCGAGCTGCGACGGGTCTACGAGGCGGTCTGGGGGGTGGCGCTCGACCCGCGCAACTTCCACCGCAAGGTCACCGGCACGCCCGGGTTCCTGGTCCCGTCCGGCGGTACGACGACCCGTCAGGGGGGACGGCCCGCGCAGCTGTTCAGGGCCGGGGGCGCGACCGTGCTCAACCCGCCCATGCTGCGTCCGGAGATCTGACGTGGCGTCGGGCCGAGGGATCCCGCCGGACACAGCACACTTCACCTTCCGTTGCAAATTGGACATATAGCGTTATCTTGCTGGGGTACTCGCTCTGCCGCGGAGCGGTCTCACCCCCTGCGAGAGATGAACGATGCTCCAGGCCATCGGACTGACCAGCACCCCCCGTCGCGACCAGCCGGCCGCCGTGGACGATCTCACCTTCGAGGCGAGACCCGGCTCGGTCACGGCGCTGCTCGGCGCCGCCGGCGCGGGCAAGACCACGACCCTGCGCCTCATCCTCGGCCTCGAACACGGCCGTGGCGTCGCCTACTTCAGAGGCAGGCCGCTGCACCGGATCGCCCACCCCGCGCGTGAGGTGGGCGTCCTCCTCGGTGACGTGCCGGGCCATCCCGGCCGTACCGCCAAGGGGCAGCTGCGCATGCTGTGCGCCGCAGCCGGCGTGCCCGCCTCGCGCGCCGACGAACTCCTCGACGTCGTCGGGCTCGGGGCCCTGCGCGACGAGCACCTCGGCAACCTCTCCCTCGGCATGGACCGCCGGCTGGGTATCGCCGCCGCCCTGCTGGGCGACCCGCACACCCTGCTGCTCGACGCGCCGTCGGCGGGCCTGTCCCCGCGCGAGACGAGCTGGCTGCACGGCCTGCTGCACGCCCACGCCCACCAGGGGGGCACGGTCCTGTACACCACCGACGACCCCAAGGAGGCGGCCCGCGCCGCCGACCGGATCGTCACCATCGACGCGGGCCGCCTCGTCGCGGACCAGGACGCGGCCTCCTTCTCCGGCACCCGGCTGCGCCCGCGCGTCGCGATCAGGACTCCGCACGCCGCACGCCTCGCCGACGCGCTGAGCAAGGAGGCGCGCGCCGGGCAGCGCTCCGTGGAGGTGGTGGCTGAAGGCAGCAGGCTCACCGTCTACGGCAGCAGCTGCCCGGAGATCGGCGAGACCGCCTTCCGGCACGGGGTGCTCGTGCACCAGCTCGCGGACGAGATCGGCGACAGCGGGCCGGTGCCCGCCGCCCGGCAGAGCGACGAGGGCCACCCGCCGGGCGAGAGCGGCGAGTCCGTCCTGGTGCCGCTGCCGGCACAGGCGGCGCGCCGCACCAGCGCGCTGCCGCCCGCGCTTGAGGTGCGCCCGGTCCGGGGCCCGCTGCGCCCTCTCCGCTACGAGCTGCGGCGGATGTTCGGTGTCAGGACCGCGCCGCTGATCGCCGCGGCCGCGCTGCTCGTCTCGCTCGCCGTGGCGCTGCCGCTGGCCCGTACCGGCACCACCGCGCTGTCCGGTCTGCTCGCCGCGTGGCCCGCGCTGCTCCCGCTGCCGCCCGCCGCGATGGGGGCGGGACTCATCGGCGCGCTCTCGTACGGGGACGAGTTCCGTCATCCCGCTCTGGCCGCCGCGCGCGGCACCGTGCCGCGCCGCCTCGGGCTGCTGTTCGCCAAGCTCATGGTGACCGGGGCGGTGGCCGTCCTGCTCGCCCTGCTCGCCGCGGCTGCCGACGCCGGCGCGCTGCGGCTGGCCTACGGGGCGGCCTTCGTGCCCGTCCCGCACAACTGGCCGGCGCTGTGCGCGGGCTGGTCGGGCCTTGCCGTCGGCTGCGCGTGGGCGGGGCTGCTCGGCGCCGGCGTCTTCCGGGTCACCGCCGCCGGTGTCACGTCGGTGGTCGCCGTGCCGGTGCTGGTCGTGCCCCTGGTCAGGAAGGCCCTGGCCGGGCCGTCGGGCCTGCCGTTCGGGGGACTTGCGGACCGGCTGCGCCAACTGTCCTGGCTGGGGAGGCCGCACGAGACGGACAGCTGGCTCCTCGCGCTCCTCCGGCTCGTCGCCCGGCCCGAGGCGACCGCTCTCGCGCTCTCCCTGACGGCCTTGTTCTGCGCGTTCGTGTTCACAGGGCTTCGTCGCAAGACGCGTTGGTGATCGGTAGTGGTGACTCTTTGATCGCCGTGGCCATAACTCGGCCGACTAAACGACCTTTTCGGGCGTAAGAGTCACGGTCCGTCAATGGAGGCGTGAGCGCTGATCACCCTTTCGTGTGCTTTTCACCAAAGCCCTCAAGGGCGGTCGGAGCAACGCCGACAAAGGATGCGTGAGTACCCTTGCGCACACCATGATGACCTCCGCCCGTTCCGCCGATTCCGGCCTGACGGGACCGGGTGACCTCGACCGCTACCCGTTCTCCCAGGCGGCCGGCGCCGACCGGTCGGCCGCCCCCGTCTGGGAGGGCCCCGATGTGGATCTCGCCCGTGCGGGCCGGCGCCCCGCGGGCAGTCGCGGCCGCGGGCTGCACGGTCAACTCGTCCAGCAGCTCGGGCAGATGATCGTCTCCGGCGACCTGGGCGCGGACCGGCCGCTCGTCCCCGAGGAAATCGGCCAGCGCTTCGAGGTCTCCCGCACCGTCGTGCGCGAGTCCCTGCGCGTGCTGGAGGCCAAGGGCCTGGTCAGCGCCCGGCCCAACGTCGGCACCCGGGTCCGTCCCGTGAGCGACTGGAACCTGCTGGACCCCGACATCATCGAATGGCGTGCCTTCGGTCCGCAGCGCGACGACCAGCGCCGCGAGCTGACCGAGCTGCGCTGGACGATCGAGCCGCTGGCCGCGCGCCTCGCCGCGGGACACGGCCGTGAGGACGCCCAGGCCCGCCTCGTGGACATGGTCGAGATCATGGGCCACGCTCTGGCGCAGAGTGACGCGATCACCTTCGCGCGCGCCGACGCCGAGTTCCACTCGCTGCTGATCCAGCTCGCGGGCAACCGCATGCTGGAGCACCTGTCCGGCATCGTCGGGGCCGCGCTCCAGGTGTCCGGCGGTCCGGTCACCGGCTGTGAGCGCCCCACCGAGGGTGCCCTCGTGCACCACGCCCGGATCGCCGAGGCGCTCGGCGCGGGCGACGCCGCGATGGCCGAGTCCGCGATGCGCCAACTGCTCACGGTCCACCCGGACGTGGAGCGCGTCGTGCCCGCCCCGCGCGAGCACTGATTCCGGGGGGTACGCCCTGGTCGGGGAGCATCCGTGTGTGGCGTGTCGCCGGGCCGGGGCGAGGTCCGGCGGCGCAGAAGTAGGGCGCTATGGAGCACTCTGGCGTATATGTCGCATATGCGGTGTGACTCGGGCCACGCGGATTGGGCGTAACACTCCCCGAGGCAGTGCGATGACCTAAGAGGTGACAGCCGAGAGAGGAATACGTCCACCGACGGTGGCGCTGTACTTCTCTCCTGGCTCAAGCCCGCGCCGTCGGTGACATCCCCAGCCGTCGGTCGTCGGCTCCGGTCCGTTGTCGGGCGGGGCCGGAAGCCCTTCCCATCGTTCCGAGAGGTTGTTCGTGTCGGCCAGCACATCCCGTACGCTCCCGCCGGAGATCGCCGAGTCCGAGTCTGTGATGGCGCTCATCGAGCGGGGTAAGGCTGATGGACAGATCGCCG
Source organism: Streptomyces sp. NBC_01497 (assembly GCF_036250695.1). NCBI lineage: Bacteria > Bacillati > Actinomycetota > Actinomycetes > Kitasatosporales > Streptomycetaceae > Streptomyces > Streptomyces sp. NBC_01497. The sequence goes on along the minus strand of NZ_CP109427.1, from coordinate 1,974,043 downwards.
GCGATGACGTGCGTCGGGCCTTCGACGCCGACCAGATTCCGCCAACCCAGTGGAAGAATGTTCTGCGCAGCCTCAATCAGATCCTCGAGGAAGAGGGTGTGACGCTGATGGTCAGTGCCGCGGAGTCGCCGAAGCGCACCCGTAAGAGCGTCGCTGCGAAGAGTCCGGTCAAGCGAACCGTCGCCCCGAAGCCCGTCGCGGCCAAGCCCGCGCCGGTCAAGACGATCGCGGCCTCGGCCGCGCCGTCCGCCGCCGAGGTCGTGGAGGCATCGGCCGACGAGGCCGCCGCCCCCGCGAAGAAGGCGGCAGCCCCGAAGAAGGCCACCGCCAAGAAGGCCACGGCGAAGAAGGCCACCGCCAAGAAGACGGTGGCCAAGAAGTCCGCCTCCAAGAAGGACGCGGACGAACTCGGCGAGACCGAGGACTCGGCCGAGGACGCTCCCGCGGGCAAGGCCGAGGAGGAGGAGACCGAGGGCGAGGCCAAGGGCTTCGTACTCTCGGACGACGACGAGGACGACGCGCCGGCGCAGCAGGTCGCGGTCGCGGGTGCCACCGCCGACCCGGTCAAGGACTACCTCAAGCAGATCGGCAAGGTCCCCCTCCTCAACGCCGAGCAGGAGGTCGAGCTCGCCAAGCGCATCGAGGCGGGTCTCTTCGCCGAGGACAAGCTCGCCAGTGCCGACAAGCTCGCGCCGAAGCTCAAGCGCGAGCTGGAGATCATCGCCGAGGACGGGCGCCGCGCCAAGAACCACCTGCTGGAGGCCAACCTCCGCCTGGTGGTCTCGCTGGCCAAGCGCTACACCGGCCGCGGCATGCTCTTCCTCGACCTGATCCAGGAAGGCAACCTGGGTCTGATCCGCGCGGTCGAGAAGTTCGACTACACCAAGGGCTACAAGTTCTCCACGTATGCCACCTGGTGGATCAGGCAGGCCATCACCCGCGCGATGGCCGACCAGGCCCGCACCATCCGCATCCCGGTGCACATGGTCGAGGTCATCAACAAGCTCGCGCGTGTGCAGCGCCAGATGCTCCAGGACCTGGGCCGTGAGCCCACCCCGGAGGAGCTGGCCAAGGAACTCGACATGACCCCTGAGAAGGTCATCGAGGTCCAGAAGTACGGCCGCGAGCCCATTTCGCTGCACACTCCGCTCGGTGAGGACGGCGACAGCGAGTTCGGCGACCTGATCGAGGACTCCGAGGCGGTCGTACCGGCCGACGCGGTGAGCTTCACGCTCCTGCAGGAGCAGTTGCACTCGGTGCTCGATACGCTCTCCGAGCGTGAGGCCGGCGTGGTCTCCATGCGTTTCGGTCTCACCGACGGTCAGCCGAAGACGCTGGACGAGATCGGCAAGGTGTACGGGGTGACCCGTGAGCGCATCCGCCAGATCGAGTCGAAGACGATGTCGAAGCTGCGGCATCCGTCGCGTTCCCAGGTGCTCCGCGACTACCTGGACTAGGCGGCGGCGGCCGTAGGGCCGCACGGCGTACCAGGCAGGGCCCGGTTCCCCTTTCGAGGGGTTCCGGGCCCGCTGCGTTTCGCATGGGGGCCCGCGGACAGGTTGGATGACTCCGGGTGGATCACTTTTCCACGGAGAGTCAGGAGAACCTATGCGTCGCCCCCTTGTCAGAGCCGACCACGCCGCGCGCCGCGCCGGGGCCCGGAGGGCTTCCCGGGCGGTGTACGCGGGGCTCGCGGCCCTGACCGCGACAGCGCTGCTGCCACTCGCCTCCGCCTCGCCGGCGGGGGCCGACAGCGTCGTCGTGGGCGGCCGTCCCGCCTCCACGGCGGACCACCCGTGGGTGGTGGCGGTGGCGAGCCCCGACCGCTTCGGCGGTGGCCGCGCGGGGCAGTTCTGCGGGGGTGTGCTGGTCGGCCCCACGAGGGTGCTCACGGCCGCCCACTGCATGAGCGCCGACGTGCTCGGCCAGGGACCGGACAACGTCGGGGACCTGACGGTGATCGCCGGGCGGGACCGGCTCACCGGGACCGGCGGTCGGTCGGTCGCTGTGGCGTCGTACGCGGTGGACCCGGCGTACCACGCGAGCAGCAACGAGAACGACATCGCGGTTCTCACGCTGCGGACGCCGCTGCCGGCTGCCTCGGCCATCAGGCCCGCGTCACCGGGCGACGCGGCGGCCGCGCCGGGCAGCGAGGCACAGGTGCTGGGGTGGGGTGACACCACGGGTCAGGGCGACTACGCCTCGTCGCTGCGCTCGTCGCCCGTGACGGTCCTGTCGGACGCGCAGTGCGAGAAGGCCTACCCGGGTGGCTCGGGCGCCCGCTACGCGTCGTCCTCGATGCTCTGCGCGGGTGACGCGCAGGGCGGCCATGACGCCTGCCAGGGCGACAGCGGCGGCCCACTGGTCGCGCAGGGGCTGCTGATCGGCCTGGTCTCGTGGGGAAGCGGCTGCGGGCTTGCCGACGCGCCAGGCGTCTACGCCCGGGTCACGTCGGACCTGCCGCCGGTGGCCGGGGCGATCGGCCGCTGACTTCCCGGAGTCCCGGCGGGACTCCCTCGGGGCCCCTCAGGGGGTCTGGGCGGCCCGCTGCGGCCCCGGGAGCCGGGCTCTGATGAGAACGGGCGGCCGCCATCGCGTGAAGCGGTGGCGGCCGCCCGTCGACCGCTTGCGCGGCCCTCGGCTCGTCGTGTGATGCGAGGCGTCAGTGCTCCTCGTCACCGGCCACGGCAGGAACCGCCGTGAGTCGGTCGGTCTCATCCTGTATTTCCGCGGCGATCTTCTTGAGTTCCGGCTCGAACTTGCGCCCGTGGTGGGCACAGAAGAGCAGCTCACCGCCACTGCTCAGCAGGACGCGCAGGTAGGCCTGGGCGCCGCATCGGTCACAGCGGTCGCCCGCCGTCAGGGGGCTCGCGGGGGTCAGAACAGTAGTCACGTCGCCTCTTCTCTAGCTCGACGAGCTGTCGTACCAGGGTCAACATCCAACCAGTCCGAAAACGTTCCCGCTCGCGGCCATTCCTCGAAAAAATTCTTCCGAAGTGCTGGAGTGCTGACGGTTGGCGGCGAATGAGCCGTATTGCTGAGCTTTACGGATTTCGCATCGATGTCGGTGGGTGGTGCTGGTCTTCGTCCTCCCGGCCGGCTTGCCGGTTGTTGATGAGGACGTGCCCGGAGCCTAAATGGTTCATGCCTGGAAGGGAACGTGAGCTGAGAGGCACCGCGGCGAACCTTCGAACATGTATACGAACGTGCACTAGCATGGCGCGGGACGAGGGTGGCGTGACAACGGCTCTACCAGGCCTCTGTACCCTCTGACCGATGACAGGGGCCGGGCCTTTACCCCACGGGGCCATATCTCAAATTCAGCGAGGAGCGAACCGAGTGACCGCCGATACGTCCGTGCCGTCCACCGCGCTGCTGACAGCGGACCGTGACGGTTCCAACTACACCGCGCGGCATTTGCTCGTTCTCGAAGGTCTGGAGGCGGTGCGGAAGCGACCCGGTATGTACATCGGGTCCACCGACAGCAGAGGCCTCATGCACTGCCTCTGGGAGATCATCGACAACTCCGTCGATGAGGCCCTGGGCGGGTACTGCGACCACATCGAGGTCATCCTCCACGAGGACTCCTCGGTCGAGGTCAAGGACAACGGCCGGGGCATCCCGGTCGACGTCGAGCCGAAGACGGGCCTGTCGGGCATCGAGGTCGTCATGACCAAGCTGCACGCGGGCGGAAAGTTCGGCGGTGGCTCGTACGCGGCCTCCGGCGGCCTGCACGGTGTCGGCGCCTCCGTCGTGAACGCGCTCTCCGCGCGGCTGGACGTCGAGGTCGACCGCAACGGTGCCACGCACGCCGTCAGCTTCCGCCGCGGCGTCCCCGGCATCTTCACCGAGCAGGGGCCCGACGCGCCGTTCGATCCCGCGAGCGGGCTGCTCAAGGGCAAGCGCGTGCCGAAGACCCGTACGGGCACCCGGGTGCGCTACTGGGCGGACCGGCAGATCTTCCTCAAGGACGCCAAGCTCTCCCTGGAGACCCTGTACCAGCGAGCCCGGCAGACCGCCTTCCTGGTGCCCGGCCTGACGATCGTGGTCAAGGACCAGCGTTTCCCGGACGGCAGCGCAGGCGACGCGCAGGCCGGCCGCCCGAGCGTCGAGACGTTCCGCTACGACGGCGGGATCAGCGAGTTCTGCGAGTACCTGGCGCAGGACAAGGCCGTGTGCGACGTCCTCCGGCTCACCGGTCAGGGCACCTTCAAGGAGACCGTCCCCGTCCTCGACGACCGCGGCCACATGACGCCGACGGAAGTCACCAGGGAGCTGGGCGTCGACATCGCCCTGCGCTGGGGCACGGGCTACGAGACGAACCTCAAGTCCTTCGTCAACATCATCGCCACCCCGAAGGGCGGCACCCACGTCAGCGGGTTCGAACGCTCCATCGCCAAGACGGTCAACGAGGTGCTGCGCTCCAGCAAGCTGCTGCGTGTGGCCGAGGACGACGTCGTCAAGGACGACGCCCTGGAGGGCATGACCGCGGTCGTCACGGTCCGCCTCGCGGAGCCGCAGTTCGAGGGCCAGACCAAGGAGGTGCTCGGCACCTCGGCGGCCAACAGGATCGTCGCGGGCGTCGTCGCGAAGGAGCTCAAGGAGTTCCTGACCTCCACCAAGCGCGACGCCAAGGCGCAGGCCCGCGCCGTCCTGGACAAGGTGGTGGCGGCGGCCCGCACCCGCATCGCGGCCCGCCAGCACAAGGAGGCCCAGCGCAGGAAGACGGCGCTGGAGTCGTCCTCGCTGCCCGCCAAGCTGGCCGACTGCCGCAGCGACGCCGTCGAGCGCAGCGAGCTGTTCATCGTCGAGGGGGACTCGGCCCTCGGTACGGCGAAGCTCGCCCGCAACAGTGAGTTCCAGGCGCTGCTGCCGATCCGGGGCAAGATCCTCAACGTCCAGAAGTCGTCCGTCTCCGACATGCTGAAGAACGTCGAGTGCGGCGCGATCATCCAGGTCATAGGGGCGGGGTCCGGCCGGACCTTCGACATCGACGCGGCGCGTTACGGCAAGATCGTCCTGTTGGTGGACGCCGATGTCGACGGCGCGCACATCCGGTGCCTGCTGCTGACGCTGTTCCAGCGGTACATGCGCCCGATGGTGGAGGCCGGCCGGGTCTTCGCGGCCGTGCCGCCGCTGCACCGGGTCGAGCTGGTCCAGCCCAAGAAGGGCCAGGACCGCTACGTGTACACGTACTCGGACGGGGAGCTGCGCCAGACGCTGCTGGAGTTCCAGCGACAGGGTGTCCGCTACAAGGACTCGATCCAGCGCTACAAGGGTCTCGGCGAGATGGACGCGGACCAGCTGGCGGAGACGACGATGGACCCGCGCCACCGCACGCTGCGGCGCATCAACATCAGCGACCTGGAGGCGTCGGAGCAGGTCTTCGACCTGCTGATGGGCAACGAGGTCGCGCCGCGCAAGGAGTTCATCAGCAGCTCGGCGGCCACGCTGGACCGCTCCCGCATCGACACCTGAGCCCGCCCGGCGGCCGGTTCCCGGCGTTCGGCGCGCGCTGCGGGAGGCCGGGTCTCCACCCCTGGGTGGAGACCCGGCCTCCACCTGTGTTCCACCCTGGCGCTGATCCGCTGACCTGGGGCTTCTCCGTACCTTGGGGACATCGAACCGTGTGTCGTCGCCGGAGGTCCCGCCATGAGTGAGCTGCTGTACGCCCTGGTAGTCGTCGCCGTGATCGCGCTGATGGTCGCGCGGCAGACCAGACCCCAGCGGATCGGGGGCGGCAACCGCCGCCAACTGGTCATGCCGGTGGTCATGGTGAGCCTGGGCCTGGGGCAGGGGCACGTCATCGACGCGCACCACGCGGGCGTCTCCACCGCACTGCTGGTCGCCGAACTGGTGGTGGGCGTGCTCATGGGCGTCGGCTGGGCCCTGACCAGCCGGGTGTGGACCGACTCCGACGGCAGCGCCTGGTCCCGCGGCACGAAGGGCACCGCGGGGGTCTGGCTGGCCGGACTTGCCGCCCGGCTCGGCATCATGGGAGCCGGCGCGCTGGCGGGCGTCCACCAGTCGTACGGGGCGCTGCTGATCGCACTCGGTGTCTCGTTCGCGCTGCGCGCCGTTCTGCTGGCGCACCGCGCGGGCGTGCTGTCGCCGGGCACGGCCGCGCCGTACGGTGTCGCTGTGGCCGGCCGAGCGGGGAAGGACCGCGGGTGATCCCGGGATCGTGGACGACCTGGCCCGCGGGGGAGCCGACCGAGGTCCGCCTCGGCGGGCCCTCCCTGCGGGTGCTGGGCGGCGCCGGCGGTCGGGGCGGACAGGGACGGGCCCTGCGCCTGCTCCTGCGATCGGTGGTACCGGCCGCCCTGATCTACTCCGTGTTCGCCGACCACCACACCGACGGCTGGGCCGAGGCCCTCGGGGCGGCGGGCGCCGTCGTGGTGTGCGCCCTGCTGATCTGGGCCTTCAACCGCGCCACCCGGCTGCACGCGCTCGTCGTCTCGCTGGCGTGCGCGACCCTGCTGCTCGTCGGCGCGGCCCTCGCGCAGTGGCAGGGTTTCTCCGTGGCGGTGGCGTCGCTCTCCTTCGGCTGCGCGATCGTCAGCGTGCAGCGGCTGCCGCTGGCGGCGGGGGTGCCGGTCGCGGTCGTCGCGCTCGGCGGCTACACCGTGGTCACCCACGAGACCTGGCTGGCGACGGCCATCACCCTCCTCGGCACGGGGCTCGCCGGATTCGTGCTCCGGCTCGACGCGGAGTCCCGCCACCGGCTCAAGGTGCAGGAGCGGGCGGCCCGCGCGGCCGAGGCCGAGTCGGCGGCGCTCGGCGAGCGGGCCAGGATCGCGCGCGACATCCACGACGTCCTCGCGCACAGCCTCTCCGCCCAGCTGGTCCACCTGGAAGCGGCGCGGCTGCGCATCGAGCAGGAGGAGCCGGGGCCCTTCCGGGACCAGATCCTGGAGCGGGTCGTGGCCGCGCGGTCCATGGCGCGCGACGGCCTCTCGGAGACCCGGCAGGCGCTGTCGGCGCTGCGCGGCGACATGGCGCCGCTGGGGGACTACCTCCGGGAGGTCGCGGCGTGCGACGGGGCGGAGATCGACGTGGCGGGCACGCCGCGCGCGGTCCCCGCGCAGGCTTCGCAGACCGTGCGCAGGGTCGCCCAGGAGGCCCTGACGAACGTGCGCAAGCACGCGCCCGGGGCCCGGGTGCGCATCGACCTCACGTACGGCCCCGGCGAACTGATCCTGTGCGTCCGGGATTCCGGCGGCGACGGAGCCGTGCCCGCGGAACTCGCCTCCTCGGGATCCGGCTACGGTCTTCTCGGCATGCGTGAACGCGCCGAGTTGCTCGGCGGCACGCTGGACGCGGGCCCGGACGGGGCCGAGGGGAAGGGGTACAGCGTGCGGCTGCGGGTGCCGGCGTGACGGGGGCGCGGGCGGGCGGCGGGCCCGCGCGGGTGGTCGTCGCGGACGACCAGGCGGTGGTGCGCGAGGGCATCGTGATGCTGCTCGGCCTGCTGTCGGGTATCGAGGTGGTCGGGGCGGCCAGGGACGGCGAGGAGGCCGTCGCCCTCGTCGGCGAACTCGCCCCGGACGTGGTCCTGATGGACCTCAGGATGCCCCGCTGCGACGGCGTCGAGGCGACCCGGCGGATCCGCAGGGACCACCCGGGGACCCAGGTGGTCGTGCTCACCACGTACGCGGACGACGAGTCGCTGTTCGCCGCGCTCCAGGCGGGCGCGCGCGGTTATCTGACCAAGGACGCGCAGGGCGAGGAGATCGTCCGGGCGGTGGAGGACGTGCTCGCGGGGCAGGCGGGGCTCGCTCCGGCCGTGCAGCGCAGGCTGCTGGAGCGTTTCACGGCGCCGCCCGTGGCCTCGCCGCCCGTGCAACTGCCGGACGGGCTGACCGCGCGGGAGGCCGAGGTGCTCGCCCTGGTCGCCGAGGGACTGTCCAACAAGGAGATCTCCGGCCGGCTGCACATCGGTGCCGCCACGGTGAAGACGCACATCAACAACCTCTTCGCGAAGACGGGCGTGCGCGACCGCGCGCAGGCCGTCCGTTACGCGTATCAACGGGGACTGATCGAGCCTCCCGGGACATCCGTCACCTGATGGGGTGAAGCCGCCCCGGACCGGGCATGTCGGTCCCGGGTTCCCGACATGCTTGCCGGACGGCCGGATCGGCCGTCTGACAAGGAGATTCGACGGGTGGACAAGCAGCAAGGGCTCGAGGCCGCCGTGATGCGGCTCGATACCCCGCCGTACGAAGCGGATCACGCGGATCAAGCGGACTACACGGCCGGTGCGGCCGGTGCGTGGGGCGGGGCCTGGGGCGAGAGCGGAACCCCGCGGGCGGCGGCGCCGCGTGCCGCGCGGGAGCAGGAAGCTCGGGACGCGCCGCACGCGTACACCGCCGCGGACATCTACCAGGAGGTGCAGCGCAGCGCCGCCTTCCTGGAGGTGAGGGGCCGTTACCGCGGCTTCGTCGTGCCCGCCACCGTCGCCTTCCTCTCCTGGTACCTGGCCTACGTGCTGGCGGCGACGCTCGCGCCGGGGGTCATGGCGCACCCGGTGGCGGGGGCCGTGAACGTCGCGATGATCGCGGGGCTCGCCCAGTTCCTGACCACGTTCGTGCTGACCTGGGCGTACGTACGGCATGCCCGGCTGAACCGGGACCGGGCCGCGCTCGAACTGCGCTGGACCGTGCTCGACCGGGGCGTCGGCCAGGCCGCGAGCAGAGGGAGAGCGTCGTGAGGAGTGACCACCAGACCCTGGCGCTCGTGCTGTTCAGCGCCTTCATCGTGGTCACGCTCGCCATCACGACCTGGGTGAGCCGCAACAGGCACGGTTCGGCGGAGGAGTTCTACGCGGGCGGGCGGCTGTTCTCCCCGATGGAGAACGGGTTCGCGATCGCCGGCGACTACATGTCCGCCGCGTCCTTCCTGGGCATCTCCGGCGTGATCGCGCTGTTCGGCTACGACGGGATGCTGTACTCCGTCGGCTTCCTGGTCGCCTGGCTGGTCGTGCTGCTCCTGGTCGCCGAACTGGTGCGCAACGTCGGGCGGTTCACCCTGGCGGACGTCGTCGCCGCGCGGATGCGCGAGCGGCCGGTCAGGGTCGCGTCCGGTACGGCGTCGGTGACGGTGTCGGTGCTCTACCTGGTGGCGCAGATGGTCGGGGCGGGCAGCCTGGTCTCGCTGCTGCTCGGCGGCTCGGGAACGGCGGCGCGGGCCTGGACGGTGATCGGCGTGGGCGCCCTGATGGTCGTTTACGTGACGCTCGGCGGGATGCGGGCGACCACCTGGATCCAGATCGTCAAGGCCGTGCTCCTGATGGCGGGGGCGGTCGCGCTGACGGTGCTGGTCCTGCTGCGTTTCCACGGGAACGTGAACACCCTGCTGGTCCAGGCCGCCGCGCACAGCGACTACGGCAAGGAGTTCCTCGGCCCGGGACGGGCGTACGGCGGTGACTGGGCGGCCCGGTTCGACTTCATCAGCCTCGGACTCGCGCTGGTCCTCGGCACGGCCGGACTGCCGCACATCCTGTCGCGGTTCTACACGGTGCCGACGGCTCGCGCCGCACGGCGGTCCGTCGTCTGGTCCATCGGCCTGATCGGCAGTTTCTACCTGATGACGATCGTGCTGGGGTTCGGGGCGGCCGCGCTGGTCGGCTCGGACGCGGTGCGCACGTCCAACGCCGCGGGCAACACGGCCGTACCGCTGCTGGCGCTGAACCTCGGCGGGGGAGCGGGGTCCACGGGCGGCACGGTGCTGTTCGCGGTGGTGGCCGCCGTGGCCTTCGCGACGATCCTGGCCGTGGTGGCCGGTGTCACGCTGGCGTCGTCGGCCTCGGTCGCACACGACCTGTACGCGTCGCGCAGGCCGCGCGTGCGCAAGCGAGGGCTCCCGAAGAGACGGGTCCCGGAGCAGCGGCGGCCCGGCCGGCGCGCGAGCGCACCGGACGGATCCGGCCAGGAGGCGTCGGTTCCGGACACGTCGGATCGGGAGACATCGGACGGCGACGCGCCGGACCGGAGTGCGCTGGATCGAGACGCGCCGGACCGGAGTGCGCTGGATCGAGACGCGCCGGACCGGAGTGCGCCAGATCAGGACGGCACCGCACAGGACAGCACGGGGCGGGGCGCCACACCCTGGAGCGAGGTGACGGTGGCGCGGTTCTCCGCCGCCGGGATCGGGGCCGTCGCCATCGGCCTGAGCCTGCTGGCGCAGGATCTCAACGTGGCGTTCCTGGTGGGGCTCGCGTTCGCGGTGTCCGCGTCGGCGAACCTGCCCGTCCTGCTGTACTCCCTGTTCTGGCGGTCCTTCACGACGCGGGGCGCGGTCTGGTCGGTGTACGGGGGGCTGGTCCCCGCCGTCCTGCTCGTGGTCTTCTCACCTGTCGTCTCCGGCAGCTCCGACGCGATGTTCCCCGGTGTCGACTTCCATGTCTTCCCGCTGCAGAACCCGGGCCTTGTGTCGATTCCGTGCGGGTTCCTCGCGGGCTGGCTGGGAACGCTGTTCTCCTCGGAGCCCGCGGACCCGGCCGCGTACGCGGAGACCGAGGTCCGTTCCCTCACGGGGGCGGGAGCCGTCTGACGCCTGTTGCGTCGTGTCCGTCAACGACTTACGCCGGCCCGTTCACCGTCGCCATGCTGCGCGGTAACGGGCCGGCGTTGTTGTGGGGGCTCCTGGGGCGATCGGAGATCTCCAGATTGTCTGCCGGGCAGCGCAAAAAACTTGCGTGGTTTTCTGGGCGCTTGCGTTCGGTAAATCGTCACTGACGGAGGATCGGAGACCCGTTGCTGTGCGCATATGGCCTCCGGACCGCGCGGGGTGCATGACAAGTTGGTTCTGTCCAAGACGTAGACGACATGGCATTTCTCTGCAACTCTCTGACCGCACTACGCAAAAGACTCCGTTCGGCAGTGCAGAAAAGCATGCCGCAGTCCGGTATGCGCCCAGAGCCGCGCCTCGCCGCCCCGCGCGAGGCCGAGGATCGGAGATCCATGAGATCGCAACGTCGGAGACGGCGGACACTCGCCGTCGTCACCACCACCAGCCTCCTGATGATCGGCTGGCCGTCGCTCGCCGCGGCGGCCGACGGGCCCTCGGCCGGCGCCGCCAAGACAGCCGCGGCGGTCGCCGCGAGCCGGGCCGCGGCCAAGGCCACCGATGGCGACCAGTCCACCTACTGGCAGGGCTCCGGCACGGGCGACCAGTCGGTGCAGAAGGACCTCGGGTCGCTCAAGCGCGTCGACAAGGTCACCCTGAAACTGCCCGCGGACTGGAAGGCGCGCAAGCAGACACTGTCGATCCAGGGCAGCGAGAACGGCAGCGGCTTCGAGACCCTCAAGACGTCGGCCACGTACACCTTCAGCCCCGGCGCGGACAACACGGTGACCATCTCCTTCCCCGCCACGAAGGAGCGCTGGATACGCGCCGACATCACCGCCAACTCGGCAGGCAAGAAGGCCCAGTTGTCGGAGCTGCAGGTGCACGCGGCAGCGGCGGCCGCCACTCAGAACCTCGCCCTCGGCAAAACGATGACGGCGAGCGGTTTCAACGACGTCTACCCGGCCGGCAACGCGAACGACGGCAACCAGGCAAGCTACTGGGAGAGCACGAACAACGCCTTCCCGCAGTGGATCCAGGCCGACCTCGGCTCCTCCGTCGCCGTCAACAGCGTCGTGCTGAAGCTGCCGGCAGACTGGCCCGCCCGCAACCAGACCCTGCAGATCCAGGGGTCGGCCAACGGGTCGAGCTTCTCGGACATCGCGGCGTCGAAGTCGTACGCGTTCAGCCCCTCGTCCGGCAACACCGTGACGATCACGTTCAACTCCACGACCACCCGCTACGTCCGGGCCGCCTTCACGGCCAACACGGCCTGGCCCGCGGGGCAGGTCTCCGAGTTCGAGATCTACGGCCCCGCCACCGGTGACACCCAGGCACCCACCGCGCCCTCGGGCCTCACGCTCAGCCAGCCCTCCACCGGGCAGATCCAGCTGGCCTGGAAGGCGTCCACCGACGACACGGCTGTCACCGGCTACGACATCTACCGCAACAACCAGCTGGTCAGCAGCGTCGCGGGCAATGTGACCTCGTTCACCGAGAGCCAGCCCACCAGTGCCACGCTCACCTACTACGTGCGGGCGAAGGACGCGGCGGGCAACGTCTCCGGCAACAGCAACTCCGTGACGCGTACCGGCGACACAGGAGACACCCAGGCGCCCACGGCGCCCGGCGGCCTCGCCTACACCGAGCCCGCGAGCGGGCAGGTCAAGCTCACGTGGACCGCGTCCACGGACAACACGGCCGTGACGGGCTACGACATCTACCGCGGCGGCGCGCTGCTCGGGAGCGTGGCGGGCACCGTCACCACGTACACCGACACGAGCGCGGGCAGCGGCACCGTCACGTACTACGTGCGGGCGAAGGACGCGGCGGGCAACGTCTCGGGCAACAGCAACAGCGTCACCCGCAACGGCTCGTCCACCTCGGCCGCGAACCTCGCCGTCGGCAAGCCGATCACGGGCTCGTCGTCCACGTTCACCTTCGTGGCGACGAACGCCAACGACGACAGCACCAGCACCTACTGGGAGAGCGCGGGCGGCAGTTACCCGAGCACCCTCACCGTGCAGCTGGGCGCCAACGCCGACACCCAGAACGTCGTCGTCAAGCTCAACCCCGACTCCTCGTGGGGTGCGCGCACGCAGAACATCCAGGTGCTCGGGCGTGAGCAGAACGCGACGGGCTTCACCAGCCTGGTGGCCGCCAAGGACTACGCCTTCAACCCGTCGAGCGGCAACACGGTGACCATCCCGGTCTCCGCGCGCGTCGCGGACATCCAGCTGAAGTTCACCTCCAACACCGGCGCCCCCGGCGGCCAGGTCGCGGAGTTCCAGGTCCTCGGCACCCCGGCGCCCAACCCGGACCTCCAGGTCACGGCCGTCTCGGCGTCGCCCGCCGCACCGGTCGAGTCCGACCCGGTCACCCTCTCGGCGACCGTGAAGAACGCGGGAGCGCTCGCCGCGCCCGCGAGCACCGTCCAGTTCAACCTGGGCGGCTCCAAGGCCGGCACGGCCAACGTCGGCGCGCTCGCCGCGGGCGCGCAGGCCACGGTCACCGCGTCCATCGGCGCCCAGAACGCCGGTACGTACCAGCTCAGCGCCGTCGCCGACCCCGACAACAAGGTCGTCGAGTCCAACGAGACCAACAACACCTTCACGGCGTCGTCGTCCCTCGTGGTCAAGCCGGTCGCCAGCTCGGACCTGGTCGCCGCGAGTGTCGCCACCTCACCGTCCGCTCCGTCGGCCGGTGACACCGTCTCCTTCTCGGTGGCGGTGAAGAACCAGGGCACGGTCGCCGCGGCCGCCGGCTCGCACGCGGTGACCCTGACGCTCCTGAACGACTCGGGTGCCACGGTCAAGACGCTCACCGGCTCCTTCAGCGGCGCGCTCGCGCCGGGCGCCACCTCGTCGCCGGTCAGCCTCGGCACGTGGACCGCGGTGGACGGCTCGTACACCGAGAAGGTCGTCCTCGCGAACGACACCAACGAACTGCCGGTCAAGCAGGGCAACAACACCTCCACGCAGTCGTTCTTCGTGGGCCGCGGCGCCAACATGCCGTACGACACCTACGAGGCGGAGGACGGCGTCCTCGGCGGGGGTGCGAAGGTCGTCGGCCCGAACCGGACCATCGGCGACCTCGCGGGCGAGGCATCGGGCCGCAAGGCCGTCACCCTCAACAGCACCGGCAACTACGTCGAGTTCACCACCCGCGCGGCCACCGACTCGCTGGTGACACGGTTCTCGATCCCGGACTCCGCGGGCGGCGGCGGCACCGACGCCTCCCTGGACATCTATGTCGACGGCAAGCTCCTCAAGCCCATCGACCTCAACTCCAAGTACGCGTGGCTGTACGGCGCGGAGACCGGCCCGGGCAACTCGCCGGGCTCCGGTGCCCCCCGCCACCTCTACGACGAGGCGAACGTCCAGCTCGGCACGACCGTACCGGCGGGCAGCACGATCCGCCTGCAGAAGGACGCGGCCAACACGTCGCAGTACGCGATCGACTTCGTCGACCTGGAGCAGGTCGCGCAGGTCGCGAACCCCGACCCGGCCTCCTACGTGACTCCCGTGGGATTCACGCAGCAGAACGTCCAGGACGCGCTCGACAAGGTCCGCAACGACAGCACGGGCAAGCTCGTCGGCGTCTACCTGCCGGCCGGCGACTACCAGACCACGGGCAAGTTCCAGGTCTCGGGCAAGGCGATCAAGGTCGTCGGCGCGGGCCCCTGGTTCACCCGGTTCCTCGCGCCCTCGACGCAGGAGAACACCGACATCGGCTTCAGTGTGCAGTCGACGGCGAACGGCTCCACGTTCTCCGGCTTCGCGGCCTTCGGCAACTACACCTCCCGCATCGACGGACCGGGCAAGGAGTTCGACCTCACGGACGTCTCCGACGTCACCATCGACGACGTCTGGATCGAGCACATGGTGTGCGCGATCTGGGGCACGCACGTCACGGGCCTGAAGGCCACGGACATGCGGATCCGGGACACCTTCGCCGACGGCATCAACCTCACCAACGGCAGCCAGAACAACCTGGTCAGCAATGACGAGGCGCGCACCACGGGCGACGACAGCTTCGCGCTGTTCGCCGCCGAGGACCACAACTCCTCAGCTCTGACCGGCAACACGTTCCAGAACCTCACGGCGAAGCTGCCGTGGCGTGCGGCGGGCCTGGCCGTCTACGGCGGGCAGGGCAACACCCTGCAGAACATCACCGTCGCGGACACGCTCACCTACTCGGGCCTCACCCTCAGCTCGCTCGACTTCGGCTACCCCTTCCCGGGGTTCGGGGCCAGCCCGCAGACGGTGGTCAAGGGGATCTCGCTGGCCCGTGACGGCGGGCACTTCTGGGGAGCGCAGGTGTTCGGCGCGGTGTGGGTGTACTCCGCGACCGACCCGTTCCAGGGCATCCGCGTGAGCGATCTGGACATCACCGATCCCACCTACGGCGGGATCATGTTCCAGACCGACTACGTGGGCGGCCAGGCGCTCAACCCGATCAAGGACACGGTCTTCACCGACGTGTCGATCAGCGGGGCGCAGAAGAGCGGCGACGCGTTCGACGCCAAGTCCGGCTGGGCGCTGTGGGCCAACGAACTGCCGGAGGCGGGGCAGGGTCCCGCGGTCGGCGAGGTCACGTTCAACGGTCTGAAACTGAGCAACAACTTCCAGGACGTACGGAACACCACCAGCACCATGAAGATCACCATCAACCCCTGAGAACGGCGCGACGAGGAACGGTGCCGGCGCTCCCACGGGCGCGCCGGCACCACCCCGACCGCAGCCTCCCGACGGCGCACCGGCCGTCCCCCGGCAGGACCCGGAACAGGGCTCCGGCGGGGTTGCGGGGGCGCGAGAGGGGATGTGCTGTCAGCGATGCCGGCCGGATCATCCGGCCGGCATCTGCTTGTCGCAGCTTTTACACCTGCGAGAAAGAAGCTTGCATGCCTTGCGATAGTCTTGCAGGCATGACGCGACGACTTGCTCAGGTGGCCAAGAAGGTTGGAGTCAGCGAGGCCACGGTCAGCCGGGTCCTCAACGGCAAGCCGGGAGTCTCCGAGGCCACCCGGCAGTCCGTGCTGACCGCGCTGGACGTCCTGGGCTACGAGCGCCCCACGCAGCTGCGCGGAGAGCGGGCGAGGCTCGTCGGTCTGGTCCTGCCCGAGCTGCAGAACCCCATCTTCCCGGCCTTCGCCGAGGTGATCGGCGGCGCGCTCGCCCAGCAGGGCCTCACCCCGGTGCTGTGCACCCAGACCAAGGGCGGCGTCTCCGAGGCGGACTACGTGGAACTGCTGCTCCAGCAGCAGGTCTCCGGAGTGGTCTTCGCCGGTGGGCTGTTCGCGCAGGCCGACGCACCGCACGACCACTACCGGCTGCTGGCCGAGCGCAAGATCCCGGTCGTGCTGATCAACGCCCCCATAGAGAACCTCGACTTCCCGTGCATCTCCTGCGACGACGCGGTCGCCGTCGAGCAGGCCTGGCGCCACCTCGCCTCGCTCGGCCACGAGCGCATCGGCCTCGTGCTCGGTCCCGAGGACCACGTCCCCTCGCGCCGCAAACTCCAGGCCGCGAGGGCCACCGCCAAGGCCACGGGCGCCGAACTGCCCGAGGAGTACGTGGAGCGCACGATGTTCTCGCTGGAGGGCGGCCAGGCGGCCACGTCGCGGCTGCTGGACCGCGGGGTGACGGCGTACATCTGCGCGAGCGACCCGATGGCGCTGGGCGCCGTGCGGGCGGCTCGCAGGCGCGGCCTGGCGGTGCCGGGCGAGGTGTCCGTCGTCGGCTTCGACGACAGCGCGTTCATGAACTGCATGGAGCCGCCGCTGACGACCGTGCGCCAGCCCATCGAGGCGATGGGCCGGGCCGCCGTGGAGATGCTCTCGGCGCAGATCCAGGGCGGCTCCGTGCCGCCGGGGGAGCTGCTGTTCGAGCCGGAGCTGGTCGTCCGCAGCTCCACGGCGCAGGCGCCCAGGGGCTGAGCCCGGCCGCGGGGAACCGCGGCTTCCGACGCCCCCGGACGCCCTGCCCGGACCGCCGGGCCCACCGGCCCCGCCCCCCGGGCGCCGAACCCACCGGGCCCGGCCGCGTGTTGCCGGGCCCGGCGGCGGCTCCCGCACGCGCGCCGCGAACTCCCCCCCCCGGGCGCCGAACCCACCGGGCCCGGCCGCGTGTTGCCGGGCCCGGCGGCGGCTCCCGCACGCGCGCCGCGAACTCCCCGCCGGACGCGGCCTCGTCGACGGTGCGCGTTGCCCGCCCGGGGCCGGTCCGGCATGTGCGCGCACGCGTACTCTGTCGCCCCCCGGGCCCCGTACGCGCCGGTCCACCGGCCCGCCACGGCCGTCGGCCCCTCCCGCGCCTGACCGCACGGCAGTTGGGCGGCCGCCCGCCCGACGTACGGTGCGCGCGGCGGATCGGCGTACCCGTACGCGCCTCATGCCGGTACGCGCGGTGTCGGCGCGGGAGGGCGCGCCGGTCGTACGGCCCGGCCGCCGGTCCCGCGCCGGCCGCTCCCGCCGCGCGTACCGCGACCGTAGGTGCCGCCGTGCGGTCCGCCGTACGTCCCTGAGGCATCCGGCGTACACCGCAAGGACCGCAACCGCTTGCACGACAAGCGGAACGGGTGCTGCCCCCGCACCGCCCCCAACCTCCCGGCGGACGACAGCCCTTGGCACCGGCGCACCCTTGCGATGCAGCGTGCTGTCAGATATTTGCGAAATAGGGGCGACATATTGCGGACATCCGTAGTTAGTGGTTGAGTGAGCGCCGCCACACAGCGAGCAGCTGTGCGGGTTCCCACGCTCCTGCCCTAGAGGGGTCCCACCGATGAGAAGTCCCGGGTTCCGCCGTACGTGCACCTCCGCCATAGCCGCCGCGATGGCCCTCACCGCCGTGGCCGCCTGCTCCAGCAGCAAGGGCGATGGCGCGACCACCGCGGACGGCAAGACGGCCATCACCATCAACTGCATGCCGCCCAAGTCCAACAAGGTCGACCGCACGAGCTTCCAGAACGACATCACGACGTTCGGGAAGCAGAACCCGAAGATCAACCTCACGGCGCACGACACCTTCCCGTGCGAGGACCCGAAGACCTTCGACGCCAAGCTCGCCGGCGGCCAGATGGAGAACGTCTTCTACACGTACTTCACCGACGTCAAGCACGTGGTCGGCATCAACCAGGCCGCGGACATCTCGAGTTACGTGAAGGACATGCCGGGCTGGAACGACATCGACCCGAAGCTGCGGGCGATGTACACGGTGGACGGCAAGGTCTACGGCGTGCCGAGGACCAACTACACGATGGGCCTGCTCTACAACCCGACGCTGTTCAAGAAGGCCGGCCTCGACCCGAACACACCGCCGACCACCTGGGACGAGGTCCGCGCGGACGCGAAGAAGATCGCGGCACTCGGCAACGGCACCGTGGGATACGCCGACTACAGCGCGCAGAACCAGGGCGGCTGGCACTTCGTCGCCGAGCTGTACTCGCAGGGCGGACAGGCCGTCGACGCGTCCGGCAAGAAGGCGACCGTGGACACCCCCGAGGGCAAGGCCGTGCTGCAGAACCTGCACGACATGCGCTGGACCGACAACTCGATGGGCTCGAAGCAGCTGCTCATCCTCAACGACGTGCAGCAGATGATGGGCGCCGGCAAGCTCGGCATGTACGTCTCCGCGCCGGACAACGTCCCGACCATCGCGAAGCAGTACGGCGGCGACTACAAGAACATGGCGCTCGCCCCGATGCCCGGCGGCAAGGCCACGCTGGCCGGCGGCGACGGCTACATGTTCAACAAGAACGACACCCCCGCGCAGATCAAGGCGGGCCTGAAGTTCCTCGGCCTGGAGACCAACACCCCGGGCAAGGGCCTGAGCAACTGGCAGTACCTGAGCGAGCAGAAGTCCCCGGTCGGCCTGCCGGAGCCGCGGCTGTGGACGCAGGGCGGCAGCTACGACCAGAAGAACCTGGCGCTGAAGAAGCAGTACGCGAACATCCCGGTCGCCAACTACCAGGCCTTCGCCGACGGCAACCCGAAGCTGACGCCGATGATCGAGCCGCCCAACGCGCAGCAGATCTACTCGGTCCTGGACTCGACGGTCTCCGCGGTCCTCACCAACAAGAACGCGGACATCGACTCGCTCCTGAAGGACGCGCAGACGAAGATCGACTCCGTGCTGGCGCAGCAGGGCTGACGTCCCATGAAGACCGTCCAGGCTCCCGCCCGGTCCGCCGCGGCGCGTCCCCTCGTCGAGGGGGCGCGCCCTGCGGGCCGTCCCGGGACCCCCCACAGGCCCTTCCGCCGCAAGCTGACTGACCAGGTGCGCGCCTACGCGTTCCTGATCGGCGGCCTGATCTGCTTCGCGCTGTTCTCGTGGTACCCGGCGATCCGCGCGGTGATCATCTCGTTCCAGAAGTACATTCCCGGGTCCTCGCCCCAGTGGGTCGGCACCAGGAACTTCACCCAGGTCTTCCAGGACCCGGAGTTCGCGGCGGCGTGGCGCAACACGTTCTACTTCACGCTGATCGCCCTGCTGATCGGCTTCCTCGTGCCGTTCGTCACCGCGCTCGTACTGAACGAGATGCGGCACGCCAAGTCGTTCTTCCGGATCGTGGTGTACCTGCCGGTGATGATTCCGCCGGTGGTCAGCGCCCTGCTGTGGAAGTGGTTCTACGATCCGGGCGCCGGCCTCGCCAACGAGGCGCTGCGCTTCCTGCACCTGCCGACCTCGAACTGGACGAACGGCACCTCCACCGCGCTGGTCTCCATCGTCCTGGTCTCGACCTGGGCGAACATGGGCGGCACCGTCCTCATCTACCTCGCCGCCCTCCAGGGCATCCCCGGCGAGCTGTACGAGGCGGCGGAACTGGACGGCGCGAACATCCTCCAGCGCATCCGGCACGTCACGATCCCGCAGACCCGCTTCATCATGCTGATGCTCATGCTGCTGCAGATCATCGCGACGATGCAGGTCTTCACCGAGCCGTACGTGATCACCGGCGGCGGGCCGCAGGACTCCACGGTCACCGTGCTGTACCTGATCTACAAGTACGCCTTCTCGTACAACAACTTCGGCGGGGCGTGCGCCCTCAGCGTGATGCTGCTGGTGCTGCTCGGCCTCTTCTCCGCCCTCTACCTGCGCCTGACCCGCACCGACGACTGAGAGGAGCCGCCGCCATGACCACCACGATCGCGCCGCCCCCGCGGCAGACACCGCCGGCGTCGCCGCGCAGGCCCGGCAAGCGCAAGGACGAGGGACAGGGAGTCCGTACGCTGGTCTCCCCGCTCGCGCTCGCGAGCCGGAAGGGCAAGACCACCTACTGGGTCGTCTTCGGCGTCGTCCTCTTCCTGTTCGCGCTCGCGTTCCTGTTCCCGGTGTACTGGATGATCACCGGCGCGCTGAAGTCGCCGGACGAACTCAACCGCAACCCGCCCACGCTCGCGCCGGAGACATGGCACTTCTCCAACTACGGCGACGCGTGGAACCTGATGCAGCTGCCCGACCACCTGTGGAACACGGTGGTGCAGGCGGCCGGCGCCTGGATCCTCCAGCTCGTCTTCTGCACGGCCGCGGCGTACGCCCTGTCCAAGCTGAAGCCGGTGTTCGGCAAGGTCATCCTGGGCGCCATCCTCGCCACGCTCATGGTGCCGGCCCAGGCGCTCGTCATCCCGAAGTACCTGACGGCCGCCGACCTGCCGTTCATCCACACCAGTCTGCTCAACACCCCGGCCGGCATCTGGCTGCCGGCCGTGGCGAACGCGTTCAACCTGTACCTGCTGAAGCGGTTCTTCGACCAGATACCGCGCGACGTGCTGGAGGCCGCCGAGATCGACGGCGCCGGCAAGCTGCGCCAGCTCTGGTCGATCCTGCTGCCGATGTCCCGGCCCGTGCTCGGCGTCGTGTCGATCTTCGCGCTCGTCGCCGTCTGGCAGGACTTCCTGTGGCCGCTGATGGTGTTCTCCGCCGCGCCCGACAACCAGCCCATCAGCGTGGCGCTCGTCCAGCTCTCGCAGGACGTGCCGCAGTCGGACCTCATCGGTGCGATGGTCATGGCGAGTGTGCCGATGGTCGTCATGTTCCTGGTCTTCCAACGCCACATCATCTCCGGGATCAGCGCAGGCAGTACGAAGGGGTAGCGCGCAGGCGGGGAACGGCTCCGCACCGGGCCAGGGGCGGCCCTGCACCGGGAGCACCGCGTACGACGCCCGCGCACCACGGACACCCGCCCCGAAGGACCAACCCAGCACCACGGGGCGGCCCCCGCCACCGGACCGCCCGCCCCCCGGACCACCGGGCCGGACCCGCCCCCCGGGGACCGGCCCGGGGCAGGGGACACCACGGCACCGGGGGCTCCGCCACCCCCACCTCCCTCACCTTCCGAGCCGAAGGCCGCGCACCGTGAGACAGCTCCGCCCTGCCTCGAAGACCCCGAGCGCCACCGACCGTTGTGAGGGGAGCCCCGTCACCGCAGGCAGCGGCGCCGCCCCGCCACCCGACGGGCCGGGCCGGCGCGCCGGTCCGGCCGTACGACCTGCGCACCGCCGCCGCCTGACGACGTCCCCGCTGTGGGGCGGCGGTGCGCAGCCACCGAACCACCCCCGCCTCGTCACGGACGGCACCGCCGTGAGGGCCCCGCACACGCCCGAAAGGAACACCCCATGAAAGGCAGCCCTCAGGAGCCCGCCGATCGGAACTGGTGGCGCGACGCCGCGATCTACCAGGTCTACGTGCGCAGCTTCGCCGACGGCGACGGCGACGGGACCGGCGACCTCGCCGGCGTCCGCGCCAGGCTGCCGTACCTGGTCGAACTGGGCATCGACGCGCTCTGGTTCACCCCCTGGTACCTGTCGCCTCTCGCCGACGGTGGCTACGACGTCGCGGACTACCGCACGATCGACCCGCAGTTCGGCACCCTCGCCGAGGCCGAGAAGCTGATCGGGGAGGCCCGTGACCTGGGCATCCGTACGATCGTCGACATCGTGCCCAACCATGTCTCGGACCAGCACGCCTGGTTCCGGGCGGCCGTCGCCGCCGGGCCCGGCAGCCCCGAGCGCGAGCTGTTCCACTTCAGGAAGGGCCGCGGCGAGAGCGGGGAGATCCCGCCCAACGACTGGATCGGCGAGTTCGGCGGCACGCCCTGGACCCGGCTCGACGACGGCGAGTGGTACCTCCACCTGTTCGCGCCCGAGCAGCCCGACCTGAACTGGGACCACCCCGCCGTGCGCACGGAACACGAGGACGTGCTGCGCTTCTGGTTCGACCGGGGCGTCGCGGGGGTGCGGATCGACTCCGCGGTGCTGCCCGCCAAGGACCCGGCCCTGCCGGACTTCACGCCAGGCTCTGGCCCGCACCCGTACGTCGACCGTGACGACCTGCACGACATCTACCGCTCCTGGCGGGCGATCGCCGACGAGTACGACGGCATCTTCGTCGGCGAGGTCTGGCTGCCCGACACCGAACGGTTCGTGCGCTACCTGCGCCCCGACGAACTGCACACCGCCTTCAACCTCAGTTTCCTCGCCTGCCCCTGGGACGCGGGGAAGCTGCGCACCTCGATCGACGAGACCCTCGCCGAGCACGCGCCGGTCGGCGCGCCCGCGACCTGGGTGCTGTGCAACCACGACGTGACCCGTACGGTCACCCGGTACGGGCGGGCAGACGACACCGGCTTCGCCTTCGAGCGCAAACGCTTCGGCACCCCGACCGACGTGGCGCTCGGTACCCGCAGGGCCCGGGCCGCCGCGCTGCTCACGCTGGCCCTGCCCGGATCCGTCTACATCTACCAGGGCGAGGAACTCGGCCTGCCCGAGGTGGAGATCCCGCGCGACCGCATCCAGGACCCGATGCACAGCCGCTCCGGCGGCATCGACCCGGGGCGTGACGGCTGCCGCGTACCGCTGCCCTGGGTGGCCGACGCGCCGTACGCGGGGTTCGGTTCGACGGTCGAACCGTGGCTGGCGCAGCCCGCCTCGTGGAGCGCGTACGCCGCGGACACCCAGGCCGCCGATCCGGACTCGATGCTCTCCCTCTACCGGGCGGGGCTCGCGCTGCGGCGCGCCGGAGGAGGTTTCCGCGCGGCCGGGCTGACCTGGCTCGACGCGGCCTCCGGGGTGCTGGCCTTCGAACGCCCTGAGGGGCTGCGCTGCGTGGTCAACCTGTCCGGGGCGCCCGCCGCGCTGCCCGCGCACACCGCGCTGCTGCTCGCCAGCGGGCCGCTCACGGACGACGGGCTGCTGCCGGGCGACACGGCGGTGTGGCTGAGCGTCTGACCCACCCCTCAGCCCCGGCCGCGCGGCGGACCGGGTCGGCGCCGGCCGCGTGGCGGACCGGGTCCGGGCCCGGCTCCGGCGCGGCTAGCGCAACGGTCGGGGCCGGCCGGCCCCGCACAGGACGGCACCGCGCCTCCGGGCACTCGCGCCACCCGGGGCCCGAGGCCCCCCAGCTCCTCCGTCCCCACGAACTCCCGTCGTCCCGCCCCTGGTCGCGCCTCCTGACAAGGCGACACCGGCCGGGGCGGCGGGCCGGACGCCGACCGCCAGGTGACACGGCCCCGCCCCCGAAAGGGACGTCCTACGGCAACGGCCTCGGCGGGCGCGGCCCGTCGTAGCGGCCGCTCGGCCGCATCCGGAGCGGCGGTTCCTCGTACTCCTCCAGCGCGTGCGCGATCCACCCCGCCGTGCGGGCCACCGCGAACACCGTCTCGCCCGCGTCCGGTCGCATCCCGCTCGCCACCGTCAGCGCGGCGAGCGCCAGGTCCACATTGGCGTGCGACGCGGCATGGCGGGCCGTGGTCGCCGTCACTCCGCGCGCCGCGGCCAGGGCCGGCGCCGCGTCGGGCACCTCGTCGAGCGCGGCGAACAGCGCTGCGGCCCGCGGGTCCTGACGCGGGTACAGGCGATGGCCGAGCCCCGGAACCCCCCGCCCCGCGCGCAGGTGGTCCGAGACGACCGCCGCCGCGCTGCCCCGCTCCAGCACGTCCGTGAGCATGCGGTGAGCGAGGCCGCTCGCCGCCCCGTGCAGGGGGCCGTCCATCGCGCCGAGCCCCGCCGAGACCACCGCGTAGGGATGCGCGCGCGCCGAGGCGGCGACCCGGACCGCCAGGGTCGAGGCGGCCAGGTCGTGGTCGATCAGCAGCGACAGCGCCAGGTCGAGGGCGCGCAGCGCGGCAGCGCCCGGCGGCCGGGGCGTCAGCCGGGCCCACAGCCGCGCGGCGATGCCGTCGTCCGCGCGCGAACCGGTGTCCGCGCCGGAGCCGTCCTCGCCGCGGCTTCCGCTACCGGCGGCCACGCCGTCGGCGCCCGCATCGTGACAGCCGGCTGTGCGGCCGGCCCCCGGTCCGACTGCCACGGGCAGCGCGTCCACCAGCGTCGGGATCAGCGCGCGCGCCGTCCCGAGCACGGCCTCGCGCGACAGGTCGAAGCGGAGCGGATCGGCCACCGCGGCGGCGATCGCCGCGACCCGCAGCCGGTCCGTGCTGCCACTGTGCCCGGGAAGCGCGCCGACCGCGCGGCGCGCGGCCGCCAGCGACTCGGCCGGCGCCGTGAACCGCAGCCCCGGGCGGCGTGTGCCCGTCCAGAGCCAGTCCGCGACCTCCTCGTACGGGTAACTCCGCGCCAGCTCTACCGCGTCCACGCCCCGGAACCAGTAGCGGTCCGCCTCGATCAGCGTGATGCCCGTGCTGATGCGCTGCGTCGCGTCGCTGCCGGCGGGGGGTTCCCTGCGCGCTCTGCGCACCAGCGCGTCGACCTCCTTGGGGTCGAACGTGCTGCCGCGGCCCGCCGGGTCGCGCCTGCTGCCGAGCTGGCCGCGGCTGACGTACGCGTACACGGTCTCCGGTTTCACTCCGAGCCGCCGTGCGGCTTCGCGCGTGGTCAGCCGCGCCTCCCCGGCTGCCTGGCCGTCGCCCGTCGAGTCCGTCATGGGAGCACCGTACACAGGGCCATTCACATTGATTCAATCAATATTGACAGCGATTTCTCAACCATGGACAGTCGTATCAAGTCGAGGAGGAGAGAACATGTCGAACACCAGGCCGCAGCAGGGGGCCGTCGAGGTGCCGAGAGGACTGGCCGGCGTCGTCGTCACCGAGACCGCGCTCGGAGACGTGCGCGGGACCGAGGGTTTCTACCACTACCGCCAGTACTCCGCCATCGAGCTCGCGCACACCCGGAGCTTCGAGGACGTCTGGCACCTGATGTTCCACGGGGCGCTGCCCGACGCGGAGCAGTCCGCCGCCTTCGCCGCGCGCGTCGCGGTGCTGCGACACCTGCCGGACGAGGTCGCCGACGCACTGCCGGCGATCGCGCGGGCGTCCGCCGCCGTCGGACCACTGGCCGGGCTGCGTACCGCCCTGTCGCTGTACGGCTCCGCCACCGGCCTGCGCCCGCTGTACGACACCGATCCCGCGCGCCGCACCGAGGACGCGCTCGCCGCCTGCGCGGTCGTCCCGACCATCCTGACGGCCCTGCACCGCATCGGGCGGGGCCAGGAGCCCCTCGCACCGCGTGACGATCTCGGGCACGCTGCCAACTACCTCTGGATGCTGACCGGTTCGCAGCCCGAGCCGGAGCACGCACGGGCGATCGAGCAGTACCTGGTGGCCACGGTCGACCACGGCTTCAACCCCTCGACCTTCACCGCCCGGGTGATCGCGTCGACCGGGGCCGACCTGGCGGCCTGCCTGGTCGGCGGCGTCGGAGCGTTCTCGGGTCCGCTGCACGGCGGCGCCCCGGCCCGGGCGCTCGACACCCTCGATGCCATCGGCACCGCCGACCGGATCGACCCCTGGATCAGGGAACAGGTCCTGGCGGGCGGTCGGATCATGGGCTTCGGGCATGCCGTCTACCGCACCGAGGACCCGCGTTCGCGCATGCTGCGCGAGATCGCGCAGAAGTTCGGCGGCCCGCTCGTCGACTTCGCCGTACGGGTCGAGGAGCGGGTCGAGGCGATTCTCGCGGAACTCAAGCCCGGCCGCGAACTGCATACGAACGTCGAGTTCTACGCGGGCGTCGTGATGGAGCGGTGCGGCCTGCCCCGGACCATGTTCACGCCGACGTTCGCCGTCGCCAGGGTGGTCGGCTGGAGCGCCAACATCCTGGAGCAGGCGGCCGACCCGAAGATCATCCGGCCCGGGGCGCGCTATGTGGGCGAGGCCCCGCCCCAGCCGGTCCCGGCGGTGTGACGGCCCGGGGGACCGCGGGCCGAACGCGGCCCGGCGCTGCCGCGCGGCGGCGCCGGGCCGCGTACGAAACCCCCGCGCTCCCGGCGGCCGCGGAGGACCTCGTCTGAGGGGTGGGGTCAGTGGTGCGCGGCGACCATGCTTTCGATCTCCCTGAGCACGAGGGCGGGGCGGTCCTTCGGGACCTCGTGGGAGCTGCCCTCGGCGGTGACGAGCGTTCGGTGCGGCCCGTCCTTGACGAACGAGGAGGCGGCGTCCCGCCAGTGCTGGGCGTCGGCGGGGGAGCCGTCGAACGGGGTCTTCTCCGAGACGATGACCGTCGCCGGGACCGAGTCGGGCCACGTGGCCTTGTAGTAGGCCTTGCTCGTCGCGGCGAAGCTCTCAGCGGTGGAGATGAGCTGACGGTTCTGCGGCGTGTCCGGGTCCTTCTTCGCCGCGTCGACCTCGGGCTGGTCGAAAGCCAGGAGGCGGGCGGTCTCCTCGTCCGTGAAGAGCGGGGGCAGGTTGGCGTCGACGAGGACCGCGCCGGAGAGCGTCTTCGGGTTCTGCTCGGCGAAGTAGGTCGCGATCTCGCCCGCCTGCGAGTGGGACACCAGGGTCACGTTCCTGGTGGCGCCCAACTGCTGGAGCCCCGCCTTGAGGTCACTGACGGCGCTCTCGACCTTCCACGGACCGGGCACCACGTCGCTCTTGCCGAGTCCGGCCCGGTCGTAGGTGATGACGGTGGCACCGGTGGCCGCGTGGAGCTTGGGGACGAGGTCCTTCCAGTAGGAGGAGTCGTTGCCGCCGCCCGAGTCCAGGACGATCGTGGATCCGTGGCCCTGCGTGACGTGGAAGGCCAGCCGGTGACCGCCGTTGTCGATCATGTGCAGGCTCGTTGCGCCCGCCTTGTCGGCCCCCGGCGACGCGGACGAGGTGACCGACGACGCGCTCGTGTGCGTGGAGGCGGAGTCGTGGTCGCCGCAGGCCGTGACGGCGCCGGCGGTCACGGCCAGCAGGGCGAGGGCCGACAGGACCCGGTTCACGGACCGGCGGTTGGGAGTGGTGCGGGACATGGCTGATCCTTTGGACTACGAGTGCGGTGGAGACGGTGATGTCCATCCTTCGGTTCCTGGGGTGATCACAGAATCCGGCTGGCACGCGTGTCCTGGGTGCGGCTGAGGCGAGTGCGCTCGGTGGGGTTACCCCCCTGCAGGCGATCATCGCCGGGATTCCCGTCCCGGCCTGCCGGCCGCCGGCCGATTGGCTGGTCGCGTGCGAGAGGTCCCATGCGTGAGGACGTAGGGTGCGCCGGCCCTGCGGCGCCGGGCTCACGGGGAGCCGGCCTCCCCGGTGTGCGCAGGGCAGGCGGGCTCGCGCGGCGCCTCAGGTGGCCGGCGTGAGCGGGCTGTTGGCCTCGCCCGGCGCAGGCAACTGGGCGGTGGAGTCCGCGTACTTGAGGAGAAGGCGGGCGAATTCGAGTCGCTCGGCCTCGGGCCAGTCGCGGGTGATGTACTCGAAGGCCTGCCGCTGCTGGTGGCGGAAGGTGGTGAGGAGGGAGGTGCCGTCCTCGGTGAGCCGGAGCACGGTGCGGCGGCCGTCCTGCTGCGAGGCCGCACGGACGAGATAGCCGTGGGAGATGCAGTCGCTCACCATGCGGCTGGCCACCGACGGGTCCACCAGGAGGTGTTCGGCGAGGCCGCCGACCGTCATCTCCCTGCCCGCCTCGGCCGCCTCGTCGACGATGTTGAGGACCAGGTTGCGCTTGAGGTCCTTGGGTCCCACCGGGGGGTCGACCGGAGCCTGCATGGTGCGCCGCCTCAGCCGGGCGAAGGCCGCGCCGACGGCGTCCAGCAGGGCCCGGCCCTGCGGCGTGGAGGCGTCGGTGGTGGTCACCGTTCCAGCCTAGCGCGTGTATCTGCAGGCTGCAGATACATGCATGTGTGCATGGAATTGTGCATTGCATCAATGTGGTCGTCGCGATGGCGGGAACTCCGCGTCGGCCAGGCGACGAGGCTTGCCGGGGAAGAGGGAGCCATGGTCACAGCCGTCATCAACGCCCGAGGCGGCAATGAAGTCGATGATCTCGTCGATGTCCGGCTGGTCCCTGAACAGGTGGGCGGAGCCATCGACTCACCGTTGGACCCGCGGCCACGTGGGTCCGACGCGGCACCGGCACCACACCGCGCGGCCTCATGGGGACGCGCTCGAAGGGCCCGGCCGCTGCCCGCCCCGTGCCGGGCCCTTCGCACGGTCCCGGGCAGTGCCTCGTCCCGCTCCCGCGGGGTGAGGCACTGCCCGTCCTGATCAGTGCGCCGGGCCCGCCAGCACGGTGATCTCGTGGGTCAGCGGCGTGCCCGAACCGTCGCGACGGGGGTCGGGGGCCGGCAGCGCCGCCGCGGATCCGTCGGCCTTCGCCGCACGTACCGGGGCCGCGCCCGCCCAGGCCAGCACGAGGGTGTCCTCACCCTTCAGGAACCGCTGGCAGCGCACCCCGCCGGTCGCCCGGCCCTTGCGCGGGTACTGGTCGAACGGGGTCAGCTTCGCCGTGCGCGCGGAGTCGTCCAGGGTGCCGTGCGAGCCCGCGACCGTGAACACCACACCGTCCACGGAAGGATCCACCGCCGAGAACGACAGGACCTCCGCGCCCTCGGTCAGCTTGACGCCGGCCACGCCGCCCGCCGCCCGGCCCTGCGGCCGTACCTGCGCGGCCGGATAGCGCAGCAACTGGGCGTCCGAGGTGATGAAGACGAGATCCTCCTCGCCCGTGCGCAGTTCGGCGGCGCCCACGACGCGATCGCCCTCCTTCAGCGTGATCACCTCCAACTCGCCCTTGTTGGAGGGGTAGTCGGGCACCACGCGTTTCACCACGCCCTGCAGCGTGCCGAGGGCGAGCCCCGGGGAGGACTCGTCCAGCGTCGTCAGGCAGACGACCGTCTCGTCGCCCTCCAGCGCCAGGAACTCGGCGATCGGCGCCCCTCCCGACAGGTTCGGCGCCGCCGGCGTCCGGGGCAGCTGCGGCAGGTCGACCACCGCGACCCGCAGCAGCCGGCCCGTCGAGGTCACCGCGCCGATCTCGCCACGCGCCGTCGCGGGCACCGCCGACACGATCACGTCGTGCTTGACGCGCTTGCCGCCCCCGGCGGGCAGCGGTTCATCGCTCGCCGTGCGGGCGAGCAGAGCCGTGGACGAGAGCAGCACCCGGCAGGGGTCGTCGGCGACCTGGAGGGGCACCGGCACCGCCGCGACCGACGCGCCGCCCTCGATCAGGACCGTGCGGCGCGGGGTGCCGAACTTCTTCGCCACCGCGGCCAGCTCCGCCCCGACGACCTTCCGCAGTTCCGTGTCGGAATCCAGGATGACGCTCAGCTCGTCGATCTCCGTGGTGAGCCGGTCCCGCTCGCTCTCCAGCTCGATCCGGTCGAAGCGGGTGAGGCGGCGCAGCGGGGTGTCGAGGATGTACTGCGTCTGGATCTCGGACAGCGAGAAGTGCTCCATCAGGCGCTGCTTCGCCTGGGCGGAGTTGTCGCTGAGGCGGATCAGCCGGATGACCTCGTCGATGTCGAGCAGCGCCACCAGCAGGCCCTCGACCAGGTGCAGCCGGTCGCGCCGCTTCGTGCGACGGAACTCGCTGCGCCTGCGTACCACCGAGAAGCGGTGGTCGAGGTAGACCTCCAGCAGTTCCTTCAGACCCAGCGTCAGCGGCTGCCCGTCGACCAGGGCGACGTTGTTGATGCCGAAGGACTCCTCCATCGGCGTCAGCTTGTAGAGCTGTTCGAGCAGGGCCTCCGGCACGAAGCCGTTCTTGACCTCGATGACGAGCCGCAGCCCGTGCGCGCGGTCCGTGAGGTCCTTGACGTCCGCGATGCCCTGGAGCTTCTTCGCGGAGACCAGGTCCTTGATCTTGGCGATGACCTTCTCGGGGCCGACGGCGAACGGCAGTTCCGTGACGATCAGGCCCTTGCGGCGGGGGGTCACGTCCTCCACGGTGACGGTGGCCCTGATCTTGAACGTACCCCGGCCCGTCGCGTACGCGTCGTGCACGCCGGACAGGCCCACGATCCGCCCGCCCGTCGGCAGGTCGGGGCCCGGCACGAAGCGCATCAGCGTTTCCAGGTCGGCGGCCGGGTGCTTGATGAGGTGGCGCGCGGCCGCCACGACTTCGCCCAGGTTGTGCGGCGGCATGTTCGTCGCCATGCCGACCGCGATCCCGGACGCGCCGTTGACCAGCAGGTTCGGGTAGGCGGCCGGCAGGGTGACGGGCTCGCGCTCCTGGCCGTCGTAGTTGGGTTCGAAGTCGACGGTGTCCTCGTCGATCGACTCCGTCATCAGCGACGTGGCGTCGGCCATCCGGCACTCGGTGTACCGCATCGCGGCGGGCGGGTCGTCGTTGCCCAGCGAGCCGAAGTTGCCGTGCCCGTCGACGAGGGGGAGCCGCATCGAGAAGGGCTGGGCCATGCGCACCAGGGCGTCGTAGATCGACGAGTCGCCGTGCGGGTGCAGCTTGCCCATGACCTCGCCGACGACGCGGGCGCACTTCACGTAGCCGCGGTCGGGGCGCAGGTTCATCTCGTTCATCTGGTACACGATGCGGCGGTGCACCGGCTTCATGCCGTCCCGCGCGTCCGGCAGGGCGCGCGAGTAGATCACCGAATACGCGTATTCGAGGTAGGAGGCCTGCATTTCATCGACCACGTCGATATCGAGGATGCGCTCCTCGAAGTCATCGGGCGGCGGGGTCTTCGTGCTGCGGCGGGCCATCGCTGCTGCGGCTCCTTCACAGAGAAAGTGCGGCGCGTACGACGACGCGCGCGCCGGGTACGACGACAACTTCTGGGGCTGACAGCGACCATTGTGGACCGCGCCACCGACAACACCGGAATCGACCCGTGAGTCGAGGGTCGCGCGGGCCCCACCGGGCGTCCTCGCGGAGGCCTCCGCAGGGCCCCCGGCGACCCCTGTGCTGCCCGGTATGCGCCGCCGCGGACCGTGGTGGCGACGACGTCGCCGGCCCGTACGGCGCGCGTCGCGAGTCCCGGGGACCCCGGGCGGCCGCATGCGCGCTTGCATACAGTGGCAGGCTGGCAGCAACACCCGTCATCGCGAGCGAAGGGACGTACATGCCCAAGGGTCACACGGCCACCGAGCAGGCCGGTTCAGGCGGCCTGACAGCGACGGAGCACCGCCTGGACAACGGTCTGCGCGTCGTGCTCTCCGAGGACCACCTGACGCCGGTCGCCGCGGTCTGCCTGTGGTACGACGTCGGCTCCCGCCACGAAGTCAAGGGCCGTACGGGACTCGCCCACCTCTTCGAGCACCTGATGTTCCAGGGCTCGGCGCAGGTGAAGGGCAACGGCCACTTCGAACTGGTGCAGGGCGCCGGCGGCTCCCTCAACGGCACGACCAGCTTCGAGCGCACCAACTACTTCGAGACGATGCCCACGCACCAGCTGGAGCTCGCGCTCTGGCTGGAGGCCGACCGCATGGGTTCGCTGCTGGCCGCGCTCGACGAGGAGTCGATGGAGAACCAGCGCGACGTCGTCAAGAACGAGCGCCGCCAGCGGTACGACAACGTGCCCTACGGCACCGCGTTCGAGCGCCTCACGGCGCTCATGTACCCGGAGGGCCACCCGTACCACCACACGCCCATCGGCTCCATGGCCGACCTGGACGCGGCGACGCTGGAGGACGCGCGCGCGTTCTTCCGTACCAACTACGCGCCCAACAACGCGGTCCTGTCCGTCGTCGGCGACATCGACCCGGAGCAGACACTCGCCTGGATCGAGAAGTACTTCGGCTCGATCCCGTCCCACGAGGGCAAGCAGCCGCCGCGTGACGGCTCGCTGCCGGACGTCATCGGCAAGGAACTGCGCGAGGAGATCAAGGAAGAGGTCCCCGCGCGCGCGTTGATGGCCGCCTACCGGCTGCCCGAGGACGGCACCCGGGAGGCCGACGCGGCCGACCTGGCGCTGACGGTGCTCGGCAGCGGCGAGTCGTCCCGCCTCCACAACCGCCTGGTGCGCCGGGACCGCACGGCCGTCGCCGCGGGCTTCGGCCTGCTGCGCCTCGCCGGTGCGCCCTCACTCGGCTGGCTCGACGTCAAGACGTCCGCCGGGGTGGAGATCCCGCAGATCGAGGCCGCCGTCGACGAGGAGCTCGCCCGCCTGGCCGAAGAGGGCCCGACGGACGAGGAGATGGAGCGCGCGCAGGCCCAGCTGGAGCGCGAATGGCTGGACCGGCTCGGCACCGTCGCCGACCGGGCGGACGAACTGTGCCGGTACGCGGTCCTGTTCGGTGACCCGCAGCTCGCGCTCACCGCCGTGCAGCGCGTCCTGGACATCACCGCCGAGGAGGTCAAGGCCGTGGCCGCGGCCCGCCTGCGGCCCGACAACCGGGCCGTCCTGGTGTACGAGCCGCTGCCGGCCGAGGACGCCGCGGACGGCGGCGGCGAGGACGCCGCGCACAACGACGAGCAGGAAGGGGCGGCCAAGTGACCGATACCACCGTGACCATGGACCTCCACCCGCGTCCGGCGGCGGGCGAGGCCAGGCCCTGGGCCTTCCCGGCGCCCGGGCGCGGCGCGCTGCCCAACGGCCTGACCGTGCTGCGCTGCCACCGCCCGGGCCAGCAGGTCGTCGCCGTCGAGGTGTGCCTCGACGCGCCGCTCGACGCGGAGCCCGAGGGCCTGGACGGCGTCGCCACGATCATGGCGCGCGCCCTGTCCGAAGGCACCGACAAGCTCAGTGCCGAGGACTTCGCGGCCGAGCTGGAACGCTGCGGCGCCACCCTCGACGCGCACGCCGACCACCCGGGCGTACGGGTCTCCCTTGAGGTGCCCGTACGGCGCCTGCCGAAGGCCCTCGGCCTGGTGGCCGACGCGCTGCGGGCGCCCGCCTTCGCCGAGAGCGAGGTCGAGCGGCTCGTCCGCAACCGGCTCGACGAGATCCCGCACGAGACCGCGAACCCGGGCCGGCGCGCGGCCAAGCAGCTTTCCAAGGAGCTCTTCCCTGCGTCGCTGCGCATGTCCCGCCCGCGGCAGGGCACCGAGGAGACGGTCGCCCGCATCGACGCGGCGGGCGTCCGCGCCTTCTACGCCGCGCACGTGCGGCCCGCGACGGCCACCGCCGTCATCGTCGGCGACCTCACCGGCGTCGACGTGGACCAGGTACTCGCGGAGACGCTGGGCGCCTGGACGGGTAACGAGGGCACCCCGCGTCCCGTCCCCGCGGTCACGGCGGACGACACGGGCCGTGTGGTGATCGTGGACCGCCCCGGCGCCGTGCAGACCCAGCTGCTGATCGGCCGGGTCGGCCCCGACCGGCACGACCGGGTGTGGCCCGCGCAGGTCCTCGGCACGTACTGCCTCGGCGGCACGCTCACCTCCCGGCTCGACCGGGTACTGCGCGAGGAGAAGGGCTACACCTACGGCGTGCGCGCCTTCGGCCAGGTGCTGCGCTCCGCCGCTGACGGCTCGGGCGCTTCGCTGCTCGCCATCAGCGGTTCCGTCGACACCGAGTCGACCGGCCCCGCGCTGGACGACCTGTGGAAGGTGCTCCGTACGCTCGCGGCCGACGGCCTGACGGACGCGGAGCGCGATGTCGCCGTGCAGAACCTCGTCGGTGTCGCACCGCTCAAGTACGAGACCGCCGCGTCCGTCGCGGGCACCCTCGCCGACCAGGTCGAGCAGCACCTGCCGGACGACTTCCAGGCGCAGATGTACGCGCGGCTGGCCGAGACCGGCACCGTCGAGGCGACGGCGGCGGTTCTGGCGGCGTTCCCGGTGGACCGCCTGGTCACGGTGCTCGTCGGCGACGGCGCGCTGATCAGGGAGCAGGTGGAGGCGCTCGGCATCGGCCCGGTCTCGGTCGTCAAGGGCTGAGAGGGCTGGAGGGCTGAGAGGGCCCGCGTACTGGCGTCCTCGGCAGGACCCGGCCTCTTCGGCAGGCCCTCGGCCTGCTCGGTAGGAGGCGGAAAAAAATCCGGGCCCGGCGCACACGCGCCGGGCCCGGATCGCCGCCCGCAGGGGCAGCGCGTTCTTCAGACGGTCTCGGGCAGCTCGTCGAGCCCCTCGGCGACCAGCTTCGCGAGGCGGTCGAGCGCGACGTCGGCGCCCTCGGCGTCCGACGTGAGCACGATCTCCTCGCCGCCCTGGGCGCCCAGGCCCAGCACCGCGAGCATCGACGCGGCGTTGACGGGCGAGCCGTCGGCCTTCGCGATGGTCACCGGTACGCCGGAGGCGGTCGCGGCGCGGACGAAGATGGAGGCGGGGCGGGCGTGCAAGCCCTCGGCCCAACCGACGTTGACACGGCGCTCAGCCATGGTGTTGCCCTTCGGATCTGACAGAGGTTGTCTAGACCAGTATCGCACCTGCCGACGGGCCCGACCGGCGTGCCCCGCCGTAGGCTTTCGTCATGGAGACGCCGTCCGCCCACGCCTACCCGGACCACTGGGAAGCAGACGTCGTGCTGCGTGACGGTGGCACCGCCAGGGTCAGGCCCATGACACCGGATGACGCGGACCGGCTCGTCAGTTTCTACGAGCACGTCTCGGACCAGTCGAAGTACTACCGCTTCTTCGCGCCGTACCCCCGGCTCTCCGACAAGGACGTCCACCGCTTCACCCACCATGACTACGTCGACCGGGTCGGCCTCGCCATGACCGTGGGCGGCGAGATCATCGCGACCGTGCGCTACGACCGCATAGGCCCCGACGGCCGCGTGGCGGCCGGTCCCGGGGCCGAGGAGGCGGAGGTGGCGTTCCTGGTGCAGGACACGCACCAGGGGCGGGGCGTGGCGTCCGCGCTCCTCGAACACATCGCGGCCGTCGCGCGCGAGCGGGGGATCAGGCGCTTCGCCGCGGAGGTGCTGCCGCAGAACGGCAAGATGATCAAGGTCTTCATGGATGCCGGGTTCACCCAGCGCCGCAGCTTCGAGGACGGCGCGGTGCGCCTGACCCTGGACCTGGAGCCCACCGAGCGGTCCCTGGCGGTCCAGCGGGGCCGCGAACAGCGCGCGGAGGCGCGCTCGGTGCAGCGGCTGCTCGCCCCGGGCTCGGTCGCCGTCGTCGGGGCCGGGCGCGAGCCGGGCGGCGTCGGCCGGAGCGTCCTGCGCAACCTGCTCTCCGGCGGCTACCGGGGACGTACGTACGCGGTGAACGAGGCCTTCCCGCCCGGCCTCAGCGAGATCGACGGGGTACCGGCCGCGCGGTCGGTCACCGAACTCGCGGAGCCCGTCGACCTCGCGGTCGTCGCCGTACCCGCCGAGCGGGTCCCCGAGGTCGTCGACGACTGCGGCGAGCACGGCGTGCAGGGCCTGGTCGTCCTGTCGGCCGGCTACGCGGAGAGCGGGGCCGAGGGCAGGGCGCGGCAGCGGGAACTCGTCCGCCGGGCCCGCACGTACGGCATGCGGATCATCGGCCCGAACGCGTTCGGCATCGTCAACACGGCCGACGCGGTACGGCTGAACGCCTCCCTCGCGCCGACGCCGCCCGCGCGGGGGCGCATCGGGCTGTTCACCCAGTCCGGTGCGATCGGGATCGCGCTGCTCTCCGGTCTGCACCGGCGGGGCGCGGGCCTGTCGTCGTTCATCTCGGCGGGCAACCGCGCGGACGTCTCGGGCAACGACTTCCTCCAGTTCGGCTACGAGGACCCGGACACGGACGTGGTCCTCATGTACCTCGAATCCATCGGCAATCCGCGCAAGTTCACCCGTCTCGCACGCCGTACGGCCGCCGCCAAACCCGTCGTCGTCGTCAAGGGCGCGAGGCACAGCGGCGCGATGCCGCAGGGCCACGCGGTCCCGGAGACCCGCATCCCGGACGCCACGGTCTCGGCCCTCCTGCGCCAGGCCGGGGTGCTGCGCGCGGACACCGTGACGGAACTCGTGGACGCGGGCCTCCTCCTCGCGGACCAGCCCCTGCCCGCGGGCCCGCGCGTCGCGATCGTCGGCAACTCCGAGTCGCTGGGCCTGCTCACGTACGACGCCTGCCTGACGGAGGGGCTGCGTCCGCTGGCCCCGCAGGACCTCACGACATCGGCGACTGCGGGGGACTTCCGCGGCGCGCTCGCGAGAGCGCTGCACGATCCGGCGTGCGACGCGGTCGTCGTCACGGCGATCCCGCGCGTCGGCACGGACGTCCCGACGGCGGCCGGGGCGCTGGCCGCCGCGCTGCGGGAGGCGGCGGCCACCTCCCCGGCGAAGCCCGTCGCGGTGGTGTACGTGGAGATCGGCGGCCTGGCGGAGGCCCTCTCGGCGGCGACGAGCACGGCCCCACAGGTCCAGCTCCCGCTGCCCGCGGCGTCCGCGCCCTCGTTCCCCCAGGACCCCGCGCCAGCGGTGGGTCCCGGCCCCGGCACGACCGGTCCCGACGCGGCCACGACCAGCCCTGCTGCGGGCACCGCCGGCTCCGACGCCGGCCCGCCCGCCACCTCCGGCACGTCCGCCACGTCCGGCCCGTCCGGCACGACCGACACCTCCGGCACGACCGACGCCGACGCCGAACCGGGCGGGCCGCGGCCCCCCGCCGGCCGTATCCCCGCCTATCCCGCCGCCGAGCGGGCCGTGCGCGCGCTCGCCGTCGCCGTCGAGTACGCACGCTGGCGCCGGGAGTCCGCCGAGCCCGGGCGGGTGCCCGAGTACGACGACATCGACCAGGCCGCGGCCGGCACCCTCGTCCGGCGCGTTCTCGGCGCGGCGGACGAGCCGGGCGCCACCGCGCTGCCCGACCGCGACGCCAGGGCCCTGCTCGGCCACTACGGCATCCATGTCCTCGGCACCCGGGCCGCGCCCGGCCCCGACGAGGCGGTGCGGGCGGCCCGCGACGTCGGCTACCCCGTCGTCCTCAAGACGACGGCGCCCCATCTGCGGCACCGCGCCGACCTCGGCGGCGTGCGGCTCGGCCTCGGCGACGAGGCGCAGCTGCGCACCGCGTACCGGGAGCTGACCGCCTCGCTCGGCGGTCCTGCGGAACTGCGCCCGGTCGTCCAGGCGATGGCGCCGCGCGGTGTCGACACCGTCGTACGCGCCACTCTCGACCCGGCCGCCGGGGCCGTCCTGTCGTTCGGTCTCGCGGGCGTGCCGTCCGAACTCCTCGGCGATCTCGGGCACCGGCTCGTCCCGGCGAGCGACCGGGACGTGGCGGAGCTGATCCGGTCCATCAGGACCGCCCCGCTGCTGTTCGGCTGGCGCGGCGCCGACCCGGTCGACACGGACGCGCTCGCGGAACTCCTGCTGCGGGTCTCCCGTCTCGTGGACGACCACCCGGAGATCGTCGCGCTCACCCTCGATCCCGTCGTCGTGGGGACCCGCGGGCTGACCGTCCTGGACGCGCACGTGCGCCTCGCGCCGCCGCCCGCGCTGGGCGACCTGGGCCCCCGGCGGCTGCCGGAGTACTGAGGCGGCCCGGACCCGGTGGACCGGGCGGGGACCGCCCCGGGCACGGCTCCGGCTGATCTCCGGCCCCCTGCGCTGGGTGCTCCGGTGCCACTGCAGCCCCCGTAGGATGGGGCCCATGGCGAAGACCGGCACGACGACCCAGGGGCTGCGCACGGCGATCGAGCGCAGCGGCTACTACCCCGCCCTCGTGGCCGAGGCGGTGGAGGCCGCCGTCGGCGGCGAGCGGATCGCGTCGTACCTGGTGCACCAGGAGACCACGTTCGACTCCAACGAGGTGCGCCGCCATGTCACCGTCCTCGTGCTGACCGAGCACCGCTTCATCGTCAGCCACACCGACGAGCAGGCCGCCGACTCGGATTCCCCGACGCCGTACGCCACGACGTCGACCGAGTCCGTGAAGCGCGACCGGATCTCGTCGGTCGTCGTCAGCCGGGTCGTCGCCAACCCGGAGTCGTACAAACCCGGCACCACGCCCCGCGAGGTCGTCCTCACCATCGGCTGGGGCGCCGTCTCCCGGATCGACCTGGAGCCCGCGGCCTGCGGCGACCCCAACTGCGAGGCCGACCACGGCTACACGGGCAACTCCACGGCCGACGACCTGAGCCTGCGGGTCAGCGAGGCGGGTGACGGCATCGACGCCGTCAAGGAGACCCTGGCCTTCGCGCAGGCGCTGTCCGAGGCCACGGCGAACCCGGCGACCGGCCGCGCATGACCGACGGCATCGAATGGCCCGGGGCCACCGGTCTCGGTGAGCCCGCGCCGCTGGACCCCGCCACCGCCCCGCTGCCCGCCTACGGGTCGGCCTCGCTGGCCGACCTGCTGCCCACCCTCGTCGCGGGCCAGGGCGTCCCCGGTTTCACCGCGGCCATCGGGGAACTGACCCCCGCCGACCGCAACTGCGTCTTCCTGATCGACGGCCTCGGCTGGGAGCAGATCAAGGCCCACCCCGACGAGGCACCGTTCCTCGCCTCGCTGCTCGGCACCTCGCTCGGCGGCACGGGCCGCCCCCTCACCGCGGGTTTCCCGTCCACCACGGCGACCTCCCTCGCCTCCGTCGGTACGGGCACGGTCCCCGGCGCGCACGGCCTGCTCGGCTACACGGTGCGCGATCCGGCGACGGGTGCGCTGATGAACCAGCTGCGCTGGAAGCCGTGGACGCAGCCGCGCGTGTGGCAGCCCCACCCCACCGTCTTCGAGGCGGCGCACGCGGCGGGGGTGCACACCGCCCAGGTGTCGTCCCCGGCGTTCGAGTCCACACCGCTCACCCAGGTCGCGCTGAGCGGCGGCACGTTCCGCGGGAAGCTCGCGGGCGAGGACCGGGTGGACCTCGCCGCGGAGCAACTCGCGGCAGGCGACCGGTCGCTCGTCTACACGTACTACAGCGAGGTCGACAGCAAGGGCCACCGGTTCGGCATCGACTCCGACGCCTGGCGCGGCCAGGTGATGTACGTCGACCAGCTCGCGCGCCGCCTCGCCGAGAACCTGCCGCCGCGCTCCGCGCTGTATGTCACCGCCGACCACGGCATGATCGACATCCCGTTCGACGAGGAGTCGCGTATCGACTTCGACGAGGACTGGGCGCTGCGCGCGGGTGTCGCGCTGCTCGGCGGCGAGGGCCGGGCACGCCACGTCTACGCGGTGCCGGGCGCGGCCGCCGACGTGCTCGCCGTCTGGCGTGACGTGCTGGGCGAGCAGTTCTGGGTCGCGAGCAGGGACGAGGCGATCGCCGCCGGCTGGTTCGGCCCGGCCGGCGCCGTCGAGGAGCGGACGTACGGGCGGATCGGTGACGTCGTCGCCGCGGCGCGCGATGACGTCGTGGTGACGGCCTCCGAGCGCGAGCCGCGCGAGTCGGCCATGGTCGGCATGCACGGCTCGATGACCCCTGTCGAACAGCTGGTCCCCCTCCTCGAAGTACGCTCGTAGGTCCGCGCGCCGGGCCCCCGGCGCGTCCGTCCGGCACCCGTACGCCCGTTGCCCGATCCCGAAAGGCTTCTGTCCTCCCATGCCCGAGTTGGTGTTCTTCTCCGGAACGATGGACTGCGGAAAGAGCACGCTGGCTCTCCAGATCGGCCACAACCGCTCCGCGCGCGGGCTGCAGGGCGTGATCTTCACGCGTGACGACCGGGCGGGGGAGGGGAAACTCTCCTCCCGGCTCGGCCTGGTGACGGACGCGGTGGAGGCCGTCGGTGGCATGGACGTGTACGCGCACGTCGTCGACGTGATCACGAAGGGCGGCCGGGTCGACTACGTCATCGTGGACGAGGCGCAGTTCCTGCTGCCCGAGCAGATCGACCAGTTGGCCCGGATCGTGGACGATCTGGAGCTGGACGTCTACGCGTTCGGCATCACCACGGACTTCCGTACCAAGCTGTTCCCCGGCTCCCAGCGGCTGATCGAGCTCGCGGACCGGGTGGAGGCGCTCCAAGTGGAGGCGCTCTGCTGGTGCGGCGCCCGCGCCACGCACAACGCGCGCACGGTGGACGGCGTGATGGTGGTCGAGGGCGCGCAGGTCGTCGTGGGCGACGTGGACCGCCCGGGCGGCGACGTCGGCTACGAGGTGCTGTGCAGGCGCCACCACAGCCGCCGCATGACGGCCGCGACCGCGAACGCGGGGGCGCTGTCGCCCGACGTGTTGCCCGTCACGTCCGGCTGAGCGGGCTTTCCGGCGAGCGGGCTTCCGGTGATGATCGCGGATGCGTACTCTAGTTGAACTCGCAACAAGTAGAGTCGAAACAACCGTCCGCGACGTGTGGCGGGTGGCCGTGCCATCCACCGCGCACGCATCCGAGGAGCACGCATGCCGAAGCTGGGAATCATCATCGCGAGCACCCGTCCGGGAAGGGTCGGCCTGCCCGTGGCCCAGTGGGTGGACAAGGAAGCCCGCAAGCACGCGGGCTTCGACGAGGTCGACCTGATCGACCTCGCCGAGGTCGCACTGCCGTTCATGGACGAGCCCAGCCACCCGCGGCTCGGGCAGTACACCCACCAGCACACCCGTGACTGGAGCGCGCGCGTCGATGCCTGCGACGCCTTCGTGTTCGTCATGCCCGAGTACAACTACGGCTTCAACGCCGAGCTGAAGAACGCGCTCGACTTCCTGCACCGCGAATGGCTCCACAAGCCCGTCGGCCTCGCCAGCTACGGCGGCGCCGCGGGCGGCGTCCGCGCCGCGCAGATGATCAAGCAGGTCCTCACCACGCTCAAGATGACGCCGCTCCTCGAAGGCCTCGCGATCGCCTTCGTCCAGCAGTTCCTGGACGACGAGTCCGTCTTCACGCCCAACGAGCACATCGAGGGCGCCGCGAAGGCGATGTTCGACGAGCTGGTGCGCCACGAGGCGGCGCTGCGTCCGCTCAGGACGGCCTGAGCTCTCGGCCCGGCGAGGGCGCGTACGTGATGATGGCCCTATGACAGCCATCATCACCGCGTCCGACCTGAGTGACGAACTGGCGGGGGAGCGCCCGCCCGTCCTGCTCGACGTCCGCTGGCAGTTGAGCACGGCGGTGGGCGCACCCCCCTTCGACGGACGCGCGGCCCACGCGGCAGGCCACCTGCCCGGTGCGGTCTTCGTGGACCTCGACCGCGAACTCGCGGGAGCGCCCGGGGAGCGCGGCCGCCATCCCCTCCCGGACGTCGGTGAGTTCGGCGCCGTCATGCGCCGCGCCGGAGTGCGCGCGGACACGCCCGTCGTCATCTACGACGGCGGCCAGGGCTGGGCGGCGGCCCGGGCGTGGTGGCTGCTGCGCTGGACCGGCCACCCGGACGTGCGCGTACTGGACGGCGGCCTCGCGGCATGGGGGGAGCGTCCGCTCAGCACCGCCGCGGCCACCCCCGCCGAGGGCGACTTCCAGCCCGAACCCGGCGCGCTGGCGCTGCTGGACGCGGACGGCGCCGCCGCGCTCGCCCGCGAGGGCCTGCTGCTGGACGCACGCGCCGCGGAGCGCTACCGGGGCGAGGTGGAGCCCGTCGACCGGGTCGGCGGACACATCCCGGGCGCCGTCTCGGCGCCCACGGCGCAGAACGTGAGCGCGGACGGCACGTTCCGTCCGGCCGCCGAACTGGCCGCGCGCTTCGCCTCACTGGGCACCGCGGACGCCGCGGAGGTGGGCGTGTACTGCGGCTCGGGCGTCTCGGCGGCACACCAGGTGCTCGCGCTGGAACTCGCGGGCGTGCCGGCGGCCCTCTACGCGGGTTCCTGGTCGGAGTGGACGCAGGACGAGTCCCGCCCGGTGGCGACGGGCGCGCGGCCCCACCCGTAACCCCGAGCCCGGCAGCCGGCACTCGGCACCCGTCACACGCCTGCGCCGCGGGCACCCGCCGCTCCCCGATCCCCGATCAGCGATCGGGGACCCGGGATCGGCATCGACACCCGGGACCGGGGATCCGGGACCCGGGATTCTCGGAATGCGGCTTCCAGGACAGCAGTGACAGGACAGCAGTGAGGGGTCCGTCGGCACGGACGCGCCGACGGACCCCTCACTGTCACCGTCCTCCCGGGACGGCCCGCCCTATTCCTTCTTCTTGCGGCGCGTGCCGAAGACGATCTCGTCCCAGCTCGGCACCGCGGCCCGGCGACCGGGCCGTACACCGTCCGCCTCGGCCTGACGGTCCGTCGTCCCGGTCAGGCGCTCCCGGTGACCGGCCACGGCCCGGGGCATCAGCACGTCCGCGTACGCGGAACCAGCCGAGGCCGCGGGCGCGACGGGCTCCTCGGCCTCCGACGCGTCCTCGACCGCCTCGGTGGGATCGGGTTCGGAGGGGCCGGTCCTGTCGGGGACGACCAGGTCGCCGCGGAAGCTCGGTACCGCCTCCAGCAGGCTCGTCAGCGAGTCGCGGTCGCGCTCGCGGTCACGCTCCTGCGCCTCCTCGTCCGGCTCGTCGCTCAGCGCGGGGCGTTCGGGAAGCCGGTCGAAGGCGCGGTCCATCGTCCGCTCCTGCCGCTCCCTGGGCAGCCGTGCGATGCGCGGCACGAAGGGGAAGCTCGGCTCCTGGGCCATCACCGTGTCGTCGGTGTCGCCGATCAGCGCGCGCGCCTCTTCGTCGACGGCCTGCACGAGCCGCCGCGGCGGGTCGTACGTCCAGCTCGCGGAGTGCGCCTCGCCCGCGACCCGGTAGACGAGCAGCACCTCCCAGGTGCCGTCGTCACGCCGCCACGAGTCCCACTGCACGGTGTCCTTCTCGGCGCCGCGCAGCAGCAGCCGCTCCTGCACCGCCTCACCGAGCGGCGGGCCGGCGTTCTCGCCGGGGCGCCGTACGGGGGTCTTCCGCGCCCGCTCCGCCATGAAGGCGCGCTCCGCGAGCACGGGTCCCTCGAAGCGGCGCACCCGGTCGACGGGGATGCCCCCGAGCTGGGCGACCTCTTCGGCCGAGGCACCCGCTCTTATGCGGGCCTGGATATCACGGGGGCGGAGGTGGCTCTCCACCTCGATCTCGATCTGGCCGAGACGCGCACGGTCGTTGCGGACGGCGGCACGCAGCCGCTCGTCGATGGGAAGCGTGTATTCCGTGCTGTCGGCAGCCTTGAGCACCAGTCGTGTGCCGTCGTTGGAGACGGCCACGACACGCAGTTCGGGCATGGGAACCTCCCGGGTGGTGCCTGCCGACGTCACGTGCGTCGCTGCTTCCGCTAGTCGAGTGTGGCCTGCCCGGGTGCAGCCTGCCACAACCTTGCCGTGTTGCCCGGCGTGTCGGGCAGGGGCCCTGGATCGCCGTTATGGCACGGTTACCTATTTGCGACGCAGAGTGACGTACCCGGTCACTCTGTGCAGCAGGCGTCCGTGCGGTGCACCGGCCCCGCCGGATCGAGTGCCACGTGCGGCCCCCTTCCGAAGGTCCCGGGCGCCCGTGAGGAAGTCCGGTTCCAGGGCTCGCAACAGTACTCCATTCGGGGCCACCGGGGTGGAGTGACGCGCCGCCGGAGTTGCCTGGGGCGCGTGGGGTCAAGCCTGCCGTGTCCTCCTGCCCCGGTGTTGCCCTTCACACAATCCGCCGTATCGGAACTTCTCGCTTCGCTCATCTGTCCCTATCTGGTGCAAGCTGGGGCAGTCGTCAAGCAGGGGCTGGAGATGGATCAGAAGCTGGACAGCGGTGCGAAACGCTATGACAGCGGTACGAATGAGGGCACCGAACAGAAGGGGAGACGGCTCGACCTGAGCGTCCCCCAGGTCGCCGGCAGCGCCGTCGCGGCGATCGCCGCGGCCGTCGGGGCCTCCCAGCTCGACGTGTACGGCACGATCATCGGCGCGGGTGTGGTCAGCGTGATCGCGACCTGCGGCGGATCGGTCTTCCACTACCTCTTCCGGCGCACCGGGGAGCACCTGCGGGACGCGGCCGACCAGGCACGTCCGAGGGGCCGTCAGGTCCTGGCAGCGGACGGACGCCCGGCTCCGGCAGCCGGCCGGGGCCTGCCCGACACCCTGGACGTGCTCGACGGCGACTACGGCGAGGCCACCACGCACCGCACCAAGCGGCGGGGCTGGAAGCGCCCGGTGCTCGGCGCGGTGGTCGTCTTCCTCGTGGCGATGATCTGCATCACCGGGTTCGAGCTGGCCGCGGGCCACGACCTCACCGGCAACGCCCGCACGACCATCGGTTCCGTCGTGGGTGGCGGCTCGGGTACGCGGCACTCACCGTCCCCGGCGCAACCCTCCACGGGGAACAGCGGTGGCGGGCGCCAGGACGGTTCGACCGGTACGAGTGGCGGGGCCGGCCCGAGCACCTCGCCCGGCGCGGGCGACGGCCGGGGGCAGGGGAGCGGACAAGGGGACGGGCAGAGCCCGGGAAACGGCGGGCACACCCCCTCGGGCGACCCGACGCCCTCCAGCTCCTCGCCCCCGGACAGCGGCCAGACCCCCTCGGCGCCGACCCCCACGCCGTCCACGTCCGCCGGTTCCGGCGTGAGCGGGGACGGGCAGTCGGACCCGGACGCCGCGACCGGCGGCGCGAACGCTCCGGCCGCCGGCTGAGCAGCCGGGCCGGGGACCCCGCGCGCTCCCGTGCCCCGTCGACTGAGCCGCGCGCTCCCGCGCCTCCCGCTCCCTGCCTCGTTTCCGGGGCGCCGGGGGCGGGACGCGGTGCGTCGGGCTACGCGCCCCGCCCCGCTGACGGCGCCGGGCGCACATCAGGCGAATGCGGTCACCTGGCGACGAGAGCGGCCGACTGTGCCGTGTCCTCCCGCCCCTCCCTCAGCCGCGTCTCAGGGGCCCCTCAGTCGCCGAGCACGCGCCGCAGGTAGTCGTTGGCGAACACCCGCTCCGGGTCCAGCCGGTCGCGCAGCGCCGTGAACTCCCCGAAGCGCGGGTACACCCCCGCCAGGTACTCGGCGTCCCGGGAGTGGATCTTCCCCCAGTGCGGCCGCCCGCCGTGCGCCACCATGATCCGTTCCACGGCGCCGAAGTACGCCTGGTGCGGCGTGCCCCGGTACAGGTGCACCGCGATGTACGCGCTGTCCCGGCCCGACGCGGTGGACAGGGCGATGTCGTCCGCCGGTGCCGTGCGTACCTCCACGGGGAAGCTCACCCGCAGCGGTGAGCGGTCCACCATGGCCTTCACCTCGCGCAGCGCGTCCGGCGCGGCCGGCCTCGGCAGCGCGTACTCCATCTCCACGAAGCGCACGCGGCGCGGTGAGGTGAACACCTTGTAGGGGATGTCCGTGTACGTACGGGCGGTCAGCGCGCGGCTCGACACCCGGGCGATCGCG
This sequence comes from Streptomyces sp. NBC_01497, assembly GCF_036250695.1. Taxonomy (NCBI): domain Bacteria; kingdom Bacillati; phylum Actinomycetota; class Actinomycetes; order Kitasatosporales; family Streptomycetaceae; genus Streptomyces; species Streptomyces sp. NBC_01497. The sequence continues at coordinate 1,929,271 of NZ_CP109427.1, read as the reverse complement.
GGGATGGCCATCGGGGCGGCGCGGCCCACGGAACACGCGACCTTGAAGGCGCCGTTGGACAGCAGTTCGTCGTCCAGCCAGCCGCGCAGCACGCCGGGCGGGGCGGCGGGGCCCGCGGTGCGGTTGTTGCGCTTGGTGTTGCAGTTGCCGGTGTGGGGGAACCAGTAGAACTCGAAGTGCTCGTTCGCCGTGACGTGCTCCTCGAACTCGGCGAGCACCCGCGCGAGCGGCATCGGCTCCTCACGGGCCGTCAGCAGGAAGACCGGCTCCACGGCGAACGTGATCGACGTCAGCACGCCGAGGGCGCCGAGCCCCACCCGGGCCGCAGCGAAGACGTCCGCGTTCTCCCGCGCGGAACAGCGCAGCGCCGAGCCGTCCGCCGTGACCAGTTCGAGCGCCGTGATCTGCGCGGCGACCGACGCCGACGAACGGCCCGTGCCGTGCGTGCCCGTGGAGACCGCGCCCGCGGCCGTCTGGGCCATGATGTCGCCCATGTTCGTGAGCGAGAGCCCCGCGCGGGTGAGCGCCGCGTTCAGCTCCCGCAGCGGAGTGCCCGCCGCGACCGTGACCGTACCGGCGGCACGGTCCAGCGCCAGGACGCCCGTCATCCGGTCCGGACGTATCAGCACCCCGTCGGTGGCCGCGGCGGCCGTGAAGGAGTGGCCCGTACCGACGGCCTTCACCCGCAGCCCGTCCTCGGCGGCCCGGCGCACGACATCCGCCAGTTCCTTGGCCCCGCCGGGGGCGACGCTGCGGGCGGGGCGCGCCGTGACGTTGCCGGCCCAGTTGCGCCAGGGTGCCGGCCCGCCGGACTCACGCCACGGGGCGCGCGGCCTCCTGCCCTTCCTGGCCCTCGCCGCCGGGCTGCTCCCCGCCGCCGGCCTGTTCGTGCTGCTCGTGCTGTTCGTGGGGACTTCGCGGGACTCCATCGGCACGCCCTTTCCGCCAGGACACGGTGGCCGGCCTGCTCAGCCGGCGGTGGCCGAGCAACGCCACCACGGCCGCGACCGCCCCCGCCACACCGGCCACCGCGTACCCCGCCCGAGCCCCCGCCGCGTCGACCACCCATCCCGCGGCCGACGAGCCGAGTGCGACGCCGACGGCGAGCCCGGTACTGGTCCAGGTCATGCCCTCGGTCAGCGCGCTGCGTGGTACGTGCGCCTCGACGAGTCCCATCGTCGACACCATGGTGGGTGCCACCGTGAGCCCCGCGACGAACAGCGCCACGGCCAGGAACGGCAGGCTCCCGGCCAGTTGGAGGGGGATCATACTCACGGCCATCGCGACGACACCCACGACCCAGCGCCGCGCCACCGGCCCCGAGGGCCTCAGCAGGCCGAACGCCGCGCCCGCGAGGCACGAGCCGAGCGCGTACACCGCGAGGACCAGGCTCGCCCCGGCCTTGTGGCCGAGTTCGTCCGCGAAAGCCACCGTGACCACGTCGACGGCGCCGAAGATGGCGCCCGTCGCGGTGAACGTCGCCACCAGCACCTGGAGCCCCCTCGAGCGCAGCGCCGAGCGCCCGGTGTGCTCCTCGGGCGGATGCGGAACGGGTTCCGTCGAGCGCTGCGCGCTCAGCCAGGCGACCCCGGCGATCAGGAGGACCCCGGCGACCAGGGGACCGGCCTCGGGGAACCAGGCCGTCGACAGGCCGATGGAGACGATCGGCCCGATGATGAAGCAGACCTCGTCGACGACGGACTCCCACGCGTACGCCGCGTGCAGCCGGCTCGTCCCGTCCCGCAGCAGCGCCGCCCAGCGGGAGCGGACCATCGCGCCGACGCTCGGCACGGTGCCCACGCCCGCCGCGAAGACGAACAGCGTCCAGTCGGGGGCGCCCTGCTGGACGCAGACCAGCAGCCCGGCGAGGGCGGCTGCCGAGATCAGGGTGGCGGGTCCCATCGTCCGCCGCTGCCCGTGGCGGTCGACGAGACGGGAGACCTGGGGGCCGAGCACGGCCACGGAGACGGCCATCGTCGCGGACAGCGCGCCCGCGAGCCGGTAGCGCCCCGTCAGCTGCGAGACCATGGTCACGACACCGATCCCCGTCATCGACAGCGGCATCCTGCCGAGCAGTCCGGCCGCGCTGAACTTCCAGGCACCGGAAGCGGTGAAGATCTCACGATAGGGACTGGCCAAGGCACGCTCCGGCGCTGCTCGGGTGGGGAATCCACGGCGCGGTGGTAAGGAATCAAATGCGCCCGTACAGGTTACGAGTTCCGCGGTGCCGGTTGTCACGGAATATGTGTGCGATGGGAGGATCGGACCATGCCCGATCAGCCAGCCACATCTCCCTACGACGCCCTTCTCCTGCTGTCCTTCGGTGGCCCCGAAGGGCCGGACGATGTCCTTCCGTTCCTGGAGAACGTGACGCGCGGACGCGGCATCCCGCGCGAGCGCCTCAAGGAGGTGGGGCAGCACTACTACCTCTTCGGCGGGGTCAGCCCGATCAACGAGCAGAACCGCGACCTGCTCGCCGCCCTGCGCGCGGATTTCGCCGAACACGGCGTCGACCTGCCGGTCCACTGGGGCAACCGGAACTGGGAGCCGTACCTGACCGACACGCTGCGCGCCATGGTCGCCGACGGCCACCGCCGTATCGCCGTCCTCGCGACCAGCGCGTACGCCTCGTACTCCGGCTGCCGCCAGTACCGGGAGAACCTCGCCGAGGCGCTCGCCGCCCTGGCGGCGGAAGGCCTTCCGGTGCCGCGCGTCGACAAGCTGCGGCACTACTTCAACCACCCCGGCTTCGTAAGGCCGATGGTCGACGGCGTCCTCGCCTCGCTCGCCGACCTGCCGCAGGAGGTACGGGCGGGGGCGCATCTCGCCTTCACCACGCACTCCATCCCGACCGGCGCGGCCGACACCTCGGGACCCGAGTCGGGCCACGGTTACGGGGGCGCGTACGTCGCCCAGCACCTCGACGTGGCCCGCCTGGTCGCCGACGCCGTGCGCGAGGAGACCGGCACCGAGCACCCCTGGCAGCTCGTCTACCAGTCGCGCAGCGGCGCCCCGGGCACCCCCTGGCTCGAACCCGACATCTGCGACCACCTGGAGACCCTGCACGGCGAGAAGGTGCCCGCCGTCGTGATGGTGCCCATCGGGTTCGTCTCCGACCACATGGAAGTCCTCTACGACCTCGACACCGAGGCCACCGCCAAGGCGGCGGAACTCGGTCTGCCGGTGCGCCGCTCGCCCACCGTCGGAGCGGACCCGCGCTTCGCCGCCGCCGTAAGGGAGCTCGTCCTGGAGCGGGCGGCGACCGAACGCGGCGAGCCGCGCGAGCGCTGCGCCCTCGGCGCGCTCGGCGCGAGCCACGACCTGTGCCCGGTCGGCTGCTGCCCGGCCCGTGCGCCGCGACCCGCGGCGGCCGGCGCCGACAGCCCCTACGCCTGACGTCCGAAGGAGCCCCCAGTGAGTGACGCATCCCGCCTGACCGCCGACCCCGACCCCGAGCTGACCGCGCGCCTGCTCGAACTCGCCCTGGAGGCGGCGGGCCGGGCGGGGGCACTGCTGCGCGACGGCAGGCCGGACGACCTCGCTGTCGCCGCCACCAAGTCGAGTCCCATCGACGTGGTGACGGAGATGGACATCGCCGCGGAGAAACTGATCACCGACTTCCTCGCGCGCCACCGCCCGGACGACGGGCTTCTTGGCGAGGAGGGGGCCAGCAGCGAGGGGAGCTCCGGCATCCGCTGGGTGATCGATCCGCTCGACGGGACCGTCAACTACCTGTACGGCCTGCCCACCTGGGCCGTGTCCGTCGCGGTCCAGCGGGACGGCGAGACGCTCGTCGGCGTCGTCGAGGCGCCGATGCGCGCGGAGACCTACCGGGCGGTACGCGGTGACGGCGCGTGGCTGGGGGAGCGGCGCCTGGCCGTGCGCCCCTCACCGCCCCTGGACCAGGCGCTGGTGTCGACCGGCTTCAACTACGTCTCGTCCGTGCGCACGCACCAGGCCGGCGTCGCGCAGCGGCTTATCCCGCAACTGCGCGACATCCGGCGCGGCGGCTCGGCCGCCATCGACCTGTGCGACGTCGCGGCCGGCCGGCTGGACGGCTACTACGAGCGGGGTCTGCATCCCTGGGACTACGCGGCGGGCGAGCTGATCGCCCGTGAGGCGGGCGCGCTGACCGGTGGCAGGCCGGGACAGCCGCCGCACGACGGTCTGACCGTGGCCGCCTCGCCCGGCGTCTTCGGACCGCTGCAGAGCCTGCTGGAGGAGTACGGCGCCTGGCACGACTGACGGCGGGACGCCGGCCACGGTCCGCACCGCCGCGCGCACCCGCCGCTCGCACGGCGAAGGGCCCCACCGCCTACCCGGCAGCGGGGCCCTTCGCGATCACTGCTTCGCCGGCACTGCCGTCCGCGGACGGCGCCGGTTCACGGCACGCGCTCACACGCCCGCCGTGCTCACCTCCACACCGTGTTCCGCGGCGAGCCGGCGCAGATCATCCAGCTCCTCCTGCTCGACATCGGCGAGGAAGTCGTCGCCCTCTTGGCGGGCCTTGGTCATCTCGGTTTCCGTGGTCCTTATGCGCTGGAGCAGCCCTGCGGTGAATGCGTCCATTACGCCCCCTCGTCGTGGGTCAGTGGCACGGGGGTGTGCCGACGTGGTCGTCGGGTGGCACGGGAGTGCCGACGGCAAGTGATCACGAACCCTCTGCCTACTGGAAAACAGAACGCGGAAGGAACAGCCGCGCTCGGGTGTGATCTCGGGTGTGAAGGGCTCTTCCCCAAGCCGAGCGCGCAGGAAACCTCAACTTCTCTCTCTATCGCGCGTATTCCCGCGGATCTTCCGCCCCTTGCGCACCGTCCTGGAGTCCGTCTTCCGGTCGGCTCTTCGACGCCTCCGCTTCATCTTCCCGCCGGCTGCCATCGTCCGGGCGGCGGCTCCGGTCCCGGCGGGGCCCGACCCGGCGGGGGCGAGCCGCAGCCGCCGCCTTCCGCCCCCGGGGCGGCCCGCCGTCCTCCCGCTCCGCCCCCGCCGCTGGTCGCGCCCCTGCGTCTTACCGCCGGTTTACGCGGGAAAAGGGCAGGATGGGGGCGCAAGAAGCGCGGTGACACCTGCCCCGGCACGGGCGCGGGTCTCTAGGGAAGGACCACAGACGTGCGCGTACTCGTCGTCGAGGACGAGCAGCTGCTCGCCGATGCGGTGGCGACCGGACTTCGCCGGGAGGCCATGGCGGTCGACGTCGTGTACGACGGGGCCGCGGCCCTCGAACGCATCGGCGTGAACGACTACGACGTGGTCGTTCTCGACCGCGACCTGCCCCTGGTGCACGGTGACGACGTCTGCCGCAGGATCGTGGAGCTCGGCATGCCGACCAGGGTGCTGATGCTCACGGCGGCCGGTGACGTCAGCGACCGCGTCGAGGGGCTCGAACTGGGCGCCGACGACTACCTGCCGAAGCCGTTCGCCTTCACTGAGCTGACCGCCAGGGTCCGCGCGCTCGGCCGCCGTACGACGGTGCCGCTGCCGCCGGTCCTGGAGCGCTCGGGGATCAAGCTCGACCCCAACCGGCGCGAGGTCTTCCGCGACGGCAACGAGATCCAGCTCGCGCCGAAGGAGTTCGCCGTCCTCGAAGTGCTGATGCGCAGCGAGGGCGCCGTGGTCTCCGCCGAGCAGCTCCTGGAGAAGGCGTGGGACGAGAACACCGATCCGTTCACCAACGTGGTGAGGGTCACGGTGATGACACTGCGCCGCAAGCTCGGTGAGCCCCCGGTGATCGTCACCGTGCCCGGCTCCGGCTACCGGATCTGACGCCGTGGCCTCCCACCCGACGCCCCCCGAGGCGCCGCCGAAGCCCACCTGGGACCCGCGGTGGCCCGCGGAACAGGTCGTGCCCTGGCTGCGCCCCACGATCCGGATACGTCTGACGCTGCTGTACGGCGGGATGTTCCTGATCGCGGGCATCCTGCTGCTGTCGATCATCTATCTGCTCGCGGCGCAGGCCCTGCACGTGGGCAGCGAGCTGCCGTTCAAGATCGTCTATGGCTCGATCTCCAGCACCGTGTGCGACTTCAGCGGGAAGACGACCGCGGACCAGTTCAACAGCGCGATGAACCAGTGCGTGAACCACGAGCGCGCCCAGGCGCTCGACGACCTGCTGACCCGCTCGCTGTTCGCGCTGGTCGGTCTGACGATCATCGCGTTCGCCTTCGGTTACGCGATGGCCGGCCGGGTGCTGTCGCCGCTCGGCCGCATCACGAGGACCGCGCGCCGGGTCGTCGGTACGGACCTCTCGCGCCGGATCGAGCTGGACGGCCCGGACGACGAGTTCAAGGAGCTGGCCGACACCTTCGACGAGATGCTGGAGCGCCTGGAGCGCGCGTTCTCCTCGCAGCAGCGGTTCGTGGCCAACGCGTCGCACGAACTGCGCACGCCGCTGGCGATCAACAGGACGCTGCTGGAGGTGCACCTCTCCGACCCGGGGGCGCCGATGGAGCTGCAGCAGCTCGGCAGGACGCTGCTGTCCACCAACGAGCGCAGCGAGCAGCTGGTGGAGGGCCTGCTGTTGCTCGCCCGCAGTGAGAACCAGCTCGTGGAGCGAAAACCGGTCGATCTGGCCGAGGTCGCCGCGCGCGCCGTCGACCAGTCGGCCGCCGAGGCGGAGCAGAAGGGCGTGGAGGTGCGCACACAGGGTGTTTCCGCCGTCGTTCAGGGCAATGGTGTGCTGCTGGAGCGGATCGCGCTGAACCTCGTACAGAACGCCGTCCGCTACAACGTCGCGCACGACGGCTGGGTCGAGGTTCGTACGGATGTCCAGCAGGATCAGGCGGTCCTTGAGGTCGCCAACACCGGGCCGGTCGTGCCCGCGTACGAAATCGATAATTTGTTCGAACCATTCCGTCGGTTGCGGACCGAGCGCACGGGCAGCGACAAGGGCGTGGGGCTGGGACTTTCCATCGCGCGCTCGGTCGCAAGGGCGCACGGCGGGCGTATCGCGGCCGAACCGCGCGAGGGGGGCGGTCTCGTGATGCGTGTCACGTTCCCCATGTGAGCCCGTGTCCCTGTCGTCGCAGGGGTCCCGAGTTTGTTCGCTTTGCGCGGAATTTTGGGCATGACGCATGATCGGTCGTATGTGCGACCGATCACAGGAATGTTTTCGCGTTCACCTACGTTCTGTGAGCGAACGCCTGCCAGAAGGCCGGTAACGTCCGGGTTTCCGGGGGGTGTGATCACGGGAAGTACACGGGGTGGTGCCTGCGTCGCACTACCTCAGGACCGTGTACGGTCCCCCTCGCCACCCGAAGCCGATCATTCGTGAGCAGTGCAGTTGGGTGTCGATTGAGTAACAGACCTTGATGTGAGGCAAAATCTCCGCCTCAGGTCGGGCACAAGACCGGCCTCTCATGCGTTACGTGCGCTGAAGACACCACAGACACCCACAGGGGGAGAGCAACGAGATGGCTACCGACTACGACACCCCACGCAAGACAGACGACGACGTCGACCAGGACAGCCTGGAAGAACTCAAGGCGCGTCGTAACGACAAGTCGACCTCCGCGGTCGACGTGGACGAGTTCGAGCAGGCGGAAGGGCTGGAGCTGCCCGGAGCCGACCTCTCCAACGAGGAGCTCTCGGTCCGCGTCCTGCCTCGTCAGGCCGACGAGTTCACCTGCATGAGCTGCTTCCTCGTGCACCACCGCTCACAGCTGGCCAGGGAGAAGAACGGTCAGCCGATCTGCCGCGACTGCGACTGAGGTCCAGCTGTGGCAGGCGACTCTCCCTCCTGGAAACGGCGCTTCCGGCCGAGGCCCGACACGGCTTCACCGGCGGCCCGCCAGGGCGGCACAGATCCGGCTCAGGACGCCCCGAGGGGCTCCGGTGAGGGTCCCGCCGCCTCCTTGACCCCGGGCGGCGCACACGAGGACGGGCGAGGCCTCACGGCCTCGCTCCCGGCCGCGCCGGACGCAGCGGAGCAGCCTCCCCCGACCAGGGGCCGCTTCGACGCCGTCAAGAGAGGGGTACGCAAGGGCGGGGCGGGCGCGAAGGCCGGCCTCGGCTTCGTCGCCGACCGCATCATCGACATCGCGCCGCGTATCCCCGTCCGGGACCTCGCGACGCTGCGCGCGCAGTTCCCCGGGCTCGGTCCCGAGGAACTCGCCGACAAGCTGGTGGCGGGGGCCGCTGCGACCAGTGCGACCGTCGGCGCCGGCGTGGGGGCCGCCGCGATGCTGCCGGTCCCGCCGGCCCTCCCGGCCGAGCTGGCCGCCGAGATCACCGCCGTGGCCGCCATCGAGATCAAGCTCATCGCCGAGCTGCACGAGGTCTACGGATGCCGCCCGCCCGGCGGTCTGCGGGAGCGCGGACTCGCCTACGTGGGCTCCTGGACCGAGGAGCGCGGGGTGGACGTCACGAAGCCGGCGTCGTTCAACGGCGCCCTCAGCAGCACCATGAAGCGCGAACTGCGCCAGCAGATCATGAAGCGCACGGTGCGGAGCCTGCCGAACCTCGTCCCGTTCATGATCGGCGCCGCCGTCGGCGCCATGATGAACCGCCGGGACACCAAGCACGTCGCGGCGCACGTCCGCAAGGACCTGCGCAGGATGCAGGTCGCCTGGGAGGACCTGCCGGCGCTCCCGCCGATCGAGCGCCCCGGGGAGCTGCCGCCCGAGCTGCCCAAGGAACTGGGTCACTGACGGTCCGCGCGCGTCGCTGCCCGTCGTGCCCCGGGCACGGTGCGGTCAGTCGGCTTCCGCCGGACCGCGGCCGCCCGGCTCAGAGAGCGCGGGCGCCCTGCAGTGCCTCGGCCAGGGCGTGCGGGTCGCGCGTGGAGAGATAGGCGTAGGGCGTCGGGTCGGTGGGATCGGTGATCTCCACCCGTACCGCCGTGAGCACGTAGCTGCGCAGCAGCATGAACGCCCGCGGGTCCGCCTTGTGCAGCCGCCAGGCCCGGGTCTCCTCCGGGTCGAGCACCTCGGGCTGCCCGAGGGCCGCCAGCGGGATCTTGGCGTCGCCCGCCACCAGCGAGTCGCCCACGACGCGGATGCGCACGGAGCCGTACGAACTGACGACGCCCATCGCGATCGCTCCGGCGCCCACGAGGCCCACGAGCATGGGGATCGGGCCGAGCGGCAGCAGGATCAGTGCCCCGCAGACACCGAACATGGCGGCGATGAGCCACCACGACTTGGGGGCGGTGAGACGTTCTTCGTAGCGCAGGGCGGAGGGCTCCATGGGGGCTAGCTTGACATGGGGACCTATGGGCGCTGCCGCGCGGGTAAGGTCTGCGCATGTGAGCCACACCCCACTGAGACCCCCCGTCGACGTCCTCATCCGCCGTGTCGATCCCGAGGTGCCGATCCCGGCGTACGGGCACCCCGGCGACGCGGGCGCGGACCTGGTGACCACCGTGGCCGCCGAGCTGGCGCCCGGTGAGCGCGCGGTGCTGCCGAGCGGGGTGTCGATCGCCCTGCCGGACGGGTACGCGGCCTTCGTGCACCCCCGTTCCGGCCTGGCAGCGCGGTGCGGAGTGGCTCTCGTGAATGCCCCCGGCACGGTGGATGCCGGGTACCGTGGAGAGATCAAGGTGATCGTGGTCAATCTGGACCCGCGCGAGAGCGTGCGGTTCGAGCGGTTCGACCGGATTGCCCAACTGGTTGTCCAGCAGGTCGAGAAGGTCCGCTTCCACGAGGTGGCGGAGCTTCCCGGATCAGCGCGGGCCGAGGGGGGCTTCGGGTCCACCGGTGGTCATGCCGCCACGGACGGTGCACAGGGTGGGAATCGATACGCTTCGGTCGTATCCGACCGGGAAGGACAGTGACGTGTTCGGACGTCGCAAGAAGAATGGTTCCGCAGAGGACGCGACGGACGCAGCGGGCGAGGACGAGACGCTCCTCGACGGCACTGACGCCGACGAAGACGGGACGGCGGACGAGGCGGACGCGGCGGGCGGTGCCCGCAGGGTGAATCTTCCTCCGGCGCCCCGGCCGGACGGACCCTGGGACAGTACCGAGCTCTCCAAGCCGGACGACGGCAGGGTCGATCTCGGCGGGATGTTCGTCCCCGGCGTGGAGGGCATGGAGCTGCGGGTCGAGGTGGCGGGGGACGCGATCGTCGCCGCGACCGTCGTGCTGCGCGACAGCGCCGTACAGCTCCAGGCGTTCGCCGCTCCGAAGAAGGAGGGCATCTGGGGCGAGGTCCGCGAGGAGATCGCCACCGGGATCACCCAGCAGGGCGGCATCATCGACGAGGTCGAGGGTCCCCTGGGCTGGGAGCTGCGGGCCCAGGTGCCGGTACAGCTCCCGGACGGTACGGGCGGGGTCCAGCTGGTGCGCTTCGTGGGTGTCGACGGGCCGCGCTGGTTCCTGCGCGGTGTGATCTCCGGGCAGGGCGCGGTCCAGCCGGAGACGGCGGGCCTCTTGGAGCAGGTCTTCAGGGACACCGTGATCGTGCGGGGCGAGGGGCCGATGGCACCGCGCGACCCGATCGTGCTGAAGCTGCCGAACGACGCGCAGATGGTTCCCGAGGGTGTGCAGCAGGAGGAGCAGGAAGGCTCTCGTTTCTCCGGCGGCATGGGACAGCTCCAGCGTGGTCCCGAGATCACCGAGGTGCGCTGAACACGCCCTGATACAGCATCGTTCGCGCGCTGAGCGCGGAATGACAATCACATATTGAAGCATCGTCTGGCGGCGGGCCGTACTCCATTGGAAGGAGTGCGGCCCGCCGCTATTTGCGCTGGTCACGGCTGTGGGCATATGGACTCCGTAAAGGGCGCCGCACCGGCCGTAAGGGACCCGTCAACGTGCGTCGAGGTTGCCAAATCAGGGGGTTTCCTCAGTAAGTCAGAATTTTCCACCCCCACCTCTCATCTAGGAGCACACGATGGCCGACGTGGCCTTCGTTCTCACCACGCTCGCGACCTTCGCGCTGGTGGCCCTCATCGCGAAGGCGGTGACGAAGCTGTGAGCGTCGAGAACATCATCGGGCTCGTCGTAGCCGTCGTCCTGCTGGTCTACCTGGTAGCAGCGCTCGTCTTCCCGGAGAGGTTCTGAGCATGGGCCCCGTACCCTCCGCCGTGCTCCAGCTGCTCGCCATGATCGTGGTGCTCGCGCTGGTCTACCGGCCGCTCGGCGACTACATGGCACGCGTCTACACGTCGAAGAAGCACCTGAGAGTCGAGAAGTGGCTCTACAAGTGTGTCGGCGCCAATCCCGACACCGAGATGCGCTGGCCCGCGTACCTGCGCGCAGTGCTGGCCTTCTCACTGGTCAGCGTGTTGTTCCTGTACCTGATGCAGCGCATGCAGGGAGTCCTTCCGGGCTCCCTGAACTTCGCGGCCGTCAGCCCCGCCCAGTCCTTCAACACCGCCGCGTCGTTCGTCACCAACACCAACTGGCAGTCCTACTCCGGCGAGCAGACCATGGGTCACGTCGTCCAGACGGGCGGCCTCGCGGTCCAGAACTTCGTCTCGGCCGCGGTCGGCATGGCCGTGGCCATCGCGCTGGTCCGGGGCTTCGCCCGCTCGCGCAGCGGTGAATTGGGCAACTTCTGGTCCGACCTGGTGCGCGGCACGATCCGCATCCTGCTGCCCATCGCCGTCATCGGCGCGATCCTGCTGGTCGCCCTGGGCGTCATCCAGAACTTCGCCGGCATCCACGAGGTCGGCCAGCTCATGGGCGGATCGCAGCAGTGGAACGGCGGCGCCGTCGCCTCCCAGGAGGCCATCAAGGAACTCGGCACCAATGGCGGCGGCTACTTCAACGCCAACTCCGCGCACCCCTTCGAGAACCCCAACGGGCTCTCGAACCTGCTGGAGATCTTCCTGATTCTGATCATCCCCTTCGCCCTGACCCGCACCTTCGGAACGATGGTCGGATCGGTCAAGCAGGGGTACGCGATCCTCGCCGCGATGGCCACCATCTGGATCGGCTTCACCGCCCTGATGATGTGGACGGAGTTCCACCACGGCGGCCCGGCGTTCAACATCGCAGGCGGCGCGCTGGAGGGCAAGGAGACGCGGTTCGGCGTCGGCGGGTCCTCGCTGTTCGCGACGACCACGACGCTCACCTCGACCGGTGCGGTCGACGCGTTCCACTCGTCGCTCACCGGCTTCGGCGGCGGCCTGACCATGCTGGGGATGATGCTCGGCGAAGTCGCGCCGGGCGGCGTCGGATCCGGCCTCTACGGCATGCTGGTCCTCGCGATCATCGCCGTCTTCGTGGCCGGACTGATGGTCGGACGCACGCCCGAGTACCTGGGCAAGAAGATCGGTTCCCGCGAGATGAAGTTCGCGGCGATCTACATCCTGATCACGCCGACGCTGGTGCTGATCTTCACGGCCCTGTCCGTGGCGCTCGCGACCCCACCGAACTCGATCCTCAACACGGCGTCCACGGCGGTCTCGGGCTCCCACGCACACGGGTTCTCGGAGATCCTGTACGCCTTCACCTCGGGCGCCAACAACAACGGCTCCGCCTTCGCGGGCCTCAACGCGAACACCGACTGGTACAACACGACGATCGGCCTCGCGGTGATCCTCGGGCGCTTCGTGCCCATGGTGTTCGTCCTCGCGCTCGCCGGATCGCTCGCCGAGCAGAAACCCGTCCCGGAGACGGTGGGGACCCTGCGTACCCACAAGCCGCTGTTCGCGACCCTCCTGGTCGGCACGACCATACTCGTCACCGGTCTGACGTACTTCCCGGCGCTGGCGCTCGGTCCCATCGCCGAGGGGCTCTCGTCATGACCCCTTCACGTATGAAGCAAGAGGACTCCATGTCCACATCGACTCCGACCCGTGCCCCGCACTCGGACGTGCCCTCGGGGCACGGCCCGGACAGCGGGCGGGTGGGAACGGGGCTCTTCGACCCCTCCGCACTCCTGAAGTCATTCCCCGAGGCGTGCAGGAAGCTCGACCCGCGGCTGATGATCAAGTCGCCCGTCATGTTCGTGGTGGAGATCGGGTCCCTGCTGACCACGATCTACGCCTTCAAGACGCCCGGCGACTGGTTCGGCTGGGCGGTCGCGGCCTGGCTGTGGCTGACGACGATCTTCGCCAACCTGGCCGAGGCCGTCGCCGAGGGGCGCGGCAAGGCGCAGGCCGACACCCTGCGCAAGGCCAAGACCGACACCGTCGCGCGCCGGCTGACCGGCACCACGGAGGAACACGTCCCCGGCACCGACCTGCGCATCGGGGACCTGGTGGTCTGCGAAGCGGGAGATGTCATCCCCGGCGACGGCGACGTCGTCGAGGGTGTGGCGTCCGTCGACGAGTCGGCCATCACCGGCGAGTCCGCCCCCGTGATCCGCGAGTCCGGCGGCGACCGCAGCGCGGTCACCGGCGGTACGAAGGTCCTCTCCGACCGTGTCGTCATCAAGATCACCACGATGCCGGGCGAGACCTTCATCGATCGGATGATCAAGCTGGTCGAGGGTGCCGCACGCCAGAAGACACCCAACGAGATCGCGCTGAACATCCTTCTCGCGTCCCTCACGATCGTCTTCCTGATCGCGGTCGTCACCCTCCAGCCGTTCGCGTCCTTCGCGGGCGACTCGCAGACCAGCATCGTGCTGATCGCGCTCCTGGTCTGTCTGATCCCGACCACCATCGGTGCGCTGCTCTCCGCGATCGGCATCGCCGGCATGGACCGGCTCGTGCAGCGCAACGTCCTCGCGATGTCCGGACGTGCCGTCGAGGCCGCCGGCGACGTCTCGACCCTGCTGCTCGACAAGACCGGCACCATCACGCTCGGCAACCGCCAGGCGTCCGAGCTGGTGCCCGTACAGGGCGTGGGCGAGGAAGCGCTGGCCAACGCGGCGCAGCTGTCCTCGCTCGCCGACGAGACCCCCGAGGGGCGCTCCGTCGTCGTCCTCGCCAAGGAGCGGTACGGGCTGCGCGAGCGCACCCAGGGCGAGCTGACGGGCGCGGAGTGGATCGAGTTCACCGCGCAGACCCGTATGTCCGGTGTCGACATCACGGAGGACGGCGCCGTCCGCAAGGTCCGCAAGGGCGCCACGGGTTCGGTCCTCGCGTGGGTCCGCGACAACGGCGGCTCCGTCGCCGAGGACGCCCAGGTCGTCACGGACCGTATCTCCGAGGCCGGCGGCACTCCGCTGCTGGTCGCCGAGGCGGACGCGCACGGAGCACGGGTGCTCGGCGTCATCCACCTCAAGGACGTGGTGAAGGAGGGCATGCGCGAGCGGTTCGACGAACTGCGGCGCATGGGCATCAAGACCGTCATGATCACGGGCGACAACCCGCTGACCGCCAAGGCGATCGCGGACGAGTCCGGCGTGGACGACTTCCTCGCCGAGGCGACGCCTGAGGACAAGATGGCGCTGATCAGGCGCGAGCAGAGCGGCGGAAAGCTCGTCGCCATGACGGGCGACGGCACGAACGACGCGCCGGCCCTCGCCCAGGCGGACGTCGGCGTGGCCATGAACACCGGTACCTCGGCCGCCAAAGAGGCCGGGAACATGGTGGACCTGGACTCCAACCCGACGAAGCTCATCGAGATCGTCGAGATCGGCAAGCAGCTGCTCATCACCCGCGGCGCCCTGACGACCTTCTCGATCGCCAACGACGTCGCGAAGTACTTCGCGATCCTGCCCGCGATGTTCGCCGTGGCCTACCCGGGCCTCGACAAGCTCAACATCATGCGGCTCGACTCGCCGCAGTCCGCGATCATGTCCGCCGTCATCTTCAACGCGCTGATCATCATCGCGCTGGTGCCGCTCTCCCTGAAGGGTGTGCGCTACCGGCCGCAGAGCGCCGACAAGATGCTCCGCAGGAACCTGCTGATCTACGGTCTCGGCGGACTGATCTCGCCGTTCATCGGCATCAAGATCATCGACCTGATCCTCTCCACTATCCCCGGCGTCCGGTGATCCCCATGCCTCACACCAATACCTCCGCAGGCACCACCCTCCGGTTGCTCTGGGCAGGGCTCCGCGCCCTGCTCGTCCTGAGCATCGTCACCGGAGTGATCTACCCACTGGTCGTCACCGGGGTCGCGCAGGCCGCGTTCCCGGGCAAGGCCAACGGCTCCGAGATCAAGGATCACGGCAAGGTCGTGGGCTCCACCTCCATCGGGCAGAGCTACAACCTGCCTCTGAAGAAGGGGCAGGAGACCCCGGATCCGGACCTGCACTTCTTCCAGCCGCGTCCCTCCGCGGGACTCGGCTCCAACCGGGCCAACGGGTTCAACCCGCAGTACAACCTGCTGGTCTCCGGCGCCTCCAACCTGGCGGGCAACAACAAGGACCTGATCTCGGCGGTGAAGGACCGCAAGGCCGCCGTGGTCAAGGACAACACCGTGCCCGGGTACACCGTCAGGCCCTCCCAGGTGCCCGCCGACGCGGTCACGTCCTCGGGCTCGGGCCTCGACCCGGACATCTCGCCGGCCTACGCGAACCTCCAGGTCCACCGGGTCGCGAAGATCAACAACCTGACGGTCGCGCAGGTCCAGAAGATCGTGGACGACCACTCCAAGGGCCGCATCCTCGGCTTCGTGGGCGACCCGAGGGTCAACGTCCTGCAGCTCAACATCGCCGTGAAGGACCTCGTCGCCACGCACAAGGGCTGAGGTCCCGAAAGCACCACGCGCCGCGGTGGTCCCGTCCCGCACAGGGAACGGGGCCACCGCGGCTGTGTCCGTGCGGCCGGTCGTCCGCCATGCTGACGCCTTCGCCGCCACCGCGGTGGCGTGCGGGGGAGGCCGGGACACGGTACGGGAGAGCCGCGCGCCGCAGGTAACGGACCGCGCGGTACGTACCGCTCGCCGTCATCCATACGGCACGACGGGGGTACGGGCGTATCGCACCCGGCCCGCCCGCTCACGGACGGTGAACGGCACCGCACGGCGTGGCGCGGCAGGCGGTCGGGGTACGGCACCGCCGGCCCCGCGGACCGGACACGGGGGACCCATGGACGAGAACGAGACCACCGGCACCGCGCCGGCCACCACCACCGCGCGTCGCCCGGCGGGCGAGCCCATGGTGCGGGTCGAGGGCCTGCACCGCTCCTACGGGACCGGCGCCGCGGCCGTGCACGCCCTGCGCGGCGTCTCCCTGAGCGTCCCGCGCGGCGAGCTCGTCGCACTCAAGGGCCGCTCGGGCTCCGGCAAGACCACCCTGCTCAACCTCGTCGCCGGCCTCGACACCCCCGACCGGGGCACCGTCACCGTCGACGGCACCGACCTGTCCACGCTCGGTGACGACGGTCTGCTCGCGCTGCGCCGGGACCGGATCGGCTTCGTCTTCCAGGCCTTCGGCCTGATCCCCATCCTCAGCGCCGCCGAGAACGTGGGCGTCCCGATGCGGCTGCGCAGGACCGACTCCCGCGAGCGTGAGGAGCGGGTACGGCTCCTGCTGGACCTGGTGGGCCTCGCCGAGCACGCGGCGCAGCGTCCCGGCGAGCTCTCCGGCGGCCAGCAGCAGCGGGTCTCCATCGCCCGCGCCCTGGCCAACCGGCCGGCCCTGCTGATTGCCGACGAGCCCACGGGCCAGCTCGACGCGGAGACCGGTCTCGCCGTCATGGAGCTACTGCGTGCCGTGGTCGTGGCCGAAGGCGTCACCGCGCTCGTCGCCACCCATGACGCTCAGCTCCTCGGCCTGGCCGACCGCGTGCTCGAACTCGACGACGGGCAGGTCACGGCGGTGCGCTGACCGTGTGGCCCCGCCGTCAGAATCGCGTCAAGACGCCTGCGCGCCTCCCCTTCGGGCCCCTTTTGTCATGGTCAGGCGCTGTAGCGTCGACACAGCCGACGTGTCGGACGCAGCGGCACATTCGCGGGAAGACAATGGAGCCATGGGACGCGGAAAGCTTCGGATCTACCTCGGATCGGCTCCGGGCGTCGGCAAGACGTACGCCATGCTCTCCGAGGCCCACCGTCGGGTGGAGCGTGGCACCGACGTCGTGGTGGCCTTCGTGGAACACCACGACAGGCCCCGTACGGAGGTCATGCTGCGCGGCCTGGAGGAGGTCCGCCGCAAAGAGATCGAGTACCGCGGGACCGTCTTCACCGAGATGGACGTCGACGCCGTACTGCAGCGCAACCCCACCGTCGCCCTGGTGGACGAACTGCCGCACACCAATGTGCCGGGCTCGCGCAACACCAAGCGCTGGCAGGACGTCGAGGAACTGCTCCAGGCCGGCATCAACGTCGTCTCCACGGTCAACATCCAGCACCTGGAGTCCCTCGGCGACGTCGTGGAGACCATCACCGGCGTGCGCCAGCGCGAGACCGTGCCCGACGAGGTCGTCAGACGGGCCGACCAGATCGAGCTCGTCGACATGTCGCCCCAGGCGCTGCGGCGCCGCATGGCGCACGGCAATATCTACAAGCCCGACAAGATGGATGCCGCGCTCTCGAACTACTTCCGGCCCGGCAACCTGACCGCGCTGCGCGAACTCGCGCTGCTGTGGGTGGCCGACCGGGTCGACGAGTACCTCCAGCAGTACCGCGGCGAGCACAACATCCGCTCCACCTGGCAGGCCAGGGAGCGCATCGTCGTCGGCCTGACCGGCGGCCCCGAGGGACGTACGCTCATCCGCCGCGCGGCCCGGATGGCGGCCAAGGGCTCGGGCAGCGAGATCCTCGGCGTCTACATCGCGCGCAGCGACGGCCTCACCGCCCCCTCACCCAAGGAACTCGCGGTCCAGCGGACCCTGCTGGAAGACCTCGGCGGCACGTTCCACCACGTCATAGGCGACGACATCCCCTCGGCACTGCTGGAATTCGCCCGCGGCGTCAACGCCACCCAGGTGGTGCTCGGCTCCAGCCGCCGCAAGACCTGGCAGTACGTCTTCGGCCCGGGCGTCGGCGCGACCGTCGCCCGCGAGTCGGGGCCCGACCTCGACGTGCACATCGTCACCCACGACCGCGTCGCCAAGGGCCGCGGGCTGCCCGTGGCGCGCGGTGCCCGGCTCGGCCGCTCGCGGATCATCTGGGGCTGGCTGCTCGCCGTCGTCGCGCCGGTCCTGCTGACGCTGCTGCTGTCGTCGCTGTCCGACCCGCTGGGCCTGTCCAACGACGTCCTGCTGTTCCTCTTCCTGACGGTGCTCGCGGCGCTGTTCGGCGGCCTGCTGCCCGCGCTCGCCTCGGCGGCCCTCAGCTCTCTGCTGCTGAACTTCTACTACACGCCCCCGACGCACACGCTCGACATCGCCGAGCCGAAGAACGTCGTCGCGCTCGTGGTCTTCTTCGCGGTCGCGGTGAGCGTCGCATCGGTGGTCGACCAGGCCGCGCGCCGCACTCACCAGGCCGCGAGACTCCGGGCCGAGTCCGAGATCCTCTCGTTCCTCGCGGGCAGCGTCCTGCGCGGCGAGACGACCCTGGACGCCCTGCTGGAACGCGTACGCGAGACGTTCGCGATGGAGTCGGTCGCCCTGCTGGAACGCAAGAGCGACGTCGACCCGTGGACCTGTGCCGGCAGCGTGGGCCCCGAGCCGTGTCTGCGCCCCGAGGACGCCGACGTCGACATGCCCGTCGGCGACCACATGGCGCTCGCCCTCTCCGGCCGGGTCCTGCCCGCCGAGGACCGCCGTGTCCTCGCCGCGTTCGCCGCCCAGGCCGCCGTCGTCCTGGACCGGCAGCGCCTGATCGGCGAGGCCTCCCAGGCCCGGGAGCTGGCCGAGGGCAACCGGATCCGCACCGCGCTGCTCGCGGCCGTCAGCCATGACCTGCGCACCCCGCTCGCCGGCATCAAGGCCGCCGTCACCTCGCTGCGCTCGCAGGACGTCGAGTGGTCCGAGGAGGACGAGGCCGCGCTGCTGGAAGGCATCGAGGACGGAGCCGACCGGCTCGACCACCTCGTGGGCAACCTGCTCGACATCACCCGCCTCCAGACCGGCACGGTCACCCCGATGATCCGGGTGATCGACCTCGACGAGGTCGTCCCCATCTCGCTCGTCGGGGTGCCCGAGGAGAGCGTCGACCTCGACATCCCCGAGACGCTGCCGATGGTCGCCGTCGACGCGGGCCTGCTGGAACGCGCCGTCGCCAACATCGTCGAGAACGCCGTCAAGTACAGCCCCGACGACCGGCCCGTCGCCGTCCACGCGAGCGCCATCGGCGACCGCGTGGAGGTACGGGTCGCGGACCGCGGCCCCGGCGTGCCCGACGACGCCAAGGAGCGGATCTTCGAGCCCTTCCAGCGCCACGGCGACGCCCCGCGCGGCGCGGGCGTCGGCCTCGGCCTCGCCGTGGCCCGCGGCTTCGTCGAGGCCATGGGCGGCACGCTCGCCGCCGAGGACACCCCCGGCGGTGGCATGACCATGGTGCTCACCCTCAAGGCGGCGGCCGGCGTCACGCCGGTGCGCCCCGAACTTCCCGCCGAGATCATCTCGTGATCCGGCAACAGGAAAGGCAGGCAGGCATGCAGCATCCGACCGGGGGGGACCCCCGCACCCCCGTGAGGGTGCTCGTGGTGGACGACGAGCCGCAGATCGTCCGGGCCCTGGTGATCAATCTGAGAGCCCGCAAGTACGAGGTGGAGGCGGCGGCCGACGGCGCGTCCGCGCTGGAGCTGGCCGCGGCCCGCCACCCCGACGTGGTGGTCCTCGACCTCGGCCTGCCGGACATGGACGGCGTCGAGGTGATCAAGGGGCTGCGCGGCTGGACCCGCGTACCGATCCTGGTGCTGTCCGCCCGCCACACCTCCGACGAGAAGGTCGAGGCGCTGGACGCGGGCGCCGACGACTACGTCACCAAGCCGTTCGGCATGGACGAGCTGCTGGCCAGGCTGCGCGCCGCGGTGCGGCGCGCAGAACCGGTCGGCGCGGAGGGCGACGACGGGGTCGCGGTCGTCGAGACCGAGGGCTTCACCGTCGACCTGGCGGCGAAGAAGGTCAACCGGGACGGGCGCGACGTGCGGCTCACGCCGACCGAGTGGCACCTGCTGGAGGTCCTCGTCCGCAACACGGGCCGCCTGGTCAGCCAGAAGCAGCTGCTCCAGGAGGTCTGGGGCCCGTCGTACGGCACGGAGACGAACTACCTCCGCGTCTACATGGCACAGCTGCGGCGCAAGCTGGAGCAGAACCCCTCGCACCCCCGGCACTTCGTCACCGAACCCGGCATGGGCTACCGCTTCGAACGGTGATCCGGAAGGGAGCCGGCCGGGATCCGGACGGAAACGGCGGCGGGTGGGCCCCGGTACGCTCTACGTATGAGTGCTGAGAAGGCCACCGGCCGTTTCCGCCGGATGCTCGACCGGCTCTCCAGCTCCCAGGAGGATCTGGAGTCCGAGGAGCTGCGGGAGGACGCACAGGCGTCCGGCTGCACCCGCATCGCCGAATGTGACGACCGCCAGATGGCGCGCGTCACTGGTACCTTGCGGACGGTCACCCTGCGGCCCCGGGCCGGCGTACCCGCCCTGGAGGCGGAGCTGTTCGACGGCACCGCCCTGCTGGACGTGGTGTGGCTCGGCCGGCGCTCCATCGTGGGCATCGAGCCCGGACGCAGGATGACCGCGTACGGCCGGATCTCGATGAGCCACGGCCGCCGGGTCCTGTTCAATCCCCGATACGAGCTGCGACCGCTCGGACAGGAGTAGTCCGTGACGTCACTGGACAAGCCCGCGGAGTCGGCAGAGCCCTCTGCGAGTGGTTCCTCCGACGACGCGAGGGCGGTCACCGAAGCCGCGCTCTTCGAGGCGTTCGGCGGGGTACGGGGGATGGTCGAGACCGTCCTGCCGGGCCTGCTGTTCGTCACGATCTACACCATCAACCAGAGCCTGAAGACGTCCGCGATCGCCGCGCTCGCGGTGTCGCTGCTGCTCCTCGCCGTGCGCCTGGTGCGCCGCGACACGATGAAGCACGCCTTCAGCGGGGTCTTCGGCGTGGCCTTCGGTGTGGCCTTCGCGATGTTCACCGGCAACGCCAAGGGCTTCTACCTGCCGGGCCTGCTCTACACGCTCGGCCTCGCACTCGCCTACATCATCACGACGCTCGCACGCGTCCCGCTGATCGGCGTCATCCTCGGGCCGATCTTCAAGGAGAACCTCTCCTGGCGGACGAGGAACCCGGGCCGCAAGAAGGCCTACACCAAGTCCAGCTGGGCCTGGGGCCTCATCCTCCTCGCCAAGTGCGCGATCCTCTTCCCGCTCTACGTGTGGGGGGACGCGACGCAGCTCGGCTGGGTCCTGGTGGCGCTGAAGATCCCGCCGTTCCTGCTCGCGGTCTGGCTGACGTGGGTCTTCCTCGCGAAGGCGCCCGCGCCGATCGACGTGGTCGCCGAGATGGAGGCGGCCGAGGCCGCCGAGAAGGCACGCCAGGAGGGGACGTCCGGCTCCGCGACACCGGTGGCGGCCACGTCGCCGGCGGACCGGTCGCCCGACGCGGCGAGGACAGCGGAGGCCACCGGGTCCGCGGCGGCCCCCAAGGGCGGCTCAGCGCGCCACCGCAGAGGCGCGTAGGCCCCGCCGCCTCCACGGCCCCGCCCCGTACGGCCCGACGGGCCCCAGGGAGCAGCCGGCGGCCAGGAGAGCTCAGGAACGCCCCCGCCCGTAACGGCGGGGGCGTTCCGCCGTTTCCGGGTGCTCCGCACCAGGCCCCCCGGGGCGGGGCGGGCGATCTACGCGGAAGACCGACGGGCGCCCCGAGGGCGACGGATCGGGTCGGCCAGGCAGCCTTGTGGCACCCCCGGTGGGTGTGTACGTCCGGGCCGGGGCGTTCCGCGGCCGGCAGGGGTCGTGAGGGGCGTCACGGGCTCCGGAACGGCGGGTCCGGTCGCGCGCCCCCGGTATGACCGGCCGTGGCGCCCCCGATGCCGCCCGCTGCGCGCACCGACCTCGCACGGGTGCCCGCGGGTCCGTTCCCGGACGTGGGAGGGTGCGACGGCCCCGCCCGGGACCGGGGCGGATGAAACGGGCCGGCCCCGGCCGGCCCGCGCGGTGCGGGCCGGCCG
This sequence comes from Streptomyces sp. NBC_01497, assembly GCF_036250695.1. Lineage (NCBI taxonomy): Bacteria > Bacillati > Actinomycetota > Actinomycetes > Kitasatosporales > Streptomycetaceae > Streptomyces > Streptomyces sp. NBC_01497. The sequence continues at coordinate 1,907,420 of NZ_CP109427.1, read as the reverse complement.
GGGCCGGAAGGTGCTGCCGGTGTCGGGAGTCCCCCCCGCGCGCGGTGATCGCTCACGCCGCCCGGTGAGCCCGCACCCACGGTCCCGTGACGACGCGGTCCCGTGACGACGCGGTCCCGTGACGTTGCGGGACCGGTGCCGACACGGGGCCGGTGACGGCTCACGCCGACCGGTGACGGCCGAGGCCGAGCGGTGGTGACGCGGGCCCGACCGGCGGCGGGCCGAGGCCGAGCGGTGGCGCCTCGGACCGGATGGGACCGCTCAGGACGGCCGTTCGACCGAGAGCAGCTCCTCCAGCTGTTCCTCACGCGCCTGTGCCGCGACGAACAGCAGCTCGTCCCCGGCCTCCAGCGTCTCCTCCGGGCTCGGCGTGAGCACACGCGTCCCCCGGATGATCGTGACCAGCGACGTGTCCTCGGGCCAGGTCACATCGCCCACCTGCGTTCCCGAGATGGCCGACTCGGGCGGGAGCGTCAGCTCCACCAGGTTGGCATCGCCGTGGCTGAAGCGCAGCAGGCGCACCAGGTCGCCCACGCTCACCGCCTCCTCCACCAGCGCGGACATCAGACGCGGCGTGGAGACCGCCACATCCACCCCCCACGCCTCGCTGAACAGCCACTCGTTCTTCGGGTTGTTCACCCGGGCCACCACGCGCGGCACGCCGTACTCCGTCTTCGCGAGCAGCGACACCACGAGGTTGACCTTGTCGTCACCCGTCGCGGCGATGACCACGTTGCACCGCTGCAACGCGGCCTCGTCCAGCGACGTGATCTCGCACGCGTCGGCGAGGAGCCACTCCGCCATCGGCACCCGCTCGACCGAGATCGCGGTCGGCGCCTTGTCGACGAGGAGGACCTCGTGGCCGTTCTCCAGCAGCTCGCCCGCGATGGACCGCCCCACCGCGCCCGCTCCGGCAATCGCGACGCGCATCAGTTATGCCCTCCGTCCGGGCCCGCGGCGAACGCCGTCTCGACCTGCTCCACCTCGTCCGTACGCATCATCACGTGGACGAGGTCGCCCTCCTGCAGGACCGTGTCCGCCGAGGGCAGCATCGCCTCACCGAGGCGCGTCAGGAAGGCGACCCGTACACCGGTCTCCTCCTGCATCCTGCTGACCCGCTGACCGATCCAGGTCTCCGGCGTATGCACCTCGGCGAGCTGCACGCCGCCGCTCGGGTCCCGCCACAGCGGTTCCGCGCCCGAGGGCAGCAGCCGCCGGAGCATCTGGTCCGCCGTCCAGCGGACCGTCGCCACCGTGGGGATGCCGAGGCGCTGGTAGACCTCGGCGCGGCGCGGGTCGTAGATGCGGGCCGCGACGTTCTCGATGCCGAAGTTCTCACGCGCCACCCGGGCCGCGATGATGTTGGAGTTGTCCCCACTGCTGACCGCGGCGAACGCCCCGGCCTCCTCGATACCCGCCTCGCGCAGCGTGTCCTGGTCGAAGCCGACGCCGTTGACCCGGCGTCCCCCGAACCCGGCACCGAGCCTGCGGAACGCGGTCGGGTCCTGGTCGACGACGGCGACCGAGTGGCCCTGCTCCTCCAGGGTCTGCGCGAGCGCGGCGCCCACCCGCCCGCATCCCATGATCACGATGTGCACGTGAGGTACCCCGCGCTCCTGGTTGCCGCACCGATCGCATCGATCCGCGAAAACACCTGTTCACTCATCCTTGTCGACGTGCCGGGCACCTAGGGGCCGCCGTGCGTGGCGACCCAGCGGCACGAGCTTATGCGGCATCCCCCGCGCTGCCGCCATCCCCGTACCGTGGGACGTTCGTCCGCCTGCCGCGCGAGGGCCGCCCCTTCGATCGGGCGGAAGCGTTCGCGGTCCCCCTGCGGGGTGGTGGTGGTGCGACTGGGCCCCCGGGACACCGGGACGAGGGCGGCTGCGGCGAACGCGGCGTCGAGGACGCGACAAAAGTGCGACAAGAGGGCGTACAGGGACCGTGAGGAGTCCCCCTCGCAGGCGGTGTGAGCAGGGAAACTGAAGATTTTGGGTGCTGGCTGCACACTCAGCTGTTCGAACGCATACCATCCTCCCCGTGTCCAAACTGACCGACGTGCCCAAACGGATCTTGATCGGGCAGGCGCTCCGCAGCGACAAGCTCGGGGAGACCCTGCTCCCCAAGCGCATCGCGCTGCCCGTGTTCGCCTCCGACCCGCTGTCCTCCGTGGCGTACGCGCCTGGCGAGGTACTGATCGTGCTCTCGGTGGCGGGTGTGTCGGCGTACCACTTCTCCATCTGGATCACGATCGCCGTCGCGGTCCTCATGTTCACCGTCGTCGCCTCGTACCGGCAGAACGTGCACGCGTACCCGAGCGGCGGCGGCGACTACGAGGTCGCCACCACCAACCTGGGCCCGAAGGCCGGTCTCACCGTCGCCAGCGCCCTGCTGGTCGACTACGTGATGACCGTCGCGGTCTCCATCTCCTCCGGCGTCGAGAACCTGGGATCCGCGATCCCGTTCGTCGTGCAGCACAAGGTGATCTGCGCGGTCGCCGTCATAGTCGTCCTGACCCTGATGAACCTGCGCGGAGTACGTGAGTCCGGAAAACTCTTCGCGATCCCCACGTATGTCTTCGTCGGCGGCGTCTTCATCATGATCGCCTGGGGCGCCTTCAAGGGACTCGCCCTCGGCGACACCATGCACGCGCCGACCTCCGACCTGCACATCAAGCCGGAGCACGCGGGGCTCGCCGGGTTCGCGCTGCTGTTCCTGCTGCTGCGGGCGTTCTCCTCCGGCTGCGCCGCGCTCACCGGCGTCGAGGCGATCAGCAACGGCGTCCCCGCGTTCCGCAAGCCCAAGAGCAAGAACGCCGCCAGCACGCTGGCCCTCATGGGCGGCCTGGCCGTCGTCATGTTCTGCGGGATCATGGCCCTCGCCGTGACCACCAAGGTGCGCATGGCGGACAACCCGGCGGTCGACCTGCTGCGCCCCAACGGCCATCCGGTCGGCGGCAGCTTCGTCGTCGACCCCGTCATCACACAGGTCGCCTCGGCCGTCTTCGGCGAGGGCACCTTCCTCTTCGTGGTGCTGGCCGCGGCGACCGCGCTGGTGCTGTTCCTCGCGGCGAACACCGCGTACAACGGCTTCCCGCTGCTCGGCTCGATCCTGGCGCAGGACCGCTACCTGCCCCGCCAGCTGCACACCCGCGGTGACCGTCTCGCCTTCTCCAACGGCATCGTCCTGCTGGCCGGGGCCGCCGCCCTGCTCGTGGTGATCTACGGAGCGGACTCGACGCGCCTGATCCAGCTGTACATCGTCGGTGTGTTCGTGTCCTTCACGCTCAGCCAGACCGGCATGGTCCGGCACTGGAACCGCCACCTGCGCACGGAGCGCGACCTCGCCAAGCGGCGCCGCATGATGCGCTCACGCGCCATCAACGCCTTCGGCGCGTTCCTGACGGGCGTCGTCCTGATCGTCGTCCTCGCCACCAAGTTCACCCACGGTGCCTGGGTCGCGGTCCTCGGCATGGTCATCTTCTACGGCACGATGACGGCGATCAGGAAGCACTACGACCGCATCGCCGAGGAGCTGTCCGCGCCGGACGGCCCGTCCGACGACACGGTGAAGCCGTCGCGCGTGCACTCCATCGTGCTCGTCTCCAAGGTGCACCGGCCCACCCTGCGGGCCCTCGGCTACGCGAAGCTGATGCGCACCGGCACGCTGGAGGCGCTCAGCATCAGCGTCGACGCGGCCGAGACGAAGGCACTCCGCGAGGAGTGGGAGCGGCGCAACATCAACGTGCCGCTGAAGATCCTCGACTCCCCGTACCGCGAGATCACCCGGCCGATCATCGAGTACGTGCGGTCGCTGCGCACGGAGAGCCCGCGCGACGTGATCAGCATCTTCATCCCCGAGTACGTCGTGGGCCACTGGTACGAGCACCTGCTGCACAACCAGAGCGCGCTGCGCCTCAAGGGCCGGCTGCTGTACATGCCGGGCGTGATGGTCACGTCCGTGCCCTACCAGCTGGAATCGTCCGAGCTGGCCAAGCGCCGGGCGCGCAAGCGCGCGGAGTGGAGTGCGCCAGGCTCGGTGCGCCGGGGGCCCGTCGACGTACGCCGCAAGGACACGACCGGCAGCGGCAACTCGAACAGCACGAACACCACCAGCACCAAGGGCTGAGCGCCCCGGCCGCCCCGGCCGTCCCGGATCGAGGTTCCGGTTCGGGTTCCGGTTCCGGGGACGGACGCCGTGGAGCCGTGCACGCGAGAGGGGCGGTGGTGGGGAACGGGAATCGTCCCGTTCCCCACCACCGCCCCTCATCCCGTTGCCCCGGGGGATGCCCCGGCAGCGGTGCCCGGACCGTCATCGAGCGGCGCCGCGAACGCGGGCAACTCACCGGAGCAGGTGCCGAAAAGCGTGGGCCGGGACGCGAACGGCGCGGACGCGAACACCGCGTGCGCCAGAACGCGAACAGAGCAGACGCGAACACTGCGAACACCGGTGCCGGAAAAGCGAAACTCCCCCTCGGTCAATTCCCAGGGGGAGCAAGCGCGGTGGTGCCGGGTGAAAATCTGCGGTGAACGCTCGAACCGACCTCGCGGACCATCCGGCGCGTCAAGTCGTCAGGCACTCACGGCGCGCGTGGCCTTGCCGGCCTTCAGGCAGGAGGTGCAGACGTTGAGCTTCTTCGGGGTGCCGTTGATCACCGTGCGCACCGACTGGATGTTCGGGTTGAAGCGACGGGGGCTGCGGCCCTTCACGCGGCGCTTGATGGCCTGGCGACCGAGACGCGAAACGGCCCTGCCGAAGATGGGCGCCTTGTCGCAAAAGTCGCAACGCTGAGACATGGGAATTTTCTCCACGTGTTGGTAGGGGGTGCGAACAGCCGATTACGAGCCAGGCACCAAAAGTTTTGCCAAGGTAGTCTACCTTACCAGAGGCAGGGGGCCCCGATCGCCGGGGTGGCAGGACCGAAGCCTCGGAGATCGTGCCTGGTCGGACGGCTGATGCACGTCATCGGCGGTCTGGCCCCAGGCCGGGCCGGGACCCAGGCTACACGTGCGCGAGCGGCCGTAAGCGCCCGGCGTAACCTCTGCCCCGCAATGCCGCCACGGCTCCCCGAGCCGCCGGGAATGCCGAATCCGGAATGCGGAAACCCCCTGGGCGGACGGGAAACCCCGGGCTCCTCGAAACGGCATCGCCGGAATCGCGAGAATCGCGAAAACGCACCACATGGGAATCAGAAATGCCGACGGAACGCATAACCCCGCCTCCCCGGACCCCGTGTTCCACAGTCGTGTGTCCCCACAGCCGCGTGGCCCCGTCCCGGTCGCGTGACCCCGTCCCGGACCCCTGAATCGTCGCGACCGAACGTCGGGACCGAACGTCGGGACCGAACGTCGGGACCGAACGTCGGGACCGAACGTCGGGACCGAACGTCGCGACCGAACGTCGGGACCGATCGGAGGACGGCGGGTAGCACCCGACCTCAAGGGCGCGGGGACATGAGCGGTGGGATCCGACCGGCCAGGGGGCGCTGGGATCCGACCAGCGGGCGGTGGGCGTGAAGGGTGGGACAGGACCGGGTGCGGTGGGACGTAAGCTGGACCGCTGCCGCGTATGTCTCCCGGCCCCGCACCCCTCCCCGACCCCCTGGAGTCACCCCCTCATGCCAACCGAGACGAACGCCTCCTCACCCGTCGGGGACGAGTACGAGGTCGAGGTGGGCCCGGTGGCACACGGCGGCCACTGCGTCGCCAGGACCGAGGAAGGCAGGGTGCTGTTCGTACGGCACGCGCTGCCCGGCGAGCGGATCGTCGCGCGGATCACCGAGGGCGACGCGGACGCACGCTTCCTGCGTGCCGACGCCGTGAAGATCCTTCAGGCGTCCAAGGACCGCGTCGAGGCGCCGTGCCCCTACGCGGGGCCCGGCCGGTGCGGCGGCTGCGACTGGCAGCACGCGAAGCCCGGCGCCCAGCGCCGCTTCAAGGGCGAGGTCGTCACGGAGCAGCTGCAGCGCCTCGCCGGTCTCACACCGGAACAGGCGGGCTGGGACGGCACCGTCATGCCCGCCCCCGGCGACAAACTGCCCCAGGGCGAGGTGCCCGCCTGGCGCACCCGCCTGCAGTACGCGATCGACGACGACGGCCGCGCGGGCCTGCGCAAGCACAGGTCCCACGACGTCGAACCCGTGGACCACTGCATGATCGCCGCGCCGGGCGTCGACGAACTCGGCGTGGAACGCCGTGAATGGCCCGGTATCGCGACCGTCGAGGCGATCGCCGCGACGGGCTCCGCCGACCGCCAGGTCGTCCTGACCCCCCGCCCCGGCGGGAGGCTCCCGCTCGTCGAACTGGACAAGCCCGTCTCGGTGCTGCGCGTCGAGGAGCACGACGGGGGAGTGCACCGGGTGCACGGCCGCGACTTCGTCCGCGAGCGGGCCGACGGCCGTACCTACCGGGTCGGCGCGGGCGGCTTCTGGCAGGTCCACCCGGAGGCCCCGCAGATGCTGGTGGACGCGGTGATGCAGGGCCTGCTGCCCCGCAAGGGCGACACGGCGCTCGACCTCTACTGCGGTGTCGGCCTCTTCGCGGGCGCCATCGCCGAACGAGTCGGCGACACCGGCGCCGTCCTCGGCATCGAGTCGGGCAAGCGCGCGGCCGAGGACGCGGTGCACAACCTGCGCGAGATGCCGCGCGTGCGCATCGAACACGGCAAGGTCGACCAGGTCCTCCCGCGCACGCGCATCACGGAGACGAACCTGATCGTCCTCGACCCGCCCCGCGCGGGCGCCGGCCGCAAGACGGTGGCCCACCTCGTCACACTCGGCGCACGCCGCATCGCGTACGTCGCCTGCGACCCGGCGGCCCTCGCCCGCGACCTGGCGTACTTCAAGGAGGGCGGCTACAAGCCCCGCATGCTCCGGGTCTTCGACCTGTTCCCGATGACGCACCATGTGGAGTGCGTCGCGATCCTTGAACCTGTCGCAAAGGGCCGCTGACCTGTGGCTTTAGCGGGTGCGCGTGGTGTGCGCCATGCGCGTTACAGGCGATATCTTGACGCTGGAATGACGCTCTCCGAGGCATCGTGACCTTCATTTGACGCTCGTTCTGATGGGGCGTCAGGCAACATTGGAGTGCTGGTCGAGATATGTGACGTCATGGTCTGCGGCGCAAGATCGCTTGAAATTCTGCCTCACCAGGCCGCCTTGCTGAGGCGCACGAGCGGGGTGCAAGCAGGTTCTTCTCTGCTGGTGACACGTGTGTTTCGGGCGCGCCCCGTCGGCGGGGCGCACTCTTCGTGACCTGTAGGTTGCCGAGGGTCTCGGCTTGCTGAAGGCCGGCCTCGGGCTCGCCATCAGTGGCCGGCCTCCGACACAATCACCTCTCACCCCGCTGTCCGGCGGAGGCTGAAAGAGGCCGAGGCGCAGGTCGGGAGCAGTTCGTGCACGTGATGCCTCGCTCTCGCACGGGCCCGCCCGATCCGGGAAGTTCGTGCAGCGGACAACCGCGGGCCCGGGGCCCGCGGAAGTCGGCGTCATCCGGTACGTCAGGCGCCGCGACGCCCTGACTGGACACCGCGCACCCCGGGTGCGACCGGACCGGGCGCCGTCGGCGGCCGAGGCGCGCCCGGACCGGGGTGCGGGGGTCGCCGTCAGGTGCGGGTGCCGTGCAGGACGTCGGAGAAGAATCGCTGGACGACGGGCATCACAGCGATCCCGTTGTGGGCGACGCCGGGCACGATTTCCAGGCGGGCGCCGATACCGTGCCGGGTGAAGTTGTCGTGCAGCGCGGTGAGGCGGTCCACCCGGGTCTCGCCGCCGGCGTCGAGGCCGGGCTCGGCGATCTCCCAGGTCTCCACATCGTTGGCGCCGACCACCATCAGTACCTGGGTGTCCCGGAGTTCGGGCAGGTCGAGCGGGGTGCCGAAGCGCTCGACGAGGTCGGCGGTGCCGAGCCACCAGGGGATGTCGTCGCTGATCCGGGTGACCCGGCCGGGGGCGCCTATGGAGACGGCGGCGAGGCGGTCCGGGTGGAGGTAGGCGAAGCGGTGTACGAACTGGCCGCCGCCGGAGAAGCCGTGGAGCAGCATCCGGCCGGTGCCCACCGGCGCTCCGGCCCCGCGCGAGGGCCGTGGGCGGCAAGGCGCGGGCAGGAACGGGGCCTGCTCCCGCCGGTGCGGCGGGCCGCCCGGTGCCCTCGTGCGGCACGGCTGTCCGGCGCAGGCCGGGCAGGCTGGCAGGCCGGTGCCGCGTGTCCCGTACCCGCCGGCCACAACTCGCCCGGGACGACTCGGGCAACCAGCGCCGCTTCGTCGAGAAGTCGACCGCGGCGCCCCTTCGCCCCCCACGTGAGGCGTCCCGGACTACCGGGCGCGGTCGCCCCGACGGGACGCGTTGAGTTCCTCGACCGTTCGTGCCACTTCCTCGAACGCGTCGTGGCGCAGGCTCTCCTCCCGCAACCTGCCCGCGTGCTCGCGGAAGGCCACGTCGTCCAGCACCTTCAGCACAGCCGCCGCGATCTCCCCCTGCCCCGGGGTTTCGGTGGCGAGGTTGACGGCGGCGCCCGTCCAGGCCAGACGCGCCGCCACCTCGACCTTGTCCTCGGTGGCCCCGGCGATGACCAGCGGCACACCGTGGCCGAGGGCCTGGAGCGAGCCGCCGTACCCGCCGTTGGTGACCAGCACGTCCGCGTGCGGGAGCAAGGCGTCGTAGGGGATGAACGACGCGATGCGGGCGTTCGCGGGAACATCCCTCGGTACGCCCTCGTCGTCGTCGCGCCCGGTCGTGACGACGACGAGGGCGTCGAGGTCCGCCAGGGCGCGCAGCGCGGGTTCGATCAGGAGGCTCAGGTCCCGGTTGGCGAGGGTCCCCTGGGTGACGACGACGACCCGGTCAGCGGTCAGTACCTCGTCCCACCAGTCCGGCAGGGAGCGGCTCCCCGCCGTCTCCGCGGGCAGCGAGCCGACGAACCTGAGCCCCCCGGGAGCGTCACTCCTGGGGTATTCGACGCCGCCGACCGACAACTGCAGGTAGCGATCGGGCAGCTTCACGATCCCGTCCATCGGGAACCCGATGGACTCCGTGGCCCCCAGGCCCTCCAGCGTCGCGCGCAGGAAGCCCGTCGAGCCGGAGAACATCTCCTCGACCATGGCGTTCTGCGCCTTGTTGCGTGCGCGGCCCTCCTCTGTCGCGTCGGGCGGCAGCCCCAGACCGAAGGGGGCCGTGTCGACGCTGTTCATCGGCAGCGGCACCACACCGATCACGATGGTCGCCGCGGGCACGATTCCCGCGGCGCCGAGCAGCACGGGCCACTGCCCCATGAACGACTGATCGGTGATCACCGTCGTCGGTTCGTCGGGCGCTTCCGCCAGGACGCTCTGCAGTGTCGCGTGCTGTTCGGGAATCGGCTCGTAGAAGGCGTGCGTGAAGTCGTAGTCGAGCTGTGCGGGCCCCGGCGCGATGTGGGCTCGCCCCTCCATGACCTGCTGCTGCCGCTCCACGTCGTAGTTCGCGATGCCGGGGAGGCCGACGAACCGGAGTCCCGAGTTCTCAACGCTCTCGCGGAACAGCGACCCGGTGACCACGACGACGTCGTGACCCCTGCTGCCGAGATCCGCCGCTATCCGCAGCAGCGGCATGGCGTGTCCCCGTAGCGGGGTGGCCGCGATCAAGATCCTTGTCATTTCCATCCATTGCTCTCGTCCGGACGACACGGCCGCGCCGGCGAACCGATCGGCGGCCCGCCCGGGGCGGGTTCGCAGGGCCGGACCCCAGCACAGGAGCGTGACAGGCGCTCCGCTGGTCAACTCGCTTGCGTACCGCGTCTTTTCCCGGTTCAATATGACCGGTCGACTTAGAAAAGTCAATCGATACCGCGCACGCCACCGCAGGAAACAGAGTCAGCGCACAGCGTCCCGCTCTGCGGACTCTTCCGGCGACGGCGCGGTCGGGCCTCGATTCTCGTGGGACGGCGGAAACGGCGGCATGTCAACAGACGGATCGACCTACGGCAGAGCGGCGTCGGCGGCCGACGGGCCGTACCCGTGGCGGGCGTTCACGCGCCGAGGTGATTCCCGCCGGGCCGGCCAGGGGCCCTTCCGCAGGGCCGCGGACCGCGGACTCACGAGGACGGCGGAATCGGACGCATCCGACAGGCGGGGGAGCACCCTTCCGCGTCCGGGGGGCCGCCGCGGCGCCGCTCCCAGCCTGCGCCGGACCCCGGCACCGACGCCGGTTCGAGGGAGGTATCAGCGCTCCTCCGCGATCGTCCGCATGGCCGTCTCCAGCGTGGCGTCGAGAACCGCCTGTGCGGGAGCGCCCGCCGGCAGTGCGCGCGCGACGGTGATCGCACCCACGATCGAGGCGACCAGGGACCAGGCCGCGGCCTCCTGCTCGTGCGGCGCGCCCGGCAACGCCGGGGCCAGGACCGCGACCAGATCCGACACCTGGCGCCGGTACGCGTCACGGACCGAGTCGCCCGACCGCGCCACGTCGGAGCTGAGCGAGGGCATCACGCATCCGTTGGCAGGGTCCTTGCGGTGCAGGTCGCTGAGGTAAAGACGGAGTATCTCGCCGAGCAGGCGCCGGCGCTCCGTCGGCTCGGTGTCAGCGAGACCGGCGAACTCGAGACCGAGCTGCGTGGAGACGACCTCTTCGAACAGTGCCTCCTTGTTGGCGAAGTTCGAGTAGAGGGCCCCCGAGGTGACCTTGGCGGCGGAGGCCAGCGCGTCGACCCCGACGCCGTGGAAGCCGTTCTCCTTCAGTGAGCGAGAGGCCTCCGTCAGGATCGCGGCCTTGGCCTTCTCCTTGTGCCCCTTGGAGTACCGCATCCCAGATCCCTTCGTCGGCGCTTCCCGTTCCTTCCCCACCTTATAGAGTAGCGCTCGTTACATAACGACTGTTATTCTATGAGCGTCGGACATCGCCACAGGCGAGAAGCGCGAGAGAAGAGTCAAACCATGTCTGCAACAAGCGCCGTCACCAAGACCGTGGACGTCTCAGGGGTGCCGTTCGCCTACCGGGAAGTGGGCACGCCCGGGGGTGTCCCCCTGGTACTCCTGCACCACGTCACCGCGGTCCTGGACGACTGGGACCCCGCCGTCGTCGACGGGCTGGCGGCCGAGCGGCGCGTCATCCTGGTCGATCTGCGCGGCATCGGGGGTTCCGGCGGCACCGCGCCCGACAACTTCGAAGCCATGGCCGAGGATGCCGTGGCGTTTCTCGCAGCCCTGCGCCTCGACACCGTCGACCTGCTCGGTTACTCCCTGGGAGGAATCGTGGCCCAGGTGATCGCCCAGCAGCATCCGGGCCTGGTCCGGCGCATGATCCTGGCCGCGACCACACCCGCCGGCGACCAGGGGCCCGCCGCCACCGGCGCGGTGCTCCAGGCCGCGATACAGAAGGCGACGGCCGAGGGCATGCACCCCAAGCATTTCCTGTTCTTCGAACCGACCCCCGCCGGCCAGGAAGCCGCGGACGCCTTCCTCGCGCGCCTGGAGGCGCGCACGGAGGACCGCGACGCGCCGATCTCCGACGAGGCCGTCGGTGCCCAGCTGACCGCGCTCACCACGTGGGAACAGGGAACGTCGCCGTCCGCGCTGGCGACCGTGGAACAGCCCGTCCTCGTGGTCAACGGTGACCACGACACGATGTGGCCGACCACCGGCACCCTGCACCTCGCTCGGCTGCTGCCCAACGCCCGGCTTTCCGTCTACCCGAACTCCGGCCACGGCGGCATCTTCCAGTACCACGGCCTCTTCGTTCAGCAAGCACTCGACTTCCTCCGCGGCTGACATGCGGGGCCGCCCCGGCCGCCCGGTGTACGCGGCGGACCGGCCGGTCATCTCCACCGCTGCCCGGGGCCGGCGTTCATCGTCAGGCGGTCGCCGATCGGCATCCGGCAGTCGGCGTCCGGTTTGCTCTCCGGCGGACGGTGGCCCCGGTAGCGGATCGGCAGGAACAGGACGCCCCTGGTTTGCCGATGCTCACGCCGCGCCCCGCTTCGCAACGGCGCCCGGCCGGGCGCCCTCCACCTCCGCACACGTGCGACATCACAAGAACCGAGGAAACACATCATGACGTCCCTTATCGACCGGACGGTCGCGGCACACGGCGGACTGGCGCGGTGGAACGAACTCTCCACCGTGCGAGCGCACCTGCTCAACGGGGGAATCACCTGGGCCCTCAAGGGTCAGCCCGACACCCTCAGCGACGTGACCGTGACCGTCGACCTGCATCGGCAGCACACGAGCCACTCCCCGGTCGGCACACCGGGTACCCGTTCAGACTTCAGCGGCGACCACATCGCCATCACCGACGCGGAGGGCAACGTCATCGAGGAACGGCACCACCCGCGTGACTCGTTCTCCGCACACACACTGGAAACCCACTGGGACCGTCTTCAGCTGGCGTATTTCGCCGGCTACGCCATGTGGACGTACCTCACCGCACCCTTCTCCTTCACCACCGAGGGCTTCACCACCGAGGAGCTGGGTCCCTGGAAGGAGAACGGCGAGACCTGGGAGCGGCTCAAGGTGACCTTCCCCGAGTCGATCCACACGCACAACGCCGAGCAGGTCCTCTACATCGGGGACGACGGGCTGCTGCGCCGGCACGACTACGAAGCCGAGATCATCAAGGGCGGGCCAGCCGCCCACTACCCCTCCGAGTACCGGGAGTTCGACGGCATCATGGTTCCGACGCGGCGCCGGGTCCACTCCGCCAACCCCGATGGCAGTGTCAACGAGGAACCGCTTCTCGTCTCCGTCGACCTCGACCACGTCAGCTTCTCGTAGGAACCCCGCGGCGTACCCGTCTCGACGCGATCCGCCGCACAGGCCGGTCCGTGACGCGGTCGCGGGACGGGCCCCGCCTCGCCGGGCCCCGTTCTCCGTGACCGCGATCCGGACCGTCCTCGCCTTCCGGCACGCCCGCGCCTCCGCCGCGCACGCCCACGAGCGACGTCCTCGCCGGCCGTCCGCGAGGACGGACCGCCGTGGGTGGCCCCGGTGCCCGCTTCAGCGATTCCAGCAGACGCCGGAACTTCTTCCGGTACAGCGCGAGGTCGACAGCGACCTCGCCCGACAGTCAGCTCTGCGTGGAGGGTGCCATGGGCTGGCTGGCATGCCCTATTGTGTCCATCGCAGCAGTGGCGCGGGGCATGAGGCTGCGTCCGGAATGCTCGGCAGCGAGCTCGTGCAGACGGGTTGGACGCGGCGGCCGGGCCTCATCTGCCGCGAAGCGCAAGGATGGATTGTTGGTCGTGACACTCGTTTGACGCTCGGAGCTCCCGCACTCGCGACAACGGGCGGATAAACCGCCTCTGACCTGTTCTTTTTCGTGACTCGTCCAGGCTGACATCTTTCCGATGACGCACCACGTGGAGTGCGTGGCGATCCTTGAGCCTGCCGCAAAGGGTCGCTGACCTGATGTTTTCCGGTGTGCAGACCGCACGTTGCAGACGGCGCGGCGGCATCTCAATGTCGAAATGACGCTGTCTGAGGGGTCTTGACGCTCGCTTGGCGTTCGTTCTGCTGGGGTGCCAGGTGAGCTTGAGGGCAAGGCGCACCCGTTTCGAGGTGACTGCTCGTCGAGCCTCCCCGGCGGGAGGCATCTGTGAGTCCTTCTCCTACAGGACGCGCAGTGCCATCACGGAGCCGTCGTCGCGGAAGGACACCGGGCCCCACCGGGGAGCGGTGGTGCTGGACGAGTAGCTGTCGCGCTGGTCGTACATCCGGACGCGGCACTCCTCGACCCGCCCCCTGACCAGGAGTTCGTACAGGTCCTCGGTGATTCCGGAGAACGCCTCGACACGCGTCCGGTTGAGGCGGAACACCTGATCGGTGCCGACGTACGTCGTCGAACCGATCTTGTGTGAGGCGTCCCGGACCGTGGAGGAGCCGGCGAACATCTGCTGCTGGTAATGCTTGTGGCCCTGTTTGTCGGTCAGGTACTGGGCGATCTCGGTGCCCGCTCCGGCGAACGCGAGCTGGCCAGCTGCTCCCGTGCGGACGAGGAGCCGGCCGTACCAGCCCAGGTCTTTGCGTGGGATGAGGAACCCGTCCTGGATCCGTTCCCTCCGGCCTTCGGAGGCGGGTACCGCCACCGCCCCGGCGTACGTGAGGTTCCGCTCGGACAGTACGGCGTCGGCGCTGCCGCGGCCTTCGGCCGAGCGTGTGGGTATCAGCCCGTCACCCGGCCCCTGCAGGGCGTGGACGGTGATGCCGTCCCCCGCGAGCAGCTCGGTCGCCATCAGGAGGCTGGGCGTGGTGTTCCAGTCCACGAGGTGGAAGGCCTCGGCACGTTCGCTGCCTCTGGCGAGCTGTTTGAACGACGAGCGGTCGGCCTTTGCGGTGCGCTGCTTGGCGATCTGGTGGTTGCCGTTGACGGTCACCACGAAGACGTGGGACGGCTCACCCGGCCGCCAGGCCTCGATGAAGAAGTCGGGTCGTGGTCGAGCGCCCAGGGACGGCCGTGGGCCGGAGCGGGCGAAGCCGGCCAGGAGTAACGCCTCCGCGTCCAGGACGGAGACCATGTGAGTGGGGTAGCGGTTGCGCACGGTACGTTCCGCGACGGCGAGTCCGAATGCCCGTCCCAATTCCCGTGCCTGCATGGCTCGGTAGGAGAGTTCCGGACTCTGGCCTTCGTCGGTGAGGGCCAGGTGGCCGCTCGCACTGGTGCCCAGGGCCTGGCAGTACTTCAGTCCCTGCCAGTGTTCCGCCAATCCTCGGCCGCGTCCCTGACGGGCGAGGGTGGTCGCCCGAGCGAAGACGCCCAGCAGATCCCAGGGGGCGGCGACGAGGTCCCGCCGGTCGTCGCTCTCGAAGGGGCCGAGTCCGCGCTTGCGGGGACTCGGCTCTCTGTCGGTCTGTTTCCGAGCGCGCCGTCGATCGCTGGCCGTGGCCGCCTTGGCCATGTCCGAGACCAGGGTGGCGGTGGAGTTGACGTGGACGGGGACCTTGCTGCTGAGCCGGTCGAGTACCTCTTCCGCAGATGCTGACATAGCTCGGTACGGTACGAACGCGGGTGCGGGCGCATGCAAGTGCGCATGGGCGCTTCGATACCGCCCCGCGAGACCTCCCGTTCGGCGTGGGTGGGGGGTGTTGCCGAGTCCGGCTGCGGCCGGGTTCAACATGGGGGCATCCTGTACGCCTTCTGGGCGTAGAAAACTGGGACGGATCCTGCTGAGTGGACCGACTCGGTCGGCAGCGTGGCCGTCGATGGCAAGTAACGCCTCTTGCATGGGTATTCGAATGAGGATCAGGTAGCTACCGAAAGATCCGGTGTCGGAAGGCGTGCGAGGACGGCTTATTTTCTTCTGGCACTTCGGGTGCGACTGAAGGGTGGGCGGCAGCCTGGGGGAGGCCCTATCGTGATCAGTCGCGCAAGGGCCGTTCCGGGCCCGGAGGGCTTCCGCGGGGGGAGTATTAGTGCAGGCCAAAGAGACCGTGTTCGCCGATCTGATGCAGGGCCGGACCCAGCAGTTCCAGATCCCGCTCTATCAGCGGACGTACTCCTGGACGGACCGGCAGTTGGCCCAACTGTGGGACGATATCCTGGAACAGGCTGATCTGCTGGATTCCGATGCGTCGGCGAGCACGCACTTCCTGGGTTCGGTCGTGCTCGCACCTTCGCCGCAGAACGAGGCGACGTTTCCCCGCTGGCTCGTGGTCGACGGGCAGCAGCGGCTGACCACCCTGTCTCTCGCGCTGGCGGCCATTCGAGACCACATCGCTGAAGACATGCCGGACGAGGCCGAGCGTATCGGTGAGGAGTACCTCATCAACAAGCGCAAGAACGGCGGAGATTACCTCCGGCTGCTGCCGACCCAGGCTGACAGGGGACAGTTCGCCGCCCGAATCCGCTGCGTCGTACCCGACCAAGCGGCGGGGGACAGGGTCGCCTCGGCATACAGTTTCTTCAATCGCAAACTGGTCGAGGCGGGAGGATCGGCGAGCGCGCCGGACGTTCTGCGCATCGAGCAGGCGATCACCTCGCGGCTCACCTTGGTCGTGGTGACCGCCGAGCGCGGTGACAACGTGCATCGCATCTTCGAATCCCTCAACAACACCGGGCTCAAACTCAGCCAGGCGGATCTACTGCGCAATTACCTGTTCATGCGCCTGCCGACGCGCGGTGAGCGGGTCTACGAGACGTACTGGCTCCCCTTGCAGGACAGCCTGGCCAACGACGAGCTCGAACAACTGATGTGGCTGCAGTTGGTGCTCGACGGAGACGATCGGGTCCGCAGGCAGGACTTGTACACCGCCCAGCAGAGACATTTCGAGGGCGGTGCATCCGGCGGGGCGCCGACCGAGGCGGACATCGAGGACTACGTCAAGGAACTGCACCGGCGCAGCACGTACTTCCGCAAGGTGATCCACCCTGACGAGGAGAGCGTTCCCGCCGTACGTGGCCATCTGCGCCGGCTGCACGACTGGCAGGCCGTGGTGACGTATCCGGCGGTGATGCTGTTGCTCGACCGGCGGGCGAGGGGCGAACTGGACGATGAGGAGACCGCGTGCGCCTTGTCGTACATCGAGAGCTTCCTGGTGCGCAGGATGCTCTGCCGGGTGGCGACGAACAACCTCAACCGGATCTTCCAAGCCGTGCCGGCCCAGCTTCCACACGATGTGCCGGCTGCTGACGGTCTGCGACAACTGTTGTCCGCCGACAACCGGCACTGGCCTGGTGACGAGGAGCTGCGTGAGCAGGTCCGCGCCGCGCCGTTCTACCAGTGCGGTCGGCCGAACCAGCGCAGACTCATTCTTCAGCGTCTGGAGGAGAGTTATGAGCATCCGGAGCCGGTGGACTTCGGCACGGCGCAGTTGACGATCGAGCATGTGATGCCGCAGTCGCCCGGTGACGAGTGGAGGGCGATGCTGGAAGGTGACGTGGCTGCGGGGGAAACTGCGGAGGACCTGCACTCCGGCCTTAAGCACACACTCGGCAACCTGACCCTGACGAGCGTGAACGCTGAGTTGTCCAACCATCCCTTCGAGCGGAAGCAGGGGCTGCTCCAGGGCAGCCACCTGGAGATGAACCGACGCATCGCCCAGACGGAACGCTGGGGGCGCCCGGAGATCCTCGCTCGGGCCGACGATCTCGCGGATCGCGCCATCCGGCTCTGGCCGGCCCCCGTCGGTGGTGCGGGACGTGCCGAGCGCAGCCGCGACTGGAGTCGAGCCCATCAGGTGCTCGCCGCACTGCCCCACGGCACCTGGACGTCGTACGGAGAAATGGCGTCCTTCGTCGGTTCCGGACCTCAGGCCGTGGGCACACACCTGGCGAAGACCGACGGAGTGGCCAATGCCTACAGGGTTCTGAACGCCGATGGGAGGGTGGCCGACGGATTCCGATGGACCGGCGAGGATCGCGGTGAGGTACGCGCCCGGCTGGCCGCCGATGGTATCCGCTTCATCGCCACCGGCGCGGCGGACCCGGACCAGCGACTCACCAGCGGCGACCTGGCGCTGCTCATGGCGGATGCCGAGGATCAGCAGGACGGTGAGCGCGCCACGGAGCAGTCCGCTTGGGAGAACACGGAACGACCGGACCTGGAGACGCGCGCCGAGAGGTTCCTCCGTCAGCTCGCGGCGGACGACACACCTGCGACCGTGAAGGCCGTCCGTGAGACGCTCTCCGGCTGGGAGGAACTCGGGGGCTGGGTCGGCCATGGCGCAGGCAGCGTCATGACCAGCGTCTTCCTGATGCTCGGGAACACGGGCGGCCCGGGGTCCGGTATCTGGCCCATCGTGCTCTACCCGGGCAGCGGACGCGGTGGCACGGGGGAGGTCGTCTTCCAGCACCTCGCGAAGCGTGAGCCCTTCGTGGAGCGTCGCTTGCGGGCTGAACTACTTGACAGAATGAACGAGTTGGAAGGAGTGTCCCTGCCGCAGGGGAAACTCGAACTGCGGCCCGGATTCCGGCTCTCCGTGCTGGAGGACGAACAGAACCGGGTGGCCCTGCTGGAGACACTGCAGTGGTTCAAGGCTCGCTGGGATGCGAGGGAGACGGTCTGACCGGAGCGCCCGTGGTTCTCGGCCTCGGTACACTCGCGGTGCGTGTGCCGGGCGGGAAGGCCCCCGGTGGGGGCCGAGGCGCGAGTTACCGAGAGATCATTGCCGCACAGGGGGCCCGCAAGCCGTGGAGCCATTGAGGGACGACGATCCGGTCAGCATCGGCGTCTACACGCTCGTGTGCCGACTCGGTGCGGGGGGCATGGGGCAGGTCTACCTCGGAGAGTCACCGGCAGGGCAGCTCGTCGCGGTGAAGGTGATCAAGCCGTCGGTGCTGGACGAGGACAGCAGGGCCCGCTTCCTGCTCGAAGTGGACAGCCTCAAGGCGGTGTACGGGTCGTTCGTCGCAATCGGCACCATGTACCGCTTCAAGGGCCTGGAGTATCACCGCATGATCATCGCGAGCGTCTCCGAGGGCCTGGTTCCCCGCTCGGCCGTGGATACCTGGGAACGCACCGACAAACTGCGCCACAGGCGTGAACTGCAACGGGCGCGCTCACTGCTGTTCGTCGCTGCGACGAGGGCAAGGGACGCGCTCACCATCTTGTGGAACGGGGAGCCCAGCCGGTTCCTTCTGCCGCTGGGGGCCCGGAACGGAGCGTGAGACCAAGCGGGTGTTGTGATGCTGCGGGTTTCTCGACCCCTTCCTGATGACTTCGCACGTGGAATGCGTGGCGATTCTGGTGCCTACTGAGAAGGGTGCGTGACCTGCGAATTCTTGGTTCCGAGTGGGTTTGTCGACCTGTCTCGTTCCGTGGAGCGGGTCGAGCCCCGGATCGGCTCGTGAAGGCTGCCAGGCCCAGGACATCGTGAGGGAGGCGCTCACACCGGTAATGCTTCCCAGGACTCGTCCGGAGTTCTTGACGCTCGGAAGACGCTTGCTTCGGGCCCTGGGCCAGCCGATAAAACCCGAGTGCACGTGGGGGTGTTGGCCACAGGTGCCGCCGTGAGGGTGGCCATCGGTTCGTCCGGGGGGAAAGCCGGATGGGCTGCCCTCTCTTCCGGTGATGTGATGGACGCCGACCATCGCTCCTGGCTGCCGAAAGCCCCTCGTCCGCCGCCCCGCCATGGTCCTGAACGCTCAACCGAGGCACATGGATCGGGGAATATTCGTGGACATGTCTGGAAGGCTTCGACGTGGTCTGTTCGCTCCCACCGTGTTGGCCGCGCTTGTCACAGCCGCACTGGCTGGGACGGCGACAGCAACGCCCGACACCGAGGCTTCAGGAAGGTCCGCGACGGCGGGACCGCGACTGGTCGACCCTCTCCAGCGGGAAGTGAACGCGATTCATGACACCGGGACGGTCGGGGTGCTCGCTGAAGTGGGGACACCGCACGCACGTCACGACGCGCGCGCAGGGACGGCCGAACTGGGCACCGGGAAGCCCGTACCGTGGGACGGCAGGTTCCGGATCGGCAGCGCCACCAAGACCTTCACCGCC
Organism: Streptomyces sp. NBC_01497; assembly: GCF_036250695.1. NCBI lineage: Bacteria > Bacillati > Actinomycetota > Actinomycetes > Kitasatosporales > Streptomycetaceae > Streptomyces > Streptomyces sp. NBC_01497. The sequence goes on along the minus strand of NZ_CP109427.1, from coordinate 1,888,011 downwards.
ACGGTCGTGCTGCAACTCGTGGGTGAGGGACGGATATCCCTCGACGACACCGTGGAGCACTGGCTGCCCGGAGTGGTGCGGGGTGACGGCCACGACGGCAGGGCGATCACCGTCCGTCAGTTGCTGCAGCACACCGGCGGTATCCCTGAGGTCGAGGGTGACATCCCCGCGTTGCACACTGCCGCCGGCTACCGCGCCGAGCGGTTGCGCACCTACACGCCGGAGGAATTGGTGGGGCTGGCGATGCGGCACCCCGCCCCCGCCGCCCCAGGTACCTTCTCGTACTCCGACACGAACTACATCCTCCTCGGGATGCTCATCAAGAAGGCGACCGGCCGGAGTTGGGCACAGGAGGTGAGGACCCGGATCATTCGCCCGCTGGATCTCGCGGACACCATGACGCCCAGCAGTTTCCCGTTCATCCCGGGTCCGCACGCCCACGGCTACACCGCGTTCGACACGGACGCCACCATCGACGTCACGGAGTTCAACCCGAGTGCGGCCGACGCCTCAGGATCGATCATCAGCACCGCACACGACATGAACCGGTTCTACACCGCACTGATCGGCGGCCGTCTGCTGGCTCCGGCGCAATTCGACGAGATGACGACCACGGTGCCCGCGCCGGAGCTGGGCGCGGACTACGGACTCGGGCTGGGTAAGTTCCCGCTGTCCTGCGGCGGCAGCTACTTCACTCATCCGGGTGGACTGTCCGGCTATCAAACGTGGGTCGGTGTCACCCCGGACGCGAGCCGGTCCGTCGTGCTGCTCGTCACCGGTGACGGTGACGGGGACACTCAACAGGCCATGATCCGGCTTGTGGACCAGGAGTTGTGCCGCAGCGATGCGAAGAGCTCCTGACCTCCGCCTCCCCACCGCACGGGCCACCTCAAGCCGGGCCGGACCCCTGAACGCCGAAGCCCCGCACGGGAACCGGTGTGGGCGCCGCCCCGAGGAGGGCGTCCACCGGGCGCCATCGAGTACAGGGGGAGCGAGAGTGGGCGGGCCTCTCCAGCGGGCAAGTCGTGGAGGGGTTCGTATCGTTGCCCCGGTGACCGACGCGCTGCGTGCTGGGTGGGTGTCCTCGGCGACGCCGACCGCCCGGTGGTCGGTGGGATGACGCGGTAGTAGGGGCGGTCCGTGGCCCCTCCCGTGCCCGGTTCAGGGGCCTGACTAGGCTGATACAGCGCGGTGTGTGCGAGTCGGTTGCGCAACTCCGGTTGCTGCTGGGAAGGGTGAGGGCGTGGCGAAGCCTGTACGTGCGGCTGTGGGGAAAATATGGGTCAAGTGCACTTTCTGTCAGGGCGATCTGTTCCGGGACCGTGAGGTGAAACTCAACAGCAGCGGCATGGAGCTCATGAACTTCAGCTGGGCGAACGAGTCCGCGACCGGGCTGATCTGTTGGAACTGCGGCTATGTGCAGCTGTTCGTGAACAATGATCTCGAACTGTACAAAGTGAAGAAAGGCGAGGGGTGACGCAGACCCTCCCGCAGGTGGTCGGCGGGTTCAGGTGGAGGAGGGAGACGTCCTGGCGGCGCGGCGATGAGCCGGCCGACGGGGCGAGCCGAGTCGCCGGCACCGTCGCTGTCGGAGCGGCAGCTGCGGTGGTCTGGCGGCGGTGCGGACGTCGGTCCGGCAACCGCGGGCCGTCACGCGTGGTGTGGACGCGCGGCACGCGAGCGTCCCAGGCCGAGTCGCGTGACGCACTTCGGGGCTTGGGAGCCCGGACGGTCCCGAGGCACCTCTCTTCGGCTGGGCCTCGCTGCGAAGAACCGCTCGGGCTTGATCGTGCGGGACATTGCCGCAGGGCATGGGGTTCCGGCGGCCGAAGGCCTTGGGCCTCAGCTTGGCGTCTCCCAGTCGATGAACGGCGCCGAGTGGTGTGGTTCTGCCACGGAGACGACGAGGCGGGGGCGGAATCGTAGCCGGGCCCTGGGTCGTGGGTATCACCACGCGACCTGGATACCAGTTCGGTATCGTCAATGCATGGCGATGACACTCCGACTCCCTGACGACCTTGACGCCAAGCTCACCGAGCGTGCTCGTCGCGAGCACCGCAGCAAGCAGGAGCTCGCCATCGAGGCAATCCGCGACGCCCAGAACCGTGCCGAGCTGAAGGTCGATGACGTCCTGGCCGAGCTTTTGGACAGCGACGCGGAGATCCTCGACTCCCTGAAGTGAGCTAAGTGCGTTGCCCCCAGGTCGACGAGATTGTAGGGTTCCGCGACCGGTGCCGGAGAGCGCCCTCGTAGCCTGCAGCTTCTTCCGTGATCTCACGTGGTGTCGGACGTCGGAGTCTCAACTTCGTGTCGTTTCTTCGGCGGTCCTTGCAGTCACCACAGCGCCATAGGCCAACAACGAGTTCGAGCAGATCATCGTCGCTTACCGTGGCGACGCCAACCTCGTGCGTCGCCGCGGTAAGCGACGCCTTCTCAGGCCCGCAGCCGCGACCCGTCGGGTCCCTGGCGACCGCTCGCGGACGGGCAGGTGACCTTCCAGGCTGCCTCGATCATGTGGAAGATCTCGTCCACCGCGGCCTGTGGGTCGACCGCTTCACGCGCCACTGAATAGGCATCGATCACGAACCTCGCGATCGTGCGGCAGGCCGTCGTGCTCTGCTGCACGCCGGGGGCGGCGACGAGCGCCGTTGCCAACGACTCCGCGTGGCGCAGCCGCATCGATTCCTCGTACTCCCGCAGGGCGGGCGACTCGTCGATCAGGCGCCAGATCGGGGCGGCGCCGTTGGCCGTGCAATGGCGCACCAGGGCATGGATCTCGCGGCGCAATGCAGGGATGAGCGACTCGTGCTGTGCCCGATCGGTGACTGCCTGCGTGACGCGCTGCTCGAAATCGTCGTCCCGCTCGAACACCAGGGCCTCTTTCGAGGCGAAGTGGGAGAAGAGCGTGGTGACGGCCACGTCGGCCTCGGAGGCCACGTCCCGGATACCCACCGCGTCGTACCCACGTTCCAGGAAGAGCCGCAGGGCGGTGTCAGCGATTTTCTGGCGGGTCGCGGCCTTCTTGCGCTCACGGCGTCCGGTCGTCGGCACGGTCATACCGTTACACTACCAGATCTAAAATAGGAACCGTTACTAAACGCTAACTGTTAGTGTTATGGTCGGCCGCATGAAGAAAGTGAGCTTCGCCGAGTTCGGCGGTCCGGACGTTCTGCAACTCATCGATGCCGAGGAGCCCCACGCGGGCCTCGGCCAGATACGGATCGCCGTGCGGGCGGCGGGCGTGAACCCCGTTGACTGGAGGGTCCGCGAAGGCCAGGTCCTGGGGGCTCATCCGATCGAGCTGCCCTCCGGGGTCGGACTGGACGCCGCCGGGGTGGTGGACGAGGTCGGCGAGGACGTCGAAGGGATCGCGGTCGGCGACCACGTCTTCGGCGAAGGGGCAAGTACATATGCCGAGTTCGCCGTGCTGTCGGCCTGGGCCCACATGCCCGAGGGGCTTTCGTTTGAAGAGGCAGCCGGCTACCCCTCCGTGGTCGAGACCGCGCTGCGCATCCTCCGCGAGGTCGGGGTGCGGCCTGGGCAGACGCTCCTGGTAAGCGGCGCGGCCGGCGGAGTCGGATCGGCGGTGCTGCAGATCGCCCGCGACCGCGGCATCACGGTCATCGGTACGGCCGGGGCCGCGAACCAGGACTACCTGCGCAGCCTGGGGGCCCTCGCCACGACGTACGACAAGGGCTGGGTCGAGCGGGTGCGGCAGCTCGGCCGTGTCGACGCGGCCCTCGACCTGGCCGGCTCGGGCGTAATCCGCGAGCTCATCGAGCTGACCGGGGACCCACAGAAGGTGATCTCCATCGCCGATCTCGCTGCGCAGGAGCTCGGTGTCCGATTCTCCGGTGCGGCCGGGAGCATGCCGGCCGCGCTCGCTGAAGCCGCCGACCTCATCTCGCAGGGCAAGTTCCACATCCCGATCGAGAAGTCGTACACGCTCGCCGAAGCCGCGGCGGCCCACATCGACAGCCGCACCGGTCACACGCGCGGGCGCCGAGTTCTGGTCATCTAAAGCCGCTTCCGGACCAGTCACACGGCCCGGCAAGTCGAATTACTTGCAGCGACTTTGCCGGGGCCGCCCGGCAGGTGTGCAACACACAAGGAGCCCCATGGCGAGCCGCGAATCTCACTGGCGATGTCGGATCCGACCCGGATCCGACATCGCCTGTGCGATGCGGCCGAGGGGGTGCTCGGCCTTGCGGGCGGTCGGGGACGAAGGATCGCAGCGCCCGCGAATTCCGGGGCGCTGTCCCTGGTCATGTCCTCTCTCCCTGCAGGGATCCGTACCTCGTCTGTACGGGGCGTGTGCGGCGACGCGCGCGGTCAGCGGCCCACACCGGTCAGCTCGACCGACAGATCCCACAGCCGGCGGGCGTTGTCGGGGTCGACGGCGTAGTCGGCGACCCCGCGGCGCACTCCCGGCGTGAAGGCGGCCGCTTCCTGGCAGTCCTCGAAGTAGGTGCCGGTGACGCCCTCGACCAGCGGCGACGCCGCGAGGAGGACGGAGGTCGCCGCGCCCTGGGCGACGGTCTTCTCCGACACACCGGACGTGCCCGACGGGTCGAACGAGGCGGGCGGCGCGTCCATGTGGCGGCCGAGGCCGGTTCCCCAGATGCGGCCGGGGTTCAGCGCGTTCACGGCGATGCCGTCGGCTGCCCACCGCTTGGCCGCCTCCACGGCGAACAGGATGTTGGCCGTCTTGGACTGTGCGTATGCCAGCCACGGGTCGTAGGGGTCCTTGGCGAAGTCGGGATCCTCGAAGCGGACCGGGCCGTTGACGTGCCCGACCGAGCTGACGACCACCACCCGGGCGCTTCCGGCGGCGGTCAGCGCGCCGTGGAGGCCCGCGGTGAGCGCGAAGTGGCCGAGGTGGTTCGTCGCGAACTGCAGCTCCCGGCCTGACGGAGTGTGCCGTTCGGGCGTGGCCATGATCCCCGCGTTGTCGACGAGGATGTCCAGCGGCCCCGACCACCCCGCCACGAACGAGGCGACGGACGACGGGTCCGCGAGGTCCAGCTGTCCGGCGTAGACACGGGTACGGCCGGTTTCCTCGGCGATCTCCCGGGCCGCCGCGTTTCCCGCCGCCGGTGTGCGGGCCGCGATGGTCACCTCGGCTCCCGCCGAGGCGAGTACCCGCGCGGTCTCCCGCCCGAGTCCTCCCGCGCCGCCGGTCACGATCGCGCGACGGCCGGTGAGGTCGATGCCCGCCGCGACCTCCGTGGCGGTCGACTCGGCCCCGAACGGTGTGGTGACACGCTCGCCCATGATCTTCTCCTCGCTGCCGGCTCCGCTGCCCGGAGGGGACTTCACGAAGCGTTCGACTACACTGCATACGGTAAGCGGAGTCGGGTCCGCTTACCTCGGACTATAAACGGAGCCGAATCCGTTTGCAAGGAGGGGCGATGCCGCGCTCGCTGCGTGCCGACGCGAAGGCGAACCATGAACGGCTGCTCGAAGTCGCCGCGCGTGTCTTCGCGACGGAAGGAGCCGACACCACGCTGAAGGCGATCGCCGCCGAGGCGGGGGTGGGCATCGCCACCCTCTACCGCCGCTTTCCGACCCGCGAGGACCTCATCGAGGCCACCTACCGCAACGAGACCGACCGTCTGTGCGCGTCGGCGCGGCGGCTGCTCCAGGACCTGGCCCCGACGGCCGCGCTGCGCGAGTGGATGGAGGCGTTCGTCGACTACATGCTCACCAAGCAGGGCATGGCGGACGCGCTGCCCGCCATCCTGGCCACCCGCGAAGGGCTTCGCCTGCACAGCCGTGACGCCCTGGCCCAGGCGGTCACGACCCTGCTCCAGGCGGGTATCGCCGCCGGGCGGCTGCGCAAGGACGCGTCGGTGAACGACGTCCTCATGGCGCTCGGCGGGATCACTCTGATCAGCGGCCACGAGCATGACCGTGACCTCGCTTCGCGTCTGATCACCCTGCTCCTCGACGGACTCGCCGTCGGCGACGGCACGCCCTCGGCCGCCTCCCGGGCGTAGCGATCAGGAGCGCTGTCGGCAGGGGGCTCGATCAAAGACGCTCGATCCGCGACGCTCGATCAAAGACGAAGGCCCGCTTTACGCGCGCCCGACGATAGGACGGGTCCCTCCCGCCGCACCCGATGAGCGAGGAGCGCGGGACCGGGGCGCAGTGGTGTGCCTCCGGCGCCCTACGTGAGACCGAGTCCGGGCATCCAGGGATCGGCAGCCCGGATGGGAGCCGGCCTGGCGGCAGGCAGCCGATGAGCGCGTGGGGCGTGTCCGGTCAGCCCAGCGTCGCGCTCGCCGTACGCAACTCGTCCAGAGCCGTCAGGAAATACCGGGCGGGCTCGTTCCTGGCGTCCTCGTCCGCCTCGGACCATTGGGCGAAGCCCCGTTTGAAGGCGAGGACGCCCAGTTCGCCGGCGAGGGCCGCGGTCGGATCGGGGATGCCACGGGCGACGAGTGCGGTGGTCATCGCCGCCGCGAGGCTGACGGTCTTGAGCGCGTCGCGCGCTTGCAGTTCGCCACTGGCGGCGACGGCCGCCTTCAGGCGAGGGGCGAGGTCGCGGTTCATGGTGCCCATCGCGCTCGCGGCGCGCTCAAGTCCGGCGGCGACCGCTTCGAGCGGGCTGACGTCGTCGGGCGCCTCGGCGATCCCCTCGGCCAGCAGCCGGCTCAGCGTCTCCTGTCCGGCGACGAGCAGTTCGCGCTTGTCGGGGAAGTGCCGGAAGAACGTGCTTTTGGTGACGCCGGCGCGTTCGGCGATCTGCGTGACCGTGGTGGCGTCGTACCCCTGCTCGGTGAACAGGTCGACGGCAGCCACGACAAGGCGTTCGCGCGCCCCTGGTTCCCACCGGCTCATGGGCTCATCCTACGTGATGGGACTCTTGTCCCGTCGCCTGCTAGAGTGATGGGACAAGAGTCTCATCACTTACAGGAGAGTTCCATGCGCGTTTTCGTCACCGGCGGGACCGGTCTGATCGGGTCCGCCGTCGTCGCCGAACTGCTCGGCAGCGGCCACACCGTCCTCGCGCTCGCCCGCTCCGAGGCGTCCGCACGGGTCGCTGAGGCGGCCGGCGCCGAGCCGCTCCGGGGAGGCCTCGCCGACCTGGATGTCCTTCGCGCAGGCGCCGCTCAGAGCGACGGTGTGATCCACCTGGCCTTCGCCAACGACTTCAGCAGCCCCGAAGCCCTCGCGCGGGCGGTCGCCGAGGAGACCGCCGCCCTCGCCGCCCTCGGTGAGGAACTCGTCGGCAGTGACCGCCCCTTCGTCACCGTCTCGGGTACGCCGAACGCGCCGGGCCGCGCCTCCACCGAGGCCGATCCGGTGTGGACCGAGGGGCCGGTGGGGGGCCGAGGCCGCGCCGTCACCGCGGTCCTGGAGCTGGCCTCGCGCGGGGTCCGCAGCACGGCCGTACGCCTGCCGCGTACGGTCCACAACGAGGGCACGGGCGGATTCGCCGGCCTGCTGACCGACATCGCACGCCGGAGCGGAGTGTCCGGCTACCCGGGCGATGGCACCCAGCGGTGGCCGGCCGTCCACGCACGCGACGCGGCCGTCCTCATCCGGCTCGCCCTGGAGCAGGCCCCGGCCGGCAGTTCCTGGCACGCCGTGGCCGACGAGGGGGACACGGTGCGTGCCATCGCCGAGGTCATCGGCCGGCGGTTGGGCGTGCCCGTCCAGCCGGTGCCGTCGGAGACCTACGGCCCTCTCGGCCCGATCTTCGAGACCGACCAGCCCTCGTCCAGCGTGCACACCCGGCAGGCGCTCGGATGGGAGCCGAAGCACCCGAGTCTCCTTGAGGACCTGGAGAGCATCCAGGCCTGACCTCTGCGTCAGGACGCCGGTTGCCGGCCGACCGGCGCGGGTCCGGCCGTCGTCGTGGCCGGAGACGGGGAAGCAAGCCGCGACATCGACACGGGTGGAGCGCCCCTCCTCGTGACGCGCCCACCGCGGGCGTCCGCCGCGGGCGCCCTGCACCGGTCACCACACCGACCCTCATCACGGGGGGATCCCGTGCCGATCCTCATCACGTGGGATCTCCCCGCTCCACGCCACGGAAGAACACACGCCACGGAGGAACAGGGGAGTGCCGTCGACCCGAACGGTGTGCTGTCGCCTCGGTGGGAGAGCTCTGCTCTCTCGCCGAGGCGGGTGGCCGATCCCCGTTCACCTCGATACGGAAGTGTGTCTTCACCAGGCCGCCCCGGGCAGTGTCATCCGGCCAGGACGCGTGATCCTTCCGGGCCCGGGGCGCTTGCGCCGACGGGTTACTGCGGGGGCCTGGCGGGGCGGCGACGGGAACGCGGTGTCAGGCGCCCTTGCTGATCTCCCAGAACCGGAAGACGGTCGACGGGTCGAGCGTCCACTCCAGGCCCCGCACGTTCTGGTAGGCGATCGCGTACTGCTTGCCCTGCCACAGGGGCAGGATCGGCAGTTGCTGGGCCACTTCGTCCTGGAGCTCGCCGAAGTCCTTGTCGGTCAGCTCGCGGTTCGTCTGCGCCTCGGTGGCGGGGAGGATGCGGCCGGTGATGTCGTTGTTCCGGTAACCGTTGCCCAGGACGTTGCCTTTGCCGAAGAAGGGCTGGGTGAAGTTGTCGGGGTCCGGGTAGTCCGGCACCCAGCCCTTGACGTAGACGGGGTACTTCCCCGCCGCGATGCCCTTCTCGTACTGGTCGAACGGCGCGGATTTGACGGTCGCGTCGAACAGTCCGCCGGCGTTGAGCTGTTGGGCGATGGCGTTGAACTCCGCGTCGGTGGCCGGACCGTAGCGCACCGGTGTGGACCACAGGGTCAGGGGCACCTTGCCGGTGATGCCCGCGGAGCGCAGGGCGTGGCGGGCCTTGTCCAGCGAGGGCCTGCCGCCGTACATGTCGAAGAAGGCGGTGTTGTGGCCGGTGATGCCCGCCGGGATGATCGAGTACAGCGGTGTCGCGGTGGACTGGTAGACCTTGCTGACCAGGGCGTCGCGGTCCACCAGGTAGGCGATGGCCTGGCGGACGGCGAGCTTGCCCACCACCGGGTCGTCCATGTTGAAGACGAGGTGCTGCACCTCGGCGCTGGTGCCCTCGACCACGTTGACGCCTTCGTCGTCGGCCATGTCCGAGTTCTGCAGTCCGGCGATGGCGCCGGCCGTCAGACCCCGGTACGCCACGTCGACGGAACCTTTCTGCAGTGCCGAGCCGAGTGCCTTCTGATCCCCCTTGAAGAAGCGGAGGGTGACGCCCGCGTTCTTCACCTGGGCCGTGCCGCGGTACGCCTTGTTGACCGCGAAGACGGCCTGCGTCTTCGCGTCGAATGAGGAGAGCGCGTACGGCCCCGAGCCCACTGCCTTGCCCGTGGTGAGCAGCTTGTCGGCCGGATAGACCCGGTGATCCACGATCGAGCCCGCGCCGGAGGCGATCTTGCTGGGGAACGTGGCATCCGACACCTTGAGGTGGAAGACCACGGTCCGCGCGTCCGGCGTGTCGATGTTCTCGATGGTGGACAGCAGGGGGCTGGGCCCTGCCGCATCGTCGATGCGGATCGCACGGTCGAAGGAGAACTTCACGTCCGCCGAGGTCAGCGCGTCCCCGTTGCTGAATTTCAGCCCGTCGCGCAGTGTGCACTTGTACGTGGTGCTCCCGCCCTGGAACCCGCAGGTCTTCGCGGCCTCGGGGGTGGGGGTCGCGCCGCCCTTGGGGAAGCTCATGAGCGACTGGAAGACGTTGTTGAACAGCATCCAGGAGCCGGGGTCGTACCCGGAGGCGGGGTCGGTCGCGAGAACGTCGTCCGACATGCCGATGACGATCGTGTGATCGCCCGTGCCGGAGGAGCCGCTCTCGGCGCCGCAGCCCGCGGCCATGAGCATGGCTGTCATCGCCGCCGCGGCGGACGCTGCCGCCCGCCAGTTGCCTATCTTCACGTGAAGCCTCGTGCCGTCAGGGGGCCGCCAGGAAGGACCTTCCGTGCGGCCGGGATCGGTGCCGGTGCGCGCGCGTCCGGAAGGACCGGATTCGCGGGACGAACGGACGCACCCCGGCCTGCGGCAACGGAGCACACCGTCCGGGGCGGCGGTGGTCCGCTCGCCCGCGTATGGCTGCGCCACACTAACTTCCCGGCGCACACTTCCTCGGCCATTCGGGTGGCGTGTCGCGCCCGCGGTGTGGCGTGACACCTGTCACGTCCTGTCGAGCCGGTCCCCGGGTGCCGTCGGGCAGAGGGCGCTGGTCCGTCGCTTCGGACAGCGCCGGCCACGGCCCGGGCTGCCGGGGCCGCCGTACTTCTCCGGCACGGCGGAGCCGGCCGTCGCGGGCATGACGTACCTGGGTGACCAGCTCCGCGCCCGGACGGAGCATGCCCGGTGGAGCATGCCCGGACGGAGGAGGTCCTGGCGGAGGAGGTCCTGGCGGGGGATGGCTCCACTCGCGCGCGTCTGCGCCGGTCCCGAACGGGAGCGCGCTCGCTCGCGGCTGCGGGCTGCCGCCGGGGGGAGATCGCAGGATTACGAGGTCGTCGCCGGCGGCGCCCTGTGTGGGTCCATGTCGGACCACTTCACTGGCTCCGTGAGTGCTTGGCCGCGGAACCGGCTCTGGGCGTGCGCGCGCGAGCTGCGGCCCGCGACGGATTCCGGGCTCATGGCGTCGCTGATCCTGGCGACGGTCCAGGGTGGATGCGTCCTGGAGCGTGCGCGTCAGGATTTGGTGGAGTTCCGGCGGGTTGTCGACGGATGGCAGCAGGTCGGTCGGGGGCCTCGCGCGCCCACCGGCGACGGTGCCCGATCGGTCGCCGACGGTACTCGTCTTGGATCGTGCGCCTCGCACCTACGGCGTTGAGAGCGACGGCAGCCCCCGGATCGGCGAGGTGATCCAGGGGCTCTCGGTGTCGAGGTAGCGGACCCCCTGCCGGTGGCGGCCCGCCGGCCGCCACCGTCAGGGATGTCCCGGCCGGTCAGTCCTTCTCGGTGCCGGCGATCCGGCCTGCGTAGCGCTGCGTCCAGGTGGTGTCGGTGTCGGCGGTGACGACGATGTCGTAGTAGCCGTCCTGGGTCGGCCAGGTGACGACCTTCGACTTGCCGTGGGCGACCGTGACCTTCTGGGTGCGGCCGAGGTAGTCGTGGGCGGTGAGCGTGTAGTGCACCGGCTTCGTGCCGTTGTTGTGCAGGGTGAGCTTCACCTCGGCCTCGTGCCGGCTGCCCTTGTCCTTGAGCAGGTCGACCGTCACGCGCGGGAGGCCGCCATCCTTCTTCCCGGAGGGCGTGATCCGGCCCGCGAAGGAGCGGACGAAGCCGTCGTTGGAGTAGATCGAGAACGCGTACGCGCCGTCAGTGGTCCTGGTGTCCCAGGTGTACTCGCGCGCCTTGTGGGCGGTGACGGTGAACGGCGTGCTGGAGAACGGCTGGTGCGCGTCGGGGAAGACCTGGAAGCACAGGGCCTTGTCCTTCGGGCCGCCGGCCAGGGTCATCCGGGCGGTGACCTTCCCTGACGCGCGGTCCTCCGAGATCGTCGCGTGCGGGTGGAAGCTCAGCGGACGCGGCTTCATGTGGCCGGCGGAGATCGACACCGGCTGCTCGGCGGCCGGGTCCGGGAAGGTGGCCGGCCCCGTCTGCGGGCGGCTGAAGTCGAGCGCGCTGGTCAGGTCGCCGGCGATCGAGCGCCGCCACTCGCTGATGTTGGGGCAGTGGAACGGCTTGCCGAGGTGGGCCGCCCAGTTCTCGAGGAACGTGATCGTCGAGGTGTGGTCGAAGACCTCCGAGGCGACGTAGCCACCGCGGGTCCACGGCGAGACCAGCAGCATCGGTACCCGCGGGCCGAAGCCGAGCGGGTAGTCGCCGAGGTACTCGCGCGCGGTGCCCTGCTCGGGCCACGGCGGCAGCACGTGGTCGAACTTTCCGTCGTTCTCGTCGTAGTTGAGGATGAACAGGGTGTGGTTCCAGATGTCGGGGTTGCTCTGCAGGCTGTCGAGCACCTTCTTGACGTAGCGCTCGCCGTGCAGGGTGTCCGCGCTGGGGTGTTCGGACCAGCCGTACGGCGCGACGATCCAGGAGACCGGCGGCAGCGGGTGCTCCGCGCCGGGCTGGCAGGAGTCGTGGAAGTTCTTGAGGACCGCGTCGAGGTTCGCGTCGGAGTCGTTGTTGGGCGTGGTCGTGCCGGAGTAGTACGCGGCGTTGCCACGCCAGATCAGCCCGGTGCCGGGCCGCAGCTTCGGGTCGTCGGCGCCCAGCCCCTCGGGCTCGAAGCCCTTGAAGTACTTGAGTTCGTTGTCGCCGTAGTCGCCGATCCAGCTGCTGACGTACCCCTGGCGCCCGTTGCCGCTGTTGTCGGAGTAGAGCCGCCAGTCGATGCCGGCCTGCTGGAGCTGCTCGGCCACCGTGATCCAGGGACGGGAGTAGTTGGACTCGTCCGTGTTGCCCGTCTCGGTGTTGGCCGTACCGCTCCACAGGTACTTGCGGTTCGGGTCCGTCGGCCCGAACTCCGAGCAGAAGTTCTGGTCGGCGACGGTGTACTGCGCGGCGACCGAGTGGTAGAAGCCCATGTAGGCGTCGCTGTGGTGGTTCATGCAGCTGGCGCCGTTGTGCTGGACCCACTGGTCCCACGTGCGGTGCTCGACGTCGCCCCAGGCCCCGTGGTCGTTGCCCCAGGCGCCGTCATCGACCTGCGGGGTGACGAGGTTCCCGTCGCTGTCCTTCTGCTGGAAGACGGTGGTGCCGTCCTGGAACCGCAGCGCCTGCTTGTCATCGAAGCCGCGCACACCGGGGAACGTACCGAAGTAGTGGTCGAGGGAACGGTTCTCCTGCATGAGGATCACGACGTGCTTCAGGTCGGAGATGTTGCCCTTGAAGCCCTTCGGCAGGGCGTAGCGCGGCCTCGAAGCGGCGTACGCGCTGCCCGCACCTGCGGTTGTGGCGGCGGTCGCGCCGAGCGCCAGCGTTCCGGCGGCGGCCCCCGTGCCCTGGATGAACCGGCGGCGGGTGGTGCCGCTCGTCGTCTCGGGTCTGTCGCCGGGCTCGGACTCGGGCGCCGGGGTGATCGGATCGGGGGCCATGGAAGCTCCTCACAGGGACATACGCAGGCGGGGACGGGTGGTGCAGCCCGCTCATCGAAGCGAGTGGACACCAACGGCGCGTGAACACCGGTCGAGCGGTGATCAGCCGGATCGACGGCGTCTTCGTCAACTTCTGCGTGTATGGGGCGGTGTGAGTCCTTCGCCGCGATAGACCTGCATCGTCGCGCTCATGGCGCCTCCGGGCGACGAGGCGTTCCGGGTGAGGACGGCCGCTGCGACGCGGCCGGGGGAGGGCGGCGAGTGCGTGCGGACGGTGGTCGCCGCGGCGGAATGTGTGCTGTGGTCCCTGGGGCACGTGGGTCCGGGCCGACGGTGACTGATCACCGGACCGAACGTCTTCGTCCCCCGGCGATCCCGCGGGCGGCTCGCGGGGCGTACATCGGCAGGTGCGCGGGCCGGCGAGGCGCGCGGCGAGGTACGCGGCACACACGGTCCACGGCGAGGCCTCCACCGCTCCTGCCTCGTCCTGCCGTTGGCGACGATTGCCGGGAGGGACGCGACAGGGCCGGCCTCCCCGCGTGAGCGCGCGGGTGACGACCGGCTCGGCGAATCCTCACGCGACCACCAGGACGCGTGGCTCCGTCGATGGTCCGGGCTCCGTGGATGGTCCGGGCTCCGGCACTGGGCCAGGCCGCGGCCTTCGTCGCCGTACCGGTGACAGCGACGGAGGCCCTGCGCGCCGCGGCAACGGCGCCTCACCGGGTCCGGGGCCGCGCGGGCGCCCGGACCCGGTACCCGCTCAGCAGGTCTGGCGGACGTAGCCCTTGCTGCCGATGGGAGAGACGTCCAGGTCGCGGCGTACGACGCTCAGCTCGTCGCCCCAGCCGGAACAGGCCTTCTTCAGACCCTTGGCGGTGTACTCGATCACGATGACGTTGTCACCGAAGTAGTCGGTGTAGTCGTTGCACTCGTCGTAGGTCCCGCATTCCTCGGCGATGGCGAAGTCGAGGCCGTTGGCCGCTCGGTTGACGGAGAGCGCCGAGGTGTTCTTCTGCGCGATGGCCAGGCCCTTCTCGTGGGCGTGCGCCGAGAGCAGCTTGATGTAGGCCTGCGCCTCGCCCTTCGTCAGCAGCTTGCCCGAGCGGGTGTAGCTGTCGAAGTTGTCGGGCTCGACGGCGTTGAAACCTTTGCTCGCGCAGTCGTCGATCCAGGCGTCGACCTTCGCCGCCACGGCCTTCTGCTTGGCGGCGGTGCTCACGTCGAGGAGTGCCTCGCCCCAGCTGTCGTCGTAGACGACATCGCCCTGCGCGTCGTGCAGCAGCAGGTCCGAGCCCCAGTCGTCCTCGGATCCCGGCTGGGCCTGGAAGGCGTTCACGTAACAGATGGTGTACTTGCCGGCCGCCGGCGCGTCGGTGTGGTCACGGCTGACCACGTCGACCCCGGCCGGCGGTGTGTACGCCCCGCCGATCTGGTAGTCGAACCCGGCGTGGACGGGGGGAAGGGTAACGCCGCTCGATGCTGCCAGGGCGACACCCGGTGTGAGGAGGGAAGCCGCGAGGGCGGCCGCGCCGACCGCGGCAAGGCCCAGAGTTGCACGGTGACGAACGGAGTTCAGTCTCATCAACGAGCTCCACATGGTGGGGGGTACGGCCCCGCCTCGGACACCGACAGTGATCCTGGCGACTCAGTCCGGGCTCAGGCACAGGGCCTTGTACCGGCTAGGCGTACCTCTGCGTCGTCCGGTGTTCGGCGACGTGACTGGAGTAAATCGAGCACGTACGGCCATGTCAAGAGCGCGGAGTTGCTTGATAACAGGCCAAGTTGCGCATCATCGCGCAACGTTGCGGGTTCGTGGCCCCGGGCGTACGGCGGGCTGCTCGGACCGGATGACGATCGTCGGGGCCTTGTCGGACTCACTCAGCCGACGGGACACGGCCCCTTCCGTGAGCCACCCGCGCCTGCGCCTCGACGGTGACGAGGCGCACCTGGAAGCGATCGCCGCGGGCCGGCACGACCACGCGCGCCATGTCGTCATG
Source organism: Streptomyces sp. NBC_01497 (assembly GCF_036250695.1). Taxonomy (NCBI): domain Bacteria; kingdom Bacillati; phylum Actinomycetota; class Actinomycetes; order Kitasatosporales; family Streptomycetaceae; genus Streptomyces; species Streptomyces sp. NBC_01497. The sequence continues at coordinate 1,873,009 of NZ_CP109427.1, read as the reverse complement.
ACGAACCGGTACACGGTCTGCCTCGTGCGGCAGGGCAACACTCGGCTCATGCAGTGGGTTACGGTGGACGACGCCCGGACCAAGGGAGATCCCACCGTCCTCCACGGCCTCGGGAGACGGCTGATCGGCAACGGTGCGCGCCTCGGCGTCCGCGCCGCGAACACACGGCGGGCCGGCCTCCCGGCTTCCCGGGAATCAACGGCCTCGTGCGAGAGCTCCCGGCCTTCGCAGGACGCGCGGGGGCAGGGGAAGGGGAGGCAAGCGGACATGGAAGGCCGAGCGGAGCGCGCTCATGTCTCGACGTCCACGGAAGCGGTGACGGCGAGATGCCACGGTGGTGCGGCGGCCGGGATCCCGGCGGGACGCCGCCGCCGGTGCCGCCCGGCCGGGTCCGCTTCGTGATCGCCACATCCGCCCGGCTCCTGCGGCTGGTGTCCCTGCTGTCGTCGCGGCCCACCTGGTCCAACGCGGAGCTGGCACGGCACCTGGAGGTCACCGAGCGCACGGTGCGCCGGGACATCGACCGGCTGCGTGAGCTGGGTTACGGCGTGGAGTCGATACCGGGACCGGGCGGCGGTTACCGTTTCGGCGCGGGCAACCGCATGCCGCCGCTGAACCTGGACGACGACGAGGTGTTCGCCGTGGCGGTGGCGCTGCGGGAGGCCGCACACGGCGCGGCGCTCGGCGCGGACCCGGCGGCGCTGTCGGCCCTGTTGAAACTGCGGCAGATCCTGCCGGCCCGGATGGCGAGGACCCTGGCGGGCCTGGACGACACCGTCGAACACACTCCGCGCTGCGAGACCCCTCAGGTGTCCGCCGATGTGCTGTTGCTGCTCGCCTCCGTCTGCCGGGCCTCCGAACGCACCACACTGACCTACCGCGACATGCACGGTGTCACGACCGTTCGGTGTGTCGATCCGCACCGGCTGGTTCACACCGGCGTCCACTGGTACTTCGTGGCCCGTGACGTCGAGCGCCGGGCCTGGCGGACGTTTCGTGCTGACAGGGTGCTCGACGTCCGCTCGACCGGGGAAGTCGCCGACCTGTCCGATGCCCCGGATGCCGCGCGGATGGTGTCCGACACCATCACCCGTGCCGGGTACCCGTTCTTCGCCCGCGTCCGGCTTCCGCTGTCCTACGACGACGCCCGGCGGCTGGTGGCGCCCATCGTCGCCACACACGAATCCGACGGACCGAGCGCGACGATCATCACCATCGGTGGCTCCGACCCCGACCAGCTCGCCGGTTACCTCCTCACCCTGCGCACCCCGCTGGAGGTCCTCACGCCCGACTCGGTCCGCGAGGCGCTGCTGGCCCGTATGGATGCCCTGTACCGCGACAACCAGGCACCTCGACCGGGCCCCGACGAGCAGCGGTCACGTCCGAACGGGTGACAGCGCCGGGCGGTGAGAGACCAGGACCGTAGCTGTCCGGATCTGCTCCTAGCATCAGTACGAGGCACGAACCACCGGGCGTTTCGCCGCTCCGGACGGGCCCTTCCCCCTCGATTCTCGCCTTCTCATGGGAGCGCATCATGGCCGCAACCCCCCGTCTACTGGTCTACGGGGACTGGACCTCTCCACGCTGCCGGACGAGCCCACCGCCCGGGAGCGGGAGGTGGGACGCAGCAAGGTGGTCGCCGAGGTCACCGGCCGGAACGGCAGTGTGGCCCGCGCCCTGATCGACACACCGACCGGCTACCGGTTCACGCAGCTGTCGTCCGTGGAGATCGCGCGCCGCGTACTGGCCGGCTCCTTCAGCGCGGGATTCCAGTCGCCCTCCTCCGGCTACGGACCCGAACCGGCCCTCGCCGTCGGCGACTCGCGGATCAAGGACCTGTAGGCGGACAGCCGGATGCCGTAGGCCGGACGTTCGTCCGGGTCCGTCCGCGGTTCGCACGCTGCGAAGGCTCCGGTGAGGTGAAGCGGTTCCGGCCGAAAGCCGGCGGGCTCGCCGGGGTGGGGACCTCCGGCCGGGTGCGGCACACCGGGCCGGGTGCGAGGCCGCCTGCCTGGGTGCGGCACACCGGGCCGGGTGCGAGGCCGCCTGCCTGGGTGCGGCACACCGGGCCGGGTGCGAGGCCGCCTGCCTGGGTGCGGCACACCGGGCCGGGTACGAGGGAGCCTGCCTGGGTGCGCCACACCCCTGACACGGCCTCCCTCTTCGGCACCCCGTCAGCGAGTCTGGTGTTCACACCCCCGCGCATCTTCGAGAAGGAACCTCATGTCTCTCACCTCGTACCGCACCCTCGGCCGTTCCGGTCTGCGTCTGAGCCTCCTGGCCTTCGGCGCGATCCCCACAGCATGATCGAGTCCATGATCGGCTTCCAGCAGGGTGACACCAGCATCAACGGCCTCGCCGCCAGCGCCTTCGTCCGCTGAGTCACACCGAACCCCCTCGCTCCCGACCGGCGGGGCAGCTCGTACGCGCAGGACGTACGCGCAGACACGAGCGCGGGACACACCGTCGCTCGTACCCGCCGGGACCTGCCCGTCGGACGGCGGCCCCTCCCGGAGTCCCACCTCCCGTAAGCCACCGGCACCCGCCCCTTCGCACCCGGGCCCCGCATGGGGCTGGACCCGCGCAGGGCGACGTGAACGCACACCACGCCTCAAGGAACGGAACACACCATGGCCGAGACACTGGAAATCACCACCCTCCGCCCCGCCCCGGGCCGCACGGCCCAGGACTTCGTCGAGGCGAACACCGATATCAACGCCTACCTCAAGCGGCAGCCAGGGTTCCTGTGGCGGCGCATCGTCGAGACCGACGACGGCCGCGTCGTGGACATCGTCGCCTACGACAGCCCGCAGCACGCCCGCGCCGGCGCGGCGGGCATCACCGGCGAAATGGCGGACTCGCCCGTCCACGCCACGATCGACCACGACAGCGTGGACTGGCAGCTCACCACCGCCCTGCAGCACCTCGTGTGACGGAGGACCCAACATGCCGTTCGCCGACGAACTCATCGGTCAGCACACCGTCCAGAGCCTCACGCGCGCCATTCGGTCCGCCGCTCCGGACGCCGACCTCACCGCGCTGCGCGCGGCGCCCGGACATCTCGACGCGTTGTCGCTGCGGGAGCGCGCCGACCTGTTGCGCGACGCGCTGCTGGCCGATCTTCCGGGCGACTACGCGGCCCTGGCACGGACCGTACGCATCGCCCGCGACGGCGCCCCGGATTTCACCGGATGGCTCATCTGGCCGGTGACCAGCGCCCTGGCCACCCGGGCCGTCCAGGAGGCCGACGGTGCCTCATTCGACGACGCGATGAAGCTGCTCGCGAGCCTCACCGGCCGGCTGTCCTCGGAGTTCGCCATCAGGACGCTGCTGCGGCACGATCTCGACCGGGCCCTCGGTGTCATCGCCGGCGACTGGACCGGATCAGCCGACGCCCATGTGCGCAGACTCGCCTCCGAAGGCACCCGCCCCTACCTTCCGTGGGCGGTCCGGGTGCCGGACATCCTGGCTCGTCCCGAAGGGACCGTCCCCATCCTGGACGCCCTCTACCGGGACGAGAGCGAGTACGTACGGCGCTCCGTCGCCAACCACCTCAACGACCTCAGCCGCGACCAACCGGACCTCGTGATCGGCACGGCCCGCCGCTGGCTGGGGACTCCCGACGCCACCACCGAGCGCCTGGTACGGCAGGGGCTGCGCACGCTCGTCAAGCGCGGCCACCCCGGTGCCCTGGAACTGCTCGGATTCGCCCCCGCCGCGCTGGAGGTCGACGGGCCCCGGCTGGAGAGGGACACCGTCGTGATCGGCGGCAGCGTCCGCTTCAGCGCCTCGATCCGCAACACGGGTGATCAGCCGGCGCGGCTCGCGATCGACTACATCGTGCACCACCGCAAGGCCAACGGCGGCCGGACCGGCAAGACCTTCAAACTCACCACCCGCACCCTGGGGCCGGACGAAGTGATCCAGGTGACGCGTGAGCACTCGTTCCGGTTGCTCACGACACGCCGCTACCACCCCGGTCGGCATGCGATCTCCCTGCAGATCAACGGGAGGGAATCGGACCGGGCGGACTTCGACCTGGCCGCCCCGGACACACCCTGACGCGGAGCACGGGAAGCGTGGCGCTCCACCACACCGCCGAGCCCCCGTTCCCGGTCGGTGAAGACACTGCCCGATGAACATCAGCCGCCGGCCGACGCTCCCGACACCACGAGCCGGGCCAGGACCGAGACAGCCCGCAGACGCCTCCAGTGTCTTGGAGAGCGGCGCGACCGTATGAGAGGACGTAGATGAACGAGACACCGGACCGCGATGACAAGGCCGGACTTGCCGAGGCCGACGACAGGGCGTTGAAGGTCCGAGCCCAGTACGAGCAGATCGAACAGCGCGTCCTCGGCAGGACATGGACCCTGCCGGAGCTCGCGCTCGGCTTCACCAACGATGCCGCCTACGTCGGGCGCCTGGTGCTCGCCGCCGAGCGCACCTGGGGCATCGACGGTGACGTGGCCGCCGAGCTGCGACACAAACTGGCCGAATGTCTGTGGTGGGTCTTCGTCCTCGCGGACCGGCTCGACGTCGACATGCCGGAGGCCTACACGGCGACGATGGACCGTATCGGCTCCGGCCTTCAGCAGACCCTGCGCGGCATGGGCGCCTGACGACCGACGCGGGCGGCCCGATCAGGGGAGCGGCCGGGCCGGGGGGCGGAACGAGGAGGGCATGGCGAGGGATGTCCGTACCGGACGGGCCAACTGTCCGACTTCTGAACGCGTTTGATGGTCCGTCACCAAGCGCGGGGGAGGGGAGCGCTCTCCGGGCCACCCGGTAACCCGACCCTCCGGGCCCCCGACTCTCCGGGCCCCCGACCCTCCGTGCGGGCCGAGCCTCCGCATCACCGGGACCTCGGAGCCCCCGAGCCTCCGCAGCTCCCGGGACCTCGCGACCCCGGGACCTCGCAGCTCCGGGACCTCGCGACCCCGGGACCTCGCGACCCCGGGACCTCGCAGCCCCGGACCTCGCGACCCCGGTGAGCGGGGTCAGCCGGCCTGGTAGCGGGTGGCGAGTTCGGTGCTCTGGCCGCCGAACGCCGCGAGGTCCGCCCGGAAGACCGCGTCGAGGAGGGCGGCGTCCTCCACCCCCGGGGCGCAGACGACCTCGCCGAGCTCCAGTCCCCGCAGACCGGCGGTGACCACGTCCTCGGCGGTCATACGGGGCACGACGCTCATGTCGAGGCCCTGGCGCTCGTGGAACTCGGTGGCGACCACCCCGGGGCACAGGACCTCGACCTGGACGCCGGTGCCTTCGAGTTCGGCGCTGAGGGTCTGCGACATGGCGACGAGATGGGCCAGGCTGCCCGCGTAGACGGCGCGGCGGGGCAGCTGGGAGTGCGGAGCGGGTCCGCTGAACGCGATCATGCCGGCCACGTTGATGATGGCGCCCCGCTCGCGCTGCCGCATCCCCGCGACCGCGGCCCGCGTGATCAGGGTGGGAGCGAGGACTTTCACCGTGACCAGCTCGCGGGCCTTGGCGGCCGGGAGTTCGTCGAGCGGCATGTAGTGGGCGACACCGGCGTTGTTCACCAGGAGGTCCAGCGGCTCACTCGCGCAGATGCCGGCGACGGCGTCGATGCCCTCGTCGGTGGCGAGGTCGGCCGTGACGCCGCGGACTGTGACACCGGGGTGGGCGGCGGCGAACTCCGTCAGCCGCTCCTCCCGGCGGCCGACGAGCACCAGGTCGTAGCCGTCGGCCGCGAGGCGCTCGGCGAACGCCCTGCCGATTCCCGAGGTGGCGCCGGTGACGAGTGCGAGCTTGCTCATGGGGTGTGTTCCTTTCGACAGCCGGCCGGTCGTCCGGCTCCGCCAGGGAGCGGGGCGACGACGGCTCGGCGCTGGTCCATCCGGCACGCGGCGTGTCCGCGTGTTCCGCGCTCCGTCGCTTCCCGGCCCGGTTCGCAGAGCCGAGCGCGCCCGGGGCAGCCGGCCGCGGGGCTCTCGCGAGCCGCGCGACGGGTGCGGAGCCGCGGAGCCGCGGGAACGCCGACGACGCGGACCGTGTGTGTTCCGCTCGTGCGCGTCGGGTGTCGCGCCACGCCGTTTCCTCCATGGTGGCCGGGAGCTGCGGTGTCAACCAGTGGCCCCGTCGTCCTGGGACCACCGGTACCAGGAACGGGTACGCCCCACGGGTCACGGGCCACCGGGCCGGGGGAGGCGCCGGCGGGGTGCTGCCCGCCGTGTACGCCGCGACGCATGCCTCCTACGCCGAACGACACCGGACCACGCGGAGCTGTGCCGAACGACACCGAACGACACCGAGCTGCACGGAACGACACCGAGCTACGCCCCGGGACGTCCGTCCGGCCGCGGCCTTCCTCAGTCGCGGTCCTCGCCGGACCCGCTCGCGGGGCCCGCGGGACGGGGCAGGCCGAGGTGGTCGCGCAGGGCGGCGGCGATGTCGCCGGCGGCGGTCAGCTGGTCCGGGGTGAGGGCGTCGATGAAGAGCTCGCGGATGGCGCGGAGATGCGGGTAGGTGGCCGCCCGGAAGGCCTCCGCGCCGCTGGGCTCCAGGACGATGTGCGCGCCCCTGTTGTCGGTGACGCATTCCTCGCGGCGGATCAGGCCCCGGCGTTCCATGCGGCCGAGGTGGTGGGAGAGGCGGCTGCGCTCCCAGCGGATCGCCGTCGCCAGCTCGGAGGAGCGGAGCCTCGTGTCCTGCGCCTCACTCAGCGCGAGGAGCACGGCGTAGTCCCCCTGGGAGAGGCCGGTGTCGCCGTTCAGCCGGGATGTGAGCGTGGTGCGCAGTGCGTCGGTGGTTTCGATGAAGTCCCGCCAGATGCGCAGTTCCTCGCGCGTGGGCAGTTTCCGTGACCCGGTCATGACCTGCGCCTCCCATGGTTGACGTCTCAATTATATGGAGTAATACTTGACACGTCAATCACTGGAGGAGGGCAGTACCCATGACCGACCTCGTACTCGGCCTCGACACCTTCGGCGACGTCCCGGAGGAATCCGGGCGCCCCGTATCCCACGCCGCTGCGATCCGGCAGGTCGTCGACGAGGCGGTGCTCGCCGACGAGCTCGGTGTCGATGTCATCGCACTCGGTGAGCACCACCGCCCCGAGTACTCGATCTCCGCGCCGGAGACGGTCCTGGCCGCGATAGCCGCCAAAACCTCGCGCATCAAGCTCGCATCCGGTGTCACCGTACTCAGCTCCGACGACCCCGTCCGCGTCTTCCAGCGGTTCGCGACCGTGGACGCGCTCTCCGGCGGCCGCGCCCAGACGATCCTCGGCCGGGGCTCGTTCACCGAGTCCTTCCCGCTGTTCGGCTATGACATGAGCGACTACGACGTCCTGTTCGAGGAGAAGCTCGACCTCTTCGTGCGGCTGCTCGACGAGAAGCCGGTCACCTGGAGCGGCACCACCCGCGCCGCGCTGGAGGACGCCGACGTGTTCCCGAAGACCGAGTCCGGCCGCCTGGACACCTGGGTCGGCGTCGGCGGCTCCCCGCAGTCGGTCGTGCGCACCGCACGTCACGGGCTGCCCCTCATGCTCGCGATCATCGGCGGCTCTCCCGCGCGCTTCCTGCCGTACATCGACCTCTACCGACGGGCCTCCGAGCAGTTCGGCACGCTCGCGCACCCCGTCGGGATGCACTCGCCCGGGTTCGTCGCGGACACCGACGAGGAGGCCAAGGAACTGTTCTACGCGCCCTACAAGGTCATGCGGGACCGGATCGGCGCGCTGCGCGGCTGGCCGCCCCTGCGCCGCGAGGAGTTCGACACCGAGGTGGAGGGCGGCTCCATGTACATCGGGGCACCGGAGACCGTCGCCCGCAAGATCGCCGATGCGGTCAGGACGCTCGGTGTCGGTCGCTTCGACATGATCTACAGCGCCGGAGCCCAGCCGCGGTCGGCCCGGATGCGGGCCGTCGAGCTGTTCGGCGCGAAGGTGGCGCCGATGGTCCGCGACATCCTGGCGGGCTGAGCCATGGCCACCCTCGGCATCCTCGGCGCGGGCAAGGTCGGCACCGTACTCGCCCGGCTCGCCGTCGCGGCGGGCCATGACGTCCTGATCGCCGGTTCCGGCAGCCCCTCGAAGATCGAACTCATCGTGGAGGTCGTGACGCCCGGGGCCGTCGCGGTCACCGCGGCCGAGGCGGCGGAACGGGCCGACGTCGTCGTGCTGGCCCTGCCGCTCGGCAGGTACCGGTCCCTGCCCGTGGCGGCCCTGGGCGGCAAGCTGGTGATCGACGCCATGAACTACTGGTGGGAGGTCGACGGGATCCGGGACGACCTCACCGATCCGCGTACGTCCTCCAGCGAGATCGTGCGGGCCTCCCTGCCGCGCTCGCGCGTCGTCAAGGCGTTCAACCACATGGGTTACCACGACCTGGAGGAGGGGGCCCGCCCGGCAGGCACCCCCGGGCGCAAGGCGATCGCGCTCGCGGGGGACGGCGAGGCCGACATCGCGTCGGTCGCGGCCCTCGTCGACGCCCTCGGCTTCGACCCGGTCGTCGCAGGACCGCTCGCCGAGGGCGTCCGTATGCAGCCCGGCGCCGAACTGTTCGGCGCCAACACCGACGCCACCGGGATTCGCGCGATGCTGGACCGCTTCCCCTCCTCGGCCGCCGGCCTGCGTCTCGCCGAGGTCCGCGCCGCAGCCCGCTGAAGAGGCCGTTCGCGGTACGGGAGAACGGCTTGGGCCGCCGGGCCGCGTCGTACGGGAGTCGGCTTGGGCCGCTGGGCCGCGTCGTACGGGAGTCGGCTCCGGCCGCCGGGCCGCCGCCCTGCGGTGCTCCGGTCCGCGTTCCGTGTGCCGTCAGCCGGTCGGCTTCTCCCAGACGGAGACGTGCCGCACGCTGTCCTGGGTGAACGGCTCGCGCGCCCAGCCGCCCCAGCGATGGCGCAGGCGCAGGCCCGCGAGCTGCGCCATCAGGTCGAGTTCGGACGGCCAGACGTAGCGGAACGGGGTCGCGTGCGCCGTACCGCGGCCGTCCGGTGCGATGTCGATGTAGTGGCAGGTCGCGTCCTGGGTGACCGTGTCGTAGACGGTGTAGGCCCACCCGTTCGGACCCGTCAGGAACGGGACGATGTTCTGCCCGGCCGGAATCCTGCGCAGCTCCGGAACCATCACCTCGATGACGAAGACGCCGCCGGGAGCCAGGTGCCGGGCGACGTTGCGGAAGCAGGCGACCTGCGCTTCCTGACGGGTCAGGTTCATGATGGTGTTGAAGACCAGATAGGCGACGGAGAAGGGCCCCTCCCGCTCCGTGTCCACCGTCGTGGTCGCGAAGTCGCCGATCGACACACCGATCCCCGCACTCCCCTCGTGCGCGCGCATACGGGCGACCATCGCGCGGGACAGGTCGATGCCGTGGACCGGCACGCCCCGGCGTGCGAGGGGCAGCGCGATGCGTCCCGTACCGATCCCCAGCTCCAGCGCCCGCCCGCCGCCGGCGAACTCCGCCAGGACGTCCACCGTCCGCTCGATGACCTCCGGCTGGAACTCCGCACCCGAGGACTCGTCGTACCGCCCCGCCACCCGTTCTCCGAAGTACCCGTCGTCGTCGGTCACCGGCGGAGGGTACCCCGGGGACGGTCGCGAGGACCGGGATTTTTTTGGGCTCGCCCCGTCGGCCCGGCTCCTGTTCGACCGGGCCGCTCGGCCCGCCGGCCCCGCTCCCGTTCGCCCCGCCCCGAGCGGGCGGGGAACGCCGTACCACCCCTCGGGTGGGCCGTGACGGCGCCAAGTGGCGCTCACCGAAGCGGTGGTGACCCCACGCGCCGCCCTGCTGTCGGGTTCCCGTGCTACTCGGCGGGCTCCGGGACCCAGTTGCGCACGCCGGGGTGGTAGCCGGCCGGTTTGTCGCCGACCTTGGCACCGGTGTTGACGAGCCAGCTCTGGTACGCGGGGGTGAACATCCGGTACACCGACTCGGGAGGCAGCTCGCTCGCCGCGTCGAGGGAAGCCCGTACTTCCGGGGGCAGTTCGAAATCGAGCGCGGCCATACCGGCCCCGAGCTGGTCGGCACTGCTCGCGCCGAGGATCGCCGAGGCGATGCCGGGCCGGGTGGCGACCCAGTTGATCGCGACCTGGGCCATCGTCACGCCCAGTTCGCCCGCCGCCTTTTCGAGGGGCCCCAGTACCTGCCACTGCCGGTCCGTCCAGGACAGCGGGGGCGCCCCCGCGCCGGTGAGCCGGCCCGTACCGGTCAGGCCCCGCCCGTCGTGGCGGTACTTCCCGGTGAGGAACCCGCTGTTCAGGGGGCTCCACGCGGTGATGCCGGGGCCCAGGTTCTGGGCCATCGGGACGTGCTCGGTCTCGATCGCCCGCTCGGTGAGGGAGTACGGCAACTGCAGGTTGATCACCGGCGCGAGGGCGTGGGCCGCCGCGAAGGTCTGGGCCTGCGCGGCGTACCAGCTGGGCACGTCGGAGAGGCCCGCGTAACGGATCTTGCCCGCCTTGACGAGGTCGTCGAAGGTTCGCATGACCTCCTCCACCGGGGTGAGCCGGTCCCACGTGTGCAGCAGGAAGAGGTCGACGTAGTCGGTGCCCAGCCGCCGCAGGGACGCGTCGAGGGCTCTGATCATGTGCTTGCGGCCGTTGCCCCCCGCGTTCGGGTCGCCGGGGTCGACACTGTTGGTGAATTTCGTGGTGAGCACCACCCGCTCCCGCACCTTCGCCTCGGCGATGAGGCGGCCGAGGATGGTCTCGCTCTCGCCCGCGGTGTAGAAGTCGGCGGTGTCGATGAAGTTGCCGCCCTCGTCGAGGTAGCGGCGGAAGATGGGGCGGGCCTCGTCCTGCGTCTTGCCGTATCCGGCGTGGAATCCTCCGGTGCCGAAGTTCATCGTGCCCAGGGCCAGGCGGCTGACGCGCAGACCGGACCGGCCGAGCAGGTAGTAGTGGTCGAGTGCCATGGGAAACCCTTCCGAGCTGGACGTGCGGCCCAGCATGCGGCGGAGTTTTTGGACCTGCAAGTCCAGAAAAATGTCCCCTTCGCGGGCCTCCCGGGACCGGTCCGCAGAACAGGCGGGGGCCCGGACCGCTGTGCTGGTCCGGGCCCCGCCTGCCGGGACGGGGCGTGGCCCTACGAGCGCTGGGGAGCCGTGTTGTCGATCCCGAGGCCGTCGAACGTGGCGTACTGGCCCGACACCTTGGTCACCACGATCGTGTGGACTCCCGGTGTGAGCGGCGGGGCGGTGAAGACGGGGGCGTCGGTGTGCCGGGTGCCGTCGGCGGGCACGGTGCTGACCACCGTGGGAGCTCCGCCGTCGAGGGACACACTGATGTCGCCCTGGTCGGTGTACTGCTCGCCGAACACCGTGACGCCGGTGCCGATGAAGGTGCAGGACAGGCTGCTGCCGTCGTTCTGCGTGTAGTGGATGTCGTCGTTGTAGTCGCCGTAACCACGGCCTCCCGAGGAGTCCCAGCCGCTGTACGTGATTGACGCGTCGGTGTCGTCGAGGCGTGCCGTGGCCGGCGGTGTTCCGACGTAGACCGTGACGCCTGCCGACGGCTTCGAGGTGGCGCCGCTCCTGTCGGACTGCGTGGCTGTCAGTGTGTGCTGGCCGGCGGATGAACTGGACAGCGTGCAGGTCCAGGTGCCGTCGCTGCCGGTGGCCGCCGTGCAGCCGGCACCGCCCGTGCCGTCGGTGACCGTGACGGTGTCACCGGCCACCCCGGTTCCGCGCACCGGGTAGGTGTCCGGCAGGCCGGTGGCGCCGTTGCCGGGAGCGGTGACGAGGGGCCGGGGCACGTAGGTGCCGACGGTGACATCGGTCCCATCGGCGCCGGCCGGGACCTGTGCGGTCAGGAAACCGGAGGAGAGCAGCCGCAGCCGGGTCGCGCGCCGGTCGCCGAAGTACACCGGGGTGCTTGCCGAGAGGTTCGCCCCGGCGACCAGTACCTGGTCGATCGTGGATCCGGTGGCGAGCGGTGTGGGCGCGGAGATGTAACTCGCCTCGGGAAGCGCTCCGTTGGCCGGCAACCGGTGGGCGGCCCTGACGCCGGCCCGGGCCAGCACCGCGTCGGGGATGTCCCCGGGGCCGGGGGAGGCGGGGACCTTCGTGTTGTCGCTGACGTTCGAGTCGACGGGCGCGTTGCAGATGTAGCTGCCGGCGTCGTCGGAGAAGTAGTTGCCACTCACCCAGAAGTGGCCGGTGGCCGAGCAGCCGCCCTGCGCACCGAGCGAGTCGAGCGGGTGGAACTCGGCGTTGCCGCTGATCTTGATCCATTCCGAACCGGCGTCGTCATAGAAGGCGTTGAACCGGGAGCCGTCGTTGTACACGACGTTGCCCGTGACCCGCAGGCCGCCCGCGAGGGTCGCCGCCGCGTCGATGCTTCCGTCAGCCTGGTGGACGTACGGGGCCTGGTGGCCCTCCATGTAGATGGCGCCGCCGTCGTCGAGCACCTGCATGACGTCGTGGATCAGGTTGTCGCTGATCGTGTTGGCGGCGTTGATGTTGGTCGAGTTCTGCGGATGGTCGGCGTCGTCGACGTGCCCCTCGATGACTCCCGCCGTGATACCGGTGTACGGCAGGTCGTAGAGGTTGTTGTGCGTGATCGTCGTGTGCTGGGAGAACAGCAGTGTGATGCCACAGGCCGAGCGGTAGTCCGTGCCCACCGTGTGGATCACGTTGTCCGCCACCGTGGTGTGGTCGAGGATCTCGTTGTTCCCGACCCGGTCCGAGGCGACCGCCTTCGGATCGGGGGTGCAGCCCGCCTTGATCACCGACGCGGACGTGGTGGTGGGTGTCGGGTCGTAGGTGCAGCCCAGGAAGATCGCGGTCGACGCGATCTGCGTGAACTCGTTGCCCTCGACGCGGTTGTACGAGCCGCCGTAGGCGAAGCTCAGCCCCGCACCGCCGAGGTCGACGAACCGGTTGCCGGTCAGCGTGACGTGGTCGGACGCCGTGAACGCGACGTTGGCGAGCGGCTCGGTGAGTGCGCCCCACGGGCAGCTGCCGGCCGGCGTGGAGAAGGTGCACAGGCCCTGGTTGTTCGCGCCGGTGCGGTGCAGGTTGCTCTGCACGTCGGCGAACCCCGCTGCGGAGGAGGGGCCGTTCCAGGTGGCGTACGAGAACCGGAGCCCGGCGAACGTGAGGTCGTGCAGCGGCCTGGTCAGACTCCCGGCGCCCTGCACCAGCGTTTCCAGCCGGGGCAGTTCGACGTCCAGGTCCGTGATCCGCTGCCCGCTGACGGGCGCGTAGTACAGCGTGTTCTTCGCGCTGTCCAGGAACCACTGTCCCGGCGAGAGGAGACTGCGGGCGTACTGGATCGTCGAGGGCATCTGCGAGGTGGACATGGACGGCAACCCACCCGTGCCGTCATTGAAGGGCGCGGCGTCGGTGACATCGGTCCAGCAGGGCTGAGCCATGATCAGCCGGCTGCCGGACATGCTCGCGACCCGGCACTTGGAGTCGGTCCACGCCCCGTTGCCCGCGAGGTAGTCGAACTCGACCCCGGCGAGCTGCGCGGGCGTGAGACGGGCGAACCAGGCGCGCGCCGTGGCGTCCTTCGCCAGGTCGTAGCCGGTGGCCGTACCCGTCCAGCCGCCCGCGAAGTGCAGGTCCGCCGGAGAGGCCTGCGCGACGGGGGCCTCCGCGCCGTCGACGTAGAGCTGCCGGCTGGCGCTGCCACGCGGGACGCTCGCCGACCACACCCCGTCGCTGCCACGGGACCAGCCGGTCACCCGGGTGCCACCGGAGATCACCGGGTGCGCGCCGGGCGCCGCCTGCCACACCACGGGGTGACCGGAACGGCCGGAGTCGGCCGCTCCGAACGTCCACGTCCTGCTCAACCGATAGGCGCCGTCCCGGAGTTCGACGGTGATGTCCGTCGGGCGGTCCCGGCTCTCCAGCTTTCGCACCGCGGCCTGTGCCGAGGTCAGTGAGCACGGAACCCTCGACGTGCACGCCGAGCCGTGGCCGTCGGGCGCCGACCACAGCACCGATGGCGCCGCCGCCTGCGCGGAAGGCGCCCCCCAGAGCAACGAGCCCGCGCCGGCCAGGGCGAGCACGAGAAGGGTTACGAACACTCTGCACGTTGATGCCATCAACTTCATGACCGCTCCCGGAACTGTCGGCCCATGTCTACCGCCCAGGGAGACTCAAGACCTCCGATGAATCGCGCACAGACTGGCAGTGGATGAGGCGGCGGTCAAGGGGTCTCACGGAAGAAGCAGGAGCCCGCTGATGGATGCCTCCGGTCTCACGTGGTCAGGCCCTTGGCGATGGCCGGACAATCATCGGAGGCCTGGCCGATCCCCGGTCATTCATCGGAGGCTTGGCGGTCACGGATCGCGCCCGCCGGGAGGGGGTCGCCCCACGACGGCAGCCGGTATCCGCGCCGTGCGGGGGATGGTGGGAGGGGGACTGCCTGAGCGGCGGCCCGTGGGGGCGCGGCCCCCGGGGGCTGTGCCCGTGGACGGGGCCACGGGCACAGCCGCCTTCGCGTTCCGCTCGACGACCGGATGACCGCTCAGGCTCCCCGCAGGCGCGGGTGGATGAGGGCCGGACGGCTTGCGCGGAGGAAGGGCCAGGAGGGTGATCAGTGGGGGATGAGGAGGAAGTCCACTCGTCGGACCTGGTCGGGGAGTACCACCGTGAGGTTCTTCAGGGCGGTGTATCCGGGCAGGGTGGCGCTCAGTGTGTGAATGCCCGGTTTGGCCAGGAAGAGGGTGTAGAAGCCGTCCGGAAGCGCGGGGTCGTCAGGGGTGGCGACCGTGGTGGCGGTGGTGGCCGGGTTCTTCGTGTCGGCGATGGACGCACCGGCCACGCCGGAGAGGTTCTTCAGGTTCCGGGCGACGCCGACGGCCAGGCCGCCGGGGAGGGGCGTGAGGGTGCGGGACTGGACGTGCACGTCGTCGAGCGACCAGTAGTAACCCCAGTCCGCGACGAAGTGGAAGCGCAGCTGGACGGCCTTCTGCCCGGCGTACTGCCGCAACGGGACGTGCACTGTCAGGTTCTGCACACTGTCGCTGGTCCTCGGGCCGTTCCAGACCGTCTGCCAGGTGGAGCCCCCGTCCGTGGTCGCGTCCACGGTCATGTGCTGCTGGTTCGGGTTCTCGGTGTAGGCCGTCTCGAAGGTGAGCTCGGCGGACTGCTGGGTCGACAGGTCGTAGGCGGGGCTGACCAGTTGACTGTCCTGGTGCGGTCCGAAGGGCCCCTGGTCGCTCTCCACGACGGCGAACGAGCCCTGCCCGCCGGTAACGTTGCCGCGCCCGATCGGGTCGTCGAACTCCCAGCCGTTGCTGGTGCCGGGGGCGCTCACCACGCTCCACCCCGAGGGGGCGCTCGTGGTGGAGTCGAACGTCTCGGCGCGGTCGGCCAGGTTCAGCCGGTAGCCGACGGCGCTCGCCGCGTCGGGGTCGGCGGTCAGTGCCAGCTTCGCGGTCACGGGCTTCTTGGCCACGTCGACGTCGCGGAGCAGGGTGTCGTAGCCGGGCAGGGAGGCGGCGACCGACAGGGAGTACGTGGCGTTCTCGGGCAGGGAGAGGGTGTACGCGCCGGTCACCGGGTCCGTCCAGACCGGGGCTTCGGGCGATCCGGCGACGGAGATCTTGGCGTACAGGGGCCAGCCGTGCCCTGATCCGTCGCGGACGGTGCCGCTGACGCGTTCACGGGGGACGGGGGAGGGACGGAAGTCCTGGCTGAGGGACTGGCCGTCCGCGAGAGTGACGGTCAGAGGCGATGTGGTGGTGTAGCCGAAGGCCCGCACGGTCAGGTCCGTGACGGTACCGGCGGGCAGATCCAGGGTGTAGGAGCCGTCGGGGCCGGTCGTGGCGACGTTGAGCCCCGAGCCGACGACCGCGTGGGCGACCGGCTTGCCGGTGGACGCGTCCTTCACGGTGCCGGACAGCGTGCCGTGCGGTCCGCTCCTGAACGCGGCGAGCCCTGCGGGGGTGCCGAGGCCGGTCGGGCCGTCGTAGCCGGGTCCTGCGGTGCACAGGTAGGCCACGGAGCACGTGCCGTTGGACCCGGAGGTGATGTCGTTGAGGCCCGCGCCGCCCGTGGCGTACGGGTAGGCGTTGGGGTCGGTGCCGGGGCGGGGCGGTCCGGCCAGCGCGTAGACCGAGGCGATCAGGGGCGTGGCCACGCTCGTTCCGCCGTACGTCTGCCAGCCCTTGCCCTGCGAGCCGTAGCTCAGATAGATGGCAACGTTGTCAGCGACCGCGGCGACGTCCGCCACGCTGCGCCCCGCGCATCCGGTGTCCTTCTGGAAGGCCGGCTTGGCCTGGTTCTCGGCGCAACCCGAACCCGGACCGTAGGGAGCCCTCGACCAGACGGTCTCCGACCAGCCCCGGGCGCTGCCCGGGTCGGCCACCAGGTTGGTGCCGCCGACGGCCGTCACCGTCGGGAGCGTCGAGGGGAAGGACACCCCGTAGTTGTCGTCGCCGCTGGCCGCGACCACGGCGACACCGGGGTGGTCGTAGGACGAGCCGTACGTGGCCAGGTCCGTCGGCAGGTCGCCCGGCCTGCCGTAGGAGTTCGACACGTACTTCGCGCCGAGCGCGACGGCCTCGTCGACCGAGGCGGCCAGGTTGCCCAGGTCGTCGTTGTCCGCTTCCACCAGCAGGATGTGGGCCGCGGGCGCGGCCGCGGAGACCATGTCGAGGTCGAGGGCGATCTCCCCGGCCCAGGAGTCGCTCGCCTGCGGATAACCCGTCCCGCCGCGCTGGTCGACCTTGGTGAAGCAGCCGTTCGCGGTGGTGCACGCCGGCAGTCCGTACTGATCGCGGTAGACGGCCAGGTCGGCTTCCACGTCGGGGTCGTCGTAGGCGTCCACGATCGCGATGGTGGTTCCCGCCCCGCCGTTCGGGGGCAGTTGGTAGGCGCTCTGGATGTCCGTCGGGCCGAGGCCGGCCGGAACCTGCGCCGCGCTCAGCCTCATGGCCGCCGGTTCGCCCGGTGTGCGCATGGCGTAACAGGTGGCGTGGCCCTTGGCAGGCGAACCGCACAGGGGGACCAGTTCGGACCCCGCGCCGGCCGGTGTCGAGGCGGCTGCCGTCGTGGCGGCCGGTGTTGTGGCGGAGATCGCCGGGACCGGCGCGGCCTGCGCCGGGCTCTGGGCGCCGACAACGCCGAGGGACAGGACGCCGATTGCTGTCGCGCCGTACGCGAGTCCGCGCAACGGCCGGGAGATTCTTCGTATATGTCTGGAGAGCGGCACGATTCACCCATCATGACCGGGCGGCCCTTGGCAGGGCCGGTACCAAACGGATCCGCACCATCCGGTGCGGCTGATCAATTAGCCGATGGCGCGGACGGCCTGTCAACACCCCTTGTGTTACGCGCTCGTTTCGTCCCCGCTCGCGTAAGCGGAGGGGGGATGGCAGGGCGCCGGTGTGGTGGTGGCGGGGCGTGCGGGGCACTCGGGGCCGCCGCAGAAGTGACACAACGTCAGGTATCGACGGAGGCGGGAGTCATCATCCCGGTGCCGGTGCCGGTGCCGGTGCCGGTGCCGTGAATCCGGGGCGATGGGGTGGCCGCCGCGACGTGGTGCCGGGCGTGGTGGTGCGACGGCGGTCGCGCAGGCGTGGGCTCCCGTTCTCGTCGAGGGGCCGGTGGGTGGCCGGGGCCCGTTCGGCGGCTCCGCCGCTGCGCTCGCGAGGCGTCGTACCGCCATCGGCGGGAGTCCGCCTTCCCGGGGCCGGGCGATCTCCCGCGCGGTCGGTCGGTGTGCTGGGCGCGGCCCGGGGAGGCCGGGCCGCCGTGTGGCGGCACCACTCCCGGTGCCCGTCCCTTTAGGGTTGGTTCATGCAGAATGAGGAGTCGACGGCAGGTAGCCGTCTGTACCAGGTGATGCAGGGGTTGCTCGCCGAATACGGGCACCAGAGAGTGCCCGCCGCGGGCGGCCCGCGCCATGTGGTCGCCGAGCAGGACGCGCTCGACGCGATCATCAACCTCGCGGCCTACCTGGACGGGAACGCGCGCGCGGGCCGCCTGGCGAGGAACGACACCGACCACATGGCGGCGATGCTCATGGTCGTCCGCGACTACGTGCGCCCCCTGCCCTCGGGCGCGGCGGCTACACCGGAGGCGTACACCGACGCCGTGACGGGGGACCTGCGCGACATGGTCGACGCCTTGCGGGTCGCGCGCGAACGGGAGGGGCGCCAGGGCTGAGCGGCCTCCGAGTCCGAACCCGACGTCAGGTGCCATAACGCGCAGGCGCAGGCACGAGGCCGAGCCGAGGGCCCGTCGTCGGCCGGTACGTTCAGTGACTCCGGGGCCGGAGGCCAGGACGCCGGGCGGCTCGCACCCTACGCGGGCGCGCCCTGGGCCGGAGCCGTGTGCGGGTTCGGCACCGCACTCCCGAACCACGCGCTCCGCTCCCTCCGTGCAGGCCCTCCCCGCCCGCCATGCCGTCCACGAACGCGCGGTGCTCCGCCTACGGGTCGCGGCGTCCGTGTCGGTGGCCGGTGCGCGGGCGGCCCCGCGGGGAGGACGGCCCTTCGTCACTCGCCATCCCCGATATGTTCACCCGGCTGTGGGCGTGGCCATCTCCCGTATCCCGTGTGAGATACGTGTTCATCAAGGTGGTCACGCGGAGTGTGGGGGGCCGGGGTGGGGGCACACGGCTCGTCGGAGGTTGATAACTATGGTTCCCCTGCTTCTCGTTCTTCTGCTCGTGCTCATACTTGGCGGTGCCGGTTTCGCTGTTCAGGCGTTGTGGTGGATCGCGATCATCGTTTTGGTGGTGTGGGTGCTCGGCTTCGTGATCCGGCCCGCCGCTTCCGGTGGAAAGCGGGGCCGTTGGTACCGCTGGTAGGCAGGACGACCCCCGACGGGCCGGAGTGCGACGATGTCGCCCCCGGCCCCGTCGGCGTGGGTCGTCGCGGCGGCGGAGGAGTGCCGCGGAGCCGCGGAGGAGGGCGGGAAGCGGGACCGGGCCCGCTGCCGTTCTCGCGGAGATCCGCCCTCTCCATCCGGGGTGCCGGGTCTTCGTGGTGCGCCGGGGGTCCCGGTCCGCTTCACCGCCCTCGCCCCTCCCGCTTCGTCGGACCCGGAACACCGGGCTTCCTGTCGCGCCGAGCCCGGAACGCCGGGCCTGTCGGTTCGTCGGACTCCGGGGTACCGGCTTCCTCGTCGACACCTGAAACGCCCATGGGCACCTGAACTTCCCCCGGGTGCCCGCCCTTTCCTGCCCGCACAGTGCCGTCTTCGCCGTTCCGGTCGCCGATGGCCACCGGCGGCTGACGTCACGACCCCCACGGAGATAGGCTCTCCACTGTGTCCATCACCCCTGACAAAGACGAACGCCCGGCCGCGGTCACGCAGGTGCTGGGCGAGCAGTACGCCGTGCCGGGGGCTTGGGTGATCGGAGTCCGCGGTGACCTCGATCTCGACACCCTCGCGCCCTTGAGAGACGCGCTGGAGGCGGCGGTCGCGGAGCATCCCGTGACGATCCTGGACGCGAGCGGCATCACGTTCGCTGACTCCAGCGCCCTCAACCTGCTGCTGAACACCGCCCAGGGGACGGATCTGCGGATCGCCGCCCCCTCCGCGTCCTTGCTCCGTCTGCTCCGGATCACCGGCGCCGACCAGGTGCTGAGCGTACGGTCCGACGTGGCACGGGCCGCTGACGGCTGAGGCGCCCCCCGGTCCTGCCCTCGTCCTCGTGGCGGCCCGCTTCCCCCGGACGCCCGTCAGGGGCGGGCGGGGCGAGGCGGTGTCGCGTTCACCGGCGGTTCCGCCCTGAACCGCGGCCTCGGCGTGTCCCGTTCGCCACCCGGGGGCGCGGACGCGCGTACGCGCGGCCCGGTGTGCCGCCGCGCCGGTAGGTGACTGTCTGCCCGTACGCGCCCCGCCGATACGCCACCGCGTAGGCACGTGACCGCGTCAAAACGGCCCGGGGCCCCCCTCCGCCGGTGCCCTCGGTTCGCTGCGTTCGAAGGAGCCGGGCCTCACACCGCGCCGAAGGAGCCGGGCCTCACGCCGCGCTGAAAGGGCCGGGCCTCACACCGCGCTGAAAGGGCCGGTGTCCAGGTCGGAGAGAAGTTCCGCCACGCTGCTGTACACCGCTCCCGCCCCCGCCGCCTCCAGCGCGGCGCGGGGGACTCCGCCGGACAGGACCGCGACGGCTCGTACGCCCGCCCTCGACGCTGCCTCCATGTCCCACACGGAGTCACCGACGAAGACCGCGTCCTTCGCGTCGGCGCCCGCCTGCCGGAGGGCCTCCTCGACCGGGTCCGGCGCCGGTTTGCCCGCGTCCACCTGGTCCGCGCGCGCCTCGGCCGTGAGGGCGTCGTCGGCGTCGAGGGCCCGGCGCATCGCCGACAGTTCCTCGCCGCCCGCCGAGGTGGCGAGCACCACCCGCCACTCCCGTTCCGCCAGCGTCCGCAGCAGGTCGGCGGCGCCGTCGAAAGCGTGGAGGCGCTCGAAGTAGGTCGCGTACAGCGTCTTGTGCGCCGCGCTGACGGTGGTGTCCTGGGCGCTGTCCCGGTCGTCGCCCAGCAGGTGCGCCAGCAGATCCTCGGAGCCGAGCCCGATGGCCCGGTGGATGTCGGCCATCCGCACCGAGTGGCCGCCCTGGCGGAGCGCTTCCCACCAGGTGACGACGTGCAGGTGGTTGCTGTCGATCAACGTCCCATCGACGTCGAACAGTGCGGCGCGGGGCATGAGGGATCCCTTCTCGTCGTCCGGTGTCGCAGGGTGCCGCGGCGGCCGGCGGAGCCGGGCCGGCCCGGTCGTCCGGCGTGGTGTTCCGGCACCCTTCACCGTGGTGCTCTGACACCGTTTACCCCGGTCACCCGGTTTTCCCACGTAAGGACTCCCCCCGCGAGCAGGGGAGCGGACCGCCCGGGGGCCGTGGCCCCGCCGCGGCCTGTTCGTGGCTGCCGCGTCCCCGGACCCGGACCGCCCGGCGTCGGGCGGCCACCGGGCGCGCCGTGCGGTGACCGACCGGCTCCACGGCCGACCGCGGTCACCGAAGGGACGGTGCCACGAACGGCGGCGCACCCGGCGTACCCGGCGTTCCCGGCGCACCCCGCGTACCCGGTCAGCCGAGGGTCAGGTCCTGCAGGCCCACCACGCGCAGCAGCGCCAGCCGTTCGTGGGACTCGCTTCCGGGCCGGGCGGTGTACACGATCAGGCGCTGATCGTGCTCGGGGCTCAGCAGCGCCTCGCAGTCCAGCTCCAGGAGACCCACGACCGGGTGCTGGAAGCGCTTGACGTCGGCGCGGCGCACCGCGACGTGGTGCGCCTCCCACAGTGCCGCGAACTCACCGCTCCCGGCGCGGAGCCCGCGGACGAGCCGGGCCAGCCGTACGTCGTCCGGGCGGCTCGCGAGCACGGCGCGCAGATGCGCGACGGCGGCGCGGGCGCCGTGGTCGCGGTCCTCGGCGGGAAAGAGCTCCCGGGCGGCCGGGTCGGTGAAGTAACGCCAGATGATGTTGCGGTCGGCCTCGGGCCGGGCCGACGCGTCGCCGGACAGTGCCCTGGCCATCGCATTCTGCGCGAGGATGTCGCCCCGCACGCTCACGACCTGGGCGGGCGTGTCGGTCAGCCGGTCCAGTACGAGCAGGAGGCCGGGCCGTACGTGCTCCGTGGAAGGCCGGTCCTGCGGCGGCGCCTCGCCCGCCAGATGGAAGAGGTGGTCCCGCTCGTCGCCGCTCAGCCGCAGCGCCCGCGCCATGGCGGCGAGCATCTGCCGGGACGGGTGCGAGCCCCTGGCCTGCTCCAGCCGCGTGTAGTGGTCGGTGGACATGCCCGCCAGCTGCGCCACCTCTTCGCGCCGCAGCCCCGGAGTACGGCGCCGCGCGCCGCGCGGCAGCCCCACGGTGGCGGGGGCGAGGCGGGTGCGGCAGCGGCGCAGGAAGTCGGCCAGCTCGGATCTGTCCACCCCTCCACCATGCCGTGCGACGCCCGCCGCAGCCAGGGAGCGCCGGTCCCCGGATAACGACGTCTCTCCCGCCCGGGCCCGGCCCGCGGCACGCTGGATCCGTCGGGCCGACCGCCGGGTCGGCAGCACCGACGGGCCTGCACCACCAGGCGCGACGGGACCGCTGGACCGCTGACCCGGACCGTACGGCCGGACCGTACGGCCGGACCGCTGACCCGGACCGGGCGGCCGGACCGTGCGCCCGGACCGTGACCGCGCCCGGAGCGGACGGCGAGCGGGAGACATCCCGTATGCCACGCGTGCCGCGACGGCCCGACAGCCGCGCCCGGGAAGCCTGAACGTCCCGAGCCCTGCGCACGACCCGCTTCGACCCACGAAGAAAGGCAGGAACGCCATGCGGTACCGCACCCTCGGCCGGACCGGCATCAAGGTCAGCCCGTACGCCCTCGGCGCATTGATGTTCGCCACATCCATCGGAAACCCCGACCACGAGGACTCGGTCCGCATCATCCACAAGGCGCTGGACGCGGGGATCAACCTCATCGACACCGCCGACGCCTACGGCGACTCCGAGGAAATCGTGGGCAAGGCGCTCAAGGGGCGTCGTGACGGTGTGGTCCTCGCGACCAAGGTGGGCCGGCCGACGGGCGAGGATCCCAACCAGCAGGGCGCCTCGCGGCGCTGGATCATGACCGCGGTCGAGAACTCGTTGCGCCGCCTGGGGACCGACCACGTCGACCTCCTCCAGATCCACCGGCCGGATCCCACCACGGACATCGAGGAGACGCTCTCCGCGCTCTCGGACCTGATCCGCGGCGGCAAGGCCCGCGCGATCGGTACCTCCGCGCTGCCCGCCTCCGACATCGTCGAAGCCCAGTGGGTCGCGGAACGGCGCGGTCTTGAACGCTTCCGCACCGAGCAGCCGCCCTACTCGCTGCTCAACCGAGGCATCGAACGCGAGGTGCTGCCGGTCGCGCAACGCTACGGGATGGGCACCCTGGTCTGGGGCCCCCTCGGCCAGGGGCTCCTCACCGGCCGGGTCCGCAGAGGGCAGGAGAGCGACCTGCGCCGCGCCGGCCTCATCCGGCACCTGAGCGACGAGCACCGGCTCGACACCGTCGAACGGCTCGTTCCGCTCGCCGAGGAGGCAGGCCTGCCGATGACCCACCTCGCGATGGCCTTCGCGACCGCCCACCCCGGCGTGACCAGCGCGATCGTGGGGCCCCGCACGATGAGCCACCTCGACGACCTGCTCGCGGGTGTCGACATCACCCTCACCGACGAGATCCTCGACCGGATCGACGAGATCGTCCCGCCCGGTACCGACGTCGGGGTGCTCGACCAGGCCTACGTGCCCCCGGCGCTCCAGGACGCGGGCCTGCGTCGCCGCCCCGCCGGTGAGCGCACGGGGTGAGGGCCCGAGCGCGGCGCCGCACCGGCGCGGCGGCGGTCCGTGGCGCGTTCGACGGGTGTCCGATCCGCGCGGAGAATGGTCCGGGTCAGGTGTGACCTGCGCGCGAGGGGGCTGCGATGCCGACCTGGAGACTGCGGGACTTCCGTGACGACGACCTCGACGGCGCCATCCAGATATGGGACAAGGACCGGCGGGCGGACGACTCGCTCCCCGTGTTCCCCGTGTCCGAGGTGATGGCCGCGGCGCGGGCCGGGGCTCCGGCCGTGGTCGCGGTGGTGGGCGACGCCGTCGTCGGTATGGCCGTGGCCCAGGAGCAGGGCGACCGGGCCTGGGTCACGCTGGTGGCGCTCGACGGGGCCTGGCGGCAGCGCGGCATCGGCAGTGCGCTGATCGCCGAACTGGAGCGCCGTCTGCGCGTGCGCGGGGTGCGCCGGATCAGCGCGCTGCTGGCTCCGGGAGCGACCGGCGCCGCGGCGCTGGAGAACTCCGGCTACAGCGCACGCTCCGGGCTGATCCTCCACGAGAAGGTCGAGCATCTCGGCGCGAGCGACGCGGGTCTGCTCGCCGAGCTCGGCGGCCGGGTGCTTCCGCAGGGACTGTGGGAGGCGCTCGCCGGCATGACACGCGAGAAGCAGGCCATCGAGCGGCGGGTCGTGCTGCCCCTGGCCGAACCCGAACTGGCCGACCGGTACGGTGTCAGGCCGCCGAAGTCGGTCATCCTCTTCGGCCCTCCGGGCACCGGCAAGACCAGCTTCGCCAAGGCCGTCGCCTCCCGGCTGGAATGGCCCTTCGTGGAACTCTTCCCGTCGCGGCTGGCCGCCGACGCCCCGGGCGGCCTGGCCACGTCGCTCCGCGACACCTTCGTCGACCTGGCCGAGCTGCAGACCATCCTGCTGTTCATCGACGAGGTCGAGGAGATCGCGGGCAAACGCTCCGGCAGGGCCGTCGACCCCGGGCACGGGGTCACCAACGAACTGCTGAAGCTGATCCCCGGCTTCCGCGACCACGACGGGCGCCTGCTGATCTGCGCCACCAACTCCGTACGCTCCCTCGACCCGGCGTTCCTGCGTCCCGGTCGGTTCGACTACGTCATCCCGGTCGGACCGCCCGACCCGGCCGCGCGTGCGGCGATCTGGCGGCGCTACCTCGGACCCACCGCCGACGGCGTCGCGCTGGGCCGGCTCGTGGAGGCGAGCGAGATGTTCACACCGGCCGACATCGAGTCCGCCGCCCGCAAGGGCTCCCACGCCGCGTTCGAACGCGAGGTCGTCGACCGGCAGGGCGCCCCGGCGACCACGGAGGACTACCTCGTCGCCGTCGCCGACACCCGGCCCACGCTCACCGATCAGGCCCTGACCGAGTTCAGGGAGGACATCGAGCGCTACGAGCGCCGATGAGCGTGAACGGGGCGGCACTTCGGGGTCGCGGCGGACAACGACCCGTGAGGGTATCGGCGTTGAGCGCGTCGGCCGCACCAATTTCGCGACTGTCGGAGACTTGTCCTGGCGGCCGTTTGCCGGCGAACGCCCGGCCGGCAGACATCGGCATGGCCGGCGCGCTGGAGGGCGATGCTGAATCTCGGCCTCACCGTGGCGGGGCGGGCTGGCCCAACAGGTCGTTTCGGGTGGCCTGTTCGAGCGCCTGATCGCCATCACCGGGGCGCGGCACTCGTCGCGCTCGCCTGCGGCATCCTCCGGCGGACGTGAGAGGGGCGATGGCGCGAAGGGGAAGAGGAAGAGGAAGGGGCCACCGGCTCGTTCCCGGGGCCCGGGCCGGGGAGGGAGAAGGGGGCCGGGGCCGGGTGGGCCGGTCCCGCGGAGCCGTACCCCAGCAGGGTGAGGTACGGACCGCCCAGGATGCGCATACTCGGTTGCATGAACAAGCAGGGGCAACTCGCCGACTTCCTCCAGGCACGCCGCAGTCGGCTGCTGCCCGAGGACGTCGGGTTGCGGACGTACGGTGAGCGGCGCCGCGTGCCGGGGCTGCGGCGCGAGGAGCTCGCGATACTCGCGGGCATCAGCGCGCCCTACTACACCCGCCTGGAGCAGGGCCAGGCGCACAACGCCTCCCCCGAGGTACTCGACGCCATAGCCGGCGCCCTGCGACTGGACGAGTCCGAGCGTGCCCATCTGCACGCCCTGGCGCGTGCACCGCGACGGAGGACGCCCGCGGGCCGGACGCGGACCGAACGCGTCACCCCGGCGATCAGCGCCCTGCTGGCGGCGATGGACGGCACCCCCGTCATCGTCATGGGCCGCCGCAGCGATGTCCTGGCCTGGAACCGTCAGGGGCACGCCCTGTTCGCGGGACACCTCGATCCCCGTGATCCCGACGACCCGGGCAGCCGGCCCAACATGGCCAGACTGGTGTTCCTCGACGCCCACACCCGCGACCTCTACGCCGACTGGCCCGCGAAGGCCAGGGCCGTGGTGGGCAACCTGCGGCTGACCGCCGGCCGGTACCCCGACGATCCTCGGCTGGCCGGGCTGATCGGTGAACTGACCATGCGCAGCCCGGAGTTCGCGACGATGTGGGCCGACCACCGGATCATGGCCTGCGACACCGCCGACTACGAGATGCGTCACCCCCTCGTGGGGACACTGACACTCACCCAGCAGACGCTGCAGAGCCCGGGGGGCGACAGTCCGGCCCTGGTGGTGGCCACGGCCTCCCCCGGTTCCCCCTCCGCGGCGGCCCTGACCCTGCTCGCCCACGCCGTCACGCCGCGCGAAGTGACCCGGCCGCCCGCCCCCGCCCGTCCCCGTACCACCCACTGACCCGAGCCCTCCTTCGACCGACGGCGTCCCCGCCGCGTGCCTGTCGGCGGCGGCGCCCCCGTCCCGTGCAGCGCCCTGTCTCTCCCGCGCTCCGGCCGGCAGTACCGACCGCCCCCGGAAGCAGCCCCCTCGACCACGGCACCGCGTCGCGGCTGCCCCATGCCCGAAACCAGAGAAGGAACCATGTCCAAGCGAAGCATCATGACCACCGCGTCGGCCGTCCTCGTGGCCGCGGCCCTTCTCACCGGTGTCGCACCGGCCGGTGCGACACCGGTGTCCGGCGGAGCGCCGTCCGATGTGCGGATCGTCGACCACTTCGACCTGTACGCCGGGCAGATGCCGGAGAACGTCGCCCTGCTGCCCGACGGCGCGGCAGACGTCACCTTCGCCGCCGCCCACCAGATCGCCCGGATCACCCCCCGGGGCGCGACCCGCGTCCTGGCGACCCTGCCCGCACCCGCCGACGCCGGAGTCCACACGCCCGTCCTCGGGTTCGCCCTGACGACCGGCATCGTCCGCGCCCCGGACGGCACGGTCTACGTGCTGTACGCGACCGGCACGGCCGACCTGACCGGGCTGTGGCGGCTGAGCCCCGGGCAGGCCCCGCGACGTATCGCCGCGCTGCCGGCCGAGGGCCTGCCCAACGGCCTGGCCCTCGACGAGCACAGCGGACAGCTCTACATCACCGACTCGGTACTCGGCACGGTGTGGACCGTCCCCACCACCGGCGGCACACCCACCGCGTGGTCCACCGCCGGCGAACTCGCCTCGACCGGCTCCCTCGGAGTCAACGGCGCGAAAGTGCACGACGGTGCGCTGTGGGTGACCAATCTGGACCGGGGCACACTCCTGCGGATCCCGATCCGCTCCGGCAACCGTGCGGGAGCCCCGCAGGTCAAGGCATCAGGCCTGGTCGGCATCGACGACTTCACCTTCACCGGCCGCGGCGACCAGGTCCTGGCCGCGCTCAACGGCCCCAACCAGGTGGTGCGCATCGACCCCGACGGCACCAGCACCACCCTGCTGGACGCCGCCGACGGACTCCAGAACCCCACCTCCATCGCTCTGCACGGCGACGACATGTACGTGTTCAGCGCCGCCTACACCACGGCCACCGACCCCAACCTGCTGCGCGCGCGCCTGAACGAGCACCGATGACACGCGGCACGTCACGAACCCAGGAGTGCACACCGTCCCCGCCGGACCCTGAGCCGCACACGGAAGCGGAAAGGGGCAGCTGATGGCAGCCTGGCCGGGATCCCCGTAGCCGGGGCGTCGATACGCCTGGACGCCGATACACCGGCCGCACGCGGTTCGCAGGCTCCCGGCGGTGTGCGCCGGAGCGCTTCACGGCGCACGCCCGGCTTCACAGCACACGCCGCGCCTCACGGCTCACGCCCGGCCTCCCGCCTCCCGGGACGGTTCGTCGGGGACCTTGGCCGGGAGGCCCTCGGCGTGGCCGCTTCGCGGGGAGTCCTCGTCGACCGGCAGGCCGAGTTGGCGCATCCAGTCGTCGTCGAAGACCTTGGAGAGATAGTTGCGGCCGGAATCGGGGAGCAGGACGACGACGAGGTCGTCCGGCCCGAGTCCGGCCGCCACCCGCACCGCGGCGGCCACCGCGGTGCCGGCCGAGCCGCCGACCAGCAGCCCCTCCTCGCGGGCCAGGCGCCGGGCGGTCAGCAGGGAGTCGCGGTCACTGTTCCGCTCGAACCGGTCGACGACCTCGGGGTGGTACGACGTCGGCCAGGTGTCCTGCAGCGTCAGCGGGTGACGGGCGTGGCCGATGCTCTCCACCGCGTACGGGCCTCCGTCGCCGCCCGAGTACACGGAGGCCTCAGGATCGGCGCCGACGACCGTCACCCGGCCGCCACTGACTTCCTTGAGGTATTCACCGGTCCCGGTGATGGTGCCGCCGGTGCCGATGCCCGACACCAGGTGGCTGATCCGCCCGTCGGTCTGCCGCCAGATCTCGGGTCCGGTCGTGCGGTAGTGCGCCCGCGGATTGTCCGGGTTGTCGTACTGGTTGGCCAGCCAGCCGCCCGGAGTCTCGGCGGCGACGCGGGCGGCCACGGAACGGACGTGGCGGGGATCCTCGCGCGGCACGTCGCTGGGGCAGACGATGACTTCGGCCCCGTACGCGCGCAGTACCGCCACCTTCTCCGCGCTGCTCTTCTCCGGGATCGTGAACACGCACCCGTAGCCGCGCTGCGCCGCGACCATGGCGAGGCCGACACCCGTGTTGCCCGAGGTGCCTTCGACGATGGTCCCGCCGGGCAGCAGCAGTCCCGCCTTCTCGGCGGCTTCGACCATCGACAGCGCGATGCGGTCCTTCACGCTCCCGCCGGGGTTGACGTACTCCAACTTCACGTAGACGGGCGCGAGCGCGCCGCCGGTGACGCGGTTGAGCCGCACCAGCGGAGTGTTGCCGACCGCGTCGGTCAGCGATGCGTGGACGTCCAATGCGGTGCTCCTTGCGTGAAGCCTGTGCCGCCGGAGCACGGACCGCCGGAGCACCGACTGCCGGACAGCGACGGAGAAGAACCCGACCAGGCTATCGAGGGCCCGCACCGGGCGGCTGCCCGCCGGGGTCCTCGGGGCTCCGTCCGGGGCAGGGCCCGCGCCGCAGGGGACGAATAACCCGCCTTCGGTATGACGTGCCCCGATTCGCCCACGGATCGGCTTGTTCTGAACTACCGTGCGTAAGGACTTCGTTACGGGCGTGAACGCGCGGGGGAGCGGAGGCCACTGACGGCGCGCGGTGCTCCCGGCGGGCACGGAACGATCCACACCTTCCACGGAGGACCGCACGATGCCGACGAGACGCATGGTCACCGGCCGTAGCAGGGAACCGCGCGCACGGTTCGCCGAGGAACTGCGCTCGCTGCGAGCGGGACGCGGCGAGAGCCTGCGCCAGCTCGGCGAGCGGCTCGGCTGGGACTGGTCGCTGTTCGGCAAGCTGGAGAAGGGCGAGACGCTGGGCGGCCCCGAGGTGGTCGAGGCCCTCGACCACCACTACGGCCCCCCGGGGCTGCTGCTGGCCCTGTGGGAGCTGGCGGTCAGTGACAAGACCCAGTTCCGCGAGCGGTACCGGCGGTACATGACGCTGGAGCCGAGGCGACGAGCCTGTGGCACTTCGCGGTGAGTGTCCTGCCCGGCCTCCTGCAGACACCCGGGTACGTGCGGGAGATCCTGACGGCAGGCGGGCTCGGGGGCGCGGAACTGGAACAGCAGGTCGAGGCGCGGATGGGACGCCGTGAACTGCTGGCGGGGGAGGACGCGCCACCGTTCCGCACGATCCTGTCGGAGGCCGTGCTGCGGACGCCGCTGCGGGACGCGGGGGAGTGGCGGCGGCAGTTGGAGTACCTGGGGGAGGCGGCGGAGCGGGACGGAGTCACCGTGCATGTCCTGCCGTTCAGCGCGGGGTTGCATGGCCTGGCGAGCGCCGACATGTGGTATCTCCGCCTGCCGATGCCCGCACGGTGGCGTACGTCGAAAACGGCTACCGAGGTGAACTCAGCGAAGAAACCGGACCGGTTGAGCGCTTGCAGCTCACGTACGATGCAGTGCGCGACATGGCGCTGCCCCCGGCCGAGTCGCGGAAGTTCATCCTGCGCATGTTGGAGGAAGCGCCGTGCGATCCGTCGGTCTGAGCGTCGCGACTTGGCGCAAGAGCAGTTACAGCAACCAGGACGGGGGAGCCTGCGTCGAGGTCCGCGACGACTTCGCCGCCGTTGTCCCCGTGCGGGACAGCAAGGACCCGCGGGGTCCCGTTCTCGTGTTTGCCGTGGGCCGGTGGTCGTCGTTCGTCGACGCGGTGAAGGGCGGCGGACCGCGCCGCTGAGGCGCCGCGTCCGCCCGGAGACCCGCGCGGAGCCGTCCTGGTCCGCGCGGGCCGCCGCCGTCCTCGGCCTGGATACGGTCCCGGTGTCAGCCCACGCTGCTCAGGGCCCGCTGGATCACCTCGGTGACGGCGTCCGGCTGGGACAGCATGATGACGTGCGAGCCGTCGATCTCGCTGATGTCGGCGCCGGCGCGCTGGGCCATGGCGTGGACGGCGTCGCTGCCGATGGCCTTGTCACCGGTGCCGACGGCGGCCCACGCGGGCAGGGACTTCCACGCGGCGGGGCCGCTCTTCTCGCCGAACGCGGCTGCGGCGATGGGCCGTTGGGATCGTGCCAGGACGTCCGACTGGAGCTGGGGCAGATCCGCGGTGAAGACCTGAAGGAACTTGGCGGGGTCGATGAGGAGTTCGGTGGCGGTCTCCGTGCCCTGCCCCGTCGGGTACTTCAGTTCCTGGAGTGCGGGTGTCAGTTCGCTGATCTTCGAACCGCCCACGATGTCGCCGAGGGTCTCGCCCTCGTCCGGGGCGAAGGCGGCGACGTAGACGAGGCCGACCACGTTCTTGGTCATGGGGACGGCGTTGGTGATGACCGCGCCGCCGTACGAGTGTCCTACGGCCAGTACGGGACCGGGCGTCTGGTCGATCACGCCGGCCACGTAGGCGGCGTCGGCGGCGAGGCCGCGCAGTGGATTGACGACGGCGCGTACGGACACTCCCGCCGTCAGCAGGCGTTCCACGACGGGCGCCCAGCTTCCGGCATCGGCGAACGCGCCGTGGACGAGGACGACGGTCGGTCCGCCGGACGGGGTGGTCGCTGCGCTCATGGCGTTTCTCCTTCGAGGATCACGGGGGACGGGTACCGGGGGCGAGTGCGGCGGCGCGGCAAGGGGCGGCGCGGGAACGAGGGGTGAGGGCGCGTCGCATGCGGAGGTGTGTCCGCGTACGTCGCGTCCCGCTCCCGGGAGCATGAGGCGGGACGTACCTAAGGCGGCCGGCTGGTCCTGAGCTGACGAATCGCCGTGCCGCGCGGCACGGCTCGACGACGGACGGCGCGCACCGGCCGAAAGGACAGCAGCCGCCCGGCTGACACACCCTCCAGGGCCGCCTCCGCCCGTTCCGGCGCGACGAACCACGCATACCGCACGTTCCGTCCGGTGTCAGCGTATCCCCGAAGTACCGGATACGCGCCTGCGGAACCGTCCCGGGGCCGGCCTCGGCGACCCCGGTCCCTGTGCGGGACTGACTACGGTGTCGTGCATGAACGACGCGCGGCGAGGCCGGGACATGGCTGAGGAGCCCCGATCGGGGGCGGCGCGGGCCGAGGACGCGCTCGCGTTGGTACGCCTGGTCAACGGACCGGGCGCGGTGGGGGCCGTGCTGGAGTGGCTGGCCCGGCGGACCGGCGGTGCGGCCGCGCTGATCTCGGGCGCCGGATCGGTTCTCGCGGCGGCTCCCAGCCGTCCCGCGCGCGCCGTGGTCCTCGCGGTGGCGGAACTGCACCGGCGCGGGGCGCCGTCCGGTGTGACCGGCGGTGAGCACGGCCGGACCGTGCACATGGCCGCCCTGGGACGCGATCCGTACTTGACGCTGGAAGGCGGCGGCGACGACCGCTACGGCACACTCCTCACGGACGCCGCGCGGCTGCTGGAGCTGTCGCTGCGCTCCGAGGAGTACACCCGGGCCCGGTACCGGATGGACCAGGCGCGGGCCCAGGGGCGGGAAGCGGTGCTGCACCTGCTGGTCGGCGGCAGTGTGACCCTGGCACACCGGGTCGCCGGGGCGATGGGGGACCGGCTGCCGGGTCTCCTCAGGGTGTGCGTGGTCGAATCGTCCGTACGGGACCGGTCCGCGGCGGCGGCGCGGCTGGAGCGGGTCGCGGAGGGCGCGGCGTGGATAGTGCCGTGCCCGGTGCGTTCCCGGCACCTCATCGCGCTGATACCGGCGGAGGCCCACCGGTGGGAACAGGACGTGCTGGAGGAGATGCCGGAGTGCCGCATCGGGGCCAGTGCCGACGTGGCCCTGCGGGACACGGCGTCGGGTTACGAGCAGGCGTTCCACGCGCTGGCCGTGGCCAGGGGAGCGCCGGGGCGATGGTCGCGCTTCAACCGGCAGGACGGTCTCGCACCGCTGCTGGGCTCGGAAGGGGCGCGCTGGGCCACGGACCTGCTCGGGCCCTGTCTGGCCTACGAACCGGCCCGCCGCTCCGATCCCGGCGCCGACGAACTGCTCGGCACACTGGCGTCCTGGCTGACCTTCGGTACCGGCGCCGGCCGGCACCTGAAGATCCACCGCAACACACTGACGGCCCGGCTGCGGCTCGTCGAACACCTCCTGGGCTTCGACCTCCTGACCTGCGTCGCCCAGCAGTCGGCGGTGTGGCTGGCCCTGCGGCTGCGTTCCCCGCACACACCGCCGACCGCGGGATGCCCCACCGACCTGCCCGCACTGCTCGCCACCCCCGCGGCCCAGACCTGGGCGCGGGCCCGCCTCGCTCCGCTCGGCCCGGCCGGGGTGGACACGGTGTGCGCCTGGCTGCGGGCGGACACCCGGCTGTCCGAGGCGGCGGCCGCGCTCGGCATCTCGCCTCCCGGTCTGCGCAAGCGCCTCGTGCGCGCGGAGGAGCTGATGGGGCGGTCGCTGCTGCACGCTCCGAGTGACACGTACGAGCTGTGGCTCGCGCTGAAGGCGCTCGGCGAGGTCTGAAACCGGCCCGCCGCCGGACCGAGCACGGTCCGAGGCCGGTCAGAGGCCGGGCCGGCACCGCATCAGCACGGTGGAACCCGTCCGATCCGGCGCCTCGGCGGCCGCCGCTGTGCGGGACGAAACCGGCGGGCCCCTCCGCTGTGCGAGGTGCACCTCGCACAGCCCTGCGGCCCTCCTCTACTGTCCTCCTGGCGCGGCCGCGACACGGTCGCCCGGGCCATGCCGGCACGACCACGGGGGAGCCGTGGCGGCATGGCCGCCGGCTCCACGGTGTGGGGTCCTGGAGAGCTGAGCAGTGGATCGTCGGACCTGCTCCGGAGCCCACTCGGCTCGCCCTCGGATGCGATGAGGCGCGATCGGCCCACGCGGGAACGCGCCTGACACACGGAGGCCGAGAGCCCCCGCGGTCACAGCGCTTCGTGTGGAGATCAGTCGGCGACGAACTCCGCGGCGGATGCGCGGATCGGAAACCGGCAGTCGATGATCCGCTGCGCGATCTCACGCGTCAGGGCGCACGAACGGTCGAGTTCCCCCCGATCGCGCAGCTCCACCGCCTGACGAAGCCTGGCCTCCCGACTCTCCAGGCGCCCGTCGCGGCTCACACCACTGCGGCCAGCAGGAGCGCGACGAGGGACAGGGCCGGCGCGAGAACCTGGACCAGGGCCGCGCGGAGTTTCGTGCGGTCACTCAGCAGCAGGACCAGGCCCGCGAGGACCATGCTGGCCGTGGCGGTCGTCGTCAGTGTCTCTCCCGCGGTGCCCCGGCCGGCGAACACCAGGATCGCACCGAGGACGGCGCCGACGGCCAGGAACAGGTTGTAGAAGCCCTGGTTGAAGGCCAGTTGCCGGTTCATGTCGGCTTGTTCCTCGGTGGTGCCGAAGACCGCGCGGGTGCGCGGGTCCGTCCACCGCAGGGATTCCAGGACGAATATGTAGACGTGGATCACTCCTGCGACCATGGCAAGGATGAGCCCAGCGACCAGCATGTGTGCTCCCACCGCTTCAACTGCCCCTGTTTTTAGGGGTGTTACGTATCGTGCCGACGGGCGCCGACCTGCTGCGGAAGCGTAGCAGTGGCCGTCACCGCGGGTGAGCGCCGCGTCCCCGCCGGCCGGACGGGACCGGCGGGGACGACCAGTCGGTGACGACCGGCGGGGACGACCGGGCGGTCACGACCGGTGCGGAGGTGCGGCTCAGTTCGTCAGGTGCGGGTAGTCCGTGTAGCCGCGGTGGTCGCCGCCGTAGAACGTGTCCTCGTCGGCCGCGGTGTACGGGCCCCCGGCCTGGATGCGGGCCGGCAGGTCCGGGTTGGCGAGGAAGAGCGCGCCGAGGGAGACCGCGTCGGCCAGGCCCGCGTCCAGGACCTCCTGGGCGGTGGCTGCCGAGGAGGGGAACGAGTCCGGCGCGGCGTGCGGGTTGACGATCAGGTTCCCGTTCCACAGCCGCCGGACCAGGGTGGTGACAGGGCGGGCCACGATCTCGCACATCTCCAGGAACGCCAGGTTCGGCAGGGCCGGGACGAGCGCCGTGTAGAGCTCCTCGGTCTCGCCCTCGGCGATGTCGTTGAACTGGTTCGCGGGCGAGATGCGCAGGGCGGTGCGCTCGTTGCCGATGGTGCCGGCGACGGCTTCCACCACCTCGACCGCGAAACGGATGCGGCCCGCGATCGTCCCACCGTAGGCGTCGGTGCGACGGTTGGTGTTCTCGGCGAGGAACTGGTGGAGCAGGAAGCCGTTGCCCGCGTGGATCTCCACGCCGTCGAAGCCCGCCTCGATCGCGTAGCGGGCCGAGTGGGCGAAGTCCTCGACGGTCGCGGCGATTTCGGCGAGCGTCAGCTCGTGCGGCTCCTCGTAGTCCGTCGGCCCACCGGGGGTGAAGCACTGTCCCGCCGCGGTGACCGCCGACGGCGCGACGGACCGGTGGGCGTCCGCGTACAGCGAGGGGTGCCCGATGCGTCCCGCGTGCATCAGCTGGACGACGATCCTGCCGCCGCGCGCGTGCACGGCGTCGGTCACGGTGCTCCAGGCCCGTGCGTGCTCCGGTGTGTACAGGCCGGGAGTGTTGAGGAAGCCCTGCCCGACCGCGGACGGCTGGGTGCCCTCGGTGATGATCAGTCCGGCCGAGGCGCGCTGGGCGTAGTACTCGGCCATCAGCTCGGTGGCCTCGCCGCCCGGCGTGGCCCGGTCGCGCGTCATCGGCGCCATGACCAGCCGGTTGGCCAGCTGGATCTTGCCGAAGGTGACGGAGTCGAACAACGAGGACATGGTGTTTCCCTCTCCGGTGGTACGGGGCTGTGGGGGGCGGTGTCGCGGGGTGCGACGTGTGCGGGTGACGTGTGGGCGGGACCGGTGCGGCCGGCCGCCGCGGTGGGTCAGTCGGCGCCGGCGAGGTGGCGGGCGTAGGCGGCGGCCATCCGGCCGCCGACCTCGGCGGTGGAGACGAGGACCGCCATGTTGGCCTCGGCGGTCTGCCCGCCCGTGGCCCTGTCCACCGCGCGCATCAGGTACTTGGTCAGTCCCTGGCCGGTGACACCGTCCCGGTGCGCCTGCTCCAGGGCGCCGGTGATCGCGGCCTCGGCCTCGGCGGAGTCCACCGCGTCCTCGTCCCGCGGCGGTGTGGTGATGACGACGGAACCGGGCGCCGGTGTGGCCCAGTAGGCGGCGACCACCTTGGCGATCAGGTCCTCGTCGTCGATGCGGTGCGGTGACCGTACGCCGCTGGAGGTGCAGTAGAAGGCGGGGAAGTCGTCCGAGCCGTAGGAGATCACCGGCACGCAGTGTGTCTCCAGATACTCCATGGTCAGCTTCAGGTCGAGGATCATCTTCGCCCCCGCGCAGACCACGGCGACCTTGGAGCGGGTGAGCTGGATCAGGTCCGAGGAGACGTCCATGGTGCTCTCCGCGCCCCGGTGCACCCCGCCGAGGCCCGCCGAGGAGAAGAACGGGATGCCCGCCAACTCGGCGGCGACGAGGGAGGACGCGACCGTCGTCGCGCCCATGCCGCCGCGCGCGAGGACGACGGGCAGGTCGCGGCTGGAGACCTTCGGGATACCGGAGCCGGACGCGAAGCGCTCGATGTCCCGGTCCGTCATGCCCACACGCAGCGCGCCGTCCTCGACGCAGATCGTCGCGGGGACGGACCCGCTCTTGCGCACCGCGGCCTCGACCCGGTGCGCCGTCTCGGCGTTGTGCGGGTACGCCAGGCCGTGGGTGATGACGTTCGACTCCAGGGCGACGACCGGACGGCGCTCGTGCAGCGCCTCCCGGACCTCTTCGCCGTAGACCAGGGGGATGGCGGCGCTCATCGGGGGTCCTCCGCGGGGATCGGGGCGGAGTAGTGGGGTTCCTTCCACAACAGGTGTGCCCGGCCCGCGATCTCGGGCGTGTGCACCTCGTCCGTCCAGCGTGACGGCTCGACGGACTCGACGGCGATCGACACCGAGCCCTCGTCGACGCCGAAGGCTCTGGTCACCGTCCTGGTCAGCTCGGTGACCAGGTCCTCGCGTTCGGCGTCGGTGAAGGTGCGCGGCCAGTGCCTGATGGAGATGTGCGGCATGCGGGTACTCCTCTCGGCGGCGGACACACCGACGGGCGCGATTGCGGGCGCCGGCGGTGTGTCCGAAACGGTGGGTCCGACGTTCGTCGGTCACGTGCGTGCTGTGTGCTGTGTACGGGGTTCGTGTGCCGTGCGGTACGCGGTGTCTGCTGTCCTTGTGCGGGCACCCACCCGGATGGCGGGCCGCCTCGCGGCTTCAGCCGCCGGTCACCGACCTGATGCCGGCCACGAGTTCGGCGACGCCGCCGTCCTTCAGCACGCCGTAGTGGTCGCCAGCCAGGTCGATCACGGTGGGCGGGGCCGCGCTGTAGCCGTCGCTGTCCTCGATGAACGAGTAGTCGTCGCCACGGGCCTTGAAGACGGTGACCGGGGTCCTCAGGCGGCGCTGCCGCAACTCGTGGAAGCTGTAGTCGAACTCGTACGTCTGCCCGACGATGCGGGTGATGCGCAGGATCGTCTCCTTGTCGAGTGCGGGCAGCAGGTCGTGGACGAAGCGCACGAAGGACTCCTCGTCGCTCACCCGCTCCAGGCACTCGTCGAGCGCCGCGCCCTCGATGGAGCCCGCGAAGACCGAGAAGAGGATGGTCACGTAGGCCGGGTTCGCGAAGGAGGACTCACGACCCCAGCGCCGTGCGTCCTCGTGCCGCAGTGTCGGGTTGCCGGGGCAGATCAGCAGCAGGTGCTCGACGCTCTCACCGGCCGCTTCGAGCTGGAACGCGGTCTCGAACGCCACCCGTGCGCCGAAGGAGTAGCCCCACAGCCGGTACGGGCCCGAGCGCTGGACCGCGCGGATCTCCTCGATGTCCGCGAGCGCCGTCTCCCGGATGGTCGGGTACGGCGCCTCGCCGGCGTTGATGCCGTGCGCCTGGATCCCGTAGAACGGCCCGTCCGTGCGGGCCTCGCGGCCCAGTGTCCGCAGGTTCATCGGGTAGCCGCCGAGGCCGGGCCAGCAGAACACCGGGCGTCCCGTGCCACCGCGGTGCAGCGGCACGAGACGGGAGACGCGCTGCGGGGTGCCGCTGTCGATCCGGGCGGCGAGGTCGACGAGCCTCGGCGACTCGAAGACGACCTGGAGCGGCAGGGCAGTGCCGAACTCCCGGTTGACCTTGTTGACCAGGGCCACGGCGTGCAGCGAGTTGCCGCCCGAGGCGAAGAACTCGTCCTCGGTGGAGACGTCCTCGTAGCCGAGGGCGTGGCCCCATTCGGTGGCGAGCCATTCCTCGGTCGCCGTGGCGGGCGCCACGTACGGTGCGGGCCGCCAGGCCGCCGCCAGCTCGGGCAGTGCGGCGGCCGCCTTGGCGTCGATCTTCCCGTTGGCGGTCAGCGGCAGTTCGTGCACCACCAGCACCCGGGCGGGGATCATGTAGTCCGGCAGGAACCGGGTGAGCTCCTCGCGGATCATCTCGGCCGGGCCCTTGGTGTGCACGGCGTCCTCGTCCATGCCCTGGTGCGCGGCCTGTTCGTCGCTGATCCGGCCGCCGACGAAGAAGTACGAGGCGGCGGCCGGTTCCGCGCCGGCCGCGGCGAGGAGGTCGTCGAGCCGCAGGGCGGCGGGCAGCGGGTTGCCGGTCTTGGACGAGTAGCCGGCGGACATGAGCCCGAACCCGGGTATGCGCTGCAGGCGGTGGAGCGCGGTGCCGAGCACGATGTAGCGCAGCCACGGCTCGGTGCCGGCCCGGGACACGGCGCTGACGCCGAACGCGGCCCGCTCGTAGACCCCCTGGTTGATGGCGATGACGTGGCGCTTGTCGACCACTTCGGTGCCGAGTGGCTCCAGCCGTCCGTCCCGGTAGCGGTAGAGCCCGGCCGCGAGTCCCGCCACCTGCTCGCCGTGCGCCTGGACGAGCAGCTCCACCTGGTCATGGCGTGGACGTGAGCGGTTCGCGGTGACGTCGAAGCTGCCCAGGTAGAGGTCCTCGCCGGCGACGTCCATGCGGGCCTTGACGCGCGGGTCGAACCCGGCGGGTTCGACGCCCAGGCCGTAGTCGGGCAGGACCTCCTCCAGCACACCGACGATGTGCCCGGTCTCCAGCTCCAGTACTTCGGCGATGTTGTTCTTGTAGACGGGTTCGATCGCGCGGCGCTTGCCGAGGAAGTGGACCCGCAGCAGGGGCCCGCCGTCGTCGGCCGGTTCGGCGACCCGTACCAGAGTGTGTTCCACCGGGTGGTGGTAGTAGAGGCCGGCGGGCAGCCCCGGCAGCCCCCGGGTCTCCAGGTACAGCTGGGTGGCGTAGAGGGCACCGGGCGAGGCGTAGCTGTACTTCGGCAGCAGCCGCTCGTCGCTGCGGAACGGCCCGAGCCAGCGCAGGATCTCCCCCAGCTCCGGCAGCGACAGCAGCTCCGGCGCGCGGGAGAGGGCGGTGCCGGCCGCCGGGGCCAGCAGGCCGAGGACGTCGTCCACGCCGACCGGCCCGCCGTCGTAGAAGCGGTAGGTCTTCCGGGCGTACGCCTCGCGGCGCTGCCGCTCGCCGGGTTCGGCCCCCGGCAGGGCTACGACCGGCCGGCCGCCGAGTTCCGCGGGCTCGCGCAGCCCCGGGTTGGAGAGCTGGGCCTTGACCTGGAGTTTGGACGCCTTGGACCGGTGGTGGGCCGCGTCCTCGCGGCCCTGGTCCATCACGGCGGCGGTGCGCTCGTTCAGTTCGACTGCCGCCACCAGGGTCCGGCCGCCGGTGCGCGGGTCGTCGGCGACGAGCGCCGCGGCCCTGCGTACCCAGGTGTGCTCCTCGATCCGCGCCGCCACTTCCTCCAACTCGACCCGGTACCCCCGCAGCTTGACCTGGTTGTCGGTGCGGCCCACGAACTGGATCGTGCCGTCCTCGTTCCACTGGCACAGGTCGCCGGTGCGGTACAGCCGCTCGGTGGGGTTGAAGGGGGAGGTGATGAAGCGGTGCGCGCTCTGCTCGGTCAGGCCGATGTAGCCGCGCGCCACCTGCCGGCCGCCGACGAACAACTCACCGCTCTCGCCGATGTCCACGGGACGGTTGCCGTCGTCGAGGATGTAGCAGGTCACCCGGTCCGCCGGCACCCCGACCGGCAGCATCCCCGAGGGGTTGTCGCCGAGGGCGTCCGGGTCGACCCAGTGCGACGTGGCGTTGATGGTCGTCTCGGTCGGCCCGTACAGGTTGACGAGCGAGACGCCGGGCAGCTCCGTGAACAGGTCCTTGGCCAGCCCCCGGGTCAGCGCCTCGCCGCCGGAGAACACCCGGGACAGGGACACGCAGGTGCCGAACCGCTCGGTGTCCAGCAGCGCCCGCAGCAGCGTCGGAACCGCCTGGAGGGCGGTCACCCGGTGTGTGCGGATCATGTCGAGGATGCCCTCGGGGTCCCGGAAGATCCCCGGGGCGCCCATGACCACGCGCGCGCCCACGGCCGCCGCCAGGATCTCCCACTGCGCCGCGTCGAAACTCATCGGCGTCTTCTGCAGGATGGACACCCGCGGCCCGAGGTGCCCGCAGTTGGCGAGCCACTGCATCTGCGAGACGATGCTGTGCTGCTCGATCATCACGCCCTTGGGCCTGCCGGTGCTGCCCGACGTGTAGATGACATACGCGAGCTGGTCCCCGCGCGCGCCGGGCAGCGGCAGCGGTGGCGCCTCTGGGGCGTCCGCCGCGGAGATCACCACGGTGCCCTCGGGGGCCAGGCGCCGGACCCGCTCGCGCAGGTGGTCCTGGGCCACGATGAGCCGGGTCCCCGAACTCTCGATCATGTATCGGAGCCGGTCGTCCGGGTAGTCCGGGGACAGCGGCAGATAGGCGGCGCCCGCGGTGAGGATGCCCCACGCACCGCTCACCAGCTCGGCGGACGGTTCGGTGCACAGGCCCACGCAGCTGTCGGGGGCAGCGCCGAGCGAGACCAGCAGCGCCCCCAACCGGTGTGCGGCCAGGTCCAGTTCCGCGAAGGTCAGGTCCTGGCGCCCGTCGGTCACGGCGACGGCGTAGGGCCGTATACGGGCCTGATGACTGAGCAGGGAGCGGAGCGAGACCCCCTTGAGGGATACGCCGGAGGTCGGCGTCTCGATGGCCATGGAAAGGTGTCCCCCAACTGATGAGAAAAGGCGAGCGGAGCGGTGCTCACGCCCGGCTTGCTGCCGGTTCGGGCTCGGCCGGAGCCGGCTCCGGCGCCGGCGTGCCGCGGCGCTGTGCCAGGACGACCGATCCCACGACGGCGGCGGCGCCCAGGATCTGGAGCAGGCCGAGCGACTGGTCGAGGAACAGATAGCCGAGGACGGTCGCGCACAGCGGCGAGGCGAACGAGAGGAACGAGGCGGCCAGCGCGGGCAGGCGCGAGAGCCCCCGGAACCACAGGACGTACGCGACCATGGCGCCGATCAGGCTGAGATACGCGAAACCGCCGATGTTGCCCCAGGTCAGATGGGTCGGCAGCGGTTCGGTCGCCAGGGTGATCGGGACCAGCACCAGGCCGCCCACGGTGAGCTGCCAGCCGGTGAAGGCGAGCAGGGTGACGCCTTCGGGGCGGCCCCACCGCTTGGTCAGCACGATGCCCGAGGCCATGCAGGCGGCGCCGAGCACGCCCGCCAGCACACCGACGGTGTCCAGGCCCGCATGGGGTTCCAGCACCAGCAGCGCCACGCCCGCCGCACCGAGCAGGCAGGCGGCGATCTGCACCGGCCGGACCTTGTCCCGCAGCACCGCCGACCCCAGCAGCAGCACGATCATCGGCTGGATCGACATCACCAGGGCGGCCACCCCGCCGGGCAGGTGGTAGGCGGCGAGGAAGAGGAAGTAGAAGAACGCGCCGATGTTCAGCACACCGAGGACCAGCGCCCGCCACCACCAGATGCCGCGCGGCAGTACCCGGGTCGCGGCCAGCAGGATCAGACCGGCGGGCAGGGCGCGCAGGGTGGAGGCCAGCAACGGCCGGTCCGGCGGCAGGAACTCGGTGGTGATCAGATACGTCGATCCCCATACGGCGGGGGCGAGCGCGGTCACCGCGCTGGTGGCCGCGAGGCGCTGGTTGCTCATGTGCGGGCTCCGGAGTCGGTGGTGCCGAAGAACCGGTCGCCGAAGTCGCCGATGCCCGGGAGCATGAAGGCGTGTTCGGTCAGACGTTCCTCGATCGAGCTGGTGATGATCTGCAGGTGCGGCCGCTCCGCGGACACGCGGCTCAGGCCCTGCGGT
This sequence comes from Streptomyces sp. NBC_01497, assembly GCF_036250695.1. Classification (NCBI taxonomy): domain Bacteria; kingdom Bacillati; phylum Actinomycetota; class Actinomycetes; order Kitasatosporales; family Streptomycetaceae; genus Streptomyces; species Streptomyces sp. NBC_01497. Next base: position 1,831,780 of record NZ_CP109427.1, on the reverse strand, counting down.
GAGGCCAGGAGGTCGACCAGCACGATGCGTTCCTCCGCCACCCCCGCCTCCACCAGGACGTCCACGGCGGCGAGCGCCGAGCCCCCGGTCGCCAGCATCGGTTCGAGCAGCAGCACGGGGTGGTCCGCGATGTCGTCGGGCAGGTGCTTGTAGTACAGGTGCGGGAGCTTGGTCTGCTTGTCGCGCTGGATCAGGATCTTGCCGACGCGGATGCCGGGCAGCATGTCCCGCAGTTCCACCTCCATCGCCTCACCGGCGCGCACGACGCTCACGGCATACGGTTCGCGGGCCGGCTCCAGTCCCTCGTACACGGCGCCGATGGGGGTACTGACCTCCTTCTTGGCGAAGGGCAGCAGATCGAGTGCCGCCTCCAGCAGGATGCGGAAGACACGCCGCGAGTGCGTCACGAAGTCCTGCTGGCCGCAGTCGCGGTCACGGATGACGGTGTGCAGCGCGCGGAGCTGGTCGGTCTGGGGGAGCACATGGACACGGGGTGCGGTGGTCACGACGGGTGCCTCTCCGGTGGTCGGTTGAACGGGAGGGGGAACGTACGGACGCGCTGGGGCCGGGGGCCTGCACGGCGGGGGTGCGGGGACCGGGGGTCGTGCGAGGGAGGGTGCGGGGGAACGGGGGGTCGTACGAAGGAGGGTGCGGGGGAACGGGGGGTCGTACGAGGAGGAGCGGGGGGCCGTACGGGGTCGTACGGACGGGGTGGTACGGGCAGGGCTGGGCGGGCGCGGGGCGCGGGGACCCGGCGCGCGTGCCCGCCTCGGGTGGCGTAGGGCGGGCCGTGCGTGCCGGGCCCGGCGTCCGCCGGACCCGGCCGGGAGGCCCGGGTCAGCCGATGTCGTCGAAGGCGCGGCGCGCCTCGGCCAGGAACGTGGCGACCTTCGCGCGGTCCTTGCGCCCGTCGGGGCCCTCCAGACCGGAGTGGGCGTCGACGGCGGCGGGCCGTACGGCGCGGATGGCGTCGCCGACGTTCTCCGGCCTGAGACCGCCCGCCATCATCAGCGGCTTGGGGGAGCGGCGCACGAGCGCGGCGGAGATGCTCCAGTCGTGGGTCAGGCCCGTGGCGCCCTTGGCCCCGGTCTTCGGGTCGAAGGTGTCGGTGATGTACATGTCGACGTACGGGTGGGTGGCGTCGACCAGCTCCAGCAGCTCCTCGGTGTTGCCCTCCTTGACCACGAGGGACTTCAGGACGAACAGGTCGGGGCGTATGTCCTTGAGGCGCCTGAGCTGGGCGACCTCCACGTCGCCGTGCAACTGGACCGCGACGACGCCGAGTTCGCCACAGAACTCGCTGATCTCGTCAGCGTTTGTGAGGTAGCTGATCAGGACGCCGGCGTGCGGGGCCTCAAGGCCCTTGATGATGGCGGCGGCGTCCTGCTCGGGGATGTCGTCCTTGCCGGACGGCAGGCGAAGGGCGAAGCCGATCCAGTCCGCGCCCTCGTTGATGATCATGTCGGCTTCTTCGGCGTCGATGATGCCGGCGACCTGGACGAGCTTGTTCACGGTGACCATGGAAGTGATCTCCTCGGCTGTTGAGGGCCTGCCGGGGCAGGACCCGCTGCGGGGGGTGGCCGCGGTGCGGGCCGCCCCGGGTGAACCGCGGGTGGCGGAACACCGTTGAGCCGTGCTGCCGTGCTGCCGTGCTGCCGTGCCGTTGTGTCGTTGTGCCGCCGTTCGGAACTGCCGGGTGGTGCCGGGCGGGCGGGGCTGGGCGAGCGTGCCGCCCTGCCCGGTCGGTGGTGGTGCGCTCCGGGGCGCGCTCCGCCTCAGCGGCCCTGGAGGTGCCGCAGGCGCGTACTGCCGGTTGCCGGGCCCGGGGCCTGGCGTCCGTAGGTGTTGTGAAAGCTGGTCAGTTCCGGTGCGCGGCGCCCCGGGTGGAGTCGCACCTCGGCCGGATAACCGAGCGGTACGAGCAGGGCGATGTGCAGGTCGGGGCGGTCGGTGATGCCGATGGCGCGCTTGACCGCCGCCTCGTCCCAGCCGTTCATCGGGCTGGTGCCGAGGCCCGCCGCCTCCGCCGCGATCATCAGGAACGCGGCGGCGAGCATGGCGTCCTTGACCGCGTACTCGCGTTCCAGGCCGCGTGCGCGCAGGTCCTCGTAGAAGGCGCGCACGCTCCCCGGGGTCCCGTCTGCGAAGGCCTCGGTCCAGGCCCCGCGCCCGCGGGCGGTCTCCCACACGTCGTCCCGCCCCTCGGTCCAGGCGGCGGACTCCGCGACGAACACCAGCATCACCGGTGCTTCCTGCGGGTGCGGCTGGCCGCCGGTGGCCTCGGTGAGCGCCCGCAGCCCCGTCGCACCGGTGACCGCCACGACGGAGCGGGCCTGGAGGTTGTAGCTGGACGGCGCCTCCAGGGCGAGGCCGATCAACTCCCGCAGCAGCGGTGCGGGAACGGGGTCGGGACGGTAGTGACGGATGGCGCGCCGTGAGCGGATGACCTGGGCGACGGTCTCGCTCGTCCCGCGTGGGGGCATGATCGAACCTTTCGATGTCGAACTGTCCAGTACCAAGAAAGTAAGTCCTGGACTACGCTTGCGTCAAACGTCTCGATGTCGAAGTAACCTCGGTGTCGAAGCTTGTCGAAGCAACGAGGAAGAGGTGCCCCCATGCGTGACCGCGTCGACGGCTTTCTGGACCAGTGGGCCGCCCAGCGCAGCGACCTGGACCTGGCCGCGATGGGAACCGTCGGGCGCACGCTGCGCCTGTCACGGCTCCTGAGTGCCGGGCTCAAGGAGTACTTCGGCGAGTACGGCATGGAGACGTGGGAGTTCGACGTCCTGGCCACCCTCCGCCGCAGTGCCGGCCCCCTGACGCCCAGCGCCCTCGCCGCGAGCGTCATGATCGGTTCCGCCGCGCTGACCAACCGCGTGGACCGCCTCGTCGCACGCGGCCTGGTGAGCCGCGAGGCCGTCCCGGGCGACCGGCGCAGCCTGCACATCGCCCTCACCGACGCCGGCCGCGAGCTCGTGGACCGCGTCGTCGAGGGCCACGTCCGCAACCAGCGCCGTCTGCTGTCCGGCATCGACAAGGAGGACTGTCAGGAGCTCGACCGCATCCTGCGCGCCCTCCTCGTCTCCCTGGACGACGCCCCGTGACCCGCTCCGGTGTCCCGGCCCGCGAAGGGCCGGGCGATCCCGCCGGCCGCGGGCCTCCCGGCGGTGCCGGACGCCGTTCCTGTCCGCCTTTTCACCGGGCCTTGTGCGGGTGTTTCCCGAGTCGTCGCCGCGATGAATAATCGCCGCTCCAGCGGCACTGATCCCGGTGCTCCCGGATTTCCCACCGAGTTCGCCTCCCCCTGTGCGCCCCTGAATTCGGCTCCGAACAAACTATGAGTTCGTCCCGTGCATTTCCGCAAGGAGGACAAGGCGATGGAGGTGGGTGCTATGGGGCATGTGTCCGGATGTGCATCCCGCCGGTGTGTGCACTGCGCAGACCCGAACCATCGCGTCCGTGGCGGGTGGATGCCGGGAACGGCAGAGTCCAGTGCTGTGACAGGGGGCGCCTCCCACCGCCAGGTCGTACCGGGGGTGGAGGCACGGCGCCGTGTGATCTTCAGGAGAGCACAGGGGGAAGAAATGCCGGAAGCACCGGCTCCCGCCGTAGGGATCGAAGAACTCCGGGCGCGTCTTGACCGCGTCGACGAGCAATTCCTTGACCGGCTGCGCGAGCGCATCGACATCTGTGTGCAGATCGCGCACCACAAGCGTGAGCACGACATTCCGATGATGCAGCCGCACCGCATAGGCATCGTGCAGGAACGTGCCGCCCGATTCGGTTCCGAAAACGGAATCGATCAGAATTTCCTGCGCGCGTTGTACGACCTCGTGATCGCGGAGACGTGCCGCGTCGAGGACCTCGTCATAGGAGGCCCGGCATGAGGACCCTGCTGATCGACAACTACGACTCCTTCACCTACAACCTCTACCAACTGCTCGGCGAGGTGAACGGCGTCGCGCCGGTCGTCGTCCGCAACGGCGCCGACTGGTCAGCGCTGCGCATGGAGGACTTCGACGCGATCGTCGTCTCCCCGGGGCCCGGCCGGCCCGAGCGCGAGCGGGACTTCGGCATCAGCGCCCGCGCGATCCTCGACAGCGGACTGCCCGTGCTCGGCGTGTGCCTCGGCCACCAGGGCATCTGCCATCTGTTCGGCGGCGAGATCGGTCTCGCCCCGCAGCCGATGCACGGCCGCGTCTCACCCGTCCACCACGACGGCACCGGCCTCTTCGCCGGGCTGCCGTCCCCGTACGACGTGGTCCGCTACCACTCCCTCGCGGCGACCTCGCTCCCGGACGAACTGGAGCGGACCGCCTGGACCGAGGACGGCGTCGTGATGGGCGTACGCCACCGGACCAGGCCGATCTGGGGCGTGCAGTTCCACCCGGAGTCCATCAGCAGCGAGTACGGCCGCGAACTGCTCGCGAACTTCCGCGACCTCGCGCTCGCCGACGCGGCCCGGCGGCGCCCGCCCCGGTACCGCGTCGACGTGCGCAGGGTGCCCTGCGAGCCGGACACCGAGGCCGCCTACCGGGAGCTGTTCCACGGGCGCGAGCACGGCTTCTGGCTGGACAGCGGCGCCGTGATCGAGGGCCTGTCCCGGTTCTCCTTCCTCGGGGACGGCAGCGGCCCGCTCGCCGAATACCTCACCTACCGCGTCGTCGACGGGGCCGTGAGCGTGAGCGGCGGCCCCGCCCGGCCCGGCGGCACCGAGGAGATCGTCGAGCAGCGCTTCTTCGACTACCTCCAGGAGCAGCTCGCCCGGCGCGCCGTGCCCACCCCGCAGGGCCTGCCGTTCGACTTCAACCTCGGTTACGTCGGCTTCCTCGGCTACGAGCTGAAGGCGGAGACCGGCGGCGACGAGACGTACAAGGCCGAAACCCCGGACGCCGCCCTGCTGTTCGCGGACCGGATGCTCGCCGTCGACCACGCCGAGGGCGTGAGCTACCTGCTCGCGCTCTCCCTCGACGACGACCTCGCGGACGCCACGGCCTGGCTGGAGTCGACGGCGGCCCGGCTCGCGGCGCTGCCGCCGCACACCCCCCGGCCCCCCGTGGCCTTCTCGGGCGTCGGCATGACCGACCCGGCCGCCGAGGGCACCGTCGACCTGCGCCACGACGAGCACGGCTACCTGGAGCGCATACGGGAGAGCCTGGAGCAGATCCGCCAGGGCGAGACGTACGAGGTGTGCCTGACCAACGCGGTCGGCTTGCGGGCCGCCATCGACCCGCTGCGGACGTACGAGCGGCTGCGGGGCATCAGCCCCGTGCCGTACGGCGCGCTGCTGGACTTCCCGGGCGTGGCCGTGCTGAGCGCGTCGCCCGAGCGGTTCCTGAGCGTCGGGACGGACGGGATCGCCGAGTCCAAGCCGATCAAGGGCACCCGGCCGCGCGGCGCGACACCCGCCGAGGACGAGGCGCTGCGGGCGGACCTCGCGGGCCGGGAGAAGGACCGCGCGGAGAACCTGATGATCGTGGACCTGATCCGCAACGACCTCAACGTCGTCAGCGAGATCGGTTCCGTCCACGTGCCCAAGCTCTTCGACGTCGAGACGTACGCGCCGGTGCACCAGTTGGTCTCCACCATCCGCGGCACACTGCGTGCGGGCGAGACGGCGGTGTCCTGCGTCCGGGCCGCCTTCCCCGGCGGCTCCATGACCGGTGCGCCCAAACTGCGCACGATGGAGATCATCGACCGGCTCGAAGAGGGGCCGCGCGGCGTCTACTCCGGGTCGCTCGGCTGGTTCTCCCTCAGCGGGGCGACCGACCTCAGCATCGTCATCCGGACCCTCGTCGCCACCGGCGACAAGGTGAGCTTCGGCGTGGGCGGCGCGATCGTCGCGCTCTCCGACCCCGACGAGGAGTTCGAGGAGACGGTCGTCAAGTCCCGCGCCATGGTGACCGCGGTCCTGGACACCGCCGCGCAGCCCGCCGGGGGCGCCCGGTGATCCGGCGCTGCGTCGTCGTCGGCGGCTCCGGCGCGGTCGGCGGCCTGTTCGCCGGCCACATCCGGGCGACCGGCGCGCTCGTCAGCGTCGTCGACCCCAGCGAGCCCCCCGCCGGCGGCGCGCCGCGGGACACCCGCTGGGTGCGCGGCGACATCACCGCCGTGGGGGACCGGCTGGCGGCCGAACTCGGCCACGCCGATCTGGTGGTGCTCGCGGTCCCCGAGCAGGTGGCGCTGGCCGCCGTGCCCGGGGTGACGGCGGCGCTGCGGCCCGACGCCCTGCTCGTCGACACCCTCTCGGTCAAGCAGCGCTTCGCCGACGCGGTGCGCCACCACGCGCCGCACGTCCAGGCGGTGGGCCTCAACCCGATGTTCGCGCCGTCCCTCGGCTTCGCGGGCCGCCCGGTCGCCGCGGTCGTCGTGGGCGACGGGCCCCGGGTGGGCGAACTGCTCGACCTGGTGGCCGGCTGGGGGGCCGAGGTCGTACGCGTCGGCGACCGCGAGCACGACCGGCTGGCCGGCGCCACCCAGGCGCTCACGCACGCCGCGGTGCTCGCGTTCGGACTGACGCTCGCCAGGCTCGACGTGGACGTGGCCGAGCTCCGGCGGATCGCGCCGCCGCCGCACCGCACCCTGCTGGCGCTGCTGGCCAGGATCGCGGGGGGAACGCCGGAGGTGTACTGGGACGTCCAGGCGGCCAACCCCGAGGCGCCCGCGGTCCGCAAGGTGCTCGCGGACTCCCTGGCGCGGCTCGGCGACACCGTCGGCGGCGGTTTCGAGGAGGAGTTCGCGGGCCTCCTGACGGAGGTGCGCGACTACCTCGGCCCGGACCTCGACGACCTCGGCGACACCTGCGCCCGCCTCTTCAGGACCCTCTGACGGGGCGGGACACCGGAACGGCACGACCGACGCAGCACCGAGCAGCCCGCGCCGGCGCACCACGCACCGATCCGCGACTCGCACCACCGAACCACCGGAACGACCCGCACCACGGAACCACCGGAACGACCCGAGACACGAGCCCGATCCGGACCTCCCGCCGCCACCGCGGCGGAGTCCGGCGACATCCGTCCGCAGCGGCTCCCGATCTGGAAGGTGCACACCATGCCCGAGTTCGCCCCGACCGTTCTGACGCCGGACCAGCGCGCGGCCCTGGCCGCCGACCCGCTGGTGGGCGGTGGCAACCTGCTCCGCTCCGCCCTGGCCGCCAGTGTCGCGCCCGACCAGCGGTACATACACTCGTACCGCGCCATCACCACCACCTCAGGTGAGCGGCAGCACGACTTCAGCCTCGTCGAGGTGGACGCGCTCGCGCAGAGCTGGTCCGCCTGGTACCGGGCCCAGGGGGTGCGGCAGCGGGACCGGGTCGCGGTGTGGATCGAGGACTCCTTCGCGTACTCCCTGCACTTCTACGCCCTCGCGCAGATCGGCGCGATCGCGGTCCTCGTCAACAGCAAGGCGCCTCAGGTGATCGCGCTGTCCCTGCTGGAGCAGACCGCCCCGGTCGGCCTCTACACCGACCGCGACCGGCTGGGCCGGCTCGGTTCCGCCGTCGACGGGCTGGGCCTCGCGTGGACGCGGACCGAGGAGGAACTGCCCGCCCCGCCCGCCGCCACGCTGCCCGAGGAGCAGTACTGGGCGCACCACGACGACGACCCGGTCGTCATCCTGCACTCCTCCGGGACCACCGGGCGTCCCAAGCCGACCATCCACACGCACCGTTCCATCGTGTCGGGCCCCAAGTTCCGGCTCGTGGACCACACCGAGACGCCCGGCGCGCTGATGATGACGGCGCTGCCGCAGTCGCACCTGGGCTGCATCGCCTACACGGTCTACGCGGTGCTCGGCGGCACCCCGTTCGTCGCGCTGAGCGACCGGGACGGCGCGGAGTTGGCCGCCGCCGTCGACCAGCACCGCCCGACCGCGGTGATGTCCTTCGCACACGGGTACGCTGAGCTCGCCGCGGCGGACCTGGCCGTCGGATCCGTCGACTCGGTCGGGGTGTGGACCTCCATCGGCGACGCCGTGCACCAGGCCCACATCACCAAGATCCTCTCGCTGCGCAGCCCGGAGCTGCCGCCCTCCGCGTTCTTCGACCGGCTCGGCACCACCGAACTCGGCTGGGGCGTGCTGCTGAAGGTCCGCACCCTGGCCACCGAGCGCAACGACCGCTGCGCGGGCAAGCCGGTGGGCGTCGCGGAGGTCGCCATCCTGCGGGAGGACGGCAGCCACGCGGACATCGGCGAAGTCGGCCACCTGGCGGCCAAGGGCCCCGCGATCACGCCGGGTTACTGGGCCGACTCGGACACCACCTACCGCTACAAGCTGGCCGGCCACTGGCTGCCCGGTGACATGGCCTACCAGGACGCCGCGGGTGACTTCTTCCTGGTGGACCGCGCGGTGGACGCCCTGCACACCGAATCCGGCACCGGCTACTCGGTGTTCATGGAGGAGGTCGTCCTCAACGACGTGCCCGAGGTCGACGACGTCGCCGTGGTCGCGGGCCGCGACGGCGGGAAGGTCGTGCCGGTCGCCGTGGTGACGGTGGCCGAGGGAGCGGACGCCGAGCCGCGCAAGCTGCTCGACCGTGCCAATGAGGCGCTCGCCGCGGCCGGCCACCCCCGCATAGGTGTCCTGGAGATAGCCCGCACGTCGGACAGTTTCCCCGTGGGTGTCACCGGTAAGGTATTGAAGCGCCAACTCCGCGAGACCTACGCTGTTTTGCGCGATTACGTGGAGCGGGCCGACACCACTTCCGTCGCCTCTGACATCTTCGAGGAATCCGCATGACCCAGACCGTCGACAGCACTGACACCGACACCCCCGCCGAGGTCGACTTCTACTTCGACCCCGCCTGTCCCTTCGCGTGGATCACCTCCCGGTGGATCCTCGAAGTCCAGCAGCGCCGCGAGCTGAATCTGAGATTCCGGGTGATGAGTCTTTACGTTCTCAATGAGAACCGGGAACTCCCGGATTGGTATCGTGAGTTGGTGAACAACTCGCTCGCCCTGACGCGTATCTGCATCGCCGCGGAGCAGCAGCACGGCGAGAGCGTTCTGCCCGGCCTCTACACGGCGCTCGGCACCCGTATCCACAACGGCGGCAACAAGGACTTCCGTGCCGTCGCCGCGGAGGCGCTCGCCGAGAGGGGCCTGCCGGCCGAGCTGATCGAGGCGGCCGACAGCGAGGCGTACGACGAGGCGCTGCGCGAGAGCCACCACCGCGGCATGGACCCGGTCGGTGAGGACGTGGGCACGCCCACCATCCACATCGACGGAGTGGCCTTCTTCGGGCCGGTCCTCAATTCCATCCCCCGCGGTGAGGAGGCGGCGCGCATTTTCGACGGAGCACGCGCGCTCGCCAACTACCCGGACTTCTTCGAACTGAAGCGGACCCGCACCGGAAAGCTCAACTTCGACTGAGCGACACACACCGCGTGGACCGCCCCGGCCGGGGCGGTCCACGTCCTCACGAGGACTCAACACATGGACGAGCCACAGACTTCAGCGGGGCGAACCCCCGCACCACGGCCGGACGCCTTCATTCTCACCGGATCGTTCCTGGTGGTCTGTCGCGCGCCCCTGTATTTGGAGGAACTCACCCGCAGGGGGATGAAGATCCTCCTCATCACCCCCGCAGCCTGGCGCCAGGAGGCGCTGCGGGCAGCCGCCGATCCCGGCCATCCGGCCTCCGCCATCCATGAATTCGCCTTCGTCGACGGGGATGTCAGCCGCGACAACTCGTATCTCCCCGGTGTGATCTCGGCCGCCCGGCGCTGGCGCGAGGCATACCGGATCACCGGTGCGTACGCCGTCGGCGAGACCCAGGTGGAGCCGACCGGGCTCCTCGCGGACGCGCTCGGCCTCGCCACCCCGGGCCTGCGCGCCACCCGGGTGTGCCGTAACAAGTACCTCCAGCGCTGGTACCTGCCCGAGTTCAGTCCTGCGTGCGTGGTCGTCGCGCCGGAGGAGCGGGCCACGGCCGACCTGGACCCGGTCCGCTACCCCGCCGTGGTCAAGCCCACCGGCCGGCACTCCAGTTCGGGCGTGGAGTCAGTGGCCGACGCCGCCGCCCTGCGGGCCGCGCTGGACGCCTTTCCGGCCCACGAGACGGTCCTGGTCGAGGAGAAGATCACCGGCCAGGAGTACTCCGTGGAGAGCCTCGTGCAGGACGGCCGGCTCCTGTTCGCCTCCGCCACCCGCAAGGACACCACCGACTCCCACGCGCGGACGTTCGTGGAGCTCTCGCACACCGTCCCGAGCGACCACCCGGACACCGAGGCCGCCCTGCTGGAGGCCAACCGGCGGCTGCTGGAGGATGGCCTCGACTTCCGGGACGGCATCGCGCACGCCGAGTGGCGGGTGGGCGCCGGCGGCCGGCCGGTGCTGATGGAGGTCGCCGCCAGGACCCCGGGCGACGGCCTGTGCGTCCTGTACGAACTGGCCACGGGCGCCCCGCTGGAGCCCGAGATCGTCCGCATCGCCCTCGGTGAGCCCGCCTCCTATCCGAGGCCGGCCCGGCACGCCCGGCAGGTCTATCTCGAACACGTGCCCGGTGTGCTCGCCGATGTGAGCGTGGAGGGCTTCGACACCGAACCGGCCTGGGTCGGCGACGGCGGGCTGTGGCCGCGCATCGGCCCGGCCGCCGCGGGTGACGCGCCCACGCTGCGGGCCGTGCTCGTGCACAAGGACCGCGGTGCCCGTCTGGTCCCGCTGACCAGTTCCGAGGACCGTGCGGTGTCCTTCTTCATCGACGCCCCCACTCTCGCGGAACTCGACGCCCTGGAGGACGAGGTCAGGCGGGCCGTCACCATCCGTACCGTGCCCGAGGACGTCACCCACGTCCTCGTCGGCTACAGCCCCGTGATGCTCGGCAAACTCGACGAGTCATTGCCCGCCGGTTCCGTACTGGTACTGGAGGAGCCGGCGGTGATCGCCGCGCGCGGGATCGAGGACCTCGGCGAACGGCACGCCTGCGTCGGGGCGTTGCTGCCCGCCGCCAGCCAGGACGAGCGGCACCCGCACCGCATCGCCGACACACTGCCGCGCCCGGCCGGTGTGGTGGCCGTCGTCCCCGTCGTGGAGTACGGGGTCGTGGTCGCGGCCGCCCTCGCCGAGGCGTGGGGCCTGCCGGGCGCCGGGCTCAAGGCGGCCCGGGTGCTGCGCGACAAGGCACTGCTGCGGGCCACCGCCGCGGGCAGCGGCATCGCCCAGCCCGAGTGGGCCGGCGTCGAAGGCCCGGACGACGTCGCGAGGTTCCGAGCCGTGCACGGTGGCGAGTGCGTCCTCAAACCCGCCGGACGCCAGGCCAGCCTCGGTGTGCGGCTCCTCGGCCCGGACGACGACATCGCCGCGGCCTGGGCGCACACCACGGGAGCCGACGAACCGGCCCTGCACGCCACCTACCCCGGCACCGCGCACTACCTGGCCGAACAGCGCCTGCACGGGCCGGAGGTGAGCGTCGAGGCCCTCGTCCACGAGGGGGCGGTCGGCTTCACCAACATCACCGCCAAGTCCGTACTGGACTCCTCCCACCCCGTCGAGACCGGTCACACCCTTCCCGCCGAGCTGCCCGAGTCCGTCGCGGTGGCACTGCGCGAGGCCGTCGCCCGGCTCGCGGAGGCCACCGGGTTCGGCTCCGGCATCCTGCACTCCGAGTGGATCCTCGTCGACGGACGCCCGCACCTCGTGGAGTGCGCGGGCCGGCTGCCGGGCGGTGCGATCACCGTCCTCGTCGACCTCGCCTACGACACCGACATCCTGCACGACCTGCTGCGGGTCCTGCGGGGCACCGGTCCCGTCGCGCCGATCCCCGCGCGGAGGGGAGCCGCCGTGCGCTTCCTCACCGCCGCGCCGGGCACCGTCACGGCGGTGAGGGGCGCGGACGACGCGCGCGCCGTGCCCGGCGTCGAGGAGGTGCACCTGTCCGTCGCCGCCGGTGACACCGTGCGGGCCACCACCAGCTCCTGGGAGCGCGCCGGGTTCGTCGTCGCCACGGCACCGGCCTCTCCGGAAGCCGCCCGCACGGCGGAGCACGCCCTCTCGCTGATCACGGTGGGCACCGACGCGGCCACCCTGGGCACCGGCGTGGACGGTGGCAGATGAGACGGATATCCCCGCGCGAGTACCTGCCCAGCACCCCCGCCGGACGCACCTTCGCCGTCACCTCGCTGATCAACGCGGTCGGAACCGGTCTCTACCTGGCCGGTTCGGCGGTGTTCTTCGTCCGCTCGGTGGGACTGACCACCGCCGAGGTCGGCTTCGGCCTCGCGATCTCCGGCATCGTCGGCTTCCTGACCACGGTGCCGATCGGCGCGCTCGCCGAGCGCTTCGGCGCCCGGCACACCCTGATCGTGCTGCAGCTGTGGCGCGCGGGCTGGTTCGTCGCGCTCACCTTCGTGCACGGGGTGGTGGGCTTCACCCTGGTCTCCTCGTGCCTGGCCGCGGCGGAAGCCGCGACCCAGCCCATGACCCAGGCCGTGGCGTCCGCGGCGACGGAGGCCACCGACCGTACCCGGACGATGGCGATCATCCGCACGGTCCGCAACATGGGCTTCTCGCTCGGCGCGCTCCTCGCGGCGCCGCTGCTGGCCTCGCACAGCGTCTGGGCGTACCGGGGCATCGTGCTCGGCACGGCCGCGGCCTTCGTGGTCTCGGCGCTGCTGCTCACCCGGCTGCGGGCCGTGGCCACGGCCGCCGTCCAGCGCAGGACCGGCCCGTTCACCGCGATCAAGGGGTTCCGGGACTGGCGCTACCTGCTGCTGACCGGCCTCAACGGTGTGCTGAACCTGCACACCACCATCCTGTCGGTGGGGATCCCGCTGTGGGCCCTGACCGCCACCCACGTGCCCACCGGGGTGCTGCCGATCGTGGTGCTGACCAACACGGTGCTGTCGGTGGCGCTCCAGGTTCCGGTGTCCAAGTCGGCCGAGGGGCCCGGTGGTTCGGTGCGCGCCCTGCGGCTCGGCGGCCTCGCGCTGACCGCGTGCTGTCTGGCGATGGCGCTGGCGGCAGGACCGGCGTCGGCCGTCATCGCCGCGGCGGTCCTCTTCGGCGCCTGCGTGCTCCTCACCTTCGGTGAGATGTGGCAGGCGGTCGGCGGCTGGGACCTCAGCTACGAGTTCGCGCCCGAGGACCGCAAGAGCACCTATCTCTCGGTCTTCAGCCTCGGCGGCACCGGACAGCGCATCGTCGGGCCCGCCCTCGTGACCTCGGTGGTGATCGCGGCCGGTCCGGCGGGCTGGATCTGCCTGGCGGCGGTGTTCGCCGTCGCCGCCGTGCTCGTCACCCCCGTCACCCGGCTGCAACGCCCGGTCGCGGCGACCGGATCCGACGGCGACCGGCCGCCCGCGGACGCGGTACCGCCCGGGGCGCAAGCGGCCGCCACATCAGCGGAAGGTGTCACCTCGTGAAGGACAGCAAGGACCTCCTCGTGGTGGGAGTCGGCACGATGGGCCGGCCCTACCTCCAGGCGGCGGCGCGTCTTGGACTGCGGGTGCGCGCCGTCGAGTCGGCGGCCACCTGGGAGGGCCGGCCCCGGGATCTCGCGGAGACGTTCTACCGCGCGGCGGTGGGACCCGAGGAGCTGTGGAACCTGGCGGTGACCCGCGCGGTCACCGAGCGGGCGCCGGACGGCCTGGTGTCCTTCGCTGAACCGCATGTACTCGCCGGCGCGCTCGCGCAGGAGAGGCTCTCTCTGCCGGGGCCGTCCCTGCACGCCGCCGTGATCTCCCGCAACAAGGCACTTCAGCGGACCACGTTCGCCGACCACGGGGTGCCGCAGCCGGAGTTCCGGCTCGCCGCGAGCGTCGCCGACGCCCGTGCCTGGATGCTTCAGCGGCTGCCGGTCGTCGTCAAGCCGCTCACGCTCGCGGGCAGCGAGGGCGTGGAACTCGTGGCCGACGCGGCCGGGGTCGAGGACGTCATCGCACGCCGCGCGGGCGAGGGCACCGTCCTGGTCGAAGAGGCCGTGATGGGGCCGGAGTTCAGCTGGGAGGCGCTGATCCGCGACGGCGAGGTGCTGTTCGAGAACATCACGGCCAAGGAGACCACCCAGCCGCCGTACTTCGTCGAGCTCTCCCACCGCTGCGGCCACCGCTTCGACGACCCGCTCACCACGGCCCGCGTCGCGGCACTGACGCGCGGTGTGATCGAGGCCATCGGGATGCGTACGGGCCTGGTCCACCTGGAGTTCAAGGTCGACGAACGCGGCCCGGTCCTCATGGAGACGGCCGTGCGCACCCCGGGCGACTACCTCCCCGACGCCATCGGCCTGACCTTCGGGTTCGACCTGTACGAAGCGGTGGTCAGGCTCCACCTGGGCCTGCCGCTCGACGGGCTCCCGCCCGCGGAGCCGGTCGCTTGGGCTGCGACCTGGTTCCCGACGGTGCGGCCCGGCACCATCACGGGGATCACCGGTGTCGAGGAGAGCGAGGCCCACCCCGGCGTCGTACGGGTCCGGCTGCGCAAGGGGCCGGGCGACACGGTGCGTCCGCTGACGTCGTCGTCGCAGCGCATGGGGCACGTACTGATAGCCGCCGAGTCGCCGTCCGAGCGGGAGGACACACTCAAGTTCGTGCGGGAGACGCTGCGGGTGAGCGTCGAGCAGGCCTGAGGGGCGCCGGGCACGGGCGCAGGGCGTACGACTCAGGACCGGCGCCCGGCCCCCACCGACCGGAGCGCCGCCGCCGGTCCGGACCCCTGCCAGGGGCCCGGACCGGCCGCACTCATCCCGCGCGGCCTCCGTGCGCGGCGGCGATCCGCAGCACGATGTCGTTCGCGGCGACCTCACCGATCGTCACCCTGGCGCCCTCGCCGGGGAACGCCCTTACCGCCACGCCCTGTTCGGCGCACTCGTCGGCGAACGCCTCGGTGCCCGCGCCGAACGGCAGCCACACGAAGTTCGCCTGGGACGGGGGCACCCGCAGGCCCGCGTCCCGCAGTCCGTTCTCGACGCGGTCCCGTTCCTTGACCAACGCCGCTACACGCTCCAGCAGTTCGTCCTCGGCGTCGAGTGAGGCGACCGCCGCGGCCTGCGCCGCGGAACCGATCCCGAACGGCACGGCACGGGCCCTGATCGCCTCGGCGACCGGTGCCCGGGCCACCGCGAAACCGATACGCAGCCCCGCCAGGCCGTACGCCTTGGAGAAGGTCCGCAGCACCACGACGTTGGGCCGCTCCCGGTACAGGTCGATGCCGTCCGGGACGTCGATGTCCCGCACGAACTCCCGGTATGCCTCGTCCAGGACGACGAGCACCCGTTCGGGCACCCGGTCGAGGAAGCGCTCCAGCGCGGCCCGGCGCACGACGGTGCCGGTGGGGTTGTTGGGATTGCACACCACGACGACCCTCGTGTCGTCGGTGACCGCGTCGGCCATCGCGTCGAGGTCGTGTGTGTCCTCGCGCAGTGGCACCCGCACCGATGCGCCGCCGCACACCTGCGTCAGATGCGGATACGCCTCGAACGACGGCCACGCGTATACCGCGTTGCCGCCGCCGGCGAGTGCGGAGTGCAGCAGGTGGAGCAGCACACCGACCGATCCCGCGCCGAACGCGAGATGGCTCGCGGGCACCGCGAACCGGGCGGCGACCGCCTCGGTCACAGCCGTGCCGAGCCGGTCGGGATAGCGGTTCATCTGCGCGGCGGTGTCGGCGACGACCTGGCGCACCGACGGCAGCGGAGCATAGGGATTCTCGTTGGCGGACAGTCCGTAGGGCGTCATGGGCACCTTTCCGGCGCGAAAACGGCGCGACGCGGGTGTGCTGACACGCGGGAGCACCGGCGTCGCGGCAACAAAGAAAAGGGAAAAAGAAATGGATCCAAAATGGAGCCATTGGCGGGCGCCCACCGCGGAAGTCGCCGCGGGTGGCGCGACGCCTCACCCTATGAGGCCGCCTGTGCCGTCGCAAGGTCGCCGGGGGAGGGCCGGTCGGCCGGCAACAGCCCCGCGCCGTGACCCCGCAGTCCCATCAAGTATCCGAGCTGGAGCCGGTGCTGCGCGCCGTACTCCTTCTTGAGCCATGCGACATGCGCCTGCAGGGAGCGCAGACTCAGCCCGAGGCGCCGCGCGATCTCCTTGTCGGAACGCCCCTCGACCAGGAGTTTCCTGATCGACTCGCGGATCGCCGGGATGACCTCGGGAGCGGCGTCCGCCGCACGTACCGGAAGGAACGGGAACGGAGCGGCCCGGTCCCATGCGCGGTCGAAGACGTCGGCGAGAAAATGGACCACGGCCGGCTCCGTGACCAGGACCGCACGGGTCCGCTCGGCATTCGCCGGTATGAAGGCGGCGGCCCGGTCCACCAGTATTATCCGGTCGAAGAACTCCGCCAGCGTGCGCACCTCGACGCCGTACTGCGTCACTGACTGCACGTATTCCTTCGTCGGCTCGTCGAAGCGGGTGCTGTGCTGGTAGAGCGTCCGCATGCAGATGCCGGCCGCGATCCGGTTGCGCACCGCGCTCAGGGCGTCGTCCAGGACGGGGCCAGGGCGGGGCCCGTCGGGCTGGGCCGTGAGGATCTCCGTCCGCGCGGTGTCCAGCACCTCCTGGATCACGCGATTGATGTCCCTGGCGCCGTCCAGATAACGGAATCCGGGATTCTGGTTTCTTCCGTCCCCGTGGTCCTGTCGGTATTCGTCCGCCGCGCCCTTGTGCGCGCACTCGTCCGGCTGTTCCGCCTGAACCGCGATCATGCCGGAGATCTCGCTGAGCGCCTGCGCCACCCGAAGTAACGTTTCACGCTTCTCCGACTGGGCGACGGGAGTCCACTCCTGCCCATGACTTTTGACGGCTGCCGTACTTTCTCCGGCCCCGGAAGCGCTTCTCTCGTCTTCGATGTCCGTTTCGTGCGGGCCCGTCGGCATTTGCATCCCTCGTTTCATTGCAGTGCGCCGACCCGAAGCATGTCCGAACTCCTCTAGGTCGTCCAGGGGTGGCAGAGTTACGTCTGCCAAAAGAAAAACCCCGGTTTGCGCCGGTCTGTCGACGTGCACGCAAACCGCTGGGCGTCATTGTGCAAACAGCCGAAATCTTACTGTAAAGGAAATGTCATGCTCGGGGGAATGCTCACTTCCAGGCAGGCCACAACAGCGAGAGGCGCAATCGCGCCAACCTCCGAGGCATGCGGACGCGCCCTCGCGCACCGCGACCGCGACCGCCCCGACGGAACCGTGCGCGCGAACGACGTCGGCTGGAACGTCCCCGGCTGATCGTGCGGACCGGTCCGCGCCGCCCGGCCGGGGCGCGGACCGCGACCCCGCGCCGCGCGTCGGCGCCGGGTGCGGTCCCGGCCGTCCCCCGTCGTGTCCGAGACATTCCGAACCCGGCGCGGACCAGGCGTTATCCGTACATCTGTGGGGGGAGACGGGATGCTCCGGGCGGACAGGCTCCGAACCGATGACGGGCGGGACGGGCGGGCCGGGCCGGTACCTGTGTACACCGGGGCTGACGGAGCCCCAGGACCCGGCACACCGTCGGCCCGGGTGCTGTGGGCCGAGCCCGCCGGTGACCGGTACCACGCGTCGCCACCCGCGGTGGTGGGCAGGGCGCAGGAGAACGGGCCCGCCCCGCTCAAACTCCCCGGAACCGGCGTCCACGTCCAAAACCCTTATGCATCAGGGCCGTTAGGCCGAAAAGCATCGGTCCCGGGCAGCGTTCCCGGGGCCACGGACCGGCCGGGTGCCGACCGGGACCCGGCCCGCCGTCCCTCCGCAGGGCCGCCGCCCGCACCGAACGGTGCGGGCCGCGTGCCTCGCGTCGCCCGGCACACCGTCCCCGCGTCGGTGTGCACCGCCTCCCCGGCTTCCGGGTCCGCCGGCCCGCACGCCGGCGGTGCGACCCACACCGACCCCGTACGGTGCTCCGCCACCGGCCCCGGCGATCCGGGCCGAGGCGCCGCCGACCAGGGCCCCCCGCCTGACGCCGCGTCCGGCCGGGGGTTTCTTCCCGAACCCCGTCCCGTGTCCGGAGCCGCCCGGCCCGGCCTGCCACGACTCGTGCTCGCCCCCGCCGGGCAGGGACATGAAGGACCACCCGGCGCCGGGCCTCGTCAGGACGTCGTCCTGGGCGGCGGCAGCCTCGACGACCCGGAGGTGTGCGCGCTGCTGGGCGCCCTGCGCGCCCGGGCCGGTGCTGACGCCCTGCGGCCCGACACCGGCCTGCTGCTGTACTCCCTGGTCCGGGCCAGGCGTCCGCACGTCGTCGTCGACCACGGGAGCTTCTGGCCCGACACCTCGATCCCGCTGGCGACGGCCGTACGCGACAACGGTGTCGGCGAGACGGTGTGCTGGACGCCCGGCAGGCGCTCCGCCCTCCGAGCCCGCACCTGGCTCGCCCGGGCCGGCCTGACCCCGTACGCCCGCGTCGTGGAACACCGCGACGCCCTGCCCGCCGAGGTCTCGGGCCCGGTGGACCTGCTCGTCCTGCGCGGTCGCCAGGAGTGCTGGCTGGCCGCCCTTGAACTGCTGGAACCGCTGATGCGCCCCGGTGCGCAGGTCGTGGCGGCCGGGCAGCGCGCGCTGCCCGGCGACTACCTCCACCGCGTGCGCGCCTCCGGACATTACCTTTCCTTTGCCCTGTCGATCGGCGACGGGCTCGAAGTGTCGAGCCGGCTCGCCTTTCCCTCCCGCGCGGCCGAGCCGACCCGCACGGACCGAGGGCTGTCCTCCTGACCCCACGCTGAGCGGAGAACGACACGTGAACAGCAGACACTCGGACATCTGCGTCGTCGGGGCCGGCCCCCGCGGAGTGTCCGTACTCGAACGGCTCTGTGCCCAGGAGCGCAAGTCGCCCTCCTGCGAACGGCTCACCGTCCATATCGTCGATTCCCACGTCCCGGGCCCGGGCGCCGTCTGGCGCACCACCCAGTCCCGCCACCTCCTGATGAACACCGTCGCCTCACAGGTGAGCGTCTTCACCGACGCCAGCGTCCACATCGACGGCCCCATCGAGGAGGGCCCCAGCCTGTACGCCTGGGCCAAGGAGCTGCTGCGCGAAGGCAGGGGGCCGGCCCAGGGGCCCGCACCCGACGACGCCACGCTCGCCGAGGCGCGCGACCTCGGCCCCGACACCTACCCCACCCGCGCCTTCTACGGCCAGTACCTGACCTGGGTCTTCGACCGGCTGATCGCCACCGCGCCGGACCACCTGCGCATCCAGGTCCACCGGGCGCGCGCCGTGGAACTCGACGACGAGCGCGGCGAGCAGGCCGGCCCGCAGGCACTCCTGCTCGACGACGGCACCCAGCTCACCGGCCTGGACGCCGTCGTCCTCGCCCTGGGCCACCTGCCCGCACTGCCCACGCCGGCCGAGAGCGCCCTGGCGGAGTTCGCGGCCGGCCACGGGCTGCGCTACCTGCCGCCGGCCAACCCGGCCGACCTCGACCCCTGCGAGGTCGCGCCGGGCGAGGAGATCGTCCTGCGCGGCCTCGGCCTGAACTTCTTCGACTGGATGGCGCAGTTCACCATCGGCCGCGGCGGCTCCTTCGACCGGGCGGGTCAAGGCGGCCTCGTCTACCGCCCGTCCGGCCGCGAACCGAGGATCTACGCGGGTTCCCGGCGCGGTGTGCCGTACCACGCGCGCGGCGACAACGAGAAGGGCGCGCACGGCCGCCACGAACCCCGGTCGCTGACGGCCGCACGGGTGGCCCGGCTGCGGGAGAGCCGCGACGGCACGCTCGGCTTCACCGCGGACCTGTGGCCGCTCATCGCCCGCGAAGTGGAGAGCGTCTACTACGCGACGCTGCTGCTGGCACGCGGGGTGGACGGGGAGACGTTCAGCGCCCGCTACCTGGCCGCCGGGACCGACGCGGAGCGGGCCGCACTGGTCGCCGCCGCGGACATCGCCCCGGGCGAGCGGTGGGACTGGGACGCCGTCCAGCGTCCGTACGGCGGACGAGAGTTCACACATACGGGTGACTTCCGTGCCTGGCTCCTCGGACACCTGCGGCGCGACGTTCGCGAGGCCCGCGCCGGCAATGTGTCGGGCCCGCTCAAGGCGGCCCTCGACGTCCTGCGCGACCTGCGCAACGAGGTGCGGCTCGCGGTCGACCACGGCGGACTCGACGGCGGTTCCTACCGCGACGAGCTCGCCGCCTGGTACACGCCGCTCAACGCCTTCCTGTCCATCGGCCCGCCCGCCTCGCGCATCGCGGAGCTGATCGCGCTGATCGAGGCCGGCGTCGTGGAGGTCACCGGGCCCGGCGCGCGCGTGACACCCGTGGCGGACGACGGCGAGGGTCCCGCGTTCGTCGTGGAGTCCCCGTCCGTCCCCGGCAGCCGGCGGCGCGCGAGCACACTGATCGAGGCGCGGCTGCCGGAACCGGACCTGCGCCGCACCGCTGATCCGCTACTGCGCCACCTGCTGAGTACCGGGCAGTGCGGCCCGTACCGGATCCCCGGCGCCGACGGCCCCTACGAGAGCGGCGGCGTCGCGGTGACGGAACGGCCTTATCGGCTGCTGGACGCCGACGGGTGGGCGCACCCCCGCCGGTTCGCGTACGGCGTGCCCACGGAGAGCGTGCACTGGGTGACGGCGGCGGGCATCCGGCCCGGCGTCGGCTCGGTGACGCTGGAGGACTCGGACGCGATCGCCGGAGCGGTACTGTCCCTCGCACGTGGGCTCCCGTCGGCCTCGTCCGGGCGTACGGACGCGGCGCGGGAAGAGGCGGAGGTGATCGCATGACCGCGCACGAGGACCTGGACCAGGGCCTCCTGTCGCCGGTACGGGTCGGAACCGCGGTGGAGGAGGCGACGGGCGACCGTGCCTGGCTCCAGGCCATGCTCGACGCCGAGGCGGCCCTCGCCCGGGCCCAGGCACGGCTCGGCGCGGTGCCGGAGGG
The DNA here is from genome assembly GCF_036250695.1 of Streptomyces sp. NBC_01497. Taxonomy (NCBI): domain Bacteria; kingdom Bacillati; phylum Actinomycetota; class Actinomycetes; order Kitasatosporales; family Streptomycetaceae; genus Streptomyces; species Streptomyces sp. NBC_01497. The sequence goes on along the minus strand of NZ_CP109427.1, from coordinate 1,810,994 downwards.
GGCCGCACGGGTGATCTCCGAACACGCCAGGGCCGGCCGGATGGACCTGCGCGCGCTGGCGCTGGCCGGCCGCGAGACCGCCAATCCGGTGGTCGGCCTGGTACAGGCGCTCGCGGCCCTCGTGGCCGAGGCCGACCCGGCCGCCGCGGAGTTCGTGCACCGGGGCTCCACCAGTCAGGACATCCTGGACACGGGCGCGATGCTGGTGGCGTCCCGCGCCCTGGAACCGACCCTCGCGGACCTGAACCGGGCCGCCGCGGCCCTCGCGTCACTCGCCGCCGACCACCGCGACACCCCGATGGCCGGACGCACCCTCGCGCTGCACGCCGTCCCGGTCACCTTCGGCCTGAAGGCCGCCGGATGGCGCAGTCTCGTACTGGACTCCGTCGAACGGCTCGACCGCGTACGGGACTCGGGTCTGCCGGTGTCGCTCGGCGGCGCGGCAGGCACCCTCGCCGGGTACCTGGAGTACGCGCGTCTCGACGGCGCCGTCGGCGCGCAGGGCCCCGGCGAGTACCTGGACCGGCTGGTCGACGCGTACGCGCGGGAGACCGGGCTGGCCCGTCCCGTGCTGCCCTGGCACGCGCTGCGCACCCCGCTCGCGGACCTCGCGGGCGCTCTCGGGCACACCGCGGCCGGCCTCGGCAAGTTCGCCGCCGACGTGCAGGTGATGGTGCGCACCGAGGTCGGCGAGGTGGCGGAGCCCGCGCCCGCGGGCCGGGGCGCCTCGTCCGCGATGCCCCACAAGCGCAACCCCGTGCTCGCCACGATGATCCGCTCCGCCGCCCTCCAGGTTCCGGTGCTGGCCGCGGGCCTGACCCAGTGCCTCACCACCGAGGACGAACGCTCCGCCGGGGCGTGGCACGCCGAATGGCTGCTGCTGCGCGAGATCCTGCGCCTGGTCGGCGGCGCCGCCAGGACCGCGGCCGAACTGGCCGAAGGACTGACCGTGCATCCCGAACGGATGCGCGCCAACCTGGATCTGACGAATGGTCAGATCATTTCGGAGCGCATCTCCGCGGTCCTCACGCCGCGCCTGGGCAAGGCCGCGGCGAAAGCGCTGCTGACGCGCGCCTCCGTGCTCTCGGACCGGGACCGGCTGCCGCTCCGGACGGTCCTCGCGAGCCTGCCGGAACTCGACGGTGTCCTGGACCCCGACGAACTCGCGGGACTCCTCGACCCCATGGGCTATCTCGGCGTGGCCGGGCCACTGGTCGACCGCGCCCTCCGGGACCGGAAGGCGGACCTGGCATGACAGGCACCCCGATGTCCTCTCTCGCGGCCGATCCGCCCGCCGCGCAGCAGCCGGACTGGCCCGACCCCGCGGCGTTGCGGGCCGTCGCCGACGATCTGGCCGCGCGCCCCGCGCTGGTGACCGCCGCCGAGTGCGACCGGCTGCGCGCCCGGCTCGCCGAGGTGGCGTGCGGCGCCGCGCTCACCCTCCAGGGCGGCGACTGCGCCGAGACCTTCGACGGCGGCGGGCCCGAGCGGATCGGGGCGGCCTACCGCACCATCCGGCAGATGTCGGCCGTCGTCTCGGAGGCGGCGGGCCTGCCCGTGGTGCAACTCGGACGGATGGCAGGGCAGTACGCCAAGCCGCGCTCGCGCCCGGACGAGACCCGCGACGGTGTGACACTCCCCGCCTACCGGGGAGACCTCGTCAACGGAGAGGCGTTCACTCTCGAATCCCGCACCCCCGCGCCCCAGCGGCTGCGCAGGGGCTACGACCGGGCCGCCGGGACCCTGGAGATCCTGCGGGGCCTGACGGCGCAGCGCGGCGGCGAGTTCTTCACCGCCCACGAGGCGCTCGTGCTGGAGTACGAGCGGGCACTCACCCGTCAGGCGCCGTCCGGTACGTACGACCTGTCCGCGCATCTGGTGTGGATCGGTGAGCGGACCCGCCAACTGGACGGCGCGCACCTCGACTTCGTCTCCCGCATCCGCAACCCGGTGGCGGTGAAGCTCGGACCCACCAGCACCCCCGACGACGCGCTCGCCCTGATCGACCTGCTGGACCCCGACCGGGAGCCGGGCCGGCTGACCTTCATCGCGAGAATGGGTGCACGGTCCGTACGGGAGGTCCTGCCCGACCTGGTCGCGAAGGTGACAGCGTCCGGCGCGCGGGTGGTGTGGGTGTGCGACCCGATGCACGGCAACACCGTCAGCGCGCCCAGTGGCCACAAGACGCGCTGGCTGATCGACATCCTGGACGAGGTCAGGGGCTTCTTCGAGGTGCACCGCGCCCTCGGCACGCACCCCGGCGGTGTGCACCTGGAGCTGTCGGGGGAGCACGTCACCGAGTGTGTGGGCGGCACCTACGAGGTCCTGCCCGCCCAGGTGCCCGACCGCTACGAGACCGCCTGCGACCCTCGACTCAACCGGGGCCAGGCCCTCGACGTGGCCTTCGAACTGGCGGAACTGTACGCGGAGGTGCGCGCCGGCCGTCGGCCATGAGCCCCGGGTGCGGCGGTCGCGGTCAGCCCCGCCGCCGCTTCGGGAGCGGCCGGCGACACCGCCCGCCGCTCCCGGGGAGGCCGCGAGGACACCACACGCGACCGGCGGCCCTCAGGTGGTGTCACCCGCACCCCACCCGCACCCCACCCGCACCCGCACCCCACCCGCGGAGCGACTCCGACTTCGCATTGACGAACGGTCATGTCGTGGATGCCGGACTTCCGGTAGTCCAGGGAGGGCCAGGTGAACGCCTGCCGCAGGGGCCTCTCCAGCGACTCGGTGGTGGCCCCCAGGCACCACCGTCCTCGCACCACCGTCCGCCGCGGGCGGACAGCAGGCGGAGTCCGTCCGAGGGTCGCGCTCAGCGGCAGTGTCCTCCTCGGCCTCAGGGCACGTATCGCGTGGAGCCCGGTGTTCCCGTCATGGACGGCCGGCAGGCGGCGTTGTCCGGTCCGCGAGCGCCGCCGCGGTCGCACTCGCGAAGGCTTCCGGATTGTCCAGCATGATGTTGTGTCCGCAGTGCGGGATCGCGACCACGCGCACCCCGGCCGCAGTGAGGGCGTCCGCCCCAGGGAGCGGCCCGTCGGCCTCGGGCAGCAGGTAGGTGCGGGGTATCTCCAGGTCGTGCAGCAGGTCACGCAGGGTGGGGACCGTGCCGCGAGTGAGGTGGACCGCGCTGCGGTACACGGCCTCACGGCCGGCCAGGCGCATCGTGGCCCACCAGTGGGAGCCGGCCCGGTCGCGGACCTCTTCCCACCCGCCCGCCAGGAACGCCTCCTCGGAGTACGACGCGATGTCGCTGCTTCCTCCGGAGACGGTCCCGGGCGGGATCGGGTCGAGGTTCGCGTCGACCAGGACCAGCCGGGAGACGAGGGAGGGGTGCCGGACGGCCAGGACGATGGCCACCGAGCCGCCCATACTGTGCGCGACCAGCTCGGCACCCGTCACCCCGGCGCGGGTCAGGGCCTCGGCCAGCGCGTCGGCATGTCCTTCCAGCGTGTAGGAGAAGCCCGTCGGCCGGTCGCTCATGCCGTGTCCCAGCAGGTCGATCAGCAGCGAGCGGCGGCCTGCCAGCAGGGGGTGGACCGCGGACTCGGTGAAGTACGCGGGCGATGTGGCTCCCAGCCCGTGCACGTAGACACGTGGCGGGTCCTGCCCCGGCGCCTCGACCCAGCGAATCCGGTCACCCTCGGGTGTCACAACGGCGTCCCGCACAGTCTGTTCCCTTCCCCCCACGACCGATGGACGACGAGACTACGCACAAGACCCCGAGCGCCGCCGTCCATTCCGCCTCGCGTGCGCCGTCGGGCGGCCGGCGCACGGCACCTTCCGTCGCACGCCTCCTACGATGAGAGCGCGGACAGGGGGGAGGGGACAGGTCCGCCGGGCGACCCGGCCGCCGGCCGGATCCAGGGAGACGGGCGCCCGGGACACGTCGTCTGAGAGGGGTGCCCGACCGGCCACCGGCAGGCACCGGCCGCCGACACCCACACCACGCATCTGCCCGGACCGACCGCCGCCCCTGGACAACGGATGTCCCCACCGCGCGCAGCACACCACCGCTGCCCACGTACCGCAGCCCCCGCCCTGCCCGACCGTCCCCGACCGGCCCCGACCGAACAGGAGATTCCGTGACCAGTTCGCCGCCCACGAGCGGGCTCACCACCCGCACCCTCGACAACGGCCTGCGCGTCGTGGTCCGCACCGACCGCTCCGCGCCCGCCGTCGCCCTCAACATCTGGTACGACGTCGGTTCGCGGCACGAGGACCTCGGCAGGACCGGACTCGCGCACCTCTTCGAGCACCTGATGTTCGAGGGTTCGCAGAACGTCGCCTCCGGCGAGCACTTCGGACTCCTCGACGCGAGCGGTGCCGACCTGAACGCGACCACCTGGTTCGAGCGCACCAACTACTTCGAGACGCTGCCCACCGGCGCGCTCGATCTGGCCCTGTGGCTGGAGGCGGACCGGATGACCGGCCTGCTCGCCGGGCTCACCCAGCAGAACCTGGACAACCAGCGCGACGTCGTGAAGAACGAACGCCGGGAGCGCTACGACAACCAGCCCTACGGCACCGTGTGGGAGCGCCTGCATCAGCTGGCCTTCCCCGCGGACAGCCCGTACCACCACGACACCATCGGCTCGATGGAGCACCTCGACGCCGCGAGCCTGGCCGAGTGCGCCGACTTCTACCGGCGTCACTACCGGCCGTCGAACGCGGTCCTGACCCTGGTCGGCGACGTCTCGACAGCGGACGCCCTCGCCTCCGTGGAACGGTACTTCGGCCACCTCGGGGCGGATCCCGCCCCGCCGCAGCCGGAGCCCGAACACCTCGGCCCCCTGACCGCGCCGCTGCGCCTCGATCTCCACGAGGACGTGCCCGCGCCCGCCGTGTACGCGCTGTGGCGGGTGGCACGCGACGGCACGCCGGAGGCCGACGCGGTGGACCTGGCGCTCCAGATCCTCGCGGGCGGCACCGCGGCCCGCCTCGGACTGCGTCTCGTCCACGGCGACGAACTGGCGCGCGGCGTCTCGCCGTTCTTCCTGCGCCAGGCCCGGGGCGACTCGTCCGCCGCGCTCATCGTCGAGGGCCGCATCGGCATCGACCCGGCCGTACTGGAGCAGCACCTCGACGAGGAACTGTGGACGTTCGCCGCGGAGGGGCCGACCGAGGAGGAACTGGCCCGCGCCCTCGCGTCGGCGGAGAGGGAATGGCTCGACGGGACCGCCGACTTCGGCGGGCGTGCCGACCAGTACTCGCGGTTCGCCTGCCTGCACGGGGACGCGGCGCTCGCCGACGGCGTCGTCGCGCGACTGCGCGCGGTCACGCCCGAGCAGGTGCGGCGGGCCGCCGCAGGACTGCTGCCCGAGCAGTGCGCCCGGGTCGTCTACCACACCGATCGGAGTGCGCACGTATGACCAGCACCGTTCCCCGTCCCACGGTTTCCGCGCCCGCGCCCTGGTTCTTCCCCGACCCGCGCCGGCGCCGCCTCGACAACGGGCTGTCTGTCCTCGTGTACGACCTTCCGGGCCGTGAACTGGCCGCCGTCCGCCTCGTCTTCGACGCGCCGCTCGCGGCCGAGGGCCGGGACGGCACCGCGTCCCTCGCCACCGATCTGTGGACCGAGGGGACCGAGGAGCTCGACGTGGCCGCCTTCGCGCGTCGGATCGAGTCCATCGGCGCCTCGTACTGGGCGGCGGCGGGACACGACGGTCCGGTGGCGGCGCTGACCGCGCCGACCGCGCGGCTGGGGGAGTCGCTGGGGTTGCTGGCCGCCAGCGTGATGCGGCCCGCCTACGCGGAACGGGAGTTCGCGCGGGTCGTGAAGGAGGAGAGGGACGCGATCGAGGTCCGCCGCGCGCAGGCCGAGTACCGCGCCTACCTCGAACTGTACGGTGCGCTGTTCACCGCCGACAGCCGCATGAGCCGCCCACTCTCAGGCACCGCGCAGGACCTCGCCGCGCTCGACGTGGCGGCCGTACGCGCCTATCACGAGCGGTTCGTGGCGCCCTCCGCGGCGACGCTCGTGCTCGTGGGCGACTTCCGGGGCACCGACGTCGACGCGCTCGTCGACGTGGCGTTCGGGCCGTGGACGGGCACGGCCGCGCCCGCCGCCGGGCAGGAGGCGAGGGCTCAGGGGCCGCGGGTACTGCTCGTGGACCGGCCGGGCGCGGTGCAGAGCGCGATCCGCGCCGGACTGCCGTCGATCGACCGGCGCAGCCCCGACTGGGCTTCGCTGGGGATCGGTACGTACGCCCTCGGAGGACACATCGGATCGCGGCTGAGCAAGGTCCTGCGGGAGGAGAAGGGCTACACGTACGGAATCTTCGCCGGCAACTCCTCGCTGCGGCACGGCAGTGTCGCGAGCATCGCCTGCGCCGTCGAGACCGACGTGACGGGACCCGCGCTCGCTGACCTCGCCGAAGTCGTGCGCTCCACGGTCGCGGGCGGGATCGACGCCGCCGAACGGGACATCGCCGCCGACTGCTTCCTGCGGGTCGGCCCGATCGCCTTCCAGACCAGCGACGCCGTGGCCGCTCAGGTGGCGGACGTCGTCTCGGAGAACCTGGAGCCCGGCTACTTCAACCAGTGGCAGGACGCGGTGCGCGCCGTCACCCCGGAGTCCGCCTCCGCGGCCCTCGGCACGCATCTGCCCTTCGACGGCCTGTCCCTGGTGGTCGTGGGCGACGCCTCGAAGATCGAGGACGCCGTGCGCGACGCCTGGCCAGGGGAGCCGTTCGTCGTACGGGCGTGAGCCGGGCGAAGCGGCCGGACTGCGTGATCATCTTCACGGCCTGCCCGTATGTTCCCGAGAACGAGTGGGTTTGGAAACGGAGTTTGGGGGATGGCCCTCCGGGCGTGGAAGCCTGGGCCCATGGCAGAGGGATCCGCGGCGTTGACGGTGAGCACGGCCGGACGTGGCGTGGCGGTCGTCCGGATGAGCGGCGGCGTCGACTACGAGAACGCGCCGGTGCTCGAAGCGGAGATACGGCGCGCGGGGGAGGACGGGGTACGGCTGCTCGTGGCGGACCTGTCGGCGCTGGAGTTCGCGGACTCCACCCTTTTGCATGTCCTGCTGGAGACACAGCGCCGCCGGCGCCGCCGGGGCACGCGTCTGGTGATCGCCGGACCGCTGCACGAGACGGTGGGGCGGCTGTTCGACGTGACGGGCACCCGTACGTTCTTCGAGTTCGCGTCCACCGTCGAGGCGGCTGCCGCCACGGCCGGCCGGGACGAGCGGCAGGGCGGCCCCCGATCCGGGCCGCCCCGCCGGACGGCGCCCTGACGGCGCGTCCCGGCGCCGGGTGGCGCCGGGTCAGGACCGCCGCGTCGGTGTGCGAGCACGTGAGTCCGCCACCGTAGGCGTCACCGGAACACCGCCGTCACCGCTGTCACTGATCGCGGGCCCGGCCGGATCACCGGCGTTCACCGCTGTCGTGGCCGCGGGTCCGGCCGGATCACCGCTGTCGCCGCCCTCACCGTCCCCCTGCCCCGTGGCGGGCCGCGCCGGTCGCGTGCGACGCGGGGGCATCAGGCGGCGCCGGCGTCTGCCGCGCGACGCAGGGCCAGCAGGCTCACCAGGTCGTACGCGACGTGCGAGGCGGCCACCGAGGTGATGTCCGCGTGGTCGTAGGCGGGTGCCACCTCCACCACGTCCCCGCCGACGATCCGCGTACCGTCCAGGCCGCGCAGGATCTCCAGCAGTTCCCGCGAGGTCAGGCCGCCCGCCTCCGGGGTTCCGGTGCCCGGCGCGTGGGCCGGGTCGAGGACGTCGATGTCCACCGAGACATAGAGCGGCCGGTCCCCGATCCGTTCCCGCACTGCCGCGACCGTGTCGTCCACCCCCCGTCGCATGACATCGGCGGCCGTCACGATGCCGAAACCGAGCCGCTTGTCCTCGGCGAGGTCGCTCTTGCCGTAGAGCGGGCCGCGGGTGCCGATGTGGCCGAGTGCCTCCGTATCGAGCAGGCCTTCCTCCACCGCGCGCCGAAACGGTGTGCCGTGCGTGTACGGCTCCCCGAAGTAGGTGTCCCAGGTGTCGAGATGGGCGTCGAAGTGCAGCAGTGCCAGCGGCCCGTGCACCCGGGCGGCGGCGCGCAGCAGGGGGAGCGAGAGAGTGTGGTCGCCGCCGACCGTCAGCACGGACGCGCCGGTGGCGGCCAGTTCGCCCACCTGCTCCTCGACGGTGGCCACCGCCTGGCCGATGTCGAACGGGTTGACCGCGATGTCCCCAGCGTCCGCGACCTGCACGGCGGCGAACGGGGACACGTCGAGCGCCGGGTGGTACGGCCGCAGGAGGCGGCTCGCCTCGCGCACCGCCGCCGGGGCGAAGCGCGCCCCGGGACGGTAGGAGACCCCGCTGTCGAAGGGGATGCCGACCACCGCGACGTCGGCGCGGCCGACCTCCTCCAGACGGGGCAGCCGGGCGAAGGTGGCGATGCCCGCGTATCGGGGGACGATCGAACTGTCCACGGGGCCGACCGGCCCGGCGGGCGCCGCGGACTCCGGCTGCGGTTGCTGCGATGTCACGGGAGGTCTTCTTCCGTACGGGGGCCGGGGCCGGGGAGGGACGAGAGGAAGGCGGACGGGCCGGAGGCGCGAACCGCGGCCCCGGCCGGTGCACCACCGAACGGCGAGCAGCTTAGGCCGCGCGTCCGGCCGGGTCACGGGACGATACGTCCCGCGCGGCGGGACTCCTAGGATGATCCGACCCGGCCGCCGTCCCCGGCCGGCCCTCCTCTTTGCCGGAGCCGGCCCATGCGCACCACCGCCCCGCAGGACCCCGAGCCGTCCGACGTCCTTCCGTCCCTCGCACTGCGCGAGCTGACCGGGGACCCCGCGCTCGGACTGGTCCCCATGACCCGCGACGCGCTGCTGGACCGGCGGATCGGCTGGGCCCACGTCAGTGAACTGCCGGACCCCGCCCCGTACCTGATCGGCGGCGAACTGCTGCTCACGGCCGGTATCGGGCTGCCGGAGGTCTCCGGGCCGGGCGAGGGGGCGCGGGCCCGCGCGTACGGCACGTACGTCGAGGGTCTGGTGCGCGCCGGTGTCGCCGCCCTCGGGTTCGGGCTCGCGCCGGTCCACCGCACGGTCCCGCCGGAGCTGGCCGCCGCGTGCGAGGAACAGGGCCTGCCGCTGCTCGCGGTGCCCGAGGCAACCGCGTTCCACGCGATCGCGCGCACCGTCGCCGCCGCCCTGCACCGTCGCCACGCCGACCAACTCCTCGGTATGGCCGAGGCCCAGGCCGCGATCGCCGGGGCGGCCCTGCACCGCACCACGCCGGTGTCCGCCGTCCTGGAGGCGACCGCCCGGGCGGCCGGCGGCTGGGCCGTCCTGCTCGACGCCGAAGGCCGGCCGCTCGCCGCGACCGCCGGGGCGCCGGAACCGGGCGCGGACCTCAGGCGGCTCGCCGTACGGCTGGGCCGGGCCGACGGTCCCCGCAGCGCCGTCGACCACGGCGCACACGGACATGTCGCGCTCCACCCGGTGGAGGGCACCGGCCGGGCGGCGCCGGGCTCCTCAGGGAGTGCGGGGGCGGGGACCGCGTCCGGGAGCGGTGTGCGGATCCTGCTGCTCGGCGGCGACCGGCCGCCGACCGCAGCGGGGCGTGGCGCGGGGACCATGGCCGCGGGACTGCTGGGACTGCTGGCCCGCACCGCACGCGCGGGAACCCAACAGGGCGCACTCGCCGCGCTGTTGCTGCTGGGCGAGGACCCGGCCGAGCCAGGCCGCGCCCGCGACCTGCTGACCTCGTTGCTCGGCGGCGGGCCGGTTAAGGACGGCGAACCGTCCGGGGGCCCGCCTCTGGTCAGGGCGCTCCGGGCACGGCGTCCGCCGGGCGCGGGCACGGGCACGGGCGGCGCCCCGGCTGGGCCGTACGTGCCGGGCCCGCTCACCGATGACATCGACGACCGCGCGGGGGAGGCGGCCGGCGGGGGAACGTTGCGCGGTGTCCTGCCCGCCGGTGCGGGACGGGCCGACCTGGAGCGGCTGCGGGAGCGTGGCGGCTGGCTCGCCGCGCTGAGCAGGCCCGTGCCGCCGGGCCTGCTGCCTGCCGCCGATCGCGAGGCCCACCTGCTGCTGCGGCAGGCCGGGGCCCGCGGTATCCCCGTCGTCGCGGAGGACCGCGGGCTCGGCATCGGCGCGGCGGTGGACCCGGACCGCGCCGGCGACTGGGCGCGGCGGACGCTCGCGCCGCTGCTCGACGAGCGGGCCGAGCCGGACGGCTCGGCGCTGGTCGAGGTGCTGCGCACCTGGCTCGGCTGCCACGGGGGCTGGGACCGTACGGCTCAGCTCACCGGTCTGCATCGCAACAGCGTCCGGCACCGGATCCGGCGCGTGGAACTGCTGCTCGGCGTCGACCTCTCCGACGCCGCGGTCCGCGCGGAGTTGCTGCTGGCGCTGGGCTGGTTCTCGGGGGCGCCCCGCCGAGACCATTTCCCTTTCCCCGCCGCCCATTTCACCGGCGAGGCGGCCCGGGGCGGCACGGAACACGAGTGAGCTTTCCGCCCATCGACTCGTTCCCGCAATCTCCCTGACCGCGTGTCAGGAATTCGGAGGGATTTGCCGGGAGACGGGACGCGAAAGGAATACGGCATCCCGGATTCGGCCCTGCGTGCTTTTCCGATCGCCCTTGGCCGGCATGATCGAAAAAAGGGGACCAGGGGTCGTTCTGCGCCTCTCGCGGTGAATGGGCAGCTCTGATCCGGCATCAATCTCCGCGCCGTCCGGGTCCTTGATCCGGAGTGACCTTATGGGCGATTTAGTGCTCTAAATCCCTAAGATCTGTTCTGGGGTGTTCGGGTAACTTGATGGCCTCTGGCGGGTGTTGTGCGGGGTGGTTGGTCGCCCTACGAGTGATATACGTCACCTGGGGGCGGATTCCACGCCCCCGAGGCCTCGCCCATTTCGTGCGCGCACAGGGCGTGTTGGGTTTTCATAAGGCCGTCGAGCGACCGGCCGGATCCTCGCTGTCAGCGTTTGGCGCATAGCTCAGTGAATTCACAACTTGTTTCGCCGCGAGGTCTTCGCTTACGTTCTCGTCATTCCGGACAGACCGCCGAATCCTGCCGCTGTCCGGATACCTCAACCAACAACCGCATCCATACGGCAGGAGCGGGGGACCCAGGTAAGTCGCCGAGCCGCGAAAGCGGACCGGCTAGGGGTCAAGTCGCATCCCATGCGGCCGGGCATCTCCAGCCCGAACCCGACAGCTCACCTCGCAGGCGACGGAGAGGAACTCAGCATGCCCAAAAAGGCCAGCCACCGTCGTCCCATGCCCCGAACGCTGACCCGCGGCCTCATGGTCGCAGGCGTGGGCGGTGCAGTGATCGCCGTACCTCTGCTGACCGCCGCCGCCGCCAACGCCGCGCCGGCCGCCCAGTCCGTGGCCCACGAGGCCGCGGTCCACCAGGCTCCGAAGGCCCCCGCGCAGGTCAGCGCGGCGGCGAAGAAGGCCGCCCACTCCGCGTACACCGTGGTCCGGGGCGACTCGCTCTCGAAGATCGCCCGCGACCACTCGCTCTCCGGCGGCTGGAAGAAGCTCTACCAGGACAACCGTGAGGCGGTCGGCGGCAACCCGTCGCTGATCCACCCCGGTCTCAAGCTCACGCTGAACGGCAAGGCCGCCCCCGCCGCCCGCACCACGGGTGAGGCGCGCAGCTCCGCCAACGGCTCCGCCCACAAGACCGTCATCAAGGCGCAGACCACCGCCGACGCCACCGCCGTCAAGACGGCGGCCCCGGCCAAGGCGGCCGCCCCGGTATACGCGAACAACCTGGACGGCTGGATACGCCAGTCGCTGAGCATCATGGGCCAGCACGGCATCCCCGGCAGCTACGACGGCATCTACCGCAACGTGATGCGTGAGTCGTCCGGCAACCCGCTGGCGATCAACAACTGGGACTCCAACGCGGCCAAGGGCACCCCGTCCAAGGGCCTGCTCCAGGTGATCGACCCCACGTTCCAGACGTACCACGTGGCCGGCACCTCGATGGACCCGTACGACCCGGTCGCGAACATCACGGCCGCGTGCAACTACGCCGCCGCGACGTACGGCTCGATCGACAACGTCAACGGCCCGTACTGACAGACGCCCCACCACTGACGGGCCCCTCGGACACACCGGGCCCGCCGGGCAACCCACAGGCCCGCCAGGCACCGCCTGGCGGGCCTGTGGCGTGTCCGCCCACGGCGGGCGGGCCGCGGTGGCCGGATCCCACCGGCTGCCGGGTCCGCCCTGGTGGCCCTCGACGAGCGCGGCCCGAGGCTCGTGGCGGGACGGGCCGCGCGGAGGCCGGGCCGCGCGGGTAGGGGGCCGCGGGTACGGGCGCCGCGGGTGAGGGTCGCGCGGGTAAGGCCCGCGCCGCCGCCGTCCCACCCGTCGTGCCGCCGCACCGCCCTCTATCCGGTGCCCCCGCCCACCGACCCCCTCCGGCCTGGCACCCCTGGTCTGCTCCCGGTGTCGCCTCAGCCCTCCACGACCCTGGTGTGCGCCCGTATATGAGTGTGATTTATGGGTCATATACGGGCAAATCGACCAGTGGGATGGGTGGGTTTCCCGGCGTATCACACCGACGTGTCCACGGCTTCGTGCGCGTCACACCGACACGATCAGGCTCCGGATGTCACACCGACGCGCCCAGGACAGCCCGGGTCGCACGGACGCGAGGCGCTCCCCACCCGTCGTCCCGGAGGAGCGGAGGCGCGGCCCGGATGACGGCAGCCGCGCGGGGCGGGTGCGAGGGGGCGGCCATGCGTGCGCGAGGGGGAGGATGTCGGATCCTGGAACGCGATGGCGAAAGCGGTGGCGGCGAGCCCGTGCGGGCCCGCCACCAGTGGCCGGGGTCAGGACGCGGAGTCCTTTTTGTTGGTAGATTCGCCATATGCCTGAGAAGGCGTCATGGGTACGCCGTTGATCTCGACGGTCTTGTACTGGCTGACCTTGGCGCAGGCCTTGGAGTCGTCCGCGGTGTCCGCGTGGGCCCCGGAGACCGCCGCCTTGGCGTCGGCCGTCGAGCCTCCCGCCCCTCCCGTCCCGGAACCGCCGGGGAACGCCGTGCCCGTCGGCCAGTCCGCACCGATCGTGAGCACGACCCCGTTCGCGTTCGACGAGGTCAGGTGGGAGGGGGGCAGGCCGAGCGCGTTCGCCGCCGTCTGCGCCGCCGCCTGCTGCCCTGGCCCGTAGGTCAGCGTGGTCTTCGACTGCGGCGCGCCCGCGTTGCCCGAGGAGCCGATGGTGAACCCCTTCCCGGTCAGCGCCGTCGCGATCGCGGCGGCGCGCCCCGACGTGCCGGTGCCGTTCTCCACCTGCACCGAGACGTCGGCGGGCGGGACGGTCGCCGACGGGGACGGCTTCGCGTCCGTCTTCGCGCCGGAGGAGGGCTTCGTCCCTGTCGTCTTCTTGCCGTCGGAGGCCGTCAGCGACTTGTCGTCGGCGATGGCAGCGAACAACGCGTCGGCGCCCGCGGCCGGCACGACCCGGTTGGCGTCCGTCGGCGACTGTCCTGTCTGCATCGTCGTGAAGGTCAGCCGCTTCGTGGGGACCTTGTTCAGGTCGTCGGCCAGCCCGATCAGCTTGGCGATGCTGTTCAGGCCGGTGTCCACCGTCATGGCCTTGGTGGCGCTGTTGGCCAGCGAGTAGACCTTGGTCGGGTTGGACAGGGTGCCCGCGCTCTTGAGCTTGCGGATCATCGCGCTGAGGAAGATGTGCTGCGCGTACGTACGGCCCAGGTCGCTGCCGTCGCCCAGCCCGTGCCGCGTGCGGACGAACTCCAGTGCCGCGTCGCCCTTGAGTGTGTGCGTCCCCTTGGCGAGCTTCAGGTGCGAGTACGTGTCGTAGACGTTGTCACTCACACACACCGACACACCGCCCACCGCGTCCGACATCTGCACCACACCGGAGAAGTCCAGCATCACGAAGTGGTCGATGGGGATCCCGGTGAGCTGGTGCACGGCGGAGACCTGGCAGGCGGGGCCGTACTGGAGCGCGCTGTTGATCTGTCCCTGGTAGCCGGGGGTCGACGGGCCGCCGTCGGTGCCCTTGCAGGCCGGGATCTGGGTCATCGTGTCGCGCGGGATGCTCATCACGGTCGCGTTGGACCGGTCCGCGGAGATATGCAGCACCATGTCGACGTCCGCGTTGTGCCCGGCCGTCGAGTCACTGGAGCCGCAGCCGCCGCCGAGCTTGCAGTCGCTCTTGGAGTTCCGGCCGTCGGACCCGATCGCCAGTATGTTGATCGGCGTCCTGCCGAACGAGTCGGCCTGCTCCTTCGAACCGCCGCCGTCTATGGCCACGCTGTGGATGTTGCCGCTGAGGTGCTCGTACAGCCAGGCGCCGCCGCCCGCGACGATCAGCACCAGCGCGGAGACCACCGTCAGCAGCGTCCGTACGACGCGTTTGCGGCGCGGCAGCGGCTTCGCGCGACGACGCTGATGGCCCCGGTCCTTGCCGCGGGCCGCCTTGCGGGCGGCGGCCCTGCCGCTCGGGGGAGCCCCGCCCGTGGAGCCGGGGGCGGGCGCGTCCTGGGGTGAGCGCTGCCGTGGCGGCCCCGAGGGTCGGTGGCGTGTCGCCTGGCGGGCGCGATCGCCGGCCCTCGGGTCCGTCATCTGCGAACTCCCTGTGCGTCAGTGGTCGTTGGACGTACAAACGGCCGACGTGGCGGCTCAGTGAGCCGTGGCGGACTTCCGCTCGGTCGCCTCGGTGGCGGCCTTCGGCGCGGTGGTCACGGGGGCCGTGGGGGCCGTGCTGAACGGCGCGGCGTCCGCCGTGACGGGAGCCGTCCGCGTGTCGTCGTCCTCCATGGACTTCATGGCCTTGACCTCGCTCTTGAAGATGCGCATGGACCTGCCGAGACCGCGGGCGGCGTCCGGGAGCTTCTTCGATCCGAACAGCAAGGCTACGACGACCACGACAAGGATCACGTGCCAGGGCTCCAGGCCGTTTCTGAGCATGCGATGCCACCTCCGGGTACGACGGGCACGGGCGGCGATCGCCACCGGCGCCATAAGGTTGCCACATTACGCAACCGAGCAACTGAGCGGCCCGGCCCGGACCCGGTCGGCACCCGCGCTCTTCGCCCGCTCGCGTAGGCTGTCGCACCGGTCCGACCGGGGACGCGCCCGGCGGTCGTCCCTACCCTGGCACGTCAATCTGTGGAGGTTCACGTGACGAGGTCGCCCGCGAGGCCGGCCGACCCGAGAGACGACGTGCTCCAGGACGCCGCCGCCGCCTTCGGTCTTCTCTCGTCCGCCGTCCGGTTGCACATCGTATGGATACTCGCCCAGGGCGAGAGCGATGTCACGGGTCTCGCGGAACGGGTCGGCGGTTCGCTGCCCGCCGTCAGCCAGCACCTCGCCAAGCTGAAGCTCGCCGGCCTCGTCCGGGCGCGGCGCGAGGGACGCCGGCAGGTCTACCTGGTCGACGATCCGGCGCTGGTGACCGTGGTCCAGTTGATGGTCGGCCAGCTCACGAGCCGCGCGGACGGGGCGCCCGGCCGGCCCGCCGCCGCGGGCGGCCCGGTCGGCCCGGTGGCCTGACAGGTCCCCGGTGGCGCCATGAAGACCAGCGAGCCCACGGTCCCCGGTACGCGCCGGCCACCGGGCACCGGCCCTGCCGCGCCGGACGGCCCCGGCGCCGGGGACGGCGACACCACCCTCGCGGTGCTCCGCGGACTCGACACGGGACCGCGCGGCCTCACCGAGGCCGACGCCGAGGAACGCCTCACCCGGCACGGCGAGAACAGCCTGCCCGCCGCACGCCCCGCGCACTGGCTGCGCCGTTTCCCCAGTGGTGTGCGCGACCCCTTCACCGGTGTCCTGCTCTGCCTCGCGATCATCTCCGCGGCCGTCTCCTCCTGGGGGGCGGCGTGCGTCCTCACCGTGCTCGTCGCGGTCAGCTGCGCGCTGCGCACCCGCGCGGACCAGCGGGCCGACCGGTCGGCCGCCGCGCTGCACGGCGCGATCGCCGCCACCGCGACCGTGCGGCGCCGCGCCGGGCCCTCGTACACCGAGACGTGCGAGCGCGAGGTGCCCACCTGTGACCTGGTGCCGGGCGACATCGTCCGGCTCGCCCCCGGCGACCTGGTGCCCGCCGACGTACGGCTGCTGCGCGCCACCGGGCTGAGCGTCCATCAGGCCGCGCTGACCGGCGAGTCGGTGCCGGTGGCCAAGCATCCCGTGGACGAACCGGCGCCCCGCTGCGACGGTGAGGGTGCCTTCGACCGGCCGCACCTGTGCTTCCAGGGCAGCAGTGTCGCGGCGGGCAGCGCGACCGCCGTGGTGACGGCCACCGGGCCGGGGACGCGGTTCGCGGCGGAGCACGGCGGGGGCGAGCGGGGATCGGACGCCGGGCGCCGGGAGCGGCCGTTCGACCGGTCGGTCAAGGGCGTGTCCTGGCTGCTCGTCCGGCTGATGGCGCTCACCCCGCCGCTGGTCCTCGCGGCCGGCGCGGTGCTGCACCGCAGCAGCCCGGAGTCGCCCGCGTTCGCGGTGGCCGTCGCGGTCGGGCTCACGCCCGAGATGCTGCCCGTCGTCGTCAACACGGTGCTGGCGCGCGGTGCGGGGCGGCTCGGCGGGCGGTACGGCGTGATCGTCAAGCGGCTGCCCGCCCTGCACGACCTCGGAGCCGTCGACGTGCTGTGCACGGACAAGACCGGAACCCTCACCCAGGACCTGCCGGTCCTGGACCGCAGTGTGGCACCGGACGGCCGCGAGGACCCGGCGGCTCTGGAGTGGGCGGCCGTCAACAGCCTCGTCACCCTGCAACTGGCGGAGGTCCCACTGCCCGACGCGCTCGACGAGGCGATCCTCGCCGCCGCCCCGCCCGGCGCCGCCGAACGGTACGAGGGTCTCGCGGCCCTGCCGCTCGACCCGGTGCGCCGCAGGTCGGGAGCGCTGGTACGGGACGGCCGCGGCCATGTGCTCGCCGTCAAGGGCGCACCCGAGGACGTGCTCGACCGCTGCACCCGGATGCGTACCGGAGAGGGCGGTGCGACGGCGGCCCTCGACGCGGCCGCGCGGGCCCGGCTCGACGCGCTGGTCACCCGGGCCGCCGGAGCCGGGCTGCGGGTCCTCGCGGTCGCCCACGCGCACCTGCCGCTGCGCCCCCGCCCGCTGACGGTCGCCGACGAGCGCGACCTCACACTCGTCGGGTTCGTCGGCCTGCGCGACGCCCTCGCCCCCACGGCCGCCGACGCCCTCGCCTCCCTCGCCCGTCGCGGCGTGTCCGTCACCGTCCTGACCGGCGACCACCCGGGCACCGCGGCCCGCGCCTGCCGCGATCTCGGCCTTGCCACCGGCCCCGGCGACGTCGTCACCGGGGACCGTCTCGACGCGCTCGACGACGGCGAACTGGCGGCTCTCGCCGCCCGTACGACCGTCTTCGCGCGCTGCACGCCCGAGCACAAGGCCCGCGTGGTGCGGGCGCTGCGCTCCGCCGGCCACACCACGGGATATCTGGGCGACGGCGTCAACGACCTGCCCGCACTGCGCGCCGCGGATCTCGGCATCTGTACGAAGGAGGCGGCGCAGGTCGCGCGTGAGGCGGCCGGTGTCGTCCTCGCCACCAAGGACCTGACCGCGCTGTCCCACGCCGTCGCCTACGGGCGCAGGGCGACCGCGAACATCCTCACGTACCTGCGGATCACGCTGTCGTCCAATGTCGGCAACGTGATCGCGATGCTCGGCGCGGGCCTGGTGATGCCGTTCCTGCCGATGCTGCCCGCCCAGGTGCTGCTGCAGAACCTGTGCTTCGACGCCGCCCAGCTGACCCTCGCGCTCGACCGGCCGCCCGAGTCCGCCGCCGACCGGCCCGCGACGCTGCACCCGCGCGGACTGCCGCGCGTGATCGCCGGGTACGGGCTGATCAACGCGTGCGCCGACCTCGCGACGTTCGCCGTCCTGGCGCTCGCCATGCCGGCGTCCCGGCACATCGACGGCCAGTCGGCCTTCCACGCGGGCTGGTTCACCGAGAACCTGCTGACGCAGGCGCTCGTCATGCTGATGATGCGCCCGCGGGGTGCGGGGCGCGGGCCGGGCAGGGTGCCGGTGCCGATCCGGGTCGCCGCCGCGTTCCTCGCGGCGTTCGGGCTGGCGCTGCCCCTCCTGCCGGCGGGCGCGGCCCTCGGCATGACGGCGCCGCCCCTGTCCTTCTATCCCCTGCTCGCCGGGGTCCTCGCGCTGTACGCGGGGGCACTGGCCCTCGCCCGGCGGCGCGGGGCGCGCTGAGCCGGCGCGTATCCGGCACCCGGGACAGCGGTGCGGGCGCCGCCCCGGCGTGCTCCGGAACGGCGCCCTCGGGGCGTGATGTCGGCCTGCCCTCAGATCACCGCGGACTCCAGCGCCTCGGGCGCGAACAGTTCCTCGGGGGTGCGGAGCCGGTCGGACAGGCCCTGCTCGTGGTGGTAGCGCAGGAACGTCGACAGGGTCCGGTGGTTGTCCTCGCCGAGCCCGTACGACCAGAAGTCCTCGCCCAGCAGGGCGCGGGCCTCCTCCAGTTGCGGGGTGAGCCAGGGCAGGGTGAAGCGCAGCGCGGACGTGTCGTACATGCTGGTGTACGCCTGCTGCTTGGCCTCCAGCATCGCCTTGTACAGCGACTGGGCGACCCACGGGTGGCGCTCGTAGACGTCCCTGCGGACCACCAGTACATGCATGATGGGGAAGATGCCGGTGTCCGCGTAGTAGGCCTTCTCCGCGCCGATGACATCGGGGAAGATCCGCTTGACCCGGGGGTCGCCCTGGGCGAACGGCGAGGGGACGCGCGGGGTGACGAGCGCGTCGATCTCGCCCTCCGCCAGCATCTGCGAGAGCGTGCGGTCACGGGGGACGGCCCGGATCTTCACCGAGTCCCCCAGGTCGACCTTCGCCTTCTCGATCCGGCCGGGGGTCTCCTGGCCGCCGGTGCGGTGCTCGTACGCGTCGAACGGCACGCCGTGCCGGTCGCCGACGATGCCGCGCATCCACACGCACGCCGTGAGCTGGAACTCGGGCGTGCCGACGACCTTGCCGCGCAGGTCCTCGGGCGACTCGATGCCCGCGTCCGCGTTCGCGTACCAGGAGCTGTGCCGGAACATCCGCGAGGTGTACACCGGCAGGGCCACGAACGGTGAGGGGTCCTGCCGCAGCGACACCACGTAGGAGGAGAGCGAGAGTTCGGCGACCTCGAACTCCTGGTGGCGCATCATCCGGAAGAAGGTCTCCTCCACCGGCAGCCGCAGATACGTCAGGTCGATGCCGTCGGGCCTGATGGTGTCCTCGTACAGCGCGCGCGTGCGGTCGTAGTCGCCGCACGCCATGGTGAGCCTGAGTCGGGGCATGGGTCCGCTCTACCTGCCTTCCGCTGTGAGCCGTGCGTCGAGCCGGGGATAGACGCGCCGGGCGTTGTCCTCGTAGATCCCGCGGAGCCGCTCGGCCGGGAGTCCGGTCGCGTCCACGTAGTGTTTGGTGTCGTCCCACGCGATGCCGGTGTCCGGGTCGACACCGCGCACGGCGCCGAGCATCTCCGAGGCGAACAGCACGTTGCCCGCCGGGACGACGCTCGTCAGCAGGTCGACTCCGGGCTGGTGGTAGACACAGGTGTCGAAGAAGACGTTGTCCATGAGGTGGACCGACGGGTCGGGCAGGCCCGACCGCATCGCGAGGCCCCGGTAGCGGCCCCAGTGGTACGGGACGGCGCCGCCGCCGTGCGGGATGACGAACCGCAGGCCGGGGAACCTGTCGAACAGGTCGCTCCCCACGAACTGCATGAACACGGACGTGTCGGCGTTGAGGTAGTGCGCGCCGAGGGTGTGGAACGCCGGGTTGCAGGACGTCGACACATGCACCATGGCCGGTACGTCGAGCTCCACCAGCACCTCGTACAGCGGGAACCAGTACGGGTCGGTCAGGGGCGGCGACGTCCAGTGGCCACCCGAGGGGTCGGGGTTGAGGTTGCAGCCCACGAAGCCCAACTGCTGAACGCAGCGCCGCAGTTCGGCTATCACGCCGTTCAGTGGGCCGTTCGCGGTCTGGGGGAGCTGGCAGACGGCCGCGAAGTGCTCGGGGAAGAGGCCGGCCACCCGGTGCACCAGGTCGTTGCTCACCTCGGCCCAGGCGCGCGCGGTCGCCGGGTCGCCGACGTGGTGCTCCATGCCGGACGCCTTCGGCGAGAACAGCATCAGGTCGCCGCCGCGCTCGCGCAACACCTTCAGCTGGTGGTTCTCGACGGACTCCCGGATCGCGTCGTCACCGATCGGTGCGAGCGAGGGGAGCGGCAGCGACGGGTCGTCCAGGCGCGCCAGCTGGGCGTCCCTGAAGGCCTGGAGCTGCGGCGGGGCGGTGGTGTAGTGGCCGTGGATGTCGATGATCACCGCGGCCTCACTCCGTGCCCTCGTAGTCGGTGTACGTCAGGCCCTTCGCCGCGAGGCGCTCACGCATCGCGTTGACGTCCAGGCCGAGTTCGCCCTTCGCGTACCGGTCCCGCGAGCGCGCCTCCTTGTCCTCGCGGGACCGGGAGGCCCGCGCCACCTCCGCCGCCGTCAGACGCGGCACCACCACGGCACCGTCGTCGTCCGCGACGATCACGTCACCGGAGTGGATGATCTGGCCCGCGCACGCCAGCGGCAGCCCGATGTCGCCGAGGGTCTCCTTCACCGTGCCGAACGCGCAGACATGCCGTGACCACACCGGGAACCCCATCGCCGTCAGCTCCGCGATGTCCCGGCAGCCGGCGTCGATGACGAGGCCGCGCACCCCGCGCGCCGCGAGCGAGGTGGCGAGCAGCTCGCCGAAGTACCCGGCGTCGGAAGGGGAGGTGGGGGAGACCACCAGGATGTCGCCCGGCCGGCACTGCTCGACGGCGACGTGCAGCATCCAGTTGTCGGCGGGCGGCACGCTGACCGTCACCGCGCTGCCGGCGATGTGCGCGCCAGGGAAGACGGGCCGCAGGGCGGGGGAGAGCAGGCCCGTCCGGCCCTGCGCCTCGTGGACCGTGGCCACACCGAAACCGGCGAGGGCCGAGACCGCGGCCTCGTCCGCGCGCGGTGTGTTCCGTACGACGACGCCGCTCATGCCGCGTCCGCCCAGGGCAGCAGGGAGACGTGCACCGCGTCCTCGCCGTTCTCGCCGCCGACGGTGCGGATGGCGCGGTCGGTGTCGGCGAGCGGGAAGGTGTGGGTGGCCAGCCGCTCCAGCGGGAAGCGGCCCGACGCGAGCTGTTCCAGGGCGAGTTCGCAGGCACGGTAGCTGTGTCCGCGTGCGCTCTTCATGGCGATGGACTTCTCGGTGAGCTTCTTCAGCGGGAAGTCGGGGAAGGCCGCGACCTCGCCCTGCACGACCATGGTGCCCTCGCGGCGCTTGAGCGCGTCGATGCCGAGCAGGACGGGCGCGGTGCCCGCTCCCGCCGTGCAGTCGAGCACGACGTCCACACCGCGGCCGCCGGTGAGTTCGAGGACCCGCGCCAGCGCGTCCTCCTTCCGGACGTCGATGACGGCGTCCGCGCCGAGTTCCTTCGCCATCGCGAGGCGCGCCGCGTCCTTCGTCGTACCCGTCATGATGATCAGTGAGGCGCCGGCCTGCTTGCAGGCGACGACCTGCGACAGGCCCTGCTGGCCGGGGCCCTGGATGAGGACGGTGCTGGCGTAGCCGACGCCGGCGGTCACCAGCGCCCACTCGATGCCGTTCGACAACGGCGTGACGAGTCCGGCCAGTTCGGCGGAGACTCCGTCCGGCACGCGGTGCGTCACCGAGTTCCACGGGAGGTAGAGGTACTGCGCGAAACCGCCCCACAGGTGGTACGGGTTGTTCGCCGACGTGTAGCCGTAGCGGCGCGCGTCGGGGTTGGTGCGCCAGTCGGTGCCCTCGCAGTGGCGGTACTCGCCCGCGTGGCACCAGGCGCAGCGCATGCAGCCGACGTAGTGCTCCACGAAGATGCGGTCGCCCTCGACGAGGCCCTTGCGCTCGGTGAACTCCCGTCCGGCCTTGGCGATCACGCCGACGTTCTCGTGGCCCATGATCACCGGATCGGCGAACGGCGGTTTCCCGTACATCTTGACGTCCGTGCCGCAGATACCGGCGACCTCGACCTTCAACAGGGCGCCGTCGGCCGGAATGTCCGGCATCGGGAACTCGCGCAGCTCTGTCGTGCCGGGACCTGTCCTGACCGCCGCCAACACCTGCTCTGCCATGACTTCTCCTCACCCGTGGGGAACGTTCGCCGGGCTGTTCCGCGATGGTTTGCGTGGGGGACACTACTCTATGGGCTGATGGACTGACCATGGTACCTTTCGACCGTCGAGAGGTCCGTGCGCGAGAGAATCGAGCAGCAGACATGGCAGAGACGACTCGCACCGGCGACCGCACTCTCCTCGCGGTGACCCGCACGCAGGGTGACAACGAGGCGCTCAAGACGGGAGAGGTGAAGCCGGCCGGCTGGTCCTTCGCGTTCGAGGAGGTCCCCGTCCTCGTGCACGCCTTCCGCCGGATGGTGCGCGGCCTGGAGTTCGACGTCAGCGAGATGGCCCTCACCACGTACCTGGTCGCCAAGGAGCACGGCGCCCGCTTCACCGCCGTCCCCGCCTTCCTCGTGCGCGGTTTCCACCACGGCGCGATCCACTACAACCCGTCCCGGTGGCCGGGGATCCGGAGCCCCAAGGACCTGGAGGGCCACCGCGTCGGGGTCAGCCGCGGCTACACCGTCACCACCGGCGTGTGGGCCCGTGCCGTCCTCCAGGAGGAGTACGGCGTCGACCTGTCGACCATCACCTGGGTGCTCTCCGGCGACGAGCACGTCGAGGCGTACGAGCCGCCGTCCAACGTCGTCCGGATGCCGGCCGGCACCACCCTCGAACAGATGCTGGCCGACGGCGAGTTGGCGGCCTGCATCGGCGCGGGGGCGGACGTGCCCGGTGTCACGGCACTGATCCCCGACGCGGAGGGCGCCGGTTACGCGGCGCTGCAGACCCGCGGGTTCTACCCCATCAACCACCTGGTGGTGGTGAAGGACGAACTCCTGCGGGAGCGGCCGCGACTGGGCGCCGAGGTCTTCGACGCGTTCGCACGGGCGAAGCAGCTGTACGTCGAGCGGCTGCGCGCCGGGACGATCGAGAACCCGACGGCCACGGACCGGATGTACGCGCGCGTCCTGGAGACCACCGGCGAGGACCCCCTCCCGTACGGCATCGCGCCGAACCGCGCGGTGCTCGACACACTGCTGCGCCACGCGGTCGACCAGCGCATCCTGCGCCGGGCACCGGCGCTGGAGGACGTCTTCGCCACGAGCACGCTGGAGGTGACGGGCTGATGCGGGTCGCGATCACGGCCGACCACAACGGCACCGCCCTGCGCGACGACCTCGTCCGGTGGCTCACCGCCGAGGGGTACGCGGTGGACGACCGCGGTGGCGCCCCCGACCCCGCGACCGTCGTCGACTACCCGGCGCTGTGTGCCGACGTCTGCGGCGAGGTGGTCGCCGGCCGCGCGGACCGGGGCATCGTCCTCGGCGGCAGCGGCCTCGGCGAGACCGTCGCCTGCAACAAGATCCGCGGCATCAGGGCCGGGCTGTGCCACGACGAGTGGAGCGCCGGCATCTCGCGCGGCAACAACGACGCGAACGTCCTGGTGCTCGCCGCGAAGACGCTGCCCGCGCTGGAGGCGCGCAAGGTGGCCGACCGCTGGCTGACGACCCCGTTCAAGGGCGGTGTGCACGCCCGCAGGGTGGCTCAGATCGCCGCCCTGGAGCGCGGCGAGACGCTGTCCTGACACCCGGCACCCGCGCGTGACGGGTCCGTGTGACGGGTCCGTGCGCCAGGCGCGTACGTGGGAGCGCGGCGACCCCGGGCCGGGGCCGCTCGGGCGGCCCGCGCCCCCGGTGGCGCGGGTTCGTGAGTGCCCCCCGGTGACGCGGGGTTCACGCGAGCCCGCTCAGCCACGCGCGGATCGTGAGCGCCCGCTCACGCGGGGTTCGTGAGCGCGCCGCGCGGTGGCGCGTACCCCGCGGGGAGCTGCTGCTCGGCCCAGATGATCTTGCCGCCCTCCGCATACCGGGTGCCCCACCGCTCCGCGAGCTGCGCCACCAGGAACAGTCCGCGACCGCCCTCGTCGGTGTCCGCGGCGTGGCCCAGGTGGGGGGAGGTGCCGCTGCCGTCGGTCACCTCGCAGATCAGTCGCTGGTCGAGCAGCAGCCGCACGGTGATGGGCCCCGCCGCGTACCGGATCGCGTTGGTGACGAGCTCGCTCAGGATCAGCTCGGTGGTGAACCCCGACTCCGCGAGACCCCACTCGGCGAGCTTCGCCGCCGCGACGGTCCGCACATCCGCGACCGCGGCCGGATCGCCCGGCACCTCCCAGCGCGCCACCCGCTCGCGCGGCAGCACGCGGGTCCGCGCCACGAGCAGCGCGGTGTCGTCCGCCGCCCGGCCGCCCAGCAGTGCGTCGAGCACCTCGGTGCACACCTCCTCCGGCTCGCCCCGAGCGCGGGACAGCACCGCGGCCAGGTCCGCCATCCCCTCGTCGATGTCCCGGCCGCGCTCCTCCACCAGGCCGTCCGTGTACAGGACCAGCTCGCTGCCCTCGGGGACCACCACCTCCGCCGACTCGAAGGGCAGGCCGCCCACGCCCAGCGGCGGGCCCGCCGGCAGGTCCAGGAACCGCACCGCGCCGTCCGGGTCCACCAGGGCCGGCGGCAGATGCCCGGCCCGCGCCATGGTGCAGCGGCGGTCGACAGGGTCGTAGATCGCGTACAGGCAGGTCGCGCCCATGATCCCGCGGTCGGACTCCGCGGAGTTCTCCCGGTCGATGCGGTCGGCGAGCTCGTCCATGCGCGCCAGCAGTTCGTCGGGCGGCAGGTCGAGCGCCGAGAAGACGTGCACGGCCGTGCGCAGCCGGCCCATGGTCACCGCCGCCGCCACGCCCTGACCGACGACGTCGCCCACCACGAGGGCCACCCGCGCGCCGGGCAGCGGAATGACGTCGAACCAGTCGCCGCCGACACTCTTCTGCGCGGGCAGGTAGCGGTACGCCACGTCCAGCGCGCTCTGCTCGGGAAGGGCGCTCGGCAGCAGGCTGCGCTGCAGGGCCACGGCCATGTCGTGCTCCCGCGTGTAGCGGCGGGCGTTGTCGATGGACACGGCGGCCCGTGCCGCCAGCTCCTCCGCCAGGGCCAGGTCCTCGTCCTCGAAGGCGCCCGAGTCCGTGGACCGCCAGAAGTTCGCCACCCCGAGCACGGCGTCCCGCGTGTTCAGCGGCACCGAGATCAGTGACCTGATGCCGTAGGACACGACCCGCGCCGCGCGCTGCGGGTCCTGCGCCTGCCAGCTGGTCGCCTTGCGCAGGTCGGGCTCCAGTACGGCATGCCCGGAGAGCAGTCCCCGTACCTGGGGCGAGTCCTTGGCCAGCCGCAGCCGCGCCCCTGGGCGGAACAGTGGATCGGTGTCCACGACCCCGACGAGGGCGACGCGGCGGAACGTGTACTGGGTCCCCCCCGGGGGCTCGTCGCCGCGCAGTACCGGGTCGACCAGGTCCACGGTGGCGAAGTCGGAGAACTGGGGGACGGCCACCTCGGCCAGCTCCTCGGCGGTCCTGCGCACGTCGAGCGTGGTGCCGATGCCTATCCCGGCGTCGTACAGAAGTTCGAGCCGGCTGCTCGCCGCCTCGGCCCGGCCCGACAGTGCGCGCAGCTCCGTGGAGTCGCGCAGCGTCGCCACGCTGCCCGGCGGGCCACCGTCCGTCCCTGTACGGCGCTGGTTGACGGCCAGCACCCGGCCACCGACGAGGTGCACCTCGTCGGTGGCCGTACGGTTCGACACCAGCAGTTCCGCCATCGGAGGCGGTAGGCCCAGCTCCGCCACGGGACGGCCCCGGGCGTCGGCGGGCAGTTCGAGCAGCCGGTGGGCCTCGTCGTTCGCGAGCAGCAGGATGCCGTCGCCGTCCACGATGAGCACGCCCTCCCGCGCGGCGTGCAACACCGCGTCGTGGTGCTCGTACATGCGGGTGATCTCCGTGGGCCCCAGGCCGTGGGTCTGCCGCAGCAATCGCCTGCTGATCAGCGCGGCGCCCCCGGTGATGACGGCGACGGCGGCGGCGGCGCCCCCCAGCAGCAGCGGGAGCTGCCGGTTCACGGAGTCGCTGACGCTGCTCATCCTCACCGCGGCGCCGACGGCGCCGACCACTTTCCCGTCATCGTTCTCCACGGGGACGAACGCCCGGAACTGGGAGCTGAGGGTGCCGGTGGTGCGGCTCTGGACCGTCCGGCCGGCCAGCAGCGGCGCCATGTCCTGGTTGCTGCGGCGGCCGATCAGACTGGGAATGGCGGACGTGAGGCGTATTCCCTGCCGGTCCACGACCGTCACGAAATCGACGTCGGCGCCCTGCATCGCGGCGCGGGCC
The DNA here is from genome assembly GCF_036250695.1 of Streptomyces sp. NBC_01497. NCBI lineage: Bacteria > Bacillati > Actinomycetota > Actinomycetes > Kitasatosporales > Streptomycetaceae > Streptomyces > Streptomyces sp. NBC_01497. Next base: position 1,784,678 of record NZ_CP109427.1, on the reverse strand, counting down.
TGCGGCTGGAGCACCTCCGACGCGCCGGGCGAGGTCATCGCCGTGGCCACCCCCGGAGCGTTGGCGAAGCCCTCGGCCACCGCGAGCGCCCGCTGCGAGGCGTTCTCGGACTTCTCGTGCTGAATCGTGTACACCAGCAGGAGGCCCGCGCCGACCGCGATCAGGAGCACCACCACGAGCTGGAGCAGGAACATCTGGCCCACGATGCTGCGCAGGCTCGCCAGCGACCTGATGCCGACCGGGGCCTGTCGCCCCCCGCCGTCCACGGGGCGGGCCGGCTTCGGGGAACGCACGTGCCGATGTCGCGCCATATACCAGTTTTACCCGCAGGTGGACGGCGCTGCTGAGCCGCTCGTCGCCCGCCGTCTCACGGCACACCGGTCCCCTTTGCGGTGGGCACTCGCCCCGGCCAGGCCGGGCGCTCGTTCAGCCCTCCCGCCGTTGCGCGAGGAAGCGCAGGATCCGCGCCGGGGCCGTCTCCCGCGTCTGCTCCGCCACCGGCACGTCCCAGTACTCGGCGGCAGGCAGGCACTCCTGGAGGTAGCGCGCCGCGGACGGCGCGTGCGAGGCGTCCTGGCCGGGGACGATCAGCGCGGGGACGTCCAGCGTCAGCAGGTCCTCCGGCTCGGGGCCCGGCACGGTGTCCCGGTCGAAGAGGTGGCGCACGAGGCCCGTGACCGTCGTCGCGTACCGCTGCGGATCGATCGCCGCGTAGCGCTCGGCGAACGCCTCGTCCGTGCGCAGCACCGACACCCACGGGCCGACCCGCGGGTCGGCGGTGAACCCGGACGCCGAGCCGCGCGCCAGTGCCACGACCCCGGCGAGGCCCTCGTCCCGCGCGTAGGCCAGGTGCTCCTGGAAGCGCGCGTGCTGCTTCATCCGGTACCTGACCCCGCCCGCGGGCGAGTACAGCACCATGCTGAGCACCCGCTCGGGGTGCGCGACACCGAAGGCCGCCACCGTCGAGCACCCCACGCAGCCGCCCATCAGGTGCGCCCGTTCGATGCCGAGGTGGTCGAGCAGGCCCACCCCCTGCGCCACGTAGTGCGCCCATGAGATCCGCTCGATCCGGCCGCCCGAGTGCCCCGACTCGCGACGGTCGAAGGTGACGCAGGTGTACGAGCGGGAGAGGTGCTCCAGCAGGTCCAGCCGCTTGTAGACGCCGGTCGTGCGCCAGCTCTCCAGCGTCGAGTCGAAGCCGCCCGGAGAGAACATCAGCAGCGCGGGCCCCTGGCCCGTCACCTGGTAGCGCGTGCGCAGGCCGCCGATCTCGACCGTGCGCGTGGCGCCGGCGTCCTCGGTCTCCGTGTCCTTGGTTCGTGTCGTGGGCATGGGCCCGTTCCTCTCAGTTCCCGGCGGGCGGGACGGGGATGCCGCCCGCCACCTGCCGTGCCGCCCGCACGTCGGCCGCGTACGCGCTGATCGCGTCGAGCGTGGTCCGCGCGACGTTCGCGTACGTGTCCGGCGGGTCGTCGATCGCCGACGCCGCGTAGCCGATCGCCGCGTGCGCCATCCGCATCCGGCCGTCCAGCCAGGGGCCGCCGCCGAACCCGCCGACCACCGGCACGGACACCGCCCCGGCGACGGCCGCGCCCACCACGGGGCCGGAGTTGGTGAAGTTCAGCAGTACCGCGCCCGCGTCCTCAAGAAGCTTGGCCTCCGCCACCATGGCGTCCCGCATCTCCACCGGCACGGCGTCGTCCGCGGAGGGGATCGCCTTGTACTCGACGCCGTAACGCAGCGCGGTCTGGGGGGTGATGCCGAACTGCGCGAAGACCGGGATGCCGGCCCGGGTGATCTCCGTGACCGCCTCGGGGAAGTCCGACGCGGCGTCGACCTTCACCATGTCGACGCCCGCCTCCTTCACGAAGCGGATCGCGGCGCGCACCGCGCTGTCCGTGCCCTCCTGGAGCGGGCCGAACGGGAAGTCCACACTGACCAGCGCGCGGCTGACACCCCGGCGGACCGCCTGGGCGACGGTCACCATCTGGTCCATGGTGATCTCGAAGGGGTTGGCCTGCCCCCACAGATTGACTCCGACGGTGTCGCCCACCGACACGATCTCCACGCCGGCCCGGTCCACGATCCGGGCGATCTGGTAGTCCCAGGCGACGACGCCGACGATCTTGCGGCCCTCGTCCTTCATCCGCTGGAGCGTGCCTGTCGTGACCTTTTCGGCCATGGTGCCGCACCGCCTTTCGCTCTCGTCGCCGGCAGCGGTTGCCGGCCCGTTCCGTCGGCCTCTTGCGACCGGGCGGGCCGCTTCGGCCCGCCCGGCCGGGCCGGCCCCGTCCGTCCGTACGTCCCTGCGCCCATCCGGACGGCGGACGGAGGGACATCGCGCGGCTGCCCGTTCCCGCATGCGTGAGGGGCCGTACGGACGCGCCCGGCCCGTACGGCCCCTCACGCATGCGCTCACACCCGCAGGGCCGTGAGCAGTTCGAGCACGTCGTTCTCGTCCGCCGACGGCAGCAGCACCCGGGCGTACGGCCGCAGCGCGGCGACCGCGTCCTGTGCCTCGTAGTCGATGCCGAGCACCAGGCCCGCCGTCGTGATGCCGCGCTCCCTGCACGTCCTGCCGATCGCCTCCGCGTACGCCCGGCCCGTGTCCTCGGTGGCGAGTACGACGACCACGTCGGTGCCGGTCAGCACCTGCCGCAGCGGTGCGGGCACACCGTCCAGCCTGCGCAGCACCGGATCCAGCGGATCGCCGCCCTCGCACGCGTAGAACCGGGCGTGCGCCCACTGCCGTCCCGCGACATGGCGGGCGACCGCGACCGCGCGTTCGTCCAGCGCGATGACCCGTGCGGCGCGGGCCGGCACGATCGGCCGGTCGATACGGAACCGCGACTCGTAGGCGGAGGTCGCCCGCGCGCACTCGCTGAGCGCGGCCCCCGGTGCCGCCGCCGCCGATGCGGCCGTCTCCCGCTCCGTTGCCTGCGCCACGGTCACACCGTGGTCTGGCGGACGCCGGGCTGGACCGTGACCGCGTCCCGGCAGGCGTCGAGGAACGACTCCGCCTGCGGCAGCACGATCGCCGCCGAACGGACCTTGTGGTGCTCGGGGTTGACCCCGGGAGGCGTGACACCCTCGTCGCGCAGCGCCACCACGGCCTTCCGCAGCTTCTGACGCGCCTTGATGATGCCGCTGTCCGCGGGGACGAGGCGTTCCTTCGTCCGGTCGACGATCGGGCCCATCGACTCCTGGAGCGACGCGTCCTGCATCGCGATGCCCGCGACGCCGGAGTACGTCTCGCCGCGCTTTTGTGCCTCGCGGTCGATCAGGTAGTCGTTGTCCATGTTGGCGGCGGTGCGGTAGGTGCCCGGGATGTTCTTGCTGTGCACGCCGTGGCCGTCGATCATCGCCTGGCGTTCCGCCTCGGTCAGCGCCCGCACCGGGTGGTAGTCGAAGGAGTAGGCCCAGCAGTTCTCGTCGTCGATCGGCACCCAGAAGTGACCGTGCACCGGGTGGTCGCCGCGCGGCGGCACCATGGTGAAGTTCGGCATCACCCACGGCGTGATCCGCCAGTAGTACGTGCCGTCCTCGGCGTTGCGGCGGGCCCCCACGAACAGGCCGCCCTCGGTGTCGGCGACCTCGAAGAAGGGCTTCGTGTCCTTCATGTTGTACTCGTTGCCCTTGGCGCCCTTGAACAGCGGGTCGGTCTTCAGGCCGCCCGAGTGCAGGAACGTGACGTGGCTGGAGTCGATGCCGCCCTCGAAGGCCTGCAGCCAGTTGCACTGCTGTACGCGCTTCGAGGTGTACGTCTGCTCGGCCGGCACGTGCGCGAACTCGAACTCGGGCAGCGGCGGCTTCTTGGCCGGGTCGCCCATGTAGGTCCACAGCAGGTCGCCGATCTTGACCAGCGGGTACGAGGTGAGCTTGACGTTCTCGCAGAAGCTGCTGTTGTCGGCCTCCGACGGCACCTCGATGCACTGCCCGGTGACGTCGTACTTCCAGCCGTGGTACGGGCAGCGCAGCCCGGAGCCCTCGTTGCGGCCGAACCACAGCGAGGCGCCGCGGTGCGCGCAGAACTCGTCCATCAGGCCGTAGCGGCCCTCGCTGTCACGGAAGGCGACCATGCGCTCGGACAGGAGCTTCACGCGCACCGGCGGACAGTCGTTCTCCGGCAGTTCCTCAGCGAGCATCGCCGGCATCCAGTACTGCCGGAACAGCTCGCCCATCGCCGTTCCCGGGCCGGTCTGCGTGAGGAGCTCGTTGATGTCTTTTCTAAGCACGGCCGTTTCCCTTTCACGTGGTGGCCCGTCACCGGGGTGACGGCAACCCTGCGTTGACGCACGGCGCAGCGGTCAGGGCTGCTCCGGGGGGATCTCGACGGTCAGTCCGTCGAGTTCCTCCGTGACACGGATCTGGCAGGAGAGGCGGCTCGTGTCACGCCGTTCGGACACGGCCATGTCGAGCAGGTCCTCCTCCATGTCCCCAGGGCCCCCGACCCGTTGGGCGAAGTCGGCGCCCACGTAGACATGGCAGGTCGCGCAGGAGCAGTTGCCACCGCATTCCGCGACGATCCCGGGGACTCCGTTCTTGACCGCCGCTGCCATGACGGATTCACCGATCGATGCGTCGACCGTGTAAGCGCGGCCGGAGCTGTCGGTATAGGTCACTTTGGACAAGATCCCTCGTGTCCTCTCACTCGGACGTCCCCGAAGTGGCGGGACGCGCGGCTCCCGTCCTGCGGGGCCGTTGGTATGTCCATTAGACCAGACCCTCCGTCGGCCGCACAAGCGCCTGTCGGCGGGTGCCCCCAGGGTGTGCGGGCGGGGGTGCGGCAGCTCCCCGCGAGCCGTTGACATGCCGAAATCCCTGGCCTTAGGGTCCTACCAATGCGCCGCCGTGGCACTCCCCGTCCGGTAAAAGGTCCGGGGAGGTGCGGAGGAGAGGTCCGGACGAGACCGTCCCCCGGCGCGCCGGCCCCTCGCGCGGGGGCCGGGTACGACGACAGGGAGGGCCCCGTATGGCCAAGGACGCGATCGTCAACGACAGCCTGGCGGCGAAGTTCGCCACCGAGAAGGACTCCCCCTACACCCGCTGGGTGGCGGACGAGGGCCTGGACATCATCGCCGCGCACTACGTTCCCGACCTGCGCACCGTGGAGCTCAAGGACTGGGAGCGCAGGGGCGGCCGGGGTGTGTTCATCAACCACGAGGCCACCCGTACGTCCAACGACTGCTACGTGTGCGAGATCCCCGCGGGCGGCAAGCTGGCCCCGCAGCGCCAGCTGTTCGAGGAGATGATCCTGGTCCTGGAGGGCCAGGGCTCCACGAAGGTGTGGAACGACCAGGGCGGCGAGGTCACCTTCGAGTGGGGCCCGGGATCCCTCTTCGCCATCCCGCTCAACGCCCACCACCAGCACTTCAACGGCTCGGGCAAGAAGGCGGCGCGGTTCGTCTCCTCGACGAACATGCCGCCCATCATCAACCTCTACGACGACGTCGACTTCGTCTTCGGCACGGAGAAGGACTTCCCGAACCGCTTCAACGGCGAGCCCGACTACTTCTCGCCCAAGGGCGAGCAGAAGGGCCTCCTCCTCGACACCAACTTCGTCGCGGACGCGGTCAACCTGCCGCTGGTCGAGGCCAAGGAGCGCGGCGCGGGCGGCGGCCACATCCGCTTCAACATGGCCCGCGGGTCGATGAACAGTCACATCTCGCAGTTCCCCGTCGGTACGTACAAGAAGGGCCACCGGCACGGCCCCGGCGCGCACGTGATCATCCTGTCCGGCACCGGCTACAGCCTGATGTGGCCGGAGGGCGAGGAGCCCCGCCGCTACGAGTGGGGTCCCGGCTCGCTGATCGTGCCGCCCAACATGTGGTTCCACCAGCACTTCAACACCGGTGAGGAGCCCGGCCGTTACCTCGCCTTCAAGCACGAGGTGGTGTCGGTCCGCAACGCGCAGGGTGTGCCGAAGGCGTGGATCAGCATGCGCATCGGCGGCGACCAGATCGACTACGCGGACGAGTCGCCCGTCGTGCGCGACATGTTCCGCGACGAACTGGCGAAGACCGGCGCGAAGCCGCAGATGGACGAGGTCTACGAGGCCGAGATCCCGGGCCTGCCGCCCAAGCCGTGAGCCGCGGGGCGTGAGCGGCGCGCCGCTGGTCACGCGGCCCCGCAGCTGCGGGGCCGCCCGATCATGGGCGGCGCGCCGCCACCACCGCCCGGACTCCGTGCGGCCCGCCTGATGACCCGGCGGGCCGCACGGTGCGTGAGGAGTACGAACGTGCAGCACGACGAGCACCACCACCACGGCCACCACCACCGGCACGACGACGGCACGGCGGAAGCAGCCGCCGTGTACTCCGCCGCGTACGCCCCGGGCGGCGACCACGACCACGACGACGAGCCGCTCGGCCCGCTGCAGGACAACCCGATCTGGCAGCAGGACAACGTCACCCTGCGCAGCGTCGGCATGGACATCGGCTCGTCGGGCACCCAGGTGGTCTTCTCCGAACTGCGGCTGCGCCGCATCAGCGAGGAGATGACCAGCCGGTACATCGTCGTGCGCCGCGCGACCACCTACCGCTCGCCGGTCGAACTCACCCCGTACGCGAGCGCCGAGAGCATCGACGCGCAGGCGCTCGGCTCGATCATCGACCGCGCCTACAACGCGGCCCGTGTGCACCCGGACCAGGTGGACACGGGCGTCGTCATCCTCACCGGTGAGGCGCTGCGGCGGCAGAACGCGGCGGCCATCGCGGGTGTGCTCGCCGAGCGCGGGGGCGAACTCGTGACGGCGACCGCCGGGCACCACATGGAGGCCATGCTCGCCGCCTACGGGTCGGGCGCCGCGCAGGCCTCGTACGAGCGGCGGCAGCGCATCCTCAACGTCGACATCGGCGGCGGCACCACGAAGCTCGCCCTCGTCGAGGACGGCCGGGTGCTGCGCACCGCCGCCGTCCACATCGGCGGCCGGCTCCAGGTCACCGACGAGGCGGGCAGCATCGTGCGGCTCGACCCGGCGGGCCGGACCCACGCGGCCCGTGCCGGATACGCCTGGGAGCGGGGTGACGCGGCGACGCCCGAGGAGATCGGGAAGGTCGCGGAGACGATGGCCGACACCCTGATCACCGCCCTCACGGCGGAGGTGCCGCCCGCCGACGTGGCCGATCTGTACCTCACGGAGCCGCTCGGCGCGCTCGGCCGGATCGACGGCCTGATGGTCTCCGGCGGAGTCGCCGAATACGTCTACGAACGGGAGACGCGACGCTTCGGCGACCTCGGCATGCCCCTCGGCCACGCCCTGCGCCGCCGGCTCGACACCGGTGCGCTGCCCTACCCGCTGCTGCCGGCGGGGGAGTGCATCCGGGCGACCGCGCTCGGCGCGAGCGAGTACAGCGTCCAGCTCAGCGGCAACACCGGTTTCATCACCTCCCCGGAGGCACTGCTGCCCCGCCGCAACCTGCAAGTGGCCAAACCTGCCTACGAGTTGGCTGAGAGCGTGGACGCGACGGAGATCGCCGCGGCGGTCCGCCGCCAGCTGGTCGCGCTCGACGTGGTGCCGGACGCGGACGTGGCCCTCGCGATGGGCTGGCAGGGTCTGCCGAGCTACGAACGGGTGGTGGCGCTGGCCACCGGCATCCGCGACGGACTCGCCGAGCGCACCGCGCTGGGACGACCGGTGTACGTGATGCTGGACGGCGATGTCGCGATGACCCTGGGGCGGCTGCTGCGGGACGAGTTGGAGGTGCCGGGGGAGATCCTCGTGATCGACGGGGTCAGCCTGCGGGACTTCGACTACATCGACATCGGCCGGCAGCGCTTCCCGTCCCACACGGTCCCCGTGACCATCAAGTCCCTGATCTTCAGTGAGGACCCGCGCGCCGGGGCCTGACCCCGGGGCCGCGCGGCCCGTGCCGGCCGCGCGGCCCCTCGCCACTCGGTGCGCCGTCGTGGCGCGCGGGATCCCGGGGGCCGGTGACAGGAGGGGCGGACCGCCGTGGCGGTCCGCCCCTCCTGACCTTCCGTACGCCCCTACCGGCGGCTCTCACGCGGCGGGCGCCGCGCTCTCCACCCCGGTGATCAGCGACTTCAGCGGGGCCTCGGCATCGGCCGCGGCGCCCGCCGGGATGGTCGCCCCCTGGGTCAGCGCCTTGCGGACCGCCATGTAGTCCGCCGGGCGGTTGACGGCGTCCACCGCGAGGAGCCGGCCGTCGCGGTAGTAGAGGACCGAGAAGTGCTCGTCGTCGACCGTGCCGCGCACCACGGTCGTGTCGTGCCCGAGCGACAGTCCCGCGATCTGCAGGCGCAGGTCCCCCTGGTACGACCAGAACCACGGCACGGCCTTCGCCGGTGCGGTGCGCCCGAGCAGTGTGGCGGCCGCGATCTGCGCCTGCGCCACGGCGTTCTGCACCGACTCGATCCGCACTCGGCCCTCGCCGGTCAGCGGGTGCGGCTGCACCGTGCAGTCGCCCGCCGCGACCACGGACGGGTCGCTCGTCCTGGCGGACGCGTCGACCACGATGCCGCCCTCGCACACCAGGCCGAGCTGCTCGGCAAGTTCCGTCCTCGGTACCGCTCCGACGCCGACCAGGACCAGGTCGGTGGGGAGGACCGTGCCGTCCGCGAGGACCACGCCGGACACCCGGCGGCCGTCGGCGTCCGGCTCGAAGGCCGTCACCCCGGTCGAGAGCAGCACCTGAACGCCCCTGCGCCGGTGCGCCCGCGCGTAGAAGTCGGAGACGACCGGTGCCACGGCCCGGCCCAGCAGCCGTCCCGCCGCCTCGACGACGGTCACCGACAACCCTGCCGCGCGCGCGGCGGACGCGGCTTCCAGGCCGATGAAGCCGCCGCCCACCACCACCGCGCGCGAGGCGGAGGCGAGTGCGCGGCGCAGGCCGGCCGCATCGTCGTGATCGCGGAGGTAACACACTCCGGCCAGCTCAGCGCCGGGCACGGACAGCCGCCTGGGGCCCGCCCCGGTGGTCAGGGCGAGCCGCGCGTAGGGCAGTTCACGGCCGGACGCGGTCAGCGCGCGGCCGGGCCGCAGGCTGGTGATCCGCTCGCCGCACACCAGGTCGATGTCGTGGTCCGGGTAGAAGGACGGCGTCCGGAAGGCCAGCGAGTCGAGCTCCGCCGTGCCCGCCAGGAACTCCTTCGACAGGGGTGGCCGCTGGTAGGGCGCGTGGGGCTCCTCGCCGACCAGGGTGATCGGCCGGGTGTCGCCCAGCTGCCGCAGCGAGACGGCCAGTTGGAGCCCGGCCTGGCTGGCGCCGACGATCAGTGTGCCGTCACTCGTCGCGCGGCCTTCGCCGTCCTTGCGTGGCATCGGGAACCCCTCTCAGTCGATGCTCGATGTTCTTAATGTAATACCATTGAACCATCGGGCGGAAGCCGTACCGGTGCGGCGCCTGTGACTGTGCGGTCACGTGCCCGAATCGTTGACTCGCTCTCCGGCCCGTTGATATAAAGGTTAGGCCAATGAAGTCAGGCTGAATGCCCGAATCAATCACGGCCGAGTCAGTGGTCTGAGGCCGGACGGACTCATAACTCCCCAGCAGTGCCCGTTCGTTGTGGCCTGCATGGCCGCGTATCTGAATCTGTCTCTCCCCGGCGGGCGCCGGGGACAAGACCGCCGCACGGACCGGTGGACGCCGCCGCGCCCCGGTCCGACATCACGAGGAGAAGTCTATGAGCGAGAAGAAGGGGCGGGTCTTCCTGCGGGGGATCACGTCGGAGACCTACGGCCTCAAGGAGTTCCGCCGCAGCCAGCTGGACGCCCCCCGTGTCCGCGACGACTCGATCGTCGTCGACGACGCGAAGGTCGGCCACAGCGGCGACTCGGAGAAGTCCCGTACCTGGTGGCGGATCGGCCCCGGCGACGACCCGTTCCTCACCCAGAGCCTCCAGGTCCACTTCGTCGAACTGCCCCCGCAGTCCTCGAACCACGGCCACGGCCACCAGAACGAGGCCGCCTTCTACATCCTGGAGGGCGCGGGCTACGAGATCCACGACGACCAGCGTTACGAGTGGGAGAAGGACGACCTCGTGATCGTCCACACCGACTCGGTGCACCGGCACTTCAACCCGTACGACCAGACGGCGAAGTGCCTCATCTTCAAGGCCAAGTCGCTGTGGATGTACCTCGGCCTCATCCAGCAGGGCCGCAGCGGCCCCATCGACAGCCCCGACAAGTTCGGCGAGCGCGTCGACTGGTCGCAGCTGTGGACGCCGAACGTCGAGAAGATGCGCAAGGTCGTCAAGTCGGCCGACACCCCCTGGGAGTCCACGCCGCTGGGCAAGGTCCGCACCATGTCGCAGCCCGGCGACGACGTCCGCACCTTCAGTGTGGACACGTACGTCCTGGAGGTCCCGGCGGGCAGCCGTTCCGGCAAGCGCTGGACGATGGCCGACGAGGTCCTGTACGTGCGTGAGGGATCCGGCTACAGCCTTCACTGGGAGGTCGAGGCCGAGATCGCGGAGAAGTACTACGCCCGCATCGCCAACGAGCCCACGCGCCACGACTTCAAGGAGGGCGACACGGTCTACGTACCGCACAACACCGTCGCCCAGCACTTCGCCGCCGACGGGTCGCCCCTGAAGCTGATCTCCGCGCAGAACCGCCAGTTCAAGGAGCTCGGGTACCAGAACACCGTGTTCCTGGAGAACGCCCCGGAGTACGACGGTCCCGCGGGAGCCCGCTCCTGACGCGGTCCGGTCCGTTTTCGCGATGACGTGGGGCGCTCCCGTCCCGCGCGGAGCCGACGAGGAGACGAGATGCGACAAGAGGGCCCGACCGCGGCCCAGGTGTGGTCCGACCCGGCCTTCGCCACGGCGTGGCTGGGCGGCGACCCGAACGGCACGCGGGACCTGCTCGAACTGCCCCGCACGATCGCGGCGCAAATGGTGGCGGAGGACAAACCGGAGCCCACGCTCATCGTGGACATCGCGAGTGGCGCGGGGAAGTTCCTCTCCGTCCTGCTCACCGCGTTCCCGAAGGCCAGGGGCGTCTGGTCGGACGTCTCCGAGACCATGCTCCAGCAGGCGAGGAAGGACCTGGCCGGCTTCGGCGACCGGGTCACCTTCCAGGTCGGCGACATGCAGGCGCTGCGCGCGGCGGGGATCCCCGAGGGCGCGGACGTCATCGCGAGCTCGCGGGCCAGCCACCACCTCGACCGGGCGGAACTGCACGCCTTCTACCAGGAGGCGGCGGGGCTGCTGGCCCCGGACGGCTGGCTGGTCAATCTGGACCACATCGGTCCCGAGGACGTGTGGGACCGGCGCTACCGGTCGGTGCGCAAGAAGTACTGGGCCCCGCGCAAGCCCGCACCGGCACACCATCACCACTACCCGCTCACCGCGGTGGACGACCACCTCGACGGGTATCGTGCCGCGGGTCTGAGCGAGGTGGACGTCGCCTGGAAGGCGTTCTACACCTGCCTGTTCGTGGGCCGCCGCCCACCGGCCTGATCCACCGCCCCGGCCCTGCGTCGCGCATCCTGTGCGCTGCGCGACGCGCGGGCCGGGCACCGAAGGACACCCGGCACACCCCGGGAGACCACCGGGCCCGAACGCCGTCGGGCGGGAGAACCGTCGGGCGGCCCGCCAGGGCCCGCACACCGTCAAGAAAAGACACCGCGCACTGCCGCGCACCCCTTGAGCACGCGCGCCCGGCACCGCAGGGCCGCGTGCTCACTCGTACGTACATGCAAGGACGCAAGCACGTGACACCCGAGACAGAACTGAGGGCCGAATCCCCACCCCGCCGCCGGACCGCCCTGCGCGGCCGGCACGCACAGAGATGGCTCCACGTCAGTCTGCCGCTGCTGATCGCCTTCTCAGTGGCGCAGTTGAGCAAGTCCTCCATCGGCGTCATCGTCACCGACCACGCCTTCAGCCACCAGTTCGGTCTGGACAAGCACCCCGGCTCCGTGGGGTGGCTGACCAGCCTCTTCCTCTACGCCTACGGCATCGCGCTGTTCGGCTGGGGGTTCGTGCTGAAACGGCTCGGACCACGCAAGTCGATGCTCATCGGCACCGCGATCTGGGTGCTCGCCCTGGCACTGCCACCGTTCGTGAACAGCCTGAACGAGCTGTACGGGACGCGCATCCTGCTCGCCATCGGTGAGGCGTGCTTCTACCCCGTCGCGCACACCCTGACCGCACGCTGGTTCCCGATGCAGGAACGGGGGCGCGCCAACGCGTCCTGGCTCTCCGGGATCTTCGTCGGATCCGCGATCGGCAGCTCGCTGACGACGGTGATGATCAGCGGTACGGGATGGCGGGTCACCTTCCTCACCCAGGCCGTCGTCGCGGCCGTGTTCGCCTTCCTGATCGTGCTGATCTTCCTCCAGGACCGGCCCGAGAACGCGGACGGGATGAGCGAGGAAGAGGTCCAGCACATCGAGGCGGACCGCTTCGAGAACACGACCACGGTGCCCAAGCTCGGGCCGGAGTCGCCGTTTCGCAACTACCGCTACTGGCTGACCATGCTGATGTACATCGGCACCAACGCCCCGTTCTACGGGCTGGTCACCTGGGTGCCGCTCTACCTCCAGCAGGCCCGCCACGTCACCCTCGGCAACATCGGCATCGTGCTGACGGTCGCCAACGTGCTGTCCATCGTGGTCATGGTGCTGGTGGGCCGGGCCTCCGACCGCAAGGTCAAACGCGCGGGCTGGGCGGCCTGGGGCTTCGCCGTGGAGGGCGTCGGGATCGCCGGCACCGCCCTGTTCACCAACGCGGGCGTGGACAGTTTCTTCATCTTCCTGGGCCTCGCGGGCAACGCGTGGTGCGTGGTGACCAACTGGTCGCTGCTGCACAGTCTGATGCCGACACGGCAGACCGAGTACTCCAGCAGTGTGTTCTCGTCGCTGACGAACCTGGTCGGCGCCGTACTGCCCGCGCTCATGGGCACCCTGCTCACCGCGACGGGTTCGTACACGGCCGGTTTCGGAGTGCTGTTCGTCGCCGTGCTGATCTCGCTCGGGTGCTGTCTCGTGCTACGGCCTCAGGGCTACTGAGCACGGTCCCCGCGGGGGCCGGCGGGGTCTGCCGCCCACCCCGCCGGGGAGCGCGGGGCGGGGCCGCGGGGCCGGGAGTATCCGGCCCGCGGCTCGCTCACGCGTTCTTGGCGGGTTCCTCGTCCAGGCAGAGCCGGTCGGCGGTGCGCGTCAGGTGCTCGCGCATGATCCGCTCGCCCGTCGCCACGTCGCCGGTCCGTACCGCCTCGACGATGGCGCGGTGCTCGTCCAGGCCGCGGCGGCCCATCTCCGGCGCCGTGCTCTTGGCCTTGGCCAGCGACATCAGCAGCGGGCCGTGGAAGGACTGGATCAGCATCTCGAACGCGGTGTTGTGCGTCGCGGCCGCCAGGCGGGTGTGGAATTCGGCGGACAGCTCCACGTGGTAGTCGCCGGTGTCGAGCGCTTCTTCCTGCCGGTCGCAGATGGCGTTCAGCTCGGCGATGTCCTCGTCGTCCACGCTCTCGGACAGCAGCGGGATGATGCCGACCTCCAGCACCATGCGGACCGCGGTGACCTCGGTGGCCGTCACCGACGACAGGGTCAGCAGGTCGACGATGCTCGCGCCCACCCGGTCACTGGTCGGCTTGGTGACGAAGGCGCCGCCGTGCGCGCCCACCCGGATCTCCACGAGGCCGCTGGCCTCCAGCACCCGCAGGGCCTCGCGTACGGTGACGCGGCTGACGCCGAACCGCTCGCACATCTCCCTCTCGGGGGGCAGCCGGTCCCCGGCGGTGAGCTTGCCCTCGTGGATGAGGGTCCGCACCTGGTCCACGATCAACGCGGAGATGCGGCGGTCGTTCACGGGAGTGAGAAGCCCGGCCTGCCGGCCGTCGTCCTTCGCACTCGCTCGGCGCGCCGGCATGGAGAGTCCTTTCGTCATGCATTGACCGTCCTAGTCTACCGGAATAGGGTATGACCAATGATCCCTGTGGCCCGAACAGCCCACCGTAACCCCTGACGCGGTGACGCGGGCCCGCTCCGGTCGCTCTCCTCGGTCGCCGTGCCGGTGGCCCGCGTCGAGCGGGTCCCGTCGGTCACGCTCGTGGGCCGTGCGGTCCGGGGGACCGCCCGCGGTCGTGGCCGACGATTCTTTCACGGTCGGACGGGTCAAGTCTCCCATGGTCCAACTCGGTTCTGTCGCAGGCCTACTGAAGCGCGCGTTCCGGGTGAGCGGGGCGTTGTCGTCACGCGACGGACACGGTTGCGCATCTCGCAAGAAAAGCCTGCGCGACTATTGCAATGGTCATACCGTCAGCCCAGAATGTCACTTGTTTTTCGGCGAGGCCCCACGAAAGACACCCACCGGTCGGGTTCCACGGGGCCCTCGACTGGAGGTGGCGGAAATGCGCGGACGACGCGCACCGCACGCACCACGAGCCGTGATGACAACACTGCGTTCCCCTGTGCGGATGTCGGGCGCACTCCTGCTCGCCGGCGCCCTGACCGCCTGCGGAGGAACCACCGGCGGCGGCGCCGTCACCAAGGTCGCCCCCGCCCAGCAGCCGGGCCAACTCCTCGCCCAGGCGAAGAAAGAGGGAAAGCTGCTCTGGTACACGACATTCGCGGACGACGATGTCGACGACATGATCTCGGCATTCCAGAAGACGTACCCCGGAGTGAAGGTGGAGGCGCTGCGGCTGAGCGCCGACAAACTGCCCTCCCGGCTCGTCACCGAGCAACGCGGCGGCAAGTTCAACGCCGACGTCATCTCGGCAGACTCCGAACCCGTGTACCAGCTGATCAAGGTCGGCACGCTCGCCCCGTACCGTGTTCCTGAAATTCCCGCGCTGCCCAAGGAGTTGCAGAACCTCCCGGACGGCTACCGCAATGTCGTGTACATCAACACCAGTGCCATCGCCTACAACCCGCAAGCGGTCAAGTCGCAGCACCTGCCGGTGCCGACGCAGCTGGAGGACCTCACCAAGCCCGCCTGGAAGGGCAAGTTCTCCATCGACCCCAAGGCCATCAACTGGTACGAGGGGCTCATCTCGGCCATGGGCCACGACAAGGCGCTCGCCCTCGTCAAGAAGCTCGGCGCCAACCAGCCCCGCCTGGTGGAGAGCCACACCCAGTCGCTCACCGAGGTGCAGGGCGGAGAGCCGGCCGCCGTCGCCAACGCGTACGGCTACAAGGCGGCCGCACTGAAGAAGAAGACACCGACGCGCCTCGCCTTCTCCAACCCGGACCCACTGCCCTCCGCCGCCGTGCTGGAGGAACTGGCCAAGAAGGCGCCCCACCCGGCCGCCGCGAAGCTCTTCATCGACTGGATCATGTCGAAGGAGGGGCAGAAGCAGGTCGTCTCCATCACGAACCACGTCTCGCTGAGCGACCTGGCACACGACGACCCCTCGGTGTGGAACGAGAAGAAGTGGAAGCCGGCGTGGTCCACACCGGTGATCGAGCCCGACAAGTACGACATCCTGCTGCAGGAATACCAGAAGGCCCTGCACGCCATCTGACCCCCGCGCAGCTCAGGGGGGTCCCGGTGGCGGGTACGCGGCCGACGCGGACGGCACCGGCTCCGCCAGGCGGTGTGCGCCGCCCGCTCCGTACTCCTCACACACCCCCAGTACCCCTCGCATACCGCTCATTTCCACGTACCGAACCCTTCCGTACCCCTTCGAATCCGTGATCCGTTGAACCCGTGCTCCCCACCGAACCCGCTTTCCCCCGCCGACCCGTGATCCGCACCGGACCCCGGGCCCCGCGGTACCGGTCTTCGGCCCCGGAGCCACCGCTCACCGCTTCACCTGCTCCCGCGTCTTCTTGTTCACGTGCCCACGACCCCCGACCGTGTGCCCCTGACCTCACCCCAGGGCGTGACCGCACAGGCCACCGCCCCTCCCACCCCGAGGACGGCCAAGCAATGAGCCTCATCAGTCGGTCGCGCCCCGCGCCACCTGAGAACCGCGGAGCATTCCGCCCCGCAGGCACAGCCACGTCCCGCATCCTGGCCTGGTTCCGCAACCCGCGGAACATCCTGCTCGCCGTCGTCGCCCTCGTCGTCGCCTACCTGGCCGTCGTCCCGGCGGGCACGATGGTCATCGCCAGCCTCCAGGGCTCCTTCCTCTCCGCGGACAAGACCACCTGGACGCTGCGGCACTACAGCGAGACGCTCGGCAGTTCCGACTTCTGGGTCCTGGTCGGCAACTCCTTCGCCTACGCCGCCGCGACCGCCGTCGTGTGCACGGTCATCGGGTTCGGACTGGCCTACCTCGTCTCCCGCACCAACACACCGGCGAAGTTCTTCGCGCAGATCGCCGCGCTGGTGCCACTGATCATTCCCGGCATCCTCAACACCGTCGCGTGGGCACTGCTGTTCGCTCCGCGCACCGGTGCGCTCAACGTGCTGCTGCGCGACGTGCACCTGCCGGCCTTCGACATCTACTCACTCGCCGGCATGGTCCTCGTCCAGTCCATGCACGTCACCCCGGTCGCCTTCCTGATGGGGACCGCGGCCTTCGGCAACATGGACTCCTCGCTGGAGGAGGCGGCCCTCAGCTCGGGCGCGCCACCGTGGCGGGTCTTCCGCACCATCACGGCCCGGCTGATCCGGCCCGCCGTGATGTCGGCGGCCCTGCTGATGTTCGTCCAGACGATCTCCACCTTCGAGGTGCCGCAGCTCATCGGCGTCCCCGGACACACCTTCGTCTTCGTCAGCCGCATCTACAACGCGCTCCAGCAGTTCCCCACCGACTACGGCACGGTCGGTGTCATCGGCATCTTCATCCTCGTCGTGGCGAGCGTCGGCCTGTACTTCTCCCGCAAGCTCGGCGGCTCGGGCGTGGAGGCGCAGACCATCACCGGCAAGGGCTTCCGGCCCACCTCCATCGACCTCGGCCGCTGGAAGTGGCTCGGCCTCGCGGCGTTCGTGGTGTTCTTCGTCGTGGCCGTGGCACTGCCCCTGCTGATGCTGGTCTGGTCGTCGCTGCTGCCGGGGTACGAACCCCCGTCGCTGTCGGCCCTGCACCGGCTCACCCTCTCCAACTACAGCGCGGTCCTGCACACCCCCGCGCTGACCAAGTCCGTGACCAACAGCCTGATCACGGCGGTGCTCGCGGGCGCCATCGTCACCGTGCTCAGCTCGCTGGTCGCCTACATCACCGTCAAGACCAAGGCGCGCGGCCGGGGCCTCCTCGACGGCCTCGCGACCGTGCCGATCGCGGTGCCCAGCGTCGTGATGGGCGTCGGCATCCTGTACTGGTACCTGACGGCGCCCCTGCCGTTCCACCTGTACGGCACCCTCGCCATCCTCGTCATCGCGTTCGTCACCATCGGCCTGCCGTACGGCCTGCGCTACATCGTGCCGGGCATCGCCCAGATCAAGGACGAACTGGAGGAGGCGGCCGCCGTCAGCGGCGCCTCCTGGATACGCACCTTCCGGCGCATC
This sequence comes from Streptomyces sp. NBC_01497, assembly GCF_036250695.1. Taxonomy (NCBI): domain Bacteria; kingdom Bacillati; phylum Actinomycetota; class Actinomycetes; order Kitasatosporales; family Streptomycetaceae; genus Streptomyces; species Streptomyces sp. NBC_01497. Next base: position 1,767,311 of record NZ_CP109427.1, on the reverse strand, counting down.
TACGTGCCCCTGCTCGCGCCCTCGCTGCTGGCCGCGTTCCTCTACACGGTCATCGTCGCGTTCCGTGAGATCTCGGCCGCCATCTTCCTCTACACCGAGAACACCCAGGTGGTGTCGGTGACCATCTACACCGAGTGGGCGAACGGCAGTTACCCCATCGTGGCCGCACTCGGAGTCTTCATCGTCGTCTTCCTGGCCGTCATCGTCGGCCTTGTCAGCCTCGTCACCAGGAAGACCGGGCTGAACCGGAACCGCCACTGAGCGCTCGAAGGAGAGTCTCGTGATCGAAATACGCGGACTGATCAAGCGATTCGAAGGCAAGGCGGTCACCCGCAACGCCGTCGACAACATCGACCTGATGGTGCCGGAAGGGAAACTGGTCACCCTGCTCGGCCCCAGTGGCTGCGGCAAGACCACCACCCTGCGCCTCATCGCGGGTCTTGAACGGCCCGACGCGGGAGAGATCCGCATCGGCGGGAAGGTCGTCTACTCGTCCGACGACAACGTGTACGTGAGTGTGCACCAGCGCCCCATCGGCGTGGTGTTCCAGTCGTACGCGGTGTGGCCGCACATGACCGCCATCCAGAACGTGATGTTCCCGCTGCGCTCCGGGCAGAAGAAACTCCCCGTGCCCGAGGCGCGCCGCAAGGCCATGGAGGCCCTCGACCTGGTGGGCCTCGCCGACCTGGCCGATCGCCCGGCGCCCGCGCTCTCCGGCGGCCAGCAGCAGCGCATCTCGCTCGCCCGCGCGCTGACCAGGGAGCCCGAGGTGCTGCTGCTCGACGAGCCGCTGTCCAACCTCGACAAGGGGCTGCGCGACCGCGTCCGGGACGAGATCCGCGCGGTGCAGCAACGACTCGGCATCACCACCGTGTTCGTCACCCACGACCAGGACGAGGCACTGGCCGTCTCCGACGAGGTCATCCTCATGGAGTTCGGGCAGATCGTGGAGCGCGGTCCGGCCCAGCAGATCTACGCCCGCCCGCGCAGCGAGTTCACCGCCCGCTTCATGGGCATCTCCAACAGCCTGCCGGGCACGGTCACCGCGTGCAGCGAGGACCTGGTGGACATCGACCTGCCGCACGGCACGCTGCGGTGCGTCGCGGCGGGCGAACTGGCGGAAGGACACCAGGTCAACGTGTTCATCCGGCCCGAGAGCCTGTCGCTGTCCCGCAAGGACACGACCGGGCGCGGCTGGAAGGGCACCGTGGAGTTCAGCATCTTCCACGGCGACTGCTGGGACTACCACGTGCGGGTCGGCGACACCCTGCTGCGTGCCCGCATCTACAAGGAGAAGGTCGGACTCTCCCACGGCGACCCGGTGTTCGTCTCGCCCGACGAGGAGACCGCCGTCGCCATCCTGGCGGACACGGCCACCGAAGGCAGCGGCAGGGCGCCGCTCGCCGGTACGGCCACGGCGAGTTGAGCGGGGCGGGCCGGCCAGGACGGCCCGCGCGACACGGTGAGGAACCACGGCCCCGTCGGTCCGTACGTCTGCCCTGAGGGGCGGTCGCACGGGCCGGCGGGGTCGCGGGCGTGCGGGCCGTGCCGGTACGCGCGGTGTGGATGCGGGACGTGCGGTTGTGAGGGGCATGCGGGGTGGCCGGGCGAGCCGGGCATGCGGGGGCCTGGCCCGTGCCGAGTCCGGCTCCGGCTCCGGACAGGCCGGAGAGGGGGACCGGGGCCCGTCAGGTGTTCGCGAGCGAGGTGAGGAACGCGCCGAATCCGTGCGGGGCCCGCGAGTCGACGCGCCCCGACGTCAGGACAGGGCACACGTCCGTCCGCAGGATCCGCCGGCCCGCCCGCTCCAGGGCGGCCACCAGCGACCTGTCCTCGCTGTGCGCCAGCGGGGGGAACCCGCCGGCTGCCAGGTAAGGGCCTGCCGCCACACCGAGGTTGGCGCCGTGCACGTGCGGATGCTGCCACGCGCCGGGCCCCGGCGGGCGCTGGGCGAAGTAGTGCGCGTCGTGGCGGGCGGCGGTGGTGGCACTGAGCAGAGGGTGCGGTGCCAGCCGTACCGTGCCCACCACGCACTCCCAGCCCTGCCGGGCGTGACGCAGCTGGTGAGCCAGCCAGCGCGGCGGGACCACCGTGTCCGCGTCGGTGGTGGCGAGCCAGAGCCCGTCCCCGTACGAGGCGAGCAGGCGCAGCGCGGCATCCGCGCCGGCGGCCCGCGCCCGGCCGACATTGCGGAACGACGCGCGCACCACCAGCGCGCCCTCTGCCTCGGCCACCGCCACCGTGCCGTCCGTACAGGCGTCGGCGACCACCACGACCACGACCGGCACCCCCGCGACCTCGGGATGGCGGGCCGCGGCCCGTACCGAGTGCAGAGTCGCGGACAGCGAGGCGGCCTCGTCATGGGCCGGCACGATCACCGCGCAGGCCGACGGGGCGGCGTTCACACCAGCCCCTCCGCCTGTGCGGGGGAGCGCGCACCGGTCGCGCCGCCGGTGCGGGTGAAGACCTGCAGCCGGAAGTCGGCGTCCCGTACGTCCGTCAGCGGGGCCAGGCCGGGCGTCGCGGCGACTGGCCGCGCCAGCTGGGAACCGGTGCGGTGGTGCTCGGGGACGGGGTGGTCCCAGTGGACCGTGACGAGTGTGCCGTCCGGCTCCAGACTCCGGACCGCCCGTGCGAGCAGCGCCTCACGGGTCGCGTCGTCGAAGTAGTACAGCAGCTCGGAGAGCACGATCAGGTCGAACGTGCCGTCGGGCCACTCGCCGGGCACCGTCATCCTGGCCACCGTGACGTGGGGCACGCCGCCCATCCGGTCCGCGGTCGTGGCGACCGCCGACTCCACGCGGTCGGCCGCGAGCAGCCGGTCGCACCGCTCGGCCAGCAGCGCGGTGAGCACACCGACGGAGCAGCCGGGCTCGAACGCGCTGCGGTAGCGCGCACGCGGCAGGGACGCCATCGTCAGCGCGTACTTCCGGCGCTCGTACCAGCGGCCCGCCAGATCCCACGGGTCCCTGTCCGACGCGTACATGGCGTCGAAATAGCCGGCGGGGGTGCTCATCGGAAGACCACCTCGAACCCCCTGGTGTGATGGGCCAGTTCGGCGGGCGGCAGGATCGCGCCATCCTCCGGGCCCGCGCCGATCGGCTCGGTCTGGGTGACGAACCGCCGCACGGCACGCCGTTTCGCCGCGGCGGACCCCTCGTCCAGCGGCAGCCGTGCGGCACTTCCCCACGGCACCCGCGGGTCACCGGGGAAGGACCAGTGCCACAGCCACACCGGGTAGCACCACAGCGGTACCCCCGCCGCGGCACATGCCGTGGCGGTCGCCCGGCCCGCCGCCTCGTGGTCGCTGTGCAGATCGCCGGTCCACGGCGCCACGCACAACCGGGCGCCGGTCTCCCGCAGCAGCTCGGCGACGGCGTCGCGTACCCGGTCCTCATGCCGGTCGACGGCGGTGTCCGGGACCGCGAGCCGCGTCGTGCGGACCCGTGCGAGGCCCAGCTCCCCGAGGGCCGCGTCCAGCTCGGCCCGGCGGAGTTGCGCCAGCCGGCGGGCGGCCGGACGGGTGGAGCGGGGATGCGACGCCTCCCCGTCGGTCACCGACAGCAGGTGTACGGGCGTCTCGGCGGCCGCCAGTGCCGCCATCGTCCCGCCGAAGCCGAGCACCTCGTCGTCGGGGTGCGCCGCCACCACGAGCACGGGGCCCGGCGGAAGCAGCGCCACCGGCAGGGCGCCGAGCCCGTCCCAGGCGGCCCAGTGGGACTCGGGCGTGCCGTCCGCGTCGATCGCGTAGGCCGCGGCCCGCCGGCACGCGGTGCCCGCGGCGCCCGCCTCCAGGCTCGCCGTCTCCCGCACCTCCGGCGCGCTCCGGGGCGGGGGCCCGGGGCGCGCAACCGGGGCGGGCCGTGCCGCCCGGTCCGGCACCGGGCCGCTCAGGAGGCCGGGCGCGGTCCCCGGTACCGCGGGGGACGGGGAGTCGGGTGCGGTCCCCGGTAGCGGGTCGGGTGCCGCGTTCGGTGCTGTGCCGGTCATCGGTCGGTCTCCCTGCCGTCCTCGTCGCGTACGCCGAACACACGCCCCAACTCCGCCAGATCGCGTTCCGCGTGGTGCTGGCGCACGTACACGCTCAGATCGGCGGCGGCCCGCGCGTGCCGCGGGTCGTGGCACAGCGGCCCGGCGCCGGTGGCGCGTCCCACGTGGTCGAGGACCTGGGTGCAGACCAGGTCCGCCAGGGCCCGCACCCGCAGGCTGCGCATGCGCGCACCGCCCAGGACGTCGAGCGGGTCCGCGTCGATGTCGTCGGCCGCGCGTTCCAGCACCGTCGCGGCGGACGAGAGGAGCATGTCCACGGCCCCCAGGTGCGCGGCGGCGATGGCGTCGTGCGTACGCCGGCGCGCCGAGGCGTAGAGCGTCTCGGCCACCGCCCGCGCACCGCCCAGCCAGCAGGCCGCCACCCCGATCCCGCCGTGCTGGAAACCGGGTCGGTCGAGATATGCGTCGACTTCGCCGACCGGTGTGCCCTCGACCTCGGTGAATTCCACGTCAGGGGTGTCGCTGCCGGCCATCCCGATGGCCTGCCAGCTGCCGGGTACCGGCCGCACGCCGGCCTGCGCGACCCGCACGGCGAACAGCCGCCGGCCGTCCTCGGTGTCGGCGGTGACCAGCGCGTGCGTGACGCTGTGCGCACCCGAGCAGTACGGTTTCGGGCCGTCCAGCACCCACCGGCCGCCGGTGCGACGGGCGCAGAGTGCGGGGCCCGGGGGTTGCGCGGCCCACACCCCCCACCGTTCACCGGGCTCGACGCGGATACCGGCGATCTCGTCGAGGATGGCCACGGCGTCCAGATGGCCTTCCACCAGCCGGGCCACGCACAAATCCTCGCGGCCCAGCGCGTGCAGGGCGAGGAATCGCTCGGCGGTGCGGCCGGAGCCGGGCAGCGGTACATCGGCGAGCAGCCGGCCGTCCGCGGCGGCCGGGCCGCGCGCCGCGGTCAGCGCGACGAAGCGGTCCGCCACCGTCCGCCGGAGCGCGGCCGGGGCGCGGGTGTCCCGGTCGTCGTCCTGCTGCGGCGCGGGGCGAGCGGGAGTCGTCGCGTCAGCGGTCACCATGCCTCCTGGAACGGGTGATGAGGGGCGTGCGGGGGGAACACGGGGGACGGGGGAGAAGACGGGGAAGGACGGCGTCCGACTGCCCGCGCGGAGCGCGCCCAAACACCCCCAAACGGACAACGTCGAGGTGCTGGGAACGTCTCACGGAACGGGGTCCGCCACCACCGCGGCGGCGCGGTGGTGGCGGACCAGGCGATCCCCGGAATGCGGACACCGGGGAATCGGAGTATCAGGCCGTCGCCCGGGCTGCCGTGACGCGGGCGACGTCCTCGGCCTGCCGGCGCGCCTCGGCGTGCGACTCCCGCAGGGAGGACCGGTGCTGCGGCAGCAGGTGCCGCAGAGGCTCCATGACCGGTGCGAAGGTCAGCTCGGGCGTGATCGTCCGGACGTCGAGGGCCATGAGGTTCGGATCGCTGAAGATGGTTTCCAGGGCGGGGACCAGGAAGTCCTTGCCGTGCTGGGGTGTGCCCGGGCCGTATCCGCCGCCACGGGCCGAGACGATGACGGCGGGGCGGCCGGCGCTGGGCACGGCACCGCCCAGGCCGATGGTCCTGCCGATGACCATGACGTGATCCAGCCACGCCTTGAAGACCGAGGGGATCGAGTAGTTGTACAGCGGCACGGCGAAGAGATAGGCGTCGGCGCCGAGGAACTCCTCGACCAGCTCGTCCTGCAGCCGGGCGGAGGCCTTCTGTTCGGGGGTGTGCTCGTCGGGGGCGGTGGTGCGGGCGGTGATGGCGGCAGCGTCCAGGTGACCGACGGGGTCCAGTGCGAGGTCGCGGCGGACGATGTCGCCCCTCCACGCGTCGGTGAAGGAGTCGGCGACCAGGCGGGAGAAGGAGGACCCGCCGGAGGCGGAGGAGTCGATGCGCAGCAGGTACGACATGGGTGTGGCTCTCTTTCCGGTGCGACGTACGAAACTCACTATCTGTTCGTAGCCACACTGTGCATTAGAGTGGCAAGCGCTACAAAAGGCACATTCATGTGCGTGGATCATGCGAGAAGGGCAGGAGACGTGAGCGCCGACACCGAGCTCCGACAGGGGCGCACGAACGTACGGGGGAACGTGCGGCGGACCCCCGGGCCGTGCGCGCGCTGGGCCGACAGCGACGCCGACTTCATCCGCGAGATCCTCGACCTGGTCGGCGACAAGTGGAGTGTGCTGATCATCGGCACCCTCTCCGACGGTCCCGTGCGCTACTCCGACCTCGCGTACGCCATTCCCGGGATCTCCCAGCGGATGTTGACCCTCACCCTGAAGCAGCTCCGCCGCAGCGGGCTGGTCGACCGCACCGCGTACGCGGAGGTGCCGCCGCGCGTCGAGTACTCCCTGACCGCACTCGGCACCTCGCTGCTGTCCACCGTGCTGGAACTGGCGGCCTGGTCAGCGGACCGGCAGGCGGAGATCCGCCGCCACCAGACCACGTACGACAGCGCCGCCGACCCCGGGTGATCCCGCGGTGGGGGCGGGACCCGGAACGACCGGTGAGCCCGGTCCTTCACCCCGCGGGGCGCCGACGACCGCCCCCGCTCCACGTCCGAGGCCCTTGAGGGGGATCAGCCGAGACACTGAGGGATCAGCCGAGGCCCTGAGGGGATCAGCCGACGTCGACCGTCCGCGCGGACGCCCGCCGACCGCCGACGCGCGAGGAGCCATCGGTGAACGCGGCTCGCGCGGCCGGGAGATCAGCCCGCCGCACGCGAACGGGAACCATCCCCTCCACACCCGGCGGACCGCATCGCGCCGTGCGTTGACGGCGGCGGCGGAAATACACACGGACGTGACGGGTTCCCGAGGCCGAGGCCGCCTCGATCCTGCCCGTGTGCGGCGACGTCGGAGCGCGCATGCCATCCCGTGTACGGGGCGATATCGGGCCCGGCGTACCCATCGGCCGCCGTGGGTGACGCGTCTCCCGCCGGCCGTACGCGTCGACCGTGCCAGGCTGGGCACGCTCTGTTCCTGAAGCACCCGTCAGCCACCGCCCCGAGCGCCCGCGCCGGGACGGACCACCGTACGAGGGGACCGGCACGTGCCGCGGAAGCCACCGCCATCGCCACCTGCGAACCCCCCCGGGCAGGGGCCGGACGCGTCCGGCGTACCGCTCGCGTTGTCCCAGGAGCGCCGGCTCAAGCGCGACCTCGGGTTCTGGGGCCTGACGGCGATCGGTTTCTCCAACATCCTCGGCTCCGGCTGGCTGTTCGCCGCCATGTTCGCGGCCCAGACCGCCGGACCCGCGTCGCTCCTGTCCTGGATCGCGGCCGGAGCGCTGAGCGCGCTCGTCGCGCTCGTGATGGTCGAACTCGGGGCGACGCGCCCCGAGGGCGGCGGCACCGTGCGCTGGCCGCTGTACGCGAGCGGACGGCTCGTCGGCACGATGATCGGCTGGTCGGTGCTGCTGTCGGTGGGCGGCACTGCGGCGGAGATCAGCGCGATCATGCAGTACGCGGCGCACTACGTGCCGGGGATCTTCCGCAGCGGCTCACTGACCTGGCCCGGACTCGCGCTGGCGACCGGACTGAGCATGCTGCTCACCGCCCTGAACTGGTTCGCGGTGCGGATGTTCGCCCGCCTCAACAACCTGGTGTCGCTGCTCAAGGTCATCATCCCGCTCGTCACGGTGGTCGCGCTGTTCCTGTCCGGCACGCACGCGGGCCGCCTCACCGACGGGGCCCACGGCGGCTTCGCCCCGTACGGGTACGCGGCCTGCCTCACCGCCCTCGCCGGCGGCGGCATCGTCTACTCCGTCAACGGTTTCCAGGCCCCGCTGGACTTCTCCGGCGAGGCGCGCAAGCCACGCCGTACGGTGCCGGCCGCCGTGCTGACCGGCATCGGCCTGGCCGTCGTGGTCTACCTCCTGCTGCAGCTCGCGTTCCTCTTCACCGTGCCCGACGCGACCCTCGCGCACGGCTGGCGCGGCGTCAGCTTCGACTCGCCGTTCGGGCAGCTCGCCCTGCTGCTGAACCTGCAATGGCTGGCGACGCTGCTGTACGCGGACGCCGTGATCTCGCCCGGCGGCTCCGCGTACGTCGGCGTGGCCATCGACGCCCGGCACACGTACGCACTGGCGAAGAACGGCCTGCTGCCCCGCTTCTTCATGCGGATCAACCCGCGCTCAGGTTCGGCACGCAGGGCCCTGGTGCTGAACCTCGGGGTGATTGTCGTCTTCCTGCTGCCGTTCGGCGGCTGGCAGAGCATCGTGAGCGTGATGGGCGACATGTACCTGCTGATCTACGCGGCCTCGGCCGTCGCGGTCGCCGCCTTCCGCGCGCACGACCGGGAGCGCGGCGCCGGGCCCGCGCCCGGCCGGATGCGCGGGATGCGCTGGATCGCACCCGTCAGTTTCGCGGTCGCCAGCGAGTTCGTCTTCTGGTCGGGGTGGCACAGCCTGCGCGTCGCGCTGCCGCTCGTCCTGGCGGGCCTGCCGATGTTCCTGCTGCTGCGCCGGGCCCCCGACGCCCTCCCCCGGAGGATCGAACTGCGCCACGGCGCCTGGCTGGTCTTTCACCTCGCCGCGCTGACCCTGCTCTCCTGGCTCGGTTCCTTCGGTGGCACGGACGCGCTGCCCGCTCCCTACGACTCGGCGACGGTCGCCGTGCTGTCGCTCGCGGTCTTCGTCTGGGCGGTCAGGTCGGGAGCCGACCATCTCCGTACCGGGCGAGACCGTGTCGCTGATGGGCTGAACGGGTGAGGCGGGAGAAGATGGCCGGATGCATACACAGCACACGGGCGGGGTGATTCCGTGAACAGGTACGACGAGTACGACGTGACCGACGAGCAGTGGCAGGGCCTGGCCCAGGTCGTACCGCTGCGCAACCGCGACATGTGGCCTTCGCGGGTCGACCACCGCACCGCATCCCAGGAAGTGACGGAGGAACACCGCCGCTTCGTGGTGCTGCGGGTACAGATCTTCGCGGACGCGCGGGAGGTCGCCGAGCACCTGATGGCGCAGATCCCCGTGCTCCTCGACCTGACGGCGGCCGACACGGACGTCGCGAAGCGGATCCTGGACTTCAGCAGCGGCGTCGTGTTCGGACTGGGCTGCGGGATGCACCGGGTGGACCGGAACGTCTTCCTGCTGGCGCCCGTCGGCACGGAGGTCGAGGGGACGCCCGCCGCGGCGGTGCCCGGCACGTGATGGACGGGAGTACGGACGGGGGCACGGGGACGACGCGGGGGACGGGGCCGGACGGCCTCGATGTGCCGGAGCTGCAGCGCCGGTTGACGGAGTTCGCCGCCGCGCGCGGCTGGGAGCAGTACCACACGCCGAAGAATCTCGTCGCCGCGCTGAGCGTGGAGGCATCCGAACTGCTGGAGATCTTCCAGTGGCTGACGCCGGAACAGTCGGCCGCGATCATGTCGGACCCCCGGGCCGCACACAGCGTGGAGGACGAGGTCGCCGACGTGCTCGCGTACCTGCTCCAGTTCTGTGTGGTGCTGGGGATCGACCCGCTGGCGGCGCTCGCCGCGAAGATCGAGCGCAATGAGACACGGTTCCCGCCCACGGCGCCTTGATCCGGCCGGTGCCGAGCGCCGCCTGCTGCTGCCCCGGCACTCGTGGGCACAGGTGAGGGGTGCGGAGCCGCCCGCCGGCTTGTGAGGTGTCCGGTCCCCGGGGCGCTCCCCTTGAGGTCCCCGGCAGTCGCACCAGCGGTCAGCTCGGGCCGGTGGGTCGGCTCGGTCCGGTGGGGCGGTGGGGCGGGTGGCTCGGTCCGGTGGGGCGCTGGGGCGATTTGGGGCCGGTGTTACGTGGAAGCGGACCCAGCCTGTCACTCTTCGGAGTGGCGGAGTTGTCCACAATGCGGATCCTGTCCACAATTCGCGGATTCCCCCTGGTGTCCAACTCCGCATTCCCTCACTCTGGGTGATGCGGGGAACGCGGGCGGTCGGCGCCCGGTGGGGGCGTACGACGAGGGGCGGGGCACATGGACGCGGTACGGATCGCGGAGGCGGGCCGCGACGCGCTCGCGGTGAGCGGCAGCACGGCCGAGGTGGTCGCTGAGGCGTGGCAGGCACACGCACTGGCACAGGCGATCGGGGACCGGCTGGCGACCGGTCTGCCGCGTCCGGCGTGCTCGGCGGCGCGTCAGCTCGCGGAGGCGGGGGAGCGGGGGCGCGGCCCCGCCGACCATCCCGCCCTGCGCGCCGCGGGCGGGATCAGGGCCGCCGCGCTTTCCGGCCCGATGGACGCGTGCGCCGCGCTGACGGTGCTCGGAACGCTGCTGGAGGAGATCGGTGCCGCGCTCGTCCTGCTCGCCACGGTCGCGGACGACGCGTGGGTGTACTGGCAGTGCATGGAGGCGATCGACGCGGCCGCCGACTCGGGCGAGCGGGCGGCGGAGCTGCTGCGGCTGCTCGGGACCCGGGAGCGGGACGGCCCGGGTCCGCCGGGCCGGCCGCCGGGGGCCTGCTGACCACGGACGGTCGGGGCCTGGTGCGGGCGGCGCGGCGGTGCGTGAGCGCGGGCCGGGCGGGGCGGGGCGCCGGAAGGTGCAGGATGGAGAGCATGGATCTTCGTATCTTCACCGAACCCCAGCAGGGCGCCACCTACGACACCGTCCTGCGTATCGCCAAGGCCACCGAGGACCTCGGCTTCGACGCCTTCTTCCGCTCGGACCACTACCTGCGCATGGGCGATGTCGACGGGCTCCCGGGGCCCACGGACGCCTGGATCACCCTCGCCGGCCTCGCGCGGGAGACCCGGCGGATCCGGCTCGGCACGCTGGTGACGGCGGCGACGTTCCGGCTGCCGGGCGTCCTCGCCATCCAGGTCGCGCAGGTCGACCAGATGTCCGGCGGCCGGGTCGAACTGGGAATCGGCGCGGGCTGGTTCGAAGAGGAGCACGCGGCGTACGGCATTCCGTTCCCCGACGACCGGTTCGCCCGGCTGGAGGAGCAACTGGACGTGGTGACCGGGCTGTGGGCCACCGAGGCGGGCAAGACGTTCTCGTACGAGGGCGAGCACTTCCGGCTGACCGACTCGCCCGCGCTGCCCAAGCCCACCCAGCCCAAGCCGCCGGTGATCATCGGCGGACACGGGGCGAAGCGCACCCCGCGACTCGCCGCCCGGTACGCGGACGAGTTCAACATGCCGTTCGCCTCGATCAAGCAGACCGAGGAGCAGTTCGGCCGGGTACGCGCGGCGGCCCGGAAGGCCGACCGGGCCGCCGACGACCTTGTCTACTCCAACGCACTCGTGATCTGTGTGGGCAGGGACGACGCGGAGGTGGCCCGCCGGGCCGCGTTCCTCGGCAGGGAGGTGGCCGAGCTCAAGGAGAACGGCCTCGCCGGCTCGCCCGCCGAGGTCGTCGACAAGATCGGCCGGTACGCGGCCGTCGGGTCGAGCCGGTTCTACCTCCAGGCGATGGACATGACCGACCTGGACCATCTGGAACTGATCGCGTCGCAGGTCGCGCCCCAGCTCGACTGAGCACGGGCGCGTCGGACGGGGCCGTGGGCGCGCGCGGGCCCGGCCGGTGTCCGGTCAGGACCGCCTCCCGGTGGCCTTGACCGGGCGGAGCGTCCGGTGGCCGGGGTCACCGTCCGGCCCGATCGAAGGAGGCATCCCGTGCGGCCCGTCCGACCGCTGTCCACCGCCCTCGCCGAAGGCACCGTCGTCCTGGACGGCGGGCTGTCGAACCAGCTGGCTGCCCAAGGGGCGGACCTGTCAGGCGAGTTGTGGTCCGCGCGACTGCTCGCCGACGACCCCGGCCTGATCACCGAGGCGCACACGGCCTATGTGCGCGCGGGCGCACGAGTGCTGATCACCGCCAGCTACCAGGCCACCTTCGAGGGGTTCGCGCGGCGCGGCCTCGGGCGGGCGCGGACGGCGCGACTGCTGGGCCGCAGCGTGGAGCTGGCGCGAGCGGCGGCCGAAACCGTGGGGGACGAGGTATGGGTGGCGGCCTCCGTCGGACCCTACGGCGCCATGCTCGCGGACGGCGCCGAGTACCGGGGGCGGTACGGGCTGACGGTCGGGGAGCTGACCCGGTTCCACCGGCCGAGGATCGAGGCGCTCGTCGCGGCCCGGCCCGACGTCCTCGCGCTGGAGACCGTCGCGGATGTCGACGAGGCGGAGGCGCTGCTCGCCGCCGCGCGGGGCACCGGGGTGCCGGTGTGGCTCTCGTACACCGTGGCGGGTGGCCGGACACGGGCCGGGCAGTCACTCGCCGAGGCGTTCGCGCTGGTTGCCGGGGACGATCAGGTGATCGCCGTCGGCGTGAACTGCTGTGAGCCCGATGAGGCGGACCTCGCCGTCGTGACGGCGGCCGAGGTCACCGGCAAGCCGGTCGTCGTGTATCCCAACAGCGGCGAAAGGTGGGACGCGGTGGCGGATGGGTACCGGGGGCCCGCCACGTTCGACGCGCCCAGGGCCCGCGGGTGGCGGGCGGCGGGGGCCCGTCTGGTGGGCGGCTGCTGCCGGGTCGGGCCGGACACCATCGCCGCTCTCGGCGCGGCACCGGGCACCTCGGAGCGATGAGGCGGCCGTTGCCGTCGCCGGCAGCGGTTTCGACCGGAGCCGGTCAGCACCGGGCGACTCCGGACCGGGTGGTGCGGCGGTCCCGGTACGGGCGGCGTCGGTACGGGCACCGTGGGAAACGTCCCGCCGGAGCCCCGAATCCGCTGCCGGAGTCAGGGGGTTCACCGCTGAAAACACCGCCACGAAAAGAACTGGGCAAGGGCGAACACGGAGGGCACACTCGATCAAGTGTTTCTGACGATCTCGACCACCGGCACTTCTGAGCGTCCCGCGACGGACCTGAGCTTTCTGCTGCACAAGCATCCCGACCGCGCGCAGACGTTCTCCACGACCCACGGCACGGCCCACGTGTTCTACCCCGAGGCGACCGCTGAGCGGTGCACCGCGGCGCTGCTGCTCCAGGTGGATCCGGCCGCACTCCTGAAGCGCGGGCGGGCCAAGGGCCGCGACTCCTCGCCGGACGTGGCGCTCGCGCACTACGTCAACGACCGCCCCTACGCGGCCTCCTCACTTCTCGCGGTGGCTCTGAGCTCGGTGTTCAGGACCGCGCTGCGCGGCGACTGCCGGACGATGCCGGAGCGGGCCGCGAGCCCGCTGCCGCTGCGGATCGAGGTGCCCGCGGTGTCCGCGCGTGGCGGTGCGGAGCTGGTGAAGCGGCTGTTCGAGCCGCTCGGCTGGACAGCGGTGACCGCCGAACCCGTCGTACTGGACGAGCAGTTCCCCGAGTGGGGCGACTCGCGGTACGTCCAGCTCACGCTGGAGGGCGAGGTGCGCCTGTCGGACGCCCTGCGCCAGTTGTACGTACTGCTTCCGGTGCTGGACGGCGCCAAGCACTACTGGGTGGCACCCGACGAGGTGGACAAGCTGCTGCGCGCGGGCGAGGGCTGGCTCGCGGACCACCCCGAGCGGGGACTGATCGCGCTGCGCTATCTGTCGCGCCGCATGCGGCTCACCCAGCAGGCCACCGAGCGACTCGAACTCGTGCGGCTGGCCGACGCGGACGACATCGAGGTGGAGTCCCTGGACAACGCCGTCGAGGAGACGCCGGAGGCCGACCGGCTCGACACGGAAAGCGGCACGGACGCGCACGCGCAGCCGGACAGGGCGACAGATATGGACACAGGCCCGGGCGCCGGCGGCTTGGACACCGCCGGGGTGAAGGTTTCCGGGACCCCCGGGGAGCCGGCGACACCCGGTACGGCAGAGGCAGAGGCAGAGGCCGGGGGACGGGAGCCCTCGTTGGCGCGGCAGCGGCGCGACGCGATCCTCGGGGCGCTGGAGAGCGCGCGGGCGGCGACCGTACTGGACCTCGGATGCGGGGAAGGACGCTTGGTGCAAGTCCTGTTGAAGGTTCCGGGCATCACGCACGTCACCGGCGTCGATGTGTCGGTGCGCGCTCTGGCCATCGCCGCCCGCAAGCTGAAAGTCGACCGCATGAGCGAGCGCCAGGCGGCACGGGTGACGCTGACGCAGGGCGCGCTGACGTACACCGACAAGCGGCTCGCCGGCAGGGACGCTGCGGTGCTCAGCGAGGTGATCGAGCACCTCGACCTGCCACGGCTCCCGGCGCTGGAGTACGCGGTGTTCGGTGCGGCCCGGCCCCGGACGGTCGTCGTGACCACTCCGAACGCCGAGTACAACGTGCGGTGGGAGACCCTGCCGGCCGGACACGTACGCCACGCGGACCACCGGTTCGAGTGGCGCAGGAGCGAGTTCCGGGAGTGGGCGGAGCGGGTGGCGCTCCGGCACGGGTACGACGTGGCGTTCACGTCCGTGGGGCCCGAGGACCCCGAGGTCGGGGCCCCGACCCAGATGGCGGTGTTCACCATGACGGCGAAGGACGCGAAGGACGCGAAGGACGCGAAGGAAACGGCATGAGCAACACGGAGAGCACGGACGGCCCGCAGAGCACGGACGGCCCGCAGAGCACGCAGAGCACACCGGAGAGTGCTTCGGCCGTCGGCGCCCGGCGGCGGCTCGCTGTCACCGACCTGTCCCTCGTCGTCCTCGTCGGGGCCAGCGGGTCGGGCAAGTCGACGTTCGCACGCCGTCACTTCAAGCCCACCGAGGTCATCGCCTCCGACTTCTGCCGGGGGCTCGTCGCGGACGACGAGAACGACCAGTCGGCGACGAAGGACGCCTTCGAGGTGCTGCACTACATCGCGGGCAAGCGGCTCGCCGCCGGCCGGCGCACCGTCGTGGACGCCACGAGTGTGCAGCCCGAGGCGCGCAGACAACTTGTCGCGCTCGCCCGGGAGTACGACGTCCTGCCCATCGCCATCGTCCTCGACGTGCCGGAAGAGGTCTGCGCGCGGCGCAACGCGGAGCGTCCCGACCGGGTCGGTATGCCCCGCCGGGTGATCCAGCGGCACCGGCGCGAACTGCACCGCTCGCTGCGCGGGCTGGAGCGCGAGGGGTTCCGCAAGGTGCACATCCTGCGCGGTACGGCGGAGATCGACGCGGCCGAGATCGTGGTGGAGCGCAGGTACAACGACCTGACCCACCTGAGCGGTCCGTTCGACATCATCGGTGACGTGCACGGCTGCTCCGCCGAGCTGGAGTCGCTGCTCGCCATCCTCGGCTACGAGGACGGTGTGCACCCCGCGGGCCGCACCGCGGTGTTCGTCGGCGACCTCGTGGACCGGGGCCCCGACACACCCGGAGTGCTGCGCCGCGTCATGGGCATGGTGGCGGGCGGTACCGCGCTGTGTGTGCCGGGCAACCACGAGAACAAACTGGGCCGCTGGTTCAAGGGCGCCAACGTGCGGCACACCCACGGTCTCGCGGAGACGATCGAACAGCTGGAGAAGGAGGACGACGCGTTCCGCGCCGAGGTGCGCGCCTTCCTCCAGGGGCTCGTCAGTCACTACGTCCTGGACGGCGGCAACCTGGTCGTCAGCCACGCGGGGCTGCCGGAGAAGTACCACGGCCGTACGTCGGGCCGGGTCCGCTCGCACGCCCTGTACGGGGACACCACCGGCGAGACCGACGAGTTCGGCCTTCCCGTGCGCTATCCGTGGGCCGAGGACTACCGGGGCCGTGCCGCCGTGGTCTACGGGCACACCCCGGTGCCGAACACCTCGTGGATCAACAACACCCTCTGCCTGGACACCGGCGCGGTGTTCGGCGGGAAGCTGACCGCGCTGCGCTGGCCGGAGCGCGAGATCGTCGACGTACCGGCGGAGCGTGTCTGGTACGAGCCGGTGAAGCCGCTGGCCACCGAGGCACCGGGCGGACGGGAAGGCAGGCCGCTCGACCTCGGCGACGTGAGCGGGCGGCGCGTGGTGGAGACGCGCCGCATGGCGCGGCTCGCCGTGCGTGAGGAGAACGCGGCGGCGGCGCTCGAAGTGATGAGCCGCTTCGCGATCGACCCGCAGCTGCTGATGTACCTGCCGCCGACCATGGCGCCGGCCCCGACGTCGGGCGCCGAGGGCTGGCTGGAGCACCCGGTGGAGGCGTTCGCGCAGTACCGCGACGAGGGTGTGGCCCGGGTGGTGTGCGAGGAGAAGCACATGGGTTCGCGCGCGGTGGCGCTCGTCGGCCGGGACGCGGACGCGGTGCGGGAGCGGTTCGGCGCGGACGGGCCGACGGGCGCGGTGTACACGAGGACCGGACGGCCGTTCTTCGATGACCCGGCCGTGACGGAGGAGGTGCTCGGCCGGCTGCGGGACGCGGTCATCGCCGCCGGACTGTGGGAGGAGTTCGGCACGGGCTGGCTGCTGCTGGACGCCGAGTTGATGCCGTGGTCGCTGAAGGCCTCCGGTTTGCTGCGTTCGCAGTACGCGGCCGTCGGTGCCGCGGCGGGAGCGGCCTTCCCCGCGGTGGCGTCCGCCGTCAAGGCCGCTGCCGCCCGGGGCGTGGACGTGCGGGCGCTGGCGGACACGCAGCGCGAGCGCGCCGCGGACGCGGCCGCGTTCACGGAGGCGTACCGCCGCTACTGCTGGCCGACGGACGGCCTGGAGGGGGTACGGCTCGCGCCGTTCCAGCTGCTGGCCGTCGAGGGGCGCAACCTCGCCGCCGTACCGCACGACCAGCAGCTCGCCTGGATGGACCGGCTCGTGGAGCACGACGCGAGCGGGCTGCTGCGGACGACCCGGCGCCTGGTGGTGGACACCGGGGACGAGGAGTCGGTGCGCTCCGGGGTCGACTGGTGGCTGGAGATGACCGGGCGTGGCGGTGAGGGCATGGTCGTCAAGCCGCTCGCGGGCCTCGCGGTGGACGGGAAGGGCCGGCTGCTCCAGCCGGGCCTGAAGGTGCGCGGCCGGGAGTACCTGCGGATCATCTACGGCCCGGAGTACACGCGTCCGGAGAACCTGCGGCGGCTGCGCGGCCGGTATCTCGGGCACAAGCGCTCCCTCGCGCTGCGCGAGTACGCGCTGGGCCTTGAGGCGCTGGACCGGCTCGCCGACGGGGAGCCGCTGTGGCGCGTGCACGAGGCGGTCTTCGCGGTGCTCGCCCTGGAGTCCGAGCCGGTCGACCCCAGGCTGTAGCGCCGGTCGAGGGGCGGCCGGGTGCGAGCCGCCGGCCGGCCGCGGGTGGCTGCGGCCGGGGCGAGAAGACGCCGCCCCGGCCGCCTGGCCCGGTTCCTCCGCCTCGCCCGCCTCGCCCGCCCCGGCCACCTCCCCCCGGCCCGGCCGCGCGGTTCGTCCGCCCGGTTCCGCGCCCCGGGGACCGGCCCCGGCGCCTGCCCCGGCCACCCCGTCCCGTCCACCGTGCGCGGAAGCGGCCACCGGCGCGGATTGCCGGGGCTCCCGGGGGGTGAACGACGGGTCACGCGGTCAGGATGGAGGCATGAGCTTCCACGTCGACTCGGAGACCGGACGGCTGCGCCGGGTCATCCTGCACCGCCCCGGACTCGAACTGAAGCGGCTGACCCCGCAGAACGCGGACACCCTGCTGTTCGACGACGTGTTGTGGGTGCGGCGCGCGCAGGAGGAGCACGACGGCTTCGCCGAGGTCCTGCGGGAGCGCGGTGTCGAGGTGCATCTCTTCGGTGACCTGCTGCGGGAGGTGCTGGACGTCCCGCAGGCCAGGGCCCTGGTCCTGGACCGGGTCTTCGACGAGAAGGAGTACGGTCCGCTCGCCACGGACCACCTCAGGGCCGTCTTCGACGAACTGGGTTCGGCCGATCTGGCCGAGTCGCTGGTCGGCGGGGTGACCAAGCGGGAGTACCTGGCGGACCACGCGGAGCCCACGTCGGTCCGGTTCCATGTGATGGAGCAGGACGACTTCCTGCTCGACCCGCTGCCCAACCACCTGTTCACCCGTGACACGTCCGCGTGGATCTACGACGGTGTCTCCATCAACGCGATGAGCCGGCCGGCCCGGCGCCGGGAGACCGTGCACTTCGAGGCGATCTACCGCCACCACCCGCTGTTCGCCACGGACAGTGCGGGCCCCTTCCGTTACTGGTCCCAGGGCCAGGACGACCATCCGTCCACGATCGAGGGCGGGGACGTGCTGGTCATCGGGAAGGGCGCGGTGCTGATCGGCATGAGTGAACGCACCACGCCGCAGGCCGTGGAGATGCTGGCGCGGGGCGTGTTCGCCGCCGGCTCGGCCACCACGATCGTCGCGCTGGACATGCCGAAGAGGCGGGCGTTCATGCACCTCGACACGGTGATGACGATGATCGACGAGGACACCTTCACCCAGTACGAGGGGCTCGGCATGCTCCGCTCGTACACGATCGAGCCGGGCGACGGCGGCAACGAGCTGAAGGTCACCGACCATCCGCCGGAGCACATGCACCGCGCGATCGCCGCGGCGCTCGGCCTGGCTTCCGTCCGGGTGCTCACCCCCACCCAGGACGTGCATTCGGCGGCGCGGGAGCAGTGGGACGACGGGTGCAACGTGCTGGCCGTGGAACCCGGTGTCGTCGTCGCGTACGAGCGCAACTCCACCACCAACGCCCATCTGCGCAAGCAGGGCTTCGAGGTGATCGAGATCCGGGGCAGCGAGCTCGGCAGGGGCAGGGGCGGCCCGCGCTGCATGAGCTGCCCGGTGGAACGTTCGGCCGACTGATGTCGAGGGAGGTGAGCCGTGGGTGCCGGACGGCCGGGGACGGCTCGGCGCGGGGCCGGTCGGAGGCTACCGGGCACCCTGTATATCCATACGGGTTGTCGTATACAGTTACGGTGCACATCGTCCCGTCGTGACGGGATGTGCGCCGTCCGCCCGCAGCCGATCCCTACAGGAGCAGCCCCCATGGCGATACATCTCCCCGGCCGCCACTTCCTCAAGGAGCTCGACTTCACGGCCGAGGAGTTCCGCGGCCTGGTCGACCTGGCCGCCGAGCTCAAGGCCGCCAAGAAGGCGGGCTCCGAGGTGCAGCGGCTGCGCGGCCGGAACATCGCGCTGATCTTCGAGAAGGCCTCCACCCGCACCCGCTGCTCCTTCGAGGTGGCCGCCGCCGACCAGGGTGCGGCCACCACCTACATCGATCCCTCGGGTTCGCACATCGGGTCGAAGGAGTCCGCGAAGGACACCGCCCGGGTCCTCGGCCGGATGTTCGACGGCATCCAGTACCGCGGCGAGGCCCAGGCGACGGTCGAGGAACTCGCCGCGTACGCCGGGGTCCCCGTCTTCAACGGCCTCACCGACGACTGGCACCCCACCCAGATGCTCGCCGACGTGCTCACCATGACCGAGCACTGCGCCAAGCCGCTCACCGGGATCAGCTTCGCCTACCTCGGTGACGCACGGTTCAACATGGGCAACTCCTACCTGGTCACGGCGGCGCTGCTCGGAATGGACGTCCGGATCGTCGCCCCCCGCGCGTTCTGGCCCTCCGACGAGGTCGTGGCCGCCGCGCGCAAGGCCGCGGAGGTCAGTGGCGCGCGGCTGCACCTGACCGAGGACGTGGCGGAGGGTGTCGCGGGCGTCGACTTCGTCGTCACCGACGTCTGGGTGTCGATGGGCGAGCCCAAGGAAGTCTGGGACGTGCGGATCGCGGCCCTCGCGCCGTACACGGTGACGATGGACGTGCTGCGTGCCACCGGCAATCCGGACGTCCGGTTCCTGCACTGCCTGCCCGCCTTCCACGACCTGGGAACCGAGGTCGGCAGGGAGATCCACGAGCGCTACGGCCTGCGGGAGCTGGAAGTGACGGACGAGGTCTTCGAGTCGGAGCACTCGGTCGTCTTCGACGAGGCGGAGAACCGCCTGCACACGATCAAGGCCATTCTCGTCGCGAGCATGGCCGACGCGTAGGCGGCCCGGGGATCACGGCCGTACGTCGTTCACGGCCGTACGTCGTTCACGTTCACGCGCCTTTGACGCGCGGCCATCGCGATGCCTGCCGGGGCACCGTCGGTCCTGGCAGCCCGTTCTCCCCGCGTTCCGGCGGGTGGGCACGCCCGGCGGTTCCGTGTTCCGGGTGTCCCGTCGCCTCGCCCGCCTCGGGGACAGGGCGGCTGCGGCGGGGGCCCGGCACCGGGGCGTGCGGCTCCGGCAGTGTGAACCACACCGCCTTGCCGCCGCCGTCGGTCGGACGGTGGCCGCACTCCGCGCTCAGTGTGCGGAGCAGCAGCAGACCCCTGCCGTCCTCCTGCCACGGATCGGGCATCGTGGCGGGACCGGGCCTGGTCAGGGCACGCGGCGGCGCCGGGTCCGCGTCGTGCACCTCGACATGGCAGCAGCCTGTCGGCAGTAGAGCAACGACCAGTCGTATCGGTTCGTCTCCACGGGTGTGCTCGACCGCGTTGGCCACCAGTTCGGCCGTCAGCAGTTCCGCCGTGTCGGCGTCGGCTCCCCGCTCCAGGTTCGCCAGCGCGGCCCGTACCAGTGCGCGCGCCATGGGCACCGCGGCCGCGGTGTGCGGCAGCGCGATGCGCCAGGGGGAGAGGTGCGGAGTGTCGGGCACGGGAGAAATCCGTTCGAGGACGGTGAGACGTACGGGACCGGCTTTTCTCCACAGAGCAGAGGCAGGGCGGTCCGCCCCTTTCGCCTTCGTGCGGGAGCAAGGCGTCCGACGAGGGATGTGCCCGGTCGGGGCAGGGGCGCGTACGTGCTGTCGTCCACTGGGTCGAATTCTGGTCGCATCCTGGTGCCCGGTCGTCGCACGGATCCGTGCACCGCAGTCGCGATGGGTTGGTCTTGTATGCGTGGGTCAGTGTGGCACACAAGGGGCGCTTGAGGTCAAGACGGACGGCCGCTCGCATCGCGTATCCATGCGGCCCCTGGCGGCCCCGCGCCCCTCACCGTGCGGCGGTGCGGCTCAGACCGCCGGAATGATGCCGCCGTCGACGCGGAACTGAGCCCCGGTGAGCCATTTGGCGCGGCCCGAGGCGAGGAACGCGATCATCTCCGCGACGTCCTCGGGTTCGCCGGGGCGCCCCATCGGCACCTTCAGATGGTCCACGATCTGCCGCTTGATCTCGTCGAGGCCGACGCCCTGACCGTCGGCCATCTGCTGGAGATGGCCGACGGCTCCCTCGGTGACGACGAAGCCGGGCAGAACGCACACCACGCGTACGCCGTGCTCGCCGACCGCCGTCGCCAGTTCGCGGCTGTAGGTGTTGAGTGCCGCCTTCGCCGCCGCGTACGACGCCTCGGCGGGCTGGGGGAGGCGGCTGGCTATGGAGGAGACGTGCACCACGACGCCTGAGCCGCGCTCGACCATCCCGGGAACCAGGACCCGGTCGAGACGGACCGCGCTGAGCAGGTTCATCTCCAGGTCGGCGAGCCAGGAGGCGTCGGAACGTTGCAGGGTCGGCGTCGGTGCGGTCGCGGCCCCGGCGTTGTTGACCAGGACGTCGATGCCTCCCACGCTGTCCAGCACGCGCCGCCCGAGTTCCGCCGCTCCCCGCGCGGAACGGAGGTCGGCGGGAACGAACGTGGCGGGCAGGTCTTCCGGGGGCGCGGTGCGTGAGGCCGTCAGCACGGTGGCGCCGGCTGCGGCGAAGCGACGGGCCGTCGCCTCTCCCAGCCCGCGGCTGCCACCGGTCACCAGCACTCGCAGGCCGTCGAGTCCCTCGTCCTCGATCGTCACGGTCGTACTCCTTCAGTAAGGTGAATCTGACTCCGGAAACTGTACACAAGCGGAGTCTGATTCACCTTATGGAGGTACCGTGCCGTCACCCCGTCCGCTGCGCGCCGACGCGCGCCGCAACCGCGAAGCGCTCCTGGTCGCGGCCCGTGAAGCGTTCCTCGCCGACGACGACGCCCACGTGGAGGAGATCGCCCGTCGAGCGGGCGTCGCGGTCGGCACCCTGTACCGGCACTTCGAGACGCGCGAAGCGCTCGTCGCTGAGGTGTACCGCCAGGAGGTCGCCGAGCTCTGTGCGACCCCCGGCCGCCTGCTCGCGGAGCACGCCCCGGACGAAGCCCTGCGCACCTTCCTGCTGCTGCTCGTGGAGCACGCCGCCGTGAGCAGGGGAATGGGTGAGGCGCTGGAGAGCATCACGGCGACCGATTCGCCGGTCTTCGAGGACACGCGCGACGAGATGGCCCGCGCCCTGGACGAACTGCTGGCCGCGGGTGTCGCGGCCGGCGTGGTCCGCGGGGACGTCGGTGGGCGCGTCGTCCTGCGCGCACTCGGTGGCATCTGCGGGATGCGCGCACAGGGCTGGCAGGACGACGCGGTACGCGTCGCCACGATCCTGTGTGACGGGTTGTGCCACGGCACGGCGGACAACGCCTAGGTCACGACCGCGGCACACCGGTTGAAGCCGCCGGACGCCCTGCTGGGGCCGCCGCTGTTCACCGGTGTGCGCGGAAGAATTCGGTGAGGTCGTGTGCGAGGAGTCCGGGTTCCTCGTGGGCCGCGAAGTGTCCGCCGCGGGGCATGCGGGTGTACCTCGTGAGGTGGTACGTGCGCTCGGCCCAGCTGCGGGGCGGCTGAGCGAGGTCGGCGGGGAACAGGGCCAGGGCGGTGGGCACATCGACCCGCTCGACCTTCCTCGTCAGTCCCTGGGCGTACTCGTAGTAGGGCCGGAAGGAGGTCGAGATGGTGTCGGTGAACCAGTAGAGCGAGGCCTGCGTGAGGAGGAAGTCGTCGCTGAACCGGGAGGACAGCGCGCCCCCGCAGTCGCTCCACGCGCGGTACTTCTCGACGATCCAGGCGAGCAGCCCGGTGGGGGAGTCGGCCAGGGCGTAGCTCAGTGTCAGGGGTCGGGTGCTCTGCTGGTGCAGGTACGCGCCCTCTTGCGCGGACCACCGAGCGACGGAGTCGAGGTACGTCCGCTCCTCGGGGGTGACGCCGGCCTCGTCGTAGGCGACCGGGCTCGCGACGGCCATCAGGTGGATGGCCACCACGGCCTCCGGATGGGTCTCCGCGAGCCGGGAGGTGATGCCGGCGCCCAGGTCGCCCCCGTGCGCGGCGTAGCGCTCGAAGCCGAGTTCGTCGCGCATGAGGCGGTGCCAGATCTCATGGGTCTGCGGTGGCCGCGTGAGGGAGGGCCGCTGAGGTGAGAAGGCGAATCCGGGCAGCGAGGGGACGATGACGGTGAACGCGTCCGCGGCGTCGCCCCCGTAGCGCGAGGGTGTGGCGAGCCGGCGGGCGAGGGTGGTCAGTTCGAGGAAGGAGCTGGGCCACCCGTTGGTCAGGACGATCGGCAGGGCGCCGGGGTGTTCGCCGTCGAAGCGGAGGTAGTGGACGGGGGTTCCGTCGATGTCCGCGAGGTAGGAGGGCAGGGCGTTGATGCCCGCTTCCTGTGCACGCCAGTCGTAGCCCGAGGCCCAGTAGGCGATGAGACGCCGCAGCTCGCCCGGGTCGGTGCCGGCCTCTCGTCCGGAGGTTGGCCAGGGGGTCGGCCAGCGTGTGGCGAGCAGTCGTGAGCGCAGCTCGTTCACCTCGTCGTCACTGACGGCGATCATGGGCGTGTGGTGGGTCATGGGAATCTCCAGGCCTTCGGTTCTCGCATGGCGGGGCTGCGTGCTGAGGCGCGGATCCGGTGTGCGTGCGTCGGCCGGGGGCGCGGCGGTCGACGTCGGCGATCGCAGCGCACCGGGCCATGAGGATCGCGACGGCACGGAGGGCGTGCCCGATGGGGGTCCTCTCGCCCAGGCACCCGATGAGCGGCGGTCCGCCGACGAAGCCGCGGTATCCGATCGAGGTGGCGGCGCTCACCCGGTCGGCGGCACAAGAGGGCCTCGTCGGGCCCGGCGCTCGCACTGATCCGGCCGTCACCTCGTGGGGTGGCGGCGCGATCTGACGGTGGTGGGAGCCGCGTTCACGTTCCAGGACGGCCGGTCGGCCCGAGCATCCGGACGAGGGTGTCCCGCGTCGTCTCGCGCGACTCCGGCACGGTCGTGAGCAGGGCGTGCATGATCATTCCTTCGAGCAGGGCATCCAGGTCGGCGGCGCGGTCCGGGCCGGTGAAACGTGCCAGAACGGCGCGGCTGTCCTGCGTCCACGCCCGCGTAAGGGCTCGCAGCCGGGGGCTGCGGAGCGCCGCCAGGTGCAGCTCGAAGCCGAGGACCGCACCGCGGTGCCGGGAGGGGCCCGTGTCGACGAGGCCGACCAGGGTCTCGACGAACTGCTCCTGCGTTCCCACGTCGTGGAACAGGTCCTTGAACGCCGCGGACTGCAGCTCGACGTGCCGGGCGAACGCCTGCGCCAGGAGATCGGTCAGGCCGGTGAAGTGGTAGGTGATCGACCCGAGTGGGACACCGGCCCGGGCGGCGATGTGCCGATGGGTCGTCCCGGCCACCCCGTGCTCCACGATCACATCGAGGGTGGCGTCCAGGATGTGCGTCTTGCGGCCGGGGTCGTGGCGACGGGTCCTGCGCGGCCCGCCGTCCGTCGCGGCGGAGGCCCGGCTCCCCGTGCCGACCGTTTCCCCGGCCGTTTCGCCTTCGGGAGGAGGGTCCGCCTGCGGGTCGATGCGCGTCATGCGTACAAATGTACAAGCCGTAAGAACAGATGTACACATACGCATCCGACGTCGGGAGTCGGGGCGGCGCGCACCCGGTGCCTGCCGCGCCCGCTCTGACGCACTCCTTCGGCGCTTGCCGTTCTCCTCGGGCGCGGCTGTTCGCGCCGCGCCCTTGTCCCCTGTCGCCCATCCCCTATCGCCCATCCGTCCGGTGGGTCCCACGCGTGGCACGGTCATGGCTTCGCACCCGCAGGCCCCCCGGTGGACGCGGTGGGACGAGGCCGCGGCCGGTTCGGCCGAAGCGCCTCGGCCCGGACGCCGGCAGGGCGTCGTCTCCCGGCCGGTCGTCGTGCGGAGGCCGGCGGAGCGTCCGCAGCCGGCGTGCGCAGGCGGTGCGCTGGAGGAGCGCGAGTCCCGCGACCGCCGTTCCCATGGCGACCCATCCGGCCGGTCCCGCGACCATCACCACGCTGGTCAGCAGGGGCGGACCGACGGACTTCTGAATGGACTGGGACATCCCCGCGACCCCCAGGTACTCGGCGCGGGCGTCCTCGGGGGCGAGCAGCACCGCCAGTTCCCACGAGCTGACCGAACGCATCAGTTCCGCGGCGGTGGCAAGGAACGCCGCGGCCAGCAGCGCCGCGCCGGCCACCAGGTTTCCGCCCCCGGGAGCCGCCGCCACGACGACGCAGCATCCGAACGTCGTGCATCCGTACGCCAGTACCGCTCGGGTGGCTCCGCGCGGGCCCGCGTATCTCGCGGACACGTTCATCTGCAGGAGGACGACCATCGCGGTGTTCATGATCAGGAACGCGGGAACGAGAGCATGCGGTGCCGTCGTCCGGTTCACGAGCCACAAGGGCAGCCCCACGCCGATGACGCTGTCGTCCAGGTTCATCGGGATGTCGAGCAGCACGAACAGCAGGTAGCCGCGGTCCCGCCACGGGCTCGTGTGCCGAACGCCCGGCGGATTCTCGCGAGGGGAGGCCGGCCTGCCCGTCTCCGGGCGGGACCGGCTCGCCACGACGCCCGCCGCACCCCGTCTGTGCGTGCGTGACACCAGTGCGGCGGCGATGGCGAACGAGAGTGCGTCGCCGCAGATCAGGGCCTGATAGGCGCCATGCGATCCCACGGCGAGGCCGACGGCCGCGACACCCGCGCCGAGCCCGAACCCGGCGTTGCCCGCGCTGCGGGCCAAGGCCTGGTAGGTGGAGCGCCGTTCACCGGCGGCCCGGGTCGCGAACAGCATCTCCAGCGTCTTCGCGGACCGGTCGCCCAGGCAGGTGACGGCGACCACCGGGAGCAGCGCGTCAAAACCGGTGCACAGCAGCACGAGCGTGAGGGTCGCCAGGCGGAGCAGGTGGCAGCCGATCAGCAGGGAGCGTACGGGGAGCCGGGCGGCCGCCATGCCGGCGAGAGGCGAGCCGGCGATGCCCGCGACGCCGCCGACTCCCAGGAGGAGGCCGACCTGCGGGGTGCTGAGATGGGCCACGAATGTGAAGTAGAGGACCGAGGACGACGTCCACAGTCCCGAACCGGCTCGGTCCGCACCGATGGCTGTCAGCATGATCCGCGCGTCGCGTCCGCCCGGTGGCTCGCTCCATCGCGCTCGCAGTCCGCTGTTCCGGTCTCTCACCGCAGCACCGACCTCCCCCTGGTTGTCGCTCCGCCGCCCCGGCGGCCCGCGGGGAGCCAGGGTGTCGCCCTTTCGTCTTGATGTCAAGATACTTGATATCAACATAGTTTGGGCTCGCGGCCCGGCCGCGACTCGTCCGGTGGCCGCCACCGCCCCGAGGAGTGGAGCTGTGTGCGTCCCGCCACCGGAAGTGCTTGCGCGCGCCACGGCACGTCGGCGCGTCCCCGTCCCCGTCGCTGTCGCGTAACGCGGATCGCGTAACGCGGATCGCGTATCGCGTACTCGTGACGGAGGTCACGAACCGGTGATACCGTGCACGGTATCCGCCGAAGGAGGCTCCATGAGCCCGTTCACCGGCTCCACGCCCCGCACCGAGACCTGGCGCCATCTGCGGCTGACCCGGCAGGACGGCGTCGCGACCGTCACCCTCGCCCGGCCCGAGAAGCTCAACGCCCTCACCTTCGGCGCCTACGCCGACCTGCGCGACCTGCTCGCCGAGCTGTCCCGGGAGCGTTCCGTGCGCGCGCTGGTGCTGGCGGGGGAGGGCCGGGGCTTCTGCTCGGGCGGTGACGTCGACGAGATCATCGGCGCGACGCTCGCTCTCGACACCGCCGAGCTGCTCGACTTCAACCGGATGACGGGACAGGTCGTCCGGGCCCTGCGCGAATGCCCCTTCCCGGTCGTGGCCGCCGTGCACGGCGTGGCCGCCGGCGCGGGCGCGGTCCTCGCGCTCGCCGCCGACTTCCGGATCGCGGACCCCTCGGCCCGCTTCTCCTTCCTCTTCACCCGTGTCGGTCTCTCCGGCGGCGACATGGGTGCCGCCTACCTGCTGCCGCGCGTCGTCGGCCTCGGCCACGCCACCCGGCTGCTGATGCTGGGGGAGCCGGTACGGGCCGCCGAGGCCGAACGCATCGGGCTGATCAGCGAACTGACGGACGAGGGGTACGCCGACGAGCGCGCCGCCGCCCTCGCCCGCCACCTCGCCGAGGGACCGGCCCTCGCCTACGCGCAGACGAAGGCGCTGCTCACCGCCGAACTCGACATGCCGCTCGCCGCGGCCGTCGAAATGGACGCGAGCACCCAGGCACTCCTGATGAACAGCGCGGACTACGCGGAGTTCCACGCCGCCTTCACCGGCCGCCGCGACGCCGACTGGCAGGGGCGGTGACGGCATGGGCACGCTGACGGCACCGGGAGGGGTGCCCCGATGACGGCCACCGCCCCTCGCGCCCGCCACTCCGGGACCGAGGCCGGAACGGTCGCCCCGGACCCCGCTCCCGACTCCGGCGCCGGGACCGTCGCCCCGGGCCCCGGCTCCGCAACCGCGGCCCCCCACGCAGCCGACGTCGGCTCAGGTCCGCGCGTGGCGGTTCCGGCCGGCAACGGCAACTCGGGCCCGGGACCCGGTTCCGCCTCCGCCCGACGCGTCGCCGTGATCGGCGGCGGCCCCGGCGGCCTCTACGCCGCCGCCCTGCTCGCCCGCCTCGACCCCACCCGCGAGATCACGGTCTGGGAGCGGGGGGCGCCCGACGCCACCTTCGGTTTCGGCGTCGTGCTCTCCGACGAGACGCTCGGCGGGATCGAGCACGCGGACCCCGTCGTGTACGCCGCGCTCAGCGACGCCTTCGTACGCTGGGACGACATCGACATCACGCACCGGGGCGCCACCCTCACCTCCGGCGGGCACGGCTTCGCGGCCCTCGACCGGCGCCGGCTGCTGGCGATCCTCCAGGAGCGCTGCGCGGATCTCGGGGTGAGGCTCCGGTTCCGTACGACCGCGCCCCCCGCCGCCGAACTGGCCTCGGAGTACGACCTGGTGATCGCGGCGGACGGGGCGGGCAGCGCCACCCGGGCCGCCCACGCGGACGTGTTCGGGCCGCAGGTCACCCCGCACCGCAACCGCTACATCTGGCTCGCCGCCGACTTCGCGTTCGACGCGTTCCGGTTCGACATCGCCGAGACCGAGTACGGCGTGATGCAGCTGCACGGCTACCCGTACGCCCGCCCCCGTGAGGAGAGCGCCGGCCCCGGCGGCCCGGCGGGGGCCAGCACCGTCATCGTGGAGATGCGCGAGGAGGTCTGGCGGGCCGCCGGGTTCGACCGCCTCGGCGAACGGGAGTCGGCCGAGCGGTGCGCGAAGGTGTTCACCGGTGCCCTGGGCGGCCGGCCGCTGCGCTCCAACGCGTCCGCGTGGACCGCGTTTCGTACGGTCGTCAACGAGCGCTGGAGCAACGGCCGGATCGTCCTGCTGGGCGACGCCGCCCACACCGCGCACTTCTCCATCGGCTCCGGCACGAAACTCGCCGTCGAGGACGCGCTCGCCCTCGCCGCCTGTGTCGAGGAGCAGCGGGACCTGCCCGCCGCGCTCGCCGCCTACGAGGCGGAGCGCCGGCCCGTCGTCGCCTCGACGCAGCGTGCGGCGGCGGCCAGCCTGCGCTGGTTCGAGCAGCTCGCCACGTACACCGCCCAGCCCCCGCGCCGCTTCGCGTTCGGCCTGCTCACCCGCAGCCGCCGCGTCACCCACGACAACCTCCGGCTGCGCGATCCGGGATTCGTGCACACCGTCGAGGACGAGTTCGGCTGCCCGCCGGGCACGCCGCCGATGTTCACCCCGTTCCGGCTCGGCGGCATCGAACTGCGCAACCGCGTCGTGGTCTCCGCCATGGACATGTACCGCGCGCGGGACGGTGTCCCCGGCGACTTCCACCTCGTGCACCTCGGTGCCCGCGCACTCGGCGGCGCCGGGCTCGTGATGACCGAGATGGTGTGCGTGAGCCCCGAGGGCCGTATCACCCCCGGCTGCACCGGCCTCTACACCGACGAGCAGGCCGGGGCCTGGCGCCGGATCACCGACTTCGTGCACGCCGAGTCGCCGGGCACCGCACTCGGCGTCCAGCTCGGCCACGCGGGCCGCAAGGGCTCGACCCGGCTCATGTGGGAGGGCATGGACGAGCCGCTGCCGGCCGGCAACTGGCCGCTGGCCGCCGCTTCCCCCCTCCCCTACCGGCCCGGTGTCAGCCAGGTCCCGGCCGAGCTGGACGAGGACGGGCTCGCCACCCTCCGGGACCGGTTCGCGGACGCCGCGCGCCGCGCGGCCGACGCCGGGTTCGACGTCCTCGAACTCCACTGCGCGCACGGCTACCTGCTGTCGGGCTTCCTGTCCCCGCTCACCAACCGGCGCACCGACCGCTACGGCGGTGGCCTCGACGGCCGGCTGTGCTATCCGCTGGAGGTCTTCGACGCCGTGCGCGCCGCCTGGCCCGCCGACCGCCCGCTGACCGTCCGCGTCTCCGCGACCGACTGGGCACCCGGCGGCACGGGAGCCGAGGACGCCGTAGCGATCGCCGGGGCCTTCGCCGAACACGGCGCCGCCGCGATCGACGTGTCCACCGGCCAGGTCGTCGCCGACGAGAAGCCGGAGTTCGGCCGCTCGTACCAGACCCCGTACGCCGACCTGATCCGTAACACCCTGGACGTCCCGGTGATCACCGTCGGTGCGATCTCCTCCTGGGACGACGTCAACTCCCTGCTGCTGGCGGGCCGGGCCGACCTGTGCGCACTGGCCAGGCCCCACCTGTACGACCCGCACTGGACGCTGCACGCCGCCGCCGAACAGGGGTACGCGGGGCCCGGGGCACCCTGGCCCGCGCCGTACGCGGCGGGCAGCCGCAGGCCACCGGGCGGGCGGGAGAGCGAGCCGAGGCCGCGCCTCGGTCCGCTGCGGGCCGCCGGCGGGGCGCGGCCCGCGCCACCGGTTCCCCGCGGCGCCCGCGCGCGGAGCTGAGCCGCGCTCACTGCCCCTCGCGCAGCCGGAAGCGCTGGAGTTTGCCGGTGGGGGTGCGGGGGAGGGCGTCCAGGAAGAGGACCGCCCGGGGCGTCTTGTACGGCACGAGCCGGGCCCGGACGAAGGCGCGGAGCGCGTCCGCTGTCCCCTCGTCCCGCGCGACACCCGCCCGCAGGACGACGTACGCGGTGACGATCTCGCCGCGCCGCTCGTCGGCGCGGCCCACCACCGCGGCCTCGGTGACGTCGGGGTGGGCGAGCAGCGCGTCCTCGACCTCGGGTCCCGGAACGTTGTAACCCGCCGAGATGATCATGTCGTCGGCGCGTGCCACGTACCGGAAGTAGCCGTCGGCCTCACGCACGTAGGTGTCCCCGGTGAGATTCCAGCCGCCGCGTACGTACTCCCGCTGCCGGGGATCCGCGAGGTAGCGGCAGCCCACCGGGCCGCGCACCGCGAGCAGCCCCGGCTCGCCGTCCGGCACCTGCGCCCCGGCGGCGTCCACGACGCGCGCCTGCCAGCCGGGCACCGGCAGCCCCGTGGTGCCGGGACGTGCCGCGTCGTCGGCCGCCGACAGGAAGATGTGCAGCAGTTCTGTCGCGCCGATGCCGTTGACGATCCGCAGCCCGGTCCTCTCGTGCCAGGCGTGCCAGGTCGCGGCGGGCAGGTTCTCGCCGGCCGAGACGCAGCGGCGCAGCGAGCCGATGTCGTACGCGTCGGGGTGTGCCGCCAGTTCGTCGAGCATCGCCCGGTACGCGGTCGGCGCGGTGAACAGCACCGACACCCGGTGCCGTGTGACGGCGGCGAGCAACTGGCGGGGATGCGCCTCCTCCAGCAGCAGGGAGGACGCGCCCGCCCGCAGCGGGAAGACCACCAGGCCGCCCAGCCCGAAGGTGAAGCCGAGCGGGGGACTGCCCGCGAAGACGTCGTCCGGCTCCGGGCGCAGCACGTGGCGCGAGAAGGTGTCGGCGATCGCGAGGACGTCCCGGTGGAAGTGCATGCAGCCCTTGGGGTGGCCGGTGGTGCCGGAGGTGAAGGCGATCAGCGCGACATCGTCGGCGGCCGTGTCCACCGCCGCGTAGGGCTCGGCCGGCGCGGCGGCGGCCAGCGTCATCAGGTCCTCGGGCCCGGCACCGCCGTACGGGGTGATCCGCAGCCCCGGCACGGCGGCCTCGGCCAGCGCGTCCAGGCACCGGACGTCGCACAGGGCGTGCGAGACGCGTGCGATCCCGCAGAGCGTCGCCAGCTCCCCGGCCCGGTGCTGGGGGAGCACGGTCACGGCCACCGCGCCCGCCTTCATGACGGCGAGCCAGCAGGCCGCGAGTTCGGGGCTGGTGGGGCCGCGCAGCAGTACCCGGTTGCCGGGGACGACGCCGAGGCGGTCGGTCAGCGTGTGCGCGAGCGCGTCGACGTGCTCGCGCAGCCGTCCGTACGACCAGACCTCGCCGGTCCCGGAGCGGAACGCGGGCCGGTCCGGGCCGAGTCGCCGCGCTGTCCGGTCCAGCAGTTCCGCTCCGCAGTTGAGCCGCGCGGGCCCGGGCGGAGCGGCTCGGTCCGGGGCCGTCGCATCGGGCGCGGCGAGGAGCAGTTCGGGCCACTGGTCGGCGGGCGGCAGCCCGTCACGGGTGAAGGTGTCGGTGTGCGCGGAGGGAGTCAGCGGCATGGTTCACCCCTCGTGGTCGTGGGGTAGCCCACCGAGCGTATCGTGAAGATGACGACAGTCAACGGTCCGCGATATATGCGCGGGAAGTGGGGTCCGGATGTCCGTATTCTCGCTCGATCCGGTACAGAGGGCGCGGTGCGAGGAGGTGCGCGCGCTGGCCGCCGACCGGCTCGGTCCTCTCGCCGAACGCGGCACTCCCGGCCACGTCAACCGGCCGCTGGTCGCCGAACTCGGAGCGCTCGGCCTGCTGGGCCAGGTCTTCGGCGCGAGCGCGCTCGACCTGTGCCTGCTGCGCGAATCGCTCGCGTACGCCTGTACGGAGGCGGAGACCGCCCTCGCCCTGCAGGGGCTCGGTGCGGCGGCGATCGCCCAGGCCGGCACCGAGCGGCAGCGCGAGCGGTGGCTGCCCGAGGTCGCGGCGGGCCGCGCGGTCGCGGCCTTCGCGCTGAGCGAGCCGGGCGCCGGTTCCGATGCCGCCGCGCTCGCGCTCACGGCGGACTCCGACCCGGGCGATCACGGCGCCTGGCGCCTCACCGGAGAGAAGCAGTGGATCTCCAACGCGCCGGAGGCGGACTTCTACACGGTCTTCGCCCGCACCGGGCAGGAGCGCGGCGCACGGGGCATCACGGCCTTCCTCGTCCCCGCGGGGCGGCCGGGACTGACCGGGGAACACATCGAGATGCTGTCGCCCCACCCCATCGGCGCGCTCGCCTTCGAGGGTGTCCCCGTCACCCGCGACGATGTGCTCGGCGAGGTCGGCGGCGGCTTCCGCGTCGCCATGAACGCGCTCAACCTCTTCCGTCCGAGCGTCGGCGCCTTCGCCGTCGGCATGGCGAGCGCCGCGCTGGACGCCACGCTCGCCCACACCGCGAAGCGCACCGCGTTCGGCGGGCCCCTGAAGGATCTGCAGGCCGTGTCCCACCAGGTCGCCGAGATGGCCACCCGCACCGAGGCGGCCCGGCTGATGGTCTACGCGGCGGCGTCCGCGTACGACGCGGGTTCGCCGCACGTGCCGCGGACCTCGGCCATGGCGAAGCTGTTCGCCACCGAGACCGCGCAGTACGTCGTCGACGCGGCGGTACAACTGCACGGCGCCCGCGCGCTCCGGCGCGGGCATCTGCTCGAACACCTCTACCGTGAGGTGCGCGCGCCCCGCATCTATGAGGGTGCGAGCGAGGTCCAGCGCACCGTCATCGCCAAGGAGTTGTACGCATGAGCCTGGAGCGGATCAATCCCGAGGCCCTCTCCCCGGCCACCGGCTTCTCGCACGCCGTGACGGCGAAGGGCGGCACGCTGGTCTTCCTCGCGGGGCAGACCGCCCTGGACGCCGGCGGCGCGATCGTCGGCGCGACGCTGACGGAGCAGTTCGAGACGGCCCTGACCAACCTCCTCGACGCGCTGGCCGCAGCGGGCGGTGCCCCTGCCGACCTCGCACGCGTCACCGTGTACGCGACCGACGTGGCGGACTACCGCGTCAGGTCGGCCGAGCTCGGCCGGGTCTGGCGGCGGCTCGCGGGCCGTGACTACCCGGCGATGGCGGTGATCGGCGTCGTCAGGCTCTGGGACGAGCAGGCGCTCGTGGAGCTCGACGGCTTCGCCGTACTGCCCTGATCCCGTACTGCCCTGACCCGATCCGCCCTGACCCCGATGCGCCGTGGCCCGTACTCCCCTGATCCCGAACCGCCCGGATTCCGAACGGTGGTGATCTCGTACCGCGCCGGCTCCGTACCGCGCCGTCTCCGTACGGCGCCGCTTCCGTACGGCGCCGCCTCCGTACCGCGCCGGCTCCGTGCCGCGCGGAGTCCGGCGGGAGTTCCCGGCGCAGTCAGCGCAGCAGGACGCCGAAGACCAGGTCGAAGAACGGCCTGAAGGCCTTGGCGGAGCGCTCCGTACGGGACGAGATCAGCGTCCCCTCCCACGCGTTCAGCAGGAACCGCGCGGTCGTCGCCGGGTCGAGCGCCACGTCGAGAAGGCCCGCGGCCCGCGCCTGCGCGAGGGCCGTGGTGAGCGCCTCGGACCAGCGTTCCAGACTGACACGGACGGCTTCCCTGATCGTGTCGCTGTGGTCGGCGATGTCCGTGGCGAACGTCCCGAT
Source organism: Streptomyces sp. NBC_01497 (assembly GCF_036250695.1). Lineage (NCBI taxonomy): Bacteria > Bacillati > Actinomycetota > Actinomycetes > Kitasatosporales > Streptomycetaceae > Streptomyces > Streptomyces sp. NBC_01497. The sequence continues at coordinate 1,733,773 of NZ_CP109427.1, read as the reverse complement.
CAGGCAGCCGCGGGAGAACCCCAGGTCGAGGTGTTCGTCGCGCAGGAACTCGAAGTGCTCCCGCAGTCGCACCAGGGGGTCCACCGACGCGTCGGTCAGGGCGTCGAGGCCGCGGCCCGTGCCGTAGCGCTCCAGTGCCACGACCGCGAGCGCCTCTTTTGAGGGGAAGTGGTTGTAGAACGATCCCTTGGGCGCCCCGGCGGCGTCGGTGATGTCCTTCACCCCCGCGCCGTTGTACCCGTACGTGTGGAACTGCTGGACCGCGGCCACCACCAGTTCCTCGCGCAGACCTCGCCTGGCCATGTGGTGACCTCCCGGTCCTGACGGTGATGTGAACAAGACGACCAATCGTCTGCTCCGGCCGAGGATATCCGAAGAGACCAGTGACATGGCGTACAGCGGATGCGCTTGACGGCTTTTAAGACGACCGGTCATTATGAGCGCGGCGCTGCTACCGGACGGGCGCACACAGAGCGCGTCCGCGGACCCGTGGGCGCACAGACGAGAGGGGCGTCCCATGGCCGACGGCTACCGAGCGGTCCAGGTGAGCGGAGCGCGGAACTTCCGGCTGGTGGAGCGCGAACTGCGGGAGCCGGGCTTCGGCCACGTACGGATCAGGGTCGAGGCGTGCGGTGTGTGCCACACCGACGTCCTGGGCGTCGAGGGGCTGCGCGCCGACCCGTCGGCCCCGGTCGTGCCGGGCCACGAGGTCGTCGGCGTCATCGACGCGGTCGGCCCTGGCGTGCACGCCTGGGAGATCGGCGAGCGGGTCGGGGTCGGTTTTCTGTACGGCCACTGCGGGGAGTGCGAGCGCTGCCGGCGCGGGGACTTCGTCAACTGCCTCTACCAGCCGCAGACCGGCAGCGACATCGACGGCGGTTACGCCGAATCCATGATCGCCAAGGCCGCCGGCCTGGTACGGATCCCCGACGGCATCTCCGCCGTCGAGGCGGCTCCGCTGCTGTGCGCGGGCCTCACCACCTTCATGGGCCTGAGCGGCATCAAGGCCGCGCCCGGCGAACTGGTCGCGGTGCAGGGCATCGGAGGCCTCGGCCACCTGGCGCTGCAGTACGCGAGCAGGCTCGGCTACGAGGTCGCGGCCATCGCGCGCGGCACCGGGAAGGAGGAGCTGGCACGCAAGCTCGGCGCCGACCACTACATCGACAGCGAGAGTGAGGACCCCGGCCGGGCGCTCGCCGCGCTGGGGGGCGCGGCGGGGGTGATCGCCACGGCGACCACCGGCGCCTCCATGTCGCCGCTCGTGCCGGGGCTCAAGCAGCACGGCACGCTCATGGTGCTGGGGGCGGCCCAGGACCCGGTCCTCGTCCAGGCCACCGACCTGATCTTCGGGGCCCGTACCGTCAGGGGACGGCTGACCGGTACGTCCGCCGACAACGAGGACAACCTGCGCTTCAGCCTGCGCCGCGGGGTCCGCTCGATGAACGAGGTCGTACCGCTGTCCGAGGCCCCGGCCGCCTACGAGCGCATGCTGTCGGGCAAGGCGCGCTTCCGCGTCGTGCTGGACGCCACGGCCTGACGGGCGGGGTGGCTCCTGGGCAGGGGCAGGGGCAGGGGCAGGGGCAGGGGCCGGGAGCCGGGTCCGCCGGCCGCGGGCCGACCGCGGGCGGGTTCGGGCGGGCTCGGCGGCCGCCCGGGCCGGCTCCGGGTCAGCCGCGCGCCGCGAGAAGGCGTACGCGTACCTCAGGGACACGGTGGTCGCCGACCCCGCCATGCTCGGCCGTCTCGTCAACGAGCAGGCGGTCGCGGACCGTATCGGCGTCTCCCGCACGCCCATCAGGGAGGCCCTGCTCCTGCTCGCCGCCGAGGATCCCGTCCAGCACATCCCCAAGAAGGGGGCCTATGTGGCCCCGCTGTCGGGGCGCGAGGTCTCCGAACTGATGGATCTGCGCTCGCTGCTGGAGTCGCACGCGGCCCGCGTGGTCCTGGGGGAGGGCAGGGCGCCCCTCGCGGAGATGCGGCGGCTCGTCGAGGAGCAGGCGCGGGTCGGCGGCCCGGGCCAGGCCGCCCGTTTCATCGAACGGGACCACCACTTCCGCATGGCCCTCGTCCGCACGGCCGGCGACTCCATGCTGACCAGGACGTACGAGGGGCTGCGCGCCCGTCAGGTGCGCTGCGGCATCACGGCCGTCTTCCGGACCTCCGGGCGGCAGGAGTCGGTCATGAAGGAGCACCGTGCGATCGCCGACGCGCTCGACGCGGGGCGGCCCGACGCCGTGGCCGAGGCGATCCACGCGCATCTGGAGGCCACGCGCGCGGTGCTGCTCGCCTCGGAGCCGGGTGGCGAGGAGTAACCCCGGCGTCAGCGGGGCGGGTAGCGGGTCTCCAGCATGACGCAGCCGGTGCGTGTGCGGTAAGGACCGTGCGGCATGCCGGGCGGCCGGGAGGCGAAGTGACCCGCGCCGAAGGTCCGTCCGAGTGTCAGGTCCTCCAACTCGCCCTCCAGCAGGTACACCTCCTCGTAGTACGCGTGCCGGATGACGCCTGCCGCCGTGGTGTCGAGTCCGGGCGCCCAGCGCGCGAGCCGGGTCAGCTCCGCGCCGCTTTCCCCGTCGGACAGCATCCGTTCGGTGACGCCGGGGGAGCCTTCGGCGGGGGACCAGTCGAGCGTCGACGCGTCGTAGAACTCGTGCTCGTCCTTCATGGGTGGCGGCTCCTCGGCGGGCGGGGGACTGCGGGCCGCCGCCACTGTGCCACGCACCGCGGGCGGTCGGGGCCGCCGCCCCCGGCCGTCCTTTCACCCGCTGCCGCCATTCTCCTATGCCGGATAGCTATGTAACATAGCTGATGTGGACGATCACGAGGTGCGCCGGTTCCGCACGCAGATGAAGCTCCTCCAGCGGCGACTGCGCAGCGAAGCGCGCCCGGTGTACGGCGTGTCCAGGACGGCGTCCCAGGTCATCGCAGCCGTCGTCCGGCTGCGCGGAGCCACGGGACCCCGCCGGATCGCCGACGAGCTCCAGATGACCAGCTCGAACGTCGCCGCCGCGCTGCGCGAGCTGGAGGCGGCCGGATACGTCGTGCGGCGCAAGGACTCCACCGACGCCCGCCGGGTGTCGGTGCTCGTCACCGACCTCGGCCGCTCCGTGGTGGCCCACGTCCACAGCGAGCGGGACACCTGGCTCGGCCGCGCGATGGAGACGCTCCTCGACGAGGACGAACGGCGCCTCCTGTTCGCCGCCGGCGAGCTCATGGAGCGCGTCGCCGACTTCGAACGGGCCGTCGGCGCCGGTCGTGAGGCGGAGGCGGAAGGCGAACCGGAGACGGCGGCAACCGAAGCGGAAGCGGGCCCCGCCGTCCGGGGCATCTCATGACGGCACCGACGACACCGGGTCGTACGGCGCCGGAGGGCGGACGGCTCGACCGGATGCTGTCCTCGCTCTCGGTGCGCAACTACCGCCTGTACTTCTGGGGTTACTCCATCTCGGTCGTGGGGACCTGGATGCAGACCCTCGCGCTGGCCCTGCTGGTGCTGCGGCTCAGCGGCAGTGGCAGCGACCTGGGTATCGCCACCGGGGCCCGGTTCCTGCCGTTCGTGGTGGTGGGGCCCTTCGCGGGGCTCGTCGCCGACCGCTACGACAAGCGCCGGCTGCTGTACCTCACCCAGTCGTCCTCGGCCGGGATCGCCGTCCTCTTCGCCGTCCTGACCGCCCTGCACGCCATCGACGTCCCCCTGGTGATCGTGCTCTCCCTGGCGCTCGGGATGCTGACGGTCTTCGACAACCCGGCGCGGCAGAGCCTCATCCCGGAGCTGGTCCCGCGCGAGCGGATGACCAACGCCGTGACGCTCAACTCCGTGTCCGTGAACATGGCGCGCGTCCTGGGCTCCGCGGTCGGCGGCGGCCTCGTCGCCGCGGTGGGGCTGACGGCCTGCTTCGCCCTGAACGCGGTGTCGTTCGTCGCGGTGATCGTCAGCCTGGCGATGATGCGGACAGCCGAGATGAACACGGTCGACCGGCCGCCGCGGCAGAAGGGCCAGGTCCGGGCCGGGCTGCGCTACGTGCGCCGGACGCCCGCACTGCTGCTGCCACTGGTGATGCTGACCGTCACCGGCATGCTCGCCTACGAGTTCCCCGTCACACTGCCGCTGGTGGCGCGCGGCGCCCTGCACGGCGGAGCCGGGACGTACGGGGCCATGGCGGCGATGATGGCCCTGGGCGCGGTCGTCGGGGGCCTGTCCATCGCGGGGCGTGGCAACCGGCAGCGTTCCGGGGCGCTGGCCGTGGCGGGCATCGGGTGGGGTGTCGCCATCCTTGCCGCAGCCCTCGCCCCGTCCCTGGCCTGGGAACTCGCGGTGCTGCCCTTCGTCGGCTACGGCGCCATCGCCTTCAACTCGCTGTCCAAGACGGCCATGCAACTGGCCTCCCTCCCGTCGATGCGGGGCAGGGTGATGGCGCTGTGGTCGATGGCCTGGGGCGGCACGACGGTGATCGGCGGCCCGCTGGTCGGCTGGGTGGGGCAGGAGTTCGGCAGCCGCTGGTCCCTTGTCGTGGGCGGGGCGCCGAGCGTGCTCCTCGGGCTGCTGATGCTCCCCGCGCTGCGCCGCAGCGACCGCGACGGACGGGCCGACGAGGACGCCTCGACGCCCGTCCCGGGGTCCCCGGGCCCCGCCTCCTGAGCCGGCGGAACCGGGCGTGCCGCTCTTCGGGACGAGGGGCTCCGGACGGCGGCCCGGTCACCCGTCGGATGTCACGGGCGCGAGCCAGAGGCCGGTGATCGCGTCGACGAGTCCGCTCGCGTACGCGTGCCAGCCGGTCCTTGCGGTGCGGGTGCCCTCGGCCAGGGCCCGCTCGCGTTCGGCGATCGTGTGCACCATCAGATGCCGGGCCATGTCGGCGCGCTCCATCCGCACGGCCGGCGGCAGATCGGGCAGACACCGGTTGAGCCCGTCCAGTGTCCGCTGGATCGACGGCCCGAACGCCTCGTCGATCATGAGTTCGCGCAGGACGGGGTCGGTCATCAACTGGGCGCCGAAGCGCGCGTACCAGGTGGGGCTGCCCAACTCGGCCAGATGCTCGGCGCCCGGGCGCACGAGGCACGCCACCCAGTCCCGTACGGAGTCGGAGCCGCCGGTCCGCGCCAGCATGTCCTCGCGCAGCGCGTCGATCCGTTCGCCGTGCTTGCGGACGATGGCCCGCAGCAGGTCCGTCTTCGTACCGAAGTGGTAGCCGACCGCGGCGTTGTTGCCCTGTCCAGCCGCTTCGCTGATCCGGCGGTTCGACACGGCGAACACACCGTGTTCCGCGAAGAGCCTCTCGGCCACGGTGAGGATCACGTCCGCCGTCCCGCCGGCCCGCTCGGTCGGAGCCCTGCCCGCCGCGTTCACCGCCGCACCGGGACTTCGCGCAGTCGCGCCGTGCCGCACGCCACCGTCGTCCGCCCGGGCCGTACGGCCCGGGGTCTGGATTCGGGTTCGACGGCCACGCTGACGTGACGGCGGATCCCGGGCCCGCGATCCGCCTCGAAGAGTCCGGCCCGGCGCGCGCGCCGCTCCGGCGCACCGGCCCCCGGCGGCCGGCAGGCCATCGGCTCGACGTGGTCGCTCCGGCGCATCGCGCTCTCCCTTCGGCCCCCGAGGTCGCTGTTCAGTGAATGCGGGGGCCCCGCCCAAGTCAAGCAGCTGACTTATAAGAAACGCGCACCGGGTGACCCGCTCCTGCCGAGGGAGTGGACGGGGTCATCGGACGCGGCACCATCGCGGCCCCCCGGTTGATGTGTCCCGGGAGGCCGGCAACATGTCCGCCGGTGTTCCGAGGCCGCACACCGCACGGTCGGGAGCGAACCGGGAGCCGAACGCCCCGACCGACCACGACAGCCGGCAGCCGGCGCCGGCACCGGCAACCCCAGCCCACGGCGGGGGATCGTGAGGGTGCCGGCGGCCGGGGTCCGGGCGCCGACGCGTATCGGCAGCCCGGGTGAAGGGGGAGGCTGACGGCCCGGGGGTCAGCTGTTGAGGAGGCGGCCCGCCTGGGCGAGGATCTGCTCGGGGTCGTCGACCGCGGGGTAGATCCACATCGTGTTGATGTTCTGCTTCATGGTCTTGGCCTCGGCTCCGGTGGCCACGACGGTGCGCTCCCACCCGGTGGTGAGGACGGCGCCGGCGGTTCCGAGGTCCAGGGCATTGCTGTAGGGGTCGGAGACGAACGCCAGGGGGGCGGTGCCCAGGAGTTCGGCCGCCACGTTGTGTCCGGCGCACTTGCCCATCGGCTGCGCGTGCTGGCAGCTCTGGATCGTCCGGTGCCCCTCTTCCGCCGGTCCCACCGCGGTGTCGCCGGCCGCGTACACGTCCGGGACCCCGATCACGCGCATGTGCGCGTCGACGTTCAGCCGCCCCAGCCGGTCGTGCTCCCCGGGGATCTGGGCGGTGAGGGGACTCGCGGCCATGCCGGCGGTCCAGATGACGGTGGCCGTCGGGATGATCTCGCCGTCCGAGAGGACGACCTGCTCCGGGCTCGCGGATGCCACCGTGAGGCCCAGGCGCCGTTCGATCTTGAGCTCGTCGACGGCGCTGTCGATCTGCGCGCGGGGCCCAGGGCCGAGCTCAGGACCGAGAACGTCGGCGCGGTCGACGAGGACGACCCGCACGTCCTCGGCGGCGCCCCCCGCCTCGGCGATCGCGCGCAGCCGTTCCCCCATGACGGTGGCGATCTCCAGACCGGTGAAGCCGGCACCCACGACGACGGCCGTGTACCTGCCGCCGGTGGGCTCGCGCCGGGGCAGCCGCCGCAGGTGGTGGTCGAGAGCGGCCGCCGCGGACAGTGTGTCGATGTCGAAGACGTCCTCCGCGCCGGGGAAGACGGGGCGTACCAGCCGGCTGCCCGCGGCCAGTACGAGCTTGTCGTAGGAGATGGTCAGCTCCACTCCTTCGCGGCCGACGGCGCGGACCGTACGGGCTTCGGTGTCGATGCCGGTCACGGTAGCCGTGTGGCGGCGGACACCGATCGGGCCGAGGACGCGGTCCAACGGCACACGCATGGTCTCCGGGTCGTCCTCGTACAGACGGGGACGGATGACCAGGTCGTCGCCGCCGCTGACGAGGGTCACCCGCAGCTCCTCGCCGCCATGGCCGGCCGCGCGGGCCGCGCGCACCGCTCCGGCGGCGCTCCACACGCCGGCGAAACCGCCGCCGATAACCAGGATGTCCTTCATTTTTTCTCCCTCTGTTGACGGTACGTGCGGCCGTCGCGGCCGGGGCGAGGCATGCTCGCGGCGCCCCGGCTCTCCGCTCTGCGGCAGGAATGTCACGCGTCGGACTCCTGCGGCCGCGATTCTGGACATTACATATCCTGGATATCCAGTGTCAAGATTTATCCGAGTCGCACCGAGTCGCACCGGCGGCCCATCGGAGGTCCGACCAAGGCCCGGCGGAGGTCCGAGGGAGAGGGCAGGCGGGCGGTGGGTGCGGGGCGCGGGCGCCGGGGCGGCGGAAGGTTCCGGCCGGCTCCGCACATCGGGTTCCAGGACATGTAATGTCCGTATTATGCGAATGGCCAAGGGGGTCGAGTGGGCCCTCCACACACTGCTCAACCTGGACATGGTCGGTGGCGGACCCGTGGGAAGCGGTCAGCTCGCCCGGGCCCACGGGCTGCCGGCCCCGTATCTGAACAAGCAGTTGCAGCAGCTCTCCCGCGCAGGGCTCCTCACCTCCACGCCCGGCCCGCGGGGAGGATTCAGCCTGGCGAAGCCCCTCGCCGACATCACCCTCCTCGACGTGGTCGAGGCCATCGAGGGCGACACGCAGACCTTCCAGTGCGCCGAGATCCGCTGCTGCGGCACGATCGGGGAGCTCTCGCCGCCCCCTACCGGTATGTGCCCGGTCAACAAGGCCATGCGCGGTGCGGAGCAGGCATGGCGTGACGCCCTGGCCGCTCGGACGCTCGCGGAGATCCGCGCGGAGCTGGACCTTTATCCCCCGACCCGGGACATCATCCGGGCCGCACTCGGCTGAGGGCGAGGGCGAGGGCGAGAGCGAGGGCGGGCGCCGGCGACGGCGGACCTCGGCCTCATGCCCGCCGGTGCGCTGCCGCAGGCCCGGCTCGCCGGTGACTCCACGGGTGCGCTCGTCGCCACGGTGGTACGCCTGCCGGCTGTCGGGTCCGGTGTGTCCTTCACACTGCCGATCCTCGTCGCCGGGACGGCCGGGTCCATCCCGACGGAGCAGGCCATCGGCGCGAGACGTCAACTCGTCGCGAGGAGAGAGTACTTGTCCGGGCGTGACAGCATCCGGTGGGTCGGCCCGGCGCGTTCACGGTGCACGGCGTACGGCACCGGGCGGGCGCTGGTCGCGCGACGCGCGGCCGTGCCGAACTCCCGGCGTCGCGCCCTCTCCTTATTGGCGTTGCGGCGCCGCGCCCCGCGTCGTACGTTCCCTCCGGGCGCGAAGAGTGTGCCCCCGCCCCGGTCGTGGGCCGCCGGATCGGAGACTTGGAACGCCATGACTTCCCACCTCCTCGCGCTTTCGCTCGATGCGAACGACCCGCTTGTCCTGGCGCGCTTCTGGGGCGGCGTCCTGGGCTGGGAGTACGCCGACGATCCGCTTGACGGCGTCGTCCTCCTGCCGAGCGATCACTCCGGATTGCGGATCCGCTTCACCCCGACGCGGGAGCGGAAGACCGACCGCAACCGGATGCACTTCGACCTGACGAGCACGTCCCTCGACGACCAGCGGGGGACCGTGGAAAGGTCGCTCGGACTCGGCGCCCGCTCCGTCGACGTCGGTCAACGCCCGGAAGACGGCCATGTGGTGCTCGCCGACCCGGAAGGCAATGAGTTCTGCGTCATCGAGCCCGGCAACGCCTTCCTTGCCGGCTGCGGATCCGTCGGCGCGCTCGCGTGCGACGGCTCGCAGGAGGTCGGGTACTTCTGGAGTGAGGCCCTGGGCTGGCCGCTGGTCTGGGACCAGGACCAGGAGACCGCGATCCGCTCGCCGCACGGCGGTTCGAAGGTCACGTGGGGTGGTCCGCCGCTGATGCCGAGGGCAGGGAGGGACCGGCTGCGTTTCGAGGTCATCCCGGCGGCCGGCGCCGATCAGGAGAGGGAGATCGACCGTCTCGTCTCCCTCGGTGCGGCGCGGACCGGCCCCGGCGGCACCGGCACCGCCTCGACCGACGCGGCCCGGGACGGGTCCGGCCGGGTGGTGATGACCGACCCCGACGGCAACGAGTTCTGCGTCCTGCGCCCCGGGGGCGGAGCCGGCTCGGGGCGGCCGGCGAACCCGTAGGCCCGCGGTCGTCCAGGACGTCCTCCCACCCCTCGGTGGCGTGGCGGGCGTCGAGCCCTGCGGCGCGCCCCGCTCTCCCCGCGTGTGCGACACGCCCCCCGGGGATCGCTGCCTCCAGGGATCGGGGATCGGGGATCGCCGGAATCAGGTGTCCCTTCCGAGTCGCTGGCGCTCCGTCACGGCGACGGAGCCGACGGCGGTCGCCCGGCGTGCCGGGGGACGCCCCGGATTCCACAGGCCTGGCTGTCGGTGCTCGCCTCTGTCGTGGCCCGCGTGGTGCCCTGCGCGCCTGGCGACGGGGGCGTGGGTTCGCGCTGATCGGCTGGCTGATGATATGAGGATCGCGAACGGTTCTGGGGAGACCCGGTCGCGCACAAGGGGTGGGAGAACGTCATGGGCAAGGACGAGGCGTCCATACCGGACGAGGAGTGGGAGCGTTTCCTGCGGGAGGCCGAGGCCGGGACGCAGGGCGCGCCCCAGGAGCCGTCGGCGCGGGCCCGGATGGCCGGCCGGCGGCTGCGGGAGGAGACCGGTCCTCCCGGCGGATGGCGGACTCACCAACCGCCCCGGCGCAGACGGGTGAAGGCGTGGTACGTGGCCGGACTCCTGCTCGCGGTCGGGCTGTTGGTCGTGGCGTTGGATCCAGGGCGGGTCGTCGGCTGGTTCGGGGACGGTAACGGGGACGGAGATGGCGTCAGTGCGTCGCTCGCCGCACCGCCGTCGCTCCAACTGCCCACGCCGGAGCAACCGTTCAGGGGATCACCGGCTGCGCAGTGGGACGACGGAACGGCCGGGATCAGTGTGCCCCGGGCCCGGGCGACCGGCTGGATGACCAAGGGACAGGTCGCGCAGGCGCTCGATCAGAGTGTGGACTTCCTTGCCGCCTCCAGCCTGGATCCTGATGTGCTGCGCGGGGAGCGGCCGAAGAGAGCGATCGCGTTGATCAATCCACACCAGCGCGATGTCCAGGACTACCTGTCGACCGCGTTCCGCGATCCCAGGGGAAAGAACGACCCGCTGCTGCTGTTCAGCCGCTTCGCACAGACGAAGGTGCGGCTGGTGGGGGACGTGGTCAAGACACGAGGATGGATCACGTTCGGCGAGGGCAAGCGTGGCGCGGTCGAGGTGACCAGTGATGTCACCTACGTCTACCCGGTCGTCCGTGCCGTGCCGGGCAGCGAGGAGGTCGCGCGCACCATCGTGCGCCGCGAGACGGTGATGAGCTGGGACGACCCGGCGAAGGTGGTCACCGAGCCGGGGACGTTCTCCCTCGCCTCCTACAAGGTGGACTCCACCAACGGCGGCTGCGGTGACTCCACGGGATACTTCACCCCCGAGTTCACCGCCGACCGTGCGGTGAAGGGTCCGGGGAGCGGTCCCGAGGAGGACCCGTACGACCGGACCACGTCGATGGACGCGCGCATGCGAGAGGCCGGCCCGGCGGAGTGCGGGACCGCCACGCGAACGTGACGGCCGGAAAACCCGTCGCGCGGATCGAGCGGGATATGCACGGAATCCGGTGAGGAGGGCCGCCCGGGCACACAACACGGCGACACGCCCTCCGGCGCTCATGTCGACCGGGGCGGGCACGGCGAAAATCCCCTTATGGACACCCCGCAGAAAGTCGCCATCGTCACGGGAGCCTCCGGAGGCATCGGAACGGCGCTGGTCGAGGCCTACCGGGAACTCGGCTACGCGGTCACCGCGACCGCCCGCTCGATCCGGGCACCGGGTGGGACCGGGGTACTGGCGGTGCCGGGCGACGCGACGGAGCCCGGCACCGGCGCCCGGATCGTCGAGGCGACCATGGACCGGTTCGGCCGCGTGGACACAGTGATCAACGGCGCCGGGCTCTTCGTCGCGAAGCCGTTCACCGAGTGCACCGACGAGGACTACGAGTCGATGGTCGGGGTGAACCTGCGCGGCTTCTTCGACATCTCCCGCAGCGCGATCCGCGCGATGCTCTCCCGCGACGGCGGCGGGCACATCGTGAACATCTCCACCAGCCTCGTCGACAACGCCGACACCCACGTGACCGCCGCGCTCACCTCACTGACCAAGGGAGGACTCAACGCCGTCACCAAGTCGCTGGCCATCGAGTACGCCACGCGCGGTATCCGGGTGAACACGGTCGCCCTCGGTGTCATCCGCACCCCGACGCACCCGGCCGACCCCGGTGGTGTCCAGGCGTCGCGCCACCCCGTCAACCGCATGGGTGAGGTCGACGACGTCGTGCGGGCCGTGCTCTACCTGGAGCAGGCCCCGTTCGTCACCGGCGAGATCTCGCACGTCGACGGCGGCCAGAGCGCCGGGCACTGACCGCGGGGCCCGTGCCGTCCTGCGCCGCGCCCGCCCGAGCGGTCTCCGGCGCACTGCCGTGCCCGCCCCGGCGAGCCACGCCGAGCGGTGAACCCCTTCCACGGCTCGCGGCGCGCCTCCCGTGCCCGCGACACACCCACAGGAGAACCCCGTGACCACCACACCGGACGACGGAGAGATCCTGACCGGCGTCCTCGACCAGTGGAAAGCCGGCGTCGACGCTCACCGACCCGAGCAGGTCGCGGCTCGATTCACCGAGGACGCCGTCTTCCAGGGACGCCATCCCTACAGCGTCGGACGGCAGGGAGTCGCCGAGTACTGCGGCTCGCAGCCGATGGGCATGACGGCCCGCTACCGGATCCCGGGGAAACCCTCAGGCGAGGACCTTCAGCAACTTCTCTCCGAGCACCGCCGCGGAATTCGGATTCTGCCCGGTGACGAGGTTGCGGTCCTCGACCATGTACGGCTCCCACACCGGGCCGCGGCTGTACTTGACCCCCACCTTCTCCTTCAGATCGTCCTCCAGCAGCCAGGTTGCCCTGGAGGCCAGTCCCACGCCTTCCTCTTCCTCGTTGGTGAAGCCCGTGACCTTGTAGCCCTTGAACGGCGAAACGCCGTGGATCCTCGTGGCCAGCATCGCCGCGGGAGCGTGGCACACGATGAACAGGTGCCTGCCCGAAGTGAGTTGGTCCGTCAGCAACCGGCCCGCGTCGGCGTCCAGCGAGAGGTCCGACATCGGGCCGTGGCCGCCGGGCAGATACACGGCGGCGTAGTCCTCAAGGCGCACGTCCGAGAGCTTGAGCGGCCGCCGCATCGCCTCGGCGTCACGGATGATGGCCTCCAGATCGAGGGCCGCCTGTTCTCCGCCCGTCATGGAGGGCCGCAGGCTCATCATGTCGACGTTCGGGGTCACGCCGTGCGGCGTCGCCACCACGACCTCATGTCCCGCGTCGGTGAGCGCCTTGTACGGGTTCGCGAATTCCTCAGCCCAGTAACCGGTCGCATACCGGGTGCCGTCCTTGAGCACCCAGTACGTCGCTCCGCTCACTATGAAAAGGATCTTGGCCATCGCTGGTTCGCCTCCTCGTCCCCCACCTGGCAATTCCAGGGGGTTCGACTCCGTTCCAGCCTAAATACGTGGGCGACGAGGCGCATGCGGGCGGCAACCCGGCCCGGGACCGTGCGGCAACCCCGCCCGGGACCGTGCGTAAGTCACTGACGCCGCGCCGATCCGAGCGCCGTCCCGGAGGCCGTCATGGATCGCGCTGGGCACTGAGGTTGGGCAGTGAGGTGACGAGGGGAGTTGACGTGCGTACGGAGGGTCGTCGATTCCGGGGAGTCGCGTGGCGAAACGGCACGTGACGGGCGCTAAGGCGTAGGTGGCCCCGTCACGCATGCCGTCAGGCCTGCCTCTCGTCACCTTTCGGGCGAAACGGAATTCCACGACGTGAATGCGAAGCCCCGTAATGCGCCCGAAAGGCGCTTTCACGAAAGGCGGCAATCCCGGAAACGGGGAAAAGCGCCCCCGCTGAGGAACCGTCGAGGAACCGCTGAGGAACCGCTGAGGAGAGAAGCCGGCGCGAGAAGCCGGCGCGAAGTCGAATCGTGACGGATTTCCGGTCGGCGGCAGAACGGGGTCACCGCGCCCGGCCTCGTGGGGATGGGAGGGCCCGTCCCCCGCCGCCGTCGTCGGTCCCCGGGCAGGGAGGCTTTCGCGCGGCGATCTTGGGCAGACGGTAGCCAGCGGCGCGTGAGACACGCGTACATGGTGAGGAGATGTCATGAGTGAGGCAGTGCTGTACACGATCGGTTCCGGGGTCCGCTGCGCGGACGGGGAGTGCGGCAGCCTCCGGCGCGTGGTGATCGACCCGATCGCGAGGCGTGTGACCCACCTGGTGGTCGATTCCGGACAGTGGCCGAGTCGGCTGGTGCCGGTCTCCCTGCTCGACGACGGAGCCGAGGGCATCACGCTCACGTGCGGGCAGGAGGCCTTCGAGGGGCTGGAAGCCGCGGAGGAGGACCGTTTCCTGCCCGCTGACGAGGAGAACGATCTCGGCTACGACCCCGGGCAGACCATGGTGTGGCCCTTCTTCGGTCCGAGCGTCGCCGTCGCGGGCCTGAGTCCGTCCCCGCTCATCCTGGCCGGCGGAGTGGGCGCGACGACGCGTGAGCGGGTGCCGGCCGGCGAGGTGCAGATCCGCCGCGGCGAACCGGTGGAGGCCGTCGACGGTGCCTTCGGGCGCGTGCACGGTCTGGTCGTCGAGGGCGGGGACCACACGGCCACCCATGTGCTGCTGAGTGAAGGGCACCTGTGGGGCAGGAAGACGGTCGCCGTCCCGATCGCCGATGTGGAGCGCTCCGGCACGACGATCCGCGTCAACTACACGAAGGACCAGCTCAAGGATTTCCCCGCCTACGATCTCGCCCCCACACCGGTGTGAACCACGACAGCGGCTCGGGCGCCGTGGCCCCGCTCACGGGGGAGTCGCGCTGGAGGCCCGCGGACCCCGCTTGAGCGGCGCTGCGGACCCGCGGGTGGTCCGGGACCGGCGCTGGGGACCGCGGGTGGTCCGGGACCGGCGCCGGGGACCCGTGGTGGTCCGGGACCGGCGCTGGAGGCCTGCGGCTGGGAGCGTCGCGGCGTGTTCCGGGGCGCAGGCCTCTTCAGCGCTCCGCCGGGGGCCGGTTCCGCGCGGCGGTGCCGCCCACGGGCGGGCGCACCATGACGACGTCGACGGGGTCCTGGCTCTCCGTGACGAAGCCGTGGCGTTCGTAGAGCCTGCGGGCGGAACTGCCCTGCAGGACGGTCAGGCGTACGGCCGCCTCCTCCGCGTCGGTGCGCGCGAGTACCGCGCGCAGGACGGCGGTTCCGAGCCCGCGGCCCTGGTGGCGGTGGGCGAGGTAGAAGTGCTCCAGCATCCGGCCTTTCGCGGTGGGCCGGACGGTGACGCATCCCGCGAGTTCGCCGTCCACCACGACGACCGACGTGTGCCGCTCGGAGAAGGAGTCCCGGAAGCGCTGTCGCACCCGGACCTCGTCGTAGCGTCCGAGACGTTCCAGATCCGGGCGCATGACGACGGCCCGCAACTCGGCGATCGCCTCGACGTCCGCAGCGGTGGCGGAGCACAGCACCCATCCAACACCGCGCGCCGACACGGTCCGTCCGGCCACCGCGCCGGACGGGGGCGTCCCGTTCACCGTCTCCGTGTCCATGGCCGTAGTCTCTCAGCCGCCCGTTCCGGGCCGGCACACGGTGGCCGGGACGAGAGCGCCGGAGCCGGGCGCGACCTCGAACGACGGGAGCGACCCGCGCCGTGGTGCGGCGCGGGTCGCTCGTGTCCTGCCGGTCGCGGGAGCGCCGGTTACGCGGTCGCCACGGCGAAGACGTGCATCACGCCTCCGGACACCGTCGACGGCAGTGTCACACTCGCCAGCTGCTTGCCGGCCTGGAGCGCGATGGGCGCCGTCGCGAAGATGTCCGTCCCCACCGCGTCGGGGCCGCTGCCCTGGGCGTCGCGGTACGAGGTCTTCAGCGCCACCGTGTTGCCGAACGACGGCTGGTTCGCCCCGCCGCCCAGGGTCCAGTCGCTGAAGCCGATGTCCGCCTGCTGCTTCGTGCCGTCGGTGTAGGTCAGGGTGACCGTACCCTCGGCCGAACCCTCGGCCGCGCTGCCGAGCAGGCTCAGCTTCGTGGCTCCGGAGTCGGCGGCCAGTGAGACGACCTGCCCCGTGGCCGGCTGCCCGGGCGTGACCTGGATGTTGTCCGGGTCGCCCGCCGACACGTCGGGCCAGGTGAAGTCGAAGCCGTCGGACGACACCGTGCCGCCGGGAACCGCGCCCGCGGCGGCCAGGGCCTGGGCCGAGTAGCTCCAGCCCTCGCCGTCGAAGTTGGCGGCGGGCTTCGCGTCGTCCGAGATGCCCTGGCTGTTGAGGTTCCAGAGCACACTGTCCTGGGGCGCGACGGTCACGGAGACCGAGGAAGGCCGCAGTGCCGTGCTGCCCGAGGTGAAGGCGACGGGCACGGTGTAGAAGCCGGCCTTGGTACCGGTGCCCGCCGAGACGGAGACCTTGGCGCTCGCCGTACCTCCGGCGGGCACCGCCAGGGTGCCCTGCAACGGGGTGACGGTGAGGCCCGCGGGCGGTGTGGCCGTCCAGTGCACGGTGGTGGCCTTGGCGTCCAGCGTCTGCGCCTTGACGGTCGTGGTGGCCGCGTCCCCGCCGGGTACGGCCTTCAGCGCCGCGGTGCCGACACCGGTGAACAGGCGGGTACCGCCGCCCGGGAACGACGGCGGGGCGTCCGAAGCGGCGCTGCCCCACGACGTGTTGGGCGTGCTGCCCAGCGTGTAGTCCAGGGTCCCGCCCTTACCGACGAACGACGCCGGCAGCCAGGGCTTGTCGGACTTCTTGCCGTTGGTCCGCAGTGACTGCACGTACGTGTTGCTCGACGAGGCCGCCGGCGCGTTGACCGTGATGGTCTTGCCGTGACCCGTGTGGATCACCGCACGCGGGAAGAGCGGCGCGGAGAGCACCATCTCGGAGCGGCTGGGGACCTGCGGGTACATGCCGAGCGCGGAGAAGACGTACCAGGACGACATGGTTCCCGCGTCGTCGTTGCCGGGGATGCCGCCGGGACCGTTGGTCCACAGCTGGTCCATCTCCGCCCGTACCGTCTGCTGCGTCTTGTACGGCGCGCCGAGGTAGTCGTAGAGGTACGGGGCGTTGATGTCGGGCTCGTTGGTCGGGTCGTACCGCGTGCCGTCCTTCGCCGAGAAGTCGAACGTCCCGTCCGGCGCGCGGAAGAAGGAGTCGAGGCGCTGCGTCGCGGTCGCGTCGCCGCCCATCGCCGCGGCGAGGCCCGCCACGTCCGAGTAGACCATCCAGGTGTAGCGGGCACTGGTGCCCTCGACGAAGCCGTTGCCGGTGTCCGGGGTGAACGTACCGGCCCAGCTGCCGTCGGCCTGGCGGTCGCGGATGTAGCCGCCCTGAGGTGTGGCGTTGGGGTCGAAGACGTTCGTCCAGTTGCCGGACCTGGCCAGGAAGGACTTCTGGCTCTTCTTGTCACCGGTGGCCCCGGCGAGCTCCGAGAGGCCGAAGTCGGCCGCCGAGTCCTCCAGCGTCTCGGCGGCGCCGCCCCAGCAGTGGCAGTTGTCGGCGGGCACGTAACCGAGCTTCAGGTACTGGTCGAGGGCGGGACGCTGGCCCGTGCACTCGACGTTGCAGCCCGCGCTGCTGCTGTCGTCCGCGGTGGGCACGGTCGCGGCCTTCTCCAGGGACTTCAGGGCGCCCCGCACGTCGAAGTCCTTCCCCCCGAAGGCGTAGATGCCCGCGAGAGCGGCGTCGGACGGGTCACCCGACATGATGCTCGTCTTGCCGTTCTCCAGGAGCCAGCGGTCCCACTCGCCGCCGTTCTGCTTCGCGTAGTTGAAGAGGGACTGCGCGTAGTCGCTGCCCGCCTTCGGGTTGAGCAGGGTGAGCAACTGCACCTGGGCGCGATACTGGTCCCAGCCGGAGAAGGTGCCGTACTGCGCCTTCTGCCCGGAGGCGAGCTTGTGCGGCTTCCGGTCGGAACCGAGGTACTGGCCGTTCACGTCACTGGTGAGCGTGGGCTCCAGCATGGAGTGGTAGAGCGCGGTGTAGAAGGTGGTGCGCTGGTCGTCGGTGCCGCCGCCGATCTGGACCTTGGACAGGGCCGAGCGCCAGGCCGCCGCGGCCTGGGACTTGACGGCGCCGAAGGTTTTGGCGGGCGGGTTCTCCGCGCGGAGGTTCGTCTCGGCGTTCTTCTCACTGACGTAGCTGATCGCCACCTTCGCCTGGACCTTCGTGGTCCCCTGCTTGAAGGTGACGTAGCCGCCCGAGCCCTTGCCCGCGACCGGGTTGCCCGACGAGCTGTAACCGGTGCCGCCCTCGGCCGAGGTCGATCCGGCCTGCAGGGCGTCGTCCTTCCAGGTGCCGACCTGGGCGAACGGCTTGTCGAAGTGGGCCGTGAAGTAAAGGGTGTAGACGTCGTGACGGTTGTTCGCGCTCTGCGGGCCGCAGAAGTTGCCCGCCGTGACCGACCCCGTCACCGTCCTGGCCGCCGCGTCGATGTGCACCGTCGCGTCCGTGCTGCCGCTCTCGGAGTTGGAGGTGCGGAACAGCATGCTCGCCGGCTTGTCGGCGGGGAAGCCGAACTCACCCGTACCGGTGCGGTCGGTGGTGGTCAGCTCGGCGCTCGCGCCGCTGTCCAGACCCACCTTGTAGTAGCCGGCGCTCGCGCTCTCGTTCGCGTGGGAGAACGTCGAGGCGTACGTGGAGTCCTTCGTGTCCGAGGTGGGGGACGAGGTCACGTCGCCCACGACCGGCATGATCGGGATGTCGCCGTTGGCGCCCGAACAGCCCACGCCGTTGAGGTGGGTGAGGCTGAAGCCGCGGATCTTCGTCGCGTTGTACTGGTAGCCGCCGGGAGCAGGTGTGGAGACCTGGTTGCCCGTGGAGTTCTGGGGGCTCCACGCGAGCATGCCCAGCGGGTTGACCGCGCCGGGGTAGGTGTTGCCCGCGTTGGAGCTGCCGATCAGCGGATTGACGTACGACACGGGGTTGGTGACCGTGCCTCGCCCCGCGGTGGTGGCGGCGGAGGCCGGCGCCACGGTGAGTGCGAGGCCGAGGGCCGCCATGGCGCCCACGGCGACGGAGCCGAGCCCCGCCTTTCTCAGCCGGCGCCGTCTGGACGCCGTACGGCGTTCCTGGGTGTCTGACACCGTTCCTGCCCTTCGCTGGTACGGAAGCCAACGCGACCGGACGCGAGCAAGAACGGTCCGACAACGTTGTCAGTAATCGAAAGGATGCTCTCCGGTTGATCGGCGGGTGTCAAGGGCGTTCGGTATACGGAGATGGGGGACGGCGTGCCGCGCGGGCGGCCTGACGGCGTGCCTGGCGGGTGCGACGCCCCCCGCGTTCGGCCGTGGCGGGGCTGCGACCGGCGTGTGGGGCGGGGTCCGGGCGCGGCTGCGTACGGGAGTTCCGGAGCGAGGCGCCCCGGGGCCCGAGGTGCGGGCGGCCGAGTCCGGGGGGTCAGTGTGCCGTTCCCTGTCATCGGATGTCTAGCCCCTCAACGGACCCATGCTCCGAGAGGTGTCACTCGGCTGCGGCGATCGGTTCGCCACCTGCGGCCTTCCATGCCAGCGGGGCGTCGGCAGGGCGCGCGAGGTGCGGACCCGACCCGCCGGATTCTCTGAATGTGCCGACCGTGACGGTGAGATGCGGCGTCCGATTCACGTAGCTGCGCGCCCCGGTCGTGGGCGTGCGGGGTGGGGCATCGGTGCGGCACGAGTGGGGGAGGGGTCCTGTGGCAATCGTTGTCATGGGCATTGACAGAACGAACCCGGCGCTCGAATCATCGGATCTATGGCTGATCTCCCCCGACGTCATGTCATCGCCGTAGCGGTGGCAGCCGCAGCGACCGCGGCTCTCGCCGCTCCGTCCGACGCGTACGCGAACCCTTCGGCGCGGACCCCGCAGCGCCCCGACGACAGCGCGCCCGGCGGTGGTTGGGCCGCCGCCCCCGCAGCCGTCCCCGTCCCCCTGGACCAGTGGGCCGACAACGACGGGATCGACACGGCCGGCTCGCGGGGCGGTGACTTCGACGGCTCGGGCTACACCTACCCGGGCGAGGAACTCCCCTCGGGCGAGACGACCGTGGCCGGCATCCCGTTCCTCTTCCCGTCCGCGACGGCAGCCGGGAACAACAACGTCGTCGCCTCGGGGCAGCGTCTCGACCTGCCGCTGGGCCGCTACCTCTCAGCAGTCTTCCTCACCGCCTGCAGCTACGGGCAGACCTCGGGGACGGCCACCTTCCACTACGACGACGGGACCACCTCCGAGGCCCCGCTCGGCGGTCCCGACTGGTACGCGGGCAGCGGGGCCGTGGCGGCGCCCTACCGCTACGACCCGACCGGGGCCGAGGACGCCCACCAAGTGGTCATCGCGAACACGGAGATCCCGATGGACCCGGCCAGGCGGGCGGTGGGCGTCACCCTGCCCGTCACCGGCCCCGCCCGGGCCGGCACCCCGGCCCTGCACGTCTTCGCCCTCTCGCTCCAGCCCGTGGCCACCGGGCGCGCCCTGGCACTGCGCGACGTACGGTCGACGAGCACCACACTGCCCGACGGTTCACAGAGCGTGGAGGCCACCGTCGTGAACGCCGGCAGCGTCGGAGTGCTGGCGGCCGACGGGCTGAAACTCACGGTGGACGTCCCCGGCGCCCGCACCGCGACGCCCGCCGCCGTCGCCCGGCTCGCCCCGGGCGAACAGGCACGCGTCCGGATCGGCATCCGCCCCGGGGCGGCGACGCCCCCAGGAACCACGGCCCAGGGCAGTGTGCTGGCGGCGAGTCACGGCCGGACCGTGGCGTCGGCCGCGCAGCGCCTCACCCTCGGCGTCCCCGACTACCTGCCGACCGACGCGTCGCTCGGCTCCCATCAGGCGCCGTACTGGTTCCAGGACGCCAAGTTCGGCATCTTCATCCACTGGGGCGTCTACTCCGTACCGGCATGGGCGCCGGTGGGTGTCCAGTACGCGGAGTGGTACTGGCAGCAGATGCAGGACCCCGGCAACCCCACCTACGCCCACCACCGTGACACGTACGGCGAGGACTTCGCCTACGACGACTTCATCCCGCGCTTTCGCGCCGAGCGTTTCGACCCGCGGGCCTGGGTCGAGCTCTTCCGCGACGCCGGGGCCGAGTACCACGTGCTCACCTCGAAACACCACGAGGGCTTCGCCCTGTGGGACACCAGGTTCTCCGACCGTAACGCGGTGAAAATGGGACCGCGGCGCGACCTCGTGAAGGAGCTCTTCGACGCCTCGAAGCGGTACGCGCCCGAACTGCACCGGGGCCTGTACTTCTCCATGCCCGAATGGTTCAACCCGGACAACCCGTGGGAGGGGCACGCGCCCCGCAACCCCTACACGCTCGCCCCCCTGCCGTACACCGGATACACGGCGGGCAAGGACTACGTCGAGGACTACCAGGCAGCACAGCTGCTGGAGTTGATCGACGGGTACGACCCCGAGATCATCTGGTGCGACATCGGCGGGGTGAACGACAGCCACCACGTGCTCGCCGAGTACTTCAACCACGCGAAGAACCGGCACCGGCCCGTCGAGGTCACCGTCAACGACCGTTCGGGCATCGGCCCGCACGACTTCACGACACCCGAGTACACCACGTACGACTCGGTCGTCACCGCGAAGTGGGAGGCGAGCCGCGGCCTCGACCCCCGTTCCTACGGATACAACAGCGCCACTCCGGACGACCAGTACATGAGCACGGAGGAGGTCGTGCACTCACTGGTCGACATCGTGTCCAAGAACGGCAACTTCCTGCTGGACATCGGCCCGCGCGCCGACGGGACCATCCCCGAGGTCATGCAGCGCAGGCTGCGCGAGACCGGCGCGTGGCTGCGCACCAACGGCGAGGCCATCTACGGCAGTACGTACTGGGCCCGCATGCCCCAGCTGGGCGACGACCTGCGCTTCACCGTGCGGCCGGACCGCGCCTTCTACATCCACTCGCTCGCGCGGCCGGGCAGCACACTCGTCGTCGAGGCGCCGGTTCCCATCCGCTCCGGCGACCGTGTGACCCTGCTCGGCCACGACCGACCGCTGTCGTGGCGCACACGGGGCGACGCGCTGGTCATCGATGTGCCGGCCGCCGCGCGCGCGACGGGCCACCACGTATGGGTGTTCAAGGTCGACTGGCGTTCCTGACGCCGGTCGACCCGGCCGCGGCCCCCGGCGCCCGACCGGGGCGGTCCCGTCCGGTTCCGCCGCGCCACCCGGTGACGCGGCGGAACCGGGCCCGGGCACGGGCCCACCGCGGCCCGGCCTATCCTGAGGACGTCTTCCCGAGCCGCAGGAGGAACCATGACCGCCGCACGGCTGCCCGAGACCGACTTGACGCCGGTCCTGCGAACCGACTTCAGCGATGACGACTCCTGGCGGGAACTGCTGGGCGAGGTGGACGACGGCTGGGTCGCGGTGCAGGCCGACCGTTCCCACGAAGGACTGTCCACGGCGGAGTTGCTGGCACTGGTTCCCGAGGGCAGTCGCTACCCGGTGCTCGTCGTCGCCGACGCCGAAACGTTCTCCGGTGAGGAACGCACACTGCTGGTGGTGGACGTGGCCGACGAGCCCGGTCGGACGTTCCGCGCCGTGCCCGACGCGTGCCGGTCCGCCGTGGGCAACCTGGCGATCGCGAACCTGGGATTCGACGATTACCTGCGCTCCGTCGACGAGTCCGGGGTCCACCGGATCACCGAACGGCACCTGCGGGCACACGCCGAGCTGGAGGCAGCGCTTCAGCACCGGCCCGCGCTAGTGCCGCATCAGGCAATGTTGGCCCTGTCGACGACCGCGCGTAGGCGCCGGTCGTCGGCATGGCGGTTCCGCCAGATGATGTAGCGGCGGATCATGCTGCCCTGCTCTTTGTGGGAGGCGTGGTCGGTGCCGTCGAGGGTGAAGTACCGCAGGGCGGTGAACTGGGCCTCGATCCGGTTCAGCCAGGAAGAGTTCGTCGGCGTGTAGGCGATCTCGACGTTGTTGGCCGCGGCCCAGGTGCCGACCCGCTGGCAGCGTTTCGTGGTCAGGTGCGGGGAGAAGTTGTCGCAGACGATCGCGATGCGGGTGTCCGGCGGATAGAGAGTGCGCAGGTAGCGGCAGAACTCCAGGAACTGCGTCCGCCTCTTGACCGGCTTGATGTGGCCGTAGAGCTTGTCCTTGGCCAGGTCCAGAGCGGCGAACAGGTGCCGAACTCCGCCGTAGCGGTTGTAGGTCGCCCGGCGCCTGCGGCGGGGTTCGCGGTCGGGGTCCTTGTGCTTGCCGCCGCGTTCGGTCCACTGCCGGCCGGGGTGGGGCATCAGGTTGAGCGGCCCGAACTCGTCCATGCAGAAGACGACTTCGGGTTCGCCGTCCTCGGGTATGACCTCGCCGTCGGCGATTGCGTAGAGGTGCTCGACGCGGGCCTTCTTGGCCGCGTAGTCGGGGTCGCGGGAGGTCTTCCACGTCTTCAGGCGTTGAAAGGAGACGCCTTCCTCGCGGAGCAGGATGCGCAGGCCCTCGTGGCTGATGTCGTCGACCACCCCCTCAGCGACCAGGAAGTCCGCCAGCTTGGCCAGGCTCCAGGTCGAGAAGGGCAGGTCGTGTTCGGTGGGCTTGGACTTGGCGATCTTCTTGATCTCGCGGCGCTCGGGCAGCGAGAACGTCTTCGGGCGGCCGCCCTTGTACTTCGGATACAGCGAGTCGAAGCCGTCGGTGTTGAAGTTGTGGATCACATCGCGGACCCTGTCGTCGCTGGTGAACGACACCTCGGCGATCTTCGCTGCCGGCATGCCCTGCGCGGAGAGCAGGACCATCTGGGCCCGGCGCCAGGTCACCACCGACCCGGTGCCTCTGCGGATGATCCGCAGAAGCCGCTGTCCCTCGTCATCGTCGATCTCTCGGACACGTACTCGCTCTGCCACTCGGACAGGGTGACGGACACGCGCCGCCCGGCATAGCATCCGGACGGCGCGTCACATCACAACAGGGCCAACGTTGCCTGATGCGGCACTAGGTCCTGGCCATGAGGCGACCGGTGCGCGGCCCGGCGTGAGCATCGCGGGGCCCGGGCACGCGCGCGCCGCCTCCCCGGGCACCGCCCCGCTCCACACCGGGCGGCGACAGCGGCCCGCCACGCCCGGGCCGCCCCCGACGCCGCCGGTCCCGCCGCAGTCCTGAACGGCCGCTACGGGCCCTGCTCGGCGTGCCTGTCCGCTCCCGCCGCCGTCTCCACGACGATCTGCCGTGTTCTTACCGGGTGTGACCGGGTCCGTCGAGGAAGCCCAACAGCACAGCGGCCTCCGCGCGGAGCCGTGCCGCTCGTTCGGCATGTGCGGGAGCTGTCAACTGTGCTGCGATGCGCAGCCGTTCGTCGGCCTCGGCTCGTACGATGTCCACCACACCGGACACGCTCAGCTCGTATCGCGCCGCTTCGGTGGCACCGGCGCCCACCGGTGACGCTTCGAGAGCGAGACCGCGCAGCCCGGCTGCGTCGACGGGCGCCGCCTCGGCGTTGTCCAGTGCGGCGAGCGTCGTGCGCAGGGCGCTCACCGTGACCTTGTCGCGGGCCCGCATCGCTTCCGGGAGGGCTTGACGCATACGCACACGGAGAGACATGACGGGACCCTAAGGCCGTACTCCGGAGCGTACAACGGGATTTCCCCGGGGCACGGAGTTCGATGCCCGGACCGCACGGGTCGCGGGGTACGAGAACGGCACGCGCGACAGAGCCGCCGCAAGCCCCGTGCACCGACACGGGCAACGGCTGAACTCGACCGTGCAGCAGAATCGGAAAGACTCCTGGCCGCCGGGATGGGACATACGTCCCGCCGATCGGCGGTCGGCATACGGAGATTGATGTCACGTCATACGTGCTGGCCGGAGCCGGAGGCCGCACTGCCAGGGACCGGATGCCACGTGCTGTGGCGCCCGGAGGTCACGCGCGGAGCAGGTCGCTCGAAACGGCCCACAGGCGCTCGGCGGTGGCCGGATCGAGGGCCCACTCCTTGACTCCGTGCGGGTGCTGTGCGAGGTCGGCGTCGTCCGGCACGGTGTACGCCTCTCGCCCGTCGTCGAGGTAGTGGCCTCCTGAGTGGGCGAACTCCGGGAAGACGGCGGCGACGATGCTGGTGGCGGCGCCCTGCTCGACAGTTTTGTAGGTGAAGACCCCGGCGGCTTCGGCTGCGTCGAGCGACTCCTTCTGGTGCCTGGTGAAGTTCCGCTGCAGTCCCGTCGCGACACCGCCGGGGTTCACCGCGTTGGCGACGATGCCGTCGGACGCCCAGAGGTTGGTCGCATGGACGGCGAAGAGGGAGTTCGCCGTCTTCGACTGGGCGTAGGCGATCTGCGGGTCGTAGTCGCGTCGCTCGAAGTGGAGGTCGTCGAAGTCGACGCCGGAGCGCATGTGCGCCGTCGAACTGACCGAGACGATCCGGGCTCCCGCGCGGCCGGTCGCTCCGAATGCCAGCGCGTCGTGCAGGCCGGTGGCGAGGGCGAAGTGGCCGAGATGGTTCGTCGCGAACTGCAACTCCCATCCCTCTCGGGTTCGTTCGAGGCCACCGGTGACCACGCCCGCGTTGTTGACCAGCAGGTGGAGCGGTCCGCTCCAGGCGTCGACGAAGCGCGTGACGCTCGTCCTGTCGGCGAGGTCGAGCCGGACGACGCGGGGCCGGATCCCCCCGGTGGAGTTCTCGATCGCGACGGCGACGGCGTCGGCGGCAGAGGTGTTCCGGACCGCGAGTGTCACATGCGCCCCGGCGGCGGTCAGCGCACGAGCCGTCTCGACCCCGATTCCCGACGAACCACCCGTCACGATCGCGCGGACGCCGCTCAGGTCGACGCCGTGCAGCACCTCGTCCGCGGTGCTGGATGCGGTGAAGGGCGTGGAGACGGGTTCACGAGCAGTCATGGCGCGAACTTTACGCACTGAACAAGATTTGTATAGTCCGGTATCCGCTCGTATGCTCGACGCATGAGCAGCAGTCCCGATGTCGGCCACCCGCGCCCGACCGCCGCCGGTGCGGACCGTCGGACCGCGGTGCTGGACTCGGCCATGGTCACGTTCGCGCGCCACGGCTACCGGAAGACCTCGATGGAGGAGGTGGCGCGGGCGGCGCGCATCTCGCGGCCCGGGCTGTACTTCCTCTTCTCCTCGAAGGAGACGCTGTTCCGTGCCGCGGTCACCCAGACCCTGGAGCACGACATCACAGCGGTCGAACGCATCCTGGCCGACACCGGCCGACCCCTCCCGGAACGGCTGGTCGAGGCGTTCGACCAGTGGGCGGGCCGCTACATCGGCGCGCTGACGCACGATGTGGGGGTGGTCGTCGAGGACAACCCCGGCCTCCTCGGAGAGATCGTCGAGACCGTGCCGCGCCGTTTCGAGGAACTGATCACCGACGCGATCGCCGTCGGGTCGGG
Organism: Streptomyces sp. NBC_01497; assembly: GCF_036250695.1. Taxonomy (NCBI): domain Bacteria; kingdom Bacillati; phylum Actinomycetota; class Actinomycetes; order Kitasatosporales; family Streptomycetaceae; genus Streptomyces; species Streptomyces sp. NBC_01497. Next base: position 1,708,221 of record NZ_CP109427.1, on the reverse strand, counting down.
AAAACAGGCGGCCCGCCCCCTCGCACAGACGCTGATCAGCGTGTCGGTCGGCCTCAAGCATCAGGCCGGATCGCGGGAGTTCTATCTCGAACGGCTTGAGGTCGCTGTCGGGCTCGTCCTGCGCTGACGCCGTGGCGCGCCTCGCCTCCGGCCGGCAGCGCGCCCGCAACCTCGTCCAGCGTGGAGCGCCATCCCAGGGCCGTCCCCGCATGTCGCGGTCGGACAGATGGAGAGGCGGGTCTCCCAAGGGAGAGGCAGCCAAAGGAGGGGAGAGTCCCACCGGAGTGCGAACGCGTCTCCTGAGCCACAGGAGAAACGCTACTTCTCTTCTGCAACAGGGATATGGAGCCGAATGGGCGAATTAGCCCGGCGGGCATTGTGGGGGCGCCTGCCCGTGGAGGCTAATGGATCGCAAGCAGGGTCCCGCCCTGCTGTTCTTCCAAGGGAGACCATGCACATGCGCGTTCGCATCGCCTTGGCCGCTATGGGCGTGGCGGTCTTCACCGCCGTCACCGCTCTCGCCGGTACTGCCGTTGCGGCTCCGGCACCCGCAGCACGGGTGTCTGTCGCAGACCACCACCGCGGCAACGGCGACGACTGGGGCCGTCACCACCACCACCACGGTCGGGGCCATCACCACCACCACGGTGGACACCACCACAACCACCACGGCAGGGGCCACAACCACCGCTGAGGCCTCGGTCCCCTCGACCTCGGTCGAGGGGACCGTCACTGTCGAGATGCCCCGTCCTTCCGGCGCCTGGAGGACGGGGCTTTTCCGCGTTCGCGGGCCCCTGGAGCCGGGTGCCTGGCCTCGCCTGCGGCGGCTGTTGTGGTGCTGTCCCTTATCGGGCGCACAGCTTCGGTACAGCATCCGCGTGTACCCGAGCGCCGGTCAGCGCATGGCGTTATCCGGGGCGTTCGGGTGTGCTCGGGTTGTTTTCAACGACGCCCTTCGGGCCCGCGAGACTGCCCGTGCCGCCGTGCCGCCGTGCTGCCGTTCATCCCGTCCGGCGGGCTGTCCAAGCAGCTCACGGCCGCGAAGAAGACCCCCGAGCGGGCTTGGCTTGCCGAGGTGTCGGCGGTGATCCTCCAGCAGTCCCTCCGGGACCTGGATACCGCATACCGAAACTTCTTCGACGGCCTCAAAGGCAAGCGCCCCAAGACGGGGCCGCCCCGGTTCACGTCGCGGAAGGGCATTCGGCAGACGGTCCGGTTCGCCGCGAACGCCGGATGGAAGATCACGGCCGGCGGGAAGCTCCGGCTCCCCAAGATCGGTGACGTGGCCGTGAAGTGGTCCCGCTCCATGCCGTCGGCCCCGTCCACAGTGACCGTGGTCAAGGACAGTTCGGGCCGGTACTTCGCCTCGTTCGTGGTCGAGACCGACCCTGAGACGCTGCCCGCCACGGACAACGTCGTCGGCATCGACCTGGGCCTGACCCACTTCGCGATCCTCTCCGACGGTCGGAAGATCGACAGCCCGCGCTTCCTGCGCCGGGCCGAGAAGAAGCTGAAGAAGGCTCAGCGTGACCTCAGCCGGAAGGCCAAGGGATCGAGGAACCGGGCCAAGGCCCGAATCAAGGTCGCACGCGCCCACGCACGGGCCGCCGATGCGCGGGCGCGAGTTCCACCACAAGCTCTCCACGCAGTTGATCCGCGAGAACCAAGCGGTCGCCGTGGAGGACCTGGCGGTGAAGGGGCTCGCCCGCACGCGTCTGGCCAAATCCGTGCACGACGCGATGGTCCGCGTTCACCACGATGCTGGCGTACAAAGCCGCCCTGCATGGGCGGACCTTTCACGCAATCGGACGCTTCGAGCCGACCTCACAGGTGTGCTCCGTGTGTGGCATCAAGGACGGCCCCAAGCCCCTCAGCGTCCGCGTCTGGACGTGCGGGGCCTGCAGAGCCGTCCTGGACCGGGACATCAACGCGGCGATCAACGTCGCGAAGGCCGCCGGACTGGCGGTATCAGCCTGTCGAGCGCAGGTAAGACCGGTACTCCTACCGGCGCAGCGCGAAGAAGCAGGAACCCACCCGAGGACGAGCCGGACATCCGGCAGCCAGGCGGGAATCGCCCTCCTTTAGGCGGGCGAGGATGTCAATGCGGCTCAGGGGTGACGGCCTGCCATGACCTCCGGACCCTGGAACACATCGGTTTCGGCCATGGCCGGCTCTTCGTCGGCGGCTGGTCCGCCTACAGCCGTGACGTGTCGCGCCCGGTGGAAACCGGGCCCGCTCGCTGAACTCCCCGCGTATCTCTCCTTCACCGTGTGCCACCGCCCCGAGGGCCCCCTGCCGTGGCATCGCCGGCGGGGCCCGGGGGCCGGGCGCGGTGGTGCACGCTGAGGACGCGGCCGGGGCGGCCACGTAGGAGAGACCCCTCAGCCGTCTGCCGGCGGGAGTCTCCCTCAGCCGTCTGGCGGCCGTGCCGGCGCGACCCGGTCGGCGAGCACGCCGGCCGGAGGCCCGGCCCGCCGGTTCCGCTGCCCAAGAACGGCCGCCGGCTGGGCTCCTGCCGATGCCGGCCCCACCATGAGGAGCATCGCACCGCGCATTCCCTGCCCGACATGGAGGTCGCCGTGCCGGGCGACGGTCGCGGAACGGTCGCGGAACGGTCGAGGACGGCCGACATCGCCACGGGGACGATCGCCGCCGCCCCCTTCCCCACCAGCGTGTGTGCCGGTCGAGAAAGGGGCGGCGGTCTTCCCGCGAAGCGGCCCTCAGATGTCCCGGAAGATCTCGATCTGCGCGCCGACCGAGTTGAGTCGTTCCGCCAGGTCCTCGTAGCCGCGGTTGATCACGTACACGTTGCGCAGGACCGACGTGCCCTCGGCCGCCATCATGGCCAGTAGGACGACCACCGCCGGGCGCAGCGCGGGCGGGCACATCATCTCGGCCGCCCGCCAGCGGGTCGGGCCCTCGACCAGGACGCGGTGCGGGTCGAGGAGTTGGAGGCGGCCGCCGAGGCGGTTGAGGTCCGTGAGGTAGATCGCGCGGTTGTCGTAGACCCAGTCGTGGATCAGGGTCTTGCCCTGGGCCATCGCCGCGATCGCCGCGAAGAACGGAACGTTGTCGATGTTGAGGCCGGGGAACGGCATCGGGTGGATCTTGTCGATCGGCGCCTCCAGCTTCGAGGGACGCACCGTCAGGTCCACCAGCCGCGTGCGGCCGTTGTCCGCCGGGTACTCGGCCGTCAGGTCGTGGTCGAGGCCCATCTCCTCCAGTACGGCGAGCTCGATCTCCAGGAACTCGATGGGCACCCGGCGGATCGTCAGCTGCGACTCGGTGACGACCGCGGCGGCGATCAGGCTCATCGCCTCGACCGGGTCCTCGGAGGGCGAGTAGTCGACGTCCACGTCGATCGACGGCACGCCGTGCACGGTCAGCGTCGTGGTGCCGATGCCCTCGACGCGTACGCCCAGGGCCTCCAGGAAGAAGCACAGGTCCTGGACCATGTAGTTCGAGGACGCGTTGCGGATGACGGTGCTGCCGTCGTGGCGGGCCGCCGCGAGCAGGGCGTTCTCCGTGACGGTGTCTCCGCGTTCGGTCAGGACGATGGGCCGGTCCGGGTTGACCGTGCGGTCGACCTGCGCGTGGTAGAGCCCCTCGGTCGCGGCGATGTCCAGGCCGAAGCGGCGCAGCGCGATCATGTGCGGCTCGATCGTGCGCGTGCCGAGGTCGCAGCCGCCCGCGTACGGCAGCTGGAAGGAGTCCATGCGGTGCAGCAGCGGCCCCATGAACATGATGATGGAGCGGGTGCGGCGGGCCGCGTCCGCGTCGATGGCCTCCATGTCGAGGTCGGCGGGCGGCACGATCTCCAGGTCGACGCCGTCGTTGATCCAGCGGGTGCGGACACCGATGGAGTTCAGGACTTCGAGGAGGCGGTAGACCTCTTCGATGCGGGCGACGCGGCGCAGTACGGTGCGGCCCTTGTTGAGGAGGGAGCCGCAGAGCAGCGCGACGCAGGCGTTCTTGGACGTCTTGACGTCGATCGAGCCGGAGAGCCGGCGGCCGCCGACCACGCGCAGGTGCATGGGTCCGGCGTAGCCGAGGGAGACGATCTCACTGTCGAGGGCTTCACCGATGCGGGCGATCATCTCAAGGCTGATGTTCTGATTGCCCCGCTCGATGCGGTTCACGGCGCTCTGGCTGGTGGCCAGCGCCTCGGCGAGCTGCGTCTGTGTCCAGCCCCGATGCTGTCTGGCGTCGCGGATGAGCTTACCGATGCGTACGAGGTAGTCGTCTGCCATAACTCTTAGGCTATATCACCTATGAGATAAGTTCCGAACTGGGGTGCTCCGTTCGGGTGAACCCGCGTGTCGCGCCACTGGCGAACCGGCGGTTGCGGGCCGCACGGGAGGCCGCAGGGCGCGAAAGCGCGGCGCACGGCCGTCCGGACGCGATCCCACAGCACAGGAATACCCGAACACACCCGCGGATCGATCATCGACCCGCGGGTGTCGCGCCCGCAACCGGAACCGGAACGTCCGGCTCGTGTTCTGGAAGCAACCGGACGGCCAGGGGTGGAACGCTCCCGGTCAGTGCTCCTTGCGCCGCTTCGTCGAGGTCTTCCGCCAGCCGAAAGGCCCCGGCAGGTCCATCGAGGTCGTGCGCCGGCCCGTACTGCTGTGGGTCTGGCGCGGCCCGTGGCTGCCGCCGCCGGTCGTGACGGACCACGAATGACGGTTGATGTTCAGCCGTACTCCCGGCAGGATCCGGAAGCTCTTACGGAACGTGATCGACATGACGCCTCCCTCTTTCCCGTCCTTGCCCCCGTGTTGCCGCTGCCGGCCGGATCATGTGCGCCGATCCCGCCCGGGTGTGACGAGGCGTCACGTGCTCGGCGGTTGCGGTGATCCGTTCGCGGCGGAGACCCGCACGAACGCCGACGTCCCGTCCTTGTTGAGTCTCAGGATCGGCACCGCCTTGCGCAGGGGGCTGCCGTCGTCGCCGAAGACGATGAAGCCACTGGCCCCGGCCAGCTTGTGGAAGTCCCGCATCTGCTGGAACATCCGGGCCACCTCGGCCCCGCTGATGTGTCCCTGGCCGTCGTCCGCGAGCGAGGCGCCCTCCTCGGCGGTCAGCACGGCGTCGTGCGCCATCATCGCCTGCCCGTCGTCACGCCGGTCGGTCGGGAACCAGCGCGCCAGCTCGCCCCCGGGGCCGAACGCCACGGCCGCCTTGGCGTCCACCACGCGTCCCTGCTCCTTCCGGTACATGTCGGGGTGGGCGAGCCCGGTGTACAGGACGGGGATGCCGTCCGACGCCGCATCGCGCAGTCTCTCGACCGTCAGGTTGGTGGTGTCGTCACCAGTCATCACGGTGAAGCCGTCCCAGTCGCAGGATCGGCTCGCGAGCGCGTCGAGGAAGCGTGTGAGATGGATGCCGCGGCCCGCGAAGTAGACCAACTGCGGCTTCGTGGCGCAGAGATTGCTGGTGATCTCCGTGAGTTCCCGCTCCCAGGAACTCAGCGACGAGTCGTACGTCATGGTGGGCTTCGGACGGATCATGGTGTGGTGTGCGTCGGGAAACGCGGCTCTGAACGCCTTGCCCAGCGTGGCCGCGTAGAGGTTCCCCTGCGCGGCGTCCTGCACCACCACCGCCGTCGGGTACGCCGTGCCCGACGTCTTGAGGTACGCGGCGGCGGCGCGCGCCTCGTCGCTGTTGGTCGGTGTCACCCGGACGAAGTTCTTGATGTTCTTGATGTTGTCCGCGGTCATCGTGGACGCGACGAGCGCGAGCCGGTGGCGGGACAGCTCGCGGATCGCGGCGAGGTTCGCCGCTGTGCTCGGGCCGAGGCCGGTGACCGCCACCAGGCGGTCCGCTTTCGTCCGGGCGACCAGTTCGTCCACGGTGTGCCGCCACTGCGCCGACTGCGTACCGGTGTTGGCGATCAGCAGCCGTACCGGGGGAGCCTTGCGCGCGTCGCCCCTGTTGTGCCGGTACTGCGCGAGGTAGGCGCCCTCCAGTTCGTGGCGCACCGACTCGTCGGAGTTGCTGTCGTCCCCGGTCAGCGTCAGCGTCGTCATGTACGCGATGGAGACGTAGTCGCCGCCGGCTTCCTTGGCGACCCGGTCGTTCTCCGCCTTGATCTTCGCCTCGACGTCGCCCAGGTGGTGGGCGAAGACGTACGAGCCGTCCGTCACCCCCACGCACTCGTTCGCGGGGCCCTGCTTGCGTACGCCGTCGGCGCACCGTTCTCCTGCCTGCCGGGCCCACGACACGGTGAAGTACCCGCCGAAGGCGAGCGCCGTCGCGAGGACCACCGACAGCACGATCCGCCGCACCACGTGCAGCGGCCACTCGATGCGTACCATCACGCTCTCACGTCCCTCCGCCCCAGCTCTGGGGATGCTGCCAGTACCGGTACCGCTCGGCCTCGTTGAGGAGTGGCACGATGTCGTCCCCGCGCAGGTGCGCCAGTTGGGAGTAGGCGTCGGCGACCGGTCCGCTCAGCCGCATGCCCGGGTCCGCCAGCGGGTCGCTCCACAGCCAGCGGGCCGCGACCAGCCCCCGGATCACCGTCGCGGTGTCCATCGCGGCCACCGGGCGCCCCTGTGAGGCGAGGCGCTCGATCAGCTCCAGCGGGCCCGCGTCCGCCGGCAGCCGGTTGGGCGCCGCCGTCACCGTTTCCAGGTCGGCGATCCACCGGGCCGAGGGCCGGTCGGCGAACCGGGCGTTCAGCGCGTCGGCGACCCGGTCGACCTCTCCCGTCGCGAGCAGGTGGTACAGCTCCTGGAGCGGGCGGTCCCGTGCCCCGTAGTGCTCCGCGAGCCGCCGGTGCGCGCGGTCCCAGTCGTCCGGCCGCTCAGCCAACTGCCATAGCAGCAGCCGCCGCAGCCACGGATGCAGGGCGGGGGCGAGGCTCGCGGGATCGAGCAGCCAGCGGGCGCGGACCTCCGCGAACAGCGCGTCGCCGTGGCCGAGCACCTGTGCGCCGGCCGACAGGTCGAGGGCGGCGGCGGACTCCGCGAGCCGTCTCTGCTCGCCCGCGCTGAGGCCCCGCAGCAGGTGTCCGACCGCCACGTCGGCCAGGCGCTGCGTACGGTCGCCGGCGCGCAGTGGACGCGTGGGCAGTGAACGCAGCCACCGGTCCTGCCCGTCCCCGCCCCGCGCGGGCGCCCCCGACTGCCCGAGTACGTCGATGACTTGCTGCACCGCGCGGGGCAGCCCGCCGGTGAGCCGGTGGACGAACGGCGTGAGCCGCGTGTACGGGGCGAGTTCGGGCACCCCGCCGAACCGCAGCTCGATGCGGATGCGCACCTCGTCCAGGCTGAGATCGCGCAGCCGCAGCGGGTACCACCAGGTGTCCTCGCTGTCCCGGGTGGGCCGGTACTCGCGCCAGTCGGCGAGCGACGCGCGGTCCGGGCCGCGCAACCGCCACGGCCAGGTGTCGCCGCTGGCCGGACCCCAGCGAGGCAGCCACCGGTTCGCACTCGCGACGACGGTGAGCGGATCGCACGGGCTGTTGGTCAGCACGGTGTCGTCGTGCCGTGCGCGCAGCAGCAGGTCCAGGAAGCGGCGGCCGTAGGGGGTGTGCGTGTTGTCGAGCAGCAGCAGGTACGAGCGCGGCATGAAGTTGCGGCCGCAGGTGCGCCGCAGGTCCTCCAGGAACGCCGAGAACAGGAGCCGGTCGAGCCGCTCCCGGTCGGCCGCGTCGCCCTCGTGGCGCCACCGGTTGATCTCCACCAGTGCGTCCCAGCCGTTGGTCCGCCACGTCAGGGGATGGTCGCCGAACCAGTGTGCGCTGCTGGAGAGTTTGCCGGTCAGCCGTTTCCTGCCGTGCCGTACGGCGTCGGCGACGAGCTTCAGCGCCAGGCTGGAGACACCGTCCGGCAGCCCGAGCGCGCCGGCGCCCACGTCCAGGAAGGCGGACAGGTAGTCGCCGTCGTAGCGGTCCTCGTTGTCCTCCTGGAACCGGTCCACCTGCCGGCGCACGGCCCGTCGGCCGTCGGCGAGGTCGCGGATGCGCAGGTCCTCGTCCGACGCGAGCAGCCCCAGTGTCAGCAGGGGGAACCTGGCCCGCCCGTAGCGGCGTGCCTTCTGTCCCATCTGGCGCGCGATCAGGGCCAGCGCGTAGCGCGGCAGCAGCGAGTGGTCGCCGCCGAAGTTCACGTACGCGAAGGGCTGCTCCTCGCCGAAGCGGTCGAGCAGCGCGCCGTGCGCCTGGCTCGCGCCGGAGCCTCGCGGGCCGAGAAGCATAGTGACGGGCCGGTCCTCGCCCGGTTGCAGCGCCAGGCACTCCTCGACGAGTGACAGGATGCCGCTGCGTCCCCGCAGGCCGAGTCCCATGCCGGGTTCCACGTGTCGCCCACTTCCTTCCCCCGAGAGGTTGTGCGCGTGACTGACCACCGTAGAGCGGCAGTTGGCAAAAGGCAGTAGGGGTGACCCGATCGTCATCCATCTGTGGCACGAGCCGGTCAATACTCGGTGTTCGATGGCTTTGGTCTAGTCCAATCTATTGACGCCGTGCGCACCATGTCCGATTCTGAGCTGCGTTCGCAGGCTCCCCTCCACCTCATCGGGAGATCCGCCCATGAAGCGTCTACGTGCCCTCTTCGGCGGCGTGGCAGCGGTCGCGCTCGCCGGCGCGGGCCTTGCCATGGCATCGCCGACGGCCTTCGGCTCGGCCGCCGCCCCCCACAACGCCACCTCCGTGCAGGCCACCGGCGCGTCCACCGCGCAGGCCGCCGCACTCAGCAACCGGTGGTACGCCGCCGCGCCGTACCTGATGCCGCTCGACAACACCCCGCCGAGTGCCACCGCCATCATGGACGCCTCCGGACTCAAGGCGTTCCAGCTGGCGTTCATCCTCGCCCCCAACGGTGGCGGATGCTCACCGACGTGGGGCGGCACCGCGCCCGTGTCGGGCGACACCTCCGTCGCCTCGACCATCAGCGCGATCCGCGCCAAGGGCGGCGACGTGTCCGTCTCCATCGGCGGGTACGGCGGCACGAAGCTCGGCCAGGCATGCGCCGACTCCGCGTCGACGGCCGCCGCCTACCAGCAGGTCATCACGAAGTACCAACTGCACGCGATCGACTTCGACCTGGAGGAGCCGGAGTACGAGAACACCGCGGCGGTCGCCCACGAGATCGGCGCGGCCAAGATCCTCCAGCAGAACAACCCCGGCCTGTACGTCTCCGTGACCACGGCGGGCACCGCGGCGGGCACCGGCTGGTTCGGGCAGCAGATGCTGAACGAGGCCAAGTCGCAGGGCTTCACGCCGAACAACTTCTCCATCATGCCGTTCGACGGCGGCTTCAGCGGCGCCGCGTCGCAGACCGCGGCGCTCACCGCGTTCAACAAGCTGCTCCAGACCACCTTCGGCTGGAACGAGGCCACCGCGTACGCGCACGAGGGCTTCTCCGGCATGAACGGACGCAGCGACACCGGGGAGATCTTCACCCAGTCCGACTTCCAGAGCGTGCTCGACTACGCGACGAGCCACGGCATGGACCGCTTCACCTTCTGGTCGCTCAACCGCGACCGGCAGTGCTCGCCGCCCGACAACAACGGCACCACCTCCGGCACCTGCAGCAGTGTGCCGCAGTCGGCCTGGGACTTCGCCAAGTACTCGGTGCAGTTCGCCGGCGCGACCCCGCCCAGCACCCCGCCGACCGACCCGCCCACCACTCCGCCCACCGACCCGGGCAGCTGTGCGGCGGCCGCGTGGAGCGCCACGAGTGTCTACACCGCGGGCAACGAGGTCACGTACAACGGCCATACCTGGAAGGCCAAGTGGTGGACGCAGAACGAGCAGCCCGGGAGCACCGGTGAGTGGGGAGCCTGGCAGGACGAGGGTTCCTGCTGACCCTGCCTCACGAGCGTGACGCACGACGAGTGCACGGTGCCCCGGACGCGGTAGGCGTCCGGGGCACCGTGCGCCGCGCCGCCCGCGCTCAGTGTGCGAGCACGCCCCCGCGGGTCCGCGCCGTCAGCACCTGCTGCTGCGCGAGCAGGACGACACCGAAATACAGCAGGACCGAGACCGAACCCAGTCCCGCGGACACCGTCGCGTCGATCAGGAAGTGCTGTCCGATGCTGACGATCCACAGCAGGCCCGTCAGCCAGGTCCCCTGCCGCATGACCTGGCCGCCCCTCCCGCTCAGCCGTACCGTGAACGCGCGCACCGCCGCGAGGCCCACTCCGATCAGGAGGCTCACCAGCAGCATCGCCGCGTCGTGCCCCGACAGCGGGTGGTGCCGGAGGTAGGAGAGGGTCTCGACCGCGCCCACCACGACCAGGATCAGGCCGATGCGCGACTTCTCCTTCAGCGGGCGCTCGGTGAGCTGCCGTACCAGCAGCCACACGAGGACGACCGCGCTGACGGCGAGGTTGGCGAGCGACGCGTTGTCCATGACGGCCGGACCCTTCTGCGGGAGACACGCCCGGAGCCGCGTGCCCGGGCGGAGCGAGTGGCACGTCTCCCACCGTGCCCGCACGGCGGGAGACGCGGATCAGCCGCCGGGGTGGAGATAAGGGTGGAGACCTCGGGAGCCGGGACCGGGACAGGGCCCGGCACCCGCATCATGGAGTGGTGCGAATCGAGATCACGCGCGGCCTCGCGCCCGGCGCGTACCGCGAGGGGCTCGACGCGGCCCGCGTCCGCAGGATGCTCCTCGCCGGCCTCGCCATCGGAGTCGCGGCCTTCGTCCAGGCCGCCACGGCCCGGCCGTCCGGCGGTGCCACCGTGCTGTTCTACGTACTGCTCGCGCTGTGGGCGGCGGTCACGGCGATCCGGCACCGGCTGCTGCCGCCCTGGCCGGGCGCGGCGTGGACAGCCCTGTTCGTCGGCGGCGCGGTCATCGCGGGCCTCAGCGCCTCCGGAGCCTCGGGGCCGACGTTCCTGGCCGGCGCCGGCCTGTTCCTGCTGACGTCCGCCATCGAGGTCGGCATCGCCTGGATCGCCTGGACGATCGTCGCGGCGACCGCCGGCTGTGGCCTGGCGCACGCCCTGTCCGGCCAGGGCGTGGACACCATCACGTCGGTGCTGGTCTCCACCGTGATCGGCGGCGGTTTCGGCGTGCTCGCGCGGCTGTCCGGACTCGACCGGCGCACACAGCGCGGGGCGGCCGAACGCCGGGCCGAGAAGGCGGTCCTGGAGGAACGCGCCAGGATCGCGCGGGACATCCACGACGTGCTCGCCCACTCGCTCGGCGGCCTCGTCATCCAACTCGACGCACTGGAGGCGGTGAGCACGGCGCGCGGCGCCGACGAGGACGTCCTTGCCCGGGTGCGCGGCGCACGGGGGATGGCCGCGGACGGGCTCGTGGCCGCCAAACGGGCCGTCGACGCGCTGCGCAGGCTCCCGGCGGGCATCGACGCGGCGCTCGCCGAAATCGCCGGCGGTGTGCGCGCGCTCGGGATGACCGTCGCCGTGGACGTACGGGGTGATCCGGCGCGGGTGCCCGCCCCGGTCGCCGAGGTCCTCGCGTCCGTCACGGTCGAGACGCTGACCAACGCCCGCAAGCACGCCCCCCACGCGCCCGTGACGGTCGTGCTGGACGTGGGCCGGGACGCCGCCCTCCTGCACGTCACCAACCCGGTGCCCGCCGTGGCCGGGGTCCCGCCCGTGCCCTCGGGGGGCCACGGCGTCACCGGGATGCGGGAGAGGGCGGAGCTCGTCGGTGGCACACTCGACGCGCGGGAATCGGACGGAGTGTGGAGTGTGGAATGCCGGGTGCCCTATGAGTGAGCGACCTGTTCGGGTCGTCGTGGCCGACGACCAGGCCGCCGTGCGCGACGGCCTCGTGACCATCCTCGAACACGAGCCGGAGATCGAGGTCGTCGGCACCGCGGCGGACGGCGCGCAGACGGTCGAGCTGGCCCGGCGCCTGGCCCCGGCCGTGGTCCTGATGGACCTGCGGATGCCGGGAGTCGACGGTGTCGAGGCGACCCGCACGATCGCGGGCCTGGCCCCGCCGGTGCCGGCCGTGCTCGTGCTGACCACGTACGCCGACGACGCGTCCATCGTGGGCGCGCTGCGTGCCGGTGCGGCCGGCTACCTGACCAAGAGCGCGGGCCGCGCCCAGATCGTCTCCGCGATCACCGCCACCGCCGACGGGCACCGGACGTTCGCGCCCGAGATCGCGACGGTCATGATGCGCGGGCTCTCCGCCCGTACCGCCCTCGAACGCGTCGCCGCCGACCACGCGTTGACGGTGCAGGAGACCCGGGTGCTCGAACTGATCACGGAACGCAAGGGCAACCGGGCTGTCGCCGAAGCGTTGTTCGTCTCCGTGGCGACGGTGAAGACCCACGTCAACAACCTGTTCGGCAAGCTCGGGGTGGCCAGCCGGGCCCAGGCCGCGGAGCTGGTGGAACGGGCCGGGGACACGGGTGGCTGACATGGCGCGAGACGTCTGACGGTACGTCAAGCACCGTTCCTGCGGGACGCCTTGGGCGCACGTACGGCCCGCTGCCCCGCAACGGCCGCCGGTCACGAACTCGCGGGTGCGGCCTCCCCGGGTGCGGCCTTCCCGGGCGCGTCGGCGCTTGTCGGCACGGTCGAGCGGCGCAGGTCCCGCGTGGCGGCCCCCACCAGTACGACGGCGCCCACGCACAGCAGCCCGCCGGCGACCAGAGCCACCGCGCCCGACGAGGCCTGGGCCACGAGACCGCCGCGCAGATTGCCGAGATCCGGCCCGGCCTGCCCGACGATCTGCTCGGCCGCACCGACCCGCCCGAGCAACTCCCGCGGGGTGTGTGCCTGGACGACGGTGCTGCGGCACACCACGGCGACGGTGTCGGCCGCGCCCGCCACGGCCAGCAGCGCCAGACCCGACCACGGATTCGTCACCAGGCCGAACAGCGCCAGTGCGGCGCCCCAGGTGGCCGATCCCGCGAGCATCACGGCGCCGGGACGGGGGAAGCGCGTGAAGGTCCCGGAGAAGAGGGACGCGGTGACCCCGCCCACCGCCACCGAGGTGAGGAACAGTCCGAGGGTGCGCGGATCGCCCCCGAACCGTTGCGCATTGATCAGCGGGAAGAGGCTGACCGGCATGCACAGTACGGTGGCCGCCAGGTCCGTGAGCAGCGCCCCGCGCACGGCGGGTGTACGGAGGAGGAACGCCAGCCCGTCGCGTGTCCCGCGCAGTCCCGGTGCCGCGGCCGACTGCCCCGGCCTCATCCGGGGCAGGCCGAGCGCGCCGTAGAAGGCCGCGGCGAAGGTGGCCGCGTCGACGGCGTAGCAGGCACCGGCCCCCGGGCCGCCCAGGATCACTCCGGCCACGGCGGGACCGGTCAGCAGGGCGGCCTGGAAAGCGATCTGGCGCAGCGCGAGACCGGCGGCCAACTGGTGCGGGGGGAGCAGGCTCGGGATGAAGGTACGGGTCGCGGGACCGGAGCCCGCCACGAAGCAGGACTGCACGGCGAGGAGGGCCAGGAGTCCGGCGGGCGGCAGCCGCGTGCCGAAGCCCTGCACGGCGAGCAGCAGCGCGCAGCCGAGTTGCCCGCCGGTCATCACCAGGTAGAAGGTCCGCCGGTCCACCCGGTCCACGAGCGATCCGGCGAACAGCCCGAGGACGACGACCGGCAGCGCCTGCGCCAGGCCGACGGTCCCGGTCCACGCGGTGCTCCCGGTCTCCTGCCACACCTGGAACATCACGGCGACGACCGTCATCTGGCCGCCGAATCCGGAGAGCGCCTGCCCGGCCCACAGTCGCCGAAAGCGCGGTGACGTCCTCAGCGGTGAGACGTCGAGCAGCGCGTGCCTCACTCCCACCGGGGATCCTCGGCCAGTTTCCCGGCGATCCGGTCGTGGAAGCTCCTGCGTTCCAGGGCGCGTTCGATGTCGGTGACGACACGGCTGAGCGGGTAGGGGATCTCGGCCTCCAGGTCGGCGAGCGCCGCCTCCGTGGCCCGCCATTCCGCCGCCAGCCGGCCGACGACGGCGCGTGCGCTGTCCGTCAGCTCCACCTTCTTGCTCCGTGCGTCGTCACCGGGCACGGTGCGCACCCAGCCGGCGGTGCGCAGGGCGGCCACCTTCTGGCTGAGCGCCGAGTGGGTCCTGCCGACCGACTCCGCGAGTTCCGTGATGGTCATCGGGCCGCGCGCGTGGAGCCGCAGCAACTCCATCACGTAACTGGGCCTGATCCCCTCGACGCGCGCCTCGGTGTAGATCCGGGCGATGTCCGCGTCCATCGAGGCCTGGAGCAGCCGCAACGGCCGCCAGAGACTTTCGGCGCTGGGATCACCCGGGGTGCTGTCGTCGGTCATGGCATCATCGTAACAGTGCTTATATAAGTGCTGTCATATCAGGGTTGCCACGGGTATCTCAGGCCCTCTCCCGTCGGGCGAAGGCGTGGAAGTCGAACGGCGGCCGGCCGGTGAGCCGCCTGACCGTGTCGGTGGTGCGGTCCTCGGCCCCGCCGGCGATGTCGCGGTCCATGCCGGCGAGCATCGAGGCGTAGGCGGCGGGCAGACCGGTGGCCGGCCGGTCGCGCAACTGCTCGTAGGTCAGCCTCCGGTGGACGACGGTCCGGCCCGTGACACGGCTGAGCGCGGCGGCGACATCGTCGTAATCAGCGCCTGTCGGGCCGGTGATGACCAGATCGCCGTCGGGGGAGCGGACGTCGGTCAGTGCGTGCGCGCCGACCGCGGCGATGCCCCCGGCCTCGACGAAGCCGACGCGGCCCTCGCCGGTCGCCGTCAGGATGGACGGGGCCTGCCGAGCTCACGAGTCCGCTCGCGCCCGGCGGCAGCGACCCCTGACCCACGTTCCCTGGTCCTTCTCGGTGGCGACGGCGGAGGCGGAGAGGAGGGTCGCGGCGGCGAGGCTGCCCCAGAGGGCGGCCGAACCGCGGGCGGCGAGAGCGGTGACGATCGCCGGGGAGACGGCGAGGCCGAAGCCCGTGGAGAGCTGGAAGCGGGTGAGGGCGCGTCCGAGGACGTGGGCCGGGGCGAGGGCGGTGACGAGCGCGGTGGCGCTGCCGGCATAGATGATCTCGCCGACGGTGCAGATCACGGACACCGTGGCGACGGCGGGCGCGCCCCAGCCGTGTCCCAGTGAGGTGGCCGCGAGGAAGCCGAGGTAGGACGCGGCCAGCACCACGCCGGAGAGGGCCAGCACGGTCCGCCGGGAGAAGCGGGACAGGAAGACGGTGACCGGAACTTGCAGGGTGACCACCAGCACCGTGTTGGCCACGAAAATGGCCCCCGACCACACCGGGGATGCGTGCATCCGCTCCACCAGGACGAGGGGAAGCGCGATTTCGGGGATGTTGAGGCAGAAGACGTAGATCACATTGGCAGCCAGCAGCACGCGCATCCGGGGTGCGGGCTCGTCCTCCCGGTCCTTGGCCGCGGCAGCGGCCGGATACGCGCGCAGATGGACCGACCATGCAAAGGCCGCCGCGGCGAGGTAGGCGAGGCCGGTGACGGTTGCCAGCGCCTGCAGCGCGGTGGTGCCGCCCGCCAGGCATGCGGTGGCCAGGAGTCCGCCGGCGCCCATGCCGGCGTTGCGCAGCGCACGGCCCCCCGCGAGAGCGGCGTCGCGTTCGCGGCCGTGGGCGAGCGTGGCCACCAGGGCCGCATGGGCGGCCGGCCATGCCTGGTTCCCGATGCCGAGGAAGAGTGCCGCCGCCGTGAACAGCCACGGGTGCCCCGCCGGGGTGGCCAGCAGTAGCGCCACTCCCAGCACCCGAACCAGCATCGACGCGGCCACGACCGTGCTGCGCGCGCCCCGGTCCAGCCATCGCCCCACCGCGGGCATGCAGACGAGAGCCACGACGCTGCCTGCCGTCATGGCGATGCCGGTGGCCGACACGGACAACTTCAGTACCGTCAGCCCGTAGAGGAGCAGGAAGGGACGCAGCAAGCCGGTGCCGAGCGCGTCCACGGCCAGGGCGACGGCATAGCGGGGGCCTCCGGAGGCACGGAGGAGAGCGCGCGGCTGGATCTTGGTGGTGGTTGCCATGGCGCCAACGGTGCGTTCGGCCGCCGGGTCAGGGTGCGTCGGTTGACGGACACCGTCAATCGACGCGGTCGTCGGCCGTGCGGCCGTCGATGATGAGGGGATGACGTTGAGAATCGCCATCGCCGGTCCGCCGTCGGGGCAACTGCGTTTCGCCGCCTCCCCGCTGGCCGAACTGACCGCGATGCTGCACGTGCTGGCCGAACCCGCGCATCACCCGCAACTCGCCGGGTGGGCCGGGGACGTCTGGGCCGGGCTGCGGCCGGAACTGGCCGAACGGCTCAGGGAGGCGGAGTTCCTCTGGCGTTCCTCACGAGCCGACTTCCTGGTCCCCGCTCGTCCCCGGCCTACCCTCGCCGAGGAGCTGGACGATGTGGACCGGATCGACGACGAAACGTATGTGACCGCCGCGCTCATCACCACGTGCGGCAGCAACCGGGTCCACTTCGCCGGGCCGTCGCCGCTCGCCGACGCGACGGCGCGCGAGCGGGCCCTGGATCTGGCCCAGGCCCGCGGCGCGCTCCAAGAGGCCTTCGCGGAACGGCTGCTCGCGGACCCGGCCGCCGTGCGGGCGCGGGTGCGTCACACCCTCGAACAGTGCGCCGAGGCCTTCTTCGACGCGGCCTGGACGGGCGTCGCCGTGCGACTCGCCACCGATCTGCGCCTGAAGAACGACCTGCTGAAGCGCCAGGGCATCGGGGCGGCGCTCGCATCGGTCTCCGGCGCCGTCACCCTGGCACCGGACGGCGACTGCATCATCGTGGACAAGCTCCAGGACAGGTCGGCCACCGCCCACGGCACCGGGGTCACGTTCCTGCCCAGCGTCTTCGGCCGCCCGCACCTGGTGGCGGTCCACGCGCCCGGGTGGCACCCGGTGGTGCAGTACCCCGTGGCCGAGGCGAGTCCACAGGAGCCGATATCGCTGGAAACCGTCACGCTCCGGCTGGAGGCGCTCGCGCATCCGGTACGGCTGCGGCTGCTGCGCACCCTGGCCCGCGGCCCGCACACCACCGGTGAACTGGCCGACGCCTGGGAACTCTCACCCCCGGAAGTCTCCCGCCACCTCGCGGTCCTGCGCCGCGCGGGCCTGCTCACGACCCGGCGTCACGGTCGCTACGTCCAGTACACCCTGCGTCTGTCCGATCTGACGGCGCTCGGGCCGGACCTGCTGGCGGCCGTACTGCGCTGAGCGGCCTCGGTCCACCGGGACACGGGCGACCGCCGCCTTCGCGACATCGTCCGATCCGGCAGGCGCCGTGCCGTACCGGCGCGACCGCCTGCCGCCGCACTCTGGGCGGCCCGGGCTGCGCACTGGCCGCACCGTCCGGCGACCACCCCGAGGCGGCGCGCGGTCGTGAGCCGGGCAGCGAGGCCCAGCCGGTGGTGGCTCGCCCCCGCCCTCGATCAGCTCTCCCGGTCCGCGTCGCCCAGGGAAGAAGGACGCTCCGATCCCGTACGGCCCGGTGGCCCGGCGTGTGCCGTAGCCGAACCGACCGTGTTCGCTGCCGGGCGCCTCGACGGGATGACGGCGGACAGCGGCGGTCCGCGCATGACCCTCGCGCGGTCATGTACTAGAGTTATCTCGACATCGAGATACTTATAGAAGACGTACCGCGGCCTGCAACAAGGTAAGGCGACCCTAAGTAAGTCTTACCTTAGCGGATCGGTGACGACTCGTGGCGGCAGCATGGCGGTAGTACGCGCACATCAAGAAGGAGACTGTCGTGTCGGCCAACAGTTTCGACGCCCGCAGCACGCTGCACGTGGGCGACGAGTCGTACGAGATCTTCCGGCTGGACAAGGTCGAGGGCGCAGCTCGCCTCCCTTACAGCCTGAAGGTGCTGCTGGAGAACCTGCTGCGCACCGAGGACGGTGCGAACATCACCGCGGACCACATCCGCGCGATCGGCGGCTGGGACTCACAGGCCCAGCCCAGCCAGGAGATCCAGTTCACGCCCGCCCGTGTGATCATGCAGGACTTCACCGGTGTGCCGTGTGTCGTCGACCTCGCCACCATGCGCGAGGCCGTCAAGGAGCTGGGCGGTGACCCGGCGAAGATCAACCCGCTGGCCCCCGCCGAGCTGGTCATCGACCACTCCGTGATCGCCGACAAGTTCGGTACGGCGCAGTCGTTCGCGCAGAACGTCGAGCTGGAGTACGGCCGCAACCGCGAGCGCTACCAGTTCCTGCGCTGGGGCCAGACGGCGTTCGACGAGTTCAAGGTCGTCCCGCCCGGCACCGGCATCGTGCACCAGGTCAACATCGAGCACCTGGCCCGTACGGTCATGGTCCGCGGCGGCCAGGCGTACCCCGACACCCTCGTCGGCACGGACTCGCACACGACCATGGTCAACGGCCTGGGCGTGCTCGGCTGGGGCGTCGGCGGCATCGAGGCCGAGGCCGCGATGCTCGGGCAGCCCGTGTCGATGCTCATCCCGCGCGTCGTCGGCTTCAAGCTCACCGGTGAGCTGCCCGCCGGCACCACCGCGACGGACCTCGTCCTCACCATCACCGAGATGCTGCGCAAGCACGGTGTGGTCGGCAAGTTCGTCGAGTTCTACGGCGAGGGCGTCGCGGCCACCACGCTCGCGAACCGCGCCACCATCGGCAACATGTCGCCGGAGTTCGGCTCCACGGCCGCGATCTTCCCGATCGACTCCGAGACCATCAACTACCTCAAGCTGACCGGCCGCAGCGAGCAGCAGCTCGCGCTGGTCGAGACGTACGCCAAGGAGCAGGGCCTCTGGCTCGACCCGGCGGCCGAGCCCGACTTCTCCGAGAAGCTGGAGCTCGACCTCGCCACGGTCGTCCCGTCCATCGCCGGCCCGAAGCGCCCGCAGGACCGGATCGTCCTCTCCGAGGCCAAGGAGACCTTCGCCCACGACGTGCGCAACTACGTCGCCGACGACGAGGAGGCCGGCAAGGAGTCCTTCCCGGCCTCGGACGCGCCGGCCGCGCACAACGGCGTTCCCACGAAGCCGACCGTCGTCACCGCCGAGGACGGCTCGACCTACGAGATCGACCACGGCGCCGTCACGGTCGCCGCGATCACGTCCTGCACCAACACCTCGAACCCGAACGTGATGGTCGCCGCCGCGCTCGTCGCGAAGAAGGCCGTCGAGAAGGGCCTGTCCCGCAAGCCGTGGGTCAAGACCACGCTCGCGCCCGGGTCCAAGGTCGTCATGGACTACTACGACCGCGCGGGCCTGACGCCGTACCTCGACAAGATGGGCTTCAACCTCGTCGGGTACGGCTGCACCACCTGCATCGGCAACTCCGGCCCGCTGCCGGAGGAGATCTCCAAGGCCGTCAACGAGGCCGACCTCGCGGTCGCCGCGGTGCTCTCCGGCAACCGCAACTTCGAGGGTCGGATCAACCCGGACGTCAAGATGAACTACCTGGCGTCCCCGCCGCTGGTCGTGGCCTACGCCATCGCGGGTTCCATGAAGGTGGACATCACCCGCGACGCGCTCGGTACCGACCGGGACGGCAAGCCGGTCCACCTCGCGGACATCTGGCCGACGGAGGCCGAGGTCAACGAGGTCATCGCGGCCGCCATCGGCCAGGACATGTTCAAGGAGTCCTACAAGGACGTCTTCGCGGGGGACGAGCAGTGGACCTCGCTGCCGATCCCGACGGGTGACACCTTCGAGTGGGACGCCGAGTCGACCTACGTCCGCAAGCCCCCTTACTTCGAGGGCATGGCGCACGACCCGTCCCCCGTCGAGGACATCAGCGGCGCCCGCGTGCTCGCCAAGCTGGGCGACTCGGTCACCACCGACCACATCTCCCCGGCCGGTGCGATCAAGGCCGACACCCCGGCCGGCAAGTACCTGACGGAACACGGCATCCAGCGCCGTGACTTCAACTCCTACGGCTCGCGCCGCGGCAACCACGAAGTCATGATCCGCGGTACGTTCGCCAACATCCGCCTGCGCAACCAGATCGCGCCGGGCACCGAGGGCGGCTACACGCGCGACTTCACGAAGGCGGACGCCCCCGTCTCCTTCATCTACGACGCCTCGCGCAACTACATCGACCAGGGCACCCCGCTGGTCGTCCTCGCGGGCAAGGAGTACGGCTCCGGCTCGTCCCGCGACTGGGCGGCCAAGGGCACCGCGCTGCTCGGTGTGAAGGCCGTCATCGCCGAGTCGTACGAGCGCATCCACCGCTCGAACCTGATCGGCATGGGCGTCCTCCCGCTGCAGTTCCCGGAGGGCCAGAGCGCCCAGGCGCTCGGCCTGACGGGCGAGGAGACCTTCTCGTTCGCGGGCGTCACGGCCCTGAACGACGGCATCCCGGCTACGGTCAAGGTCACCACGGACACGGGCGTCGAGTTCGACGCGGTCCTGCGCATCGACACCCCCGGAGAGGCCGACTACTACCGCAACGGCGGCATCCTCCAGTACGTGCTGCGCAGCCTGCTCCGCAAGTAACGGGCGACGGCCGTAGGGCCGTTGAACGGAAAGGCGCCCCCGCACCGGTGAGTGCGGGGGCGCCTTTCCGTGGGCGCGGGGCGCCGGGAGGAAGGGCTCGGAGCGGTGGCGTGCGGCACCCGGCGGGGACGCGTCGGCGGGGCCCGCCGACCGCCGGCCGGAGGGCGTCCGCCGATCCGGCCCGCGCGAAGGTCATCGCCTGTAGACATCGCTTGTAGACATCGAGCGTAAACTGTTTGTATGACGAACGTACCTCCCGCCCAGGACGCCCCGCCGGCCCCGGCCCACCGCTTCCTCGTGCCGGGGCTCGTGTTCATGGGGATGGTGGTCGCGGTCGTCAGCAGCCTCGGCGCGCCCCTCATACCGACCATCGCGCAGACCGACCACATCTCGGTCAACGACGCCCAGTGGGCGCTGACCGTCACCTTCCTGATGGCCGCCGTCGCCACACCGCTGACCGGGCGGCTCGGGGACGGTCCGCACCGCCGTCGCGTCATCATCGTCTCGCTCGTCGCCGTGACCCTGGGCGCCGTGCTCGCGGCACTGCCGCTCGGCTTCACCTTCCTGCTGGTCGGCAGGGCCATGCAGGGCATCGGTCTCGGTCTGACGCCGCTCGGCATCACCGCGGTGCGGGACGCCCTGCCGGTGGAGCGCTCACGACCGGCCGCGGCCGTCCTGTCCGTCACGACGGTCGCGGGCGTCGGGCTGGGTTACCCGATCACCGGGCTCGTCGCCCAGTTCGGCGGGCTGCACGCGGCGTTCTGGTTCGGTGCCGTCGTCAGCGCGCTCGGGCTCGTCGTGGCCGCCGTCGTCGTACCGTCCTCCGCGCACCGTCCCCCTCGCCCGGTGGACCTGCCCGGCGCGGTCCTGCTCGGTGCCGCGCTCGTGGGCCTCCTGCTCTCCCTCAGCGAGGGCGAGAGCTGGGGCTGGACGTCACCGCTGCTGTTCTCGGTCGTCGGCGGCTCGGTCCTCGTGCTCGCCGGCTGGGTCGTACGGGAACTGCTCGCGGCGCACCCGCTGGTCGACCTGCGGCTGCTGCGCCGCCCCACCGTCCTGACCGCCGACGTCACCGCGCTGCTCGCGGGCGTCGGGATGTACCTGCTCATCTCCCTGGTGACGCGGTTCGTCCAGACACCCGTGAGCAGCGGGTACGGGCTCGGTGCCTCCGTCTTCGTCGCGGGCCTGGTCCTGGTGCCGTTCTCGGCCGCGAGCGTCGTCTCGACCCGGATCACCCGCAGCCTCGTCACCCGGATACCCGCCGGTGCGGCGCTCGCCCTCGGCGCGGTCGTGATGCTGCTGTCCATGGTGATGTTCAGCTACGCCCGGGGCGCCATGGTGGAGGTGCTGGTCGTGATGGCCCTCGCGGGCCTCGGCGTCGGCGCCATCTTCGCGGTGATGCCGGGCCTCATCGTGGGCTCCGTGCCGCCGCAGGAGACGGGCAGCGCCACCAGCTTCAACCAGGTCATCCGCTACATCGGTTACGCCGCCGGCAGTACTCTGAGCGCCGTGGTGCTCGAAACCCACACCGCCCCGGGCCAGTCCCTGCCGAGCGGCGGTGGTTACACCGACGCGGGGCTCATCGCCTGTGCGATGTGGGTTGCCACCGCCGTCGCCGCCTTCCTGCTGCCGAAGGTGCGCTCGCGCACGGCAGCCGGCTCCCCGGCGGCCGCGGGCTCCGTGGCCACCTCGGACGCCGTCGCCCGCACCTCGGAACGGCGTGTCCGGCAGGCGGCGGCCGACCGCGTCCTGGCCGACGAGGGACTCGCCGACGCCGTCCCCGCGACCCCCGAGGTCCCCCTGGCCGAGGGGGCTCGCTCCGGCGGCGCCGCGCCCGCGCCGTACGACACGATCGAGGACTGACACCGCCATGCCGAAGCCCCCGCGAGCAGCGCCCGCAGCCGACGGCCCGTCCGCCGCCGAGCCCCCCGCGCCCGGCCGGGGCGCCCCGCGCCGCCGGGACGCGGCCGCGAGCAGGGAGCGGCTGCTGCGGGCCGCGGGGGAGCTGTTCGGGGAGCGGGGCTACGACCGCACCACCGCCCGTGACATCGGCGACCTGGCGGGTGTTGATCCCGCCATGATCGCCCGCTATTTCGGCGGGAAGGCCCAGCTGTTCGTGGCCGTGCTGCGTGCCGAGAGCCATGCGGAGACCTTCGCCGACCTCTTCGACGCGGACCGGCTCGCGGGTCTGATCAGCCGCTTCGACCGGCAGGGGCCCGGCCCGGTCGCGCAGGTGGCCGTACGTCCCTACGACGACGCCGCCGCGCACGAGGCGGCCGCCGCGGAGCTGGAGCGCCGCATCGTGGGGCCGCTGCGGGACCGGTTCGTGCAGGAGGGCGACGACCAGGCCGAGTTGCGCGCGGAACTGCTGACGGCCGCCTTCGTCGGCGTCGTACTGGCCCGTCGTACGGGCACGTTGGGGCACCTCGCGGCCGCGGAGCCTGACGCGTTGCTCCCGTTGGTCCGCCGGCTCCTGGACTGACACCGGGGGAGGAGGCTCGGTTGACGGGCGCTCGCGGGCGGCCGACGTCGCGAAAGCCGTCGCGGCCCCGGCCCGGCGCACGGCAGCGGGCGCGACGCGAGCCCTTCGAGCGGGGACGGCGCTGACCGTGCGCGTACGGCGCGGACCCGTACGGCGCGGACCCGTGCCGCCTGGGCCCGTGCGACGCGCACGCATACGCAGCGGGCCCGTGCGGCGCCGGGCCCGCTGTGGCGGTCCGTGACCGCCGTGGGTCAGGATGTGCGGTGACGGCGGCCGCTGACGCACCACGCCCACACCACGCAGGCGATACCGATCAGCGCGAGAACCGCGCACATCACCGTGTACGTCCCCTGGAACACCATGGCACGCCCCCTGGGTGCGAGAAGCCGGTGGAACCCTGTGAAGCTTCCGGCGCGTGGGCCGGTGGCTCCATTGTCCCCTCTTACGGGCCCCGTGTCCCCACTGTTCAGCGCTCCACACCTGCGATCCCGGTCATGCTGCTGAGCGTTCACCCCGCGTTCAGCGGACCGAACCCTGCGCTCGGTGGTGGCCGGCGCTCGACCGGCACCCCGTGCGGGCGCCGCGCGCCGCTGCCGTCCGCCGCCGAGAGCCGAGAGGAGAGGCCGGGGGAGTCGTCGCTTGCGGCCCTTTCCGCGTCGGCTCCTGGTGCGCGCTCCGTGGTCCCGGGCCGGGCCGCCGGGGTCCGCGCACGGACCGGCGTGATCGGTGTCCGGGCTGATGGGAGGGGTCGAGTGGCCTTTCCCCGGCCCCCGGGAGCGCCCGTCGCGTGCGGCCCCCGGCGGTGGGCGGCGCCGCACCCGGGAACCCGCACGAGGACGGAACCGGTCGCTTTTCCGGTCAATTCCCGGTCGCGAAGCGGACCGTAATTCCCGTCGCCGAAATGTCCCGGAAGGAAGCCGTCCGCAGTCGACGGGAGAGCCCTTCGGTACGCAGATGCCCGCTTCTTTCCCTTTCTCTCCGTCCGGGCACGCTTTGGCGGTGCTTTGGGTGTGCTGTGCGATGATTTGACCTGTCGGCGAGCGTTCGGCATACCGTCCGGGGGCCCGTTGCCGGACGGGCGTCCGAGGCCCGGCCGGGACCCCAGGGTCCGCGCGTGTCAAGGGTGTTGCAGGCGGAAAATGCGCCGGAACGGGTAATTCCGTTGTTGTTGTGCGCTGAATCGTTCGGCAATGTGCCCACATTTCCGCGAGGTCTCAAATAGGGAAAGACTGCCGTCCAAGTTGGGTTTCGATCTTGCTCACCCGGCGGGAAGTGGACTATACCTGTCGGCGTCCGCCCTGGAGTTTTTCCTGTTGCAGACCGGACCAGGGGGAGACGAACGGGAGGGCTCTGCCCGTATCTGCTGGGCAGGCCGCACCGTTCTCACAGTGATCCGTACGCGACCATTCACCATCACGCAGTACCAACCACGCAGCACGACCAGCTTCGTATACCCGCGGTGGCGGGGCCTTCGCCTCAGACGAGAAGGACGGCCGGCCGGCACACCGCCTGAGTCCTGTAGAAGGCGAGGACTTGAGCATGGGATCCACCTCCGCTCAGAACGACGGGGGCCTTGGCCGCCGCGATGTGATCAAGCGGTCAGCGGCGCTCGGCCTGGTCGGCATACCGGCGGTGAGCTTCCTGAGTGCCTGCGCGAGCGGCGGCGGGAGCGACGACACCACCAAGCCGAGCAAGGCGAAGACGACGGCCAAGAACCCGCTCGGGGTGAACGCGACCAGCCCCCTCGACTTCGTCATCTTCGACGGGGGCTTCGGTACCGAGTACGCCAAGGACGCCAATGTCCTGTACAACAAGGCCTTCCCGAAGGCCAAGGTCACCCTGACGGCGACCCAGAAGATCCAGACCCAGCTCCAGCCGCGCTTCAACGGCGGCACCCCGCCGGACCTGATCGACAACTCCGGCGCCGAGCAGATGGACATGGGTGTCCTCGTCGGCCAGAAGCAACTCGCCGACCTGACGGCGCTGATGGACGCGCCGTCCTACGACGACCCGTCCAAGAAGGTCCGCGACACCCTGCGGCCCGGCGTCCTGGAGATGGGCCAGTTCAACGGCAAGCCGATGTACGTCATGAACTACGCGTACACGGTCTACGGCGTCTGGTACTCCCAGACGGCGCTCGACCGCTTCGACGCGCAGTACCCGGAGAACTGGGACGACATGCTGGCGCTGTGCGCCAAGGCCAAGAAGAAGGGCGTGGCGGGCTGGACGTACGCGGGCAAGTACCCGTACTACGTGCCCTTCTCGCTGTTCCCCTTCATCGGCAAGATCGGCGGCCGGGAGGTCCTGGACGCGATCGACAACCTGGAGCCGAACTGCTGGAAGGCGCCCGCCGTGAAGGCGGCCTTCGAGGCGTACTACGAGCTCTACGCCAAGGGGTACATCCTCAAGGGCACCCCGGGTCTCGACCACATCCAGTCGCAGACCGCGTGGACGCAGTACAAGGCGCTGTTCATCCCCAACGGCTCCTGGGTGGAGAACGAGGCGGCGAAGACCACGCCCAAGGACTTCCAGATGAAGGTCTCGGCGCCCTCCAGCCTCGACTCGAGCGACAAGATGCCGTTCGGCACCATCTGGGCGGCCGGCGGTGAGCCCTACATCGTCCCGGCGAAGGCGAAGAACCCGCTCGGTGGCATGGAGCAGCTGCGGATCATGCTCAGCGAGGGCTCCTCGCGCAACTTCACGCAGAAGGTGAAGTCGCTCAGCTCCTTCAACGGCGGCACCGACGGGCTCACGCTCACGAGCGCCCTGCAGTCCGGCGTCGACGCCTTGACGAAGGCCGGGCCGAACGTGCTCAACCCCCGCCTCCAGGACTGGTACGTCGACCTGGAGAAGCAGAAGATCGGTGTCGGCGCGCTCGGCGAGATGATGGCCGGCCGGATGACCCCGGCCGAGTGCGTCAAGAAGTGCCAGGAGTTCTCCGACGCGGCGGCCAAGGACTCGTCCATCACCCACTACAAGCACCAGTAGGGCGGAACGGACGGCCGGCGGCGCCCCGAACTCCGGGCGCCCCGGCCGTCCGCGCCGGTCACGCCTGTCGGCCGGCACACGCCCGGTCGGCACGGCGGCCCGCCATGGCGGGCCGCCGAGGATTCGGGGTCGGGAGACATGCAGCACGGCAAGTACCGGTTCATCGTGGGGTTCTTGATCGTCCCCCTGGCGTTGTACGCCATCTTCGTCATCTGGCCGTTCATCCAGTCGATCTACTACTCGTTCACCAACTGGACCGGCCTGAGCCCCCAGTTCTCGGTGACGGGGCTGGACAACTACCAACGGATGATGCACGACCCCACGTTCTGGGCGTCGCTCAGGCACAGCGTGATCTACGTGCTGGTGCTGCCCGTGGTGGTGCTGGCCATCGCGCTGTTCCTGTCGTTCATGCTGAACGTGGGCGGCCGCAGGAAGAAGGGTGCCGCGGTCTCCGGGGTCCAGGGCGCCCCGTTCTACAAGATCGTCTACTTCTTCCCGCAGGTGCTGTCCATCGCGATCGTGGCCCTGCTCTTCCAGTTCCTCTACAACCCCGACAGCGGAGCGCTCAACGCCTTCCTGAGCGCGATCGGCCTGGGCAGCGTGCAGCCGGAATGGCTGGGTGACCCCGGGCTCGCGCTGTGGTGCGTGATGGCCGTCCTGATGTGGAGCCAGGTCGGCTTCTTCGTGGTGCTGTTCTCCGCGGGCATGTCGTCCATCCCGAAGGACTTCTACGAGGCGGCCCTGCTCGACGGTGCGGGCCGCGCCACCACGTTCTTCCGGATCACGCTGCCCCTGCTGTGGGACACCGTCCAGTCCGGCTGGGTCTACATGGGCGTACTGGCGCTCGGCGCCGAGTCGTTCGCGGTCACCCAGATCATGACGGTGGGCCCCGGCGGACCCGCCGATTCCACCAACGTCCTGAGTCTGTACGTCTACCAGAAGGCGTTCCGCGACGGCCAGGCCGGTTACGCGACCGCGATCGGCGTGGCCCTCCTGATTGTCACCCTGCTGTTCGCCGGCGGGGTCCTGCGCCTGGGCCGACGCGAACGGCTGGAGTACTGATGAGCACTGACACCTCTCCCCAGCCCGCCGAGACCGTGCCGCCGCACGTCCCCGAGGCGAAGCCCGCGCCCGCTGGTGCGGGCCGTGAGAAGAAGACCGGCGGGGTGCTGAACGTCTTCTCCCACGGCATGCTGGTCATCTGGGCGATCCTGGTCGTGATGCCGCTCCTGTGGGCCGTCATGACGTCCTTCAAGGACGACAAGTCGATCTTCACATCTCCCTGGGCGCTGCCGAACCACCTGCACTTCGAGAACTGGTCGCGCGCCTGGAACCAGGCGCACATGAGCGACTACTTCCTCAACACCGTGATCGTGGTGGCGTGTTCGCTGTTCGGCACGCTGCTGCTGGGTTCGATGGCGGCGTACGTGCTGGCGCGGTTCGACTTCCCCGGCAACAGGTTCATCTACTTCCTGTTCATCGGCGGGATGAGCTTCCCCGTCATCCTCGCGCTGGTGCCGCTGTTCTACGTGATGCAGAACCTGACCCTGCTCAACACGATGCAGGGGCTGATCCTGGTCTACATCGCGTACTCGCTGCCGTTCACGGTCTTCTTCCTGACCTCCTTCTTCAAGACGTTGCCCACGTCGGTGGCGGAGGCGGCGATCATCGACGGCGCGTCCCACACGCGTACGTTCTTCCAGGTCATGCTCCCCATGGCGAAGCCCGGGCTGATCAGTGTCGGGATCTTCAACTTCCTGGGCCAGTGGAACCAGTACCTGCTGCCGACGGTGCTGAACACCAACCCCGACCACAAGGTGCTCTCGCAGGGCCTGGTCGAACTCGCCACGAGCCAGGGCTACAAGGGCGACTACTCGGGCCTGTTCGCCGGTCTGGTGATGGCGATGCTGCCGGTGCTCGCCGCGTACATCGTCTTCCAGCGCCAGGTGGTCGCCGGGCTGACCGCGGGCGCGTTGAAATAACGTCAGGCGCGGAGACGCCCGCCGGAGATTGTCGGCGGGCGTTTCTTCGTGTATCGGGTGTTTCGTCCGGACGAGCGTCGCTCAAGGTCTTGACGGGAGGTGGCCCCAAAGGCTGAGGTAAGAGTTCACAAGTTGGAGATACGTCGGGGTCTCAGTGACGCGGCCCCGCCGGGAGACGGTCGTCGTGCCGTCTGCCAGGGCAGGAGTGGATGAGCCGTGGAGACTCCGGGGTCGCAGTCGTCGCTGCACCGGGCCAACCTCGAACGGGTCGTACGCGCGGTGCGTATGGCCGGTTCGCTGACGCAGGCCGAGATCGCCAGGGGCACCGGTCTGTCCGCAGCCACGGTGTCCAACATCGTCCGGGAGCTGAAGGAGGGCGGCACGGTCGAGGTCACCCCGACCTCGGCGGGCGGGCGCAGGGCCCGCAGCGTGTCGCTGAGCCCCGAGGCCGGCATCGTGCTCGGCGTCGACTTCGGCCACACCCACCTGCGCGTGGCGGTGGGCAACCTGGCCCATCAGGTCCTGGCCGAGGAGTCCGAGCCACTGGACGTCGACGCGTCGTACGCGGACGGCTTCGGGCGGGCGGAGACCCTGGTCGAACGCCTGATCGTGACCACCGGGATCGACCGTAAGAAGGTCGTCGGCGTCGGGCTCGGCGTGCCGGGCCCCATCGACGTCGAATCGGGCACGCTCGGCTCCACGGCGATACTGCCGGGGTGGACCGGGATCAACCCGAGCGACGAGCTCGCCGCCCGCCTCGGGGTGCCGGTGTACGTGGACAACGATGCCAATCTCGGCGCGCTCGGCGAGATGGTGTGGGGCAGCGGCCGGGGCGTGCGCGACCTGGCGTACATCAAGGTCGCGAGCGGTGTCGGGGCGGGCCTCGTCATCGCGGGCCGGATCTACCGCGGGCCCGGTGGCACGGCGGGGGAGATCGGGCACATCACCCTGGACGAGGCGGGCCCGGTGTGCCGCTGCGGCAACCGCGGATGCCTGGAGACCTTCACCGCCGCCCGGTACGTCCTGCCCCTCCTGCAGCCCAGCCACGGCAGCGACCTGACGATGGAGCGGGTCGTCCAGTTGGCCCGCGAGGGCGACCCCGGGTGCCGCAGGGTGGTGGCCGACGTGGGCCGGCACGTCGGCAGCGGCGTCGCCAATCTGTGCAACCTTCTGAACCCCTCCAGGGTGGTGCTGGGAGGCGATCTGGCGGAGGCTGGGGAACTGGTGCTCGCGCCGATCCGGGAGTCCGTCTCGCGGTACGCCATCCCGAGCGCGGCGCGCCAACTCTCGGTGCTCCCGGGAGCCCTGGGAGGCCGGGCCGAGGTGCTCGGCGCGCTGGCGCTCGTACTCAACGAAATGGGCGATTCGACCTTGCTGGAGAGCGCCCTCCCGAGCACCACACCTGCCTTCACTTAGATAACGAATGGCACCGTTGTCATCTCGTTAAGGATTTACTCCTTGACGTCGCCCGTTTGGCCGAGTTGACTTCCTGCCACCTCGGCCGCAGCGACGCGGCCTCGTCAGGGAGGTTTTTCAACGTGAACGCATCGATGCGTCGTGCTGCGGTAGCCGCGTCCGCCACCGGCATGGCTGTTCTCCTCGCCGCGTGCGGCAGTGCCAAGCAGTCCAGCGGCAGCGACAGCGCCCCCAAGAAGAAGTCCGACTCGGACA
Organism: Streptomyces sp. NBC_01497; assembly: GCF_036250695.1. Lineage (NCBI taxonomy): Bacteria > Bacillati > Actinomycetota > Actinomycetes > Kitasatosporales > Streptomycetaceae > Streptomyces > Streptomyces sp. NBC_01497. Next base: position 1,678,749 of record NZ_CP109427.1, on the reverse strand, counting down.
ACATCACGGTGGGCCTGCTTCTCCCGGAGAACAAGACCGCGCGTTACGAGTCGCTGGACAGGCCGCTCATCACCAAGCGGATCTCCGACCTCACCAACGGCAAGGGCAAGGTCGTCTACGAGAACGCGCAGCAGGACGCGACGACCCAGACCCAGCAGATGTCCACGCTGATCACCCGCAAGGTCGACGTGATCATCCTGGACGCGGTGGACTCGAAGTCGATCGCCGCCTCGGTCCAGAAGGCCAAGGACGCCGGCATCCCCGTGGTGGCCTACGACCGCCTCGCGGACGGCCCGATCGACGCCTACACCTCCTTCGACAACACCGAAGTCGGCCGGGTGCAGGCGAACGCCCTGGTCAAGCAGCTCGGCTCGAAGGCCAAGGCCGGCAGCATCGTGATGATGAACGGTGCCATCACGGACCCGAACGCCGCGCTCTTCAAGGCCGGCGCGCTGCCGATCCTGCAGAAGGCCACGACGATCGGCAAGAAGTACGACACGCAGGACTGGGACCCGAACAACGCCAACGCCAACATGGCGGCCGCGATCCAGGCCCTCGGTGCGAAGAAGATCGTCGGCGTCTACTCCGCCAACGACGACATGGCCGGCGCCATCATCCAGGCGATGAAGCAGGCCAGCATCGACCCGAAGAAGGTCCCGGTCACCGGCCAGGACTCGACTCTGACCGGCGTGCAGCGCATCCTCGACGGCACGCAGTTCATGAGCATCTACAAGTCGTACCCGGAAGAGGCGTCCGTCGCCGGCCAGATGGCCGTCGCGCTGGCGCAGGGCAAGTCCGTGGACACCATCGCCGCGGACAAGAGCGACAGCAACACCAACAAGGGCATCCCCACCAAGATCATCCCGGTGGTCTCCCTGACCAAGTCCAACATCAAGGACACGGTCCTCAAGGACAACATCTACAAGCTGTCCGACATCTGCACCCCCACGTACCTCGCGGCCTGCAAGGCCGACGGCCTGGAGTAGGCGGCAGCGGAGGGCCCGATCGAGGGACCTCCGCCCGTTCCACTCCTGTGAAGACCTGTCCGGCGCCCCGCTCGACCACGCCCCGCAAGCAGAAGCGGCGGGGCGCCGGACGGAACTCTTCACCTCCTGCCGCCGCTCTCCGGCGGTGGGCTTCCGCATGTTCTGCTCGACCTCCGCGCCACACCCCCGGCGCGGCATCCCCGCCGGTCAGGCGGCGAAGGAGATGGTTCACGTGACCGCTACGCCCGTGCTGGCGTTGCGAGGGGTCTTCAAGCGATTCGGTGCCGTCCAGGCGCTCACCGACGTCGACCTGGAGATCCACGCCGGTGAGGTGGTCGCCCTGGTGGGCGACAACGGAGCCGGAAAGTCCACGCTGGTCAAGACGATCGCCGGCGTGCATCCCATCGACGAAGGCGTCATCGAGTGGGAGGGACGCCAGGTCTCGGTCGACCGGCCGCAGGATGCCCAGCACCTGGGTATCGCGACCGTCTACCAGGACCTGTCGCTCGCCGACAACATCGACGTCGTGGGCAACCTGTTCCTCGGCCGGGAGATCCGCCGCTGGGGCGTGCTCAACGAGGTCGAGATGGAGCGCCGCTCGCGCGAGCTGCTCGACTCGCTCTCGATCCGCATCCCGAGCGTGCGCATTCCGATCGCCTCGCTCTCCGGCGGTCAGCGCCAGGTCGTGGCGATCGCCCGCTCGATGCTCGGTGAGCCCAAGCTCGTCATCCTCGACGAGCCCACGGCGGCTCTCGGTGTGGAGCAGACCGCCCAGGTGCTCGACCTCGTGGAGCGCCTGCGCTCGCGCGGCCTCGCGGTCCTCCTCATCAGCCACAACATGGCGGACGTCAAGGCCGTCGCCGACCGGGTCGCGGTTCTCCGCCTCGGTGGCAACAACGGCGTCTTCGACGTCAGGACCACCTCGCAGGAAGACATCATCGCCGCCATCACCGGCGCCACGGACAACGCTGTGACCCGGCGCGCGTCCCGTACCGCGGAGGTTCAGAAGTGAGCATCGACAAGACCTCGGCGCCGCGGCACCGGGCCGTCGACGCGCCGGAGGCCGCCGAGGGCGCCGTCACGGCGGTCGACCCCCGGCTCCTCGTCCAGGAGCAGGGTTTCGGCGGATACGTCACGGAGTTCAAGCGCAAGATCAAGGCCGGTGAACTGGGCTCCATCCCGGTCATCGTCGGTCTGATCCTGATCGGCGTGATCTTCACCAGCCTGAACTCCAGCTTCCTCGGCGCGGGAAACATCACCGACATCCTCGTGCAGATGAGCGGTACGGGGCTGATAGCCACCGGCATCGTCTTCGTCCTGCTGCTCGGTGAGATCGACCTCTCCGTCGGTTCCGTCAGCGGTCTGGCGAGCGCGATCTTCGCGGTGCTCGGCATCACGCACGGAATGAACAGCATCCTGGCGCTGATCATCGCGCTGGCCTCCGGCGCCGTCGCGGGTGCCATCCACGGCTTCTTCTTCGCGCGCATCGGCGTCCCGGCCTTCGCCGTGACGCTGGCCGGTCTGCTCTTCTGGAGCGGCCTGATGTTGCAGGTGCTCGGCCCGTCCGGCACCATCAACATCCCGAACGACAACGTCGTCTACAAGCTGGAGAACTACTTCTTCAGTGACGTGGCGGCGGCCTACGTCCTGGCCCTCGTGGCCGTGGTCGTGTACTTCTGGGCCTCCTTCTCGCAGAACCGCAGCAGGCAGCGCGCCGGCGTGCCGGCCCGTCCGCTGGCCGACACCATCCTGCGTACGGTCCTGGTCGCCATCGCCGCCTTCGGTGTCGCGATCATCTTCAACCAGTACAAGGGCCTTCCGCTGGCCGTCGTGATCTTCATCGGCCTGCTGGTCATCACGGACTTCGTGCTCCGCAGGACCACCTACGGCCGCAAGATCTTCGCGCTCGGCGGCAGCGTCGAGGCGTCGCGCCGTGCCGGTATCAACGTGACCTGGATCCGGATCTCGGTCTTCATGATCTCCGGTGGCTTCGCGGCGCTCGGCGGCCTGTTCCTGGCCTCCCAGATCGCCGCCGCCAACCAGGGCGCCGGCGCGGGCAACCTGCTCATGAACTCCATCGCCGCGGCCGTCATCGGCGGCACCAGCCTCTTCGGTGGCCGGGGCCGTACGTGGAACGCCCTGCTCGGTGTGCTCGTGATCATCTCCATCCAGGTGGGCCTGGGCATCCAGGGCGTGGCCGCGCCCATCGTGTCCATGGTCACCGGCGCCGTCCTGCTGGCCACCGTGGTCATCGACGCCATCACCAGGAAGACGCAGCGGAGCGCGGGTCGCGCCTGACCGCTCTCCCGCAAGCCGTGCCCGGTGCCTTCCAGGTACCGGGCACGCTTGCGTCCGCGGGCAGTGGCCCCCCAGTGGGTGCCGCCCCTGCCGGGCGCGGTCCCGCGCCCGGCGCGTGGAGTGCGGGCGGCCCGCGCCTCCCGTGGTGGAGTACCGCGGCCCGGCCCTCCTGCCGTGACCGGCCACACGTTCGGATCGCACCTGTATGGATGTTCGTGTCGCCGACGACCTTCCGGACCGCCGAGCCCGGCCAGGGCCCGGAGAACCCCGGTTCCCTTGGGTCGTACGGCTATGCACAAGGTCAGTCAAGCCACAAGGGGATCCGCTGGTTCGCAGCCGATGGTGTGACACACAAACACGCGGCCCGACGAACGCCGCCGCGGGCGGAACATTAGAATCAGCGGATCGGCAGAGCTCGACCGGCTCAATCGCAAGGAGGCACGGGTGCCGTTGCTGACGCACATCAAGGGACCGCGGGATCTGGACCGACTCGACCCCGAGCAGCTCAGGCAGCTCGCGGGCGAGATCAGGACGTTCCTCGTCGACGCGGTCTCCAAGACCGGCGGCCACCTCGGGCCCAATCTGGGCGTCGTGGAACTGACCATCGCCCTCCACCGGGTGTACGACTCCCCGAACGACCGGATCCTGTTCGACACCGGGCACCAGGCGTACGTGCACAAGCTCCTCACGGGGCGCCAGGACTTCACGAAGCTGAAGCGCAAGGGCGGCCTCTCCGGCTACCCGTCCCGCGCCGAGTCCGAGCACGACGTGATCGAGAACTCGCACGCCTCCACCGTCCTCGGCTGGGCCGACGGGCTCGCCAAGGCCAACCGCGTCCTGAAGAAGGACAACAGCGTGGTCGCCGTCATCGGCGACGGCGCGCTGACCGGCGGCATGGCCTGGGAGGCGCTGAACAACATCGCCGCCGCCAAGGACCGCCCCCTCGTCATCGTCGTCAACGACAACGAGTGGTCCTACGCGCGCACCACCGGCGGCCTCGCCAACCACCTCGCCACCCTGCGCATCTCGGACGGCTACGAGCGCTTCCTCGCCCGTGGCAAGGACCTCCTGGAGCGCACGCCCGTCGTGGGCAGGCCGCTGTACGAGACGCTGCACGGCGCCAAGAAGGGCCTGAAGGACTTCGTCGCCCCGCAGGGCATGTTCGAGGACCTCGGCCTGAAGTACATGGGCCCCATCGACGGCCACGACGTCGAGGCCGTCGAATCCGCGTTGCTGCGGGCGAAACGCTTCGGCGGCCCGGTCATCGTGCACTGCATCACGGAGAAGGGCCGCGGCTACACCCCGGCCGAGCAGGACCCGACCGACCGCTTCCACGGCATCGGTCCGATCCACCCCGACACGGGTCTGCCGATCTCGGCGGGCGGCGCCGACTGGACGTCCGTCTTCGGTGAGGAAATGCTCAAGCTCGGTCAGGAGCGGGACGACATCGTCGCGATCACGGCCTCGATGCTGCACCCCACCGGCCTGACCAAGTTCGCCGAGGCGTTCCCCGACCGGGTCTACGACGTCGGGATCGCCGAGCAGCACGGCGCGGTCTCCGCCGCCGGCCTCGCCACGGGTGGGCTGCACCCCGTCTTCGCCGTCTACGCGACCTTCCTCAACCGCGCCTTCGACCAGGTCCTGATGGATGTGGCACTGCACCGCTGCGGTGTGACCTTCGCGCTCGACCGGGCCGGCGTGACGGGCACCGACGGTCCGACGCACAACGGCATGTGGGACATGTCGATGCTCCAGATCGTGCCGGGCATCAGGATCGCCGCCCCGCGCGACGCCGACCAGGTCCGCTCCCAGCTGCGCGAGGCCGTGCAGGTCGAGGACGCGCCGACCGTGGTGCGGTACTCGAAGGGCGCGGTCGGGCCCGCCGTCGCGGCCGTCGGCCGGATCGGCGGCATGGACGTCCTGCGCCGGCCCGCCACCTCGGACCCGGCGGACGTGCTGCTGGTCTCGGTGGGCGCCCTCGCGCCGATGTGCCTGGAGATTGCCGACCTTCTGGACAAGCAGGGCATTTCGAGCACGGTCGTCGACCCGCGCTGGGTCAAGCCCGTCGACGAGGAGATGGTCCCCCTCGCGGAGCGCCACCGCGTCGTGATCACGGTCGAGGACAACATCCGCACCGGCGGCGTCGGCGCCTCGATCGCGCAGGCGCTCCGGGACTCCGGCGTGGACATGCCGCTGCGGGACTTCGGCATCCCCGAGCGGTTCCTCCCGCACGCGTCGCGCAAGGAGCTCATGGCCGAGTTCGGACTGACGGCGCCCGACATCGCCCGTCAGGTCACCGGTCTCGTCTCCCGTCTCGACGGCAAGCTGCTGGACACGCGGGAGGTCGCCCGCGACTGACCGGGCCCCACGGCCCGCGTGCGGGCGCCGGTGCCACGGCGCCCGCGCCCGCACGCGGAATCCGCCGGCCCGCACCACCTCGGACGGGCCGCCCGTGCGGACGCTGTTCGACCCCGCGTACGGCTTCGGGCCGGCCGGACTCCCGTACGGGTGGTCCGACCGGTCCGAACGTGTGAAATTCCTTCTTCCTGTTAGGCGACGCGCCCGGCCCTCTCGATCATTGCCGGGTTGGACGCGCACAGGGAAGGACGTACGTGAGTACTCAAGGTGGCACGCCAGGGACACGACACGCTCTGTTCCGCACCAAATCGGTCGAGCAGTCCATCAGGGACACCGAGGAGCCCGACCACCGGCTCAGGAAGTCGCTCTCCGCGCTCGACCTCACCGTCTTCGGCGTCGGCGTCATCATCGGGACCGGCATCTTCGTCCTGACCGGTCAGGTGGCCAAGGAGAACGCGGGTCCCGCGACGGCCCTCGCGTTCGTCGTCTCCGGCATCGTGTGCGCGCTCGCCGCCCTGTGCTACGCCGAGTTCGCCTCGACGGTGCCGGTCGCCGGATCCGCCTACACCTTCTCCTACGCCTCCCTCGGGGAACTGCCCGCCTGGATCATCGGCTGGGACCTCATCCTCGAACTGGCCCTCGGGGCCGCGGTCGTCGCCGTCGGCTGGTCCGGGTACATCCAGTCCTTCCTCAGCAACGCGGGCTGGAACATGCCGTCGGGGCTGACCGGCACGCACGGCGGGCACTTCGGGTTCGACGTGCTCGCCTGCTTCCTCATCCTCGTCCTGACGGGCATCCTCGTCATCGGCATGCGGCTCTCGTCGATGATCACCAATGTCATCGTCGCGGTGAAGATCGTGGTGGTCCTGATCGTCATCATCGTCGGCGCCTTCCTGATCACCGGCTCCAACTACACGCCGTTCATCCCGCCGACGGTGCACTCCTCGGGGATCAGCGGCCTCAACGCTCCGCTCATCCAGCTGATGGCGGGCTTCACCCCCGGCAACTTCGGCATCTTCGGCATCTTCAGCGCCGCCGCGATCGTCTTCTTCGCCTTCATCGGCTTCGACATCGTCGCGACGGCGGCGGAGGAGACCCTCAGACCCCAGCGCGACGTGCCGCGCGGCATCCTCGCCTCGCTGTTCATCTGCACCCTGCTGTACGTCGCGGTGTCCATCGTCGTCACCGGCATGCAGAAGTACACCGAGCTGTCCGTGGACGCCCCGCTGTCCGACGCCTTCAAGGCCACCGGACACCCCTTCTGGTCCGGCGTCATCAGCTTCGGCGCCGCCGTCGGGCTGACCTCGGTCTGCATGATCCTGCTGCTCGGGCAGAGCCGGGTCTTCTTCGCGATGAGCCGCGACGGCCTGCTGCCGAAGGTCTTCTCGCAGGTCCACCCGCGCTTCGGCACCCCCTACCGGACGACGATCCTGCTCGGTGTCCTCGTCGCGGCCGTCGCCGGGTTCACGTCCATCTCGGAGCTCGCCAACCTCGTCAACATCGGCACGCTCTCGGCCTTCGTCGTCGTCGCCATCGGCGTGATCATCCTGCGGCGCACCCGTCCCGACCTGCCCCGGTCGTTCCGCACCCCGCTGGTGCCGTGGGTGCCGATCGCGTCCGTCGCCGCCTCGCTGTGGCTGATGCTGAACCTGACCGCGGAGACATGGCTGCGGTTCGCGATCTGGATGGCCGTCGGCTTCGTCATCTACTTCCTGTACGGGATCCGGCACAGCCGGGCAGGCGGCGAGCGGCCGCCCGCGCCCGGCCAGGACAGCGGCACGGCCCCGCGCGCCTGACGGGCCCCTCACGGGTCCGCGGGGCGGGTCCACGGCCCGGGGCCCCGGATCACCGCCCGCGGGCTCCCCGCCCCCGGCGTCGTCCCGGGAGAGCCGCCGCGGGCCGGACGCCGCGCCCGCTCAGGGCACCCGGACGTCCGCGAGCAGTGCCCGTGCCTCCTCGGGGCTCAACTCGCCCGCCAGCGGGTCGAAGAACTCCGCTGCCGGCGCGGCCTGAAGCGCGAGCCGCTCACCGTCCAGCCAGTCCGCGTCGAAGCCGAGCCGCCACGAATGCAGATACGTCCGGGCACCCGTCTGCGCGGCCGCCTTGTCGAACAGCGGATCCCCGAGCACCGGATGGCCGATCCAGGCGAGGTGCACCCGGATCTGATGGCGGCGCCCCGTCACCGGGCGCACCACGAGCAGCGAATGCCGCGCCCCCTCGTACACCCGGCGAAAGAGCGTCGTGGACGGATATCTGCGCGTGTCCAGGAGATCCTCGTCCGCCACCCACCACCGGCCGTGTTCCTTCTGCGCGCCGCCGCCCTCTTGCGTGCTTTCCGTCCGGTCCGCACGAATGGCCTCGCGTTGCGCGGCGATACGGATACGGCCCTTGCGGCCGGCGCTCAACGGCAGCTCGATCGTGCCCTCCTCGGGCAGCCCGACGGTCTCCGTCACCACCAGATACGCCTTGTCGACCGTGCGCTTGTTGAACTGCCGGGTCAGACCACCGTGCCGTGAGAGGTCCTTCGCGAACAGGATGACGCCCGACGTGGCCTTGTCGATGCGGTGCACGGGATACAGCTGTTCGCCGGATTCCTGCGCCAGTTCCACGATGTCCGTGTCGTGCCGCTCACCCATCACGGAAATTCCGGACGGTTTGTCGAGAGCGAGAATCGCCGCGTCCTCGACGAGAAGCGAAGAACTCCGGAGATCGTGCCAATTCCAGTCGGTCGTGCCCATGGTCAGTAGCGTACGCTGCGCGGCCCGACCCCTCCGGCCCCGTGCTCCGCCACCCGCCGCAGCAACTCCCGGTCCGCCGTGGCCACCAGGCAGGGGCGGCCCTCGGCGCCGGCCGCGGCGGCCAGCTCCACGATCAGGTCGTCACCGCTGCCGGGCGCCGACTCCACCCGTACCCCGGGCACCGACTCCACACCGCGTGCCGCGCCCTCCACCACCAGCACCGTCGTGAGGGGGCCCGGGTGGCCGGGCACACCGTGCTCCTCGACGGCGGCCGCCGCCAACGCGTCGCGCAGGCGCTCCGCCGCGCCACGCCGGTCGCGCCACCACCCGTCGGGGACGGAACCGACCACGTTCGCACCGTCGACAATCAGCAAGGTCCGCACCCCGACAGCCTCGCACAACACTCCGTGGCCGGCCGTGGGTAGGATCGGCTGATTCGTAACCCCCGCCCCCGGCGGGGAGGCGGTGAGCCCGGGAAGGTGGTGGCGGCGAGCCATGGCGCTGCGGTCCGTACGGACGTCGAAGAGAGCGGACGACGGGGACGGTGGCCCGGCCGCCGGGCCCGCCCCGAGGACGAGGGTGCGCGGCGCGCCCGCGCGCCCCGGCGACATCCCGAGGCCGGTCGGCGGCAGTTGGCTGGTACGGGGCAAGGACGGCCGGCTCACCGCGTACGCGCAGACGGACGACAGCGCCGTTCGGTGGACGGAGACGTCGGCCGGCACACCGCACTGGACGGGCCCGGACCGGCTGCCGGTGCCCTCCGTGGGCACCGTGCTGAGCATGGCGCTCACCCGGACGGGCGAGGGGTACGTGCACCTCGTGGCGATCCGCCGCCGCCCCGCCCCCGACGGCGGCAAGCCGCCGATCGACCTGCTGCACGCGATCCAGTACCAGACCGGCCGGCCGCTGCGCGACTGGCAGTCCATCGGCAGCCCCTACCGGGACCACACCAAGGCCGCGCGGATGGGTCCGCCCTCGCTGCTCGCGGACACCGAGAACAGCCTGCACGTGTACGTGCAGAACGCGGAAGGCCGTATCTCCTACCGGCAGCAGAACCCGAAGGGCCGCTTCGAGGGCTGGGAGCGCGCGAGCGTCGAGGGCACGCCCGTCACCGGCCAGGTGCACACGGCGCTCCGTGACGACGGCGTCATCGAGATCCTCGGCCCCGCGGCCGGCCGCGTTCTGCACTGGCGGCGCGAGAAGAACAACGCGGGGTTCACGCGCGTCGAGGACCAGGAACCGGCGGTACACGTGTCGCCCGGCACGCTCTCCTCGCACGCCACGGGCCCCGGCCGGATCACGTACTTCTGGCGGGACGGCGCCACGACCCGCGTCCACGCCTGGCGCCCCGGTGCGGACCCGGTGGACCTCGGCGGCCCCGGCACCGGCGCGCTGTCCGTCGTGCGCACCCCGGTGGACGGTGTCGACTGCACGATCCTCGCCGGGCAGGGCCAGGACGGCCGCCCGGTGCTCGCCGCCTATCCGACCGAGGACGAGGAGGCCGGCGTCACCTGGGTCTCCTCCGGCGAACCGTGCCGGGGAGTGCCGGCGCTGGCCCTGGACGGTGCGGGCAGGGTCGCGCTCGGGGCGATCGGCGAGGACGGGCGCCTGCGCGTCACCCGGCAGAAGCGGGAAGAGGGCCTGGCCCTGGAGGCCTGGACCGGGGTGAAACCGGCCTGACCCGACCGGGACCGGAACCGCCGAACGCACCCGGCCGCCACTGCCCGGATGCGGGCCCCGCGGCCGATCCCGCCTCTACGCCGACGAGTTGGTGAGGGCTGCTGACCGGCGCCCCGAAGGCCGGCCACGGGTGGCGGCTGGGCCGAACGAGCATCCGTCACGTGTGGTGCAGCAAGCATCCGCCGGTTTCTGCCGCGCCTTTTCCCCTCGTCACCGCCCTCCGCCCTGCTCTGGCCCGGGCGATGTTCGGAGCGGCTGCCTGACACGTGGGATGCGTAGGCGGCACGGGGATCGATCCGGTGTGGATCGGTGACCGGTCGAGCGGTGCGGCACGCGCCTGGCCGGTGTCGGCCCCATCACGCTGTTGCCGGTGTGGCTGTTCCGCCTCGGCAGTGCCGCGCGCTGAGCGGCTGCCGGAGCGGGGCGGCAGTCAGGGGTTGGCGGCGCCCACGGACCGCCGGAAGCAGGCCGCCCTTAACGCGTGGAGGGATTGATCCCGCGCGTCCTCCAACTCCACCGGCTTGCTGGGGCCCTTGATCCGTCGGGTGCGGGTGCGGGTGCGGGTGCGGGTGCGGGTGCGGGTGCGGGTGCCGCGCCGGGGTCGGGCAGCGACAGAGCCCAGACACGTCGGCCCGGGGGCTCTTCTCCGGAGCGGGTGCCGAGGACTCAACTCGCGCTCCGAGCATGGGAGTCCGCCGTTGCGGGGCGGGCAAAGTCGTTGCGGCCCGCACGTCTGACCGGTGGTCATCACTGCCGCTGAGCGTGTCGCGGCAGGCTTTGCGGAGAGGATGGAGACGCCAGGGGCGGGGCTTCTCGCGACGAGGCAACCGCCGTCACGAGGAGGACAGTTGAGTCCGGGCGCTTGACGCGCTCTGGGGCACGTGCCAGTCTTTCAGATCGGATGACAACGTTGTCGACAACGTGGTTCTTGTCCGTTATCGAGGCATTGGCGCCTGGTGAACCGGCAACGGTGATCGGGTCAATCATGCAGGAACGCGGGCCATCGGGTCCTGTCCCGTCCGCGTGGGCATGAGGAGGACCGGCGCTTCCCCGCATTCATGTTCTTGACGGCTCCGGCGTAACAGTCACGAGAGGGATGGCGATGAGTGGGATCGACCGACGGAAGTTCTTGTCAGGTGGAGTGGCTGCCGTAGGAGGCGGCGTCCTGGCTGTCGCCGGCGACCCCGTGGCGGCGCAGGCCCAGCCGGCTGCCGCTCCGCTGGTCGATCGTGTGCAGAGGCACGGACTCGTGAGCGGCGAGCTCATCGAAGGATCCTGGACCTTTCAGGCCACCAACGAAATTCCCGCGACGAGCGGCGAACAACTGGCAAGCAGTACCGCCGTGAAGACGATGGCGCCCGCGGTCGTCCCCGGCACACCGCTCACCAGCATGATCAAGAACGGCACCTATCCCGACCCCTTTTACGGGAAGATCGTCACCGACACGGTGCCGGACACCCTCAAGGACACCGACTACTGGTACCGAACCGCGTTCGATGTGCCCGAACCGGCACCAGGACAGCGTTTCTGGCTGCGCTTCGACGGCATCAGCTACAGCGCGCGGATCTGGCTCAACGGGACGTCGGTCGGGACCATCGAGGGGGCGTTCCATCGTGGCATCTTTGACGTGACCGACCTGATCGCCGCAGGCCAGGGAGATCACTCCCCGGCAGGCCGCACGGCCTACCTGGCCGTGCGGATCGGCAAACTCGATTTCACCGACCCTCCCTCGTTGCCGAGCTACGCGAGCGGGGTGACCCGGGGCCGTCGCAATGGTGGCGCCACGGGTGTCACCCTGAAGAACGGGCCGTCGTTCTTCTGCACTGCCGGATGGGACTGGTTGCCGACCATTCCGGACCGTGACATGGGTATCTGGCAGCCTGCCTCCTGGTTCACCACCGGTGCGGTACGCCTTGAGGACGTGTCGGTCGACACCACACTGAGCGACGACCTGCGCAGCGCGGAGATCCGGCTCACCCTCACGTACCACAACGCGTCCGACACGGCGGTGCTCGCCACCGTGAGCGGATCGATCGACAAGACCAGGATCCAGCACAAGAGCACCGTCCCACCCGGTACGACGTCGGTGACCCTGACCTCCGCCGACGTCGCGGGGCTCAGGCTTGACGCCCCCAGGCTCTGGTGGCCGAACGGCTACGGCGAGCCCTACCTCTACACCCTCCAGTTGGCGGTCCAGGCCGACGGCTCCCTGTCGGACGAGCGTGAGCTCAGGTTCGGCGTGCGGCGCATCGAGTACGTCGACGCCGACCAGCAACTGCGCATCAAGGTCAACGATCTGCCCATTCTGGTGATGGGAGGGAACTGGGGGCTGGACGAGGGCCTGAAGCGGACCCCGCGGGAACGGCTGCGCAACCAGGTACGACTGCACCGGGACGCCAATCTCAACCTCATCCGCAACTGGAACGGGCAGAGCACGACCGAGGACTTCTTCGCCGCCTGCGACGAGTACGGGATCCTGGTGTGGCAGGAGTTCTTCTTCTCGTCCGAGGGCCCGGCCGCCGGCAACATCCAGCGCGATATCGACAACATCCGCGACTGCATCATCAATTACCGCAACCACGCCTCGATTCTGCTGTGGTGCGGCGGGAACGAGAAGGCCCCGCCGCCGGAACTGGTCGCAGCCCTCGACCAGTTGGTACAGGAACTGGACCCGAAACGAGTCAGCCTGACCAGCTCGGCGGGCGATACGGGAGCGAACGCGATCAAGGGCTTCTCCTCGGGAGGGCCCTATCAGTGGGAGACGCCCAGCTCCGAGTTCTCCCTGGCCCGCACCAGGTCCACGCAGTCGAACCCGTTCCGCAACGAGATCGGTTCCTACTCGATCCCCACGCTCGAATTCATCCAGGCGATGCTCCCCGAGTCGTCGTGGGAGAAGCCGGATGACTACTGGGCCGATCGCGACGTCAACGGGAACGGCGGGAACGGCGGCGGCGCGGGATACATCGCCCTCACCGAACGCCGTTACGGCGAAGTGCTTAACCTGCCCGACTTCGCCCGCAAGTCGCAGCTGATGAACTACGAATGCATCAAGGCCATCTACGAGGCCCCTTCCTCGATGATGCTCGGTCCGAGCTCGACATCGCTCCCGGACCCCGCCTCCGGCGTGATCATGTGGATGTCGAACCCGGCGCAGCCGAGCTTCGTCTGGCAGATGTACAGCCACGACCTCGAAGCACACTCGTCGTTCTTCGCCGTCCAGCACGGCTGCCGTCGGCTCAACGTCATCATGGACGCCTCCACACGCGACCTGGTCCTCGCCAACCACACCGCTCAACGGATCGGCGGCAAGGTCACCGCCGAGATCTTCAACCTCGACGGCGGCCTGAGCAGCTCCACCGTGGTGGCCGTGAGCGGCGTGGATGCGGCGTCCCGCAAGACGATCGCGAACCTGTCATCGAAGATCGACGCGGCGTCCACGGCTGTGTGCTTCGTGCGCCTCACGCTCAGCGACGCGCACGCGGCCGTCACCGCCGAGAACTTCTACTGGTACGACAAGTCGGCCGGCGACAGCACCTATACCGACCTCGACACCATGCAGCCGGCCGTCATCTCGGTCTCGGCATCGGCCCGGGACATCGACAAGGAACAGACGGAGCTCACCGTCATCGCGAAGAACACGGGCAGCTCCGTCGCGCTGATGACGCACCTGCAGGTCTTCGACAAGAAGACGGGCGAGCGCGTTCTTCCCGTGTTCTACAGCGACAACTACCTCAACATCGTGCCCGGAGGGACCACGCAGGTGAAGGTCGTTGTTCCGGGGATGACCCGCGACCTGAGGAAGGACCTTGCGATCCGCATCGACGGATGGAAACTCGACACAGCGAAGTCCACCGTGCGGGGTAACGGGGTGCAGGTCGTCTTCAACAAGAACGCCCTGGCGACGAGCCCTGCCCAGAAGACGTTCGGGGTGTAGGCGGCAGTCCGGAAGCAGCTGAGCGACGCCTTGCCGGTTGCCGCAGGTGGGCGGACGGCGTTCGCCGGGTCGGGGTCGGGGTCGGGTGCGCTGTGGCATCCACCCCGGCCGCTTGAGGCACGGCGGCTCGCGCGGGACACCCCGTCGCGATCGCCGTGGACACCTGCCCCGGCCGTACCGTCCCCGATGCGATCGGCACCCGCGGAGCGCATCGCGAAGTCCGAGGGCCTGCCCGCCAGTTCGTCACGTCCGGTGGCGCGGACGCGTCATGCGGGACGGCGCCGAGCTTCTGCACGCCATCCATCAACCCTTGTCAGGGCGCACTGTGCCCTGTTCGCCGACTGCTCGGCCCCAGGAGCTCAGCCGGTGAGTTCGTGGACGCCGAGGGCGAAGTCCCCGTGGCCGACCCCGTTGCCCGCGAGGCCCACGGTGACCAGGCCCAGTCCTTCCAGCCAGTGCGCCATTTTCAGGCCGCCGACATCCAGCGGGCGCAGCCCGAGGCTCTCGACGAATGCAGCCACGCTCGCCTTGGCCCGCGCATCGTCGCCGGCGATGAAGACGTCGGGCCGGCCCTTCTCCAGGACATGACGGAAGACGGTGTTGAACGCCTTCACCACGCCGGCGCCGGCCGGGGCCACCTTGGCGACTTCCTGCGCGATCGAGGTCTCCTCGGTGTGGGCCAGTCCGTCGAACGTGGCGTTGAAGGGGTTGCTGATGTCGACGATGACCTTGCCCGCGAGGGCGTCCTGGTACTCGGCGACGACCGGAACGACACCGTCGTACAACAGGGCCGTGATGACGATGTCCCCGGCCGGGACGGCGCCCCACGTGCCCGTCGTCGCGCCGCCGCCCAGAGCCTTGGCCAGGTCCTCCGCCTTGGACTGATCGCGTCCCATGACCTCGACGGTGTTGCCGCCCGCCACCGCGAGTGTGCCGATGGTACGGGCCATGTTCCCCGTCCCGATGAGGGTGATGCTGCTCATGAGGTGTGCTCTCTTCCTGCTCTCGGAGTGTCGCTCTGTCTCGTTCGTACCGGGTCGGGCGCGGGGCGCCGGCCGCGACGTCTCCGGCCGACTGCCGTGCCTTTCCCGGCACCTCCGGCTCGTCCACCGCCGGTGGATCGGGATGCGTGAACCCGCCGCCCTTGCAAAAAGGAGGGGCCAGGTGCCCGGGTTTCCTCCATGGCCCTGCTGATGTGTGGTTCAGACGGCGGTGGTGCCGCCGTCGGCGACCAGTTCCAGGCCGTTGACGTAGCTGGAGTCGTCGGAGGCGAGGAACAGGGCGACGGTGGCGATTTCTTCGGGGCGGCCCATCTCCCCGCGGGGGATGAGGGATTCGAATGCGGCCTTGGTCGCCTCGTCGAACAGTTCCTCCTGTTTGGCGGTGGCGACCTGGCCGGGGGTCAGGACGTTGACGCGGATCTTGCGGTCGCGCAGTTCGTTGAGCCAGACGCGGGCCCAGGCCTGCTGGACGGCTTTGCTTCCCGCGTAGAGGCTCCAGCCGGGGAAGGCGCCGAGGGAGGCGTTGGATCCGGTCATGAGGATCGAGCCGTTGTCGTTGATCAGCGGCAGTGCCTTCTGCACGGTGAACAGGGTGCCGCGCGCGTTGAGCCAGAAGGCGTGGTGGAACTGTTCCTCGGTGATCTCGCCGAGGACGGCGGGCTCGCCCATCCCGGCGCTGGCCCACAGCACGTCGATCGAGCCCTTTTCCCGCCTGACGGTGTCGTACAAGCGGTCCAGGTCCTCCAGTTCGGCCGCGTCACCCTGGACGGCGGTGACGTTGCGGCCGATCAGCTTGACGGCGTCGTCCAGTGCTTCCTGCCGCCGGGCCTGGATGAAGACGT
Organism: Streptomyces sp. NBC_01497; assembly: GCF_036250695.1. Lineage (NCBI taxonomy): Bacteria > Bacillati > Actinomycetota > Actinomycetes > Kitasatosporales > Streptomycetaceae > Streptomyces > Streptomyces sp. NBC_01497. Next base: position 1,662,912 of record NZ_CP109427.1, on the reverse strand, counting down.
GCGCGCCCTCCTCGACGAACAGCTTGGCGCCGGCCAGTGCCATGCCGGTGGATCCGCCGGTGATCACCGCTACCTTGCCATCGAGCTTTCCCACGATCACTCCGTTGCGTTGATGGGTATCCGAAACAGTTCGGTTCTTGTACGTACACCAAACTGTGTACTTAACGTAGGCGAGGACTGGCCTGGGCGCAAGCTAAGTACACCGATCAGTACCGACTCCGTCGAGCGCCCCGCGCGCCACGGCGTGCGTGTCATGGCGCACCGATGACCAGCGGGACCGCTCCTACGGTGCGAGATCTCCGCCATCGCGACGGGTGCACGGCCAGGCACAGGTCCGCCGTTCTGTGCGCTTGACACGCGGATGATCAGCGCGAAGGGCGGGCTATGTAGACCGATCTGTACCGAAGCGTCTATGCTGGAGGCATGACGGAGTTGGAGAAGGGCCCCCTGGGCCGGCGCCGCGGCAGGGGCGCGCGCGAGCGCATCCTCAGCGCGTCCCAGCAGCTGTTCCGCGATCAGGGCATCAACCGCACCGGCATGGACCAGCTCTGCGCCGTGGCCCAGGTGTCCAAGCGCACGGCCTACCAGCACTTCGCCGGCAAGGACGAACTCGTCGCCGAATACCTGCGCCGATTCGATCCCGACGTCATGCCCGGTGTCTTCGACCGCACCGACCTCACACCCCGCGAACGGCTCCTCGCCGCCTTCGAGGTACCCGCGTCCACGCCCCTGTGCCCGTACATCGCGGCGGCCGTCGAACTCCACGACCCCCAACACCCCGCATCCCAGTACGCACGCGAGTACAAGACCGCCATCGCCGCGCGGCTCACCGATGCCGCCCGCGAAGCCGGCGCCACCGACCCCGAACAACTCGGCGAACAACTGGCGCTGCTCATCGACGGCGCCTCGGCCCGCACCCGAGTCCTCAACAGTGAGTCCTTCCCCGCCGCCGCCGCCATCGCCGCTGTCCTCATCGACAACGCCATCCCGGCGTCATCTCCTCGGCAGCCCAGCGATGACCGCGGAACCACCGGATCTGCTCCCGTTCCGGTGGGAGGCCGATGACCGCCCGATCGCGCCTCGTCGGCCGGAAGGCGACGTCGAGTGCGGAACGGCCGGAGCGGTAGCTGCCGGGACGCGGCCGGAGAGCGGATCACGAGATCCGGCCGCGGCCCTGCGCACATATCGCCGAGCGGTGACAGCTTTCGCGGAGTGGCGCCGCAAGCGCGCCCGGCGGAGCGCAGCGCAGCCGGCTGCTCTGAACGCGTGGAGAAAGTCCGAGCCACCCGCCTCGGCGTCATGCGGGGGAGAAGCCGGACGACAGCCGGTACGGGACGCCTGGAGACCGTTGTCGTCCGTTCCCCTGGGCACGGAGGGGGCACGGGTGGTGCCAACGCACCGGACGCACGGCCGTTGCGTACTCCGGGTGGGCCGGTGGGCCACAGGGGGATGATGCGGACCTGGCTGCCGCAGAGCTTGGTCATGTCGTCGCTCTCGGAGATCAGCAGGGCGACCGGTTTCGGCTGGCGCAGTGCGACCTCGGCCACCGTGGCGTCGACGGCGTACCCGTGCCCGTGCAGTCCGGCGCCTTTGAGGAGTTCCGCTGCTGCTTCGGCTGCCTGTCCGGTGACCGGCTCCACCTTGATGCGGGACGGGCGCTCTCAGGTCGGAAAGCTCATCCGTCTCTGATAGGGGCCTTGCACGTTTGCGGAGCGTCCCCACGGTCATGTCCTTACTGGGGGCGCGCGGCGTCATGTCCGAACGGCAGGGCCCGGACGGGCGGACCGCGCCGGCAGCGAACGCACAGCATCGGGGGGCACCGTGGTGGGGGACAGGGACAGGGACAGGGACAGGGACAAGGACAAGGACAGGAACAGGGACAGCCGGGACGCGAGTGCCGGCGCGGCGACGCCAGCCGTGGAGGGTGCGGGCCCGGCGCCGACGGGAGCCGGCGCCGGCCCGGCGGGTGCGCGTGGCCCGGCCGCCCGGGCGACGGCGTCCGCGCCGGTCGGCCTCCCGCACCACCTCGGTGTCGGCATCGGCTGGCGACCCGAGATCGCCGACGTCATCGACGCCCTGCCGGGCATCGACTGGGTCGAGGCCGTGGCCGAGAACCTCTGCGCCGAGCGCGACCACCTGCCGGACCCGCTGCGCCGCCTGCGCGCCCGGGGCGTCACGGTCGTCCCGCACGGGGTGGGACTCGGTCTCGGCGGCGCCGAGCGACCCGACCCCGGCCGCCTCGCCGCCCTCGCGGACCGTGCCGAGGCCCTCGGCGCGCCGCTCGTCACCGAGCACATCGCCTTCGTCCGCGCGGGCGGCGGCCGCACCGCCTGTGTGCCGCTGGAGGCCGGTCACCTGCTGCCGGTGCCGCGCACCAGGGACGCCCTGCGCGTCCTGTGCGAGAACGTGCGCATCGCGCAGGACTCCCTGCCCGTACCGCTCGCGGTGGAGAACATCGCCGCGCTGATCAACTGGCCCGACGAGGAGATGACCGAGGGCCAGTTCCTCGCCGAACTGGTGGCGCGCACCGGTGTCCGGCTGCTCATCGACGTCGCCAACCTCCACACCAACCACGTCAACCGCGGTGAGGACCCGGCGCGGGCCCTGGACGAACTGCCCGTCGAGGCCATCGCGTACGTCCACGTCGCGGGTGGCGTCGAGCGCGACGGCGTCTGGCACGACACCCACGCGCACCCGGTGACCCGGCCCGTCCTCGACGTCCTCGCCGAACTGCGCTCGCGCGTCGCGCCGCCCGGGGTGCTGCTGGAGCGTGACGACGACTTCCCCTCCGGCGGCGAACTCGCCGCGGAGCTGGAGGTGGTCAGGGCCGCGACCGGCGCCACCGGGCGGGACGGGGCCGCGCTGCCCCGTCCCGACGCGGTGCGGCCCGCGGGCGGGGCGGCACGGGAGCGGCTCGCCCTCGCCCAGAGCGGCCTGCTGTCCGCTCTGGTGGCGGGGGCCCCGGTGCCGGAGGGGTTCGACGCGGCCCGGCTCGCCGTGCAGAGCCGGGCGCTCGCGGCGAAGCGGGCCTCCGTCGTGGCGCGTACGGCCCCCGAACTGCCGGCGCTGCTGGGCGAGTCGTACCACCCGCTCTTCCTCGCGTACGCCGCGCGGCGCCCCCTGCGCGACGGTTATCGCAGGGATGCCCTCGACTTCGCCGAGCACCTTCTCGCCGCCCGGGCACCGGGAGAGGCGAGGGTCCGCCGCGCGCTGTCGGTGTGGTGGCAGGAACGGGCCGGCGCGCGCCCGCCGCGGCGGGCGACCCGGCTCGTGCGGGCGGCCCGCGCCGCACTGACCGCCCGCTAGGCAGCCGCGGAGACCGCCACCGGGGAAGCCGCCGGGCAGCCGGCCGCGCCCGGCGCTCTTCCGTGCACACCTCGCGCCCGGCCGCATCCCGGGCGGGGCCCGTCGGGTGGCAGGGCCGCGCATCGGAGTCATCACGCACGACACCGGGGGCACGTCCTTGGGAACGCCCGCTACGCCTGTTCATGATCGCTTCCCAAAAGCCCGAAGGGAACGCGATGAGAGCAGTAGCGAAGTACGGCGTGCTGAGCGCGCTCGGCTCCCTGGCCCTCTCGGCCGTCGTGGTGGCGCCGGCCGCCGGCGCGGACGCGGCCGCTCCGCTCGCGGCGGCGAGCGGGACGCACCGTCAGACCGGCGCCGCGAAGCCGCCGTACGAGCATGTCGACGCGTCCACGGCGGACGCCGCGACCTCGGCCACCGCCCTCGCGAGCGCGCCCGAGACCCGCGGCGTGGTGCTGGCGGCGCACCGGGCGGCCGTAGCGGGCATCGCGTTCGGGACGTGCCCGAAGGAGGAGATGCTGCCGAAGCCCGTCACCTGCGGCACCGTCAGCGTCCCGGTCGACTACGCGCGCCCCGACGGCGCCGCGATCACGCTCACCGTCAGCCGGGTGCGGGCGGCCGGCCGGCCGGCGCAGCGGCAGGGCGCGTTCGTCTACAACCCGGGCGGTCCCGGTGCCTCCAGCATGTCGTTCCCGATGGCGGGGGACCTGCCGGAGTGGAAGAAGATCGCGGCGGCGTACGACCTCGTCGGCTACGCGCCCCGTGGCGTGGCGCGGTCAGCGCCGCTGTCGTGCGAGAGCCCGAAGGAGTTCGTCAAGGGGCCCACCGAGGCCCCCGAGCATCCGACGGAGGCGTACAAGCAGCAGCGGATCGCCCGGGCGAAGGCGTACGCGCGGGGATGCGCCGAGAAGGCGGGCGACGCGCTGGGTCACTACACCTCGCTGGACAACGCGCGCGACCTCGACGTGCTGCGCGCCGCGCTCGGCGAGAAGAAGCTGACCTTCATGGGTGCCTCGTACGGCACGTACTTCGGCGCGGTGTACGCGACGCTGTTCCCCTCGCACGTGCGGCGCATGGTCTTCGACTCGGCCGTGGACCCCGACCCGACGCAGATCTGGTACGGCGACAACATGGAGCAGTCGGCGGCCTTCGAACGCCGCTGGGCCGACTTCCGCACCTGGGTCGCGCGGCACGACAAGGTCTACCACCTCGGGACCACGGCCGTCGGGGTGCAGCGGAGCTACGAGCTGGTCAGGGCGCGGGTCGCACGCGAGCCCGCGGGCGGCAAGGTCGGCCCCGGCGAGCTCCAGGCGGCGATGCTGTCGGCCGGCTACTACGACGACTACTGGGCCATGCGGGCGGCGGCCCTGTCCGCCTACCTCAAGGGCGACCCGAAGCCGCTCACCGACCAGGCGGCCCCGCTGACGCAGCCGCTCGCCGCGCGCGACGCGGAGAACGCGAACGCCGTCTACACGGCCGTGGAGTGCAACGACGCGCCGTGGCCGACCCGTTGGCAGGACTGGGACCGCGACAACACGGAACTCGCGCGCACCGCGCCGTTCGAGACCTGGGCCAACGCCTTCATGAACCTGCCGTGCGCGTACTGGGCCGCCCCGCACCGGCAGCCGGTCGACGTGCGCACGGCGCCCGGCCAGCTCCCGCCGACGCTGATCCTGGCCGCGGAGCGGGACGCCGCCACGCCCTACGCGGGGGCGCTCGAACTGCGGCGCAGGCTCTCCGGCGCGGTGCTGGTCACGGAGCGGGACGCGGGCACGCACGGCATCGCGGGCGGCCCCAACGCCTGCGTCAACGCGTATGTCAACGACTACCTGCTGACCGGCGCGACCCCGGGCGGGCAGGCGAGCTGCGCGCCGCACGCGGCGCCGAACCCGTTGTCACTGCCCCGGGCGAGGGCGCTGCCGTCGGTGAAGTGACCCGTCGGTGAAGTGAGGGGCCCCCTACGACGCGAGCGGGGCGGGGCGGGGCCGACCCGGCCCCGCCCCGCTCGTCCGTCGGCCCACCGGTGCGGGCGGGCCGCCCGGCGGTCGGACGTTCGCTACGCCAGGCCCGCGACCAGGTCCCCGACCGACTTGCGGCGGCCGGTGAAGAACGGGACCTCAAGGCGCACATGGCGCCGCGTCTCCGAACCGCGCAGGTGCCGCATCAGGTCCACGATCCGGTGCAGCTCGTCCGCCTCGAACGCGAGGATCCACTCGTAGTCGCCGAGCGAGAACGACGACACCGTGTTGGCCCGCACGTCCGGGTAGTCGCGGGCCATCTTGCCGTGCTCCGCGAGCAGGCTCCGGCGCTCGCCGTCCTCCAGCAGGTACCACTCGTACGACCGCACGAAGGGGTACACGCTGACGTAGTCGCGCGCGGTCTCGTCCGCCAGGAACGCCGGGATGTGCGACTTGTTGAACTCGGCCGGCCGGTGCAGCGCCATGTTCGACCAGACGGGCTTCAGCGCACGGCCCAGGCGGGTGCGGCGGAAGCGGTTGTAGGCGTCCTGGAGCTCGTCCGACGTCTCGGCGTGCCACCAGATCATCACGTCGGCCTCGGCGCGCAGCCCGGAGACGTCGTACGTGCCCCGCACCGTGACGTCCTTCGCGGCCAACTGGTCGAACAGGTCCTGGACCTCGTCCGCGTAGCCCGACCTGTCCTCGGGCAGCACGTCGCGCAGCTGGAAGACGGACCACAGGGTGTAGCGGACGACGTCGTTGAGGTCCCGTGCCTTCTTGCCCGCGTTGGGGGTCTTCTCCGGAGAGGGTGAAGCAGTCATGCGGACATTCTCGCTCGCCCGGCGGACCGGCCCCGCCCCAGGGGTCACCCTCGCGCCGGGCACCCGCCGCCGGCCCGCCCCGTTCCCGGCCTCACGCGCCCCGGGGCCCCCTTGGGGATCCGCCGTCGGTGATCTCGTCGGCCGCGCGCGTCGCACTCGCGATCGTCGCCGGCACCCCCACGCCGTCGTAGGCGGCCCCGCAGAGCCGCAGCCCCGGCAGCCCCGCGACCTCCTCGCGGATCCTGGCCACCCGCGCGAGGTGGCCCACCGGGTACTGCGGCAGCCCGCCGATCCAGCGCGTGACCCGGGTCGCCACCGGCCCCGCGGCGAGGCCGACCGCCGCGCCCAGATCGCGCAGCGAGGCATCGACGAGTTCGCTGTCCTCGCGATGGAGCTGTTCCTCCTCGCCGCACCGGCCGACCGACGTCCGCAGCAGGAACAGGTCCGGTGCCTCGTGCTCGACCCACCCCCACTTGCGCGTGGAGAAGGTGGCCGCCTTGATCGTGCGGCCGTCCACGGGCGGTACGAGGAAGCCGCTGCTGTTCTCGGGCAGCGACGTGACGTCCGCGCGCCGGAACGCCATCGTGATCAGCGCCATCGACGCGTACTCGATCTCCGAGAGCTCGGCCGACGCCTTCGGCGAGACGTCGGAGAGCAGTGCCGAGGCGGACCAGGCGGGCGTCGCGAGCACCACCGCGTCGGCGGTCAGCACCTCCTGGTCGGTGCGCACGTGCCAGCCGTCCGCCGCGCGGGAGAGGCCGAGGACGGGTGCCTTGGTGCGGACGTCGCCGCCCGCCGCGCGTACGGCGTCCGCGACGGCGCCCGGCAGCCGTCCGATCCCGCCCTCGATCCCGGCGAAGACCGGTCCGCCGGACGGCAGCGACACGCCCGGGGGCGCCTCGGGTGCCGCGCCGCGGGCCGTGGCGCTCTGCAGCGAGGCGACGGCGTCCAGCAGCGAACCGTGGCGCTTGGCCGCCGCGTACAGCTGCGGCACCGCCGCGCGCATCGAGATGCGGTACGCGTCCCCCGCGTACACCCCGCCGAGCAGCGGCTCGACGAGCCGGTCCACGACCTCCCGGCCGAGCCGGTCCGCGACGTACGTGCCGACCGCGACGTCCTCGCCGACCTCGCCCGGCGGCAGCGACCGCTCCTCGGCGATCCTGGCGAGCCCCTCCGGGGACAGCAGGTCCGCCAGCGCGGCCGGATCGCCCGGCACGCCCATCACATGGCCCTTCGGCATCGGGCGCAGCGCGCCGCGCGTCCACACCGCGGACGTCGTCGCGTGCGGCGCCCGGATCAGGCCGCCGAGCCCGACCGCGCGGGCCAGTTCCACCCCCTCGGGGCGGCGGGCGAGCATCGACTCGGCGCCCAGGTCGACGGGCGCGCCCTCGATCTCGCCGCTGTGCAGTTTGCCGCCGAGCCGGTCGGTGCCCTCCAGGACGGTGACCGAGGCCCCCCGGGCCAGCAGCCGGTGCGCGGCGGCGAGGCCCGCGATGCCGCCCCCGACGACCACGACACGCCCGGGGGAGGCGGCCGGAAGGTACCCGCTGTGCGTGTGCTGCGCGCTCGACTCCATGGCCCACACTCTCTCAAACCGGCCGGGCCGCGCGTTCGCCGCGTAGCGTTCCGATCAGCCGGATCAGGGGTCGAACGCAGGTCGAAGGGTGTGCGATGGCGGCGGAGCGCATGGTGGTGGTCGGGGGCGACGCGGCGGGTATGACGGCCGCCTCGCAGGCCCGCCGGCTCAAGGGCCGGCACGAGTTGGAGATCGTCGCCTTCGAACGGGGCCACTTCGCCTCCTACTCGGCCTGCGGCATCCCGTACTGGGTCGGAGGTGACGTCTCCGACCGCGACGACCTGATCGCGCGCACGCCGCGTGAGCACGCGGAACGCGACATCGACCTCAGGATGCGCACCGAGGTGCGCGAACTCGACGTCCCGGGGCAGCGGGTGCTCGCCCGCGACCTGGAGACCGGCCGGGAGACGTGGACCGGCTACGACAAGCTCGTGCTCGCGACGGGCGCGAGCCCGCTGCGCCCGCCGCTGCCCGGCATCGACGCGCCCGGCGTGCACGGCGTGCAGAGCCTCGACGACGGCCAGGCCCTCATCGACACGCTGGCCGGTTCGAAGGGACGGCACGCGGTCGTCATCGGCGCGGGCTACATCGGCGTCGAGATGGCGGAGGCGCTGCTGCGCCACGGCTTCGAGGTCACCGTCCTGCACCGCGACGAGCAGCCCATGTCGACGCTCGACCCCGACATGGGCCGCCTGGTCAACGAGGCGATGACCGGCATGGGCATCACGGTGCTCGGCGGAGCGGCCGTCACGGAGATCAGGACGGGCGAGGACGGCCGGGTGCGCGCGGTCGCGACGAGGGACAGCGAGTACCCGGCGGACGTGGTGGTGCTCGGCATCGGCGTCCGCCCCCGCACGGAACTGGCCGAGGCGGCCGGGCTGCCGCTCGGCGAGTCGGGCGGGCTGCTCACGGACCTGTCGATGCGGGTGCGCGGCCACGAGGACATCTGGGCCGGCGGCGACTGTGTGGAGGTCCTCGACCTGGTCTCCGGCCGCACGCGGCACATCGCGCTGGGCACGCACGCGAACAAGCACGGCCAGGTCATCGGCGCGAACACGGGCGGAGGCTACGCCACGTTCCCCGGCGTGGTGGGCACGGCGGTGAGCAAGGTGTGCGACGTGGAGATCGCGCGTACGGGCCTGCGCGAGAAGGAGGCCCGCGCGGTGGGTCTGCGGTTCGTGACGGTGACGGCCGAGTCCACCAGCCGCGCCGGCTACTACCCGGGGGCGCAGACGATGACGGTGAAGATGACCGCGGAACGCGGCACGGGCCGGCTCCTGGGCGTGCAGATCGTGGGCGGGGAGGGGGCGGGCAAGCGCGTGGACGTGGCGGCGGTGGCGCTGACCGCCGGCATGACGGTGGAGCGGATGACGGTACTCGACCTCGGCTACGCGCCGCCGTTCTCGCCGGTCTGGGACCCGGTGCTGGTGGCGGCCCGCAAGGCCGTCAGGAAGGTGCGCGAGGCGAACTGACCCGCGCGCCCCTGTCCCACGCTCATGACCCGTGCGTCCCTGTCTCGCGCTCCTCGCCCGGAGCCCGTGCCGCGCGCCCGTACGGCAGGGGTGGGACGGGCGCGGTCGCGGGGCGGATCCGGGCGCGTCCGGAGCGGTTTCCTGGCGGGTCGAAAGTGTGGGCGAGCGGAACTCCCGTCCTGTTGGGGGGTTTTCGGCCCCGCCCGGACCGGCTCGGCGCCCGGGCCCGGCCGGGGCCCGCGTCCGGCCCTTCGATCGGCCGCCGTGAACGAACAGTTGGTGTACACCCCCTTGACGCCCTCTTTGGTCTAGTCCAACTATGGTCTGCGCGTCGCCGGTTGGCCCCACCCTCCGGCCGGCTCGCTCCTTCGGCCTCCCCACAGCCATCGAAAGGGCATCACCATGCGCAGACTCCGCCGTGCCACCATCGGCCTCGCCGCCGCCGCGCTCGCCGCCTCCGCCGCCGTCGCCGCGGGTGGAACCGCCTCCGCCGCGCCCGCCGCGGGCTCGACCACCTTCGCCCCGTACACCGACATGTCGAACGGTCAGGAAGGGCTGCTGGACACCGCGATCACCCAGCACGGGGTGAAGTCCTTCACCGCGGCCTTCGTCATCGGGTCCGGCTGCAACGCCATCTGGGGGGACACGCTGCCCGTCGGCGGCGACTCCTTCACCGACCCGCTCATCAAGAAGGCGCAGTCCGAGGGCGCGTCCGTCATCGTCTCCAACGGCGGCGCCGCGGGCTACCCGCTCGGCTGGACCTGCACCGACCAGAACGCCATCAAGGCCGCGTACCAGAAGATCATCGACTCGTACGGGGTGAAGTCCCTCGACTTCGACATCGAGGGTGGCGCGGTCGCGGACCAGACCTCCGCGGTCCGCAACTGGACGGTGATGAAGCAGCTCAAGGCCTCGAACCCGGGCCTGACCGTCTCGGCGACCCTGCCGGTGCTGCCCAGCGGGCTCACCCAGGACGGCGTGAACATCCTCAGCTCCGCCAAGACGGCGGGCCTGAAGCTCGATGTCGTCAACGCCATGACGATGGACTACTACCAGGGCAACCAGGACATGGGCCAGGCCGCCATCAAGGCGGGCCAGGCGACGCTGGCGCAGATGAAGTCCGTGGACGCCGGCTACTCCTACGCCAACCTCGGCATCACGCCCATGATCGGCACCAACGACGACGGTTCGACGTTCACTCTCGCGAACGCCACCACGGTCAAGAACTGGGCCGTCAGCAACGGCGTGGGCCGCCTGTCCATGTGGTCCGCGAACCGGGACCAGGCCTGTGCGGGCGGCAACGGCGGCGGCGCCTCGTCGACGTGCAGCGGCGTCTCGCAGAACCAGCTGGCCTTCACCGACGCGTTGAAGTAACCGGCAGCCCGCCCCCCCACGGCCGCACCGCCGGCACCTGTCAGGGGGCCGACGGGTTCCCGGCCGCGGTGGCCTCGCCGCCGCGGCCGGGAACGCCCTTCTCAGTCCTTCTCAGTCCTTATCGGTCCGTCGCCGCCCGGTTCAGCCGTGTCAGCCGTCACAGCCCGGTTCGACCGTCGCGACCTTCGCGACCGTGCCGGCCTGTCCCGTCCGGCTCAGTGGGCCGTCCGCTCGTGGACGAACTCGACGAGGCGGGTCAGGGCGTCGGGGTCGGTCGTCGGCATGACGCCGTGGCCGAGGTTGAAGACGTGCCCCTCCAGGCCGGCGGCCGCGTCGAGCACCTCCTGCGCCTTGGTCTCGACCGCTTGGCGCGGCGCGAACAGGACGGTCGGGTCCAGGTTCCCCTGGAGCGCCTTCCCGGGGCCCACCCGCCGCGCCGCCTCGTCCAGGGGCACCCGCCAGTCGACCCCCACCACGTCCGCGCCCGCCTCGCCCATCAGGCCGAGGAGTTCGCCCGTGCCGACGCCGAAGTGGATGCGCGGCACGCCGTACGGTGCGGCCTGCGCGAAGACCTTCGCCGAGGCCGGCATCACGTAGCGCCGGTAGTCCTCGGGCGCCAGCGCGCCCGCCCACGAGTCGAAGAGCTGGACGGCGCTCGCGCCCGCCTCGATCTGCACGGTCAGGAACGCTCCCGTGATCGCCGCGAGCCGGTCCACCAGGTCCGCCCACAGGTCCGGGTCGCCGTACATCATGGCCTTGGTCCGCTCGTACGTCCGCGAAGGACCGCCCTCGATCAGGTAGCTGGCGAGGGTGAAGGGTGCTCCCGTGAAGCCGATGAGCGGGGTGGCGCCGAGTTCGTCCGTGAGCAGGCCGACCGCCTCGGTGACGTAGGGAACGTCGTCCGGGGTGAGCGGGCGCAGCCGGTCGAGGTCGGCCCGCGTGCGCACCGGGTCGGCGATGACGGGGCCGACACCCGGCTTGATGTCGAGGTCGATGCCGATCGCCTTGAGCGGCACCACGATGTCGCTGAAGTAGATCGCCGCGTCCACGCCGTGCCGGCGTACCGGCTGCAGCGTGATCTCCTTGATGAGCTCGGGCCGCATGCACGACTCCAGCATCGGGATGCCCTCGCGCACCTTCAGGTACTCGGGCAGCGAACGCCCCGCCTGTCGCATGAACCACACCGGGGTGTGCGGCACATCTTCACGCCTGCACGCGCGCAAAAAGGCTGAATCGGACAGTGCGGTCTTCGTCGTCTGCCGGCCCGAGGGGCTGTGCTCTGTACTCACGCCCAGAATCTTCGCATGTACGGCCAAGCGGGGGGCCCGGCAAGGGTGTCCCTCCCTGCGCGCGAGCCGTGTTCGGCCTACTCTTCCCCGCATGGCCGCGGCTCAGGGACACATCTCCGATCATTCGAACGACGCAGGTGACACGGAAGGTTCGGCAGGCGCAGCGCTACCGCCACCGTTCCGGATCGCGGTCGAGGCGCTGCGTGCCGCCCGGGTGCGCCCGGAGATCGAGATCGAGCCCACGCGGGCGCCACAGCGGCTCGCGCCGCACGCGTACGCGCTGGAGGCCACCGTCGTCGACGGCGAGGACGACCTGGCCGACGGCCGACTGGTCCTGCTGCACGACCCGGCCGGGCACGAGGCCTGGCACGGGACCTTCCGTCTGGTCACGCTCGTACGGGCGGAGCTCGAACCCGAGATGGCGGTGGATCCGCTGCTGCCCGACGTGTCGTGGTCCTGGCTGACGGGTGCGCTGGAGGCGCGCGGTCTCGCGTACGGGGAGCCCAGCGGCACCGTCACGCGGGCCGGGTCGCACTACTTCGGCGGGCTCGCGGAGCGCCGCCCCAGCAGCCAGATCGAGATCAGGGCGTCGTGGACGCCCCGCGAGGGGCACGGCGGCGCGCCGGACTCGGCGGCGCACCTGGCGGCCTGGTGCGACCTGCTCTGCCAGATCGCCGGCCTGCCCCCTGTCGTTCCGGGTTTCGGCTCCGCGGCGGCGGGCGCCGAGAGCGGATCCGGCGGGGGAGTGGTGTCCCTTCCGCAGCGGCGGGGCCCGCAGGCGCCGTGAGCACCGGGTACGCCGTCCCGTAGGTGTCCGGCTCCCGGTCCCCGCGCCCGGGTGCGGCGTCAAGGGCGCGTGCCTCCGGGGCCGGGGGCGACGGCCCCCTTCCCGGCGCCCGGCGCCGCCCGTGGGGGCCCTCCTACCAGGGGTTCAGGTGCGGGACAGTCGATTGCCTGTCCGAATTGCACCAATTGTTACTCACTAGATCGTGATCTTTCTCTAAAGGCGGATGCGATAGCTGCCGAAGAGGTCAGTGACCCTGTCACGCACGGTTCGCCCCGGCTCACTCCCCCCGGCCGGCCCGTCCCGCACCTTCCCCCCAGGAGGTTTGGTGTCCGTTCTCCTTGAGCAGCCCGCAAGCCTGAACGCCTATCGCCCCAACAAGCCGACGGCGATGGTGGTCGTGGCCGACCCGCGCGTCCGCTCCACCGTCACCCGCCACCTCTGGGCCCTCGGAGTGCGCGATGTCATCGAGGCCTCCTCCATCGCGGAGGCGCGCCCCCGTGTCGCAAGCCCGCGCGACATCTGCGTGGCCGACGTCCACCTGCCCGACGGCTCCGGCCTGACGCTGCTGTCCGAGACGCGCGCGGCGGGCTGGCCCAACGGGCTCGCCCTCTCCGCCGCCGACGACATCGGCGCCGTGCGCAACGCCCTCGCGGGCGGCGTCAAGGGCTACGTCGTCACCGGCACGCGGACGAACATCGGCCACCCCAGCCGTCCCGGTGCCGCCCCGATCGGCGCGGGCGCCCGGATGCACCGCCGCCCGCCCGGCGCCCCCGGCGCCCCGGGGCACCCCGGTGGCTACCGGGAGCTGTCCGGCCGCGAGGTCGAGGTCCTCAGACTGGTCGCGGAGGGCCAGTCCAACAAGGCCATCGGTGTCTCCATGGGACTGTCGGCGCTCACCGTCAAGAGCCACCTCGCCCGGATCGCGCGCAAGCTCGGCACGGGCGACCGCGCGGGGATGGTCGCGGTCGCACTGCGTACCGGCATCATCCACTGATCACGGGGCCGCGGGCCCCGCGGGACGCGCACCGCCCGTCGACGGAACGTTCCGTCGGCGGGCGCCTTCCGTTCACGGATACCCTTGACAGGTGACCGACGCCCAAGAGACCGCAGCAGACCCGGAACTGCGCACCACGGGGGACCCGCGGCGAGAACCGTGGGTGTCGCAGCCCCCGGACGATGTCGGCCCGGCGCCGATTCCCCTGCTGGAGCCGCGGGAGGGCATTCCCCCCGTCATCGCCACGGAGGAGGCGCTCGCCGACGTGGTGGCCGCCTTCGCCGCGGGGCGCGGCCCCGTCGCCGTCGACGCCGAGCGCGCTTCGGGTTACCGCTACGGGCAGCGCGCCTACCTCGTGCAGCTGCGGCGCGAAGGCGCCGGCACGGCACTGATCGACCCGGTCGGCTGCCCGGACCTCTCCGGCCTCGGCAAGGCGATCGGTGACGCCGAGTGGATCCTGCACGCCGCCACGCAGGATCTGCCCTGCCTGCGCGAAATAGGCATGCGCCCCAGCCGCCTGTTCGACACCGAGCTCGCGGGGCGGCTCGCCGGCTATCCGCGCGTCGGACTCGGCGCCATGGTGGAGACGGTCCTCGGCTACGGGCTGGAGAAGGGCCACTCCGCCGTGGACTGGTCGACCCGCCCGCTGCCCGAGCCGTGGCTGCGGTACGCGGCGCTCGACGTCGAACTGCTCGTGGACCTGCGCGACGAGCTGGAGAAGGAGCTGGAGAGGCAGGGCAAGCTCGACTGGGCGCTCCAGGAGTTCCACGCCATCGCCGCCGCGCCGCCCGCACCGCCGCGCAAGGACCCGTGGCGCCGCACGTCGGGCATGCACAAGGTCCGCAGACGGCGCCAGATGGCCATCGTGCGCGAGCTGTGGACCACGCGCGACGAGGTGGCGCAGCGGCGGGACGTCTCGCCCGGCAAGGTGCTCAGTGACGCCGCGATCGTCGAGGCCGCCCTGGCGCTGCCCGCGAACGTGCACGCGCTCGGGGCGCTGCCCGGTTTCGGGCACCGCACGGGCCGGCGCCAGCTGGAGACCTGGCAGGCCGCCGTCGACCGGGCGCGGGCACTGGCCGAGCGCGAGCTGCCGCAGCCCGGCCAGGCCGTGCAGGGCCCCCCGCCGCCGCGTTCCTGGGCTGACAAGGACCCGCAGGCGGCGGCGCGCCTGTCGGCCGCGCGCGCGGCCGTCACGACGCTGGCGGACGAACTGCACCTGCCGCAGGAGAACCTGATCACGCCGGACACGGTGCGCCGGGTCTGCTGGGAGCCCCCGGAGCCGGTCACGCAGGACGCCGTGGCGGACGCCCTGCGCGGGCACGGCGCCAGGCCCTGGCAGGTGGAGCTGGTGACTCCGCTGCTCGTGGGGGCGTTGTCGGCGACGTGACGCGACGCGCGGCGGGCGCCGGCGCGCGGCGGTGACGCTCGCGCGGGCCTCCCGCGTCCGCACTCGTGGCGGCCGTGGGAGCGCCGCGCGGGGGATCTGCCGGTCGGTGCCGGGTGTGAGGTTGAACGCTCGCCATGATGGGGGTGGGCAAGGTTAATTACTCACGAGTAGCATGAACGGCGGCGCGTTCCGGCGCGCGCCGCAGCTGTGCCACCCCGCACCCTGGAGGAGAGCCATCGTGCCTCGTACCGTCAGGGACGTCGTCTTCGTCGACGGCGTCCGCACCCCGTTCGGCAAGGCGGGTCCCAAGGGCATCTACCACGAGACCCGCGCGGACGATCTGGTCGTCAAGGCGATCCGGGAGCTGCTGCGGCGCAACCCGGATCTGGACCCCGCCCGCATCGACGAGGTGGCGATCGCCGCGACCACGCAGATCGGCGACCAGGGCCTCACCATCGGCCGCACCGCGGGCATCCTCGCGGGCCTGCCGACCTCCGTCCCCGGCTACGCGATCGACCGCATGTGCGCGGGAGCGCTGACCGCAGTCACCACGACAGCGGGCTCCATCGCCTTCGGCGCGTACGACGTCGTCGTCGCGGGCGGTGTCGAGCACATGGGCCGCCACCCGATGGGCGAGGGCGTCGACCCGAACCCCCGCTTCGTGTCGGAGAAGCTCGTCGACGAGTCGGCCCTGTTCATGGGCATGACCGCGGAGAACCTGCACGACCGCTTCCCGCACCTGACGAAACTGCGCGCCGACGAGTACGCCGTGCGTTCCCAGGAGCGCGCCGCCAAGGCGTACGCGAACGGCAAGATCCAGCAGGATCTGGTGCCCGTCTCGGTCCGCCGCACCTCGCCCGAGGCGGGTGAGACCGGCTGGGGCCTCGCCACGGCCGACGAGCCGATGCGCCCGGGCACCACGCTGGAGATGCTCGCAGGCCTCAAGACGCCGTTCCGCCCGCACGGCCGGGTCACCGCGGGCAACGCGGCCGGCCTCAACGACGGCGCCACCGCGTCCCTGATCGCCGCCGAGGACTTCGCGCGCGAGCAGGGCCTGCCGGTGCGGATGCGCCTCGTCTCGTACGCCTTCGCGGGCGTCGAGCCCGAGGTCATGGGCTACGGGCCGATCCCGGCGACCGAGAAGGCCCTCGCCAAGGCGGGCCTCACGATCTCCGACATCGGGCTCTTCGAGATCAACGAGGCCTTCGCGGTGCAGGTGCTCGCGCTCCTCGACCACTACGGCATCGCCGACGACGACGAGCGCGTCAACCAGTACGGCGGCGCCATCGCGTTCGGCCACCCGCTGGCGTCCTCCGGCGTCCGCCTGATGACACAGCTGGCCCGGCAGTTCGAGGAGCACCCGCACGTGCGCTACGGCCTGACGACGATGTGCGTCGGCTTCGGCATGGGCGCGACGGTCATCTGGGAGAACCCGCACTTCGACGGAGGCCGCAAGTGAGCAACATCGCCGAACTGCTGAAGGGCGCGGCCGAGGTCTTCCCGGACGAGGTCGTCACCCAGGCGCACGTGCGCCACCTCGATCTGCCGGCCGACGCCGGGCGCTTCGCGCTGATCACGCTGGACAACGGCTTCGACCACACGAAGCCGACCAGCTTCGGGCCGCAGTCGCTCGCCCGTATCGACGCGGCGATCGACCAGGTCGAGAAGGAAGCGGCCGAAGGCACCATCGTCGGTGTCGGCATCACCGGCAAGCCGTTCGTCTTCGCCGTCGGCGCCGACCTCAAGGGCGTCGGACTGCTCGGCAGCCGCGAGGAGGCCCTGGCCGTCGGCAAGGCCGGGCACGATGTCTTCGGGCGCCTCGGGCACCTCGCCGTACCGACGTTCGCGTACTACAACGGCGCGGCCATGGGCGGCGGCGTCGAGATCGGCCTGCACTGCCAGTACCGCACGGTCTCCTCGTCCATCGCGGCGTTCTCCCTGCCCGAGGTCTTCCTCGGCCTGGTGCCCGGCTGGGGCGGCTGCGCCCTGCTGCCGAACCTGATCGGCGCGGGCCCCGCGGTCAACGTCATCATCGAGAACGCGCTCAACCAGAACCGGCAGCTCAAGGGCGACCAGGTCTTCGAACTCGGCATCGCCGACGCGATCTTCGAGGCCGCGGACTTCCTGGAGCAGTCCCTCACCTGGACCGCCGCCGTCCTCAAGGGCGAACTGAACGTCCAGCGGATCGCGATCGACCGCGGCGAGGACTGGGACCAGGCTGTCGAGTGGGGCCGGGCCGTCGCCGACTCCAAGGTGCACGGCGCGGCGCCCGCCGCCTACCGCGCCCTCGACATCATCGCGCGGGCCAAGGACGGCGACCTGGCCGCCGGGTTCGCGGCCGAGACCGAGGCGCTCGCCGACCTGGTGATGGGCGGCGAACTGCGGTCCGGGATTTACGCGTTCAACCTCGTGCAGGGCCGGGCCAAGCGGCCCGTCGGCGCGCCGGACAAGAACCTCGCGCGACCGGTCAACAAGGTCGGCGTGGTGGGTGCGGGCCTGATGGCCTCGCAGCTGGCGCTGCTGTTCGTGCGCCGCCTCCAGGTGCCGGTCGTCCTCACCGACATCGACCAGGGCCGCATCGACAAGGGCGTCGGGTACGTGCACGCCGAGATCGACAAGCTGCTCGGCAAGGGCCGGATCGACCAGGACACGGCGAACCGGTTCAAGGGCCTGGTCACCGGTGTGCTGGACAAGGCCGAGGGCTTCTCGGACGCGGACTTCGTCATCGAGGCCGTGTTCGAGGAGATGGGCGTCAAGCAGCAGGTGTTCGCCGAGGTCGAGGCGGTCGTACCGGCGACCGCGATCCTCGCCACGAACACCTCCTCGCTGTCGGTCGGTGAGATGGCGTCGAAGCTCGCCCACCCGGAGCGGGTCGTCGGCTTCCACTTCTTCAACCCGGTCGCGGTGCTGCCGCTGCTGGAGGTCGTACGCGGCGAGGGCACGGACGACGCGTCGCTGGCGACGGCGTTCGCGGTGGCGAAGAAGCTGCGCAAGACGGCGGTGCTCGTCAAGGACGCCCCGGCGTTCGTCGTCAACCGCGTGCTGACCCGCTTCATGGGCGAGATCCAGAACGTCATCGACGAGGGCACCCCGGTCGACGTCGCCGAGCGCGCCGTCGAGCCGCTGGGCCTGCCGATGTCACCGCTGGTGCTGCTGGAACTGGTGGGTCCCGCGATCGGCCTGCACGTCTCGGAGACGCTGCACGGCGCGTTCCCCGAGCGGTTCACGGTCTCGGAGAACCTCCGCGCCGTCGTGAGCGCCGGCAAGCGCGGCTTCTACACGTACGACTCGGGGAAGCCGGAGCTGGACCCGGAGATCCTCGCCCTGATGAAGCAGGGCGGCACCGTCCTGACCGAAGACCAGGTACGGGCCCGTGTCCTGGACGCGGTCGCGCAGGAGATCGGGCTGATGCTCGACGAGGGCGTGGTCGCGGAGGCGCAGGACATCGACCTGTGCCTGATCACCGGTGCGGGCTGGCCCTTCCACCTGGGCGGCATCACGCCGTACCTGGACCGCGAGGGCGTCTCCGAACGCGCCAACGGCCGCCGCTTCCTGGCGCCGGGCGTGGCGAGCGTCCCCGCGTAACGGTCAAGGAGGCCGGGCCCCGCACTCCTGGGTGCGGGGCCGGCCCCGTGGCATGAGCGGTCCCCGTACGGCGTGCGCAGTTCGGCGGTGCACACTTCGCGGTGCCCGGGCGGGCCGGTGGGCACCGGAGCGACTCCGCGGACGTGCGCCGGTCGCGCCCTACCGCCGCAGCGCCGGATGGTCGGCGATCACCGTGGCGCTGCCCGGGGCGATCTCCGTGAAGCCCGCGTCCTGCACCAGCGGCAGTCCGCTCGCCAGCAGGGCCCGCCACGCCTGTGGCGTCGCGACCCGGGCCGCCAGGGTGAAGTCCGCGGCGCGCCACGCCTCCCGGTCGGCCTCGGGCAGCGCCCACCAGGCCAGTTGGGCGCCGTGGCCCGCCTGGGCGCAGGCCTTGCCCGCCGACATGCTCAGGTGCGGGTTGAGCCACAGCACGGGAACGGACGGCGCGGGCGGCGGCCCGCCCGCGTCGGCTTCGAGTTCCGTGCCGGAGACCTGCAGCTTGGCCAGGTCCTTGGGCCAGCCGTCGAGCGGGATCGGCGGGAAGACGCGGACCTCGGCCGGGTCGTCGGGCCGGGTGCCCGTCACCGTGATCCCCGCCAGTTCCCCGGCCTTGCGCCACTCCGCGCCGCGTGCCCTGCGGACCACTTTGCGGATGCGGGCGTCCTGCCAGTCACGCATGGCCGCCGCCCATTCGCCCTCGCCGAGCGAGCGCTCGTCGGACAGGATGGTGAGGACCGCGCGCGCCGCCGTCTCCAGCGCGTCCGTGCGCGACGGCGGGGTCGCCCGCTCCAGGCGCAGCACCAGGGGCAGGACGAACTGGGGGGCCTCGTCCCGCGGATCGTCGTCCCCGGGGGCGCCGGGATCGCGGGGGTCGGTGTTCGGGTCAGTGGTCACCCGTGAATTCTCTCAGGTGGCTTTCTTGGCGGAATTTGTGGCTCCGGGTGACGATGCCTCCCATGAAAAGCGATCTCTTCGCCACCGAGCACCTCGCCCAGCAGCCCACGACCCCCGGCATGACGCTCCAGAACGCCAAATCGGTCAAGTACGTCGTCAACGGTGAGATGCACGCCCGGCAGGGGGCCATGATCGCCTACCGCGGGAACCTCCAGTTCGAGCGGAAGGGCCAGGGCGTCGGCGGCATGCTCAAGCGCGCCATCACCGGCGAGGGCCTGCCGCTCATGGCAGTCCGGGGCCAGGGAGAGGCCTGGTTCGCCCACGAGGCCGCCAACTGCTTCATCGTCGAGATCGAGCAGGGCGACGCGCTGACCATAAACGGGCGCAACGTCCTGTGCTTCGATCCGACGCTCAGCTACGAGATCAAGATGGTCAAGGGCGCGGGCATGACCGGCGGAGGCCTCTTCAACAGTCTCTTCACGGGCTCCGGGAAGCTCGCCGTGATCTGCGAGGGCAACCCGATCGTCATCCCCGTCTCCGCCCAGCAGCCCGTGTACGTGGACACCGACGCCGTCGTCGGCTGGAGCGCGCAGCTGAACACGTCCCTGCACCGCTCGCAGTCCGTCGGCTCCATGATCCGTGGCGGCTCCGGCGAGGCCGTGCAGCTGATGCTCCAGGGCGAGGGGTTCGTCATCGTCCGGCCCAGCGAGGCCACGCCCGCGCCGAGCGGTTCCCACTGAGTCCGTGCCGCGCTCCACGCCCGTGATCGGGCTCAGCGCCGTCGGGCGCCGCTACGGACCGCGCGGGCGCTGGGTGCTGCGCGGGGTCGAACTCGCTCTGGACGCGGGCACCGTCGTACGCGTCCAGGGCGTCAACGGCAGCGGGAAGTCCACGCTGCTGCGGCTGCTCGCGGGCATCGACGCGCCGTCCACGGGCCGGGTCACCGGCCGGCCGC
The DNA here is from genome assembly GCF_036250695.1 of Streptomyces sp. NBC_01497. NCBI lineage: Bacteria > Bacillati > Actinomycetota > Actinomycetes > Kitasatosporales > Streptomycetaceae > Streptomyces > Streptomyces sp. NBC_01497. The sequence continues at coordinate 1,642,517 of NZ_CP109427.1, read as the reverse complement.
GCACCGCCTACGTGCCCGAACGGTTCGCGGTGGCCCTCCCGTTCACGGCGGCCGGGTACCTCACGCATCTCGGCCGCGTGCACGGCCTCCCGGGACCCGTCGCGACGGCGCGGGCCGCCGAGTGGCTGGAGAGGTTCGGTGCCGCGTCCCAGGCCCGTACGCCGCTGGCGGAGCTGTCCAAGGGCACCAGCCAGAAGGTCGCCGTCGCCCAGGCGCTGGCCGCCGGGCCCGAACTGCTCGTCCTGGACGAGGCATGGACGGGGCTCGACACGGCGGCCCGCGCGGAACTGGACCGGGCCGTCGCAGAGCGCGCCGCCGCGGGCGGCGCCGTCGTCTTCGTCGACCACGACCCGGCGCGGCTCGCGGGTGTCCCCGACGCCGTGTACCGCGTCGTCGGGGACACCGTGGCGCCCGTCGTCGAGGCGGGCGCCGGCGGCGCGGCGGACGCCTCCGCGCCGCGGGTGAGCGTCCTCGTGACGTCCGCACCCGGCGCCGAACCGCCCGGCGGGCTGCCGGGACACCCCGTACGCGAGCACCTGCCCGACGGCACGTTCCGGCTCACCGTCCCGGCCGCGCACTCCGACGCGCTGCTGCGGGCGCTGCTGACGGCGCGGCCGCCCTGGCACGTCCACGCCCTGCACGAGGCCGAGAGGCGACCCGTCGCATGACCGCGCTGCTGCGCTACCAACTCGCCCTGCTGCTGCGCTCGCAGCGCTGGCTCGCGCCCCTGCTGACGTACCTGGCGGTCCTCGGCGCGGGAGTCGGCAGCGGGAGGCCCGTGCTCGACTCGCTGGGCCTGGCCGCCGCCGCGCTGGTGCCGGTCACGGCCTGGTTCGTACGGGTCTGCGTCACCCAGGAACCCGCCGCGGCCCGCGCCGTGACCGCCGCCGCGCGGGGCACCGCCGCCACGCACACCGCGTCGCTGCTGGCGGCCCTCGTGGTCTCGGCGGCCCTCGGGCTCCCGGCCACGGCCCTGATCGTGGCGATCAGCGCGCCGAGGAACGCGGACCTCACCGTCCATGTCTCGCGGACGGCCGCGGCTCCGGCCGGGCTGGTGGCGGCGGCCACCTGCGTCCTCGTCGGCCTCGCGGTGGGCGCCCTGGGCAACCGTCCCGTGCTGTCCGCCCGGGGCTGGTCCCTCGCGCTGACGCTGCTGTTCGCCGTGCTCGCCCTGGTCGTCACCGGCTCGCCCGCCAAGTACGCGGTCACCGATCTGGTCACCGGTTCGCTCAGCGGGACGGTGCGCGTACCGCTGGCCGCGCTGACCGCCGCCGTGGCCGTGGGCGCCGCGGCGGTCGCACTCGCCCGCCGGGTCGCCGTCCGCCGCTCCTGAACCGGGACCGGGACCGGTCGTACGCTGGAGCCATGACCGAGCGAATCGCGGAGCGGGAACGGGCCGGGGCGACGGGCGCGAGCAGGTCCGACGCGGCCGCATCAGACGTCGCGTACGCGGACTGCGTGCTGTGCGGCGAGCCCACGGAGTACCCGCAGACGACGAAGGGGGCCACACTGTGCCCCGTCTGCGAGTGGCAGGAGGGGCAGCGCCTCGCCTGCTCGGGCTGACCGGGCTCCGCGGCGCTCCGGTCCGGCCGGAGCGCGTCACGGTCCGGCGGGCCACGGCGCTGCCCGCCCGCCGGTCAGCCCATCGAGCGCAGCTTCTCCCGGGCCCTGGCCACATCGAAGTCGGCCGGCGGATAGTGCGGGTCCATCGCTTCCAGGTGCTCGCGCAGGATCGTGCTGATCGCCCAGTTCCGGTACCACTTGCGATCGGCGGGGACCAGGTACCAGGGGGACGCCTCGGTGCCGCAGCGGGTCAGGGCCGTCTCGTAGGCGCGGTGGAAGTCCGGCCACAGGGCCCGGTCGGCGAGGTCCCCCTCGCTGAACTTCCAGTGCTTGTCGGGGTTGTCGAGACGGGCGAGCAGCCGTTCGCGCTGCTCCTCGTAGCTGATGTGCAGGAAGACCTTCACCACGCTCACGCCCCGGTCGGCCAGTGACCGCTCGAAGCGGTTGATCTGGCCGTAACGGCGGCGGATGTCGCGGTGCGGCACGAGCCCGCGCACCCGCGCCACCACCACGTCCTCGTAATGCGAGCGGTTGAAGATGCCGATCTCGCCGGACTGCGGGAGGGCGCGCTTGACGCGCCACAGGAACGGGTGGGACAGCTCCTCGTGGGTGGGCTCCTTGAAGGCCCTGATCCGGCAGCCCGCCGGGTTGAACAGGCCGATCACGTGCTTGATCGTGCCGTCCTTGCCGCTGGTGTCCATGCCCTGGAGCACGAGCAGCAGCCGCCGGGTGTCACCCGCGGTGCTCGCCGCGTACAGCCGCTCCTGGAGCCCGCCCAGCGGCTCCGCCAGCGCCGCCATGTCCTTCTTGCCCGCGGCCTTGCCCTTCGGGCCGCCCGGGGTGGCGCGGGCGTCGTACGCGGAGAGGTCGACGGCCTCGCCCGGCGCAAGACGCAGCAGGTCGCTCAGCGACGGCTCGCGCCGCGCCGGGCCCTTGCCGGCCCCCTCGCCCTTGCCGGCCGGCTGCTTCTTCGCCATGGCGCACCCTTCCGTCCCGTGTCTCCTTGAGGATGCGACGAAAAGACCCGGGGCGCGAGCCGCGCACCGGGTCTCCCGTGGCCGCGGGGGATCAGGCGAGCGACGCGCTCAGCGTGATCGTGGTGCCGGAGAGGGCCTGGCTCACCGGGCAGTTCGCCTTGGCGTCCTCGGCGGCCTTCACGAAGTCGGCCTCGTCCAGGCCCGGGACCTCGCCCTGCACACTGAGGTGGATGCCGGTGATGCCGGTGCCGGGCTGGAAGGTGACGTCGGCCTGAGTGGTGAGCTTGGTGGGCGGCGTGCCCGCCTTGTCGAGGCCGTTCGAGAGCGCCATCGAGAAGCAGCTGGAGTGGGCGGCGGCGATCAGTTCCTCGGGGCTGGTCTTGCCGTTGGCCTCCTCCGCGCGGGAGGCCCAGGTGACCGGCTGCTGGGCGATGCCGGAGGAGTCGAACGTGATGGAGCCGGCACCCTTGAGGAGGTTGCCCTCCCAGACGGTGTGTGCCTGGCGCGTGGTGGCCATGGTGGAACCCTTTCTCTGGTGGCGTACGGCTCCGGTCGGTTCCGTACGGTTCGAAGAACTACCCGGTCCCCGAACCTACTCGGTGATCAGTTTCTCCGCTTCCCTCGCCAGGGCCGTGAGGCGGGAGATCGCCCGGAAGTACTTCTTGCGGTAGCCGCCGCCCAGCATCTCCTCGCCGAACAGCTGGTCGAAGGGGACGCCCGACGCGACGACCGGTATCTCGCGGTCGTACAGCCGGTCGGCGAGCACCACGAGCCGCAGGGCCTTGGACTGGTCGGGCACCGGGCCCACATCGGTCAGGCAGACCGCGCTCAGTCCCTCCGTCAGCGCCCCGTACCGGCTCGGGTGGACGGTGGCGAGATGGCCGAGCAGGTCGGGGAAGGTGTCCAGGCTCGCCCCGGCCGTCCGCCGCGCCAGCGAGGTGACCTTCTCGGGCGGGTAGGGTGCCGGTGCCGCGGGCAGCCCGCGGTGGCGGTAGTCCTCGCCGTCGATGCGGACCGGCCGGAAGCGCGCGGACAGGCCCTGGATCTCCCGCAGGAAGTCCGCTGAGGCGAAGCGGCCCTCTCCGAGCTTGCCCGGCAGCGTGTTGGAGGTCGCGGCCAGCGCCACACCCGCCTCGACCAGCCGGGCGAGCAGGGTGGACACGAGGACGGTGTCCCCGGGGTCGTCGAGCTCGAACTCGTCGATGCACAGCAGCCGGTGCCCGCTCAGCGTCCGGACGGTCTCCTGGAAGCCCAGCGCGCCGACCAGGTTCGTCAGCTCCACGAAAGTGCCGAACGCCTTGCGGTCCGGTTCTGCGGGCGTCGCGTGCCACAGCGACGCCAGCAGGTGGGTCTTGCCGACGCCGTAGCCGCCGTCCAGGTAGACGCCGCGCGGCCCGGCCGGCGCCACCGGCTTACGGGCGAACCAGCGCCGCCCGCTCCCGGCCGCGCCCGCCCCCGTGCCTCCGTCGAGGCCCGCGGCGAAGCCCCGCAGCACCTCGACCGCCTCGGCCTGGCTGGGCCGGCCGGGGTCGGGGACGTACGTGTCGAAGCGTACGGAGTCGAAGCGCGGCGGCGGCACCATCTCGGCGACGAGCCGGTCGGCCGGTACGTGCGGGGAGCGGGCGCACAGCGAGAGGGGGGCAGCCGCGGTGCCGGAGGCTCCGGCGGCGGCGAAGGAGGAGGTCACATTGCTCAACTCTAGGAGTCCGACCAGACTGCTTCGCATGCGACGCCTGTTCCCTGTGACCGATCAGACATCCGCGGCCGGGGCGACGGCCGTCCCTCGTCCGGGCGCCCCGGACGGCGACCGGGAGTGGACGCTGGACGAACTCGCCGACGCCTACGCCTACCCGGAGCGGGCGGACGGCGGGCCCTGGCTGCGCGGGAACATGGTCGCGACGCTGGACGGCGCGGCGCAGCACGAGGGCCGCTCGGGCACCATCTCGTCGGCCGCCGACATGCGCGTCTTCGGGGTGCTGCGGGCGCTGACGGATGTCGTCGTCGTCGGCGCGGAGACCGTACGGCTGGAGGGCTACCGGCCCGCCCGCGCCCGGGAGGCGTTCGCGGCCCGGCGCGCCGCGGCGGGGCAGGGGGCCGCGCCCGCCATCGCCGTGGTCACGGCCAGTGCGGACCTGGACTTCTCGCTGCCGCTCTTCACCTCACCGCTCGCGCCGACGCTGGTGCTGACGGGCGCCGCCGCGCCCTCCGAGCGGCTGCGGGCCGCCGAGCGGGCGGGCGCGGACGTGGTGGTCGCCGGGGACGGCACGGGCGTGGACCCGGCGCGGGCCGTGCGGATGCTCGGTGAGCGCGGCCACACCCGGCTGCTCACGGAGGGCGGGCCCCGGCTGCTCGGCCAGTTCGTGGCGGCGGGGGTGCTGGACGAGCTGTGCCTGACGCTGGCGCCGCTGCTGGCGGCGGGCGGCGCGCAGCGCATCGCGGGCGGACCGGGGCCCGAGGTGCCCGCCCGGTTCGAACCGGTGTCGCTGCTGGCGGAGGACGGTTTTCTGTTCTGCAGGTACGCCCGGTCGAATGCCCCGTGGATCTCCCGCGATCAGGGGTAGTGGAGCTGGGGAACGGATTTTCGAGACCCGCTCGGTACCATCCGACGGAATTTATCGTTCCGCTTAGCTCCGGCTGGGCAGACTAAATCCGATCCCCCGCCACGGCGGGGAAGGATGGTTTCAGCAGTGGGCCGCGGCTGCGGTCCACGAGGACGGACGGAAGGGCGCCTGTCGTGTTCACGAGCGTACTGATGATCGAGAAGGCCCTGACGCCCGAGGACGTGGAGTTCGTGACGACGCTCCACGGTGATCAGCAAGTGTCCTTCGTGGTGCTCATGCAGCCCCGCGGCGACCAGGCCGACGTGCTGCTGCGCGCCATCGACGACGTCGCCTTCGGCGAGCTCAGGGAGGCCGCGCAGGAGGGCGAGGAGCCGGAGGGCCGGGAGGCAAGACACCCCGCCGAGGTCGCTCTCGCCCACACCATCACGGCGCTGCGCGCCACGGGCTCCGAGGCCACCGGCCAGATCGTCGAGCAGACCCCGCTGGACCGGCTGAAGGCCGTCGTCGAGGACACCAAGGCGGACGAGGTCGTGGTCCTGACGGAACCGCACTACGTGGAGGAGTTCTTCCACCGCGACTGGGCGTCGCGGGCGCGGCACCAGGTCGGCGTACCGGTGCTCAAACTCTTCGCGCACAGCGAATAGGGTGAGGCGCGACCCATGACCTGACCTGTCAGGTCCTCGCGCGACCCCCCGTACTGGAGAGACGTATGGCATCCGCCACCGGCATCCCGGCCGCCATGGAACGGCCGCACTTCATCGGCATCGGCGGTGCGGGCATGTCGGGCATCGCGAAGATCCTCGCCCAGCGCGGTGCCAAGGTCGCGGGCAGCGACGCCAAGGAGTCGGCCACCGCCGACGCGCTGCGGGCGCTCGGCGTGACCGTGCACATCGGGCACGACGCCGCGCACCTCGCGAAGGACGCCACCTGTGTCGTCGTCTCCAGCGCCATCCGCGCGGACAACCCGGAGCTGGTGCGGGCCGCCGAGCTGTCCGTCCCCGTGGTGCACCGCTCCGACGCGCTGGCCTCGGTGATGGCCGGCGGGCGGGCTCTCGCCGTCGCCGGTACGCACGGCAAGACGACCACCACCTCGATGCTGGCCGTCGCACTCGGCCGCCTCGGCCTCGACCCGTCGTACGCGATCGGCGGGGACCTCTCCGGACCCGGCACCAACGCGTCCCACGGCGACGGCGAGATCTTCGTGGCCGAGGCGGACGAGAGCGACCGGAGCTTCCAGAAGTACGACCCCGAGGTCGCGATCGTCCTCAACGCGGAACTCGACCACCACGCGAACTACGCGTCGATGGACGAGATCCACGAATCCTTCCAGAAGTTCGCCGCCAAGATCGTCCCGGGCGGCACGCTGGTGATCTCCGCCGACCAGGCGGGCGCCGTCGAGCTGACCCGGCGGATCCGGGAGGCGGGCGGGACCGCCGCGCCGCGCATCGTCACCTACGGACTCGCCGACGACGCCGACGTGCGCATCCTCTCCATCGAAGCGGACGGGCTGACGAGCCGGGTCACCGTCCTCATGGACGGCGCCGAGCTGGCCTTCGGGGTGTCCGTGCCCGGCCGCCACTACGCCACCAACGCGGTCGCCGCGCTCGTCGCGGGCAGCGCGCTCGGCGTTCCCGCCGAGGGCCTGGCGTCGGCGCTCGGCTCCTACACCGGGGTCGGCCGCCGCCTCCAGCTCAAGGGCGAGGCCGGCGGGGTGCGCGTCGTCGACTCGTACGCGCACCACCCGACGGAGATGACCGCCGACCTGGAGGCGATGCGCACGGCACTGCCCGACGGGGCGCGGCTCGTCGTCGTCTTCCAGCCCCACCTCTTCTCCCGTACGCAGGAACTCGGCCGGGAGATGGGCGAGGCACTGGCGCTCGCCGACGCGTCCGCGGTCCTGGACATCTACCCGGCGCGTGAGGACCCGCTGCCCGGTGTCACCAGCGCCCTGGTCGCGGACGCGGCGCGGGCGGCGGGAGCGCAGGTCACAGAGGTGCACGACAAGGACACGGTGGCGGACCTGGTGGCGGGAATGACAGGGGGTGGCGACCTCGTTCTCACCATGGGGGCGGGTGACGTCACGGACCTCGGTCCGCGCATCCTCGCCCGCCTCACCGACTGAAGGGAGACTCCGTGGCATCCGGAATCAAGAAGGCATACGACGTCGTCAAGCCGGACGAGCAGTGGCGTTCGGAGTTGTCCGACAAGGAGTACGCGGTGCTGCGCGAAGCGGCCACCGAGCCGGCCTTCACCGGTGAGTACACGGACACCAAGACCGAGGGTGTCTATTCCTGCCGGGCATGCGGAGCCGAGCTGTTCCGCTCCGACACGAAGTTCGAGTCGCACTGCGGCTGGCCGTCGTTCTTCGACCCGAAGGACAGCGACGCCGTGGAGCTGATCGACGACAACTCGTACGGCATGGTCCGTACCGAGGTGCGGTGCTCCGACTGCGGATCGCACCTGGGGCACGTCTTCAAGGGCGAGGGGTACGCCACCCCGACGGACCTGCGCTACTGCATCAACAGCATCTCGCTGAAGCTCACGCCCGACGGGAGCTGAGCGGGAGCCGGACGCGCGTCGCGCGCGTCCGGCCGCCGCACGAGGGGCCGTCCTCTTTCGAGGGGACGGCCCCTCGCCGTGCGCGGGTCGGGAACGGGCGGGCGCGCGACGAGAGGCGTCAGGACGGCCGGGGGCGGCGCGGATACGTCGTCGCGCGCTCGCCCCACACGGCCCCGCCCGGTCGTGTGCGGTGCGCGTGCCGCTACCTGCCGGCCCGTCGCGGCTCCCTGACGGGACCACGGCCACCCGCTCGGCGTGCCGTCGCCCCGGCCGGTCCAGGGCTTCGGACCTGTGGACCTGCCGCTTCCACGGCGGTCCCGGGCCCCGGAGCGGCCGCTCAGCGCCGGCCGAGCCCGCCGAGCCGGCGGCCGAGCCGGCTGAGCGCGGACTCCCGCTGCCAGACGCGGAACTCCTCCGCACGGTGCGCGCCCGCGCCTTCGAGATACTGCTCCAGGGCCGCCAGATCGGCCGCGGGCAGCGCCCGCACGGCCGGCCGTGCCACCTTCTCCAGCAGCGTCGTCCGCGTCTCGTCCCACGCGCGCGTGGCGCCGGGCAGTGAGGTCCAGGCGACGAAACAGTCCGCCGTGTACGAGGGGACGCTCCGCAGCCGGGCCCGTACCCGGTCCGTGCGCGCCATGGCCGCGTACGCGGCGAGCAGGGCCGGGTCCCCGCGGTGGATCAGCGCGTACAGCTCTCCGTCGGGACGGTCCTCGGACAGCAGCCGGCATGCCAGCGTCGAGGCGAGCCGCTCCAGCACGGCCGGTGCGACCGGCTCGTGCCGCTCCGCTGCCTCGCGCAGCGACAAGGCCCGCTCCACCCAGGGCGCGGGCGCCCGGCCCGCCGCCAGCGCCCCCGCGAACTCCAGCAGCCCCAGCGCGCAGCGCGGCCCGGGGCGGAGCGTGTCGGGGAAACAGCGCAGCAGGTCGGGGGCGAGCGCCGGGGCCTGGTCGTCGGCGGCCGGTGCCTCCAGGGCCGCGCGCACCAGGACCTGCCAGGTGCCCGCCACGCGGTGCGCGTCGGAGCCCGTCCCGTCCAGCATCCGACGCGCCTCGGCGGCCGTCGGGAGCCCCTCGCCCCACACCAGCCGCACCGCCGTCCGCAGCACCAGGGGCTCCGCGAGCGGCGAGACGCCGGAAGCGCGCAGCGCCGCGTTCAGCGCGCCGACCCGGTCCCCGTCCGGCCCTGGCAGCCAGGGCGCACCCGCGCACATCCGCAGATGCGGCAGCGCCTGAACGCCCGTCAGCTCCAGCGGGGCCGTCGCCGCCAGCCGGGCCGCGTTGACCGGGTCGTCCGCCGCCCGGTCGTCGAGCGCGCTCAGCAGCTCTGTCCGCAGCTCGAACTGCTCGTCGAGCACCGCCTCCACGGCCGGTCCCCAGGCGCCCTCCGGGTCGGCGAGCAGCGCACCCGCCAGCTTGCCCGCCACGCCAGGCAGCAGGTCCGCGCAGTCCACCCCGAGCACGCCCGCCACCCGCAGCAGCGTCGGCGGGCCCGCGACGTCGGCAGCGCCGCCGCTCGCGACCCCGGCCCGCAGCTCCTCCGCCAGCTCGTCGGCGAGCCGGTCCTTGAGCGCCGCGGGCAGCGCGGCCAGGCGTGCCACCGGCAGCTCGGGCACCGCGGACGGCATCCGCACGGCCAGCGTGAGCACCAGGGCGCCCAGGGGCGCCGTCGTCCCGGCGGCGGCCGTCATGCCGAGCGCGCCGAGCAGCCGGGCCAGCGCGCCCGCCTCGCTGGCCGTGTGTTCACCCGCCGGGGCGCACAGCGCCGCCACGACCCGGTCCACCAGGGCAGCGTCCAGGGTGCGGGCGTGCATCCGCGCCCAGGCGGCCGCCTCGGCGCGGGCGTCGGGACCGAGGAGGACACCGCCGGCGAGCGCGGCGCAGGCGAGGGCGCCCGCTGAGAGCCGGCCGTCGGGCAGGGCGTCCGCCGACTCGAAGACCTCCGGCGCGCCGGACAACCAGATCCGCGCGGCGGTGGCGGCCCAGGTGACGGTCGTGTCGGTGGGGTCGGCGCCCTCGGCGGGGCCGCTGCCCGGCGTGCCGTCGAATATCAGGGACCCGCCGCCGTCCTGGGCCCTGCGGCCCGTCAGCGCCGCCGCGTCCTGCGGCAGTACGCCGACGACCTGCTGCGGCGCGGGCCCCGGGCGCCGGGTGTACGTGGTGAACGTCAGCCGCTCCGCGTACGCCCTCGGCAGTGCGGCCGACGCCAGTGCGAGCCAGCGCGCCACATCCGAGCTGTCCCGCTCCACCAGGAACAGCCGCGACAGCCGTCCCGCCGGCCCGCCCGTGTGCGCGCGGCGCCCCTCGCACAACTCCCTTACGGCGGCGAGGAAGTCCGCGAGCCGCCCGGCCCTGACGGTGGCGAAGGCCGTCAGCGCGCCGGTGCCGAGCGGCCCCCCGGCCACCGGGGAGGGCCGGAACGCGGCCAGCGGCGCGATGCGGCCGTCCAGCGGCGCCGTGTCGGCCCACTGCGGGTCCTCCCACGCGGCGAACGGCAGGGCCCCGCCCGGGAGTCCATCGCCCGGCGGGATGACCACCGCATGGGTGTGGAAGGCACACCAGCGCCCGGTGTGATCCACCCCGGTGCACACCGATCGGGCCAGCAGACGACTGCCGTCCGACAGCAGACTGTGACTCAAGGTCCTGGGGAAGGCGGCCAGTTCGGCCGTGGACGGATGCGGTGGCGCGTCCCGCGGCGGCTCGTACGCGAGCAGCGCCTCCACCTCCTTCAGGACGGCGTGCGACACGCCGGGTGCCACGGCGGTGAACCGTGGGCCGGGCGCGTCGGAGCCGCCCTCGGGGGCCGAGGTGTAATGCAGTTGCGCCAGGCTCATACCCGGGACCCTTCGTACCTTCGTGCCCTGTTCGCCGTGCGGACCCCGCTGCCGCTCGGGCCCGCGCACGGCGGTCCGGCCGGGGCGCTCGGCGGCGTGGCCGGCGCGGGAGAAGGGAGTCCTCGCGGAGAGCTTTTCAGATCGCGGGTCGCGGAGTCGAGCAGCCCCCCGCACCGCCGGGGTCCGGGCCGCCTCCGTCACAATCGCGGACATGGACGCACACCGGTTCGACGGGCTCGTCGCCCGCGCCCACGCTCTGGTCACCCCCGGCCGCCGGGCACTGCTCGGTATCGCGGGGGCACCGGGCGCGGGGAAGTCGACGCTCGCACGGCGACTGGCCGACGCGCTGGAGGAGCGGTACGGGGCGGGTACGGCCGTCCTCGTGCCCATGGACGGCTTCCATCTCGCGCAGGCCGAGCTGACGCGGCTCGGCAGGGCGGAACGCAAGGGCGCGCCCGACACGTTCGACGCGGCCGGATACGCGGCGCTGCTCGCGCGGCTGCGCGCGCCCCGGCCGGGCGAGGTGGTGTACGCGCCCGCCTTCGAGCGGTCACTGGAGGAGGCCGTCGCGGGCAGCGTCGCCGTACCGTACGGCGTGCCGCTCGTGGTCACCGAGGGCAACTACCTGCTGCACGACGACGCGGCGTGGGCGCCCGTACGCGCCCTGCTGGACGAGGTGTGGTTCCTCGACCCGGACCGGGAGGCACGGGTGGCGCGGCTGGTCGAGCGGCATGTGCGGTTCGGGAAGGAGCGCTCCTTCGCCGAGCGGTGGGTGGCGCGCTCGGACGAGGCGAACGCGCGGCTCGTCGAGGCGGGCCGGGACCGGGCCGACGTGGTCGTGGCGGGGGACCTGTTCCCGTCGCCGGAGCCGGATGCCGGGGACCCCGGCCCGGACGCGGAGGGCCGCGGACGCGAGCGGTGAGCCGCCGCATACCGCTTCCGACCTGGCGTGAACGCGGCCACGAACGCGCGGATGCCGCTGAGGGATCCGGCAGGCTCCCGCGATCCCGGCGAGGACACGGTGGATACCGGTAAGGAAACGGATTCCGGCGTGTCGCGGGACTGGGCATAGCATCGAAAGGGCAGGGAGACCACCGACCGGCGGAGAACCGCCACCCGGCGAGCACCGCCCGGCGGGACGGCACCGGAACACGGCACGGATGCGGAAGGCACAGATGCGGGAGCGGACGCAGAGGCGCAGGACGCAAGGGACGGAGGCGACACGGCGTGCGGCTGTTCCGGCGCGGACCACGGCGTGACCCGCGCGACACCCCCCGCGACCGGGCGTTCTCGTTCTTCTCCGTCGACGAGGCCGCGTACTTTCGTGCCCAGGTGCGTCAGGCGTTCGCGGAGCACGGCCTTGAGGTGACGCTGTACGAGGCGGCCGTCGTGGACAACGCGGGCCGGCAGTTCGGCCTCGGCAACCTCGCCGCCGTCTGCCACAACGACGACCGCGGCCCCCGGGCCTGGGGAGAGCTGGCCAGGCGGCACGCCGAGATGGTGCTGCGCACGGTGGACGGGCCCTCGGCGCTGGACACCCTGGCGCCCGCCCAGATCAGGGCGCAGCTCTACCCGCGGGTGATCAGCGGCGAGGGGCTGGACGCGGAGAACTTCGGCTATGCCCGGTCCGTGGCGCCGGGGCTGTACGAGCTGCTGGCCCTCGACCTGCCGGAATCCGTGATGATGCTGACCGACGAGGCGCTCGGCCGGCTCGGCGAGACGGAGCAGCTGCGCGAGCGTGCCATGGACAACCTGCGGGAGCTGCCGGTCGAGGGCCGCGAGACGGTCAAGGACGACAACGGCATGCGCTTCGAGGTCGTCGTCGGCGACTCCTTCTACACGGCGAGCCGCGTCCTGGCGCTGGAGGCCCTGATCCGGCAGACGACCGGGCAGCGGCTCACGGCGGACGGCGCGCTCGTCGCGATGCCGTTCCGCCACCAGCTGGCCTTCCACGTCATCCGCGACGCGAGCGTGCTCCCGTCCCTGACGGGCATGGCGATGTTCGCGGCGTCCGGGTACGAGGACACGCCGGGTTCGATCAGCCCGTACGTCTACTGGTGGCGGGGTGGCACGATCACACAGCTGAGCGAGAAGGACGAGGACGGCGACGGCCTGCGGGTCGTGGTGGGGGAGGACTTCCAGGAGGTACTGGAGCGGCTGGTGGCGCAGGAGCCGCCGCACAGCTGACAACCGGCCACTGCCGCCCGCCGGAGTCGGCCATCATCTGCCCCTGAGGTTTGGGGAGTTGGGTATCGGCGTAGAAATGGCCCGGGCGTGCGGGAGGATCCACCGGGGTCGCGTCCGCTCCGGTCCTTCCGCTCCGGTCGGTCCGGTCGGTCCGGTCGGTCCGGTCGGTCCGGTCCACGGGGACGGTCCCCGCGGGTTCGTCCGCTTCTTTCCCCAAAGCGCCCGCGCCTGTCCGTGCCCGTGACCGTCCGTGTCCGTGCCCGCGATCGTCCGTGTGTGTCCGTGCCGTCGTTCTTGTCCTTGTCCTTCGGCAACCCCCTCGTGCTCGTCCTCCTGGCCCTCGCGGCCCCGTGCTCCGGTATCGAGAGGATCAGCTTGTCATGCTCCTGTTCGATTGTTCCGCCGTCCGCAGACCCTTCGCCGTCCTGGTGCTCCTCCTCGGCCTGCTGGGCCTCACCCTGCTGCCGGTCACGTCCGCGGCGGCCTCCGGCACCTCGGCCGCCTCCACGGTGCCCGGCATGCCGTCGCCGTGCTGGGCCACCCACTACGGAGCCGAGATCCCGCCCGGCTCGTACACCGCGAGCGGGGAGATCTTCGATGAGAACGCCCTCACCGCGGCGACGTCGCTGAGTCTCAGCCCGCAACTGCCCTTCGGCACCATGGTCACGGTGACCAACACGGCCAACGGCGCCTCGGTGACCGTCCGGATCAACGATCGCGGGACGTTCGCCGCGACGCCGTCCCAGCCGTTCTGCATCGACCTCACCGACGGTGCCTTCCGCCGCATCGGCGCCATCTCGCCGGACCCGGGCCACTTCGTGGTGAACGTCGACCCCGCGTCGGGCGACAGCGGGGGCACCCCGCCCGGCGGTCCCACGGGCGCCACCGGTCCCGTTCGCGGTGCGGGCGGCACCTGCGTTGACGTCAACGCGGCGGGCACGGCGGACGGCACCGCCGTCCAGCTCTACCAGTGCAACGGAACCGGCGCCCAGAGCTGGACCGTCGCAAGCGACGGCACTCTGCGCGCGCTCGGCAAGTGCCTGGACGTCTCCGGAGGTTCCACGGCCGACGGGTCCAAGGTCCAGTTGTGGACGTGCAACGGCACCGGAGCGCAGCAGTGGCGCGCGGGCTCCGGCAACCTGCTGGTCAACACCGCGTCGGGCAAGTGCCTCGACGCGACGGACAACAGCACGGCGAATCTGACGCGGCTGCAGATCTGGCAGTGCTTCGGCGGCTCGAACCAGCAGTGGATTTTGCCGGCCTGAACCCGCCGCAGGGCCGCCACCTGCCCCCGAGTCACCACAGGCGTCCGGGTCTCGACCGGCGCCCTGGCGCCTGCCCGGTCGTGTTCCCGCGTCCGTGTGCCCGTCCGCGCTGCCGCCGCCCCCTTCACCGCGGGCCCGGCCCGCTCACGGGGCGCGTCGCGTCCGCCCCTCCCGCCGCACTCGCGTGGCCGGAGGGGCGTTGGCACCATGAGGGGATGTCCTCCACCGCACCTGAACCCGCGTCCGCTCCGGCCTCCTTCACCCCCGCCCCCTTCACCGCCGACGACTACCGCGCGCGCCTCGCACGGGCCGCCGCCTCCGCCGCCGGGGCCGGCCTCGCGGGGCTCCTCGTCGCGCCGGGCCCGGACCTGACCTACCTCACCGGCTACCGGCCCACCGCGGACACCGAGCGCATGACGCTGCTCGTCGTACCCGTCGACGGTGAGCCCCGTCTCGTCGTGCCCGCGCTGGAGGCGGCGGACGCCGACAGCGCGCCGGGCGCGCCCGCCCTCACTCAGATGCCCTGGACGGACGCCGAGGACCCGTACGCGCTGACGGCGTCCCGGCTCGATGCCGAGGGAGCCTTCGGGATCAGCGACAACGCGTGGTCACTGCACCTGCTCGCGCTGCAGCGGGCGCTGCCGGAGACCTCGTACCGGGGGCTGTCGGACGCGCTGCCGATGCTGCGCGCAGTCAAGGACGAGCAGGAACTCACGCGGGTCGCGGCGGCCGGGGCGGCGGCGGACGCCGCGTACGAGGAGATCCTGCGGGTGCGCTTCGCCGGGCGCCGTGAGTCGCAGATCGCGGCGGACCTGGCCGCGCTGCTGCTGGCGCACGGCCATACGCAGGTCGACTTCACCGTCGTCGGTTCGGGGCCGAACGGCGCCAACCCGCACCACGAGGCCGGCGAGCGGGTGATCGGGCCCGGCGACATGGTCGTGCTCGACTTCGGCGGGCTCAAGCACGGCTACGGCTCCGACACCACCCGGACCGTGCACGTCGGCGAGCCGACCGCCGAGGAGCGGCGCGTCCACGACACCGTGCGCGCGGCGCAGGAGGCCGGGTTCCAGGCGGTGAAGCCGGGCGCCGCCTGCCAGGACGTGGACCGGGCGGCGCGCGCGGTGATCGAGGACGCGGGCTACGGCCCGTACTTCATCCATCGCACCGGCCACGGCATCGGTGTGACCACCCACGAACCGCCGTACATGATCGAGGGGGAGGAGCGCCCGGTCGTCGCCGGCATGTGCTTCTCCATCGAGCCGGGGATCTACCTGCCGGGCCGGTTCGGCGTGCGCATCGAGGACATCGTCACGGCGACCGCGACGGGTGGCCGCCGCTTCAACAACACGTCACATGAGATGGCCGTCGTCGAGTAGCCGCTTCGCGGGGGCGCGGACGAGAAGCGCGGGAGCGCTGGGGGCAGCCGGGTCCGCGTGCGGGACAGCCGTGGTCCTGCGTGGGGACGCGGTCCGGCGCGGGGGCGAGCCGTCCGGGCGGCGGACGTCCCCGCTCCGCCGCCCCTCGTCCTGCGGGTCGCCGCTGTCGTCTGGTCCGGCGGGGGCCGCGGCCCGCCGCGCCTCGCCCCCGCCCGCCTTCGGCATGCGGACGCGCGCGGCGGGACCGGCCTACGCGTCCGCCAGGACCACCGCGCACGCACCCGGCAGGTGCAGCACACCCGTCCCGTCCGGCGCCGCGACCTCGTCGAACGACGCCAGGACCCGGCGCCGGACACCGGCCCCCAGCGGGATGTCCCGGGCGGCGTCCGACAGGTTCACCACGACGGACAGGTCGCCCCGGCGAAACGCCAGCCAGCGCTCCGCCTCGTCGTGGGCGACGGTCACGGCCGCGAGGTCCGGATCCGACAGGTCCGGCTCGCGGGAGCGCAGGGCGATCAGCTCCCGGTACCAGGCCAGCAGCCGTGCGTGCGGCTCGCGTTCGCGCTCCGAGCGGTCCAGGCAGGAGCGGTCCCTGGTCGCCGGGTCCTGCGGGTCGGGGATGTCCTTCGCCGCCCAGCCGTGCGCGGCGAACTCCCGGCGCCTGCCGCTTCGTACGGCCTCGGCCAGTTCCGGGTCGGTGTGGTCGGTGAAGAACTGCCAGGGTGTCCGCGCGCCCCACTCCTCGCCCATGAACAGCATGGGCGTGTGCGGCCCCGTCAGTACGAGCGCCGCCGCGCACGCCAGCAGGCCGGGTGGGAGCGTCGCCGACAGCCGGTCGCCCTGCGCGCGGTTGCCGATCTGGTCGTGCGTCTGCGCGTACCCGAGGAAGCGGTGTGCGGGGACACGCGTGCGGTCCAGGGGGCGTCCGTGCGTCCTGCCGCGGAACGTGGAGTACGTGCCGTCGTGAAAGAACACGCGCGTCAGTGTCTTCGCGAGTGCGGCCAGTGGCGCCCGGGCGAAGTCCGCGTAGTAGCCCTGCGATTCACCGGTGAGCGCGGTGTGCAGGGCGTGATGGAAGTCGTCGTTCCACTGCGCGTGCAGGCCGAGGCCGCCGGCCGGGCGGGGGGTCGTCGTGCGCGGGTCGCCCAGGTCCGACTCGGCGATCAGGAACAGGGGCCGGCCCGTCTCCGCGCCCAGCAGGTCGACCTCGGCCGACAGTTCCTCCAGGAACGTCAGCGCCCGGGTGTCGGCGAGCGCGTGCACCGCGTCCAGGCGCAGCCCGTCGAGTCCGTAGTCGCGCAGCCAGGCGAGCGCGCTGCCCAGCAGGAACGCCCGCACCTCGTCGGACCCGGGCGCGTCCAGGTTCACCGCCGCGCCCCACGGTGTGTGGTGCGTGTCGGTGAAGTACGGCCCGAACGCGGGCAGATGGTTGCCGGACGGGCCGAGGTGGTTGTGCACCACGTCGAGGACCACACCGAGCCCCAGCGCGTGGGCCGCGTCGACGAAGCGGGCCAGCGCCTCCGGACCGCCGTACGGTTCGTGCACGGCCCACAGCGACACCCCCTCGTATCCCCAGCCGTTGGTGCCGGGGAAAGGACAAAGGGGCATCAACTCGACGTGTGTGATTCCCAGTTCGGCGAGTTCCGGCAACCGGGCGGCGGCCGCGTCCAGAGTGCCCTCCCGCGTGTACGTGCCGACGTGCAGCTCGTAGAGCACCGCGCCGGGCAGGGGCCTGCCGGGCCATGCCACCCGCTGTACGTACGCTTCCGCGCCGACCACCGCGCTCAGGCCGTCGGGCCCCTCCGGCTGGCGCCGGGAGCGCGGGTCGGGCAGGACGGGCCCGCCGTCCAGCGCGAACCCGTACCGGCTGCCGGGCGCCGCCCGCGCCTCCGCCGTCCACCAGCCGTCCCTGGCCTGATCGCGCCGCATCGGCAGGTCCTCGCCGTCGAGTCGCAGCACGACCTCCTCGCCGGCCTTCGGCGCCCACACCTCGAACAGCACAGGTCCCCCTCGTTCGTCCGCACGTCACTGTGCCCCCATGGTGACAAGTCACACCGCCCCGCGCGGGGGCAGCGCGCCGAGCTGCCCGGAGGTTCCCCACCCCGGCACCTGGGCAATCCGCTCCCGCGGGGCGCGTCGGCGACCTTCGCGGGGGGCCTGGCGCCGTCTCGTCTGGACACCTGCGGCCCGTCGGCCCGACAATCTGCTGTGTGACGTCCTCCTTCGACCAACCCGTGTACCCGGCGCGGCCCTCCGACGCCGAGCGCGACCGTGTCCTGGCGGTGCTGAGGGAGGGTGTGGCGGCGGGGAAGCTGTCGCAGGACACGTTCCTGCGCCGGATGGACCTGGTGCTCTCAGCCCGCAGGGCCGACGAGCTGAAGCTCCTGACGGCCGATCTGGAGTCCGAAGGACGGTTCTCCCGGCGGCTGTTCGGCGCGGTCGGCCGGCTGTCGTCGTTCTCGCTGCGGCTGCGCACGGCGTGGCAGGCGGAGCGGCTGCCGAAGCTGCTGCTGCCGCAGCCGGCCCCGTACCCGCTGCGGATCGGCCGCGATCCGGCCAACGGTCTGCGCCTCACGCACGACACCGTCTCCCGCCACCACGCCGAGCTGATGAGCCAGGACGGGCTCTGGGTCCTGCGGGACCTGGGTTCGACCAACGGCACGACCGTCAACGGGCGCAGGGTCGTCAGCACGACCGTCGTCGCCGACGGGGACCAGGTCAGCTTCGGCCGGATGAGTTTCCGCATCTCCACCCACTGAAAGACCGGGCGCCGGTCCGGGCCGGACACCGGGCCCGACGGGGTGCGGAGCCGCGCCGCCGGCGCTCGGCCCGCCCGCGCACCACGGGTGCGTCCCGGGCGTGCGTCCGGGGCCCCGCCGGGCGTCCCGGACTCAGTTCTCGCTGGCCAGCAGCGCGATCGGACGGTCCTGGAAGAGGGTGGTCAGCGGGACCGAGGACGCCTCGTACACCCGCGGCGGCGCCGCGAGGACGTCGCGCCAGCGGCCGGGCGGCAGCGGCAGCGCCGTGTCCGCCCAGCCGCCCGCCTCGGCGAGGCGCAGTGGCAGGCGGGTGACCGCCGTGATCACCTCGCCGGTGCGGCTGAACGCCAGGCAGTGCCCGGCCGCGGGGCCCGTCGCGTCGACGGGCGCGTACGTGCCGGACTCGCCGAAGACGCCGGGGCGTTCGCGGCGCAGCAGCAGCGCCGCCGTGGTGACGACGGTCTTCTCGTCCGGCGCACCGGGCCGGAACCGCGCCCTGTTGTCCGGGTCGACCAGTGCGTAGTACTCACGCTCGGTGCCCTGGTAGAGGTCCGGTACGCCCGGCATCGTCAGATGCACCAGCGCCGCGCCGAGCGAGGCGGCCCGCACGTACGGGTCGAGGGCGCGGGTGAAGTGCGCGACCGTGCGACGGGCCGCGCCCGCCGGACCTGCCGCGACGAAGTCCTTCACCGCCTGCTCGAACCGCGCGTCCCCCTCGGTCCAGGTGGTGCGCAGGCCCGCCTCCCGCACGGACTTCAGCAGCGCGCCCTCCATCCGTTCCCCGTCGGGAGCAGCCGCGAGCGCCGTGTCGACGTCCGACGAGTCCCCGGACGGGGTGAAGCCGAGCGCCGTCTGCCAGGCCTGCCAGGCGACCAGCGGGTCCGGCGAGACGACGCCGGAGACCTGGGCCAGCAGGTCGTCCCACCAGCGCGGGCACTGCGACAGGACCGCGACACCGGCCCGCACCTCCGCGCTGCGCTTCGTGTCGTGCGTCGTCAGGACCGTGCCGGTGGCGGGCCAGTCGCGGGCGATGCGCTCGCAGAACGCGTGGAACTCCCGCGGGCTCACGGCGGGCCGGGCAGGCTCGCCGCCCACCTCGTTCGCCGAGCTCAGCGGCATGAACCGGTAGAACGCGGTGTCCTCCACCGACTTGGCGCGCAGGGCCGACGCCGTCTGCGCGAACCGGGCACAGAACGCCACCTGGTCCGGGCCGTCCCCGAGGCCGCCCAGGGCGAGTTCGCGTACGACGTCGACCGCGGTGGCCTCCTCGGGCACCGCGAAGACCGCCTTCGCCTGCCGAGCCGCCTCCTCGGACACGGCGGCCGTCGCCGCCTCGGTACGTGGCCCGCCGGGCGTCACGTAGGGCCGGTACAGCTCCATCCGCACCAGCAGTTCCCTGATGGCGGTCTCCAGCGCCCACGGCGCGTGGTCGCGCAGCGCCGGGTCCGCGGCGCAGACGCGGCGCGCCGTGCGGACCAGGTACGCGGTCTCCGCGGCCAGTTCGTGCAGGAGCACCCGGTACGCGGCGCGGCGCACCGTCGGCTCCCAGTGGCCCCCGCGGTCCTCCGCGGGCGCCACGACCTCGCGGAAGCGCCGCTCCAGCTGCTCCGCGCCGACCGGGTCGGTGAACAGCCCGTCGACGCGGCGCAGCGCGTCGTAGCCGGTGGTGCCCGCGACGGGCCACGTCGCCGGGAGCCGTTCGTCACCCGTGAGGATCTTCTCGACGACCGTCCAGCAGCCGCCGGTCGCCTCACCGAGCCGGCGCAGGTAGCGCTCCGGGTCGGCGAGGCCGTCCGGATGGTCGATCCTGAGGCCGTCCACCACCCCGTCCCGTACGAGTTCCAGGATCTTCGCGTGGCTTTCCGCGAACACGTCGGGGTCCTCCACCCGTACCCCGATGAGGTCGGAGATGGTGAAGAACCGGCGGTAGTTCAGTTCCGTACGGGCCAGGCGCCACCAGGCGAGCCGGTAGTGCTGGGCGTCCAGCAGCCGGGGCAGCGGCAGCCCCTCCGTGCCCGGCGCGAGGGGGAAGCGCTGCTCGCCGTGGTGGAGTTCGCCGTCCTCGACGCGCATCGCGCCGAGCTCGCCGCCCACGGGCCCCGGCAGCACCGGCAGCAGGATCTTCCCGTCGCCGGCCGCCCAGTCGATGTCGAACCAGCGGGCGTACGGCGACGACTCGCCCTGCCGCAGCACCTCCCGCAGCACCCGGTTGTGCCGGGGCGACATCGCCATGTGGTTCGGCACGATGTCCAGGACGATGCCGAGCCCGTGCTCGCGGGCGCGCCGCGCGAGCTGCCGCAGCCCCTCCTCGCCGCCGAGCTCGGCCCGTACCGAGGCGTGGTCGACCACGTCGTAGCCGTGCGTGGATCCCGGCACCGCCTCCAGCACGGGGGACAGGTGCAGGTGCGAGACACCGAGCGCGGCGAGGTAGGGCACGGACTTCTCGGCCAGCGAGAAAGGGAAGTCCGGCCGGAGCTGGAGCCGGTAGGTCGCGGAGGGCGTCATGGTCACGTACGTACCCCGTGCGGCGCGTTCTGTGTCTTCTCCGGCGGATTCGCCGGCGGAATCGGCACGTGCGGGGGGATCGGCACCGGCCCCGTCGTCGGCCTCGGAGGCGGCGGCGGATTCGGCTTCGGATTCGGTCACTCGTACGTCCGGTGGTCGCGTAGGGAGAACTTCGGCCAGGTACGGGGACGCCTCACGCGTCCGGGTCGTACACGTACGGCGTGGTCGTGGTCAGTGCGGCGAAGCCCAGCCGTTCCAGGATGGGACGGCTGTCCTCGGACGCGTCGACCTGGAGGAACCGGTAGCCGCGCCGGGCCGCGATCCGCGCGCGCTGTGCCACCAGCGCCCGGTAGATGCCGCGGCCCCGCCACTGACGCAGCGTACCGCCGCCCCACAGGCTCGCGAACTCCTTCCCCGGCGGCAGTTCCATCCGGGCGGCGCATACCGGCGTCGCTCCCGCGACCGCGAGCACGGCGGAGACCGTGTCCGGCTCCTCGGCGAGCTGGCGGGCGAGCCGCTCCCGGAAGGACGAACTGCCGGGACCGAACACCTCGTCGTGGACGGCGGCCATCCGTGCGACCCCCGCGGCGTCCGTCACCGGCACCAGCTCCACGCCTTCCGGCAGCCGGAAGTCCGCCATGGCGTCCACGACCGCCGCGGTACCGGCGACCATCAGGGTCTCCGCGGGCTCCGCCGCAAGCCCCGCCGCCGAGAGGCGGCTGCCCAGGTCGGACGGCGTGTCGTGGGCGTAGAGCTTCCACTCGAAAGGGCGGCCCCGCGCCGCGAAGTACGCGCGTTGCGCGGCGATCTCCGCGTCCGCGGAGTACGCGTCCAGGTCCGACCAGAGCACGCCGTTCCAGTCCTCGTCACCGCCGCTCTGCCGCACGCTGGACGCGCCGCGTTCCACCAGGGCGCCGGGGCCGTCGGGCTCGGCCTCCCGCCGCATCTGCCGGTCGAACAGTGCCAGTACCTCGGTGTGATCCATTCCCGCACTGCATCACCACGGTCCCGGCCCGGCAACCGGATTTGACCGGCGGCCGGGCCGTGGCCCGCGATGTCCCGGGGCCGGGCTCCCGGCGGCCCCCCGGCTCCCGGGCGGGCCACCGTCCACTCCCGCCGGCGGGCCCGGGCGCGCGCACCGGCGAGGGCCGCTCACGCGGGACGCGGGCGAGGGCCGCTCACGCCGGCCGCATCAGCACCGTCATGCTGCGGCTCATCAGCGTGATCCGCTCGCCGCCGTCCGCCTTCGGGCCCTGACCGGGCGGTACCCCGTCGGGGCGTGCCGTGTCCACCACGACCTGCCACTGCCTGCCGTGGGTGACGGGCAGCAGGAACTCCAGGTCGTCCGGGCTCGCGTTGAACATCAGCAGGAACGAGTCGTCAGCGATCCGCTCGCCGCGCGGGCCGGGCTCGGAGATGGCGTGGCCGTTGAGGAACACCGTCATCGCGCTCGCGCTGGACGCCTGCCAGTCCTGCTGCTTCATCTCCTCGCCCTCGGGTGTGAACCAGGAGATGTCGGAGAGTTCGTCGTGGGTTCCCTCGACCGGCCGGCCGTGGAAGAAGCGGCGCCGCCGGAACACCGGATGGTCGCGGCGCAGCCCCACCATCGCCCGGGTGAAGGCGAGCATCCCCTCGCCCTCGGGTTCGGGCACGGCACTGCCGTCCTCGGCCTTGGCCTCCGGATCGGGCCAGTGCACCCAGGAGATCTCGTTGTCCTGGCAGTACGCGTTGTTGTTGCCGCCCTGGGTGCGGGCGAACTCGTCGCCGTGGCTGAGCATCGGCACGCCCTGCGAGAGCAGCAGCGTCGCGATGAAGTTGCGCATCTGGCGGTTGCGCAGTTCCGTGATGCCCGTGTCGTCGGTGGGGCCCTCGGCGCCGCAGTTCCACGACCGGTTGTAGCTCTCGCCGTCCCGGTTGTCCTCGCCATTGGCCGCGTTGCGCTTGTCGTTGTACGAGACGAGGTCGTTCAACGTGAAACCGTCGTGGCAGGTGGTGAAGTTGATCGACGCCAGCGGGCGCCGGCCGTCGTCCTGGTAGAGGTCCGACGAGCCGGTCAGCCGGGACGCGAACTCCGCCAGCGTGCGCGGCTCGCCGCGCCAGAGGTCCCGTACGGTGTCGCGGTACATCCCGTTCCACTCGGTCCACAGTGGCGGGAAGTTGCCGACCTGGTAGCCGCCCTCGCCGACATCCCAGGGTTCGGCGATCAGCTTGACCTGGCTGACCACCGGGTCCTGCTGGACCAGGTCGAAGAACGACGACAGCCGGTCCACCTCGTGGAACTGGCGGGCCAGCGTCGCCGCGAGGTCGAAGCGGAAGCCGTCGACGTGCATCTCGGTGACCCAGTAGCGCAGTGAGTCCATGATCAGCTGGAGTACGTGCGGGGAGCGCATCAGCAGGGAGTTGCCGGTGCCCGTCGTGTCCATGTAATAGCGGGGGTTGTCGGTGAGCCGGTAGTACTGCGGGTTGTCCAGGCCCCGGAAGGAGAGCGTGGGTCCCAGGTGGTTGCCCTCGGCCGTGTGGTTGTAGACGACGTCGAGGATCACCTCGATGCCCGCCTCGTGCAGCGCCTTCACGGCCTGCTTGAACTCCAGCACCTGCTCGCCCCGGTCGCCCCAGGAGGCGTACGTGTTGTGCGGGGCGAAGAAGCCGATGGTGTTGTAGCCCCAGTAGTTGGCGAGGTTCGCGTCCGCGAGCCGGTGGTCGTTGACGAACTGGTGTACGGGCATCAGCTCCAGCGCCGTCACTCCCAGCTCCGTCAGGTGCTCGATCACCGCGGGGTGCGCGAGTCCCGCGTACGTGCCCCGCAGCTCGTCGGGCAGCGCCGGGTGCAGCATCGTCAGGCCCTTCACATGGGCCTCGTAGATGACGGTGCGGTGGTACTCGGTGCGCGGTGGCCGGTCGTTGCCCCAGTCGAAGTAGGGGTTCACCACGACGGACGTCATGGTGTGCGGCGCCGAGTCCATGTCGTTGCGGGAGTCTGGCTTGCCGAAGTGGTAGCCGTACACCTCCTCGCCCCAGGCGATCTCGCCGCTGATGGCGCGCGCGTACGGGTCGAGCAGCAGCTTCGCGGAGTTGCAGCGCTGCCCGTTCTCCGGCGCGTAGGGCCCGTGCACGCGGAAGCCGTACCGCTGGCCCGGCATCACGCCGGGCAGGTAGGCGTGCCGGACGAACGCGTCGGTCTCCCGCAGCTCGACCGCCGTCTCGGAGCCGTCGTCGTGCAGGAGGCACAACTCGATCCGGTCGGCGGCCTCCGAGTAGACCGCGAAGTTGGTGCCTGCGCCGTCGTACGTGGCGCCGAGCGGGTACCTCTGCCCCGGCCAGATCTGCATAGACGAAACTCTTCCATTTCTGATCCGGGTGGTGCCGGTCTCTTGTCGCAGATCTTCCCCGAAAGTCGGGTCAGTACCTAGCACCCCCGTTCCCGGAGGATGCCTGCGCCATGTGCCCCGGCGTCGTCGTCTCGTACGGAACACCTCAGGAAGCCCCCCGCGCACGCGGGGCGCATACCAGCCGCAACCAGGCACAAGCGGGACGATACCGGGCGTGGTGGCTGGGGAACATCGGCCACGAAGGGGCGAGTTGGGAAACGAGACGGTCGTTCCTGATGCGGCGTGCGGGATCCTCGGAGTAATCTTCCTTGATCACTGGAAGATCCCCGAAAGGGTGGGAAAGGGGCGGTGCGCGGGTGAGCTCGGGAGGGCTGGAGCTACCCCCTGGTGACCCGGGTCACGGCGGGGACGCAGGCGACATCCCGCCGGGGGCGGTGTCCGTCGCGCGCCCGATGGAGATCGGCGCGGAGCTGAACTGGGACGCGGACGCGTGGGCGCAGGTGCGTACCCGCGCGCAGCGGGCCGGCCGTGCCTACATCTGGCTCAATCTCGTCGAGCAGCGGATGCGCGCCGTGGTGGCCGCCGTGCTGCGGCCCATCTACGAACCGCACCACGGCGAGGACTGGGTGATCGCCGCCGCGGGACCGGCCGGGCAGGAGTGGGTGCAGCGCGCCGCCGCCGTACGCGAGGTCTCCCGGCGCAAGGGCTATCTGCTGGACCCCGCCGACGACAACGTCCTCAGCTTCCTCACCCTTCCCCAGCTGCGCGAGCTGATGGTGCAGCACTGGCCCTGCTTCGAACCGTACGTGGCCGACCGGCGGGAACTGGAGCTCGTCCTGGACGAGCTGGAGGTCGCCCGCAACGTCGTCTCGCGCAACCGCGCCCTGTCCGAGACCGTCCTCGCGCAGGCGGAACGGGCCTCGATCCGGCTGCTGGCGATGGTCGACGGCACCGGCGCCGGGGCGCCCGCCGACGGGGACCGGCTGCCGGTCGACGCCGTCGAGGACCTGGTCGGCGACCGCTACGCGGACGTGGTGTCCGTCCACCCGGACCGGGTCAGGCTCCAGCGCGAGTTCCCCGCCGAGGATCTGTTCGGCGCGGCGCGCCGGGTCGACGCCATCGGTATCGGCCTCAACCTGCTCGTGCAGAACTTCTCCGGACGCCGGCTGATCAGGCTCGCCGAGTCCGGCTGCCGTATACGCCTGCTGTTCCTGAACCCGGCGAGCGGCGACGTCAAGCGCCGCGAGCGCGAGCTGGGCCTGCGCAAGGGCGAGCTGAGCCGGACCGTGGAGATGAACATCCTGCACATGCGCCGGGTCAGGTCGAAGCTCCGCGACCCCGGCGCCTTCGAGATACACGTCTTCGACGAGACGCCCCGCTTCACCGCGTACCTCGTCGACGGCGACGGCCCGGGCGGGCTCGCCGTCGTCCAGTCGTACCTGCGTACGGCGCGCGGCATGGAGACGCCGGTGCTGGTGCTGCGCGGCGGCGGGCGCGAGGTGGTGCGCTCCGGGCGGGAGACGGAGCACGGCCTGTTCGAGGTGTACCGCGAGGAGTTCGAGACGGTCTGGGCCGATTCGCGCCCGGTGTCCTGACGGCTCGTCCCCGGCGGCGGCGGGGCCGCCCCGCCGGCGTTGTCAGTCCCCCGTGCGAGGGTGTGGTCAACGGGGAACGACAGGACAGCACACAACGGGGCAGCAGGACCGCACGGTGAGGGGAAGTCAGGATGACGTGGCACGGGGGACCGCTGGCCGGTTTCGACCTGGAGACGACGGGCACCGAACCGCTGGAGGCCCGGATCGTGACGGCGGCGGTGGTCGAGGTCGCCCGGGGCGCGGTGGTGGACCGGCGGACCTGGCTGGCGGATCCCGGGGTGGTGATCCCGGCCCAGGCATCCGCCGTGCACGGCATCAGCAGTGAGCGGGCGGCAGCCGAGGGCAGGCCGGTGCGCGAGGTGGCGGCGGAGGTCGCCGACGCGCTGCGGGACGCGTGGGCGCGCGGTGTTCCGGTGGTGGCGTACAACGCGGCGTTCGACCTGACGCTGCTGAGCGCGGAGCTGCGGCGGCACGGCCTGGCACCGCTCGGCCCGCTCGGGCCGGTGATCGACCCGTACACGATCGACCGCGCCGTCGACCGCTACCGCAAGGGCAAGCGCACCCTGGAGGCCGTGTGCGGGGAGTACGGCGTGGTGCTCGACGGGGCACACCAGGCGGCGGCGGACGCGCTCGCGGCGGTGCAGGTGGCCACCGCGATAGCGGCCAGGCACCCGGCGGTGGCGGTGCTGAGCGCCGAGGAACTGCACGGGCGTCAGATCACCTGGTACGCCGAATGGGCCGAGGACTTCGAGGGGTTCCTGCGCCGCAAGGGCAACACGGAGGCCACGGTCGACCGCGACTGGCCGCTGCGCGCCGGGCTCGCACCACGGGCCACCGGCACGCCGCCCGGTCGCTGAGGCGGCGAGCGGGGGAGCGGCGGCTCAGAAGGGGTACCAGCGGACCGCCGGATCCTCGGCGCGCAGCGAGGCGACCCGGCGTCGGAACTCGGCGAGCGCCGCCGGGTTGGCCGGAGCGTGCTGGGCGACCCAGGCGCAGCTCGCGGTCTCCCGCGCCCCGCGCAGCACGGCACAGCCGTCCCAGGTGCGCACATCCCAGCCGTACGCGGCGGTGAACTCGTCGTAGGCGAGGGGATCCAGGCCGTACCGGTCGCGGGAGAGGGCGAGGACGACCAGGTCGTGCTCGCGCAGATCGCTGGAGAAGGTCTCCAGGTCGACCAGGACGGGGCCGGCCGGGGTCACATGGACGTTGCGGGGGAGCGCGTCGCCGTGGATCGGGCCCGGCGTCAGACGCGGCGCCAGGGCGGCGGCCCGGCCCGCGAAGCCGTCCCTGCGCTCCCGCAGGTACGCGGCGTCCGCCGGGTCGATGGCGTCCCCGGCCAGCCGCAGCCAGCGCTCGACGCCGCCGAGCAGTTCCCGGCGCGGCAGCGTGAAGCCGTCCGGCGCGGGCAGCGCGTGCACCTGGCGCAGCAGCGGTGCCAGGTCGGCGGGCACCGCCGGCCGCACGGCGTCCGGCAGCCGGTGCCAGAGCGTCACCGGATGCCCTTCCACGGTCCTGGCGTGCGGCTCCGCGGCGCGCACCGTGGGCACGCCCGCGTCGGCGAGCCATCCGGCGAGCGCCACCTCGCGCTGCGCGCGCCGCAGCAGTTCGGGGGCGGCCGCGGAGTCCCGGCCCACCTTCACCACGAGGTCCCGGGTCCTGAAGACCGCGTTCTCGCCGAGCGCGATCAGCTCGGCCGCGTGCGGCAGTCCCGCCGCGTGCAGGATGTCTCTGGCCCTGGCCTCGTCCATGGTGGTGATCACTCGCTCACTGTGCCGCCGGCAGGTTCCCCGGCCGACCACCCTCTCATCCCGCCGGGCCGTCCTGTTCGCCGCACCCGGCCCTGACGGCCGCGTCCGGTCCGGCTCGCCGTGCCCGGCCTCGCTCACGCACCCGGCCGACGTCCTCGCGCCCGGCCCGCAGGAGGTGCCGGCGGTGTCTCGCCGGCCGGCCCTCCGCGGCGGCGCCCGTCGCGCCGGCCGGCCCCGTGCCGTCCTCGGGGCGCCGTTCTCGTGCCGCGCGGTGGGATCGGGCCGCTCGTGCCTGGCACAGGGGGCGCCCCGGTGGTCCTATCGTGTTTTCATGACCACGTCGTATGCCGTACTCCTGCGCGGGATCAATGTGGGGGGCCGCAGGAAGGTCCCCATGGCGGCACTGCGCGAGGTCCTCGGCGGGCTGGGCCACGACGACGTCCGCACGCACCTGCAGAGCGGCAACGCCGTGTTCCGCAGCGCGCAGGGGGACGAGCGGACGCTGCGCGCCGGGATCGAGGCCGCGCTCCTGGAGCGGTTCGGCTTCGAGGTCGGCTGTGTCGTGCGCGACGCGGCGTACCTCCGGGCCGTCGTCGACGCCTGCCCCTTCGACGCGGACGCGCTGGAGGGCCGGCAGTTGCACGTCACCTACGTGTCCGAGCCGGTCGACCCGGAACGGTTCGCCGGCCTCGATGCCGCGGCGTACCTTCCCGACGAGTTCCGGCTCGGTGACCGGGCGGTGTACCTGTACGCCCCCGACGGAGTGGGCCGCTCCAAGCTCGCCGTGGTGCTGGGCCGGCCGGCCCTGTTCCCCGGCTCGGTCGCCACCAGCCGCAACTGGAACACCGTCGTCAAGCTGGTGGAGCTCACTCATGGCTGACCCCTCGCCCGCCACGGCGGCCGCCATCGAGGCCGAACTGTGCTTCCTCGACCCGGCCGTGCAGAGCTCACCCGTCCTGCTCGGCGCGCTGCTGCACCCCGACTTCCGCTCGTTCGGCTCGTCGGGGCGGACCTGGGACCGCGAGACGCTGATGAGCGAACTGCGCGCCAGGGGCCCCGCCGCCCCGCCCGCCACCGTTTCGGGACTCCAGGCTGTGCAGCTCGCCCCCGACGTGGTGCACGTGACCTTTGACGCGGACGTCAACGGCCGCCGCGCGCACCGCAGTTCGGTGTGGCGGCGGCACGGCGACGAATGGCTTCTCTATTTCCACCAGGGCACCGCCTTCACCCCTGAGGAAGTACCTCCGAGGGACTGACCCGGGCCGCCCGCGCCGTCCAGCGCCCATCGGTGCGGGAGAGCCGCACCGGGTGGTCGAAGCACTTGCTGACCTGGTCCGTGGTCAGCACCTCCTGAGCGGGCCCCGCCGCCACGCACTGTCCCTCGCGCAGCAGCATCGCGTGCGTGGTGGACGCCGGCAGTTCCTCCAGATGGTGGGTGACGAGGACCGTCGCCAGTTCCGGGTGGTCGAGCCGCAGCGCGTCCAGGGCGCTCAGCAACTGCTCGCGGGCCGCGAGGTCGAGGCCGGTGGCCGGTTCGTCGAGCAGCAGCAGCCGGGGCCGGGGCATCAGCGCGCGGGCGATGAGCGTGCGGCCCCGCTCGCCCTGCGAGAGGGTCGGCCAGCGCGCGTCCTGCTTGCCGCCCATGCCCAGCATGGCGAGCAGCCGCAGCGCGCGCTCGGCTTCCCCGGCCGGCGGCGACCAGCGCGGCACCGGTTCGGTCGAGTTCGTCAGACCGGTCATCACGACATCGGCGACCCGCAGCGGCGAGCGCAGCGGATGGCGCGGGTTGACGTGCCCGATGGACGTCCGCAGCTCCCGCAGGTCCACCCGGCCCAGGGTGCGGCCCAGCACCTCCACCGTGCCGCGCGTGGGGTGCGTCTGCGCGCCGACCATGCCGAGCAGGGTCGACTTGCCCGCGCCGTTGGAGCCGAGAAGGGCCCAGTGCTCACCGCCGCGCACGGTCATCGAGACCGAGTCGAGCAGCAGTCTGCCCTGCCGTACGACATCGATATCGGTCACTTTCACGACGGTGGGCGGTTCGGTCGCCGTGTCCTCGACGGTCATCCGGGTGGTGCTCCTCGGTCGGCTCGTGGTGGGCGCGCGGGGGCGCGTCCGTGATCCCCTCGTGCGTCCGGTGTCTCCGGCGCGGGTCACGCCGCGGGGCTCGTGCCCCCGGCGGACGGCGGGTGCGGCGGGCCGGTGGCGGTTCGCCCGCCGGTGCGCCGTGGCCGTGCGTGCGGCCGGTCCCGGTCGGGGACACCGTCACTCACGGCCGGCCGACGGGGGCCCTGGCCCGGGCCGGCACCTCCCGATCGTACCGGCACGCTGCCTGCCGCCTCGGGCCCCGGTGAGCCGGCGACACCGCTGGGACCTGCGGTGACGCGCTCCGGGCAGGTGCGTCAGGGTCCGGCGGGCGTGCTCCGGTGGCCGTCCGGCGACATCGAACGGCCGCCCTCGGGCCGTCTTCCCGGGCCGGGGCCCGGCGCGTACAGTCGTTGATCTTGACCGCGTACTCGCCCCCGAGCCCCGTACGCGTGCCGCCCGTCCCCGTGCCGCCCGCACCTGCCCGTACGCCGCCCCTCCCGGAGGTCGAGACCACCATGACGTCGCAGCTTCGCAGCGCCCACTGGTACGGCGGCGACGACCGCGACGGCTATATCCACCGGGCCTGGATGCGCAGGGGGCTGCCGTCCGACGCGTTCTCCGGCCGGCCGCACATCGCCATCGCCAACACCGCGTCCGACCTCACCCCCTGCAACGCGCATCTGAACGAGGTCGCCTCCTCGGTCAGGGACGGCATCCACGAGGCCGGCGGCATTCCCCTCAACCTGCCCGTCGTCTCCCTCGGCGAGACGCTTCTGCGGCCGACCGCGATGCTGTGGCGGAACATGGCGGCGATGGCCACCGAGGAGATGCTGCGCGGCAACCCCGTCGACGGGGTGGTCCTGCTCGGCGGCTGCGACAAGACCATCCCCTCCCTGCTGATGGCCGCGGCCTCGGTGGACCTGCCCGCCGTCGTCGTGCCCGGCGGACCCATGCTGACCGGCACCTTCCGCGGCACGCCGCTCGGTTGCGGCACCGATGTGTGGCGGCTCAGCGAGGAGGTGCGCGGCGGGACGCTCAGCCGTGAGGACTTCATCCGCTCCGAGTCGGCGATGATCCGCAGCAAGGGCCACTGCAACACCATGGGCACCGCCTCCACCATGGGGCTGCTCGCCGAGGCGCTCGGCACGGTCGTGCCCGGTATCGCGGGCACCCCCGCGCCGGACAGCCGGCTGCTGGAATCCGCGCACGCCACCGGGAAACTCGCGGTCGAGCTGGTACGCGAGGACCGCACGCCGAGCACCCTGCTGACCCGCGCCTCCTTCCACAACGCGATCGTCGCGCTCGCCGCGATCGGCGGGTCCACCAACGCCGTCGTGCACCTGCTGGCGATCGCGGGCCGCCTCGGTGTCGGCCTGACGCTCGACGACTTCGACCGGATCGGCGCGCGCGTACCGCTGCTCGTGGACCTCCAGCCGGCCGGGCGGTTCCTGATGGACGACCTGCACCGCGCGGGTGGCCTGCTCGCCGTGCTGCGGGAAGTGCGCGACCTGCTCGACCCGAGCGCGCTCACCGTGACCGGCAGGCCGCTCGTGGACCACCTGGACGACGCAGGGATCTGGGACCAGGAGGTCATCCGGGTCCGCGAGAGCCCCTTGAAGGAGGCGGCGGGCATCGCCGTGCTGCGCGGCAACCTCGCACCGAGCGGCGCGATCATCAAACCGGCGGCGGCCTCGCCGCACCTGCTGCGCCACCGCGGGCGCGCCGTCGTCTTCGACAGCATCGAGGACTTCCACGCCCGCGTCGACGACCCGGACCTCGACGTGGACGCCGACTCGGTCCTCGTCCTGCGCGGCTGCGGACCGAAGGGCTATCCCGGCATGCCGGAGGTCTCCAACATGCCGCTGCCGAAGAAGCTCCTGGCCGCGGGGGTACGGGACATGGTGCGGGTGTGCGACGGGCGGATGAGCGGCACCGCCTACGGGACAGTGGTCCTGCACGTCGCGCCGGAGGCCGCCGCGGGCGGCCCGCTCGCCCTGGTGCGCAGCGGGGACGTCATCGAACTCGACGTCGGGGCGCGCAAGCTGACGCTCGACGTCCCGGACGACGAACTCGCGGCGCGCACACCGGACCGGGCCACGGCGGACGCTTACGCCGCACCGGCGCGCGGCTGGGAACGGCTGTACGTCGACCACGTCGGCCAGGCCGACACCGGAGCGGATCTCGACTTCCTGACCGGCGCGACGGGCCCGGTGGTCGGCCGCGAGTCGCACTGAGGCGGCGCCGGGGGCGGGCGGCGGCCGGTCGTCGCCGGAGCGCGGCCGGGCCGGCCCGTGCCCGGTGCCCGACGCGTGGCGCCCGCGGGGGCGGTGGGGGCTGTGGCCCGCGCGGGCCAAAGCCGCCCTGCCCGTCCCCTGCTCGGCTCGCTCACCCGGCCGGTGGGCGGGCGGATGGCGGACCGGTGGGGCGGGGCTCGCGTGACCTTGTGGACCTTCCTCGCGATGGCCGGGGGAGCGGCGCTCGTGCTCACGGCGTCGCGGGCCGGTTCGCTGCCGCTGTCCATGGCGGGCTTCGTCGCGCTGTTCCTGCTCAGCGGTGTCCGCAACGGTTCGACGTACGAGATGATCCCGGCCGCGCAGCAGGCGCGGGCCGGTGCGGCGGTCGCGGCCGGCGAGCCGGCGCCGGAGGCCGCCGAGGGCACGGCACGCCGGCGGACCACCGCGCTGATCGGACTCGCGGGGGCCATCGGCGCGTTCGGCGGGGTCCTCGTCAACATCGCCTTCCGCCAGTCGTTCCTGTCGAGCGGCCAAGGCGACGCGGCGTACGCGGCCTTCCTCGCGGCGTACGCGCTCTGCGCGGCGCTGACCCGGGCGGTCCAGGTGCGCCGGCGCTGAGTGTCCGGCGCGGGGGACTCCGCCGGCCGCCACGGCGGGGACCGTACGGTCGTAGGCATGATCGAGACGGAACGGCTGGTCCTGCGGCCCCTGACACGCGCGGACACGGACCTGCTCGTCGCGCTGCACGCGGACGAGCGGGTCAGCCGCTTCGTCGGCTCGTACACCCGCGAGCGCGCCGAGGAGCGGCTCGCCGGTATCGAACGCCAGTGGACCGAGCGCGGACACGGCTTGTGCGCGGTGGAGCTGAAGGAGACCGGGGCCTTCATCGGACGCACCGGACTGCAGTACTGGGAGTGCTACGACGAGACCGAACTCGGCTGGACCTTCGCGGCGCAGAGCTGGGGCAACGGCTACGCGACGGAGGCGGCACGCGCCTGCCTCGTCTGGGGATGGCGCACCCTCGACGTCCCGTACGTCACGGCGATGATCCGGCACGGCAACACCCCGTCCACGCGTGTCGCGCGGCGGCTCGGCTTCGCACCGCTGCGCGAGGACGAGCTCCACGGCAACCCGGTCACGGTGCACTGCCTCGATCGGCCCGTCGTGTGACAGGTTGTACGGCGTGACCGTGACCGTGATCGCCTGGATCGTCGAGGGCACCTGGCCCGCCTGCGTCGACGCCGTACGCTCCCACGCGCCGGACGGCGCGTCCCTGACGCTGCTGCACGTGAGCGATATCGAGGTGCCGGGCGTCGCGCACGGTGCTTTCGCGGGCCTCCTCGGCCGGGGCCGGGCCGCCCACGACCCGGGCCGGGCGCTGGAGGACCTGGAGGCCCGGTCCGCCGCCGAACTCCTCGCCGAGGCGGCCGAGCGGCTCGGCAGACCGTGCGCCACGCGGGCGGTGTCGGGCCGGGTGGAGCGGGAGGTCGTGGCCGCCGCACGCGACGCGGACCTGCTGGTGCTGGCGCGCGACGGCGACCGGGAACGGCTCGGCCCGCACAGTCTCGGGCCCGCGAGCCGCTTCGTCGTGGACCACGCGCCCTGCCAGGTCCTCCTGGTCTGGCCGGAGAGCGCCCCGGACCTGACGACCATGCCACCGGAGCCGCCAGAGCCGCCGGGCCCGCACGGCCCGCCCCCAGCGCCGCCCGCGCCCCCGCGCCGTCCGTGACACGCGGGCCCGGGGACCCGCGCGGCCGGACGCGCGCCCCTGAGCCGAGCGGCGTGCCGCGCCGGGACGCGCCGGCCGCCGCCGGGTTCGCGCTCACCGCCGATGGACCCTCCGCCCCCGCAGGGCGCGCAGGCCCCGCTTGTACTGTGCAGACCTGAACATCTGAAAGGACAACCGCCGTGAAGACCTTCACCCTGCCCGGCACCGACATCCTCGCCCCGAACGTCGTGCTCGGTCTGATGCGCATCGCCGACAAGAGCGACGAGGAGGTCCGCGAACTCGTCCGCACCGCGCGTGACGCGGGTATCGACTTCGTGGACCACGCCGACGTCTACGGCGGCGAGCTGCACGGCTGCGAACGCCGCTTCGCCGAGGCGATGGCGCTGAGCCCGTCGCAGCGCGACGAGATCACGATCCAGACCAAGGCGGGGATCGTGCCGGACGGTCCGTACTACGACTTCTCCTACGAGCACATCGTCGAATCGGTCGAGGGGTCACTCGCGGCCCTGGGGACCGACCGCATCGACATCCTGCTGCTGCACCGTCCCGACGCGCTGGTCGAGCCCGAAGAGGTGGCCCGCGCCTTCGATGAGCTGGAATCCTCGGGCAAGGTGCGCGCCTTCGGTGTCTCGAACCAGACCCCGCGCCAGATCGACCTGCTGCGCAGGTACGTGCGTCAGCCCATCGTGGCCAACCAGCTCCAGCTCTCGATCACCCACGAGCCGATCATCGCTCAAGGGGTCTCCGCGAACATGCTCGCGGAGCAGCAGGCGATCGACCTCGACGGCGGCGGGATCGTCGACTACTGCCGTCTGAACGACATCACCATCCAGGCGTGGTCCCCCTTCCAGGCCGGTTTCTTCACCGGTGTCTTCCTCGGCTCGCCGGACTACCCGGAGCTCAACGCCGTGATCGACCGCCTCGCCGCCCAGTACGACGTCCCGGCCATCGCGATCGCGACCGCCTGGATCACCCGCCACCCCGCTCGGATGCAGGTCGTGCTCGGCACCACCAGCCCGGAGCGCGTCGCGGGCGCCGCCCAGGGCTCGGACCTCCGACTCACCCGGGCCGAGTGGTACGAACTGTTCCGCGCCGCGGGCCACCTCGTTCCCTGAATCCGCACGCCGGGCAGAACCTGATCATCCGGAATCGGACCGCACCCCCGGCAGGGACGCCGCACCTCGTTCCAGGGCGGGGTGTGCGGAACGAGCGGTGCGAGGGAGTGCGCTCCACCAGGCGAGGCGATCTGCCCCGACCCGTCGGAACGATCCGACTCCCTCCACCCGACCCCGTGGCCGGCTCGACGAGCCACTCCCACGAAGGACAGGGTCCGGCCGAGCCGGGCCGAACCCCCGGGCGGGCGGCCCCTGTCGAAGACCTACCGAGCCGAACACCGCGAGCGCCCTGCGCAGTCGGAGACAGGCGCGTCCAACTCCCGCTCGGGCGGGCGCTGACGAACACGCGCGGATGTCCGGCAGGGGCACACCCCGCCGGACACGGGCCGCGCCGAACGCCCGTCCGCGCGGGCGCGGTCGGGCGATCGGCGCCCCTGGCGCGTCGGTGGGCCCTTGTGCGACACGCCGTCGCGCGTCCCGTCGGACGGGCGGATGGCCGACGGGACGCGATGGTCGCGGGGCCGGTCGGAGCGCGTGTCGGGTTCCGCGCGCGGGCCCGAGACGCCCGTGCCGGCGCGGTGCTGCCCCTCCCGGTGCGGCGTGCCGGTCGGCCCGTGACGCCCGTAGGCGGCGCCCGTACGGGGTCGACGCGGGCCCCATGGCGGGGTGAAGCTCCGCTTCTCACCCCGTTCGTGCCGGTGCGAGGGGTAATCGGCGCCGGGGCCGGCTCCCCCGAAAGGTCCGCCGAGAAACTCACGTTGATGGCGTTGACACGCAATCACCATCCACGTTTCACTCGTCACTCGTGCAGAGTGGCAACGTTGTCAGACTATCGGATCACGACATCGCTGCCCTTTTCGGACGGCGGCACCTCCCTCTGGTGCCTTCGTCCACCGGCACGTCCTGTGCGTCGCACGACCCGCTGCGGAGGCAATCGAATGGTCAACAGCAGCCCCTCATCTCCCACTTCTCCCCACACCCGCAGATATCGCAGACGCCTCGCCCTGGTGTCCGTCCTCGGGCTCGCCGTCCTGCCGCTGCAGGCGCTGACCTCCAGCGCCTCGGCCGCCACCCCCAAGCTCGTCACGGACCCCGCGTCCCTGGTGAGTCCGCTCATCGGGACCTCCGGTGCCGTGGACGACTTCCCGGGGCCCGACATGCCGTTCGGCATGATGCAGTGGGGCCCGGACACCACCCCCGACCGGCCCTCGGGCGGCGGCTACGAGTACAACGACAACAAGCTCTCCGGCTTCAGCCTGACCCACGTCTCGGGCCCCGGCTGCGGCGTCGCGGGTGACCTGCCCATCCTGCCCACCACGGGAGCGCTCTCCGGCAACCTGGGTTCCACCTCGGCCCAGTTCAGCCATGACGACGAGCAGGCCGGCATCGGTTACTACGGTGTGACCGACGCGAACGGCGTCAAGACTGAGCTGACCGACACCACCAGGGCCGGGCTCGGGAAGTTCACCTTCCCCGCGGGCCAGCAGTCCAACCTGCTGCTCAAGCTCAGCGGCGGTGCCACCCAGGTCGACGGCACCCGCGTGCAGGTGGTGAACAAGAAGGAGATCAGCGGCTCGATCGACAGCGGCCACTTCTGCGGCGCCGGCAACAGGTACACGCTGCACTTCGACATCAAGTTCAACCACGCGTTCACCGGCAGCGGCACCTGGGTCGGCTCCACGATCAACAAGAACGCGACCGCCCTCAAGCAGGGCGCCGCCCAGCAGACACTCAGCCAGCACCCCGAGAAGGCGCTGCACGAGAAGAACTTCACCGTTCCCGCGGCCCCGTCCCCGAGCGTGCACACGGCCGCCCAGGGCGCGAAGGCCGGTGCCACGGCCGCGACGAAGAACGCCAAGGCCGCCCAGCCGCCCACGTCCGGCGCGAACGGGATGTACCTGACGTTCGACACGTCCGCGGACCCGACCGTGACCGCGTCCGTCGGCATCTCGTACACGAGTGACGCGAACGCCGCCTCGAACCTCTCCACGGAGGTCAAGGGCTTCGACTTCGACGGGATGCGGCAGGCCAACCACGACGCCTGGAACGGCGTCCTCGGCAAGATCGCCGTCGGCGGCGGCAGCGCGGACCAGCAGACGCAGTTCTACACCGCGCTGTATCACTCCCTGCTGCACCCGAACGTCTACTCCGACGACAACGGCCAGTACATGGGCATGGACAACCAGGTCCACCAGCTGGCCAAGGGGCAGAAGGCGCAGTACGCCAACTACTCGGCCTGGGACACCTACCGCTCCCAGACCCAGCTGATGGCGACCGTCGAGCCGAAGGTCACCAGCGACATCGTCACCTCGATGCTCAACGGCTACGACCAGACGGGCCTGCTGCCCAAGTGGGCGTCGAACAACGGCGAGAGCTACGTCATGGTCGGTGACCCGGCCGCGGGCATCATCGCCGACGCGTACGCCTTCGGTGCCCGCGACTTCGACACCGCTCACGCGCTCTCCGCGATGCAGCACGAGGCGACCGTCCCGAACAACGACCGCCCCGGCGAGTCGGTGCGGGACGCCAAGGGCTACCTGCCGCTCGACGAGAGCGACTACGGCTGCTGCAACTTCTACGGTCCGGTCTCGACGCAGCTGGAGTACGACAGCGCGGATTACGCGCTCGCGTCCTTCGCCAAGTCGCTCGGCAAGACGGCCGTCTACACCAAGTTCGCGACCCGCGCCCAGGACTGGATGAACGTCTTCAACCCGCAGACGGGCTACATCCAGGGCAGGAACCAGGACGGCCAGTTCGCCGGCGGCTTCACCCCCGGCACCTCCAACGGCTTCGTCGAGGGCAGCTCCGCCCAGTACACGCCGATGGTGCCGTTCAACCTGCAGCAGCTGATCCAGGCCCGCGGTGGCAAGAAGGCCTACTCGTCCTACCTCGACGGGCTGCTCGACAACATCACCGCACCCACCAGCACCGACGCGGACCTGAGCAACGAGCCCAGCGTCGAGATCCCGTGGGAGTACGACTACCTGGCGCAGCCCTGGAAGACGCAGGCCGCGGTCCGCGAGGCGCAGCAGAAGCTGTACTTCAACGCCCCGGTCGGCTCCTTCGGCAACGACGACCTCGGCGCGATGAGCTCCTGGTACGTCTGGTCCGAGCTCGGCATGTACCCGGAGACCCCGGGCACCGACACGCTGGCCCTCGGCAGCCCGGTCTTCCCCGTGGCGCAGGTGACGTTCGCGAACGGCAAGAAGCTCGCGATCAACGCCCCGAAGGCCGCCACGAAGGCCCCCTACGTCCAGTCGCTGGACGTGAAGGGCAAGGAGTGGAAGCAGTCCTGGCTGACCTTCGACCAGATGAAGAAGGCCGGCACGATGGACTGGGCGCTCGGCACCACGCCCAACAAGTCCTGGGCTTCCTCGGCCGGCTCCGTCCCGCCGTCGGACACCACGGGCGGCGGCAAGATCCTCGCGGCGACCGGCCCGGGCAGCGGTCTCATCCTGGCGCCCGGCGCCTCGGGTGACGGCACGCTGAACCTGACCAACCTCGGCGCCAAGGCGGCCACCGTCGACTGGAAGGCGACCGCGCCCACCGGCGTGACGCTCTCCGCGACGTCCGGCTCGCTGAGTGTGCCGGCGTCGGGCAGCGCCAAGGCCGACTTCAAGGTCACCGCGCCCACCGACGAGGGCAGTTACTCCGTCACGTTCGCGCTCACCGACCACGCGACCGGGGCGAGTGTGGGAACGGCGGCCCTGCGGGTCGCCGTCGCTCAGCCGGGCGAGCTGTGGCCCTACTCCACGAACGAGGGCATCTACCCCGACGGCGCGAGCTTCAACGGAGGCTTCGACGGCGGTGGCTGGGCCTACTCGCAGAACGCGCTGCAAGCCGCGGGAGCCACCAGCGGTGCGAAGGTCAGCGCGGACGGCATCGACTACACCTTCCCGACGGTGAAGTCGGGCCAGCCCGACAACATCGAGATGGCCGGCCAGACCATTCCGATGGTCCAGGGTTCCACCGGCTCCTCGCTGGGCCTGCTCGGCTCGGCGACCAACGCGCCCACGGACGGCAGCGGCGTCAGCGGCGCGCTGACCGTGACGTACACGGACGGCACCACGGCGCAGGCCCCGGTGACCTTCTCCGACTGGACGCTCGGCGCCGGTGGCTCGAAGCCCGTCGCGGGTGACACCGAGGCGATCACGACGAGCTACCGCGACACGGGAAGCGGCGGCAAGGACAGCGTGAAGGCGTACGTCTTCTCCACCACGGTGCCCCTCGACCCGGCGAAGCAGGTGGCCTCGGTCACCCTGCCGAACTCCGGGGCACACGTCTTCGCGTTCGGCTTCGGCAAGTGACAACGCGATAAGGGCGGTGCCGGGCAGCCACTGGGCCCGGCACCCGGTCCGGCACCGGAGGGGGCGGCCGCCCAGCCGCCCGCTCCGGTGCCGCTCGCGGCCCAGGGGCCGGCCCCGCGGGGCGTGTTTCGCCCCGCGGGACCGGCCCCGTCGCGCGTCGCGCGCCGTCGTGCGGCGGGTAGCTTCGACGGGCAGGTCGAGCCTGTTCACGAGAGGTGCCGCATGCAGCAGCCGTCCTTCTTCGCCGTCCTGTCGCAGTGGCTGGTGGGAGCCCGCAGGCGTGGCACCCACGTCCGTGCCTCCCTGTGGGCCGTCGTCATCACGCTCGTGGTGCTGCTCGTCGGGTCCTGGCTGGTGGTACCCGCGGAGCGGGGCGCGCCGGGCGCCAGCATCACCTCGTACCCCCGTGCGCTGTGGTGGTCGCTGGAGACGGCGACGACGGTCGGCTACGGCGACCTGTACCCGGTGACCCTCTGGGGCCGGATCATCGCGGGCGTGGTGATGCTCGTCGGGATCTCGCTGTTCGGCATTCTCACGGCTGCCCTCGCCACCTGGTTCGTCGGCGGCGCGGCACGCGACCTGCGCAGGGCGGGCAGGGTGCTGCGGCGTGCCGGGCATCGCGGCCGGGCGGAAGCGTCGACGGACGTCGAGGCGCTGCACCGGCGGTTCGACCGGCTGGAGGAACTGGTCCGCGAGGGGCGCGGCCCCCGGCCATGAGCCTCCCGCTGATCCGCGGGGAGGCCCGCGCGGCCCCGTGTCGCGTCGGTCGCGGCCTCCGGGTTCTCGGCTCTTGTTGCCAAGCGGATGCATCTGCGGAAGAGGTGCAATAGCCTGGAATCAGCTCGGCGCACCTTCCCGTGATCGTCTTCTCGGTGCCGTGTGCGGGCGGTAGGCCGCAGGGCCCCCGCGAGGACGTGACTCGCGGGGGCCCTGCGGTGTGCGTACGACGCCGCCGGTGGGGGCCGGCGGTGGACGAGTGGGTCAGGATACGTGCGGACGCGTGCCGGGCTCCTGGCGCGGCATGGTCTGCGTGGCCGGCGGGGTCGTCGGCTTCGGCAGCTGACTGACCTCGTACTGCGCCAGGTTGTACTGCCCGCTGGTGTCCGGCAGCGCGGGGAACTTCTTGGTGGTGTCGCTGAAGCGGAAGGCGGACGTCAGGTCGCCCACCTTGCGCCGGCGCCACTGGCTGATGTTGGGCTCCCTGACGCCGGTGATCTTCTCCAGCAGGCGCAGCTGCGAGGTGTGGTCCGCGACCTCGGAGCTGACCCAGCCGCCCACGGTCCACGGCGACACGACGATGCAGGGGACGCGGAAGCCCAGGCCGACCGGCAGCCCGGCGCCGTCGACACCGGTCGGGGAGGTCTTGGTGACGATCTCGTCGGCCGTGCCGGCCGGCGGGGTCGGCGGGACGACGTGGTCGAAGAGACCGTCGTTCTCGTCGTAGGAGAGGATGAAGACGGTCTTGGCCCACACGTCCGGGTTCGCGGCGATCGCATCCACGATGCTTGCCACGAACTGGGCACCCGCGGCGGGCAGGTTGGCGGGGTGCTCGTCGAGGCCCCCGGGCGGGAACATCCAACTGACCGTCGGGAGCTTGTCGTTCATCGCGTCGTACTGGAACTGGCCGAGCGGCGACGTTGCCACGGTCTGCTGGTACAGCTGCGAGTCGGGCGAGAGCGCCATGTACTGGGCCATGTGGTGGATCTGGTCGGTGCCCGTACCGTCGGCGTTCGAGTGGTAGAACTTGAAGCTCACACCGGCGTTGAGCAGGCGCTCCGGGTAGGTCGTCCAGGAGTACGTGCCGGCCGGCGCGCCGTTGTCGAGCGCCGGGCCGCCGTGCAGGCCGTTCGGGTCGATGGTGCCGCTCATCCACATGTAGCGGTTCGGGTGGGTCGGGCCCATCACCGAGCAGTGGTAGTTGTCGAGCAGGGTGAAGTTCTCGGCGAGGGCGTACTGGAAGGGGATGTCCTCGCGGGTGTAGTAGCCCATGGTGTAGGGACCGTTGGTGTTGCCGTCGGCGGCGCGGTGGGCCGGCAGCCAGTTGTCCATCCTGCCGCCGTTCCAGGCCGCGTGCTGCACGTCCCACGCGTGGCTCGTGGACGGGATCGCCTGTGCCGACGTGGTCTTCGTCTGCAGGTGGAACGGCAGCATGTAGCCCTGGGCGCCGGTGGGGTCGGGCTGCTTGAACACCGGGTCGCCGTTGGGCAGGGTGACGGCCTTGTTGTCGCTGAAGCCGCGCACTCCGGACAGGGTGCCGAAGTAGTGGTCGAATGAGCGGTTCTCCTGCATCAGCAGCACGACGTGCTTGATGTCGGAGAGCTTTCCGCCCTTGGCGGCGCCGGCGGCGACGGCCTTGCGTACGTTGCTCGGCAGGGCCGCGTCCACGGCGGCGAGCGCGCCGACGGTCGCGGCGGAACCGAGGAGTCTGCGTCGTGTCAGGCCGGAGCGGGGGGTCGTGTTCTCCGCAGCTTCGTCGTTCATTCCGAAGTTCCTTTCAACTCGGCGATGAGCCGACTTCTGGGGCTCCGAAAGGATTGCGCCGCCGGGTGCAGGCACTCCGTGCCACGGGTGGCCGGGACGAGAACAGCCGCAGAAGAGATCAGTGGCCCCACCAACAACTTGCGTCAGGACACCGTGAGTTGGCCGCCCGCTCGGCGGGCGGCCACCTGGGGGGCGGGGCGGGCGGCCCGCCACACGGTCGGCCCGCTCGTTCCTGACGCCTCGCCGGGTCCGCCGCGCCCTGGCAGGATGGCGGTCACCGGGGCCCCGTAAGGCCCCTGACTGCTCCACACCGGCCGACAGGCGGAAGGGACCGGCATGCGGTACATCATCATCGGGGCGGGCGCCGTCGGCGGCAGCATCGGCGGGCGGCTCGCCGAGGCGGGCACGGACGTCGTCCTCGTCGCGCGCGGCGCCCACTTCGAGGTGCTGCGTGATCGCGGCCTGACGTTCACCACACCCGAGGGCACGCGGGTCCACCGGATCCCCGTGGCCGAGGGGCCGCAGGACCTCGAACTGCGCCCGGACGACGTACTGGTGCTGGCGGTGAAGACCCAGGACAGCCTGGCCGCGCTGACCGCCTGGGCGGGCCGGCCGGTGTCGGGCGGCGGCACGGCGGGGGAGCGGCTGCCCCTGGTGTGCGCGCAGAACGGCGTGGAGAGCGAGCGTCTCGCCCTGCGCCTGTTCCGGCACGTGTACGCCATGTGCGTCTGGCTGCCCGCGACGCACGTCGAACCGGGCGAAGTGCTCGCGCCGAGCACCCCGTACACCGGCATCCTGCACTTCGGCCGTTACCCCTCCGGTACGGACGACACCGCGCGGGCCGTCGGCGCGGACCTGGAGAAGGCGCGGCTGCTCGCCCCCGTGGTGCCGGACGCGATGCGGTGGAAATACGCGAAGCTGCTCGCGAACCTCGCCAACGCGATCGAGGCCCTCTCGCCGGTCGCGGACGAGGACGCCAAGGCGGTGCACCAGCGGGCGCTCGCCGAGGGCTGGGCGGTGCTGGCCGCCGCCGGCGTCGACTGCGCCACGCAGGCGGAGCAGGACGAGGCGCGCGCCCTCATCCACTTCGACCCGTTCACCGGCGCGCGGCGCGGCGGCGGGTCGTCCTGGCAGTCCCTGACCCGCGGCACCGGCACGATCGAGACGGACTACCTCAACGGCGAGATCGTCCTGCTCGGCCGCCTGCACGGCGTGGCCACCCCGGTCAACGAGACCTTGCAGCGCCTGGCGGACGCGTTCGCCGCCGGCCACCGCCCCGCCGGCTCCCTGCCCGCCGCCGAACTGAGGCAGCGCATCGACGAGGCCGCCGCCGCGCTCACCCCTCCCGCGCGCAGGGCCCCGGGCGCGGCGGGCGCCTGATCGCGGGGGCGGGGGGACAGGCGTCGACGGGGCCGGCGGGGCACCGGTGCCTTGGACGTCAGCCGCCGCGTCGCCGGGCTCCCGCCCGGCGGGACCTCAGACATCCGCCGCGTCGGGCGCGGCGATCAGCGGCCACAGGGTGTCCACCACCCGGTCCGGCAGGTCGCGGGACTCCTCACCCCTGAGGTACGCGGAGTAGTAACTGCCCAGGCACAGGTCGCAGATCGTGCCGAGGTCCAGCCCCCGACGGAGCAGACCCGCGTCGGCCAGGCGCCGCAGGGTCCTGGTGAGTACCCGGGTCCTCGGCTCCACCGCGTGCCGGCGCACGATGTCGAGCAGGTCGGGCTCGCGGTCCGCCTCCGCGAGCGCGTTCCCCGTGATCTTCACTCCGCGGCCGTGCAGCCCTCGCGGGTCGACGTGGCGGATCGCCTCCTTGAGCGCGGCGAGGGGCGGGAGCGTGTCGATATGGTCGGACGGCTGGTCGTCCTGGTCCTCCTGGAAGCTGAAATCCAGCGCCTCCATGACCAGTTGGCGCTTGTTCGCCCACCGCCTGTAGACCGTGGGCCGGGTCACCCCGGCGTCGGCCGCGATATCGCCGATGGTCATGCGGGAGTAGCCGTCGGAGGCTAGCCTGCCGACCGTCGCCCGCAGAATGGCCCTCTCCAGGGACGGGTCCCTGGGTCTGCCGGGCCCCCGGGGCGCCGGCGGCGCGTCGGGAGGCGGGACCTCCTGCTCGGGGGTGTTTCCAGCCGTGGGCCGCATCGCACGAGGATAGCTTGCGATGGCTTTACTTGACATGATCGTAAAGGAAAGCCACCGTGGACGGTGACGCCGGGTGCCGGACCAGTGGCCCGTCGTGGCGCCCTTCCCCCCACAGGAGCGACATGATCGCGCAACTCGACGCCCTGGGCCCCGCCGGCCCGTTCCGCACCCGCAACCGCACCGACATCACCGACGTGTACGGCAGGACCGTGGCCGAACTCAGCCTCGTGCCACGGCTGTACGTCAAACGGACGATGAAGGCGCTGCGCCGGGCCCGGCCCCTGCCGAGGGACGCCAGGCTCGCCGCCCTGAAGCGGGCGGGCGAACTGTTCGCCGACGGCACGGTGGCCGGGATGACCGCGAGCGAGTACCGGGACACCGTCTGCCTGCTCTCCGGCACCCCGCTCGCCAACGTACGCTCCGCCGTCGACTCGATCCGCTCCGCAGCCGCCGAGGCGTACCCGAGCGCGCAGGCGGGCCGGCCGGCCGGCGACGTCGA
Source organism: Streptomyces sp. NBC_01497 (assembly GCF_036250695.1). Taxonomy (NCBI): domain Bacteria; kingdom Bacillati; phylum Actinomycetota; class Actinomycetes; order Kitasatosporales; family Streptomycetaceae; genus Streptomyces; species Streptomyces sp. NBC_01497. The sequence continues at coordinate 1,598,671 of NZ_CP109427.1, read as the reverse complement.
GGACTGGCGCGACACCCGCGTGCTGGGCGGTGCGGCCGGCTGGATCCGGCGCGGCGAGGTGTTCGCCGTGCACGCGGCCGGGAACCACCCCGCCGTGCACGCGCAATGGCTTCAGGCCGTGGCTCTCGGCTTCCGTGTCGCCGTACGTCCCTCGCGCCGCGAACCGCTCACGCCGTTCCGGCTGGTGTCCGCGCTGCGCGAGGCCGGGTTCGGCGAGGACATGATCGCCCTGCTGCCGACCGACCACGAAACCGCCGACGACGTGCTGCGCGGGGCCGACCTCGGCATGGTGTACGGCGGCCAGGAGGTCATCGACAAGTACGCCGCCGACCCGGCCGTACTGCCCAACGGACCCGGCCGCTCGAAGATCCTCGTCACCGCCGACACCGACTGGCGCGAGCACATCGACGTCATCGTCGACTCCGTGGCCCACCACGGGGGCACCGCCTGCGTCAACACCACCGCCGTGTTCGTGGAGGGCGACGCGGCGCCGCTGGCCAGGGCCCTCGCGGAGCGCCTCGCCACGATCCCCAGCCTGCCGCCGCACCACGAGAAGGCGGTGCTCCCCGTCCATCCGCTCGATGGCGCGCGCGCCATCGAGCGGCACCTGATCGAGCGGGCGCAGGGCGCTCTCGCCTGGCTCGGCGCCGCGGGCGTCGTGGACGACCTCGGGGACGGCAGCGCCGTCCTGCGCCCGGCCGTCTTCGAACTCGACGATCCCCACGCCCCCCAGACCGGCGTCGAACTGCCCTTCCCCTGCGTGTGGGTGGCGCCCTGGACCCGGGAGGCCGGGGCCCGCGCCCTCGGCGACAGTCTGGTCGTCACGGCGCTCACCTCCGACGAGGACCTGCTGGACGAGCTGTACGAGGACCCCACGGTCAAGAACCTGTACATCGGCGACCACCCCACGCACTGGATGGCCCCGGGCGTCCCGCACGACGACCACCTCGGCTCGTTCCTGATGCGCTCCAAGGGGCTCGTACGCGGCTGAGTGCCCGCAGCCCCGAACCGCCCCCGCACAGCACTCCCGCACACCGCCCCCGCACAGCACCCCCCACAGCCCCACAGGAGACGCAGTGTCCGTAACCTCCGGCGTCCCGGTCCTCGATCTGCCCCTCGGCGAACCCCGCGACCCCGACGAGTTCCTCCGGGCCGCCATGGCCTGGCACTTCGGCCCCGAGACGGGCTCGCCGTTCTGGCTGTCGCGGGCCGCGACCCTCGGCTTCGACCCGCGCACGGACGTCAAGACCCTCGACGACCTGGCACTCTTCCCGAACGTCACCGACGAACTGCGCGACGTCGCGGCCCGGGACCTGATCCCGCAGGGGTACGGCCCCGACGCACCCGTCGTCGGGGTCTACGAGAGCGGCGGGACGACCGGGGCCCCCAAGCGGGTCGTCCTGCTGCAGCACTGGCTCGACCAGGATCCCGACTTCCTCGGCGCGCCGCTCGACGCGGCGGGCATCCCCCGCGGCACCGACTGGCTGATGCTCGGGCCCACGGGACCGCACCTCGTCGGCGAACTCGTCGCCCGGACGATCCGGATCCGCGGCGGCATCCCCTACACGGTCGATCTCGACCCGCGGTGGGTCAAGACGCTGGCCGCCGCGGGCCGCACCGACGAGGTCGCCGCGTACGTCGCGCACCTCCTGGAGCAGGCCCGGCACGTGCTGCGCGGGCAGCGGATCGGCGGCCTGATGACCACGCCGCCGCTGCTGGAGGCGATCGCCGCCGACGACGAACTCGCCGAACTGGTCGGGGAGAAGGTCAAGGGCATCATGTGGGGCGGAGCCCATATGGACGAGGACACGCGGGCCCTGCTGCGCACGGAGGTGTGGCCCGGGGTGCCGATGCTCGGCGTCTACGGCAGCACCATGATCCTCGGCGCCGCGGCCGAGCGGCCCGGGGGATCCGTGGACGACCCCTGCGTCTTCGACCCGCCGTCGCCGTTCACCACCTTCCGTGTGCTCGACCAGGACACCGGGCGGCAGGTCGCGTACGGGGAGCGGGGGCAGGTCGTGATGAACCACGTGAGCGCGTCGTTCCTGCTGCCCAACAACCTCGAACGGGACACGGCCGTACGGGTCGCGCCGCCGGCGGGGAGCGTCGGCGACGCGGTCGGCGAGGTCGGTCCGCTGGCCACGTTCGGCGAGAGCGCCGTCGTCGAGGGCGTGTACTGACCCGCGCGGCCCGGGCCCGCGCCCCGGGCCCTGCCGTCGCGTACGTGCCAGGGCCGCTCAGGGTGCGGGCGCGTCCCCACGGACCGTGGGCACGCCGTGCGAACGGAAAGCCGGGGCTCAGGCCGAGCGTGGCGCCGGCACCCGGGGCCCGTGGAACGGATCGCCGGTCAGGGCGCCGGAGACGAAGGAGTCCGCCGCGAGGGATCCGGCCGTCTCCTCGTACCGCGCCAGCAGCAGCCGCGCGACCTCGGGCGCGGGGCCGAGGACCTCCGCGAGGACGTCCGCGCCCGCCGCGTCGGCCCCCGCGACGATGCGGTCAGGCAGCCGGCCCGGCGCGATGACGTACGGCGCCACCGCGACCCGCCGCGCGCCCGCGGCCCGCAGTTCCCGCACCACGTCCTCGGTACGGGGCAGGGACGCCGAGGCGAAGGCGGGCCGCACGGCGCACCAGCCGGCGCGGGCCCACTCCCGGGCGATCCCGGCGATCACCGCGGCCGCCTCCGGGTCGCTGGAGCCCGCCGCCGCGAGGACGACCCCGGTCGAGGGACGGTCGACCGCGCTCAGCCCGGCCTCGGCGAGGCGCCGGTCCAGCGCCCGCAGCAGCAGCGGCGAGGGACCGAGCACCGGGGCCTGCCGGATCCGCAGCAGCGGATGGCGCACGGACCCCTCACGCAGCACGGCCGGGATGTCCGTCTTCGCGTGGAAGGCGCGTGACAGCAGCACCGGCAGTGCCACCACCTCGCGCCGGGCACCGCGCTCCCGTGCCTGCGCCGCCAGCCGGTCCAGCAGACCGGGCACCGACGGCGCGTTGAAGTCGAGGAAGGCCGTCTCCACGCGCAGCTCGGGCCGCAGCGACCGCACGCGCTCGGCGAGCGCGTGCACGGTCGCCGCGTGCCGCGGATCGCGGCTGCCGTGGGCGATGAGCAGCAGAAGCGGACGTGCCTGGTACATGGGCGCAATCAACTCTTGGTGACGAGGCCGCGACTGCGGAGCACCCACCGCTCCAGCGGACTGAAGATCAGCAGGTCCACCGCGATACCGACGATCAAAATCAGGAAGATCGCCAGGAACACCGTCGACATGCTGCTGTTGGTGCGGCCGTTCTCCAGCAGCTGGCCGAGGCCGATGCCGAGGTCGGGAGAGGACGCGATGATCTCCGCGGCCATCAGCGACCGCCAGGAGAACGCCCATCCCTGCTTCAAGCCTGCCAGATAGCCGGGCAGTGCGGCCGGCATCACGATGTGCCATGTGCCGCGCAGGCCGCTCGCGCCGAGCGTCCGCCCGGCCCGCAGGTACAGCGGCGGGACCTGGTCCACGCCGGAGACCAGACCGTTGGCGATCGAGGGCACCGCGCCCAGCAGGATCACCGCGTACATCATCCGGTCGTTCAGGCCGAGCCAGATGACCGCGGGCGGCACCCACGCGACCGAGGGCAGCGACTGGAGACCGGACAGGATCGGGCCGATCGCCGCGCGCACCGGCCGCACCCGCGCCACCACCAGGCCGAGCGGGGTGCCGATCACCAGCGCCAGCAGGAACCCGAGCAGGCCGCGTTCCACGCTCGTCCAGATGTAGCCGAGCAGCGTGCCCTGCTCCCACGCGTCGCTCACCTCGCCCCACACGGCGCCCGGCGAGGGCAGCTTGTAGCTGGGCGCGACGTGCCCCAGTACCAGCAGCTCCCACACCACCAGGACCAGTACCACCGCCGTGAGGGGCGGCAGCACCTTGCTGACCAGGGTGCGCCGCAGCGGCACCCGGAGGGGGCCGGAGGTCTCCAGCGCGTCGAGTCCGGCTTCGAGCCCCGCGAGGTCCTGCTGCCGGCCTCGCGCGTCCGCTTCCGCCGTATCGGGCGGTGTCGTGTCAGTGCTGGCCATGGCGGCGGATCTCCCCACGGAGTTGTTCGGTGATCTCGACGGACAGCGCGGCGACCGCCGGGTCCTCGATGCGGCGCGGCTGCGGGATGTCGACCTGCCACACCCGTGCCACCTTGCCGGGGCGCGAGGACAGCAGGACAACCCGCTGGGCGAGCCGTACCGCCTCACGCACGTTGTGCGTGACGAAGAGGATGGACACATCGGTCTCGCGCCAGATCCGGGTCAGCTCGTCGTGCAGGACGTCCCGGGTGATGGCGTCGAGCGCGGCGAACGGCTCGTCCATCAGGAGCAGCCTGCTGTCCTGCGCCAGCGCCCTGGCCAGTGCGACGCGCTGGCGCATGCCGCCGGACAGTTCGTGCACGCGCTTGCCGTACGCGCCCTTCAGCCGCACCAGTTCGAGCAGCCGTTCTGCCTCGGCACGCCGCTCCTGCCGCGGGACGCCGCGCAGCCGAAGCGCCAGCTCGATGTTCTTGCCCGCGGTCAGCCATGGGAAGAGGGCGTGCTCCTGGAACATCAGGGCGGGCCTGCCCTCGGTGCTGATCGTGCCCGCCGTGGGCTCGTCGAGCCCCGCGACGAGCCCGAGCAGCGTCGACTTGCCGCAGCCGGACGCCCCCAGCAGGGTGACGAACTCGCCGGGTGCGACATCGAGGGTGATGTCGTCGAGGACGAGCTGCCGGCCGGCGGCCGTGCCGAATGCCTTCGAGACGTGGTCGATCCGGGCGGCGTGCTCCACCGCCGGGGTCTCGTCGGCGGCCTTGACGAGCGAGGACGCCATGGTCGTCACCTCCTGGGAGCGGTCGTGGCGTTGGATGGGATGCGGACGGGTGCGGGGAACCGCACGGGGCGCGTACGGTCGGTGCGTACGCGCCCGGGCGGCTAGTGGGTGCCGAGTCCCGCGTCGGAGACGGCCGGCTGTCCCTCGGAGGCGAGCACCTTGTTCAGCGGGTCCAGGTCGTAGATGCCCTTGAGGTCCGGCTTCTTGAGGAGGCCCGCCGTGACGGCGTGGTTCGCCTCGGCCTGCAGCGTGGCCGCCAGCGGGTCATCCGTGATCTTGATCGACGGCCAGGCCGAGTCGAGGACGGACGGCTTGAGTGCCTTGCCGGACAGGGACTTCAGCGCGTCGTTGGCGGACGCCTTCGCCTGGTCCTCGTTCGCGTTGATCCACTTGTTGGTGTCGACGGAGCCCTTGAGAACCGCCTGGACGACGTCCGGGTGGGCCTTCAGGAACGACTGCGACACCACGATGTTGGTGATCACGAACTTCTTGCCGGGCCACAGGTCGGACTCGTCGATGAGCGTCTTGCCGCCCTCCCCGAGCAGCTGCGACGCCGTCGGCTCGGGCACCCACGCGCCGTCGATCGCCCCGGTCTTGAAGGCGTCCACGGTCACACTGTTGTCCTCGCGGACGACCGACACCGCGCCCTTGCCGGACTGCGGGTCGACCTTCCAGCCCTTGGTGTTCAGCCAGTTGAGGAACGCCACGTCCTGCGTGTTCCCCAGCTGCGGCGTCGCTATCTTCTTGCCCTTGAGGTCGCTCTCGGACGTGATCTTCTTCGGGTTGACCACCAGCTTGACGCCGCCGGAGGCCGAACCGCCGATGATCCGCAGGCTCTTGCCGCCCGACTGGGTGTACGCGTTGATGGCGGGGGAGGGTCCGATGAAGCCGATGTCGATGCTGCCCGCGTTGAGCGCCTCGACCTCGGACGGGCCCGCGTTGAAGGTGGTGCCCTTGAGCTGCGTACCGCCCAGGTCCTTCTGGAAGATGCCGCGCTGGACACCGACGAGGGCCGTGGCGTGCGTCAGGTTCGGGAAGTAGCCGATCCTGACCTGGTCGGCCGACAGCTTCTTGCCGCCGGTGCTCGCCGCGGGCGAGGCGGCGGCGCTCTTGTCGGCCTTCGAACCGTAGCCGCAGGAGGTGATGAGCAGCGCGGTCAAGGGCAGGGCGGCGGCGACGGCCAGGCGTCGGCGCGCGGGGGTACGGAGAACGGACATCGGGAGGCTGGTCCTCTCGGTGGCCCGGCACAGGCACCCTCGGTGATCACGGGGGCGCGGCCGGTACATCGGCTGATGGAGGTCGGTGCGGACAGGACAAGTGGGGGGCGTGGGCGCGCGAGCGGTGCGCGTACGTCATCGCACACATCGCGACACACCGCCGGTTCCGGCCCCGAGCGCGCCACTGCCCACCCGGCCGCCCTCCTTCGCGAACGTCGCGTAGACGTTGCGCAGTCCTGTGGACATCAGAAGTCCCAGCCCTCGTCGTCCGCGGCCCCGTCGGCCGTCTCGGCCGCCGCCTCGGCGGCCTTCTCCGCGAAGGCGGAGCCTGCCATGCCGGCGCTCAGTGTGGTGCCGTCGGCCGGGTCGATCAGGAGGAACGATCCGGTACGGCGGGAGTCGGCGTACGCGTCGAGGGCCAGCGGTTCGGCCGTGCGCACCACGACGCGGCCGATGTCGTTCGCGACGAGCTGCCCCGGCGCCGGATGCTGGGACAGGTCCGCGAGCGTCAGCCGCGAGGGAATGTCCGACACGATCGCCTTCACCGTGCGTGTGGTGTGCTTCAGCAGCACCCGCTGACCCACCGTCAGCGGCCGGTCCGCCACGTGGCACACCGTCGCCTCGACGTCGCGTACCGTGCCGGGCGCCGTCGCCGCCGGGGCGATCAGGTCCCCCCGCGACACGTCCAGGTCGTCCGCGAGCCGCAGCGTCACCGACTGCGGCGCCCAGGCCACGCTCACACTCTCGCCGAGCGCGTCGATGCCCTCGATGGTCGAGGACCGGCCGGACGGCAGCACCGTCACGGCGTCACCCACGCGCAGCACACCGGACGCGATCTGGCCCGCGTAGCCCCGGTAGTCGGGGTGCTCGGGCGACTGCGGACGGATCACGTACTGCACGGGGAAGCGGGCCGGGCAGTCCGCGAGGTCGTGGCTGACCGGGACCGTCTCCAGGTGTTCGAGGACGGTCGGGCCGCCGTACCAGTCCATGTGCGCAGACGGCTCGACGACGTTGTCGCCCGCGAGGGCGGATATCGGAATCGCCGTCACCTCCGGCACGCCCAACGACCCGGCGTACGCGGTGAATTCGGCGGCGATCCGCGCGAACACCGGCTCCGCGTAGTCGACCAGGTCCATCTTGTTGACGGCCAGCACCACATGGGGCACCCGCAGCAGCGCGGCGAGCGCCGCGTGCCTGCGGGTCTGCTCCACCACGCCGTTGCGCGCGTCCACCAGGACGACGGCCAGCTCCGCGGTGGACGCGCCGGTCACCATGTTGCGGGTGTACTGCACATGCCCCGGGGTGTCGGCGAGGATGAACCGCCGCCGGGTGGTGGCGAAGTAGCGGTACGCGACGTCGATGGTGATGCCCTGCTCGCGCTCGGCCCGCAGCCCGTCCGTGAGCAGCGCCAGGTCCGGCGCCTCCTGCCCGCGGCTGCGGGACGCGTGCTCCACGGCCTCCAGCTGGTCGCTCAGGATCGACTTCGAGTCGTGCAGCAGCCGCCCGACGAGGGTGGATTTGCCGTCGTCGACGGAGCCCGCGGTGGCGAAGCGCAGCAGCGTCGTCGCCGACAGCTGCTCCGCGAACTGTTCCGTGGCAGTGGTCATGGTTAGAAGTACCCCTCGCGCTTGCGGTCTTCCATGGCCGCCTCGGACAGCTTGTCGTCGGCGCGGGTCGCGCCCCGCTCGGTGAGCCGCGCGGTGGCGATCTCGGCGATCACGTCGTCCAGCGTGCCCGCGTGCGAGTCGACGGCGCCCGTGCAGGACATGTCGCCGACCGTGCGGTAGCGCACCGTGCGCCGCTCGACTGACTCGTCGTCCCCGGGGCCGCCCCACTCGCCCGCCGTCAGCCACATGCCGCCGCGGTTGAACACCTCGCGCTCGTGCGCGAAGTAGATGTCCGGCAGGGCGATCCGCTCACGGGCGATGTACTGCCACACGTCCAGCTCGGTCCAGTTGGACAACGGGAAGACCCGCACATGCTCGCCCGCCGCGTGCCGGCCGTTGTACAGCTGCCACAACTCGGGCCGCTGGCGGCGCGGATCCCACTGCGAGAACTCGTCCCGCAGGGAGAACACCCGCTCCTTGGCGCGGGCCTTCTCCTCGTCGCGCCGGCCGCCGCCGAACACCGCGTCGAACCGCTCGGAGCGGATCCGGTCGGTCAGGGGCAGGGTCTGCAACGGGTTGCGGGTGCCGTCGGGCCGCTCGCGCAGGGTGCCCGCGTCGATGTACTCCTGCACGGAGGCGACGTGCAGCCGCAGCCCGTGCTCGGCGACGACCCGGTCCCGGAAGTCCATCACCTCGGGGAAGTTGTGCCCGGTGTCGACGTGCAGCAGCGAGAACGGCACGGGCGCCGGTGTGAACGCCTTCAGCGCCAGGTGCAGCATGACGATCGAGTCCTTGCCGCCGGAGAAGAGGATCACCGGCCGCTCGAACTCGCCCGCCACCTCGCGGAAGATGTGCACCGCCTCGGATTCCAGCGCGTCCAGGTGGCTGAGCGCGTACGGCGCGTCGGTGCCTTCCTCGACGTCTTTGACGGTCGTCGTCACGCGAGACCCCTTTCGGTGAGCAGCCCGTGCAGCGCCGTCGCCGACTCCTGCACGGACTGGGTGTGCGACTCGATCCGCAGGTCGGGTGCCGCGGGCTCCTCGTAGGGGTCGTCCACCCCGGTCAGGCCCGAGATCTCGCCGGCCGCCTGCTTCGCGTACAGGCCCTTCACGTCCCGGGCGCTGCACACGTCGACGGGAGTCGCGACGTGCACCTCCAGGTAGGTGGTGCCCTCGTTCGCGTGCCGTTTGCGGACGGCCTCGCGGCTGTCCGCGTACGGCGCGATCACGGGTACGAGCGCCTTCACGCCGTGGGACGCGAGCAGTTGGGCGACGAACCCGATGCGCTGCACATTGGTGTGCCGGTCCTCGCGGCTGAACCCGAGGCCCGCGGAGAGGAACTCCCGGATCTCGTCGCCGTCCAGGACCTCGACGCGGTGGCCCTGTGCGCGCAGCCGCCCCGCGAGTTCCCGCGCGATGGTGGTCTTGCCCGCGCTCGGCAGTCCGGTGAGCCAGACCGTGGCGCCCTGGTCCGTCACGCTCAACTGGTTCTCCTGATCGTCGTCGGTGTCGTCCGTGCGGTGGCCGGTGGTGCCCGTGCCGGTGCCCGTGCCCGTGCCGCCGTCTGTGTGATCGTCCGCCCGGCCGCCGACGCGGTCGCCGGTCATACGTGGATGCCGCATTCCGTCTTGCCGAGTCCTGCCCAGCGTCCGGCGCGGCCGTCCTCGCCGGCCAGCAGACGGCGGGTGCAGGGCGCGCAGCCGACCGACCCGTAACCGTCCATGAGCAGCGGGTTCGTGAGGACCCCGTGCTCCGTCACGTACTGTTCCACGTCTTCCTGTGACCAGCGGGCGATGGGGGCGATCTTCACCTTCCCCCGCTTCTCGTCGAAGCTGACGACCGGTGTGCCCGCCCGGGTGGGCGACTCGTCGCGGCGCAGCCCGGTGGCCCACGCGTCGTAGCCCGCGAGGCCCTCGTTCAGCGGCGCCACCTTGCGCAGCGCGCAGCACAGGTCGGGGTCGCGGTCGTGCAGCTTCGGCCCGTGCTCGGCGTCCTGTTCGGCGACGGTCCTCGTGGGCGTCAGGGTGATGACGTTCACGTCCATCACCTCGGCCACCGCGTCCCGGGTGCCGATGGTCTCCGGGAAGTGGTAGCCCGTGTCGAGGAAGACCACGTCGACGCCCGGCATCGCACGGGACGCCAGATGCGCGACGACGGCGTCCTCCATCGAGGAGGTGACGCACCAGCGGCTGCCGAAGGTCTCGGCCGCCCAGGCCAGGATGTCCGGCGCGGACGCGTCCTCAAGGTCGCGGCCCGCGCGTTCGGCGAGGGCCCTCAGCCGGTCGGTGCCGGTCAGAGTCGTCATATCTCTTCCCCTCCGTCACTCCGTGGCGCTCCACGGGCGAGCAGCCCGAGGAACGTGAGGTGGAAGGCCCGGTTGCAGGCCGCGCATTCCCAGGCTCCGTGGCGCTGTTCGCTCGGGCGCAGGTCCTCGTCGCCGCAGTAGGGGCAGTAGAAGGGTGCGGCGCGTTCGCTCATCGCTCCTGCCCTTCCGGCCGGCCGCCGCCGGAAGGGCTCCGCCGGTGGGCCGTTCGTCCTGCCGTCGCGGCGGACGCGGTGGCGGCCGTCACGACAGCGCTTCCTCGCCGGCCCGTGCCGCCCAGGTCGCGAAGCGCTCACCGCTCTCGCGCTCCTTCTCGAAGCGGGTCAGGACGCGCTCGACGTAGTCGGGCAGTTCGTCGGCGGTGACCTTCAGGCCGCGCACCTTGCGGCCGAAGCCGGCCTCCAGGCCGAGCGCGCCGCCCAGGTGCACCTGGTAGCCCTCCACCTGGTTGCCCTCGTCGTCCAGGACCAGCTGGCCCTTGAGCCCGATGTCGGCGACCTGGATACGGGCGCACGCGTTGGGGCAGCCGTTGAGGTTGATGCTGATGGGCTCGTCGAAGTCCGGGAGCCTGCGCTCCAGTTCGTCGATGAGGTCGGCGCCGCGCTGCTTCGTCTCGACGATCGCGAGCTTGCAGAACTCGATGCCGGTGCAGGCCATCACACCGCGCCGGAACGAAGAGGGCCGGGCTTCGAGGCCGATCGCCGAGAGCCCCTCGATCAGCGACTCCACGCGGTCCTCGGCCACGTCGAGGATGAGCATCTTCTGCTCGACGGTGGTGCGCAGGCGGTCCGAGCCGTGCTCGGCGGCCAGTTCGGCGACTTTCGTCAGCGTCGCGCCGTCGACGCGGCCCACGCGCGGGGCGAAGCCCACGTAGAACCGGCCGTCCCGCTGCCGGTGCACACCGAGGTGGTCGCGCCACCGCGTCAGCGGCTCGGCCGGCGGCGGGCCGTCGATCAGCTCCCGCTTCAGGTACTCCTCCTGCAGGACCCGGCGGAACTCCTGCGGGCCCCAGTCCGCCACGAGGAACTTCAAGCGGGCGCGCGTGCGCAACCGGCGGTAGCCGTAGTCGCGGAAGATCCCGACGACGCCGGCCCACACCTCGTGCACCTCGTCGAGCGGCACCCAGGCGCCGAGGCGCACCCCGATCTTCGGGTTGGTGGACAGGCCGCCGCCGACCCAGAGGTCGAAGCCGGGCCCGTGCTCCGGGTGCTCGACGCCGACGAAGGCGATGTCGTTGATCTCGTGCACCACGTCGAGGGCGGGCGAGCCGGAGATCGCGGTCTTGAACTTCCGGGGGAGGTTCGAGAACTCCTTGGAGCCGATGTACCTCTCGGTGATCTCGTCGATCGCGGGCGTGCCGTCGATGATCTCGTCGTCGGCGACCCCGGCGACCGGGGAGCCGATGATCACACGGGGCACGTCGCCGCACGCCTCGGTCGTGGACAGCCCGACCCCTTCGAGGCGGCGCCAGATCTCCGGGACGTTTTCGATGTCGATCCAGTGCAGCTGGATGTTCTGCCGGTCGGTGATGTCCGCCGTGCCGCGCGCGAACTCCTCGGAGATACCGCCGATGACGCGCAGTTGCCCGGTCGTCAGCCGCCCGCCGTCGATCCTGACCCGCATCATGAAGTAGCGGTCGTCCAGCTCCTCCGGCTCCAGGATCGCGGTCTTGCCGCCGTCGATCCCGGGCTTGCGCTGGGTGTACAGGCCCCACCAGCGCATCCGGCCGCGCAGGTCCGCCGGGTCGATGGAGTCGAAGCCCGCGCGGGCGTAGATCGTCTCAATGCGTGTCCGCACGTTGAGACCGTCGTCGTCCTTCTTGCTCTGCTCGTTGCCGTTGAGCGGAGTGAAGTGGCCCTTGGCCCACTGGCCCTCACCGCGGTGACGGCTCACCTTGCGGCGTGGACGTTCGGGAACAGGCTTTTCCGGCGTGGCGGCCATGGCGATTACGTCCTTCGGGACTGCAGGAGGGCGGCTCACAGCCGCACACGTGCGCGGTGCGCTGCGGTGCGCGGCTGGGGAACAGACGTGGAGCTCGGAACGGGTGCGCTGGGACTCTCAGCTCGCCGAACACATGGCGCTGGACATGCGGCCGAGATCGACGTGTCGCCGACTCACCAGGGCAATACCAGCACGAGACATGGAGAAAGCGTGTCATGGCGCAATCCGGGGAGTCCACCGTTATCCATTATGTGGACGAAGTCGTCTCGATCAGTGAGACGATGTGGCGTCCGTCACGACTGGCTCCCAGGTATTGCCAAAGCGCCCGGCCAGGGGCCGGGGGCCGCCACCTCGGGTTCCTCTTCCACCTTCGTGTCGAACACCGTGAACCCCCGCCGCACGTAGTTGTCCATCGCGTGCGGCCCGTCCTTCGAGCAGGTGTGCAGCCACACGGTCCGGGTCGGCGCGAGGTCCGGCCACCGATCGCCCAGGTCCCAGGCCCGCTCCGCCGCGCGAGACAGCAGGTGCCCGCCGATGCCCCGGCCCCGGAACGCCGGCAGCAGTCCGAAATAGACGATCTCCACAGAGCCGTCCGCACCCGCCGCCAGCTCCGCGTACCCCGCCGGCGTCCCGTCCTCGTACGCGACCCACGTCTCCACGCCCGGCGCCGCGAGCAGGGCCCGCCACTGCTCGTATCCGAGGCCGAGCCGGTCCGTCCAGCGCACGTCGCCGCCGACGGCCGTGTACAGGAAACGGCTGAACTCGGGCGACACGACCGCCGCCCGGGTGATCACCACAGCGCCGGCGGGCTCGGCGGCGGGCCGCAGGTCGGCCGGGGAGGTCTGCCGCAGGGACCAGGTGGTCACGGTGATCGTGCTCATGGCGCAAGCCAATCACGTCGCGCCGCCAGCACGGCGGGCGCCTTCGAGTGGGGCAGCAGATCCAGCGGATCCGCCGGGGAGACGACCTCCACCTCGACCTCCTCCCGGAACCGGTAGGGCCGGTGGTCGAGCAGCCCCGACAGGTGCCTGCGCACCCGTGACATCTCCGCCCGTACCGTCACCGTGCGCGTGGCGTCGCCGAACACGTCCGCGGCGAGCTCCGCCGCGGTGCGCCCCGAACGGCGCACCGCCAGCACGTACAGCAGCTCCGCGTGGCGCGGGCTGAGCTCCTGCCGCCAGCTTCCCGACGGCCCCGACAGCAGCAGCGAGGGCCGGCGCGGCGCGCTCACGTCCAGCACCACCCGGCTCGCCCGCGCCGCACCGGGCCCCTCGCCGTCCACATGGAGCAGCCAGCCGCCCGGCAGCGGCTCCACCGTGCATCTGCCGAGCGACGCGTGCCACAGCCCTCCCGCGCCGAGCGACTTCGGCAGCGCGATCCGCTCCGGTGGCGCCATGCCGGTGACCGCCGCGGTCCAGCCGTGCGGGTCCACCACGATCGCCCGGCCCGGTATCCGGCACAGCACCGGCGCCGCCACCGACCGCAGCCGCTCGACCGCCCGCCGGTGCCCCTCCCGCAGCTCGGACTCCGCGACGCGGGCCACCGACGTCACCAGCGGCAGCGTCGAAGGATGAAAGCCGCGCGCCGGACCCGACACGTCCACCGTGCCGAGCAGCCGGCCGTCCCGCGGGTCGCGCACCGGCGCCGCCGCGCAGGTCCAGGTGTTCAGCTCGCCGACGAAGTGTTCCGCCGCGTGCACCTGCAAGGGCCTGCCCGCCGCGAGGGCCGTGCCGATCGCGTTGGTGCCCGTGGCGTGCTCGCCCCAGACGGCGCCGTCCACCAGCCGGATCGCCTCCGCCCTGCGCAGCACGGCGGCGTCGCCGGAGCGCCACAGCACCGTCCCCTCGTCGTCGGTGATCGCGACGATCTGCGACGAGGCGTCCGCGAACGCCGTCAGCGCCTCCGCGACGGCCGGCAGCGCGTCCCCGAGCACCGTGGAACGCCTGCGGTGCTCCAGCTCGGCCAGCCCCACCGCGGCCCGCTCACCCTGCCGGTCGGGCCGCACCGCGAGCCGCGCCATGCGCTCCCACGAGGCGCCTATCTCGGGCCGGGGTGCCACCGGCGGACGTTCGCCGGCGAGCGCCGCGTCCCGCACCCGGTGCAGCAGGCGCATCGCCCGGTCGGCGTCCTGGGCGACGAGCCGGGCGAGGTCGAGCGGTACGTCCTTCATCGGTTCCCGTTCCCTGTGCGACGGTGGACGTGGCCGGCCCTGTGCGACGGTCGACGTGGCCGGGAGCGCTCGGCGCGGCGCCGACCGCCCCGCGCCCCGGGAAGGCCGGAGCGGCCCGTCACGCTGCAACCTCCTGCAACCCTGGCGTACCGGGTCCCCGGTGTAAGAGAGTGAGAACCAGCCAGGGGTGGTGCCGTGTCGGCGCGGCACCACTCCTGGCTTTCCCGTGCGGCGAGGACCCGCGCACGCGGCCCCGGCCCGGCGGTCGCTCCCCGGCCGGCCGGACGTGTCCGGGTGGCCTGACGACGGTCAATCCGTCGCCGCCCGGGCCCGGTTCACCACCGGCTCCAGGTCGAGACCGCGCGGCAGCGTACCGAAGGCCGCGCCCCAGTCGCCGCCCAGCCGCGACGCGCAGAACGCGTCCGCGACCGGGGCCGGCGCCCAGCGCACCAGCAGCGAGCCCTGGAGCACCAGCGCCATCCGCTCCACCAGCCGCCGCGCGCGGCCCTCGATGCCCTCCAGGTCACCGAGTTCGCCCAGCATGTCCTTGACCGCGGCGTCCAGCCGGTGGTCCGCGCCGCGCGCCTGCCCCAGCTCCGCGAGGAACGCGTGCAGGGCCTCGGGCTCGCGCTGCACCGCGCGCAGCACGTCGAGCGCCTGCACATTGCCCGAACCCTCCCAGATGGAGTTCAGCGGCGACTCGCGCAGCAGCCGGGGCATGCCCGACTCCTCCACGTAGCCGTTGCCGCCCAGGCATTCGAGGGCCTCCGCCGCCAGCGGCGTACAGCGCTTCGTCACCCAGTACTTGGCCACCGGCACGGCGATCCGCAGGAAGGCCCGCTCCCGCGCCGCCACCTCGGAGGACCCCGCGTGAGCCGTGTCGTAGGCCGCCGCGAGACGCAGGGCGAGCGTCGTCGCCGCCTCCGACTCCAGCGCCATGTCGGCCAGCACGTTGCGCATCAGCGGCTTGTCGACCAGCTCACCGCCGAACGCCCGCCGGTACGTCGCGTGGTGGACGGCCTGCGCGACGGCCTGCCGCATCACCGCCGCGGAACCCAGCACGCAGTCCAGGCGGGTCGCCGCCACCATCTCGATGATGGTGCGCACGCCCCGGCCCTCCTCACCGACCCGCCGCGCCCAGGTGCCCTCGAACTCGACCTCTGACGATGCGTTGGACCGGTTGCCGAGCTTGTCCTTCAGACGCTGGATCCGGAACACGTTGTGCGTCCCGTCCGGCAGGACCCGCTCCACCATGAAGCAGGTCAGCCCCCCGGGGGCCTGGGCGAGCACCAGGAAGCCGTCGCTCATCGGGGCGGAGCAGAACCACTTGTGGCCCGTGAGGAGATACTCGCCCCCCGCGTCCAGCGGCACGGCCCGTGTCGTGTTCGCCCGTACGTCGCTGCCGCCCTGCTTCTCCGTCATGCCCATCCCGAACAGCACACCGGGCTTGCGGGCGGCCGGGGCGAGGCCCGGTTCGTAGGCGTGCGACGTCAGCCGCGGCTCCCACTCGGCCGCCAGCACGGGGTCGGCGCGCAGCGCGGGCACCGCCGCGTGGGTCATCGACACGGGGCAGCCGTGCCCCGACTCGGCCTGCGACCACACGAGGAAGCCCGCCGCGCGGCGCACGTGCCCCGCGGGCCTGCTCCAGGCGTCCGTCAGTCCCGCGGACACGGCGTGTCCGAGGAGTCGGTGATAGGCGGGATGGTAGTCGACCTCGTCGATCCGGTTGCCGTACCGGTCGTGCGTGCGCAGCTCCGGGGGGTTCTCGTTCGCCTCCGTACCCCACGTCTGGGCCTGCGCGGAGCCCGCGGACAGGCCGAGGGTTCGCAGCTCCGAGCGCACCTCCTTCAGGAGGCCCGGAGCGGTGTGGCGGTCCACCGCCTCGGTCAGGGCGCGGTCCGCGGCGAACACGTCGTACCCGACCAGGAGCGGAACCTGGTTGGTCACTGTGTGGGTGCTGGGTGCCATACGGATACGGTAAGTAGGTGCAGGCAGCAAAAGAAACACCCGAGCGGCCATCCGGGCGGCTGCGCCGGGCCCGAGTGCTCTACCGCAACGTCTCGAAGCGGAAGATGGCCTGGCATCTCCTCAAGGACACCGTCAACTCCTGCATGGAGTACCGGATCCTGGGGCTCGCGGCGGAGGCGGCGTTCTGGACGCTGCTGTCGCTGCCGCCACTGTTGCTGGCGTTGATCGGTCTGCTCGGCTACGTCGACGCCTGGACCGACACCCACACCGTGGCGTCGATCGACAAGAACATCCTGACGGCGGTCGGGACCGTGCTGTCGGACCGGGGCGTCAACCAGATCGCCAAACCGCTGCTGAAGGACGTCACCGAGGGCGGCAGGCCCGACATCGTCTCGATCGGTTTCGCGATCTCGCTGTGGTCCGGTTCCCGCGCGGTGAACGTCTTCGTCGACACCATCACCGTCATGTACGGGCTCGACGGCAGGCGCGGCATCGTGGCGACCCGCCTGCTGTCGTTCTTGCTGTACCTGGCGGGGCTCGTGATCGGCGCGATCGTGCTGCCGCTCGCGGTGGTCGGCCCTGACCGGCTGGTGTCGCTGCTGCCGTGGGGGACCGAGGTCGTCAGCGTCCTGTACTGGCCGGTGGTGATCGTCCTGTCGATCGCGTTCCTCACCACGCTCTACCACGTGTCCGTGCCGGTCAGGGCGCCGTGGATCGAGGACATGCCCGGTGCGCTGATCGCGCTGGCCATGTGGATCCTCGGCAGCTTCCTGCTGCGGATCTACGTGACGAGCCAGATCGAGGGCCCCACCATCTACGGCTCGCTCGCGGCACCCATCGCGGTGCTGCTGTGGATCGGTGTGTCCGCGTTCGCGGTCCTCGTGGGGGCGGCGGTGAACGCGGCGGTCGACCGTGTCTGGCCGTCCCTGGCGACGGCGGCGGCCCGCGCGTCGAACGAGCGGCTGCGCTCGGCCCAGTCGGCGGAGCTGATCTCGCGGGCGGCGGCGGCCTCGGCCCAGGCGCAGGACGCGAGCGATCCCGACATGCCCTCGGAGTTCCCGGAGCGCTGGTCGCGCTTCCTGCCGCCGGACGACCTCAAGAGCCGTCTGCGCGCCCAGGACAAGGACAAGGAGAAGGACCGCGACCGGGACCGCGGGGACCGCGGCGACTTCAACGGCTGACCGCACCGGGGACCGCGGCGGCCACGACGGCCTGCCGCTCGGCGCCCGGGCTCCGGCGGATCCGTCGGGAGCCGGGAGCCCGGAGCCGGAGTTCGCAGGCCCGGTGCCCGGAGTGGGGCGCCCTCTCCGGGCGGCGCCGCGCGTCACCCGTTCGCGCGGGACGGACAGGGACCTGTCATCGGCCGGCCGGGAGGCGGCGACGTGCCGGGGCCGGGGGCCGCGTATCCCGGCCTTTCGAGCGGCCGGATGTCCTGCCCTGCCCCTGTGACGGCGCTCCCGGATGCCGTGCCCCGGCCCGGCGCTCCGGCGCCCCGCCGGGATCTCTTGCTGCCGGGCCGCCCCGGGCACCCCGCGGTGTGGCTAATCCAGCCAGCCGCGCCGGGCCGCCTGCCACGCCAGCTGCATCCGGGTGGCCGCGCCCGCGAGTTCCATCATCGCCTGGACGCGCCGCTGCACCGTGCGCCGGCTCAGCGCCAGCTGGCTCGCGACGGCCTTGTCGGTCACCCCCGCCACCAGCAGGGACAGCAGCCGCTTGTCGGTCGCCGACGGCAGCGCGCCGCCCGCCCCTTCCCCGAGTGCGTCCCCGAGCGGTTCCCTCGCCGTGTCGAACAGCAGCGGCACCCCGTCCTCCCAGTACCGCTCGAACAGTGCCACCAGGGCCTCCAGGAGGCTGCTGTCGCGGACGAGGGCCGTGGTGGGCTCCTCGGAGCTGCCCGAGGGTCCGCCGGGCACCAGCGGACAGATCGCTATCGACCGGTCGGCGACCGCGAGCCGCAGCGGGAGGTGCGGCACCGACCGGGCGACCTCGCCCGCCCGCGCGCCCTCGGCCACGTTCTCGACCGCGCCCTCGTCGTCGAAGAAGGCCCGCTCGTAGAGGACCCGGTAGCGCACGCCCCGGGCGAGCGCGTCGTACTCGGCCCGGTTGCTGCCCGACGGCATCGCCACGTACTGGGCCTTGCAGAACCAGAGCATCTCCTCGCGCGCCGCATCCTGGATCCTGCGCAGGTGCTGGCGCAGTGCGTCCGCTCCGGTGATCACCTCGATCAGCTGGCCGGCGTCCCTGCGGCGCCGCGTGTGCCGGTAGGTCTCCAGCAGGTCGTTGACCGCGGTCCTGGCCTGGTCGAGGGCCTCGGCACGCCGTTGCAGGTGCGGCAGGAGCGCGACATCGGGCGGGGTCGCCGCGAAGGCGTACGGGGCGCTGTCCGTGCGGCTCGCGAGGCCCTTCGCGATGAGCGCGTCCAGGGCGAGCCCGGCCGCGCCGGGGGCCAGCCCGCAGCGCTCGGCGACCTCGCTCGCCGAGGCGGCGGGCAGGGTCACCAGCAGCCGGTAGACCGCTTCGTCGGCATCCGTCAGACCCGCCGCTTCCAACACCGCGCACCTCCGCTGTCCGCCGCGGCTCGCCGGTGCGCGCGGGCGCGAGCGGCGCGACCGGCATCGCAACCCGGGGAGGACGGTCGATGATCGGCGCATTCTACGGTCACGCCGGGGCGCACGGAACGACGAAGGGCGGCGGTCGACGGGGAGCCGTCGACCGCCGCCCTCAGCGGCGGCCCCTACCGGCCGCGGAGCAGGTACGCACGCTCCACGGTCTGCCTGACGCTGTCCCCGGCCTTGTCCCTCGCCGTGACGCGGAGGGTGACGTACGCGTCGCGGCCCTTGCCCGAGGGGCGCGCGACGGTGGCGGTGAACCGTCCCGCGCCGCGGTCCTCGACGCGTGCCGCGCCGAAGGTCCTGCCGTCGTCGAAGGACGTCTCGACCTTCAGCGTCACGCCCTTCGGCGCGGCGAGCCCGTCCTGGTGGCGCACGCTCAGCGCCACGTCGTGGGAGCGTCCCGCGTGCACGGCGTTGGACGCGTCGACCGGTACGTCGTAGTCGACCTGGAGCAGCGGGAGCGGCTGGTCCGTGGCCGTGGTGTCCGAACGGAAGGACCAGGAGGTATCGGTACGGACACCCATCGTCCACTCGTCGGACGCGCGCTGGGTCGACACGTCCAGCCGGTAGTCGGCCGCGCCCGGGGCGACCTGGAAGTCCGCGAACGAACTGTCGGCCGCACCGGCCTGCGTACCGTCGCGGTACAGCGTGGCCGACACCGTGTCACCCGGGTCCGGCTCCGCGTCGGCGGTGCGGAAGCCGCCCGTGCCGCTGCCGAGTTCGGGGAGCAGCTTCGGGGACCAGTGGCCCTCCGCCGCGTCCGTGTACTCGGGCACGAGCAGGTGCAGCGTGTCGTTCGTCCGGGTGGAGGCGAGCCCGGCGCCGCGCGGGATCGAAGGCCTGACGACGGACGCGAACCACGACTCCTCGGTGTGCTCCCCGCCGCGGTAGGTGCGCGGCGCGTCGCGCATGCCCGACGTCATGAACCCGTCGACCGTGCCCACCGACTTGTGGTTGACGAAGTGCTGCCACAGGGTGTCGCCCGAACTCACGTACTCGGTACGGGTGAAGCCGGTCGGCACGTCACGGGTGTACTGGTTCCACGCCGCGTCCTGGTACGGCCGCCAGCCGAACCGCTGCTCACTGGACCAGGGCGAGCCGCCGTTCTCGGCGTACGTGGTGGTGAGACGCGCGCTGTCGCGGTCGGAGACCGTGTACACCACGTCCTTCGGGACCTGCCCGGAGGAGACCTGCATGACGTCGTAGAGGTACGGGCTCCGCGCCGTCCCCGTGATGCCGACGCTCGCGGCGTGCTTCTTCAGCAGGGCGAGGAGCGATGCGCCTCCGGTGGCCCCCACCCGGACGACGGGCAGGGCGTCGTGGACTGCGCTCACCGGGTTCCAGACCGTCCAGTTGTAGCCCGGTGCGGAGACGAGCAGGAGGCCCGCGGCGCCCGCGCCGGCCGCCTGGGCGGCGAGGGCCTCCCCGCTCGCGTCGGGGTCCCTGATCACGGCGAGCTTGCCGCGCACCCGGGCCGGCCGCAGGTCGGGGTCGTCGGCCGAGCCGGCGTCGACGGCGGTGAGCCGCGCGCCCCTGTCCGCGAACAGCGGTGACTGCGCGGTGTAGTAGGGATCGAGGCTGATCCCCGTGCCGCGCACGGAGGTCTCGATGAGCGGGGCCTGGAGCTGCCAGCGGGACGCGTACTCGAAGGCTCCGTCCGTGACGCGGGCGGTGGGGCTCACGTACAGGCGCTTGGCGTTGTCGAAGAACATCACGCCCTGGATGAGGCCGTTGCCGTCGATCGAGCGGTAGATCTGGTAGCTCACCACGCCGTGCTGTTCCGCGGGTTTCGGCGTGCGGATCTTCACCTGCGTGGTCCTGCGCGCGTCCATCGTGACGGTCGTGTCCTTGGTGACCCGCACTTCGGGCAGCACCACCGCGCGCATCTCGAAGCCGTCGTCGACGGTGTCCAGGCTGGTGGTGCTCAGCTGGTACGTGCCCTCCTCGACCTCGATGACGAGCGGGTCCGCCCCGTCGTACGGGTACTGCACGAAGCCGTGCGCGCCCCAGATGGTGGGGGCCGGGGGCACCGCTTCGCCCGCGAGGTCCCGGGCCTTGACGGTCAGCTTGTGCAGCGGGCCGTGCACCGTGAGGCTCGCCGTGGTGTGCGGGACCACCGACCCGTCGGTCGAGGTGGCCGTGACGTAGCCGTAGTACTCGCCCTGGCCGGCGCGGGCCGGGTCCACGTCGAGGGGAACGGTCGCGGTGCCTCGGGCCGGCACCCGCACGGTGCCGGAGCCGAGGGCGAGCGCGTCGGCAGGCAGGGCCCGGCCCGTGTCGGTGGCGAGCGTGGCGGTGAGCTCCAGCGAGACGTCCTGGTCCGTGGTGTTGGTGTAGCGGATCGTGCCCGCGCGCACGTTCCCGGCCGGCGCGTCCGTCGAGAAGCTGCCGAGGTCGACCGTGCCGGTCGCCATCGCCGCGCTCCGGGTCGCCGCCGCCAGGTCGATGCGGCCGCCGCCCTGTTCCGTCGGCTTCTGTCCCGCCACGGTGTGGGCGGTGCTGATGAGGGCGTCCTTGATGTCCTGCGCGCGCCAGCCGGGGTGCTCCTGGGCGAGCAGCGCCGCCGCGCCGGCGACGTGCGGGGTGGCCATGGAGGTGCCGGACAGGGACGTGTAGTTCTCGTCGACCGGGTCGCCCAGGCTCGTGCCCGCCGCGCGGGCGGCCACGATGCCGACGCCGGGGGCCGTGACGTCGGGCTTGACGGCGCCGTCGCCGGTGCGCGGGCCACGGCTGGAGAACGGGGCGAGGGAGTCGTCCCGGTCCACCGCGCCGACCGTCAGCGCCTCGTCGGCCGCGCCCGGCGAACTCACGGTGGACGTCCCGCTCTCGCCCTCGTTGCCCGCGGCCACGACGAACAACGCGCCGCTGCTGCGCGTGAGTTCGTTCACGGCCTCGCTCATCGCGTCGGTGCCGTCGCTCGGCGCTCCCGTGCCGAGGCTCATGCTGACGACCTTGGCGCCCTCGGCCACGGCCCACTGCATGCCCTCGATGATCTGGGACTCGGACCCGGTGCCGTCGTCCCCGAGGACCTTCCCGATCACCAGGTCCGCGTGGTACGCCACGCCCTTGCGGCTGCCGCCGGAGGCCGCGCCGCTGCCGCCCGCGATGGACGCGACATGGGTGCCGTGCCCGAAGTGGTCGTCCGTGTTGCCGCTGCCCGAGAAGTCCTTCGCCTCGACGACTCGGCCCGCGAGGTCCGGGTGGCTCCGGTCGACGCCGGTGTCCAGGACGGCGACCTTGACGCCCTGGCCCTGGTAGCCCGCGTCCCACGCGGCGGGCGCGTTGATCTGCGCGGTGCTGCGGTCCAGCGTCGCCGAGACCTTGGCGTCCAGCTGGATGCGCGGTGTGGACCCGGCGGCGCGTACGGCGGCCGCGCCGGAGGCGGGGGCGAGGTCGTGCCAGAAGGCGCCGAGGTCCTTGTCCGCGACCCGCAGGGACCTGGCGTTGATGCTCGTCAACTCGCGTGAGGGGGAGGAGGGTTCGCTCCACGACGCCAGGGAGTCGACCGCGCGTCGGGCCGAGGCGGCCGGGAGGCCGGCCGGGCGGCCCACGATGAGTGGCAGCGCGTCGCTGTGCGTCTGGTCGTAGCCCTGCGCGACGAGCGCGCTCACGTCGAACAACTCGCGGTCCAGGGTTCCGGTGTTCACGAGCGGGGCGGCGTCCGACGGCAGCACCGTCAGGGAGCCGTCGTGCTCCAGGGTCTGGAACACCACCTTCGTGCGGCCGGGGCCGGGCCGCACCGAGGCCGTCTGCTTCCCGTCGGGACCAGCGCCGAGGGTGACCAGGTCACCGGTGATCAGCCGGACGGTCGCGGTGGTGGCCTTCGGTACGGCGGGTGCCTTCGCCGCCGCGGGCTCGGACTTCGGGGGCGACGGCGCCGCGGAGGCCGGTGCGAGCGCCCCCGCCGTCAGGAGCGCGCTCATCGATATCGCCGCCGACAGGCGGTTCCATCTCATCTCTTCAGCCCTTCGCTCAACACGCTGGCACGGATGGGGGAAAGAATCCGTGAACGGTGAGCGAGCTGTCGTCGTTTCTCGCTGTCGCTCATGTGACATGTCCCATGCGCGACAGCGAGATCGTCCCGGCCCGGTCATGTCTCCCGCCCGCGCGGGGACGTGACGCGGTGCGGTGAGGGGCCCGGGCGACGCGGACGCGTCACCCCGTGACCCGGTACCGCCGACGTGCGACGGGCCGTGGCTCGCGGTGCCCGTCGTGTGCCCGTGCGCGGGGCGGTGAGGGCGCCCCCGCGCGCCGCCCGGGGAGGTCCGGGACGTCGAGCGCGGTACGCGACCGGCCCGGCAGGCACCCCGACCGGGTGGCCGGACGCCCGGGCCGGGTGCGGCCCCGCGGGCACGACCTAGGCTGGGAGGCATGTACAGCGAGCACGCCTCGCGATTTCGCGGAGCGGTGGTCTGGACCCGGGGGACGGGGCCCGGCGGTCCCTGCCCCGTGCTGCCTGACGGCTGCATGGACCTGCTCTGGATCGACGGGACCCTGTCCGTCGCCGGCCCCGACACCCGCGCCGGCTTCGCGGGCACCGACGTGCGCGACCACTGTGCCGGCGTACGGCTGCCTCCCGGCGCGGCGCCCGCGCTGCTGGGTGTGCCCGCCCACGAACTGCGCGACCAGCGCCCGGCCCTCGCGGACGTGTGGACCGGCCGCCGGGCCCGCCCGCTCGTGCGGCGACTGCGCGCGGCCCGTGACCCGGTGGCCGAGCTGGAGGCGATCGCGCTGGACCTGGCCGCCGCCTCGCCCCTGCCCGATCCGCTCCCGGCGGCCGTGGCGCGGCGCCTGGCCGAGGGCCACGGCGTCGCCGCCACGGCGGAGGCCGTCGGACTCGGCGCGCGGCAGCTGCACCGCCGCTCACTCGACGCGTTCGGCTACGGCCCCAAGACCCTCGCGAGGATCCTGCGGCTCCAGCGCGCGCTGGGCCTGGTCCGGGCGGGCGTCCCGTTCGCCGCGACGGCGGCCAGGGCCGGTTACGCGGACCAGGCGCACCTCTCCCGTGACCTGCGGGCCCTGACCGGACTGACCCTGACCGGCTACGCGGCGAGTGCCGGGAGCGACACCGCTCCCCGTCCCGGGCCGTACTGAGCGGGACGCCGCGCGCGCGGGGCCCCAAGGCCGTCCACGCACGAGCGCGCCCCCCGTCCACGGCGAGCGCCCGCCGGCCGCCTCCCGCCGACCGGGCGGTGCACGCCGCATCCGGCGGCCCGTACTCTCGGACACGGGCGCCCGCACGGGCGCGGGGGCGTCCGTCACCGACACGTAAGACACCGGCCGGCCCGGCAGCACCTCGCGGGCGGGGAGACTGGAGCCATGCACACCATCCTCGTCGTGGACGACGACCCGACCGTCGCCGAGGTCGTCACCGCCTATCTCGAACGCGCCGGCTTCCTCGTCGACCGCGCCGCCGACGGCCCCGAGGCCCTGCGTCTCGCCGAGGCGAACGAGCCCGCGCTCGTCGTGCTCGACCTGATGCTCCCCGGCATGGACGGCCTGGACGTCTGCCGCCGCCTGCGGGAGCGGGGGCCGGTCCCCGTGATCATGCTGACCGCGCGGGGGGACGAGGACGACCGCATCCTGGGCCTGGAGATCGGCGCCGACGACTACGTCACCAAGCCGTTCAGCCCGCGCGAGCTCGTCCTGCGCGTCGAGTCCGTGCTGCGCCGGGGGCACGCCGAGCAGACGCCCGCCTCGGAGCCGCCGCTGCGCGTCGGGGGCATCACCCTCGACCGGTCCGCGCGCAGCGCCACCAAGAACGGCCGGGCGCTGTCGCTGACCCTCCGGGAGTTCGAACTGCTCGCCCACCTCATGCGCCACCCGGGCGTCGCCATCGGCCGGGAGCAGCTGATGCACGACGTGTGGGGGTGGGAGTTCGGCGACCTGTCGACCGTCACCGTCCACGTGCGCAGGCTGCGCGGCAAGATAGAGGACGACCCCGCGCGGCCCCGGCTGATCCGGACCGTCTGGGGCGTCGGCTACCGCTTCGACGTGCCGCACGAGGCGGACGCGTACCGCGGCGCCGGCGTCCCCGGCTCCCGCGCCGCCGACTCGACGGAGCGCTGAGCGTGCACGGGATCCACGGCATGCTCGTCATCGCCGCGTACGCGTTCTGCGGCGCCGCCGCCGCCGGACTGCTCGGGGCGCTCGCGCTGCGCCTGCTGCGCGGGCGCAGCGTCGCCGTGGGGCTGACCGTCGTCGCGGGGGTCGCCGTCACCGCGATGCTCGCGGGCACGCTCACGGTGGCCGAGGCGATGTTCCTGTCCACGCACGACCTGTCCGTCGTCACGACCGTGGTGGCGATGGCCGCCGTCGTCTCGATGGCCACCGCGGTGCTCCTGGGCCGCTGGGTCGTCGCCCGCAGCCGTGAACTCACGCTCGCGGCACGCTCGTTCGGCGAGGGAGGCAGCTTCGCCGCGCCGGACGGCGCGTCCACCGCCGAACTCACCGCGCTCAGCAACGAACTCGCGGCCACCAGCGCACGCCTCGCGCTCTCCCGCGAGCGCGAGCGCGCGCTGGAGAGTTCGCGACGCGAACTGGTCGCCTGGATCTCGCACGACCTGCGCACCCCCCTGGCCGGACTGCGTGCCATGTCGGAGGCGCTGGAGGACGGCGTCGTCCAGGATCCGGAGCGGTACTTCCGGCAGATCACCGCCGAGGTCGACCGGCTGAACTCGATGGTCGGCGACCTGTTCGAACTCTCCACCATCCACGCGGGAACGCTGCCGCTGTCACCGACCCGGATGTCCGTGTACGACCTGGTGGGGGAGGCCCTCGCGGGCGCGGACCCGCTCGCGCGCGAGCACGGGGTGCGGCTGGTGGGCGACCGGGTCGAACCCGTTCCGGTGGAGGTGGACGGCAAGGAGATGACGAGGGTCCTCGCGAACCTCCTCGTCAACGCGATCCACCGGACGCCCGCCGACGGCACGGTGGCGGTGGCGGCGGAGCTGCGCGACGACAGTGTGGTGCTCTCGGTGACGGACGGCTGCGGCGGCATCCCGGCGGAGGACCTGCCGCGCGTCTTCGACACCGGGTGGCGCGGGACCCAGGCGCGGACGCCCCCGGCGGGCGCGGGACTGGGGCTCGCGATCGTGCGCGGGATCGTGGAGGCGCACCAGGGCCGGGCCGCCGTGCGCAACGTGACGGGCGGCTGCCGCTTCGAGGTGACGCTGCCGAAGGCGACGGCGGTGCCGACGGTTCAGGCCACCGGCGCGTAAGGCGCCGGCTCCTGGACCCGTCGCGTCCGCCCCCGGGCGTGCGGACGGGGTGTGTGCCCGGTGCACCAGGCACACACCCCGTCACGCGCGCGGAGAGCTCACGGAGCCGGTGAAGTGCCGGACCGGGCTGCCGAACCGCTCTAGAAGACGCTCAGGCCGTAGGCGTTCAGGGCCTCGGTCACCGGCTGGAAGAACGTGGTGCCTCCCGAGCTGCAGTCGCCGCTGCCGCCGGAGGTCAGGCCGAGGGCCTTGCTGCCGTCGAACAGCGGGCCGCCGCTGTCACCGGGCTCGGCGCAGACGTTGGTCTGGATGAGGCCGGAGACCGTGCCCTCCGCGTAGCGGACGGTCGCGTTGAGGGCCTGGACCGTACCGGTGTGGACACCGGACGTGGAGCCGCTGCGGGTGACGCGCTCGCCCACGGTGGCGTTGCCGGAGGTGGTGATGTCCTGGAACGACCCGTTGTACAGGTCGACCCGGCCGTCGTTCGCGGTGGCGGCGCTGGCGAGCTTGATCAGGCCGTAGTCGTTGCCGGGGAACTGGGAGTCCGCGGTGGTGCCGACGCGCGCGCCGCTGCCGGACGTCCAGCTGGTGCCGCCTTCGGCGGTGCAGTGGCCCGCGGTCAGGGCGTAGTACGTGCTGCCGGTGCGGACGTTGAAGCCGAGGGAGCAGCGGAACTCGGAGTTCTGGATGGCGTCGCCCGCGGCGACCAGCGGCTTGAACTCGCCGGCGGCGTGCTTGACGGTGAGCTTCGACGTGTCGGGAACCGCGTTCTTGATCTTCGCGAGTTCGGCGGACGTCACTGTCTTGTCGACCGTGACGACGACCTTGCCGGACGCCGGGTCCGTGTACCAGGCGGTGCCGGGGGCGGCCGCCTGCCCGACGGCGCTGCTCGTGGCGGCGAGCGCCGCCGCGGTCGCGTTGGGGGTGGCGACGGGGGCGGGCTGGGCGAGGGCGGACGGAGCGGCGAGGGCGGCGACGGCCACGACTCCGGTGGCGAGGGCTATGTAGCGGGCGCGTCTGGAGACGGTGCCGCGGGTGGTGTGGGCCTTGATGGTCACTGGTCCTCCTGGGTGGGGGTGCTGACGGCCCGTCGGGTGGTCGGACCGCGGAGGCGCGATCGTCCACGGCCGCTCGGCTTTTGGCCGTGGACCTGTCAATCGCATGGGTTGAATCTTTGGGTCCGTTTGGTGCGGTGACAAGACCGAGTTCCGGTCCGGGGGCGGATGCCGCAGGGGCGGGCGTCCGAAAATCGGCCGTGTGGGCCCCGGTTGGGTATGTGGTGTGCAAAGAGAGCGTGCCGGAGAGGCAAACGACTGTGAGGGCGGCCGGCACGGTGGCAGTTCCGATTGTGGGGCGTATCACCGCTTTGCCTGCCTCTGGATCTTGGCCGGATCGAGCCATCGCGCCCCCGACGCCGGTCTACGCGCGCTGATTCGGCCGCGCGGGACATCGCCGAACCGCGGCGGCGTGACCGGGCGTCGCCGCATCGCGGGGGCGTGTGGAGCATCGCCGAGTCGCGGTGGCCGGCGGGGTGTCGCCGCACCTCGGTGGTGCGCCCGTCCCGCCTGTCCCGCGCGTCCCGTCCATCTCGTCCGTCCTCCGGGGCGGGGCTGCGGTGTGCGTGACCCACGTCACAGGGGGGACGACCCCCGGATGGTTTATGTTTGAACCACTTGGTTGAACCATCACCCATTTCGGGGATGTGTTCGGCCCGACCATCTGTGCCGAGAAAGGCATTTCGACATGACCGACCCCGTCAAGCTCGCCATCGTCTACTACTCGTCGACCGGCACCAACTCCGAGGTCGCCAAGGCGCTGGCGGACGCGGCCGAGAAGGCCGGTGCCGAGGTCCGCCTCCGCCGGGTCGCCGAGCTCGCCCCGCAGGCGGCCATCGACGCGAACCCCGCGTGGGCCGCGCACCACGCCGCCGTCGCGGACCTCGCCGTGGCCACGCCCGACGACCTCGTGTGGGCCGACGCGGTGATCTTCGGCAGCCCCACGCGCTTCGGCAACATCGCCTCTCAGCTCAAGCAGTTCATCGACACGCTGGGTGGCCTCTGGGCCCAGGGCAAGCTCGCCGACAAGGTCTACAGCGGCTTCGCCTCCTCCGCGACCCGCCACGGCGGCCAGGAGTCCACGCTGCTCGCGCTCTACAACTCCTTCCACCACTTCGGCGGCATCGTCGTGGCGCCCGGCTACACCGACCCGGCGAAGTTCGCCGACGGCAACCCGTACGGCACCTCGCACATCGACGCGCAGGGCAACAACCCGGTGAACGACGAGACCCGCGAGGCCGCCCGCGTGCAGGCCGAGCGCGTCGTGCGGATCGCCGCGCGCCTGAAGGCCGGCGCCGCGGCCTGAACCGCCGCACGGAACACGGCCCGACAGGGCCGAGGCGCGACCGCAAGGCCACAGCCGCGGCCCGAACAGCGCCCGAGGGGCCGGCCGGTCACCACGACCCGCCGGCCCCTCGCGCGTGTCCGGGAGCGAACCACCTCGTTGACAGGGCGGGTTCGGGGGTAACCGGCAGGCGAGCCCACCGGAAGGAGCCGCCCGTCATGGACGACAGGGAACTGTGGGTCCTGCTCGCGCTCGGCGCGGCCGCCGTCGCCGCCATGCTCGCCGTGGCCGTCACCCTCGCCGTACGCCTCGTGCGCACCCGGCGCCTGCTGCGCAGGGCGGGCCTGCCCACCGGCCGTCGCTGGGTGTTCTGGGCCGCACTCGCCTACCTGGTGCTGCCCACCGACCTCATGCCCGACCCGGTGTACCTGGACGACATCGGGGTGCTTCTCCTGGCCCTGCGCGCCCTGACGTCCGCCGCTCCGCCCGAGGTGCTTCTCCGCGCCGCCGTTCCCGCCCCGCACGTACGCTCCGGCCGGTCGGCCGGTGCGCGGCGCACCGGGCGGGGCGGACCGCCGAGGTCCTGAGCCCCGGGGACCCAGCGGTCGCGGGGACCCGGGGGACGTGCGGATGATCGGGTGTGG
The DNA here is from genome assembly GCF_036250695.1 of Streptomyces sp. NBC_01497. Lineage (NCBI taxonomy): Bacteria > Bacillati > Actinomycetota > Actinomycetes > Kitasatosporales > Streptomycetaceae > Streptomyces > Streptomyces sp. NBC_01497. Next base: position 1,569,801 of record NZ_CP109427.1, on the reverse strand, counting down.
CGCAGACCCCGGGAAGCCCCCTGTTCGTTCAGCCGATGCTGGCCGTCGCCGCGCCGGCGCCGGACGACCGGGGCAGCGCCGCGTGGGCGTTCGAGGTCAAGTGGGACGGCGTGCGGTGCGTCGTCGGCACGCGGGGCGACGGCACGGTACGGCTCGGCGCCAGGACGGGCACCGACATCACTGCCCGCTACCCCGAACTGGCGGCGCTCGGCGCCCGGCTGCGGGGCCGGGACGCCGTCCTCGACGGCGAGGTCGTCGTGCTGGACGAGGGCGGACGGCCCGACTTCGGGCTGCTCCAGCGCAGGATGGGCGTGACGGGCCCGGGCCGCGCCGCCGCGCTCGCACGGACCCTGCCCGTGCGGCTCGTCCTGTTCGACATCACGCGGCTCGACGGCGCGTCGCTGCTGCGCGTCCCCTATGAGGAGCGGCGCGGGCTGCTTGCCGGGCTCGGGCTCGACGACGGGCCCCACTGGTCAGTGCCCGCCCATCTGAGGGGCCGGGGCCACGAGGCGTGGCGAACGACCCTCGACCACGGCTACGAGGGCATCGTGGCCAAGCGGCTCTCCTCCCCGTACACCCCCGGGGTCCGCTCACCCCACTGGCGCAAGACGCGCCACCTCGTCACGCTCGACGTCGTCCTCGGCGGGTGGAACGAGGGCAGGGGCGGCCTCGGCGGGCTCCCCGGATCGGTCCTCGTGGGTGTGGCCGAGGGTGCGGGCCTGCGCTACGCGGGGGCCGTGGGCTCCGGCCTCTCCGGCGATGAGCGGCGCGAACTCGCCCGGTATTTCCGGGTGCTGGCGCGCGACACCTCCCCGTTCGCGGGCCCGGTCGACGTGGCGGCGCCGCACTTTGCCGAGCCGCGCCTGGTCGCCGAGGTCGCCTTCTCCGGCTGGACGTCGTCGGGCCTGCTGCGCCAGCCCGTCTGGCACCGGCTGCGGCCCGACCTCACCCGCCTCGACTGATCCCGCCGGGCGCGGTCGCGCCGCGGGACCCCGTCGGGCCCGGGTGCGGAGGGGCGACGCCCGACGCGGCACGACGCCCGATGCCGAGCGGCCCGCAGGGAGGCGGCGTCCGAAAACCGGATGCGGTGCGGCCCGCCGCTCCGGTAGCTTCCGCCCGTCACGCGGCCGTGCGGCCCGCGTCCTCGCGTACCCGGGTACGCGAGGACCGGAGCGCCCGGGCACGCGTCGTCGTCATCCGTCCGCGTACCAGCAGCAGGGAGCCATCGTGCGGCGCCACTTCGGAGCAGTCGAGACAGAGAACCTCCGCTTCCTGACTCCCGAGGACGTACGTGCGCTTCCTGACTCCGCGCCCCACGCTGAACCTGGGGATCCTGGCCCATGTCGACGCCGGTAAGACGAGCCTGACCGAGCGCCTGCTCCACGACAACGGCGCCATCGAGGCGCTCGGCAGCGTCGACGCGGGAAACACCCGCACCGACAGCGGCGAACTCGAACGCGAACGGGGCATCACCATCCGCTCCGCTGTGGCCGCCTTCGCGGTGGACGGCCTCCAGATCAACCTCGTCGACACCCCCGGCCACCCCGACTTCATCGCCGAGGTCGAGCGCGCCCTGTCGGTCCTCGACGCGGCCGTGCTCGTGCTGTCCGCCGTCGAAGGCGTCCAGGCGCAGACACGCGTCCTGATGCGGTCGCTGCGCCGGTTGCGGCTCCCCACACTGCTGTTCGTCAACAAGATCGACCGAAGGGGCGCGAGGCCCGAGGACCTGACGGCCGACATCCGCCGCAAGCTGGCCCCTGACATCGTGCCGCTCGCCACCGTGCGCGAACCGGGCACCGGCCGGGCACGAGCCGTGCCGCTGCCGGTCACCTCGGCGGCCGAGGTGCTCGCCGAGCACGACGAGGCGTGGCTGGCGCGGCTCGTCGACGGGCCCGCCCCCGGCGCGTCCGAGACGCGGGCCCTGCTCGCCGCGCAGACCACCGCCGGGCTGGTCCACCCCCTCCTGTTCGGCTCGGCCCTCACGGGTGAGGGCACCAGGGACCTGACCGGCGCGGTGGCCGCACTCGTACGGCCGCCCGCCGCCGACCCGGCCGGGCCCGCGCGCGGCACCGTCTTCGCAGTGGAGCGGGCCGGCCGGGGCCGCGAGAAGACCGCCTACCTGCGGCTGTTCGACGGCGAGGTGCGTGAACGGCGGCGCGTCGTCCTGCGCCGGTCCCTGCCGGGCGGCGGCATCGAGGAGTACGCCGGCAGGATCGCCCGGCTCGACGTCCTCACCGCGAGGGCGCCCGGCGCGGCGCGGCCGCCCGCGACCGTGCGGGACGCCGGCCCCCCGGCGGAACCGGGCACCCCGGGGATTTCGGGCGGCCCCGGCCAACCGGACCGCCGGGGCGCTCTCCCGGACGATCCGGCCGCCACGGGTACGCAGGAGCCGGGCGGTGTGCTGCGCGCCGGAGGCATCGCCGCCGTGCGCGGACTGCCCGGCGTACGGGTCGGCGACCGGCTCGGTGCCGCCCCCGAGGACACCCGCGAGGCACGGTTCCCGCCGCCCGGCCTCGAAACCGTCGTCCGCCCGGTACGCCCCGGCCAGGAGGCCGCCCTGCACGCGGCGCTGACCGAGCTCGCCGACGAGGACCCGCTGATCGGTACCCGGGTCGCGGGGGACGGGCAGATCTCGGTCCTGCTCCATGGCGAGGTGCAGCGGGAGGTCGTCGGTGAGCGGCTGCGCCGGGAGTACGCCGTCGACGCCGAGTTCGCGCCCGTCACACCGGTCTGCTTCGAGCGACCCTCCGGCACCGGGGAGGCGCTGACCATGGTGGATCCGCTGCGCGGTGGCGTGTACTGGGCGACCGTGGGCCTCAGGATCGGCCCCGGTGCGAGGGACTCCGGCGTCACGTTCAGGCGCGAGGTCGAGTGGGGAGCGCTGCCGCGCGCGTTCCACCGGGCGATCGAGGAGAGCGTACGGCGCACGCTCCGCCAGGGACTCTACGGCTGGGAGGTGACCGACTGCGTGGTCACCCTCCACACGGTCGGCTACGTGTCACCGCTGAGCACCGCCGCCGACTTCCGGGGCCTGACCCCGCTGGTGCTGCGCCGTGCGCTGGAGGCGGCCGGAACCGACGTGTACGAGCCCTGCCGGCGTACGGAGATCGAGATCCCGGCCGACGCACTGAACGTGGTCACCGGCTTCCTCACCGCCATCGGCGCCGGTGTCCGGGCCACCGTGGAAAGAGGCGGTGGCTGGCTCGTCACGGCCGATGTACCGGCCGCGGCGGCCGGCCGCCTCAACACCGCTCTTCCCGGCCTGACCAGGGGCGAAGGGGCCGCGTACGCGGATCGGGGCCCGGATCGCAGGGTGCGGGGAACGCCGCCGCGCAGGGACACGGACGGGTGCTGAGTGTTTGGATCCCCGATCGCGGGTGAGGCGGAGGACAGCAACACTTCCACGACGGACGTCAGGACGTGAGCAGCGTGAGTGAGAACGAGAAGGCCAAGGCCAAGGGCGAGCAGATCAAGGGCAAGTCCAAGGAGACCGCGGGCCGCGTGGTCGGCAACGAGCGGATGACCGCCGAAGGCCGCGCCGAGAAGGCGAAGGGCGACGCCCGCGACGCCAAGGAAAAGGGCAAGGACGCCTTCAAACACTGACGCGTCCTCCGGTGAAACATGGCTCGGCGCCCGCCGTACGGCGGGCGCCGAGCCATGTGCGGGGACCGGCCCGGCGGCGGCTCGCGCGTCCCGCGCGGTCCGCCGGCACCGCGTGCCGCGCGTACCCCTCCCGCCGCGTGGGTCCCTCCTGCCACCCGTGGCGCAGACCCCGTCGCGCGTACCGCGCGTACCGCGCGCAGCGCCGGTACCAGCCGCACCACCGGCATCCGTGCGGGAACCCGCGCGGGGCCCGTCCTGGGTTGCACTGGGTGGCACTGAGTGACGCGAGTCACCAACAGCCCCTCGCCGCACCACGCATGACACCCTGTGCACCGGGCAGGCGGCAAGACGAGCAACTCAACTCTCTGCCTCGGAGACCGCCGTGCTGATGGCCCACCCCGCGATCCTGCGCAATCTCGTGGAACAGTTCCAGACCCTTCGCCTCCTCCACGCGGAGAAGGGGACCCCCGAGTCCCGCCGCCGCCTTGAGGACGTCACGTACACGCTCTGCGTCTCCACCGGCACCCGTACCCCGGAGGAGGCCCTGACACGCGCCCACGAGCAACTGGCCAGGGCACTCACGGCCACGGTCGAGCCCGGCGCCGTGACGCCCGCGCCGGCCGTCGGGGCGCGGAGCGCTCGCACCGCCGCGGACCGCGCACCGCTGGAACCGGCCTGAGCCCCCGGCCGGGAGGCCCATCGGCCGATCGGCCGAATCGGCGGCCCGGCGGTCCCGCACACCACGCCATGCTGTGTCCGCCCCGCAGTGAAGTGACCGTGGGCCGGGAGCGGGTGGCCGTGGGCAGGCCGCCACCGCGTTCGCACGGGCAACGGCCCGTAAAGTTCACGCAAAAGGCGCCTGGAGACTCGCCCCTGGGCGGGGCGGCCCCGCTTCCTCCGGCATGCCCCCTCCGCACGGCGACGCTGGTCACGGCGTTCGCGCGGACGGGGGCGGTACGCGCAGGCGGGAGCCGGGTCCCACGGCCCCCCACCGGTACACGCCCGCCGCCGCCGGGGCGGGCCGCACCGTCCCCGGCGTGGTGGCCCGGGCCTTCCGGGGCGGCCACGGCCCGGTCTTGACACCGCGTCGATCGCGTTCTGTCATGAGCACGCGTACTGGGTGCGAGCGATCGCCCCACGGTTCCGTGCACGGCGAACGAAGGGCGGTCCGTCAGCGTGCGAGATCTCCTTTCCCGGCCGGAAGCCGCGTACCGGGCGGGGCCCCGGCCGCCGCTGGCCCTGCGCGGTCAGCGGCAGCCGCTGGACACGGCGGGCGCCGCGCTGCGCGACGGACGCGGAGTGCTCCTGTACGGCCCCGACGGCAGCGGCAGGACAACCCTCGTCGAAGCGCTGGCGGGCCGACTGGGCCCCGAAGTCCACTGCTTGACCTGCTCGCCGACCGAAGAGGACGCGGACCTGCCCTTCGTGGGGCTGGTGGACCTGTTCACCCGCGTCCCCGAGGCGGTGTTCGACGCTCTGCCCGGCGAACCCGCACGAGCCCTGCGGGAGGTGCTGCTGGGGGCGCGTGCGGGCGTCGAGGAGCGTGACCGGCTCGCGCTGCGGGTGGCCGTCACGGAGACCCTGCGGCGGCTCGCCGGGCGCGGCCCCGCGGCACTGGTGATCGACGGACTCCACTGGCTCGACGAACAGAGCGCCGACGTGCTGTCGTTCGCGGTGCGCCGGCTGCGCGGAAGCCCGGTCCGCTTCCTCGCCACCGAACGTGTCGGACCCGGCGGAGTGCCGGGCCGCCCGTGGTGCTGCCCGCCCGGCACCGTCGAGATCCCCCTGCTCCCGCTGCCCGACGACGACATCGCCGCCCTCCTCGCCTCCGTGAGCGGCGGCACCCTGCCGCCGAGGACGGTCCGGGTCGTGCGCGAACTCGCGGCGGGCAACCCCCGCTACGCCCGCGAACTGGGCCGGGGAGCACACCTCGACGGGATGCTCGCCGCGGACGGCAGCCCCCGTGTTCCCGTCAGGCTACGCGCGTCGACCCTTGCCCCGGCCCGTGTGCTGCCCGCACCCGTCCGGTGGACCCTGCTGGTCTGCTGCGCCGCCGCCCACCCCGACCTCACCGTCCTCAGGGCGGCCGGCATAACCGACGCCGACACGCATCTCGGCGCCGCGGAGCGGGCCGGAGTGGCATCCGTCGGTGCCGACGGCACCGTCACCTTCGTCCATCCGCTGCTGCGCGCCGCCCTGTACGCGGACGCGTCGGCACGGGAACGACGAGCCGCGCACGCCCTGTTGGCGGGCGCCGTCACGCACCGCCGGCGCAGGGCCCACCACCTGGCGCTCGCCCACCCCTACGAGAACGAGACGGTCGCGGCCACGGTGATGGCCGCGGCCGACGCGGCGCACGCCGGGGGTGCCCTGGAGGACGCGGCGGAACTGGCCCGGCTCGCCGCCGACCGCACACCGTCCGACGCCGGCCCCGGCCCGGGCGGCGGCCCCGGCACCCGGCACCGGGACGACCGGTGCCTGCGGGCCGCCGAGTACGCCTGCGACGCAGGCCGCTGCGAGCAGTCCGAACACCTGGCCCGTACGGTCCTGAGGTCGTCGCCCTCGCCGCGGCACCGGGTCGAGGCCAGGATCGTGCTGCTGCGCAACGCCGGGCAGGCGCTCGAAGGCTTCCAGGAGGTGCTGTCCGCGGGGTTCAGGGACGCCGTGGGCGACCCGGTCCTGACGGCCCGGCTGCACCACTGGGCGGCGCTGCGCAGCCTGATCGTCGGTGACCCGGCGGACGCCGCACGGCACGCGCGCCGGGCCGCCACGGACGGGGCGATCGCGGCGGACCCCATGACGGGCCTGAGCGCCCTGACAACGCTGGCGCGCGTGCACGCGCTCACCGGTGGGACCGATGCGGCGCGCGCCGCGCTGGATCGCGCTCTCGATCTCGCGGACCGCGAGGGCGACCCCCGCCGCCGGCGGATGGTGCGCATGCGCGCCGTCCTCGCGCTGGACCTCGACGAGGTCGCGGAGGCGCGCGCCCGGATGAGCGAACTCCTCAGCGGCGAGGGCGAGTACGAGCCGGGCGACCCGGAGTGCACCAGCGTCGAGGACCGTGTCGCGACCCTGCTCGCCCTCGTCAGGATCGAGGTGCGCGCGGGGGAGTGCCGGGCGGCACTGCGCGACGCGGCGCGGTGTGCCCGTACCGCGGCCCGGGCCGGCGTGGTGTCGGCGCCCGCGCTCTACGCCCTCGCCCTCGCCGCCTCCGTCGGCGCCACGACCGAGGAGGCACGGCCCCTCGCGGCGGACGCGGTACGCGCCTCGGAGTCCGACGGTGACCGGCTCTTCCTGCTCCGCGCCCTCGCGGCGCAGGCGCAGACCGCCTTGTTCGGCGGGGACCTCCAGGGCGCGGCCGAGGCGGTCGGGATCCTGCTGCGGGTACGGGGGATCGGCGAGGCCATGGGGGTCGCGGACCCGCCGCTCCTGCTGTGGACGGCGGACCTGGCCGAGGCCCAGGTGATGCTGGGCGAGGCCGACGCCGCCGACGAGGTGATCAGGGACGCGCGCCGGCACCTGCACGCCGCCTCACCCGGGAGCGTGCACGCCGCGCTCGAACGGGCCGAAGGGCTCCGGGAGGCCGCCAGGGGACGCGCCAAGGAGGGCGCGGCACTCCTTCGCACGGCGGCCGACCGGTTGCGCACGCTCGACCTGCCCGTCGACCTGCTGCGGACCCTGATCGCACTCGGCACCGTGGAACGCCGGGCCCGTCACCGCCCGGCCGCGAGCCGTGCCCTCACCGAGGCGCTCGCCCTCGCCGAGGCGCGGGGCGCGATCCCGCTCGCGCACCGAGCCCGGGCCGAACTCGCCCGGCTCGGCTCCCTGGAGAGCGGCGGCGCCGCCGTGCTGACGGCCACCGAGACGAGGATCGCCGAACTGGTCACCAGCGGAGCCTCCAACCGCGAGGTGGCGGCGAAGCTGTTCATCAGCGTCAAGACGGTCGAGGGGAACCTGTCCCGCGTCTACCGGAAGATCGGGGTGCGCTCGCGCACCGCGCTGGCCCGGGCGATGGCGCTGTCCGCCGAGGCGCCCGTAGCCCCGGCCGCGGGCGCCCGCCCCGTCACCCCGACCGGCGGCCAGGGAGCCTGAACACCGGGCTGCGGCACGGCGGGTACCCGTGCCCCGGCGGCTCGGTCCGCGCCCGGCCGATATGACGGTACGGGTCGCCCCGCCGGTACCGGCCAGGGCGACGACACGGTCCGGTGCGACGGCGTGACCGTATGACGGCCTGACGGCGGGTCGACCGGTGGGCCCCCGGGCCCGGAGCGCAGGTGCCGTGCCGGCGGCTCGCTGTCCCGTACAGCCGCGAAGGCCGCGCCGATCGCGGCCGGCGCCGTCCGCCGCCCCCGGCCGCGCCCCGGTCCCGCGTACCGCCGTGTGCGGGGCGCCTTCCCGCCCTCGGCACCTTCGGACGATGCCCGCACGCGCCGCCTTCGCGCCGGCCGGCGAAGTCCCTCGCCGGGGCCCAGGCGCTCCCGCCGGACGGCCGGCCCCGCGCGGGAACACCACCGCAACGCCCCGTCAACACGAAACACGGCCTCAACACGGGGAGCAAGGGTTCCCCCGCTTATGAACCACTCCCCTTCTTCCTTAGCGTCTGGGGAGTCACCCCATTCGAGACTCGAACTCGTCTGCCCACGGAGGCCGTTCGTGACCCCACGTCTCAAGTTCCTCGCTCTCGCCGCCGCTCCGGCCCTGCTCGCCGCGGTGGTCCCCGTCGCCGCCGCCGGAACCCCCAGCCCCGCCGCGACCCGTGCCGCGATAGCCGGCGACGTCGTCCCCGGACTCACCGCCCACGCGGCCCGTACCGGCTCGGTCGCCGCCGACCGGCCCCTCTCGGTGGCCGTGAGCCTGGCCCCGAGAGACCGCGCCGCGCTCGCGGCGTTCGTCGCCAAGGTGAGCGACCCGGCCTCGGCCGACTACGGCCACTACCTGACCAAGGCCCAGTTCGCCTCCCGCTTCGGGCGGACCACCGCCGAGGTCGCGCAGGTGAAGGACTACCTGAAGTCCCAGGGCCTCACCGTCGGTACGGTCCACTCCGGCAACCTCCTGATCGACGCCAAGGGCACCGCGGCCCAGCTGCAGAAGGCGTTCGGGACCACGCTGTCCACGTACAAGGACGCCTCCACGGGCCGTGCCTTCTACGCCAACGACTCCACCCCCACGGTGCCCGCCGCCGTCGCGTCCCTCGTGAGCGACGTCGCCGGCCTCAACAACCACGCGGTGCTGCACCACGCGGCGCCCGCGAAGGTCACCCCGCGCAGCGGCCCCGGCGGCGGCTACACGCCGGCGCAGATCAAGGGCGGCTACAACGTCTCCGGTACGTACACCGGAAGCGGCCAGAAGGTCGCCCTGCTGGAGTTCGACGGCTTCCAGCAGTCGAACATCACCAGCTACGACAGCCACTACGGCCTGGGCTCCGCGGCCCCCACCGTGAAGAAGGTCTCCGGGGGCTCCGGCGCCCTCGGCGACGGCCAGGTCGAGGTCGAACTCGACATCGAGGTGCTGAACGCGGTGGCGCCCAAGGCCGCCGTGACGGTCTTCGAGGGCCCCAACTCCGACGCGGGCGAGGTCGACACGTACCAGGCCATCGTCGACAGCGGCATTCCCACCACGTCGATCAGCTGGGGCGCGGCCGAGTCCCAGCGCACCAGCTCCAACATCAGCGCGGTCGACGCCGTCTTCGCACAGGGCGCCGCCGAGGGCCTCGGCTTCTTCGCGGCCTCCGGTGACAGCGGCTCCGACGACGCGGGCACCGGCGGGACCTCGGTCGACTACCCGGCGAGCGACCCGAACGTGACCGGCGTCGGCGGCACCACGCTGACCGTCACCTCCTCGAACGTGTGGAGCAAGGAGACCGCCTGGAGCGGCGGCGGTGGCGGCAAGTCCAGCGTCTTCAAGATCCCGAGCTGGCAGACCCCGGTCCAGAAGAGCCAGGGCGGCGGCAACCGCCAGGTGCCCGACGTGGCGGCCCTGGCCAACCCGAGCCCCGGTGTCTCGATCTACTCCCAGGGCAGCTGGGGACAGGTCGGCGGCACCAGCGCCGCGGCGCCGGAATGGGCGGCCTTCGCCGCGCTGTACAACCAGCAGGCGGCCGCGGCGGGCAAGCCCAACCTCGGCTCCGCCAACCCGGCGCTCTACGCGGCGGCAGGCACCGGCTTCCACGACGTCACCAGTGGCAACAACGGCGCCTACTCCGCGGCCACGGGCTGGGACTTCACCACGGGCTGGGGCTCCTACAACGCCGCGACCCTGGCGTCGAAGCTCCTCAGCAAGTGACCTGACCGGCTGAGCCGGCCACCGAGGGCGTGCGCACCGGTCCCTGCCGGGGCGCGCGCCCTTCGGCGTGCACGGTCACCGCCGTCCGCGGGCCTCTCAGCCCCGCGGGGCCGGGGCGTCGGGGGCGATCAGGCCGTCCGCCCGCAGGTCCTGCCAGAAGGCGGCCGGTACCCGCTCGTCGAGAGCGGCGAGGTCCTCCGCGATGCGGCCCGGCTTGGTGGCGCCGGGGATCACGGCCGCGACGGCGGGGTGCCCGAGCGTGAACTGCAGGGCCGCGGACTTGATGTGGATGCCATGGCGGTCCGCGAGCGCCTTGATGCGGGCGACGCGCTCGACGACCTCGGCGGGCGCGTCCTGGTACTCGAAGTGGCGTCCGCCGGCGAGTACTCCCGAGCTGTACGGACCGCCGGCGACGATGTCGACGCCCGCTTCCCGCGCCGCGGGCAGCAGCCGCTGCAGCGCGCGTTCGTGGTCGAGCAGCGTGTAGCGGCCCGCCAGCAGGAACGCGTCGGGACGGGGCTCGTCCAGGGCGAGCGCCAGCTCCAGGGGCTCCACCCGGTTGACGCCGATGCCCCAGGCCCCGATCACGCCCTCTTCCCGCAGCCTTGTCAGCGCGCGGAACGCGCCCGTGCGCGCGGTGTCGAACTGCTGGAGCCAGCGGTCGCCGTGGAAGTCCTGGGCGATGTCGTGGACCCAGACGATGTCGAGCCGGCCGGTCCCCAGCCGCTTCAGGCTGTCCTCGATCGAGCGCAGCGTGGCGTCGGCCGTGTAGTCGTCGACGACCTTGTTGGGGCGGCCATGGGCGAACAGGCCGCCCTTCTCGCCCATGTCGCGGGCGCCTGGCGCCTCTTCCTCGTCGAGGACGAGGCGGCCGACTTTCGAGCTCAGTACGTACTCCTCGCGCGGCCTCGCGGACAGCGCCTCGCCGAGGCGCAGTTCGGCGAGGCCCGCGCCGTAGAAGGGGGCCGTGTCGAAGTAGCGGATGCCCTGGTCCCAGGCGGCGTCGACCGTCGCCCGGGCCTCGTCGTCGGGGATGTCGCGGAACATGTTGCCGAGGGGCGCGGTGCCGAAGCCGATACGGCCGGGCAGCAGCCGGGAGATGCTCATGGGTGCCTCTGATCGGTGCGAGTGGTGGGGGGTGGCGGTGGGGGCCGGGGCCGAGCGGCCCGGAGCCCTGGAAGGCCGGTTGGGCAAAAGTCAGTTGAGGGTGTCCGGGTCCGGTCCGGTGCGCATGCCGCGGTCGAGGGCGGCCAGGGCCTCCATCTCGTCGCCGGACAGTTCGAAGCCGAAGACGTCCAGGTTCTGCCGGATGCGTTCGGGCGTCACGGACTTGGGGATCACGACGTTGCCGCTCTGGAGGTGCCAGCGCAGCACGACCTGCGCGGGCGACCTGCCGTGGCGCGCGGCGATGCCGGTCACCGCTTCCTGCGCGAGGAGGGCGCCCTGCGCGAGCGGGCTCCACGCCTCGGTCACGATGCCGTGGCGGGCGTGGAACTCGCGCAACTCCCGCTGCTGCAGGCCAGGATGGAGCTCGATCTGGTTGACGGCGGGCACGGTGGCGGAGCTGTCGATCAGCCGCTGGAGGTGCGCGGGCTGGAAGTTGGACACGCCGATGGCCCGGACACGGCCGTCGGCCAGCAGCTTTTCGAGCGCCCGCCAGGTGTCGAGGTAGGCGTCCTTCGCCGGGGCCGGCCAGTGGATCAGGTAGAGATCGACGAAGTCGAGCCCGAGCTTGTCCAGCGATACGTCGAACGCGGCCTGCGCGGCCTCGTACCCCTGGTCGGCGTTCCACAGTTTCGTGGTGACGAAGAGATCCTCGCGGGCGATGCCCGAGGAGGCGAGGGCGCGGCCGACGCCGCGTTCGTTGCCGTAGACCGCGGCCGTGTCGATGCTGCGGTAGCCGGCCTCCAGCGCCGTGCTCACGGCGGCGGTGGTCTCGTCGTCCGGTACCTGGAAGACACCGAAGCCGAGCCGCGGCATCGGGACACCGTTGTTCAGCGTGACCGAGGGGACGGAAGCGGCGGGGAGGGGAGTGGGGGACATGCGGTGTGCTCCTTGAAGAGTGGGAAAGGGCCCCGGAGGGGCCGGGGAGTGACATGTGGGAAGGCGGCCCCGGGAACGGGCGCGGCGCCACCGGGGGAGACGGCAGGGGGACGAGGGAGCCGGTACGGGCTCAGCGGGCGCCGGGGGCCGCCACCGGCCGTTCGCCCTGCGGTGCTTCGACCGCGGGAGCGCCACCGGGTGCCCCGCCGTCCGGCGCGGACGGATCGGGCAGGTGCGCCTCGGCGACGGCACCACCAGGCGTGGTCGCCGAGGCGGACCGGCGCTCCAGCCCGGCCGACGTGAGCGCGAGGACCAGGGCGGAGGCCGCGAGGGCGGCTCCGACCCAGTTCGGCGCGGTGTACCCGGCGCCCGCCGAGATGACCAGCCCGCCGAGCCAGGCCGCCAGCGCGTTGCCCGCGTTGAAGGCGCCGATGTTGACGGCCGAGGCCAGCGTGGGAGCCCCGTACGCGTGGTCGAGGACGCGCTTTTGGAGCGGTGGGACGGTCGCGAAGCCGAGCGCGCCGATCAGGAAAACGGCGACGGCCGCCGCGGTCCTGTCGTGCGCCCCCACGGTGAACAGCGCGAGCACGACGGCGAGTCCGCCGAGTGCGGTGTACAGCATCGGCATCAGCCTGCGGTCCGCGAACCGGCCCCCGACGAGGTTGCCTGCCACCATGCCGAGCCCGAACAGCACGAGCAGCCAGGTGACGGAGGACTCTGCGTAGCCGGCGACGTGGGTCATCATCGGCGCGATGTAGGTGACGGCCGCGAACACACCGCCGAATCCGAGGACGGTCATCGCCATGGCCAGCAGCACCTGGACGTTCCTGAAGGCCGCGACCTCGTCCCGCAGCCGAACCCCTTCCGGCCGGGGCAGGTCGGGAACGAGTTTCGCGATGCCCGCGAGGCCCAGGACGCCGAGCGCGGCGACGATCAGGAAGGTGAGGCGCCAACTGGTGTGCTGCCCCACGAGGGTGCCCAGCGGCACACCGATGACGTTGGCGACGGTGAGGCCGGTGAACATCATCGATATCGCGCCGGCCTTCTTCTCCGGGGCGACGAGTTCCGCGGCGACCACCGATCCGATGCCGAAGAACGCGCCGTGCGCGAGGGACGCCACCACCCGGCCGATCAGCATGACGCCGAAGACGGGCGCCACGGCCGACAGGACGTTCCCGACGATGAACAGGACCATCAGGAGCATCAGCATGCGCCGGCGGGAGATCTTGGTGCCGACCACGGTCATCAGCGGCGCCCCCAGCATCACGCCGAGCGCGTAGCCGGTCACGAGGAAGCCGGCCGTGGGTACGGACACACCGAAGTCGCCCGCGATGTTCGGCAGCAGGCCCATCACGACGAATTCGGTGGTGCCGATCCCGAAGGCCCCGATGGCGAGGGCCAGGAGCGCGAGAGGCATGGGAGGAACCTTTCTCAAGCGTAAGCGTCTTACGCGCGTTCACAATAATTGCACACGCGGGCTAATGCAAACGCGGCATAGCGGCGTCCACCGCTCAGGGCCGGCGCGTGAGGACACGGGAGGAATCGGCAGTCGCGCTGCTCGGCGCCCGGGGGGACTCGCCGGAGGAGACTGCTCGGTCGGGCTGTCGGTGAGCGCCCGGGGCAGACCGTGGGTGGCGCGGCGAAGGGTGCGGTGGGGGCGGGCCGTGGGTGGCGCGGCGAAGGTGCCGAGAGGGCGCCGGGGCATGCGGGGCGCGGTGCCGGCCATCCGGGCGGCGTGCGGGCGCGGAAAACTGTTTGCCGCCACTCCGCCGGGCGCCCTAACGTACTCATGTCTCCGGCGCCGACCGATCATCCGGCCGCGCCGCCGGGGCGAGCGGTCGGCCTGTCGAGTGGCCGGCACGGCGAGAACGAGAAGCCGTCCCGTCGGGGACGACGTGCGGCCCAGGACGAGGAGGTATGACCGATGGCTGTCATGGCGACGGGCGCTGCCCGCATCCGGTTCGTGTTCCTCCTCCAGGTCTCCGGCTGAGTCGTCAGGACCGTACGCGCCGTTCGAGCCCTCCGGGCTCACGGAGCACTTCGGCCTGCCGTCGTCGGGCCCGATCGCACGCTTCGAGCCGCCCGTACCGTTCGGGCCGCCCGGGCTGTTCGGGCCCGCACTGAACTTCCGTACGCCGCCGGGGCCTTACCCATCCTTCTCGTGCTGCCCGAAGGGCCCCCGTGTCTTCGTTCGCGTCCCCCGTTCCCTCCTCCGACTCTTCTTCTCCCCTCCCCACTCCCTCGCTCCCCGCGTCCGCCCGCCCGCTCACCCCGTACGGGTGGGACGCGCGCTGGGACGCCGAGTTCGCTCCGTACGCGGCCCAGGGCCTGGTGCCCGGACGGGTGGTCAGGGTCGACCGCGGCCGGTGCGATCTCGTCACCGCCGGCGGTGCCGTGCACGCCGACACCGCGTACGTCACCCCGCACGACCCGCTGCGGGTGATCTGCACCGGCGACTGGGCCGCCGTCGACGCGGGCGGCGATCCCCGGTTCGTCCGGGCCTGCCTGCCGCGCCGTACCGCGTTCGTACGGTCGGCCTCCTCCAAGCGGTCCGAGGGGCAGATCCTCGCCGCGAACGTCGATCACGCCGTCATCGCGATCTCTCTCGCCGCCGAACTGGAACTGGGCCGCGTGGAGCGGTTCCTCGCGCTCGGCTGGGAGAGCGGCGCGCGTCCCGTGCTCGTCCTGACCAAGGCGGACCTGGTCGGCGACCCCACCGTCCTCGCGCACCTCGTGCAGGATGTCCGGACGGCGGCTCCCGGGGTACCCGTCCTGGCCGTCAGCGCCGAGGCGGGGACCGGTGTCGAGGCGCTGTCCGCGCTGGTCGGCGGCGGTACGTCCGTGCTGCTCGGCGCGTCGGGTGCGGGCAAGTCCACCCTCGTGAACGCCCTGACCGGGACCGACGCCATGGAGGTGCAGGCCATCCGGGACGTCGACGGGAAGGGCCGGCACACCACCACGACCCGCAACCTGGTCCCGCTGCCGGGGGGCGGCGTCGTGATCGACACCCCTGGCCTGCGCGGCGTCGGCCTGTGGGACGCCCGGGCCGGGGTCGGGCAGGTCTTCGCGGAGATCGAGGAGCTGGCGGGGGAGTGCCGGTTCCAGGACTGCGCCCACACGGCGGAGCCCGGCTGCGCCGTGATCGCCGCCGTCGACGACGGGACGCTCTCCTTCCGCAGACTGGAGAGCTACCGCAAACTCCAGCGCGAGAACCGGCACATCATCGCCAAGACCGACGCCCGGGTGCGGGCCCAGATGCGCAGGGAGTGGAAGGCCAGGGGCGCCCAGAGCAGGGCGGACACCGAGGCCAAGCGGGGCGGCCGCCACTACCGGTAGCCGCTCTGCCCCTCGCCCGCTCTCCCCGTCGTCGTCTCACCCCGTACGACCGCCCGTCCGCCGCGTCGAGCGTTCCTCCGGACGGGTGACTCTCCGCGGCGCGGCGGGTGCGTGCCCGGGCAGCGGGTTCCTGGACGCCCGGGCGGCCGGTCGTCCGGTGCGCCCCGCCGCCGCGCACGCGGCGGGGCGCGGCAGATGCGGGGGAGGGGCGGCCGAACCCCGCAACTCGGCCGCCGGACAGCTCACTCCATGTCCGAAACCCGCGCGCCGCAGGTGGCGGCCGGGTCCACACTGGACGGCATGACACACGCGGCCATGGACGAGGAGACGCGCTACGAGGCGGTGGCAGGCCGGGACGCCAGGTTCGACGGGGTGTTCTTCTTCGCCGTGGAGACCACCGGCATCTACTGCCGGCCCAGCTGCCCCGCCGTCACCCCCAAGCGGCGGAACGTGCGCTTCTTCCCCACCGCGGCCGCCGCGCAGGGGCACGGCTTCCGCGCGTGCCGCAGGTGCCGACCCGACGCCGTGCCCGGATCCGCCGAGTGGAACGTCCGCGCGGATGTCGTCGGCCGCGCCATGCGCATGATCGGGGACGGCGTGGTGGACCGTGAAGGCGTGCCCGGGCTCGCGGGCCGCCTCGGCTACAGCACCCGCCAGGTACAGCGCCAGCTCACCGCCGAACTCGGCGCGGGCCCGATCGCCCTCGCCCGCGCCCAACGGGCGCACACCGCGCGGATCCTGCTCCAGACGACCGGGCTGCCGGTCACGGAGATCGCGTTCGCCTCCGGCTTCGCGAGCGTGCGCCAGTTCAACGACACCATGCGGCAGATCTACGCCCGCACGCCGAGCGAGTTGCGGGCCGAGTCCGGTACGGGCACGGTGCAGGCACCGGCCGGCGCCGGCGTCCCGCTGCGCCTCGCCCACCGGGGCCCCTACGCGGCGCGTGAGGTCTTCGACCTGCTGGCGCGCGAGGCGCTGACGGGTGTCGAGGAGATCAGCGGTGCGCCGGGCGAGCGCACGTACCGCCGCACGCTGCGGTTGCCGCACGGCCCGGCGGTCGCCGCGGTTCAGGAGCGGCGCCATCCCGGGCGACCGGGTCCGGCCACCCGCACGGGCTGGCTTGAGGCCCGCCTCCACCTGACCGACCTGCGCGACCTGACCACCGCCGTCCAGCGCCTGCGGCGCCTGTTCGACCTGGACGCCGACCCCTACGCGGTGGACGACCGCCTCGGCGCCGATCCCCGCCTCGCCCAGGCCGTCGCGGCGCGGCCCGGGCTCCGCTCGCCGGGCACCGCCGATCCGGAGGAGTACGCGCTGCGCGCGGTGCTGGGCCCGGAGGCAGCGGCGGCGGCCGTGGTAGCTCACGGCGAGGGTGTGTCCGCCCCGGCCGGTGGCCCGAACCGTCTCTTCCCCCGGGCACGGGCGCTGCGCGCGCACCCGGTGGCGGGGCCGCTGGCCACCGCGCTCGCCGACGGCACCGTACGGCTCGACCCGGGCGCCGACCGCGACGAGACGGAACGGGCGCTGCGCGCCGTACCCGGTGTGCACCCCCACACCGCGGCGCTGATCCGGATGCGGGCGCTGGGCGACCCGGACGTGTGGCCCGCGGACCCGGAGACGGAGAACGCCCGTGAGGCCTGGCGTCCCTGGCGCTCTTACGCGGCCCACCACGTGGGCATGGCCTGAGGGCCCGGCCGCGTCCACGGGAGACCGCGTGAGCGAGGGGCCGCGCCGCCCACGGGGCCGGGTGATGAGGGGGACCCGACCGGGAAACCGCGTCGGCGGGAAGCCGGATGACCGAGGGCACTTGGAGCCGGACCCGGACCCGGCTCCGGCTCCGGACCCGGACCCGGAGCCGGAGCCGGACTCAGACCGGGGGACGGCGGCCGTCATGCCGTGGCCCTGGGCACCTCCTCCGGCTCGCCGAGGCCCCAGCTGTGGATCTTATGGGGGCTGATACGGATCAACTCCTCGCTCAGATGGGCCCCGAGGCCGTGGGGGCCCGTCAACAGGTCTGCCTCACCGCGGATTTCGACGCCGCGGACCCGCCAGGGGTGTTCGCTCGCGATGTCGTCCACCACCAGCGCGACGCGCGGATTGCTGCGCAGATTGCGCCATTTCTTGGTGGTGCCCAGCGCGTGGCCGCCGATCAGGACCGTTCCGTCGTCCCGCAGGAAGAACCCCACCGGGTTCGCCTGAGGCTGGCCGTGCCGGTCCACGGTCGCGAGACGCCCGAGCCGCTGGGTCGTGAGGTAGGCGCGCTCCGCGCCGCTGAACTCTGCCATGCGCCCAGCCTCACACGTCCGCCGTGCGGTGGCATCGGTCATCGGTCGCGTCCCGCTCCGGGGCGCCCGGGATCCGCCCGGGATCCGCAGGCAGCCCGGGGGCCGCACCGTGGCGTGCGTCAGTGCCCCCGCCCGGCAAGGCCAGGGCCACCGGAGATCGGAGACCGGAGCAGGCGGCTTCTGGAGGAAGGCGGCCCCTGAGCACGTCGGCCGGCTCCTTTGCGCAGCGGTGGCGTTGCGGCCCACGCCACGCGCCGTCCGGTGGGGCGGGGCGGCAGCCCCGCGGCCCCTCCACACGTGGCGCCGGGCGCACGCCCGCGCAAACTGACGCGGGCCCCCGGACCGGGCGGTGTCCCCGGGCCGCAGCCGCAGGCCGCCTCGCCGTCAGCAGTGGACCTGGCGTCCGGCGAACCAGGTCTGGACGACCTGCGTCGCGTGGATCTCCGTCACGGGGATACCGAAGAGCGGGCGGTCGAGGATGATGAAGTCCGCCGACATGCCCGGCTTCAGTCGGCCTGTCTCATGGGAGAGGCCGATGGCCTCCGCCGCCCTCACCGTGTGCGCGCCGACCGCGGTGGTGAGGTCCAGGGCCTGACCGGGTGCCAGTTCGCCGGGAAAGGTCGGGTCGGGGTTGCGGCGTGTCACCATGGCCTCGATGCTCAGCCACGGGTTCGGCAGCGCCGCCGCGACCGGCCAGTCGGAGCCCGCCGCGATGTGCGAACCGGCCTCGTGCAGCTCCCGCAACGGCCAGATGCGCTCCATGTAGTGGTCCCGCACCTGCTGGGCGATGATGCCGTTCATCGGCTGGGGGAACCACAGGGCCGGCGACACGTCGGCCACGACGTCGAGTTCACGAAAGCGGGCCACGTCGTCCGGGTGCACGAACTCGGGGTGCGCGAGATGGAAGACGGGTCCGTCTCCGTGGCGTTCGCGCAGCCGCTGCACCGCGTCCAGCACCTGCCGTACCGTGCCGTCGCCCGTCGCGTGCAGCTTCGCGTGCAGGCCGCGGGCCACCGCCTCCTCCAGCAGCAGCAGCAACTCCCCGTCGGTGAAGAGGTTCTCGCCCGCGTAGTCCTCGCCGCCCTCGTCCGGGCCGCCGGCCCCGGCCACCGCCCGGTACGGTTCGAGGAACTTCGACGTGCGCGTCGTGGGCACACCGTCCAGGACGGCCTTCACGAAGTCCGGCCGCACGTGCGGCGACCTGAGCCGAGGCGCGGAGTCGAACAGCTCCGGTCCCACCGGACCCGGCTCGATGAACTCCCGTGCGGGCAGGGACCCGACGACCCAGGCGTTCAGCCCGTCCGCCCGGTCCAGCTCCGTGAACACCTCCAGCCACGCGCCCATCGTCGCCGCGTCCTGCGTCGCGGTCACACCGACCGAGTTGAGGATCGACACCGCCGTGCGGGCCGAACGCAGGTCCTGCTCGTGGGTGTCCGCCACCGCCTGCCGCGCGGCCAGTTCGGCGTCCGTGGAGGGCGCGCCCAGCAGCAGTCCGACCGCGTGCCCTGCGCTGTCCCGTACATACCGGCCCGAGGGCGGGTCCGGTGTCGCGTCCCCGACGCCGAGGATCTCCAGGGCCCGCGAGTTGACCCACCTGTGGTGCAGTGAGTCGTCCCGCAGCATCACCGGACGGCCCTCGCTCACCTCGTCCAGGGCCGCCAGCATGGCCGGGTTGCCGACCGCCTGGAACACCGGCCCGATGAGCGTGCCGCCCACCACCCACTCGTCGGGGCCGAGGGCCCGCGCCTGGTCCCGTACGCAACCGAGGATCTCGGTCACGCCGGACATGGGCGGCAGGACCAGCTCCCACGCGGCGGCCCGCCCGCCGAACCCGAGGTGGGTGTGCACGTCCACCAGCCCCGGCATGAGCATACGGCCGCCCGCGTCCACGACACGGGTGTTCGGACCGACGAGCCTTTCGATGTCCCAGTCGGTCCCCAACGCCACCACCCGGCCGTCCCGCGCGGCCAGCGCCGACGCCCGGGGGCGGTCGGGATCCAGGGTGTACACATCCGCCCCGCGTACGACCAGGTCGACGCGGTGCTCTCCGTCATGGGGCGGGGCGGCGGGGGCTTCGGCCATGGCGATCCCTCGGTTCTGCGCGAAGGCGGCACGGCTGGTCCCGCGCGAAGGCGGCACGGATGCCGGTGTGCCGTGGTTGTCCTGTTGTCGCCCGGGGCCGTTCACGTCGGTGCCCGGGCCGGACGGGCCGCGCAGGCCACGCGGACTCTCGGGCCGCCCGTGGCACTGTGCTCCCTTCTAGTGAGGGTATGGCAGGGTCCGGCGGGGCGCGTGTTGTGAGGTGGGCTCCTCCTCACCGCCGCTCGGTGTGACCTTCGCGCCCCCGGCGCGTCACCCGTGTGGACGAACGGGCGCGATGGGCCGCGCGTCCCCGACGTCGGTGCGTCGCGGGGGCGCCGCACCTCCCCCGCGCGATGCTTCCCGCGAGGGAGGACGAGCGAGGACGAGGGGGCTTCGTACGGCGAAGACGCCGGGGCGGGGCCTCGTACGGCGAAGACGCGGGGGGCGGGGCCTCGTCGCCGCACGACGCGGGGCCTCGTGCGGCGACGGCACACCGGGACCCTCATGCCCAGATGAGTGCCGCGATCCACGCCGCCACGGCGAGCAGGCACGCGTAGAGCTCCACGAGGAGCGGCACGCCCGCGCCACGCATCAGCGTCCGGGTGGACGCCCAGCCGTCCCGGTGGCTGCCGAGCCGGTGGTGTTCGGCGCCGTACACGCCCCCCACGAAACCGACGACTCCGCCCACCACGGGCAGCACGAAGAAACCCACGACCGCCCAGACGCCCCCCACGGCGAGTGTCCGCCGCGGCGCCCCCGTGCGGCCGGTGCGGCGCGAGGGCAGCAGGGGTCTCAGGGCCTGGTTCACCAGCAGCAGGGCGGTCGCCACCATCAGCACCACCCAGGCGGCGCCGGAGGTGTCGGACAGTGCCCACCACACCACCGCGGCCCAGACGATCGCCTGGCCCGGCACGCCGGGAATCAGCACCCCCAGAAGACCGAGCAGCATGACCAGGCCGACCAGCACCAGCTGCCACACGTCCATGCGTCAAGCCTGCCGGACGCGGGTCATTCCCGCAGACCAGCGGCCAGGGTGGGCCGGCAGGTCTCGGGCCCGGGGACAGGGGAAGACAGGACGGGGGACGGGCGAGGACGCGGACGGCTCCGGCCGCCGGCGGGGGCTCAGCCCCGGTTCGCCTCCCGCGCCACCCAGCCGCGCTCGTAGGCGTGCCACCCCAGCTGCAGTCGTGTGGTCACGCCGCTCATCTCCATCAGCCCCTTCACCCGACGCTGCACGGTCCGCAGCCCCAGATCGAGTTGCTTGGCGACACTCGCGTCCGTCAGGCCTGCCAGCAGGAGCGAGAGGACGCGCAGATCCGTGACGTCCGGCTCGGGCGTCCCATCGGCCCGCACCGCACCGACCGTGTCCAGCGCCAGCGGCATCGAGTCGCGCCAGACCGCCTCGAACAGCCCGTACAGCGAGTCCAGCAGTCCACTCGCGTGGACGACCAGCGCGGTGGGCTCGGAGGCGGGCCCGGTCAGCGGGACCATCGCGAGTCCCCGGTCCGCGATCACCAGCTTGGTCGGCACCGTGTCGATCACCCGGACCTGCTCGTCGCGGCTGAGCGCCGTACTCAGCTCGTCGATCCCGCCCGGCGCCGACAGCACCTCCTGTGCGAGGACGACGCGGTAGCGCACCCCGCGCCTCGCCGCCTCTTCCTCGGCCGTGTTCTCCGATCCCGTCACCGCGATGGGCGTGCCGGTGACCAGGGCGCACACCTCCTCCACCGCACCGAGCTGGAGCTGCCGGAAGCGGTGCGAGACGGCGCTCGCGCCGGTCACGACCTCGACCAGGTCGTGTACGGCGGCCTCGCTGCTCTCGGCGCGGTACTCCTGCGCCAGCAGCACCGCGGCCAGCTCCGCCTGCTCCAGTTCGTGGCGGTGCTGTGTCAGCAGCGCCCCCAGTGCCAGCGTGGGCGGGGCGGCCACCCAGCGTCCCGCGCGGGCGGGCGACTGGGCCGCCAGGCCGTGCCGCTCCAGGCGGCGCAACGCGATCTCGATGTCGTGCTCCGGCAGCGCGAGCCGGTGGGCGAGTTCCGCGAGGTCCGCGGCCCCTATCGCCACCAGCGCGCGGTACGCGGACTCCTGTCTTTCGTCGAGTCCAATGGCACCCAGCACCCGATTCCCCTCCCCATGTCCTGCCCCCGTGCTTCACCGGTGGCGGCTCAAGCCCCTTACCCGTGGCGGAAAACGGCCGCGGCGTAAAACCGCCGCTTACATCGTGCCCTGTACCGCGGGTAATTCTGCCAAGGTAGGCACGTCGGAGCTGCAACAGACCACGGTCATATGCCTCTCCGAGGTCGTCTGCCGCGCGTCCTTCCCGTGGGGGGTGGGGGTGTGACGGTGGACTTCGACCGGCCGGCCGCAGGAGGGCGCCGGGCTTGGCGACGGCCCTCGCCATTCCCACGTACGCGCCCCCGCGTCCCGGCCGGTCCTCATTTTTGGCAATGCCCGTTTTCGCACGACCCGAGCGGTCGAGGATAAGGGGCATGAGCAAGCAGGGGGAGCGGTCCGCTCCGGCCGACGACGACTGGTGGAACCGGCTGTACGACGAGACGTCGCCGGACACCGGTACGGGCGGCCCGGCGCCGGGCGACACACTGGACGACAGGTTCGCGTCGGCGACGCACGCGGTGTCCGTGCCGGAGTCCCGGCAACCGGGGGAGTCCACGGGGCCCGGGCACGGCCGGCCGGCCCGGGAACCCGGGGAAACCCGGGAGACCGAGCCGGCTCAGGAGACCGAGGAGACCCGGGAGCCCGAGTCGTTCCAGGGGTCGTCGGCCCACCGGACCGCCGAGGAGGCCGGAGGACCCCGAGCGGCGGAGCGGCCCGCGGCCGCTCCCGCTGCCGGGGAGTCCGGCGTCACCGAGGGGGCCCGGGAGTCGCACCGCAGGCCGCCCGCCTGGTGGGAAAACGCGCCGCGGGCGCCCTGGGAACCTCCCCCGTACACCCCTTCGGACGCCCGGCCCCTGCCCTCCCCGAGCGGGGAGCCGGCGACACGCCCGTCCGCCTTCGGGGCGGCCGGGGGGACACCGGGCGACCCGGCGCGGCCGGCCACGGGATCCGCCCCGACCGTGGAACCGGATGGAACGGCGGGACCCGCTCCCGTCCCGGCCGACCGGGCGGACCCGCCCGCCCTGGCCACCGGCCCCGCCCGGACGACCGCCGTTCGGTCGCCAGAGGCCGCCCCGGAGAGCCCGGACAACCGGGAGGGCGCGGAGCGGCCCGAGCCCCCCGAGCGCGGCGAGTCACCCGAGTCCTCCGGGCCCGCCGAGCTCCCCGAGCCCGGCGAGTCACCAGAGTCCCCCGAGTCCTCCGGGCCCGCCGAGCCTCCGGCGGTCCCGCCGCCCCTTCCGCGTCGCTCCTCCCCGTCCGTCTCGTCCGCGCCGCCCGCCCCCGGGCACGGCAACAGCCCGGCGTCCGCGCGGCCGTGGGACGCGCCGGCGGATCCGCGCGCGGGCGGTGCCCCCCGGCCCGGCCCCGCCGTGCCACCGGCGCACGCGTCACCGCCCCCTCCCGTACCACCCCAGCCACCCTCCCGTCCCTGGACCCCGCCCACCGCCCCGAGGGACGTGCGGCCCACTCCCTCGCGGACACCCGCGCCTCCCGCCGCGCCACCGGCGAGCCCGGCCCCGGCCCGGGCCGAAACGGTTCCCGCCGGGCCCGGGGCCACCGCGCCGCCCGAGGGCGCGCCCGTGTCGGGGCGGCCTCGGCTGCCGCTCGAAGCGCCCACCGCACCGCCGGAAGCGGCCGCCCCGGTCGAAGGGCCCGAGCGGCCACGGGTCGGGTTCGTGGGATTCCGGCCGCCCACCTACGACTCCGAGCCGACCGCCCTGCCGCTCACCACCACCGGTGCGCTGGACCATGTCGTGCCGGACACCGTGCTGGACGGGGCCCGGTACGGCACATACACCCTGCGTGCGGCTTCGGTCCGCGGGGACTCGGCGCGCTACCGCGGCGAGCACCGGCGCGACGCGCTGCTCACCGCGCGCTTCGGGAGCGGCGCCGACGCGCTCGTACTGGTCGCCGTCGCGACCGGCGCCCGCGCGGCCGGGAGTGGGCACCGGGCGGCCGCGGACGCGTGCCGGTGGATCGGCGAGGCCGTCTGCCGCAGCCATGCCCGGCTCGCCGAGGACATAAAGGATGCCCGCGCCGAGGCCCTCACATCGGGGCTGCACCGCCTCACCGACCGTACGTACGGCAAGCTGCGCGCCCGCGCTGCCGCGCTCGGCCTCGGCGCCGACGAGTACGGGACGAGCCTGCGCTGCCTGCTCCTGTCCGCCGACCCCCGGGTGCGCCTCCGGGTGTTCTTCGGAGTGGGCACTGGGGGCCTGTTCCGGCTCAGGGACCATGAGTGGGAGGACCTCGAACCCGGCCTGCCGGTCTCCTCCGGGCCTTGGGCGGGCAGCCAGGGGGCCGGGGACGGGTTCGGGGAAGGGTCCGGGCAGCCGGAGGGCGCAGGGCCGCTCGGCCTGCCGCCCGAGAGCCCCGACGGCGACCGCCTCACCATCGACTTCGGCATCCCGCAGGTGCGTCCGCCGCTGGTGGAGGACCCCGTACCGGCACCCGACCAGCCGTTCCGGTTCCATGCCTCCACGGCCCGGGCCGGCGACACCCTGCTGCTGTGCGGTGACGGCCTCGCCGAGCCGCTGCGCGGGGAGCCGGGCCTCGCCGGGGCGCTCAGCGCGCGCTGGTCAGGGCCCGGGGCGCCGAGCCTGGTGGAGTACCTCGCCGATGTACAACTACGGGCGAAGGGGTACGCGGACGACCGCACGGCTGTCGGCGTCTGGGAGGCGTAACGTCACCGGCCGTGGTTTTGATGGACTTCCACCCGCAGGGAAAGGCGCTCAGGCATGGCCAAGCAGAACGTCGCCGAACAGTTCGTCCAGATCCTTGTCAAGGCAGGTGTCGAGAGGATGTACGGGGTCGTCGGCGACAGCCTGAACCCCGTCGTCGACGCGATCCGCCGCACCCCGGGGCTGGACTGGGTGCATGTGCGCCACGAGGAGGCCGCCGCCTTCGCCGCGGGCGCCGAGGCGCAGATCACCGGGAAGCTGGCGGCATGCGCCGGCTCCTGCGGCCCCGGCAACCTCCACCTCATCAACGGCCTCTACGATGCCCACCGCTCGATGGCGCCGGTCCTGGCCCTCGCGTCGCACATCCCGTCCGCGGAGATCGGCACGGCGTACTTCCAGGAGACGCATCCGAGCGCGCTCTTCGAGGAGTGCAGCCACTACAACGAGATGATCTCCAACCCGAAGCAGATGCCCCGGGTCCTCCAGACCGCCATCCAGCACGCGATCGGCCAGCAGGGCGTCAGTGTGGTGACGCTCCCCGGTGACATCGCCGCGGCGCCCGCGCCCGACCACGCGCTTGAGCACGCGCTCGTCACCGGCAGGCCCACGGTGCGGCCGGGCGACGACGAGATCGAGCAGCTGGCCCGGATGGTGGACGAGGCGGACCGCGTCACCCTGTTCTGCGGCAGCGGCACCGCCGGGGCGCACGCCGAGGTGATGGAGTTCGCGGAGAAGGTCAAGTCACCCGTGGGGCACGCACTGAGGGGCAAGGAGTGGATCCAGTACGACAATCCCTTCGACGTGGGGATGAGCGGGCTCCTCGGGTACGGCGCCGCGTACGAGGCCACCCACGAGTGCGACCTGCTGATCCTGCTCGGCACCGACTTCCCGTACAACGCCTTCCTGCCCACCGACGTGAAGATCGTGCAGGTCGACATTCGGCCCGAACACCTGGGCCGGCGCTCCAAGCTGGACCTCGCGATCTGGGGTGACGCGCGCGAGACGCTGACCGCGCTGACGCCGCGGGTCGCGGAGAAGAAGAACCGCCGCTTCCTGGACAAGATGCTGAAGAAGCACGCGGACGCGCTGGAGGGCGTCGTCAAGGCGTACACCCGCAAGGTGGAGAAGCACCTCCCGATCCACCCGGAGTACGTCGCGTCCGTCCTGGACGAGGTGGCCGACGACGACGCCGTGTTCACGGTCGACACCGGCATGTGCAACGTGTGGGCCGCGCGCTACCTGACTCCCAACGGCCGCCGCCGTGTCATCGGTTCGTTCAGCCACGGTTCGATGGCGAACGCCATGCCGCAGGCCATCGGCGCCCAGTTCACCGACCGGAACCGGCAGATCGTGTCGATGTCCGGCGACGGCGGGTTCTCCATGCTGATGGGTGACTTCCTCACCCTCGTCCAGCACGACCTGCCGGTGAAGGTCGTGCTGTTCAACAACTCGGCGCTCGGCATGGTGGAGCTGGAGATGCTGGTGGCGGGTCTGCCCTCGTACGGCACGACCAACCACAACCCGGACTTCGCGGCCATCGCCACGGCGGCCGGGGCGTACGGGGTCCGCGTCGAGAAGCCCAAGGACCTGACGAAGGCGCTCAAGGACGCCTTCAAGCACAAGGGACCCGCCCTGGTCGACATCGTCACCGACCCGAACGCGCTCTCCATCCCGCCCAAGATCAGCGCCGAGATGGTGACGGGCTTCGCCCTGTCCGCGAGCAAGATCGTGCTCGACGGGGGAGTGGGGCGGATGGTGCAGATGGCGCGCACCAACCTGCGCAACGTCCCCCGCCCCTGAGTGCCGCCGGCCGGGCGCGCCGGCCCGCGGCTCAGCTGCCGCGGACGAATCCCGTGGCCACGGCAGCGACGATCACAACGGCCATGGCGATCAACCAAGTGGTGTCCATGCGGTGACGTTAGCGGTCGGACGCCCGGAGGGAAACCCCTGGTGGGGCCCCGATGTGCGGTGCGGTGTGCGGAAACAACGACGGACCGGTGTGACACGTGGTGTCACACCGGTCCGTCGTTGCCGGGTGAGCGGATCGCTCACCTGCGGTGGGTCACCAACGGTGCCCACCCGGTGGCTCAGCCGAACTGCTGCTCCAGATCGGCCAGCTTCCGCTCCAGCGAGTCCAGGCGCGGCAGCGCCTGGGTGTCGTCCTCCGCCGTGAGGTCCACGGTCCGGGAGGCCGCCGCGGGGGCGGTCGTCCCGGAACTCTTCTTCACGGGCTCCAGCGGGGGCCGGCCCAGTACCGATCCGTGTTCGGGAAGATCGGCTGGAGCAGGCTCCGCAGTGGTGGCGACGGCCTGCTGCGGGCCGCCCGGTGCGTCGAGCGCGGGGACCTGGCGTCCGCCGCCCCCGCCGCGCGGCCACGAGCGGTGCTGCCGGTTGAGCGCCTTGATCTGCGCCCGGTCCAGCTTGCCCTGCTCGCGCCTGCGGTACTTGGTCTGCTCCTTCTGGCGCTTGTCGTCCCGGACCTCCTCGACGGCCTCGTCCAGGGTGCGGACCCCTTCGAGCAGCATCAGCGACCAGGCGCCGTACGTCTCGCGAGGGGCGCGCAGCCACCGCACGATGCGGATCTGCGGGAGCGGACGCGGCACGAGGCCCTGCTCGCGCAGAGCCGCGCGGCGCGTCTGCTTCAGCGCGCGGTCGAAGAGGATGGCCGCGGACAGCGACATCCCGGAGAAGAACTGCGGCGCACCCGCGTGGCTGATGCCGCGCGGCGCGTGCACCCAGTTGAACCAGGCAGCCGCACCGGCGAACAGCCAGACGAGCAACCGGGATCCGAGAGCCGCGTCACCGTGGCTGGCCTCGCGCACGGCGAGCACGGAGCAGAACATCGCCGCCCCGTCGAGCCCGAACGGCACCAGGTACTCCCAGCCGCCCGACAGGTTCAGGTTCTCCTGGCCGAAGCCCACCAGGCCGTGGAAGGAGAGCGCGGCCGCCACCGCGGCACAGCAGAAGAGGAGTGCGTAGGAGGCGATGCCGTACACCGTCTCCTTGCGCCGGCGGCGCTCCTCACTGCGCTCCCAGGAGTCCTCGGAGCTGGTGGGCTTGACGGAGCGCTTGCGCGACATCAGGGCCACCGCCACCAGGATTCCGACGAGCAGCACGCCGCCGGGGAGCAGCCAGTTCAGCGATATGTCGGTCAGTCGCATGCGGTGTTCCTTGCATCGCAGGAGGAAGTAACGGGCGCCATAGTGGCGTAAATGCGGTGTCCCTCAGGTGTTTTTGGGACAAGTGCACGCCAACGAGGCGGCAAGATACGCATAAAGGCGTGTTCAGTAAGAACTGCCGTTCGATGACCGGCTGTCATATTCGATTAATATCACCCTTCGGGGTGGTTCTGGGCGCGAGGTGACGCGCTGTCAGGTTTGCTGACGCGCCGTCAGCAATCAGGCAGCCGTCAGGCGGAGGCGCTCAGCTTCCGCGCCCGCTCGCTGTCACATGTGCGGGGGCATGTGACGCACGTGTCGTCAGGACGCAGAGTGTAGAACAGACAGCAGGAGACGCGATCGCGGGTCGGCACTACGCGCCCGTCCTCGGCGCCGAGTTCGCGGAAGCCGGCGGCCCCGGCATACGGTGCGGACGTCCCTGGCATGAGAAGCCCCAGCTCACGGACGGCGCGCTCCTCCTCGCCCAGCAGATGGCCGACGTACCAGAGGCCCTCGACGATCTCGTCCGTCGCCATACCCCACAGCGCGCGCCCACGGCGCCGCATCCGGGGACCGAACGCCCCGAGCAGCGGCGTCAGATGGTCCGCCACCGCGGAGCGCACCTCGGCGCGCAGCGCCTCCTCACCCCGTACGACCCGGGCGCCGGGTGTGCCCACTGCCGGGTCGTCCGGCAGACAGGCGAACTCGCCGAGGCTCACGGACATCCGGCCCAGTGTGCGCTGGAAGGACAGCGCCGACGGCGGCAGGCGGGGCACCCTGCGCTGCAGGAACCACGGCACGGTGACGAGCAGGCAGGCGGGCCACGCGTAACGGTGCAGCGCCATGCTCGCGAGCACGTCGGGCCGGGCCTCCTGGCCCCAGTCGCGGCGGATCTGCCCTTCGTCCCAGGCCAGGAACGCGTCGAGTGCGGCGGAGTCGGACGCGAGCGCCGCCGCCGTCACCCAGCCCTCGCCGGTGCGGGGCGGTTCGCCGGCGCCCCGCACCTCGACGTGCAGGGAGGGGAACACCTCCGTCAGCCGCAGGTAGGCGTCCGCGAACGGCGAGGACGACGGCGGGGCGAGCGGGCCGGCCGGCGCGGGGGACAGGGGCATGCAGGCAACCACCGAATCGCGATCGTTTGCAGGTAAGCCTTACCTTATCCGAAGTTCGCGAGGTGTGTACAAGGAGCCCCCGCCGCCTATCGTGCAGAGCACGACCCCGTACCGCCATCCGGGTGGGCGGCGAGCGGAGGTGCAGTGCGAGTGGAGCAGCGCCGGGCGGACCCGTCCGCCACGCGGCCTCCGTACACCGCCGCGCGAGGCGGAGCGGCCGAGGCGGGCGGGATCCCGGGGACGCGTGGGGACGGCCCCGTACCCGCGGGCGGCCACCATCCGGCCTTCGCGTCCGTGCCGCCTTCCGCGCCCGCGAGGGGCGGCCCGTCCGTGCCGGCTCCCGCATCCGCGTCCGGCGCCCTGCCGCTGCCCGTACAGGTGAGGCGGCACTCCGTACGCGGTCAGATCCTGGACGCGCTGCGGAGTGCCCTCGCCGCCGGCGAGCTGGCTCCCGGTGAGGTCTACTCGGCTCCCGCACTCGGCCGCCGGTTCGGCGTCTCCGCGACACCCGTACGGGAAGCCATGCAACGGCTGGCCGCCGAGGGGAGCGTCGAGGTCGTGCCCAACCGCGGCTTCCGGGTCGCCGAACGCGAACCCGCCGAACTCGCCGAGCTCGCCGAGGTACGGGCCCTGATCGAGGTACCCGTCCTGCTGCGGCTCGCGCGCGCCGACCCGGCGCCCGCGTGGGAGGAACTGCGGCCGGCCGCCGAGCGGTGCACCGCCGCGGCCGCGCTGGGCGACCGGGGCACGTACGTCGAGCACGACCGGGCGTTCCACCGTGCCCTGCTCTCGCTGGGCGGCAACCGGCAGCTCGTCCTGGTCGCCGAGGACCTGCACCGGCGCTCCCAGTGGCCGTCCACCGGGAGCGGGGCGGTACGCCGCGCCGACCTCATCGCGGACGCCGCGGAACACACCGCGCTCCTCGACGCACTCGTGGCCCGCAATCTGCCGGGCGTCGCCGCGCTGGTACGGGAACACTTCACGGGCGCGGACTGCTGACCCGCGGGGCCGGCGGCCGCGCGGTCTTGCTAGCGTGCGGGAGATGAGCGTCACACCGAGGGACACCGCGGCGGACGCACCGCCGCACGGCCCGGCCGCCCCCGGGACCGGTGGGCCGCCCGAACTCCCGGACTGTCGCAGCCCCTTGCGGTTCCTGTGGTGGCTCGTCGTGAGCCAGCGCCGCCGTACCGTGCTGGGCGCCCTGATCGGCAGTGTGTGGATGGT
The DNA here is from genome assembly GCF_036250695.1 of Streptomyces sp. NBC_01497. Taxonomy (NCBI): domain Bacteria; kingdom Bacillati; phylum Actinomycetota; class Actinomycetes; order Kitasatosporales; family Streptomycetaceae; genus Streptomyces; species Streptomyces sp. NBC_01497. Next base: position 1,539,880 of record NZ_CP109427.1, on the reverse strand, counting down.
CTCCCTCGCGCTGCCGCCCTATCTGCTCTCCCGTGCCGTCGACGACGGGCTGCGCGCGGGCGACGACGCGGCCGTCGCCGGGTGGTCCGCCGCCCTTCTCGGCGTGGGGCTCGGCAGCGCCTGGCTGTCGATCACGCGCCACCGCACCATGACCCGCGCCCGCAACGACGCGGCCCTGCGCACCGTACGAGCGGTGACCGACCAGGCGGTCCGGCTCGGCGCCACCCTGCCGCACCGGCTCACCGCGGGCGAGGTGCTGGCCATCGGCATCGGCGATGTCGCCGCGATCGCCACCACCATGACGCTGGCGGGCCCCGGTGTGGGCGCGGTCGTGTGCGCGCTGGCGGTCGCCGCCGTGCTGCTGTCGGTGTCACCGCTGCTGGCCGCCGTCGTGCTGTTCGGCGTCCCGCTGCTCGCGCTGGTCCTCGGTCCGCTGATCAGCGGGTTGCGGGGCGCCCTGTCCGCGTACCGGGAGAGGCAGGGCGAACTCACCATGAGCGTGGCCGACGTCGCCGGCGGGCTGCGCGTGCTCAGCGGGCTCGGCGGCAAGGAGGCGTACGAACGGCGTTACCGGCGCGGGTCCCGGGCCCTGCTGGCCGAGGGCTACCGCGTGGCGTCCGTGGCGAGCTGGATCGACGCGATCGCCGTCGGCCTGCCCGCGCTGTTCCTCGCCGCGGTGACCTGGCTGGGCGCGCGGATGGCGGTGGAGGGCGACATCAGCGTGGGCCAACTGGTCGCTGTCTACGGCTATGTCGCCGTGCTCGCCGTGCCCGTGACGTACTTCGTCGAGGGCAGCCACGACCTGGGCGCGGGGCTGGTCGGCGCCCGCCGCGTGGTGGACTTCCTCGCGCTCGAACCGGAGATCGCCGACGGTCCGCCGACCACGCTGCGAGCGCCGGAGGCACCGGCCGCGCTGCACGACCCGGCGTCCGGTGTGGTGATCGAACCCGGTCTGCTCACCGCCCTCGCGGCCGACCGGGGGGCCGACAGCGCGGCCGTGCTCGACCGGCTCGGCCGCTTCACCCCGTCGGACGCCACGTGGGGCGGCGTCCGGCTGGACGCCGTCCCCCTCGCGGCCGTGCGGGAGCGGGTGCTCCTGGCCGACAACGAGGCACACCTCTTCTCCGGTGCCCTGCGCGAGAGCGTCGAGGGCCGGGAGCCGCGTGACCCGGCGGCTCTGGCACGGGCCCTGCACACGGCGGTCGCGCAGGACATCGTCCAGGCGCTGCCGTCCGGCCTGGACACCCACCTCGCAGGACAGGGCCGCGACGTCTCCGGGGGGCAGCGCCAACGCCTGCGCATGGCAAGGGCGTTGCTCGCCCGCCCGGAAGTGCTGCTCGCGGTGGGACCCACGTCGGCCCTCGACGCGCACACCGAGGCCGTGCTCGCCGCCCGGCTGCGGGCCGACCGGGCCGGGCACACCACCGTCGTCACGACGCTCTCGCCGCTCGTCCTCGCCCAGGCCGACACCGTCTGCCACCTGGTCGACGGCCGGGTGGCCGCGGTCGGCACCCACCAGGAGCTGCTGGCGTCGAGCCCCCGCTACCGCGACCTCGTCGCCCGTGACACCGAGGAGGCCCGATGACCGCGCCGGTCCGCCTGCCCGTCGCGGATACCCGCGCGGTACGCGTGGCCGCCCTGCGCCTCGTACGGGCCGACGCCCGCGCCTTCGCCTGGATGATCGTCCTCAACACGGCCGCGGCCGCCGCGGGACTGGCCGCACCGTGGCTGCTCGGCCGCATGGTCGACACCGTGGTCGGTGGCGGCACCGCCGCCGGGGTCGACCGGCTCGCGCTCGCCCTCGTCGGCTGCGCCCTCGTCCAACTGCTGCTGACCCGGTACGGCAGGCTCCTCGGGCACCGTTTCGGTGAGCGCACATCGGCCCGTATCCGGGAGCGGTTCGTGTCCCGGGCGCTCGCGCTGCCCGCGTCCGTGGTCGAACGGGCCGGGACGGGGGACCTCATGGCCCGCGGCACCAGTGATGTGCCGGTCGTCGGAGTGGCGCTGCGGGACGTCGCGCCCGAGGTGCTGATCGCGGCGATCCAGACGGTGTTCCTGGTGGCCGCTGTCCTGGTGCTGTCACCGCTCGCGGGAGCGATCGGCATCGTGTTCCTGGCCGGCATCCCCGTCGTCGCCCGCTGGTACCTGCGCCGCGCGCCGGCCGCCTACCTGGCGCAGGGCGAGACCCATTCGGCGCTCGCCGGGACGCTCGCCGAGACCGCGGCGGGTGCCCGTACGGTCGAGGCGTTCGGCCTCGGGCGGCGCCGGACGGCGCTCACCGCGGCCGTCGCCGCCGAGTGGTGGCGCAGCCGCGAGGACACGCTCCGCCTGCGCAGCGTCCTCTTCCCCGCTGTCGACGTCTCCTACGTGCTGCCCGTCGTCGCCGTGCTGCTGACGGGGGGCGTGCTCGTGGCGCGGGGCGCGGCCCCGCTCGGCGCCGTCGTCTCGTGCGCGCTGTACCTGCGCCAACTGTCCGCGCCGCTCGACGCGATCCTCCAGCGGATGGAGAACATCCAGAGCGCCCAGGCCTCGTTCGCGCGGGTCGAGGGGCTCGCCGCCGCGCCCCCCGCGCCCCCTGCCGGGGGTCCGGTGCCGGACGGCGGCCACATCGAGGTGAGCGGCGTGCGCTACGCCTACGACGGCGCGGACGACGACGTCCTGCACGGCGTCCAGCTCTCGGTACGCCCGGGGGAACGGCTCGCGCTCGTCGGTCCCTCGGGCGCCGGCAAGTCGACTCTCGGGCGGCTGCTCGTCGGGGTCGACCGGCCGCGCGAGGGCAGTGTGACCGTCGGTGGGGTGCCGGTGGCCGACCTCGACCCGGAGCTGCTGCGCCGGCATGTGGTCCTGGTCAGCCAGGAGCACCACGTCTTCCGGGCGAGCGTGCGGGAGAACCTGCTGCTCGCCGCCGCGGACGCCGCCGACGGACACCTGCTCGCCGCCCTGGAAGCGGTCGGCGCCACCTGGGTGGCGGACCTGCCGGACGGGCTGGACACCGAACTGGGCTCGGGGCGGCTTGAACTGGATGGTGCGCAGGCCCAGCAGCTCGCGCTGGCCCGGGTCGTGCTCGCCGACCCGGGCACCGTGATCCTGGACGAGGCGACGGCCCTGCTCGACCCGGCCGCCGCCCGGCACACGGAGCGGGCGCTCGCCGCCGTGCTGCGCGGCCGTACGGTCGTCGCGATCGCCCACCGGCTGCACACGGCGCACGACGCGGATCGGGTGGCGGTGCTCGACGGCGGCCGGATCACCGAACTCGGCGCTCACGAGACGCTGGTGGCGGCGGACGGCCCGTATGCCGCACTCTGGCGCACCTGGCACGGGACTCCGCGGGAGGCCCCGGCCCCGCCCGCCGCACGCCGCCCGGTGGACGGACCGCCCGCTTCCCGCGAACCGCTGGGCCGCCCGGCGGACGGACCGCCCGCTTCCCACCAACCGCTGGGCGGCGCCGCGGACGGACCACCGGGCCCCGCTCAGGACGGCCTCGCGGACCTCGCTCAGGATGGGCCCGGCGAGGTCACGCCGGGGCCGGCGGGGTGAGGGGGAACGCCGGGGCCGGCGGGGTGAGCGGGAACGGCGGCGTGAGCTTGTCCGCGAGCCATGTCGGCACACCGCCCAGCAGCCGGACGAGCCGGCCCGCCTCGGCTCTCAGCCGCCCCGCCTCCGGCTCCTGCTCGGTCTCGGCCAGCGACACCAGCGCGGGCGCCGTGCCGACGAGGTAGCCCATCTCCTCGCGGATACGCAGCGATTCGGCGAAGCCGTGCCGCGCCTCCGCGAGTTCGCCCTGCCGCAAGGCGAGGCCCGCGAGATGGCGCCAGGTGAACGACATCAGCAGGGTGTCTCCGTGGTCGGTGGCCGCCGCGTGCGCCCGTACGTACGCGCCCCGCGCGGACTGCGGCGATTCCGAGAGGTTCTCCGCCACGAGGCCCCGGCGGAAGTCCAGCAGGGCCCGGCCCGGAGCGTGCGGCTCCAGCAGGGCAGCCGCCCGGCCGAGCGCCGCGTGGGCCTCGTCGGAGCGGTCGTGCACCCGCAGCAGCGAGGAGACGTAGGCGAGATGGCCGCGCTCGCACGCCGCGGCCCCGCGTTCGTCGTCGGTGCGGGCGGTGGCCTCTGCCGTACGGAGCGCGTCCTCGGCCTCCGCCCAGCCCCGGCCCGTGTAGAGGCAGCGCTCGACGAGGAGTGAGGCCCGCTGGAGCGCGGGTCCCGCGGTTCCCGCGTGCGGAGCGAGCAGGGCCGCCGCGTCCAGCCAGCAGCCGCGCGAGCGCAACCGCCACACCGCTGTCTGGAGCGGATCATCACCGGCAGTGCTTCCGGAACCAGACATCGCGGTATACGCCACGGAGCCCTCCCCTTGCGCGCCATTGTGCCGAGTGTGAGATGCATCTCAGCACGGATGGGGCTCCGGGCCAATACTTCTGGTGAAATTTTTCACAAACTCGTCGTCCCCCGGTCTCCGGCCGCCGGAGCGTCCCGCGCCGGGCGCCCGCGTCAGCTCATCCGCAGCGCGAGGTAGAAGTCGAGCTTGTCCTCCAGGCGGGCCAGGTCACGGCCCGTCAGCTGCTCGATCCTGCCGATCCGGTACCGCAGCGTGTTCACGTGCAGATGCAGCCGGGACGCGCAGCGCGTCCAGGAGCCGTCGCAGTCGAGGAACGCCTCCAGCGTGGGGACGAGTTCGGCCCGGTGCCGTGCGTCGTAGTCGCGCAGGGGGTCCAGCAGCCGCGCGGTGAACGCCCGGCGCACGTCGTCCGGTACGAACGGCAGCAGCAGGACGTGAGACGCGAGTTCGTGGTGGCCCGCCGCGCAGACCCGCCCCTGCCGCGCCGCCGCGACCCGCCGTGCGTGCCGCGCCTCCTCCAGCGCTCCGCGCAGCCCCTCCGCCGAGTGCACCACCGCCGACACGCCGAGCGTGATCCGGCCGTCGCCGTCGAGCCCGGCGGCGAGTGGTGCGCGCACGGCGGCGACCACCTCGTCGGCGAACAGCCCGGCGCCGCGCACCGCGCCCTCACCGGCACCCGCACCGGCGGGGGAGAGTTCCGCCGGAGCCCCTTCGCCGGACGCGGGCCGGGTCCCGGACCCGGTGGCGGACGCGGACGCGCCGGCGGTGGTGGACCCCGGCTCGGACCCGGACGGCGCGGCCCGCTCCCCGTCCGGCGGCAGCGGTACGAGCGCCACCGCCTCCTCGCCCGCGTACGCCACCGCGATCCGGTCGGCCACCCGGCCGCCCCGGGAGCCCGGCGTCGCGAGGATCTCCTCCAGTACGGACTGCAGCACAGGGGCGCTGCCCGTCGCCGCGCTCGGCCCGGACCACTCCAGACTCGCCACGACGATCTGCCAGTTCGGGGCGGCGCCGCCGGACGGCAGCAGCACCGGCGCGGCCACGCGCAGCCGCGCCGCGATCTCCGCCGGTGCCGCGGCCGCCTGGACCAGCTCCAGGATCTCCTGCGCGAGCCTGCGCCGTACCGCCCGCGCGGCGTCGCGCCGGTCCCGCTCCACCGCGATGAGCTGGGTGACACCCTGGAGCAGATCGAGCCGTTCCGCGGGCCAGTCGCTCGCGTCCGCCTCCACCGCGAGCAGCCACTCCGACAGCGCGCTCTCGCGGGGTTCGCGCGTCATGTGCCCGACCGGGTCGCCGCCCCTGCCGAGGGTGCGGACCGCGAACAGCGAGTACACCGTCGAGCCCAGCACCGTGCGATAGGGACCCCGGCGTCCGGTGCGGGCCGCCGCCAGGTGCGCCGCCGCGAGTTCGGCCGCCCTGCCGTCCGCCAGCGGCGCGCCGGAGGAGGCGATCCGCCGGCCCGTGGGCGAGAGCACCCAGGCCCGCAGGTCGAGGTCGGAGCCGAGCAGGTCGAGCACCGCGTCCGGGCCACCGCCCGCCGGGCCGGACGTCATCAGCCTGCGGTGCCGGTCCACGACGGCGGCCAGATCGCCCGCCCGTTCGCCCGACACCTGCCGGACCACGTGTTCCGTGATGGCCGCGAAGGACACCGCCGTGTTGACCGCGAGCAGCGGCAGCCGGTGCCGTACGCACGCCGCCATCAGGTCCTCGGGGATGCCGTTCAGGTCGGCCTCGCCGACGGCGAGCGCGGCGACGCCCGCCGTCGCGAGGAGCTGTACGAAGGGTTCGGAGTCGGTGGCGTCCCGGCGCCACACCAGTCCCGTCAGCACCAGTTCACCGGGGGAGAGATAACGGCTCGGGTTGCGCAGGTCCGTCGTCATCACCCCGCGCACCGGGCGGTCGAGTTCCTGCTCGCCGCCCAGCAGTCTCAGGCCCAGGCCTTCGGTCTCCAGCAGTGCGCGCAGCCGCATCGTCTCGTCGCCGTTTCTCGTCGCGTGCGTCTCCCGCCGGGCACCTGGCCGGCAGCCGCGGGAAGCCGGGAGAGGAGGGACCCGCACGCCGCCGGGACGGGGCGGGACCGTGAGGTTGCCGGGGCTCCCGTGGTCCGGCATTCGTTCGAATCTACAAGACCGGACGGCGGACCTGCCAACCGCTTCATGGTTTCCGTGACTGCCCCGGACGGAGCACGCCTTGTGTACTGGGGCCACGCAGCGTGAACAGCTCATGAACACCGCCCGATCGAGTGCCCCGGCCGGGTCCACCGCCCGCCGGGCCGGCCGTCCCCGGATGCCCACGACCGACCACGAGGATGAAGAGAGCCACGCATGGACTTCCTGCGCCCCGCAAGCTGGGAGGAAGCGCTCGCCGCCAAGGCCGCGCATCCCACCGCGGTGCCCATCGCCGGTGGCACGGACGTCATGGTCGAGATCAATTTCGATCACCGCCGGCCCGCGTACCTGCTGGATCTGAACCGCGTCGCCGAGCTGTCCGCCTGGGAGGCATCGGAGGGGGCCGTACGCCTCGGCGCGTCCGTGCCGTACGCCCTGATCATGGAACACCTGCGCACGGAGCTGCCCGGCCTCGCGCTCGCCTCGCACACCGTGGCCTCCCCGCAGATCCGCAACCGGGGCGGCGTCGGCGGCAACCTCGGCACGGCCTCGCCCGCGGGGGACGCGCACCCCGCGCTGCTCGCCGCGGGCGCCGAGGTCGAGGCCGAGTCCGTGCGCGGCAGCCGGCGCATCCCCATCGACGACTTCTACACGGGCGTCAAACGCAACGCGCTGGAGCCCGACGAACTGATCAGGGCCGTCCACATCAAGAAGGCCACCGGGCCCCAGCAGTACTCAAAGGTCGGCACGCGCAACGCGATGGTCATCGCCGTCTGCGCCTTCGGGCTGGCCCTGCACCCCGACACCAGGACCGTGCGGACCGGCATCGGCTCGGCCGCGCCGACCCCCGTACGGGCGAAGGCGGCGGAGGAGTTCCTGAACGCGGCCCTCGACGAGGGCGGCTGCTGGGACAGCGGCGCGCCGCCCGCCCCGTCGGTGGCGGCGCGCTTCGCGGAGCTCGTCGCCGGCGCCTGCAACCCCATCGACGACGTGCGCGGCACCGCGAGGTACCGCCGGCACGCGATCGGGGTCCTCGCCCGCAGGCAGCTCGGCTGGACCTGGGACCAGTACCGCGGCACCCGCACCCTCGAAGGAGCTGCGTAACCCATGCGTGTGAATTTCACCGTGAACGGTCGGCCGCAGGAGGCCGACGACGTGTGGGAGGGCGAGAGCCTCCTGTACGTGCTGCGCGAGCGGATGGGCCTGCCCGGCTCCAAGAACGCCTGCGAACAGGGCGAATGCGGTTCCTGCACGGTCCGCCTCGACGGCGTGCCGGTCTGCTCCTGCCTGGTCGCGGCCGGCCAGGTCGAGGGCCGCGAGGTCATCACCGTGGAGGGACTCGCCGACTACGCCATCGAGCGCGAGCTGACCTCGGCGCGGGCCGGAGGGGCCGCCGGGGCCCCCGGGCCCGCCGGGACGCCGCTCGACGCGGCCAAGCGATGGCAGGCGCGCCCGGGCCCGGCGGCCGGCTCCCGGACAGTACCGGGCCTGCCTCTCTCGCCCGTCCAGCAGGCCTTCATCGACGCGGGTGCCGTCCAGTGCGGCTTCTGCACGCCGGGCCTGCTCGTCGCCGCCGACGAGATGCTGGAGCGCAACCCGTCGCCCAGCGACGCGGACATCCGCGAGGCGCTGTCCGGCAATCTCTGCCGCTGCACCGGCTACGAGAAGATCCTCGACGCGGTACGGCTCGCGGCGGCCCGGCAGACGGAAGGGGACTGACGATGCCTCAGCAGCCACGCGTCATCCCGGGCCGGCTCACCCAGGGGGCCGGCGCGAAGGGCGGCGTCGGCGAGTCCACGCTGCGTCCCGACGGCACCCTCAAGGTCACCGGCGAGTTCGCCTACTCCTCCGACATGTGGCACGAGGACATGCTCTGGGGCCACACCCTGCGCGCGCCCGTGGCGCACGCTGAGATCCGCTCCATCGACACGGCCGAGGCGCTCGCGACCCCCGGCGTGTACGCGGTCCTGACCTACGACGACTTGCCGACCGAGGTCACCCACTACGGCCTGGAGATCCAGGACACCCCGGTGCTCGCCCACGGCAAGGTGCGCCACCACGGCGAACCCGTCGCGCTGATCGCGGCGGACCATCCGGAGACCGCGCGCCGCGCCGCCGCGAAGATCAAGGTCGACTACGCGGAACTCCCCGTCGTGACCGACGAGGTGTCCGCCACCCGCGAGGGCGCGCCGATCCTGCACGAAAACCGCGACGATCACCATGCCGGCCACGTCCCGCACCCCAACGTCGTGCACCGGCAGCCCATCACGCGCGGCGACGCCGGCGCGGCGGCCGCCCGCGCCGACGTGATCGTCTCCGGCGAGTACACCTTCGGCATGCAGGACCAGGCGTTCCTCGGGCCCGAGTCGGGGCTCGCCGTACCGTCCGAGGACGGGGGCGTCGACCTCTACGTGGCGACGCAGTGGCTCCACTCCGACCTGCGCCAGATCGCGCCGGTGCTGGGGCTGCCGCCGGAGAAGGTCCGGATGACGCTGTCCGGTGTCGGCGGCGCCTTCGGCGGCCGGGAAGACCTGTCGATGCAGATCCACGGCTGCCTCCTGGCACTGGTGACCGGCAAGCCCGTCAAGATCGTCTACAACCGGTTCGAGTCGTTCTTCGGCCACGTGCACCGCCATCCGGCGCGCCTGTGGTACGAGCACGGCGCCACCCGCGACGGCAAACTGACGCACGTGCGCTGCCGCATCGTGCTGGACGGCGGGGCCTACGCGTCCGCGTCGCCCGCCGTCGTCGGCAACGCCGCGTCGCTCTCGATCGGTCCCTACGTCGTCGACGACGTCGCCATCGAGGCACTCGCCCTCTACACCAACAATCCGCCTTGCGGTGCGATGCGCGGCTTCGGCGCGGTCCAGGCGTGCTTCGCCTACGAGGCGCAGATGGACAAGCTGGCAGCGGAACTCGACCTGGATCCGGTGGAGTTCCGGCAGCGCAACGCGATGAGCCAGGGCGCGGTCATGCCCACCGGCCAGCGCGTCGAATCGCCCGCGCCGGTCGCCGAACTCCTGCGCCGGGTCAAGGCACGGCCGCTGCCGCCCGAGCAGCAGTGGGCCACGGCGGGTGAGGCGGCCGACGTGCGCGCCCTGCCCGGCGGCCTGTCCAACACCACGCACGGCGAGGGTGTCGTGCGGGGCGTCGGCTATGCGGTCGGCATCAAGAACGTCGGCTTCTCCGAGGGCTTCGACGACTACTCCACCGCCCGGGTGCGGCTCGAAGTCGTGGGCGGAGAAGCCGTCGCCGTCGTGCACACCGCGATGGCCGAGGTCGGGCAGGGCGGCATCACCGTGCACGCCCAGATCGCCCGCAGCGAGCTCGGTGTCTCCCAGGTGACCATCAACCCCGCCGACACACAGGTCGGTTCCGCGGGCTCCACCTCCGCATCCCGGCAGACGTACATGACGGGTGGCGCGGTCAAGAACACCTGCGAGCACGTACGCGAGCAGGTGCTGGAGCGGGGGCGCCGCAAGTTCGGCACGTACCACCCGGCCTGGGCCACGGCCGAGCTCCTGCTCGAAGGCGGCAAGGTCGTCACCGACGGCGGTGAGGTGCTGGCCGGCCTGGCCGACGTGCTGGAGGACGAGGCGATCGACCTGGAGCTGGAGTTCCGGCACCGCCCGACCGAGGCGTTCGACCTGCGCACCGGGCAGGGCAACGGCCACGTCCAGTACTCCTTCGCCGCCCACCGCGCGGTGGTCGAGGTCGACACCGAACTCGGCCTCGTCAAGGTGGTCGAGCTGGCGTGCGCGCAGGACGTCGGCAAGGCCCTCAATCCGCTGTCGGTGGTGGGCCAGATCCAGGGCGGCACCACGCAGGGCCTCGGTGTCGCCGTCATGGAGGAGATCATCGTCGACCCGAAGACGGCGCGGGTGCGCAACCCGTCGTTCACCGACTACCTGATCCCCACCATCCTCGACACCCCGACGATCCCCGTCGACGTGCTCGAACTGGCGGATGACCAGGCGCCGTACGGCCTGCGCGGCGTCGGCGAGGCGCCCACCCTGTCGTCCACCCCCGCGGTGCTGGCCGCGATCAGGGACGCGACGGGACTCCCACTGGAGCGGACGCCGGTACGGCCGGAGCACCTGACCGGCACCGGCGCCTGACGGGGCGCAGCTCAGCCTCCGGGCGGCGCGCGTGCTGGGAACGTCGCCCCTCAAGCGGCGTCCCCCGCACTGCCCGGAGCACCGCGTACGACACCACGGACGCGGTGACCCGCACCATCGCCCCCTCCACGGGGCCCACGGATACACGCCGGACCACAACGGGTTGTCCCACAACGGGCCGGACCACAACACGCCGGACCACAAGGAACCGGACCACGACCGGCCTGACGTCAGCACGGCGGCCACCAGTCGCCGGGACGTCGCCACCCCAAACACCCACCGTTCGGGCGTCAGCACGGCGGCCACCAGTCGCCGGGACGGCGCCACCCCGGACGCCACCCCGTCACACCGCGGCGGCGTCACACCCCGGCACACCGCTCCGTGCCACCACCACCGGACTCTCGTTCGTCTCGGGCCGTCCCCCGGGTCGTGCAGCCAGGCACCATCCCAAATCCCTCTCGCCGTACGCGGATCACCGCGGCCGTCGCGGGTGCCCCTTTGAACCTTGGGAGCAGGCATCATGACCCCGACCCAGTTCGCCACGACCCCGGACGAGGACGCGGGCGAAGGCTCACGTCCCCCGGCCGGCCGGTCCCGGCTCGACCGTTACTTCCACATCTCCGCCAGGCACTCCACGCTCGCGCGCGAACTGCGCGGTGGCATAACGACCTTCATGGCCATGGCGTACATCCTGCTGCTCAACCCGCTGATCCTGTCGGGCCCCGACGCCGCCGGCCACACACTCGGACAGAAGGCACTGATCACCGCGACCGCCACCGGCGCCGCGTTCACCACCCTGCTGATGGGCTTCGTCGGCAAGGCACCGCTCGCGCTCGCGGCCGGGCTCTCGGTCTCCAGCGTGGTCGCGACGCAGGTCGTCCCGGTGATGACCTGGCCCCAGGCGTTCGGCATGTGTGTCATGTACGGCGTTGTGATCATGCTCCTCGTCGTCACGGGCCTGCGGGAGAAGGTCATGAACGCCATCCCGCTGCCGCTGAAACACGCCATCACCATGGGCATCGGGATGTTCGTCGCGCTGATCGGCCTGGTCAAGGCCGGCTTCGTGCACCCCGCGCACGGCGGCAACCCGCTCTCGCTCGGGCCCGGCGGCCAGCTGGTGGGCTGGCCCGTGCTGATCTTCTGCGTCACCCTGCTGGCGATCTTCATGCTCCAGGCGCGCAAGGTCCCGGGCGCCATCCTGATCGGCATCGTCGCGGGCACGGTCGTCGCCGTGGTCCTGAGCGGCACCGGAGTGGTCGATCCCCGGCAGTGGGGGAGCGGGGCGCCTGCCCTGCACGGCAGTGCCGTGTCGATGCCGGACTTCTCCCTCTTCGGGGACCTGCGCTTCGGCGGCTGGGACCAGGTCGGCGGGCTGACCGTCGGGATGATCGTGTTCACCCTGGTGCTGGCCGGGTTCTTCGACGCCATCGCCACCATCATCGGGGTCGGCAACGAGGCCGGGCTCGTGGACGCCGGGGGCCGCATGCCGGGCCTGTCCAAGGCCCTGTTCATCGACGGCACCGGCGGCGCGGTCGGCGGTGTGGTGGGCGGCTCGGGACAGACCGTCTTCGTCGAGTCGGCGACGGGTGTCGGCGAGGGCGCCCGCACCGGGTTCGCCTCGGTCGTCACGGGACTGCTGTTCGCGGCTTGCCTGTTCTTCACCCCGCTGACCCGGATCGTGCCGGGCGAGGTCGCGGCGGCGGCCCTCGTCGTCATCGGCGCGATGATGATGCAGAACGCCCGGTTCGTGGACTTCAGCGACCGCGCCGTGGCCCTTCCGACCTTCCTCACCGTCGTGCTGATGCCGTTCACGTACTCCATCACGGCAGGTGTGGCCGCCGGCACCGTCTCGTACGTCGCCATCCGGGTGGCCCAGGGGAAGGCCAGGGAGATCGGGCCCTTCATGTGGGGGCTGACCGTGATCTTCGTCGTCTTCTACGCGCTCCATCCTCTCGAATCGTGGCTCGGCGTCTCCTGACGCCGCCGCCTTTTCCGTGCCCGCACAGCCGAAGGAGACCGCCATGCTGGACATCGCCGAAGCACTGCACCGGTGGGCCCGGCAGGGGCGCGACTTCGCCGTGGCCACCGTGGTGGCCGTCGGCGGCAGCGCGCCCCGGATGCCGGGCGCGGCCCTCGCCGTCGACAGCGGGGGAACCGCCGTCGGGTCGGTGTCCGGCGGCTGTGTGGAGGGCGCCGTCTACGAGTTGGCGGCCGAGTCGCTGCGGACCGGCGCCACCGTGCTCAAGCGGTTCGGTTACAGCGACGAGGACGCCTTCGCCGTCGGGCTGACCTGTGGGGGCGTCATCGACATCCTGGTCACCCCGGTGCGTGCGGTGTCGCAGGTCCGCCCCGTCGTCGCCGCCGCGCTCGCCGCCGCGGCGGCGGGGGAGGCGGCGGCGCTCGCCCGGATCGTCCGGGGCCCGGCGGCCCTGCTCGGCCGCGTGCTGTTCGTACGCCAGGACGGCACCTACGAGGGCGGGTTCGGCGGTCATCCGGGACTCGACCGCACGGCAGTGGGGGAGACTCTCGCCCTGCTCGCCGCGGGCCGTACCGGCACCGTCGAGATCGGGGCTGACGGCTCACGCTGCGGACGGCCCGTCACCCTCTTCGTCGAGTCGAGTGTGCCGCCGCCCCGGATGATCGTCTTCGGTGCCATCGACTTCGCGGCGGCGCTGGTGCGGGCCGGCAAGTTCCTCGGGTACCACGTCACCGTGTGCGACGCGCGGCCCGTCTTCGCCACCCCCGCCCGCTTCCCGGAGGCCGACGAGGTCGTCGTCGAATGGCCGCACCGCTATCTGCGGGGCACGGAGACGGATCACAGAAGCGTGCTGTGCGTGCTGACCCACGACGCCAAGTTCGACGTGCCGCTGCTGGAGGTCGCGCTGCGGCTGCCCGTCGCGTACATCGGCGCCATGGGGTCCCGCCGTACTCACGAGGACCGTATCGGCCGGCTCCGGGAGGCCGGGCTCGGCGACCTGGAGATCGCGGCACTGCGCTCGCCGATCGGCCTGGATCTCGGCGCGCGGACCCCGGAGGAGACCGCGCTGTCGATCGCGGCCGAGATCGTCGCCGTGCGCCACGGCGGTACCGGGGCGCCTCTCGCCGGGGCCCGCACACCGATCCACCACGAGGGGCCCGGGCCCCTCCGGGTGGGCTCCGTGGCCCGATGATCGGACCGGCGTTCGGCCGGGGCTCCGGCCCTCGGCCTGCCCCGTCCCTTGGCGCGCAAGGATGCGTGTAAGGGGTGTTGCGTACGGGGTACCGCGCGCGGGGGCGTGTGCGCCGGGATTGTCACGGGTGCGTAAATGTCTGGATTCCGTAACCCGTTCCGGGACTTTTCACCACTGCGGTGCCCCGTCGAGCACAGTGTGAGCGCGCCCGGCGATCGCCCGGGCACCAGCACCGTCGGCACCCCTGGAGGGTGCCGTATGCAGGAGGTCTCCATGTTCAACTCCGCATCTCGCAACGCCGCGGTCCTCCTCGGCGCCGCCGTCGTGACGGCGTCCGCGGTCCTCCCGGCCGCCGCCGCCGGACACGCGCCCGCACACCGCGCGCCGCACTCGCCCGTCGTCGTCGGCGCTGTCCAGTACGACAGCCCCGGCCGCGACAACCGGACCAACAAGAGCCTGAACGGCGAGTGGGTGACCATCTCCAACACCGGCCGTACGTCGGTCAACCTCAAGAACTGGACGCTCGCCAAGGACAGCCGGCACGTCTACCGCTTCAAGAACCTGCGCCTGGCGGGGAAGTCGTCGGTCCGCGTGCACACGGGTGTGGGCCGCGACACCACCCGCGACGTCTACCAGGACAGCCGTCACTACGTCTGGGACAACAAGGACACGGCGACGCTGCGTGACAGCCACAAGCGTGTCATCGACGTCAAGCGCTGGTCGGGCCGGCGCGAGAGCTGAGCCCCTGCTGAGCGGTTCCCGGCGGCCGGCCGTGAGCTGACCGGCCCCGTGTCACCGACGCGCCGCCGCCCGGGTAGGGCGGCGGCGCGTCGTGCTGTCCGCCTGCCGTTCCGGCCCGTGCCGGGTGTCCGCCGCGCGTTCGCGGTACGTCGGCCCCCGTCCGGCGGGCCGGGCGGCAGGGCGTGAACGGGGCTTCGCTGAAGGGGCCGTTCCGCGCCGTGACCCCCCACGGGCACGGCGCGGAACGGAGACGGGCACCCCGTCGTGGGAGCGCTCCCGGGGAGTGTCCCGCGCACGGTCTTCGAGGGCAAGGGATGCCGCGGAATCCACAAGACGGCTTTGCCGACGGCGGCCGTCGGGCCCCGGAGCAGCGGTAAGGCCCCGGAGGCCGGCGCTGCCGCCGGGGCGCGCATCTGACGGGCCGTCAACTCCCGTTTGGCCCCCGTGCCCGATTTCAATATCATCCGGCGATGATCATAAGTAAACGGCCGGCGGTCGCCGCGTGCGCGCTGCTGGCCACCCTGTCCTTCGGGCTCCTCACCCCCACCACCGCTTTCGCCGACGGCGGGACCGACGCCACGGCGGCCGACGCGCCCGCAGCGAAGGTCGACCTCGTACTCGACGTCAGCGGCTCGATGAGCACCCGTGACATCGACGGGCAGTCCCGGATGACGGCCGCGAAGCAGGCGTTCGACCAGGTGCTCGACGGGGTGCCGCAGGGCGTCGACCTCGGCATCCGCACACTCGGCGCCACCTACCCCGGCAAGAGCCTCACGCTCGGCTGCAAGGACACCAAGCAGCTCTACCCCGTGGGTCCGCTCGACCGCGACGAGGCCAAGACCGCGGTCGGGACACTGGAGCCCACCGGATGGACACCCATCGGCCCCGCGCTGCTCGCCGCTGCCAACGACCTCTCGGGCGGTGACGGCAGCCGCCGTATCGTCCTCATCAGCGACGGCGAGGACACCTGCTCGCCGCCCGACCCGTGCGACGTCGCGCGCGAGATCGCCGCCAAGGGCATCCACCTGACCATCGACACCCTGGGTCTCGTGCCGGACGCCAAGACGCAGGCACAGCTGTCCTGCATCGCCGAGGCCACCGGCGGCACCTACACCGCCGTCAAGCACCGCGCCGAACTCTCCGGTCGTGTGGGCCAGTTGGTGCACCGGGCAGCGGACCCGGTGGCCACCCCGGTCGCCACCAGCGGCACGGACGCCTGCTCCAGCGCACCGGAGCTGAAGCCGGGCCTGTACAGCGACCGCGAGGAGTTCGCGCAGCACCGCTGGTACCGCGTGGCCGTCGCACCGGGCCAGGAACTCCGCGCCTCGGTGAGCGTCGCCGACGACCGGCCCGTCAACCCCGACTACGGGGTGCTGCTGCGCGCGGTCACCACCCACGGCCGTGAGATCGTACGCGGCCAGGAGGACGGCGACGGGCGCACGGACGCGATCTCGACGGGGCTTCGCTACCCGAAGCCCGACGCGGACTCGTCGGCCTCGTCCTCCGACGACGACGGCACCGCACCCCCCGAGACGGTCTGCCTGGAGGTCAGCAACTCCTACTCGGCCCCGGCATCGGTCAAGACCGCGCCGGGACTGCCGGTCGAACTGGCCGTGAACCTGGTCGACGCACCGCACAACGCCTCGGACGCGGCGTCGTTCGGCCTCGGGCGCGGCTGGTGGCTGATCGGCGCGCTGATCGTCATCGGCTTCGTGGCCGGGATCCTGTGGGGCTGGGTGTCGCGGTGGCGTGTGGCGATCTGGAGGTCGAACTGATGCGGGCTGTACGGATGGGCGCGACGCTGCTCCTCGCGGCGTCGGCGGCGCTGCTGGGCGCGGCGGGAGTGGCCGCGGCGGACGACGCGTCGCCGTCGCCGAGTGCTTCGGACCAGGAAGGACAGGGCCCGACGGAGGCCGGTACGTCCTTCCGCACGGCGCAGTTGTTCCAGAGCGGACAGCACGCCACCGCGGACGCGTCGTCGGGTGACTACCTCTACTGGCGGGTCCCGGTCGACGCCGGACAGAGGCCGACGGTGACGGCGAAGGTGACCTTCCCCGACACATCGGCCCGCAAGGCGGCGACGACGTGGCAGGTCGACGTCTACGACGGACTGCGGCGGCGGCAGTCGTGCATGTACGGGGCGCAGACGAAGACGCTCGCGCCGGACCAGGACTCGGTCGAACTGCGCTGCACGCTGCGCACCGTACGGGCCTGGGCGGAGCCGTGGTCGAACGATCCGCTGCCGGGCGACTACTACGTACGCCTCACGGCGGTCCAGGCCGGACAGGGCGACCTGGGGCTGCCGATGACGGCGGACGTGTCCGTCGACGCGCCCTCCGAGGGCGGCGCGTTCGCGGTGGGCGGCAAGCTCGCCGCCCCCCTGGTCCCGGGCGCGGCCCTCTCGGACGACAGCTCGGACGCGGCTTCCGACGACTCGTCCGACGACACGTCGGGCGCCTCACCCACGCCGTCCTCCGAGACCGTGACACAGGCGTCGGACGAGCCGGACGGCGGCTGGTCGTCCGGCTGGTGGACCGACAGGTGGCTGTGGACGGGCGGCGGCGCGGTGGGTGCCGCGCTCGCCGGGGTCGGCGGTTACCACGTGACCCGGCCGCGCCGGAGGATGACCCCGCCGCCGGGCTACTGACGGCACGCGGGGGCCGCCGCCCGGCACGTGGGCGCCGGGCGGCGGGACGGGGGAGGGGTCTGCCTGCCCGGCGCCCGACGGGCTCCGTGGCACTCGGAACCGGAGCGAAGCGGCCCGGGACCCGGTCAGGGCCGGCGTCAGAGCCCGACGTCCCGACGGCGCTGGTCCTCGAAGCTCTCCCGCCGGACCAGCAGGCGCGACCTGCCGTCGGCAAGCGCGACCACCGGCGGACGGCCCGTCATGTCCGAGGAGCCGGCCATCGAGAGCTGGTACGCGCCGGACGCCGGCACCGCGAGCAGGTCACCGGGCCGGATGTCGTCCGGCAGTTCCACCGACTCGGCGAGGACGTCGCCCGCCTCGCTGTGGCGGCCGACGACGGTCGCCGCGCGCATCGGGGCGTCCGAGGGGCGCCCGACCCTGCGGGCCGTGTAGCGGGCGCCGTACAGCGCGGGCCGCGGGTTGTCGCTCATGCCTCCGTCGATCGCGACGAAGACCCGCCCCCCGGTCCGTTTGACCGACAGCACCCGGTACAGCGCGATACCGGCCGGGGCGACGACCGACCTGCCCGGCTCGATCGTCAGCCGCGGATGCGGCAGGCCGTACTGTGCGCAGGCGTCGTCCAGCGCGCCGAGGACGGCCGTCGCGTACTGTGCCGGCCCGGGTGCCGGATCGCCCGGCCGGTACGCGACCGCGAAGCCGCCCCCCAGGTCGAGCTCTCCCGGCGTGATCCCGTACCGCTCCCTGACGTGGGCCATGAACGCCACCAGCCGCCGTACGGCCCCCGCGTACACGGCCGGGTCGGCCGTCCCAGGGCCCAGTTGGCAGTGCAGGCCGACCAGTTCGAGCCTGGGCTGGCCGAGGATGCGGGCGATCGCGTCATCGGCGCCGCCCTCGGCGATGGAGAGGCCGAACTCCTGCCCCCGTGCGGCGCCGACCCCGCGGCCCGCGCCGGTCCCGGCGCCGGGAAGCACCCGCACCATCACCCGCTGCGCCTCGGGCCCCGGCACCTGCGCGGCGATCCGGGCGATCTCGCAGTCCGAGTCGATCACGATCCGGCCCACACCGAACCGCAGGGCGGTGCGCAGGTCCTCGGGCGACTTGGCGCTTCCGTGCAGGATCATCCGCGAGGCGGGGAAGCCGCGTGTCGCGGCCAGCTCCATCTCACCGGTGGTCCGGACAGCGAGGCCCAGCCCTTCCTGTTCCACCCAGTCCACCACGGCCCGGCACAGGAACGCCTTGGCCGCGTAGACCACGTCGGCCTCCGGCAGCGCCCGGCGCCACGCGCGGGCGCGGGCGCGCACCTCGTCCTCGTCAAGGACGTACGTCGGGGTGCCCCACCGTTCGGCGATCTCCGACAGGGCCACCCCGGCGACGGCGAGATCGCCGCCGGGGGCCACCACCGCGGAGCGCGGCCACACCGAGGGCGCGCTGAGCCCGGGTGCGAGTTCACCGGTCCCGGGAGCGTGGCGTGTTGTCATACGGGTATCACCCCGGACAGCTTCGCAGGGCCCCCGGCCCCTTCCTCCCGCTGGGGGAGGAGCTCCGCTGCGGACGCCCGCCGGACGCACCCGTTCCTGCCTCCCTGCGGGGCCACCCTGGCGCCGGTGGCACACGGTGCGACTGTCCTTCGCGGGTCCACCGTCACGAGCGGGGCGCCGAGCGGCTCGGCCAGTGAGCGCAGCGCCGACTCCGCGAGCAGCACCCAGGGCTGCTGTTCGCCGAAAGCCGCCGCCAGCAGTGATCTGCTGGTGAACGCGACGGCGGTGCGCGTGCCGGCGGGGGTGCGCGCGAATCGCAGCTGTGTACCGCCGGCCGAGCCGATCCGCACCGGCACGTACAGCGGCCGGCAGGAACGCGGGTCCGCGGCGGGTACGGGTGCGAGGGCGACGGGCGCGGCGGTGGCGGCAGGGTCGGGGTCCCCGGCTTCGTCCGAGCCCTCGGAGGTGAGGAGCTCCATGGTGTCCTCCATCAGGAGATCGTGCCGGCCGGACCGGTGTCCGGCCGATAAGGGGAAGCTATGCCCGGTTTTGCCGGCCCTTGTCACCCATGACGGCCCGTTGACCTCCACGGCCCGGAAATTGACGCGTTCCTGGCGTCCTGTTCGACCCGCGTCGCCGCCGGTGAACGTACGCGCGCACCGGGTGTAACGCCCGCGTCACGCGCCGGCGACGCCCGGCGAAACACCCGGCTCATGGCCTCCGGGCGCATGGACGCGGGGACGGAGCCGCCGGTGGACGCACCACCGCTCACACGGTGCACGGGGCGCCGCGGCGGCCTGAACGCCGGCCGCGGCACGGCGCTCCCCGGTCGGTGGGCGCGTCGCGCCGTGCGCCGGTGAGGAGGGGCGTCCACAGCGCCCAGGTCACGGCAGCGCCCCCGCGCGCCGCGCCGCCACCACCGCCTCCAGCCGGGTGTGGGCCCCGAGTTTGCGCATCGCGGAACACAGGTACCCCTTCACCGTCTCCGGCCGTATGCCGAGCGCGGCCGAGGCCGCCGCGTTCGTCGCACCGGCCGCCACGCACGCCAGCACGTCGACCTCCCGCGGCGCCAGCACCACCCGGCGCGCCGGGGCGGCCGGCGGGGCCGCGGCGGCCCCGGACAGTCGGGCGCAGGCCGCGAGCAGCTGCTCGCGCAGCACCGGGTCCGCGATGCGCGGGGCCAGCGCCCGCAGTTCGCCGTGTGCGGCCCGCACCTCCTCCCAGGCGCCGGTCCCCGCGGCCGGGGCCGGCTGAACCGGCGGCTCCGTACCGGGCCCGCCGCCCGGGGCCGCCGTCCGCGCCAGTAGCCGCCGCGCCTCGTCCCGTGCGACGAGGGCCTGTTCGACGTCCCGCGCGGCGGTGACCGCCGCGTCGAAGACCCGGTCACCGATCGGCAGCGGCGTCCGCAGCGCGCCGTACAGCACACCCCGCACCCGGCGGCCCACGATCACCGGCACCGCGACGACCGAGCGCAGCCCCTCGGCCGCCACGGCCGTGTCGTACTCGTGGCTGATGTGCCGCGCGAGGGCGTAGTCCGCCACCCCGCAGGGCCTGGCGAGCGCCACCGCCTTGCCGCCGACGCCATGGCCCGACGAGATCAGCAGGCCGCGCAGCGCGGGCGTGGCCGCGCCGGACAGCTCGGTGAGCCGCAGGCTCGCCGGGTCGTGGAGCAGTCCGCCGAACGCGATGGGCAGCCGCGCCGATCTGCGCAGGGAGACCAGCGCCGACCGGATCTCCTGCGACTCGCCCGTACCCGTCACGTGTCCGCACCTCCACCGCGTTTGCCCGTCACCCCCGTACGGGGGTGGTGAGGCCTGTATCACTGTCTACACGATGCGGGGCAAGGGTCCGGCGATGAGGCCGGCGACGAGGAGGCACCACATGACGGCAGGCGGCACCACCGGCCGGGGCGCGGATCCAAGCGACCCCACCGCGCAGTTCAGGACGGCCCGCGACTTCCTGCTGGCGCATCGCGACGACTACCGGGGTGCGTACGAGGGGTTCGTGTGGCCCCGGCCCGCGCACTTCAACTGGGCGCTCGACTGGTTCGACCGGATCGCCGAGGACGCGCGGAACGCGGACCGGCTCGCGCTGCACATCGTCGAGGAGGACGGCTCCCGCACCCGCCGCACCTTCCCCGAGATGGCAGCCCGCTCGAACCAGGCGGCCAACTGGCTGCGCGAGCAGGGCGTGCGGGCCGGCGACCGGATCGTCGTCATGCTCGGCAACCAGGTGGAGCTGTGGGAGACCGCACTCGCCGCGATGAAGCTGCGGGCCGTCGTCATCCCCGCGACGCCACTGCTCGGCACCCTCGACCTGCGCGACCGGGTGGGGCGCGGCGGGGCCCGGCACGTGATCGCGCGCGCCGCCGACGCGGCCAAGTTCGACGGCGTCCCGGGGGAGTACACCCGGATCGTCGTCGGCGCGGGCTCCGCCGCCGCGGAGCCCGGCGCAGCGCGATCGGTGCCCGCCGGCTGGCGGGCCTACGAGGACGCCTACGCGGCGCCGGTGGCCTTCGAGCCGGACGGGCCGACCGCCGCCGACGACCCGTTGATGCTGTACTTCACCTCCGGCACCACCGCGCGCCCCAAGCTCGTGGAGCACACGCACGTCTCGTACCCGATCGGGCACCTCGCGACGATGTACTGGATCGGGCTGATCCCCGGTGACGTACACCTGAACATCGCCTCGCCCGGCTGGGCCAAGCACGCCTGGTCCAACCTGTTCGGGCCGTGGAACGCGGAGGCCACGGTCTTCATCCACAACTACACGCGCTTCGACGCGGCCCGTCTGATGGCGGAGATGGACGCCTCCGGTGTCACCAGCTTCTGCGCCCCGCCCACCGTCTGGCGGATGCTGATCCAGGCCGACCTGAGCCAGCTGCGCACCCCGCCGCGGGAGGTCGTCGCCGCCGGGGAGCCGCTGAACCCCGAGGTCATCGAGAGGGTGCGGCGCGAGTGGGGCGTCACCATCCGCGACGGTTTCGGCCAGACCGAGACGGCGGTGCAGGTCGCCAACTCGCCCGGGCAGCTGGTGAAGGCGGGCTCGATGGGCCGCCCGCTGCCCGGTTTCAGCGTCGAGCTCCTGGATCCGGTGTCCGGCGAGCCGGGTGTGGCCGAGGGCGAGATCAGCCTCGTGCTCGCCGGGCGCCCCGTCGGCCTGATGACGGGGTACAACGGCGATCCGGAGCGTACGGCGGCGGCCATGTCCGGTGGCTTCTACCGCACGGGTGACATCGGCGCCCGGGACGCCGACGGCTACATCACCTACGTGGGCCGCAGCGACGACGTCTTCAAGGCCAGCGACTACAAGATCAGCCCCTTCGAGCTGGAGAGCGCGCTCCTCGAACACGAGGCCGTGGCCGAGGCGGCCGTCGTGCCGGCCCCCGACCCGGTGCGCCTCGCCGTGCCCAAGGCGTACGTGGTGCTCGCCGAGGGCTGGGAGCCGGGCCCCGAGACCGCGAAGGTGATCTTCGAGCACTCGCGGGCGGTGCTCGCGCCCTACAAGCGGCTGCGGCGCCTGGAGTTCGCGGAACTCCCGAAGACCGTGTCCGGCAAGATCCGCCGTATCGAGCTGCGTGAGCGCACCGCCGCCGGCTCGGCCGAGGAGTACGCGGAGGGCGATCTGACATGACGACGCGAACAGCTGCGGCGGCCGCATCGGCGGCAGTGCCCGCCCCGGGCGCGCCCTCGTACACGCACGGCACCGGCACCACACCGCTGCTCGGCGACACCATCGGCGCGAACCTGGCCGCCGCTGTCGCCGCGTACGGGCAGCGCGAGGCGCTGGTCGACACCGCGTCCGGGCGGCGCTGGACGTACGCGGAGTTCGGTGCGGACGTCGAGCGGCTGGCGCGTGCCCTGCTCGCCCTGGGCATCGCGAAGGGCGACCGTGTCGGCATCTGGGCCGTCAACTGCCCCGAATGGGTGCTCGTCCAGTACGCGACGGCCCGGGTGGGCGCGGTCATGGTGACCATCAACCCGGCGTACCGCAGCCACGAAGTGGGCTTCGTGCTGCGGCAGTCGGGCGTCCGACTGCTGGTCGCGTCGTCGGCGCACCGGACGAGCGACTACCGGGCGATGATCGACGAAGTCCGGCCGCAGTGCCCGGGCCTGCGGGCCGTCCACTACATCGGCGACCCGAGCTGGGACGATCTGGTGGCGGCCGCCAGTGGCGCGACTGCCCAGGAACTGGTGGCGCGCGAGGCGGAGTTGTCCTGCGACGACCCGATCAATATCCAGTACACCTCCGGGACGACCGGCTTTCCCAAGGGCGCGACGCTCTCCCACCACAACATCCTCAACAACGGATACTTCGTCGGGGAGACGGTCGGATACACACCGGCCGACCGGATCTGCCTGCCCGTGCCCTTCTACCACTGCTTCGGCATGGTGATGGGCAACCTCGCCGCCACGTCCCACGGTTCCTGCGTGGTCATCCCGGCCGCCTCCTTCGACGCGGCGGCCACCCTGCGCACCGTGCAGCGGGAGCGGGTCACCTCGCTCTACGGCGTGCCCACGATGTTCATCGCGGAACTCGACCTGCCGGACTTCGGCTCGTACGACCTCTCGTCGCTGCGGACCGGCATTATGGCGGGCTCTCCGTGCCCGGCCGAGGTCATGAAGCGCGTCGTCGCGGAGATGCACATGAGCGAGGTGTCCATCTGCTACGGCATGACGGAGACCTCGCCCGTCTCCACCCAGACCCGGCGGGACGACGACCTGGAGCGCCGCACCGGAACGGTGGGGCGGGCGCTGCCGCACATCGAGGTCAAGGTGATCGACCCCGCGAGCGGCGTGACCCTGCCGCGCGGGGAGGCGGGCGAGCTGTGTACACGCGGCTACAGCGTGATGCTCGGCTACTGGGACGACCCCGCGCGCACCTCGGACGTCGTCGACGCGGGCCGGTGGATGCACACCGGGGACCTCGCGGTGATCAGGGACGACGACTACGTCCAGGTCGTCGGCCGGATCAAGGACATGATCATCCGGGGCGGGGAGAACGTCTATCCCCGGGAGATCGAGGAGTTCCTCCACGCGCATCCGAAGATCGCCGACGTCCAGGTGGTGGGGGTCCCCGACGAGCGCTACGGGGAAGAGGTGGTGGCGTGCGTCATCCCCCGTGACCCGGCCGACCCGCCGGGGCAGGAGGAGATCGCCGCGTACTGCGCCGAGCGGCTCGCGCGCTACAAGGTGCCGCGCCGGGTGGAGATCGTGGACGCGTTCCCGATGACGGTGAGCGGCAAGGTGCGCAAGATCGAGCTGCGGGAGCGCTTCACGCGACCGTAGGGCGCTGAGTCCGCACCGGCACTTCCCCGTCCACCTCGCGAACGGCGGGGCCGGCCCGTACCATGCCCTCGCGGGGAGCGCGGACCGGCCTCGACCGCGTGAACGCGGGCCCCGCGCCGGGGTGTTGCCCGGTACGGGGCCCGCCGGTCCCCCCGGGGCCGTCCCCCCGGGGCCCGCGCCGGCCTCAGGCCAGCGGCAGGATCTCGGTGGGCGCGTGGCCCGGTGCGGTGGCCAGGTCCTCGAACTCGTTGACGGAGCCGATGTCGGTGCCGCTCATCGCGATGTTGGTGACGCGTTCCAGGATCGCCTCGACCACCACGGGCACGCGGTGTTCGGCCGCCAGTTTCTTGGCCTCCTCGAACGCGGGCAGCAACTGCTCCGGCTCGGTCACCCTGATGGCCTTGCAGCCGAGGCCCTCGGCGACCTTCACATGGTCGACGCCGTACCCGCCGGTCCCCGGCGCGTTGATGTTCTCGAACTCCAGATTGACCTGGAAGTCCATGTCGAAGGCGCGCTGCGCCTGGCGGATCAGCCCCAGATACGCGTTGTTGACCAGCACGTGGACGTACCCGATGCGGTGCTGGGCGCCCACGGCCAGCTCCTCCAGCATGAACTGGAAGTCGTAGTCGCCGGAGAGCGCCACGACGCTCGCCCCGGGATCGGCCGTGGCGACGCCGAGCGCGGCGGGGATCGTCCAGCCGAGGGGGCCCGCCTGGCCGCAGTTGATCCAGTGGCGCGGCCGGTAGACGTGCAGCATCTGCGCGCCCGCGATCTGGGAGAGACCGATCGTGGACACGTACCGTGTCTCGGGGCCGAAGGCGCGGTTCATCTCTTCGTACACCCGCTGCGGTTTCAGCGGCACGTCGTCGAAGTGGGTCCTGCGGTGCAGGGTGGCCTTGCGTTCGCGCGCTGCGGCCACCCACGCGCCGCGGTCCGGGAGTTCGCCCGCGGCCCTGAGTTCCTTCGCCACCTCGACGAAGAGGGTCAGGGCCGCGGCCGCGTCCGAGGCGATGCCGTAGTCGGGGGCGAAGATCCTGCCGATCTGGGTGGGTTCGATGTCGACGTGCACGAAGGTCCGGCCCGCGCGGTAGACGTCGAGCCTGCCGGTGTGCCGGTTGGCCCAGCGGTTGCCGATCCCGAGTACGAAGTCGCAGGCGAGGAACGTCGCGTTGCCGTAGCGGTGGGACGTCTGCAACCCGACCATGCCGGCGTTGAGTTCATGGTCGTCGGCGATTGTGCCCCAGCCCATCAGGGTGGGCACGACCGGGGTGCCGGTCAGTTCGGCGAACTCCACCAGCAGCGCCGAGGCGTCCGCGTTGATGACCCCGCCGCCGGCGACGATCAGCGGCCTGTCGGACGCGGCGAGCATGCGAACGGCCTTCTCCGCCTGCGCGCGGGAGGCGACGGGCCGGTAGACGGGCAGCGGCTGGTACGTCTCGGGGTCGAACTCGATCTCGGTCTGCTGCACGTCGAGCGGCAGGTCGATGAGGACGGGCCCCGGCCGCCCCGACCGCATGAGGTGGAACGCCTGCTGGACCACACCGGGCACCTGGGCCGCCTCCAGCACCGTGGTGGCGGCCTTGGTGACGGGCCTGGCGATCGAGGCGATGTCGACGGCCTGGAAGTCCTCCTTGTGGATCACGGCGGTCGGAGCCTGCCCTGTGATGCACAGGATCGGGATGGAGTCGCCGATCGCCGAGTAGAGGCCGGTGATCATGTCCGTGCCCGCGGGGCCCGACGTGCCGACGCACACTCCGATGTTCCCCGGGCGCGCGCGGGTGTAGCCCTCGGCCATGTGCGAGGCGCCCTCGACGTGGCGCGCGAGGGTGTGCTGAACGCCGCCGGCTGCCTTGAGGGCGGCGTAGAACGGGTTGATCGCCGCGCCCGGCACACCGAAGGCGTGGGTCACACCCTCGCGCTTCAGGATCTCAACTGCCGCGCGGGCGGCGGTCATTCGAGGCATGAGTGCTCCTCATTCGGCTGGCGGATTCGGGCTCTGTCGCGCCACCTGAGAGCACAAATTCCGTAATGTGGAAAAACTGTTTTGCTATACGGAAATTAAAGTAAAGGGGGTGGGCAGGTCAGTCAAGGGGGAATCCGGTGTCCTCTCCCCAATACCTCGCTCTTGGTGGACGATGGACCACGCAACGCGATCGGCCGGAGTGACCATGAGAGGCCTGTGGGGGGCACGTGATGGATGCGGAGCGCGGAGTCAGCGTGGACTGCCCGGCCTGCGGGCGCGGACATCGCTACACGGCACCGACGTACGCGTGCGCGTGCGGCGCGCCGGTGGCGCCGCCCCTGCGCGGCGGCGCGCGGCCCGAGCCGGTGGTGCGCCGGTCCTGGACGGACGAGTGGGTCGTCGTACGGTGCCCGGCGTGCGGCCGCGACGGGCATTGGCCGCAGCCCGAACTCGACTGCCCCTGCGGCACGATGCTGCGCATCCCCGTCGAACCGGCCCCGCCCGCCGGGCCGAGTCCTGTGGCGCCCCCGCTCGGCGCCTCCGACGCCGGCGCCGTCTTACCGCGCGACTGGCCCCCGCGTGACTGGTCGCCGCGTCCCTCGCACATCCCACTGCCGCGCACGGCCGCGGCCCCCAGACCCTCCTTTCGCCCGCTGACGATCCGTACGGCACGCGACGCCGTCACCGCCGCCGGTCTCTACCTGCGCTGGCTCGGCTTCCACGGGGTGGCCGCGGCCGAGCAGCGCCAGGACTCGTGCATCGATCTCAGGGGCCCCGACGTCGTCGCGCAGGTCGATCCCACCACCAGCCGCACCCCGCTGCGCGCGGTGGAACTCGTCTGGCTGTACGGGCTCCACGAGGCGGTCACCGGTGTGCTGTTCTCCCTCGCCGGGTACGCGGACGACGCGCGGGCCCGCGCCGACGAGCTGGGCGTGCCGATCTTCGTCATGGACCTCACCGGTACCCCGCAGCCGGTCAACAGCGCCGCGGACGAACTCGTCTCGTCGGAGCTGTGAGTTCGGGGCCGTGAGCCTCAGGGGTGCGAGTCGGCTGGTGAGTCGTTGAGTCGTTGAGTCGTTGAGTCGGTGAGTCCTGAATCCTGGGTCCTGAGACCTGAGCTGTGGGCCGGGGGCGCCGGGCGCCGCAGGGGTCCCGGAGCCGGTACCGGCGGCCCGCCGCCGCCCGGTGTCACTTCGTCAGGACGTTGACCACGATGATGAACAGGCCGAGCAGCACGTCGACGGCCCCCGCCCGGCAGCCGGCGAACCACCCCTGCCCCGCCACCCGGGCCGCCCACAGCCCCCAGCCGAACAGCGCGGCGGTGTTGATGATCAGGGCGATGTTGATGGCGCCGTTCTCGCTCCAGAAGCCGGCGTACGACCCGAGCAGCGCGGCCACCGTAGGCAGCGCCGCGACGAGCAGCGCCCACTCGTTGAGCACCGAGCGGATGGTGCCGGGCGAGACCTTCCCGTTCGTGACGGTGCGGTGGGCGATGGCGTGGGCGTACCCGTGCGCCGCCGACCCGGCCACCGCCGCCGCGAACACCCAGGCCGCGTCGTAGCCGGGATCGGGCGGACCGCTCTCGTCACCCAGTGCGGCGGCGAGCGCGCTGGCCAGCACCGTGCCGTACACGCCGCCGAACAGCAGCCGCTGGAGCGGGTCCCCGCGCCGTGCCGGCCGGTGCCGGGACGTCCGGCCGACCGCCTTCTTGGCCGTGGCGCCGTGCGGCCGCGGGGCCGGGGACTCTCCGTCGTGGGGGCTGTCGGACACACCGCCGCCTCTCGGAACGCACCATGCCGGGGACTCCGCCGATGTAACAGCACCGGACGCACGTGGTCGCGTAGGCTCCCCGGCATGTTCATACGACTCGCCACCGTGGCGGACCTGGCTGAGATCCCCCGTATCGAACTCGCCGCCGGGGAGCTCTTCCGCCGCATCGCGATGGCGGAGGTGGCCGCGCACGAACCACCGTCCCCCGAGGTACTGGAGGGCTACCGCGAACACGGGAACGCGTGGGTGGCCGACAACGGGACGGGGCGGCCCGTGGCGTTCCTGCTGCACGAGGACGTCGACGGCGCCGCGCACATCGAACAGGTGTCGGTCCATCCCGACGCGGCGCGCCAGGGCGTCGGGCGCGCCCTGATCGAGGATCTGGCCCGGCGGGCCGGCACGGCGCTGACCCTCACGACGTTCGCGGACGTGCCGTGGAACGCGCCCTACTACGCGCGTCTCGGCTTCCGGACGCTGACCGCCGACGAGGTGACCGGGGGGCTGCGGGAGATCAGGCGGGCGGAGGCGGACATGGGCCTCGACGCGTGGCCGCGGATCTGCATGCGCAGGGAGCCCGCCGGGGAGGTGTGAGGCCGTCCCGACGACGGTGGGCGGCCGGGGGCCGCGGGGCCGGCGGGCGGCGGGGGCAGTCACGTAGGTGGGAGGCGCCGTCAGGTCGGCGTCACCATGTCGCCCGGGCTGAAGCCCGTCCCCTGGGTGAAGTACAGCTGCCACCCCGCCTCGCGCGTTTTGCGCCACAGCGAACTGCGGTGCGCGCGGCGCTCGCTGACGTTGATGTCGAACGTGAGGAGCACCAGATCCGGGGCGAGCTCCCGCGCCGCCAGCAGGGTCACCGTGCCGGGGGTCCTGGCGGAGGGACCCCACTCGCGCAGTTCGTCGATGTACGACGCACGGGTGTACGAGGTCCCCGAGGAGCCGAACGAGCGGAACTCGGGATGCAGCAGCCTGCCGAGCAGGGTCGGGGAGGTGAAGACGGCGGGGTCGAGGAAGCGCAGCTCACCCTCGATCGCCGCGGTCACGGCATCCGATGGTTCGCCATTGCTCACCCGGGCCATCCTGCCGGACGGTCCGCCGGCCGGCGCGCACGACACCGCCGGACGCGTCGCCCTGACGAGCGCGCCAGCCGCCGCACGTGTCGTCCCCGGCGGCCGGCGCTGCGGGCCGACGGCGGCGTCGGTACCGGGCCCGGCGCGGCCGTGCCGGGGTGCGGTCGGAGGTGGCGCGCGGCGACGCGGTCAGGGTGTGGTCGCGGCCCGGCAGTCCTGGCACAGACCCCACCAGGTGATCTCGGCCTCGTCCAGGGCGAAGCCCTTGGCGTCCAGCGGGTCGAGGCAGGGCGCCACGCCCACGCCGCAGTCGACGTCCTCGATGTGCCCGCACGTCCTGCACACCAGGTGGTGGTGGTTGTCGCCGACGCGCAGTTCGTAGCGCGTGGGCGAGCCCGCGGGTTCGATGCACCGGACCAGACCGGCCTGCGTCAGATCGTCCAGCACGTTGTACAGGCCCTGCCGGGACAGGCCCCTCGCCGGCTCCGCGGCCTTGATCCGCTGCTCGACCTCCGCCGCGGTGGCGTGCGAGCCGTATCCCAGGGCGCCCAGCACCGCACGCCGCTGGGCCGTGCTGCGCAGCCCCTTGTGCCGCAGCAGATCGGTCGCGGTCTTCGGCTTGCTCGCCGCTGTCTCCATGGTGGCGGTCACCCTCCTTCGGCCACGGCCACAGTAGGCGACACAGTTGACCGGATCAATTCTATGCGGACGTGGCGACGTCGTGGTCCGCCGCGCGGCAGGCGGGGCGGACGATCCGGCGCGTGTCCCTGCCGCATCGGATGGCCGCGATCCCGCTGAACCGGCGGACGACGGGCCCCCGCGACCTGGCCGTGTGCGGAGCAGACGCGCGTCCCACTGTGGGCGCACGCGCCCACGGCCGGTGTGTCCGTGCGGGCTTCCCGGCAGCCGTAGCAGGTCGGACGCGGGGCTCCAAGGCCCCCTCAGGGCGGCCCGGTGCTCGCATCGGCCCGCCCTGACCGGGAACGCAGCGTTGACGCCGTCACATCTGGTTGCCCGGCCACCCGGCGACGCCCGACGCCGAACGCCCGACGGCGGACCACGACGATCGGCGACCGATGACCGATGACCGGTAACGGCGGACACGGCGATCGGCGACGGCGATCGGCGACGGCGACCGACGGCCGGCGGGCGAGTGACGAAGAAGCGGCGTGCCTTCCCGGAGTCACGGGCCGTGGGTGGCTCCCGGCCCCGCGACGCACGCCGTGGCCGCTCTTTTCGACGGCGTGCTCCGTCATCTCGCCTCGCGCAGGCGGACGTTGGGGGCTGTCCGGGGTCTGGCGGGGGGATGGTCCAGTCCTTTAGGCTGCGCCGCAAGTTCATGGAGGTACCCCACGTTCACTCACATGAACGCCCTACGTGCGACGCACCTCACCTCGCATCCCTGTCATGTCCTGTACCGCCCGGACCCCACACGGAAGGCCCTGCCATGGATCGACGGCATCTCCTGGGCACCGGCGCCGCGCTCGCGGCCGCCGGCCTGCCCCCGCTCGACGGCGTCGCACACGCGGCGCCGGCTGCCTCCCGCTCCGCGACACCCCGTCCGGCGACAGCCCGCCCCGAGGTGCCGCGCGCCGCCGGCGATGCGCTGCCCTCCCGGGCCGAGATCACCGCCGTCCTGCGCGAGGTCGCCGACCAGTGGATCGACGCGAACCCCGGCCCCGGCGACAACCAGTGGGCCAACGCCACCTTCTACAGCGGTCTCATGGCACTCCACACGCTCACTGGGGACGCCCGCTACCTGGACCGCTCACGCTCCTGGGCCGAGAGCCACGCCTACGCGCTGAACGGCGGCACCACCACCCGCAACGCCGACGACCAGTGCGCGGGGCAGGTGTACCTCGACCTCTACGAGGCGGAAGGGGGCAGCGCGAAGCTGACCGCCATCGAGGCCTGCCTGCACCGCATGACATACACGGACCAGGTGACCAAGAACGACGACTGGTGGTGGGACGACGCGCTGCACATGGGCATGCCGTCGTTCGCCAGGCTGGGCGCACTGCGCGGCGACACCGGCTACTGGACCAAGCTGCACAGTCTGTACACGCACACCAAGAGTGCCGAGGGCGGCCCGGGCCTCTTCGTGCCCGCCACGGGGCTCTGGTACCGGGACAAGAACTTCCTGCCGGGCGGCATCCTCTCCCCGTCGGGTAAGCCGGTGGTGTGGTCACGCGGCAACGGCTGGGTCGCCGCCGGGCACGTCAAGACGCTGAAGGCACTGCCCGCCGGGCGGTCCGACACCGCCGAGTACGCCGACACGCTGAAGCGGCTGGTGACGGCGGTCGCCCGGGTGCAGCGCGCCGACGGGTTCTGGAACGTCAATCTCGCCGATCCGCGGCACTTCCCGGGTCCGGAGACCAGCGGCACCGTCTTCTTCGCGTACGGCACGGCCTACGCCGTCGCGAGCGGACTCGTGGACCGGGCCACGTACCTGCCCGTCGCGGCGCGCGCCTGGAACGGCCTCGTGGCTACGGCCGTGCACCCCGACGGCGCGCTCGGCTACGTGCAGAAGGTGGGTGACCGTCCCGACTCCAGCCAGCCGGTCACCTACGACAGCACCGCCGACTTCGGCGTCGGCGGCTTCCTCCTGGCGGGGGTGGAACTCGCCGCCCTGGCCTCGTAGCCCCGGGCCGCGCAGCCGCAGCCGGGGGCCAGGAGCAACCGCCGTCCGTCCACGTCCGTCCACGCCGTCCCTCCACGCGGGTGGGGCGGCGCGGACGGGCACCGGCGTGTGCCCCCGGACCGCGCCCCGCCCGTTGCGGTCCGGGCCGTCCTGGCACCCCGGTGGTCAGACCCCGCGCCCCCGTGCTCCCTCACGGGTGCGTCCGGCGAGGACGTGCCGTTTCGGGTGGCGCCGCAGGTACTCGCCCTCCAGCTGCGCGGTGCGCGTGTTGTGCGTGTCGAGCGCGTCCTTCGACCCGTGCAGGAGCGTGTCGTGCCGGGTGCGGTGCAGTGTCTCCAGCTCGCGCAGCAGCTGCTGGTCCTCCAGGAGGGCCGGGTCGCGACCTCGCATCCTGTAGTCCTCGTGGCCCGTACCGGTCATGGGAAGACTCCTTCCGTCCAGTCCGCCACCACATAGGTACCCGCTGGGGAGGAAACGTCTCCTCCGTGGACCGCCCGGCTGCCGCGCCGGGGGAGCGGGCGGCTGAGAGGCTACCTCGTGAGCCTGTCCCCGCGGCCGCGGGGACAGCGGCACCGCCGGAGGTAACGCACATGGTCACGCTGCCCGCACGTCATGACGTGATCGTCGTCGGGGCCGGTCTCGCCGGTCTCGCCGCGGCACTGGAACTGGCGGCCCGGGGCGCCGACGTGAGCGTCCTGGAGGCGGGGGAGCGGGTCGGCGGCCGGGTCGCCACCGACCGTCGCGAGGGCTACCTGCTCGACCGGGGTTTCCAGGTGCTGAACACCGCCTATCCGGAGGCGACGGGTGTGCTCGACCTCGCCGCACCGGACCTGCGGCCGTTCGCCCGCGCCCTCGGCCTGTACGCGGACGGGCGCCACAGCGTCCTCGCGGACCCGCGGCGCGACCCCCTGGCCCTGCCGCGCCTGCTCCGCGCGCCGATCGGGTCGCCGAGTGCGAAGGTCGCGCTCGCGCGCTACGCGCTGGAGGTGTCCTTCTCGTCGGCCGAGGGGCTGCTGCACCGCCACGACGTTCCCGCCGCCCGGCACTGGCGGGCCAGGGGCCTCTCCGACCGGACGGTCGAGCGCCTGCTGCGGCCCTTCTTCGCCGGGCTGACGCTCGACCCGGACGCCACCACGTCCGGCCGGTTCGTCGATCTCATGGTGCGGATGTTCGTGCG
This sequence comes from Streptomyces sp. NBC_01497, assembly GCF_036250695.1. Taxonomy (NCBI): domain Bacteria; kingdom Bacillati; phylum Actinomycetota; class Actinomycetes; order Kitasatosporales; family Streptomycetaceae; genus Streptomyces; species Streptomyces sp. NBC_01497. Next base: position 1,507,379 of record NZ_CP109427.1, on the reverse strand, counting down.
CGGCGAGGCCGCGGTACCCGCGGCCGGTATGTACGTCCTGCCGCGCGATCTCGCGGCCCGGCTGCCGCAGGGGACGGTGCGCCTGGGGACAGCCGCCCGGCGGGTGGCCGCCGACCGCGTCGAGACGGACGAGGGGACCCTTCTGGCGCGCGCCGTCGTCGTCGCCACGGATGCCCGCGCGGCCGCGGCGCTGCTGCCCGGCCTGCGGGAGCCCGCCTGGCACGGCGTGACCACCTGGTACCACGCCACCGACGCCGGGGCCCTGGCGGAGACGGGGGCGCGGCTCCTCGTGGACGGGGACGACTCGCCCGTCGACAACAGCGTCGTGATCAGCGCCGCCGCGCCCGGGTACGCGCCGGCGGGCCGCGCGCTCGTCGCGACCTCGGCCGCCCACCGCGAGGGCGCCCCGCACGGGGAGGCCGCCGAGCCGGCGGTGCGGCGCAGGCTCGCCGACCTGCACCGTGTGTCCACCCGCGACTGGGACCTCGTCGCCACGTACGACATCCCGTACGCCCTGCCGGCCATGACCGCGCCGCACCCGTTCGTGCGCCCGCCGCTCGCCGGGGAGGTGTACGTGTGCGGCGATCACCGCGACACCAGCTCGATCCAGGGCGCGCTGTACTCGGGACGGCGGGTGGCGCGAGCGGTCGCGGCGGGGCTCGGGCTCGGCGGACGGCCCGTGGAACCGGGCCGTACACACACGGCGTGATCGCTCGAACGCGTTTGGTCGCGGAAACCAGTGCGATTTCGTTCTGCGGACAACCCGCACATTGCAAGCGTCCGGGGGCCATCACTGCACAGGGCCTTTGCCGCCGGGCCGGTGCCCGACCGGACGGTACGGACGGAATGCGAGGTTCCGGAGGCCCGGCGGCCCCGCGGCTGACCGAGGTTCGGACCATGGTGTGAAGAAAGCGCGCCGCCACGATGGGGGCCCGGGCACAACACACCACAGACGCACGGCACATATGAACCAGGAGCCCGTTTCGCGGGTGGCTGCCCGTGGGAGGTCCGTGCTTACATCCCATCGCACGCCACCAACACCACCGGTGATTTCGTCCCTGACGGGAAGGCACTGGACGGAGGCGTGTCAATCAGAGCCATGCGAAGGGAAGCTTCACTGATGAACTCCACCCCCCAGGTCGAGACCCAGGAAATCTCCGACGCCGACCTGGACAACGTGTCCGGTGGTCTCGTCGGTGACACCGTCACCGGCGTCGTCAACACGGTCAGCGGTGTCGTGAACGTCAACGGTGTCCTGAACACCGTCGACGCCACCGTCGACCCGATGGTGAACACCTCCGGCGTGACGGGCCTCGTCGGCGGCCTCTGAGCAACCGGTCGCATCGACCAGTTGTGACTGACTGACACGTGTCCCGGGTCCGTATCCCCTACGGACTCCGGGGCACGTTTCCGTGTGCCGGAAGACCGGGAAGACCGCCGTGCAATTCCGCCAACAGGCGCTCACCAAACTCCAGTCGCCGGAGGAGCTCGACCTCCCCGTGCGGCTCGCCCGCCCACGCGGCCTGCTCACGCTCGCGGTGACCCTCCTCGCCATGGCGGCGGGCGCGCTGTGGGCGGTCACCGGTTATGTGACCTCGACTGTCGCGGCCCCGGGCATCCTCACCTACGGACAGGGGAGTTACGTGCTCCAGAGCCCCGTCGCCGGGCAAGTCACCGCCGTGCTCGCGCAGGAGGGACAGCGCGTCGAGGCGGACGCGCCACTCGTGCGGGTACGCGTCGCGCACGGCGCCACGGACACGGTCCGCGCGATCGCCGCCGGCCGGGTCACCTCCCTGACCGCGAGCATCGGCGCCGTCGTCACCACGGGCGCCGACATCGCGACCGTCGAACGCGCGGCCCACGCACACGACCCGCTCCTCGCGATGCTGTACATGCCGGCCTCCGGCGGCGGGTCCGTCGTTCCGGGACAGCCGGTCGACCTCAGCCCGGCGTCCGCGCCCGAGCAGCGCTACGGCGTGCTGCACGGCACCGTCAAGGCCGTCGGCAGGAGCACCCAGACCCGGCGGCAGATCGCCGCCTTCCTGGGCGACCCCCAACTCGCCGACCAGTTCAGCCGCGACGGGCAGCCCGTCGCCGTCCTCGTCGCCCTGGACACCACGCGCCGCACCCGGTCCGGCTATGCCTGGTCCTCACCCGCGGGACCGCCGTTCGGGCTCACCTCGATGACACCGGCCGACGGCTCCGTGCGCGTCGCACGGCAGCACCCGGCGCAGTGGCTGCTGCCATGAGCGGCACCCGCGTACCGCCGCAGCGGCAGCTCCCACCCGGCGGCCACGGCCGTCACCGCACCGGTCCTGCCCGCACCGAGGCCCGGCCGTCCGCGCCGTCCGGCGGCCGGATCCGGAGGGTCCGTACCCCCACCGTCCTGCAGATGGAGGCCGTCGAGTGCGGCGCCGCCTGCCTCGCCATGGTCCTCGCCCACCACGGCCGCCATGTCCCGCTGGAGGAGCTCCGCATCGCCTGCGGCGTCTCCCGCGACGGCTCCCGCGCCAGCAACCTGCTCAAAGCGGCCCGCAGTTACGGCCTCGGGGCCAAGGGCATGCAAATGGAGTCCGCCGCCCTCGCCGACGTGCGGGGACCGGCGATCCTCTTCTGGGAGTTCAACCACTACGTCGTGTACGAGGGGACGGGCCGCAGACTCGGCACCCGGGGCGTGCACATCAACGACCCGGGAAAGGGCCGCAGGTTCGTGCCCGCCGAGGACTTCGACACCAGCTTCACCGGCGTCGCCCTCGTCTTCGAACGCACCGGCTCCTTCAGCACGGGCGGCCGCCGCCCCGGTGTGCTGCGCGCGCTGCCCACCCGGATGCGCGGCACCGCGGGCACCCTGTTCGCGGCGCTGCTCGCGGGGCTCCTCCTCGTCGCCACCGGCGCCGCCGTGCCCGCGCTCAGCCGCACGTACATCGACATGTTCCTGGTGGGCGGGCAGACCTCGCTGCTCGGACCACTGTTCGCCGCGATGGCCGCGATGATCGCGCTCACCGCCGTCCTCACCGGGCTCCAGCAGGCCAACCTGCTGCGCGGGCGCATCATCTCCTCCACGCTCAGCAGCGCCCGTTTCATGCGCCACCTGATGCGGCTGCCCGTCACGTTCTTCGCCCAGCGCAGCCCCGCCGACCTCGTCCAGCGCCTGCAGTCCAACGACTCCGTCGCCGAGACCCTGGCGCGCGACCTCTCGGCTGCGGGCGTCGACGGCCTCGTGGTCCTGCTGTACGCCGTGCTGCTGTGGACCTACGATCCGCAACTCACTGTCATCGGTGTGCTGGTGGCCCTGCTGAACGTCGTCGCCATGCGCGTCGTGATCCGGCTGCGCGCCACCCACACCCAAAAGCTCCGCGCCGACAGCGCCCGCCTGACCACCACCTCGTACACCGGTCTCCAGCTGATCGAGACGCTGAAGGCGACCGGCGGCGAGGACGGCTTCTTCCGCCGCTGGGCCGGGCAGCACGCCGCGACCCTGGAGGAACAGCAGCGCCTCGGTGTGCCGAGCGCGGTGCTCGCCGTCGTCGCCCCGCTCCTCGCCACCCTCAACAGCGCGCTGATCCTGTGGATCGGCGGGCTGCGCGCCGTGGACGGACACATCTCCATCGGCCTGCTGGTCGCCTTCCAGACGCTCGTCACGAGCTTCACCGCGCCCATCACCCGGCTCAACGGCGTCGCGGGCCGCATCCAGGACTTCGCAGCCGACGTCGCACGCCTCAAGGACGTCGAGAACTTCCCCGCGGACACGCTCTACGCGCAGGACGGGTCGGGCCCGAGCACCCGCCGACTCACCGGCCATGTCGCGTTGCGGGACGTGACGTTCGGATACAGCCCGCTCGACGCGCCGCTGCTCGGCGGGTTCTCGTTGACCGTCGGGCCGGGCCGGCAGGTCGCCCTTGTCGGCGGATCGGGCAGCGGCAAGTCCACCGTCTCCCGGCTGATCTCGGGGCTGTACCGGCCCTGGGAAGGCACCATCTCGATCGACGGCCGCCGCATCGAGGACATCCCGCGCGGTGCGCTCGCCGCCTCCGTGTCCTTCGTGGACCAGGACGTCTTCCTCTTCGAGGGGACCGTACGGGACAACGTCGCCCTGTGGGACCCCTCGATCCCCGACGAGGCGGTGGTGGCGGCCCTGCGCGACGCTGCCCTGTACGACGACGTGATCGCGCGCCGCCCCGACGGCATCCACTCCCGGGTGGAGCAGGACGGCCGCAACTTCTCAGGCGGCCAGCGGCAGCGCCTGGAGATCGCGCGGGCACTCGTGCGGGGGCCCAGTGTCCTCGTACTCGACGAGGTCACGAGCGCGCTGGACGCCGAGACCGAACGCGTCATCATGGACAACCTGCGGCGGCGCGGCTGCGCCTGTGTGGTGATCGCGCACCGGCTCAGCACCGTACGGGACAGCGACGAGATCGTCGTCCTCGATCACGGCACCGTCGTCGAACGCGGCCGGCACGGCGAACTGGTGGCGGCCGGCGGCGCGTACGCGGCCCTGGTCAAGGAGCACTGACGTGGCGACGGCGACCGGGACGGGCCCGGGGCAGAGCGAACACGACACCGTGACCACGGCCTTCGAGGGCATCGGGGCCCCGGTGGACACCGCCGCCGGGGGCGCCACCGGTGCCGAGGCCGGCGGGACGGCCGTCGGCCTCGAAGGGCCACTCGTCCTGTGGCTGGTGGCCGCGGGCGTCCTCGACCTGTTCGCGGTCGACACGACGGGCGGCGGCCCTTGGCACTTCCTCGGCCGCCTGGAGGCCGGCACGTTGCTGCTCGGGCCCGTCGAGGGCCCCCGCCACACCTTGCTCGGCAGGCCGGGGCCGGGCTGCGTGCTGCGCCGCGTCCCGCTGCGCGAACTCACCCGCCCCTACCCGCACCAGCCGCCTCAGGAACCCTCGCCGCTGGAGAACGCCTTCGCCCTCGGCATCGGCCGCGGGCTCGGCGCGCTGTTCGAGGCGCCGCTGGACGGCCGGCTCGCCGGGGACGACCCGACGGCCGACGCCGTCGCCGACGACGACATCCTGTGGATGCCCGTCCCCGCGGGCAGCGTCGAGCCCGGCGCCGCCTACAGCGCGGACTTCGCGGGGGACCTGCTCGTCGACGCCACGATGTGGCAGGGCATGATCGCCCAGCAGTACCGGCTGCTCGCCGCCGTCGACCGGTGGATCGCCGGCCGTGAACAGGCCCACGAGGACCGCACCGCCGCCGGCATCAGAGCGGGCGAGCGGGAACAGGAGAGCGCCGAGCGGGCCCTCGTCGCCTCCATCGACCGCCGGGGCCGCCGGGACCGGGAACGCGGCGCGCACGGGAGCGGCGACGACGCGTTCTTCGCGGTGTGCCGCCATGTCGCGGCCGGCAGCGGCATCGCCCTCGGCGACCCGCCCCGCGACACCGGGAGCGCGGGCACCAGGCTCGGCCCCGTCGAACGGATCGCGGCACACGCCCGGGTCCGCACCCGGCCGGTCCGCCTCGCCGGCGAGTGGTGGCGCACCGACGTGGGGCCGCTCGTGGGCAGCAGGGCCCGGTCGGGGGCACCCGTCGCGCTGATGTGGCGGCGCGGACGGTACGAGGCGGTCAACCCGCTCAGCGGATCGCGCGCCCGCGTCAGCGCCGAGAACTCCGAGGACTTCGAGCCGAGCGCGGCGATGTTCTACCGGCCGCTGCCCGAACGCCCGTTGAACCCGCTGCGGCTACTGCGCTTCAGCCTGCGCGGCGCCCGCGCCGACCTGCGCTCCCTCGTCATCGCGGGACTGGTCACCGTCGCGCTCGGCGCGCTCGTGCCCATCGCCACCGGCAAGGTCCTCGGGGAGTACGTCCCCGAGGCCCGGACCGGCCTCATCGTTCAGGTCGCGATCGCCGTGATGGTGGCGGGCGCGGTGTCGGCCGCCTTCGGGTTGCTCCAGAACCTCACCATGCTGCGCATCGAGGGACGCATGGAGGCCACCCTCCAGCCGGCCGTGTGGGACAGGCTGCTGCGGCTTCCCACCGCCTTCTTCGGTGAACGCTCCACCGGTGAACTCGCCAGTGCCGCCATGGGGGTCAGCTCCGTACGGCGGGTGCTGTCGGGTATCGCCCCGGTCGTGCTCCAGTCCACCACCGTCGGCGTGATGAACCTCGGGCTGCTCCTCTTCTACAGCGTGCCCCTCGCGCTCGCCGGTCTCGGCATGCTCGCCGTCGTCACCGCCGTGTTCCTCGCGATCGGGCTCTGGCAGGTGCGCTGGCAGCGGCGGCTGGTCAAGCTCGGCAACAAGCTCAACAACCAGGCCTTCCAGACCCTGCGGGGCCTGCCCAAGCTGCGCGTCGCGGCGGCCGAGCCGTTCGCATACGCCGCCTGGGCCCGTCAGTTCGCGAAGTCCCGGAAGATGCAGCAGCGGGCCGGGCACATCAAGAACGTCAACACCGTGGTCGACGCGGTGTACCTGCCGCTGTGCACCCTGTTGATGTTCATGGCCCTCGCGGGGCCCGCGCGCGGCACCCTGTCGTCCGCGTCCTTCCTCACCTTCAACACGTCCCTGACGATGCTGCTGACCTCGGTCACCCAGCTCACCGGCGCCCTGGTGTCGGCGGTCTCCGCGCTGCCGATGTACGAACAGGTACGGCCGGTGCTGCGCGGCGAGCCGGAGGTACGGGGCGGCAGCGCCGCTCCGGGGGCCCTGACGGGGGCGTTCGCCGCGCGGGGGGTGACCTTCCGGTACGGCGACGAGGGTCCGCTGGTCCTCGACGACGTGACGGTCGAGGTCGCCGAGGGCGAGTTCGTCGCGGTCGTCGGGCCGAGCGGCTGCGGCAAGTCCACGCTGCTGCGGCTGCTGATCGGCTTCGAGCGGCCCGTCTCCGGCAGTGTGCTCTACGACGGCCAGGACCTCTCGGCCCTCGACCTCAGCGCCGTACGCCGTCAGTGCGGTGTCGTGCTGCAGAACGCGCAGCCGCTGACCGGCTCGATCCTGGACTGCATCCGGGGCGCCGAGGCGTTCACCCAGGAGGAGGTCTGGGAGGCCGCGGAACTCGCCGGACTCGCCGAGGACATCCGGCGCATGCCCATGGGCCTGCACACGATGATCGCGGGCGGCGGCGCGGTCTCCGGCGGCCAGCGCCAGCGGCTGATGATCGCCCAGGCGCTCGTACGGCGCCCGCGCATCCTGTTCTTCGACGAGGCGACCAGCGCCCTCGACAACGAGACGCAGCGCGTCGTCATGGAGAGCACCCGGCGGCTGAGGGCCAGCAGACTGGTGATCGCGCACCGGCTGAGCACCGTCCTGGACGCCGACCGCGTGATCGTGATGGACGGCGGCCGGGTGGTCGAACAGGGCACACCGGCAGCGCTGTTGGCCGACCCGTCGGGTCGGCTGAGCGAACTCGTACGCCGCCAGGTGGCGTAACCCCGCCCCGTGCGGGTGGGGACCGCGGCGCACGGCGCGCGGGACAGCGGCGCCGCGCTCTCACGTCGGGCGGGCGCCACGACCCGTCGGCCACCGCACCGGCCTGCCGGGCGCCGCGGTCCGCGGGCGGTCCGGGTCCCCGGCGAAGGACCCCTCGTCCCCGCCGGGGACCCGGACGGCGGTACCGGGCGACGGCGGCGCCTGGGCGCGACATGACAGGTGTCAGCGCCGCCGCCGCCCGGGGTCTTGTGGCGGACCGGACCGCGCGGGCAGGGGAATCCCGGTCCTGGTCCTGGTCCTGAACGTGCCGACTCAGACCTGGTCGCCGGAGAGCCTTTGCACGCAGCGCAGCAGCGCCGAGTGGTCGAGTCCCCCGTCCCCCTGCGCGCGCAGCGACGCGACCAGTTGCGCCACGACGGCGCCGACCGGCAGCGCCGCGCCGACAGCGCGGGCGGCCTCGGTGACGATGCCCATGTCCTTGTGGTGCAGGTCGATCCGGAAGCCCGGGGTGAAGTCCCGCTTCAGGAAGTTGTCCTTCTTGCGGCTCAGCACGGTCGACCCGGCGAGCCCTCCGTTCAGTACGTCGAGCGCGGCGCCCAGGTCGACCCCGGACTTCTCCAGGAACACCACGGCCTCGGCGCACGCCTGGATGTTGACGGCGACGATCAGCTGGTTCGCCGCCTTCACCGTCTGGCCCGCGCCGTGCGGCCCGCAGTGGACGATCGTCCTGCCCAGCGCCTCGAACAACGGCTTCGCCGCGTCGAAGTCGGCGCGTTCGCCGCCGACCATGATGGACAGGACGGCCTCGACGGCGCCGGCCTCACCGCCGGACACGGGTGCGTCCAGGACGCGTATGCCCTTGTCCGCGGCGGCCTCGGCGAGGTCGAGGGACGTCCGCGGCGTGATCGACGACATGTCGACCAGCAGCGTCCCGGGCCTCGCGTGCGCGAGGATCCCGTCGGGCCCGTACGCGACGGCCTCGACCTGCGGCGACGCGGGCACCATCGTGACGACGACATCGGCGTCGGCCACCGCCTCGGCGATCGAGCCGGCCGGGGTGCCGCCCGCGGCGGCGAGACGCTCCAGCTTCTCCCGTTCCAGGGTGTGACCGGCCACGGCGTAACCGGCCTTGATCAGGTTCTCGGACATGGGTGAGCCCATGATGCCGAGGCCGATCCACGCGATCTTGGGAAGGTCGGTCATGACGGAACCTTTCGACATGCTCGGGACGGCACTGGCGCTGGCTGCGAGGTGCGAGGTGCGAGGTGCGAGGTGCGAGGTGCGAGGAGGGAGGGGGCTTCGGGGGCGGGGCAGTCGGGAGGCGGGGGGAAGGGGGTACGCGGGGTCAGCCGGCGAGCCAGCCGAAGGCCTCCGCGCTCGGCCGGTCGCCCGGCTTGTACTCCAGGCCGATCCAGCCGTCGTAACCGGCCTTGCGCAGGCGGCCGACGAGGTCGTCGAGCGGGAGCGAGCCGGTGCCGGGGGCACCCCGGCCGGGGTCGTCGGCGATCTGGACGTGCCCGGTCCCCTCCGCGTAGCGGTCGATGACCGCCGGCAGGTCCTCGCCGTTCCTCGACAGGTGGTAAAGGTCGAGCAGGAACGCGGTGTTGCCGAGGCCCGTCGCTTCGTTGACGCGGTCCACGACGGCCACCGCGGCGGGCGCGCTGACCAGCGGATAGCTCGGCGACTCGGGCGCACCCAGCGCCTCCACGAGGAGGGTCGCGCCGATGCCGTGCGCGGCGCGGGCCGCGAGCGCCAGGTTCTCCAGGGCCAGCGCGTCCTGCGCGGCGGGATCGACGCCGTCGACCCGGTTGCCGTAGAGGGCGTTGAGCGCGGTGCAGCCGACGGACCCGGCGAAAGCGGTGGCGACCTCGACGTTCGCGCGGAAGCGGTCGGACTCGGCCCCGGGGACCGAGAGCGCGCCGCGGTCGGGGCCCGGCAGCCGCCCGGCGTAGAAGTTGAGTCCGACGAGCCGGGTGCCGGCGTCGGTGAGTGCGGCGCGCAGGTCGTCGAGGTCGCGCCGCGGGGGTGTGGCGGTGTCGGTCCACGGCCACCAGAGTTCGACGGCGTCGAACCCCGCGGCTGCGGCGGCGGCCGGCCGTTCCAGCAGGGGGAGTTCGGTGAAGAGGATCGAGAGGTTCACGTCGTAGCGCTCGGTGTCGCGGGGCATGGTCTCCAGCGTCCGTCCGGTGGCATGGGCTGTCCGTGGCGGGACTCGGTGGTCCGAGCCGGTTCCGCGTCCCGCCCGTTCTTGAACTTCCGTATAGTGGAATCTATTTTCTGCTTACTGGAAGATTGCCTGGGTGGTGGCCGGTGTGTCAAGGGCTCGGTGCGAGGCCCGCGCGGCTGTTTCGAACGGTGCGGACGGTGCGCGGGGTGCCGACGGTGCCGTGGTGGTGTTTCACTTCTCCGGTGCCGGCCGGTCCCGGACGACGGCGTTGCCCCCCACCGGGAGGACGGTGTGCTCCGCCCGGCGGGTGCCGGGGGGTCCCGTCGCCACCCGGACGGGGTACGCGATTTCACGCCGTCGAGAAAACACCGCGCCGGAGGGACGGACGGCCCCCGGGAGCGCGGGCCGACGCGGGGGCCAGGCAGTGTGCGCGGGGGCCGGTGCCGAACATCACGCACCACCGGACAATAGTCCTTAAATCTGCTATGGCCTGAAGGCACTGACCATGAACTTTCCTCCCCTGGTGGGCGATTGACCGACCCACCGGATCCCGTTAAGTTCCCCCCATCCGGCCGGAGTTCAGCCCGGAAGGCGGCGCGACCCAGGGGGAGGGGCGTACGGCGATGCGGGGAATTCTTGCGGTCCGGGACGCTTCCCGGCTCCCGCGAAGGCACGAGACCGAAGCGGCTCGCGAGGACCCGTCCGGCCCTAACCCACCCGGTACGCACACCGCCTTCGGCGCGGTGCGCCGGACACGGGCCCGCCGGGACGCAGCCAGGACACACCGGCGCTCCCACGCGAGGGAGTCACCGGCGTCGAAGGCCCACGGCGTCCCGCCCGCCGCCGATCCGGCCACGGCCGGGGAACCCACAGCTCCTGTCGCCCTCACCGGGTGGCGGGTATCCCGTTCCTGCCAGATAGAAGGGGGGTGACCGCAGTGAACATCGACATGACGACGCGCAAGACGAGCATCGCCGGCAGCTCGCAGGAGGGCTGACCCCGGCCCGGGGGCCGCTGAGGCCGTACCCGGGACGCGGTAACCCGCTGGTGGGCGCCGCAATCGCCCACCAGCGGGTCCGTAAGGCGGTTCGCCTCGCAGGCGAACCGCCCACCACCCAGTATCGCGGAGGATGGCCCATGCCCGTGAGCGCGCGCACGCGACCGCAGCTGAAACACACCGCGCCGGTCTTCGGCAGCGGCGAACAGATCCTCATCGGCGGCTTCGGCGATGTCACCGAGATCACCGATCCCACGGGCGCGATCCGTGCCCTCCTCGAACTGCTCGACGGCAGCAGGACCCTGGAGCAGGTCCACGCCGACCTGGGGACGTCCTTCCCCGAAGTGACTCTCGACGAGATCGCGGGCGCGGTGGACCAGTTCGACCAGGCGGGCTTCCTGCTCGACGCCGACGCGTCGCCGGACGGCATCCTGGAGGAACACGAACTCCGGCGCTGGGAAAGGAACATCAACTTCTTCGGCTCGTTCGCGCGACTGGCCGACAACAAGTTCGAGCAGCAGCGCAAACTGCGCGACTGCCGGGTCACCCTGCTCGGCCTCGGCGGTCTCGGCTCCCACGTGCTGCTCGACATGGCGGCGATGGGCATCGGCCATGTGACCGCCGTCGAGTTCGACCGGGTCGAACTGTCCAACCTCAACCGGCAGATCCTCTACCGCGAGGGCGACGTGGGCGAGGAGAAACTCGGGCTCGCCGTCGAACGCGTCCGCCGGTTCAACCCGCACATCGACATCGAGGCCGTGAACCTGAGGATCACCTCGACCGAGGACGTCCTCGGGGTGATCGACGGCGCCGATGTGGTGATCTCGGTGGCCGACCGGCCCAAGATGGAGATCGCCAACTGGGTCAACGAAGCCTGTGTGGCCCGCGGGGTGCCGCTGGTCACCGGTGGCCTGGAGACCCAGCGCGCCGTCTACTTCACCATGATCCCCGGCACCACCGGCTGCGTGGAGTGCTGGCGGCGCCAGGTCTTCGCTAGCGACGACGTGTCGCGGGAGCTGTTGGAGGAGAAGCGGGAGCGGCGCATCGGCGGCGACAACGCCGCGTTCTGCCCGCTTGTCACCATGACGACGGGTTTCCTGATCGGCGAACTGACCCGGCTGGTGACGGGCATCGCCCCGCCGGTCGCCGCGGGCCGCCTGATGGAGCTGCGCTTCACGGACTACGCGATGGGTGAGAGCGAGAGCTGGAAGCGGCTCGACGACTGTCCGGTCTGCGGTCCGGAGCGTGATACAAAGCCGTCGGCGACGGACCTCCTCGCGGCGCACTGACGCGGTCGGCGGCCCGCCGAGGCGGACCCCGGGGCCCGGCCGCGCCCCTTCGGCACGGCCGCCGTCCCGTCACCCGCCACCCGGACAGCCGACCCTGCGACACCCGCGCCCGACCCCCGATCCCGGCGCAGGCAGCTCCGGCGGGCCGCCGACCTGCTGGACGGCGGCCCGCCGGACACCCTTGCCGCGAACGCCCTTTCGACGACCGCCCGACGAAACGACTGATCGTGCCCCTGCTCCTGTACCCCACTCCCCGCGCGGGCCGCGTGACCCGCGCGGCCCGCGTGCTCCGGCCCGCGCACCCGGCCGCCGAGGACCGGTCATGAGTGCGCCGGACGGCACGGGCCGTCCCGTCGAGGCCCGGCTTCCCGGACTGGGCGCCCGTTACTACGTGCTGCTGACGGCGTTCCTCGCCTCGTCGCTCGGGAACTGGGTCTACCGGCTGGCACTGCCCCTGCTGGTGCTGCACCTGACCGGCTCCGCACTGAGCACCAGCGGGCTCTACGCCATCGAGTACGTACCGTTCCTGCTGCTGTCCCTGCCCGGCGGGGTCTTCGCGGACCGGTGGGACCGGCGGCGGCTGCTCGTCACCGGCGACATGACGGCCTGTGTCATCGCGCTCTGCCTCGCGCTGGTGGTCACCGCCGGGGTGCACACCCTGTGGCCGATTTATCTGGTGGCCTTCCTGCTGGCCTGTGTGGAACCCGTCTACCACCCGGCGTTCCAGGGGTTCCTGCCGCAGATCGTGCCGGAGAGCCGCCTCGGCCAGGCCAACGGCTGGATGCAGTCGGGCGACAACATCATGAGCATGCTCGGCCCCGTGGTGGCCGGTGGCCTGGTGGGCCTCTTCGGCTTCCAGACCACGGTCTATGTGAACGCCGCGTCCTTCCTGGTGTCCGCGCTCGCCATCACCACGATCCGTGGCGGCGCCCCGGTGGCCCGCGCGGCGGTACGCCGGGCCGCCTCCTTCGGGGGTGAGATCACCGAGGCGCTCCGCTACATCTTCCGTACGAACCGGCTCATGATGGCGGGTTCGCTGATGTTCACGGGAACGAACTTCGCGATCTGGCTCATCCAGGCCAACTTCGTCTTCTACCTGACCAGTTACCGTAAGCTGTCGCCCGACGTCGTGGGCGCCGTGCTGGCGGCGCAGGGCGTGGGGGCGGTCCTCGGCGCGGCCCTGGCCGGGCCGATCATCCGCAGGTTCGCCCCGGGCCGTGTCCTCATCGGCACCACGTCCGTGGCGGGACTCGTCACTCTGCTGCTGGTCCCGGTGCGCAGTCCGGTCGGCATCGCCGTGGTCTGGGGACTGATGTACGTACTGGGGTCGATCAACCCGGTCGCCTGGTTCACCCTGCGCCAGCAGGTGGTTCCCGACGCCATGCTCGGCCGGGTCGTGGCCACCACCCGGATGCTCGCGTTCGCCTCGATCCCCGTCTCCGCCGTGGTGGCCGGCCTGCTGGAGACGAGCTTCCACGACTTCTACGTGGTCATCGCCGTGGGCGCGCTGCTCAGGCTCGTCATCGCGGGACTCGCGTACAGGTCGCCGCTGCGGACACCGCCGGTGGCCGGCGCCCAGGACGACGCGGAGCGGGAGGCCGCGCAGGAGGCGTAGCCCACCGGCCGGGCGCCGGGGGAGCCGGAGCGAGTCAGCGCAGCCCGACGCGCCCGGCCGCCGCCGCCCACGCGCTCTCGGCGCCCGACGGCTCGTAGCGGCGCAGCGGCTGACTCTCCGCCACCAGTTCCCGCATGGCGCGGACGTCCGCCACCAGCCCGTAGGCCCGTGCCTGGACGAGGACGTTGCCCAGCGCGGTCGCCTCGGCCGGTCCCGCCACCACCGGCAGGCCCGTGGCGTCGGCGGTCAGCCGGCAGAGCAGGTCGTTGCGGCTGCCGCCGCCCACCAGGTGCACCACGCGGACCTCGCGGCCCGCCAGCTCCGCCGCCGTCCGCAGCGTCGCCCGGTGCGCGAGCGCCAGCGACTCGCAGATGCAGCGCACCACCGCGGCCTGGTCCCGGGGCGGCCGCTGCCCTGTCCTCGCGCAGTAGGCCGCGATCCGTTCCGGCATGTCGCCCGGGGCCAGGAACGAGGGATCGTCGGGGTCCACCAGCGCCGCGAAGGGCTCGGCCGCCGCGGCCTGCTCCAGCAGCGGGCCCAGCTCGGCCGGCAGGCCGCGGGCCCGCCACGTCCGCAGCGTCTCCGTCAGCAGCCACAGCCCCATGATGTTGCGCAGGAAGCGGATCGTGCCGTCGATGCCGCGCTCGTTGGTGAAGTTCGCCGCCCTGGCGCTCTCGTCGATCACCGGCGCCGGCAGTTCGAGCCCGGCGAGCGACCAGGTACCGCAGGAGATGTAGGCGAAGTCGTCGTCCGTCGCGGGCACGGCGACCACCGCCGAGGCCGTGTCGTGCGAGGCCACGGCCGTCACGGGCGTGGCCTTCGGCAGTCCGGTCGCGGCGGCAGCCGAGGGCCGCAGGGTGCCCGCCGGGTCGCCGGGGAAGCGCAGCGGCGGCAGCAGCCCGCGCGGGATGCCGAGCCGGTCGAGCACCTGGTGCGACCATCCGGCCTCGCGTGCGTCGAACAGCCCGGTCGTCGAGGCGTTCGTCGCCTCCGCGCCGACGCTGCCCGTCAGCCAGTACGTCAGCAGGTCCGGGATGAGCAACAGCGTCCGAGCGAGGCCCCGCTGCGGCGCGCTCTCCTCGGCGGCCAGCTGGAAGACGGTGTTGAAGGGCAGGTGCTGAAGCCCGGTGACCGCGTACAGCTCCTTGGCGGGCAGCACCTTCTCCAGCCGCTGGGCGACGCCCTCGGTCCGCGTGTCGCGGTAGTGGTACGGGGAGCCCAGCAGCGCTCCCGTCCGGTCGAGCAGTCCGTAGTCCACGGCCCAGCTGTCGATGCCGACCGAGACGATGTCCGCGTCGCGGGCCGCCCGTGCCAGTCCGTCGAGCGTGTCGCCGTACAGCCCGAGCACGTCCCACCGCAGCCCGTCCGGCAGCTCGACCGGGCGGTTCGCGAACCGGTGGACCTCCGTCAGCCGCAGCTTTCCGGCGCCCGCCTGACCGACCATCACCCGTCCGCTCGTCGCTCCGAGGTCCACGGCGGCAAAGGACGGGCGGGCGGTCGGCATGGCGGCTCTCTCGGGTCAGCGGGTCCGGACGTACGAGGGGTACGGACGGACGCGGGGCCACGGACCCGGTGCGCGGGCGGGCGTACGGCAAGGAAGGGATGCTACGGGAGGAGTGGGTGGAGCGGTGGGGCCCGGCGGGGTGCCGGTACGGGCGGACAGCGGCAGAGCTGCCCCGCCGTCCGCCCGTCGGGTGTGCGGCCGGTGCGCGGCGGCGTCAGCGCAGGAAGGCGGCTGCCACCCCCGCGTCCACCGGGACGTGCAGGCCCGTGGTGTGCGTCAGGTCCCCGCCGGTCAGGGCGAACACCGCGTTCGCCACGTGCTCCGGCAGTACCTCGCGCTTCAGCAGCGTCCGCTGGGCGTAGAACTCGCCGAGCTTGTCCTCCGGCACCCCGTACACGGCGGCGCGCTGCGCACCCCAGCCGCCCGCGAAGATGCCCGAACCCCGCACCACGCCGTCGGGGTTGACGCCGTTGACCCGGATGCCGAGTTCGCCGAGCTCGGCCGCGAGCAGCCGCACCTGGTGCGCCTGGTCCGCCTTCGTCGCCGAGTACGCGATGTTGTTGGGCCCGGCGAACACACCGTTCTTCGAGACGATGTAGACGATGTCACCGCCCATGGCCTGCTCGCTCATCACCCGCGCGGCCTCCCGCGAGACGAGGAAGGAGCCACGCGCCATGATGTCGTGCTGGAGGTCCCAGTCGCGGGCGCTCGTCTCCAGCAGCGGCTTGGAGATGGAGATGCCCGCGTTGTTGACGACGAGGTCGATCCCGCCGAACGCGAGGACGCCCGCCCGGAAGGCCGCGGTGATCTGCTCCTCGTCCGTCACGTCCACCGCGACGGCGACCGCCTTGTCCGGGCCGCCCAGCTCCTTCGCCACGGCCGACGCGCTCTCCGCGTCCAGGTCGGCGACGACGACGCAGGCGCCCTCCGACACCAGCCGCCGAGCCACCGCCTTCCCGATGCCCGAGGCCGCGCCCGTCACCAGCGCGACGCGGGTGGCCAGCGGCTTCGGCGCGGGCATCCGGCGCAGCTTGGCCTCCTCCAGGGACCAGTACTCGATGCGGAACTTCTCCGACTCCTCGATGGGCCGGTACGTCGAGACGGCCTCGGCGCCGCGCATCACATTGACCGCGTTGAGGTAGAACTCGCCCGCGACGCGCGCGGTCTGCTTGTCCTTGCCGTACGAGAACATCCCGACACCCGGCACCAGCACGATCGCCGGGTCCGCGCCGCGCATGGCGGGGGAGTCCGCGTCGGCGTGCCGCGCGTAGTAGGCGGCGTACTCCGTGCGGTACTCCTCGTGCAGCGTCTTCAGGCGCGCGACGGCCTCCTCCAACGGCGCGGCCGGCGGCAGGTCGAGGACCAGCGGCCGGACCTTCGTGCGCAGGAAGTGGTCGGGGCACGACGTGCCGAGCGCGGCGAGTCGCGGGTGCTCGGCACTCGCCAGGAAGTCCAGTACGGGCTCCGCGTCGCTGAAGTGCCCGACCTGCGGTCGGTCGGTGGACGCGAGCCCCCGGATCAGCGGTGCCAACGCGGCCGCCCGGTCGGCCCGTTCGGCGGCGGGGAGCGCGCCGTAGCCGTCGAGCCGCGCGCCGAACGGCTCGGGCCTGCCGCGCTCCGCGAGGAAGCGCTCGGCCTCCTGGATGATCCGCAGCGAGTTGGCCTCGCACGCGTCGGACGTCTCTCCCCACGCGGTGATGCCGTGCCCGCCGAGGACACAGCCGATGGCCTGCGGGTTCGCCTCCTTGACAGCGGCGATGTCGAGGCCCAGCTGGAAGCCGGGCCTGCGCCAGTCCACCCACACCACGCGGTCGCCGAAGCAGGCGCGGGTCAGCTCCTCGCCGTCGGCGGCGCAGGCGAGCGCAATGCCCGAGTCCGGGTGCAGGTGGTCGATGTGCGGGGCGTCCACCAGGCCGTGCATGGCGGTGTCGATGGACGGCGCGGCGCCGCCCTTGCCGTGCAGGCAGTAGTCGAACGCGGCGACCATCTCGTCCTCACGCTCCACCCCCGGGTACACGTCGGTGAGCGCCCGCAGGCGGTCCAGCCGCAGGACGGCGAGCCCCGGCTCGGCCAGTGTGCCGAGGTCGCCGCCGGAGCCCTTCACCCACATGAGCTCGACGGCGCCGCCCGTCACGGGGTCCGGCGCGGTGCCCTTGGCCGAGGTGTTGCCGCCCGCGTAGTTGGTGTTGCGCGGATCGGCGCCCAGTCGGTTGGAGCGCGCGAGGAGCGCGGCCTTGACTTCGGTGGCGTCGGGCATGTCTTCCACTCCTGGGGCGGTGACGAGATGCGCGATGATGTGATGAATCGATTCAGATGGACCGTAGGTGGCGTAGCTCACGCGTGTCAAGGCACGCGCAACGGGAGTTGAAACATTTCATCCCCGTCGCCCCGGGACGTGTCAGGCGGGTGCGTCGAGATCCTGCGGGTACCAGCGCAGCTCCACCGTGTTGCCGTCCGGGTCGCTCACGTACACCGACTGGGCGCTGCCGCGCGCGCCGTACCGGCCGACCGGTCCCTCGATGACGGTGAACTCGCCGGAGTCGATGACCTCCTGCCAGTCCAGCGGCTCGACCACCAGGCAGATGTGGTCCACGTTGGACTCGCCGCGCGGCCGGTCCGTCAGATCGATGATGGTCGAGGCGGTGACCCGCACGGACGGGAACGGCGCCTTGCCGGCCCGCCACTCCGCCACCCGTACGGGTTCGAGTCCGAGCGGCCCGCAGTAGAAGGCGAGGGAGCGCTCCACGTCGCTGACGTTCAGCACCAGATGGTCGAATTCCTTGACACGCACGGTGATCGGGTCCTCCTCGGGCTCGGCGGCCCGGGCGGGGCCGCGCTTGTTCCTCCGGCCGGACGGTAGCAAGCGGGCGGGTGCGGCACACGCGGATTCCCCCGGGCCGTCCCTGCCCGCGTCCCGGAGCGCGGCGGGCCCGGGCCGACCTCAGGGAGTCTCGGAAGGGGGGCAGAGTGTGCCGGTGCGGACGCGGCGGGCGTCCGAGCGGACGCCTGCGGGCGTGCGAACCGGACGAGGGGCGTGCGAGCGGACGCGGCGCGCGGGGCCGGGGGTGCCGGCCGGAGCAGGCGGGGGCATCGGAGGGAGCGGGCGCCGGCCTGCCTGCCGCCCGTGCCGGGCCCGTGCGCCCGCGGCCCGTGTCGCTAGCGCTGTCCCTATCGCTGTCCCTGTCGCGCCGCGGGCCTCCTGCGGGGGGAGCGGGCGCCGGCCTGCCTGCCGCCCGTGCCGGGCCCGTGCGCCCGCGGCCCGTGTCGCTAGCGCTGTCCCTATCGCTGTCCCTGTCGCGCCGCGGGCCTCCTGCGGGGCCTCGCCGTCTCGCCGTCCTCGGTGAACAGGTCGGGACGTGTGCCGCGGATCTTCTCCACGTCGCCGAAGACCAGCCGCAGATGGTCCCGCAGCGACTCCTCCGCCGCCGAGCCGTCCGCCGCCTCCAGCCGGTCCACCACCGCCGTGTGCTGGCCGATGAGCAGCGGGAGTTGCTGGGTGAGTGGCAGTGACAGCCGCCGCGCGCGGTCGAGTTGCGCCTTCGCCTGCGCGACGACGGGCCACGCCGAGGCGTGCCCGCCGACGGCCATCAGCCGGGCGTGGAAGTCCTCGTCGCCCAGGAAGAAGGCATCCATGTCGCCGTCCTCGGCGGCGTCCCGCTGCGCGCGCAGCAGGCGCCGCAGATCGGTGACGTCGCGCGGGGTCGCGCGGCCGACCGCGTCCCGCAGCGCGGCGCACTCCAGCGCCTCCCGGACGAACTGCGCGGAGGCGATGTCGCCCAGGCGGATCCGGGCCACGAACGTGCCGAGTTGCGGGTAGACGTCCACCAGCCCCTCGTCGCCCAACAGGATCAGGCTCTCGCGCACCGGGGTGCGGGAGACGCCGAGTTCGGCGGCGAGGTCGTTCTCCGAGAGGGCGGCCCCCGGCTCCAGGTCGAGCGCGATGATGCGCGCGCGCAACTGTTCGTGCACCTGCTGCCGGGTACTGGCCACGGGCTCCCTCTCGCTGGACCGTCTTCGCCGGACCGCCGCCACCCGGGGGACGCTGCCGCTGGTCCGCTCCCGGGGCCGGGTGTACGGATCTTGATCTCCGCACCTCGACGCACTTGTATGGTAGCCGACATCCCGGGGTGGCGGGGGAGCCGAGAATGCGGACACGAAGGGGTCACCGGCCGGGCACCGCCCCGCCGCACACGACCGGGGCGCCCACCGGGCCCAGGACGTCCGGGCCCCGACGCCGTCCCGTACCTCAGCGGCGCGAGGCCCCGCCGCCCGCTCCGGGCAGGGTGTCCCGACGGCCGGTACCGGGCGCAGGACGGTCCGTGCCGGCCGCACCACCGAGGAGAGAGGAACCGGCCCATGGCCACCATCACCGCCGCCGAGGTGTTCGTCACCTCGCCGGGACGCAACTTCGTGACCCTGCGCATCACCACGTCCGACGGCGTCACGGGGCTCGGCGACGCCACCCTCAACGGCCGGGAACTCGCCGTCGCCTCGTACCTGCGCGACCACCTCGTCCCGCTGCTGACCGGCCGGGACCCGGCGCGTATCGAGGACATGTGGCAGTACCTCTACAAGGGCGCCTACTGGCGGCGCGGACCCGTCACCATGACCGCGATCTCCGCCGTCGACACCGCCCTGTGGGACATCAAGGGCAAGGTCGCGGGAATGCCCGTGTACGACCTGCTCGGCGGCCTCGCGCGCGAAGGAGCCCTCGTCTACGGCCACGCCAGCGGCCAGGACACCGCCGAACTCCTCGACGACGTGGCCCGGTTCAAGGACCTCGGTTTCCGGGCGATCCGCGCCCAGGCCGCCGTGCCCGGCTCGCCCGGCAGCTACGGCGTGCGCCACGGCGAAGGACAGGGCTACGAGCCGGCCGCCGCGTCATTGCCCGACGAACAGCTCTGGCACACCGAGGACTACCTCGACTTCGCGCCCCGCTACCTGGGCGCCGTGCGCGAACGGTTCGGCTTCGACTTCCACCTGCTGCACGACGTGCACCACCGCCTCACCCCCACCGAGGCGGGGCAGCTCGGTCACCGTCTGGAGGATCTGCGGCTGTACTGGATGGAGGACCCGACGCCCGCCGAACTCCAGGAGAGCTTTCGGCAGGTGCGCTCCGCGACCCGGACCCCGATCGCCGTCGGCGAGGTCTTCAACTCCATCTGGGACTGCCGGCAGCTCATCACCGAACAGCTCATCGACTACATCCGGGCCTCCGTCGTCCACGCGGGAGGCATCACGCACCTGCGGCGCATCTTCCACCTCGCCGAGCTGTACCAGGTGCGCACCGGCTCGCACGGCGCGACGGACCTCTCGCCCGTCAGCATGTCCGCAGCCGTCCACCTCGACGTGAGCACGCCGAACTTCGGCATCCAGGAGTACATGGCGCACGACCCCCTCACCTTCGAGGTGTTCCGGCCCGGCTACACCTACCGCGACGGCGCGCTGTTCCCCTCCGCCGAACCGGGGCTCGGCGTCACCTTCGACCAGAAGACGGCGGAACGCTTCCCGTACGACCCCAAGTACCTGCCCGTCAGCCGGCGCAGGGACGGCTCGGTGCACGACTGGTGAGCACGGTGCCGCGCACCCCGGACAGGGCACTTCGCGCGCCTGTCCCGGGGCGCGCGGTGGGGGCCTCGTCGCACCCCACGTCGTGGCGCACATCGGCCCGGCACCGGCGCGCACACGGAGCCGGAGGCGCGCTTCACCTCAGCGGCGGAGATGTCCCGGCAGTTGTGGGAGGTGCTGCGGGAACACCGTGCCCTGACCTACGACGAGGAGATCCCCGAGCGCTCGACGCTGTTCGCGCCCACCGCCGAACTGTTCGGCGGCGGGCTCGGCACCGTACGGTCACTGTCCCACTGGACGGCGCCCGTACGGGACGGTGACCCGCCGGCACCCGGGGGATGATCCGGGGACTCGTGCCCGCCGGCCGTCCCCTTTCTTCCCCGGAGGCGGGCCGGAGAGGGCGGCGAGCCGGCCGGGGGACGCGAAGCCGGCCGCCGGAGCCGCTGTTCACGGGAGCGCCGGAGCCCGCGGACGCGGCGCGGGCGCTGCCCGTGCCCCTGCCGGACCCCGACGATCCCGCCACGGTGGTGCTCACCCAGCAGGCCACCCAGAGTCCGGACCGCATCGCGGCCGAAGCCCGGGACAATCCGAGCCTCGGCACGGCGGAGGCCGCGTTCTGGCTGTGCCGCGCCTACCTGGAGACCGGGGACGCCGTCCGGGCGAGCCACTGGCTCGACCGGGCCAGGGAGCGGCTGGAGAGCGGCGGGGGGACGTCCCGCAGCGCCGAACACGAATGGCGGCTCCCCTGGCACAGCGGTGTGCTCTACCTGGCACGCGGTGAAGTCGGTGCGGCGGCGGACGAGTTCGCCGCCACCTACGCCCTGCTGCCCGGCGAGTGGGCGCCCAAGCCGGCGCTCGGCTTCTGCTCGGAACACAGCGGTGTCACCGGTTCGCTCACCCGGGACTACTACGAGGCCGTCTGGCGGCGGAGCAAGAGCCAGGGCAGCGCGGCGCTCGGCCTCGCGCGCGTCCACCTGCGCGCCGGGGACCGGGTGCGGGCCCTGGCGGTCCTGGACTCGGCCACCTCGCGCCACTACGACGTCGCGCGCGTCGCGGCCGTACGGGTGCTCGCCGGGCGGATCGGCGACGTCCCTGCGACCGCGGGACAACCGGCCGAGGCCGCCCAGCGGTTCGGCCGGCTCGGGCTCGAACAGCAGGCCGCGGCCCGGTTGGCCGCCGAGATCCTCCCTGGCCTTCGCCTTCGACCCCGACCGCTCGCCCGGCACGGTGAGCGTGCTGGTGACCTGGACGGGCGGTGACCTGAGGAGTTTCCGGCACGACGTGATCACGCCCTTCGAGAACCGGACCGGGATCCGGGTGAACGTCCAGGGCAGTTCCGCCGAGAGCCAGATCCTCGCGGCCGACAGCGACACCGGAAGCCCCCCGGACGTGGCCATCCTGTCGGGCCCGGGGGAGCTCGCGGGCTATGCCGCCAAGGGACGGCTCGTGCCGCTGGACGGTGTCGTCGACATGAAGGACTACCCGGGCGTGTGGGGCATGCGGGTGGCCGGACCGACGGCCGCCGCGCGCAGCTACTGGGTGCCGGTGAAGGCGGACCTCAAGTCCCTCGTCCGGCACGGGCGGCTGACGCGCGCTCAGGTCGAGGCGGCGGCCGGCCGGCCCGCCGACTGGTGTCTCGGCATGGGCGCGGCCGCGACGTCCGGATGGCCGGGCACCGACTGGGTGGAGGACATCCTCCTCCAGGGTGAGAACGGCCCGCGCTCTACAACGAGCTGGCCACGGGAGAGCTGCGCTGGGACTCACCCGCGATCGTGCGCGCGTTCACCACC
Organism: Streptomyces sp. NBC_01497; assembly: GCF_036250695.1. Taxonomy (NCBI): domain Bacteria; kingdom Bacillati; phylum Actinomycetota; class Actinomycetes; order Kitasatosporales; family Streptomycetaceae; genus Streptomyces; species Streptomyces sp. NBC_01497. The sequence goes on along the minus strand of NZ_CP109427.1, from coordinate 1,485,073 downwards.
TGGAAGGAGGTCGTCGGCGCCGGGAACGCTGCCCTGGCCTCGCACGCCCTGACGACGAACTTCGCCGAGGCCGCAGGGACGGCGGCGAAAATAGCGGACTGCTCGCTGGAACACCAGCCGACGTTCGCCCGCCTCGACGACGCCTGGAAGGGCCGCTCCCCGCAGTACGACCCGTCGGCGGACGTGATTCCCGGCGCCCGCGCGGGCGGCGACGCGTGGGAGGTCAGCGGCGACCTCGCCGCCCTGTTCCGCGGCACGCCCCTGGCGGTCCGCTTCATGCGGTACCTGACGAGCCGTGCGACGCAGCAGACCTGGCTCGCCGAGAACGGCGCCGGGTTCTCGGCGGACACGGCGGTGCCGGACTCCGCGTACCCGGACGCCACGGGCCGGGGGCTCGCCAGGACCCTGCACCGGCCGGGCGCGCAGTACTGCTGGGACGCGTCCGACGCGCTCCCCCCGCTCGTACGGGACGCCTTCACCGAGGCCGTGCTGCGATTTCTGGCCCGACCGCAGGATCTGAAAACGCAGTTGGGCACGGTCCAGGCGGCGAGCGACCTGGTGCGCCAACAGATCGCCGGCGGCCGGCGGACGGCGGCGTTCCTCCCGAAGGCGTGTGAGCCGGGGTGAGGGCGCCGCGCGAGCCGGGGTGAGCGGCGTCCCGGGGCCGTGCCCGGCAGGAGAGGGGCCGGCCCCGGGTGGGTGGGCGGTCAGGCCGGGCGTGACCGGTGCCGGATGCCGGACCGCTCCCCCGTGCCCGGCCGGTCACAGCCCGGCCGGCCACCGCGCATCGTCACCGCCGGCCCCCCGGCGTCAGGGCGCCTCACCCACCTCGTACACCTCGGTGGTCCAGGCGTGCGCCTGCTCGCTGAGCGTGATGCCGAGGCCGGGCCGGTCCGGCAGCAGCATCCTGCCGTCCTTGATGGCCACGCGCTCCTCGAACAGCGGCTCCAGCCAGTCGAAGTGCTCGACCCACGGCTCCGCCGGGTACGCGGCGGCGAGATGCAGATGGATCTCCATCGCGAAGTGGGGCGCCAACTGCAGGTGGTGCACGTCGGCCAGGGTGGCGAGCTTCAGGAACGGGGTGATACCGCCGATGCGGGGTGCGTCCGGCTGGAGGACGTCCGCCGCTCCGAGCCGGATCAGCTCCTGGTGCTCGGCGACACTCGCCAGCATCTCGCCGGTCGCGATCGGGGTGTCCAGCGCGGCGGCGAGTTCGGCGTGCCCCGCCGCGTCGTACGCGTCGAGCGGCTCCTCGATCCACACGAGCCCGAACTCCTCCAGGGCGCGGCCCATGCGGCGTGCGGTGGGACGGTCCCACTGCTGGTTGGCGTCGACCATCAGCGGGACGTCCTCGCCCAGCCGCTCGCGTACGGCGCTGAGGCGGCGCAGATCCTCGCGGGAGTCCGGATGGCCGACCTTGATCTTGACGCCGCCGATGCCCCCGGCGACGGCGGCCTCCGCGTTGCGCACCAGTTCGTCCACGGGCGCGTGCAGGAAACCGCCCGACGTGTTGTAGCAGCGCACGGAGTCGCGGTGGGCGCCGAGCAGCTTGGCGAGCGGCAGTCCCGCCCGCCGCGCCTTCAGGTCCCACAGGGCGATGTCGTACGCGGCGATCGCCTGGGTGGCGAGGCCGCTGCGGCCGACGGAAGCGCCGGCCCACACCAGCTTCGTCCAGATCTTGCCGATGTCGCTCGGGTCCTCACCGAGCAGGGCGGGCGCCAGTTCGCGGGCGTGGGCGAACTGGCCGGGCCCGCCCGCCCTCTTGGAGTAGGTGAAGCCGATGCCGCGGTGGCCCCCCGCGGTGGCTGTTTCGGCGAACAGGAGCGCCACCTCCGTCATGGCGCGCTGGCGGCCGGTCAGCACCTTGGCGTCGCTGACGGGCACCGCGAGCGGCAGACGGACGGCGGAGAGCCTGATCCAGGAAATCGTGTCGGACGTGGTCATGTCCCTGGCATCCCCGGGACGCGGCCCGGCCATGCGCCCGTTAGAGTCGCTATCGTCGATCGGGAAGCCACAGGTCACAGCGATTTGGTGGGGGCACAGTGCGGCTGAGGGTGGAGTACACGACGGAGCCTTTCGACCTGGAGGAGGCGCCGGAGCACGCGGTCGTCGCCCGCGAGGTCGTCGCGGCGGCGCACCTCGACGCCTTCGACGTCGGCCCTTTCGGCAACACGGCCGAGGGTGCGGCGGACGAGGTGCTCGACGCGGTGAACGGGCTGCTGCGCGCGTCGCTCGGCGCGGGTGCCACCCGGATATCCGTCCAGGTCAACGTAGTGGCGGAGGACGAGAGGTGACCGGCTCGCCCGACCACCCGCTGGTGGCAGCCGTACGTCCGCTGGTGGACGCGATGGGCGGCGAGATCCTGCGCCCCGCGGACGCCGGCCCGGACGACGTCGTGCTGTCCTGGGAGGGCGCCGGCGTGCTGGCCGTGCGCCTGCCGCAGCTCGCGGACTCGCTGGACCACATTCTCGCGGCGCTGGAGCGTGTCCACGGCATGCCGCTCGCCGACCTGGACCGCCGCACCAAGCAGACGGTCGTACGGGGACTCGAAGCGCGCGGTGCCTTCTCCGTACGGCACGGGGTGGAGACGGTGGCGAGCGCGCTCGGCGTCAGCCGTTTCACGGTCTACAACTACCTCAACCGCGACAAGACGTCCTGACACCACGGGCCGTGCGGGGACCACGAAAGGCTTTTTTCAACAAAGTGTTGACGCATTCTCGCGGAGGGCGTTAGCTGAGCGAAGCCGGTCCCGTACTGCCAGGAGGCCTCGGTGACGTCCCCTCTCGCTCGGTTCAACACCGCGCAGCCGTCCGACGCGCTCGCCGCGCTGCAGGAGGTCTGCGCCGCCCCGGCCTGGGGCGCGCGGCTGCTCGCCGGGCGCCCCTACGCGTCGGCGGAGGCACTCCTCGCCGCGAGTGACGCCGCCACCGAAGCCCTCACGGACTCCGGCCTCGACGAGGCCATGGCGGGCCACCCGCCGATCGGGCGGCCCACCCCGGGCGATCCGGTCTCCTCGCGTGAACAGCGCGGCATGGCCGGTGCGTCCGAGGCGCTGCGGGACGAACTCGTCGGGCTGAACCTCGCCTACCAGGAGCGGTTCGGGCACGTCTTCCTCATCTGCGCCACCGGGGCGAGCGGGGACCAGCTGCGGGACGCCCTCACCCGGCGGCTCGCCCACACGCCGGAGCGGGAGCGCGTCATCGCGCGCACCGAACTGGGCCGGATCAACCGGATCCGGCTCGGCCGCCTCGTGGCCGAGCCCGCCGCGACCGTGTCCACGCACGTCCTGGACACCAGCACGGGCCGCCCCGCCGCGGGCGTGCCCGTCTCCCTGGCGGCCCGTACGGACGCGGGCGCCGCCTGGCGCACGCTCGGCGGGTCGGCGACGGACACCGACGGCCGGTGCAAGGACCTGCCGGTACTGCCGGACGGAACCCGGCACGTACGGCTCGTCTTCGACACCGAGGAGTACCTCGCCGCCGTGGCCCAGGGCGCCCGTGGCGAGCACACCACCGGTGCCGCCACCACCGGCACGACGGAAGCCACCGGCACGGCGGAAGCCACTGCCACGACGGAAGCCGTCGGCGCCGTGAGTACCCCAACACCCCCAACACCCCCAACACCCCCAACACCCCCAACACCCGCCATGGACAAGGCCATGACCGCCGAGGCCGGCGCCGCGCCGCCCGCCACCGGCCCGGTCGCCACCAGCCCGGTCACCAACAGCCCGGCCGAGGCCCAGCAGGACGCCCCCGCGCACCGGGACAGCGGCGCGTTCTTCCCCGAGGTCACGGTCTCCTTCGCCGTCACACCGGGGGAGCACTATCACGTGCCGCTGCTGCTCACCCCGTTCGGCTACTCCGTTTACCGAGGGAGCTAGCAGATGCCCACCACCGTTCTCGGCCAGAACCAGTACGGCAAGGCGGAGTGCCGTGTCGTCAAGGTCGTACGCGACGGCACCACCCACCACATCAAGGACCTCAACGTCTCCGTCTCGCTCTCCGGCGAGATGGACGAGGTCCACTACTCGGGATCGAACGCCAACGTCCTGCCGACGGACACCACCAAGAACACCGTGTACGCCTTCGCCAAGGAGCACGGCATAGCGTCGGCCGAGGATTTCGCGACCGTCCTGGCCCGGCACTTCGTCGCGGGCCAGGAGCAGATACACCGCGCCCGCATCCGTGTGGAGGAGTACGCGTGGGACCGCATAGGCGGCCCCGGGCACTCCTTCGTCCGCACCGGCCAGGAGACCCGGCTCGCGCAGGTCACCTTCGACGGCGGCCACGTCGAGGTGGTCTCCGGTCTGAAGGACCTGACGGTGCTGAACTCGACCGGCTCCGAGTTCTGGGGCTACGCCAAGGACACGTACACGACCCTGCCCGAGACCCACGACCGTATCCTCGCCACCGACGTCTCCGCCCGCTGGCGCCACGGCTGGACCGGAGCGCCGGACTCGCCGGCCCCCGACTGGGACGCCTCCTACGCGCGGGCGAAGACCCACATCCTGCAGGCGTTCGCCGAGACGTACTCGCTCTCGCTCCAGCAGACCATGTTCCGGATGGGCACCCGCGTCATCGAACAGGACCCGGATGTCGAGGAGATCCGCTTCTCGCTGCCCAACAAGCACCACTTCCTGGTGGACATGGAGCGGTTCGGCCTGAAGAACGAGACGGACGCGCCCGACGGCGCCGTCTACCTCGCCGCGGACCGTCCCTACGGCCTCATCGAGGCGACGATCCTGCGCGACGGCGCGGAGCAGCTGATCCCCGCGGACCTGACCACCCTGTGACCGGGCCGCCGCCCGCACCGCGAGGCGGCAGCACACCACACCACACCACGCCACGACGCGCCACCACCGGCTGTCCGGTACGGCGGCAGGGCACAGCACGACCCTCGACGCGCGCGCCGGCGTCACCCCGCAGCGGCAGCGCCGGGGGCCACGAGGGGGAGCGGGGGCATCTGCGCACCCCTGACGCGTCACCGTCCGACGCCGGGAGGCGGGCGCACGGCGGCGCACCACGGACTCGGTCGTCACCCCGCTCGGCCCCCGGGTCCGTACGCTTCAGGGCTCAACGGCCCGCCACAGGAAGAGGAATCGTCATGGGGGCTTCGCGCATCGTCATCGAGAACTGTGCCGTCGCGACCGTCGACGCCGAGGACACCGAGTACGCCTCGGGCCATGTCGTCGTCGCCGGCAACCGCGTCGAGTCCGTCGGCCCCGGCCCCGCGCCGGACTCCCTGACGGACGTGGTGCGGCGGGTCGACGGCACCGGGCACCTGCTCACACCGGGCCTCGTCAACACCCATCACCACTTCTACCAGTGGATCACTCGCGGGCTCGCCACCGACCACAACCTCTTCGACTGGCTGGTCGCCCTGTACCCGACCTGGGCCCGGATCGACGAGCCCATGGTGCGTGCCGCGGCGGGGGGCTCCCTCGCGATGATGGTCCGGGGCGGCGTCACCACCGCGACCGACCACCACTACGTCTACCCGCGCGGGGCCGGCGACCTGTCGGGCGCCGTCATCGGCGCGGCGGCGGAGACGGGCGTACGGTTCACCCTCGCGCGGGGCTCGATGGACCGCGGCGCCTCGGACGGCGGTCTGCCGCCGGACTTCGCGGTCGAGACGCTCGACGAGGCGATCGCGGCGACGGCGGAGACCGTCGACCGCTACCACGACGCGTCGCCCGGCGCGATGACCCAGATCGCGGTCGCGCCCTGTTCGCCGTTCTCGATCTCCACCGAACTGCTCAAGCAGGGAGCCGAGCTGGCGCGTGCCAAGGGGGTGCGGCTGCACACGCACGGCAGCGAGACCGTCGAGGAGGAGCAGTTCTGCAAGGAGCTGTTCGGCATGGGCCCCACCGACTACTTCGAGTCGACGGGCTGGCTCGGCTCCGACGTGTGGATGGCCCACTGCGTGCACATGAGCGACGCGGACATCGCCGCGTTCGCCCGGAGCGGCACGGGCGTCGCCCACTGCCCGTCCTCCAACGCGCGGCTGGGCGCGGGGATCGCCCGCGTGCCCGACATGCTGGCCGCCGGGGTGCCGGTCGGGCTCGGAGTGGACGGCACCGCCTCCAACGAGTCCGGCGAACTCCACACGGAACTGCGCAACGCGCTGCTGGTCAACCGGCTCGGCGCGCACCGCGAGGCGGCGCTCTCCGCTCGTCAGGCGCTGCGCCTCGGCACCTACGGGGGCGCCCAAGTCCTCGGCAGGGCACGTGACATCGGGTCGATCGAGGCGGGCAAGCTCGCCGACCTGGTGTTGTGGCGGATGGACACACTGGCCCACTCCTCCATCGCCGACCCGGTCGCCGCGCTGGTGCTCGGGGCGCCCGCCCCGGTGACGCTGTCACTCGTCGACGGCCGGGTGGTGGTCGAGGACGGCAGGCTGACCCGGGTGGACGAGGATTCCGTGGCCCGCGCGGCCCGCGCGCAGGCCCAGCGCCTCGCCCGGCTCGCCGCGGACGCGTGACGGCCCTTCCACGGCGCCGTGTCGGCGCGGGGCCGGGAGGCGTCGCGCGACCGGACGTACTCCGGCCGAGGGGGACGGCCCTCGGCCGGTGGCCGCGGGCCCGAGCGGGGCCCACGGCCGCCGGGCCGGGAGAACACCGCGAAGCCTTCGCGGCCTCCCGGCCCGGTGCCCACACCGCCGTCGCACCCGGGCCCCTCGTCCGGCCGGCCGCCGTGCCGGCCTTCGCGTGCACACCGCTGCCGCACCCGGCCCGGCACTCCCGCCACCGCCACGGCAGGCCGGCCCGGAACCCGCCGCGCCTCAGCGGTCGATGTGGTAACTGTCCCCGTAGACATTCCAGTTGAGCGGCGGACGCAGGTCCATGTTGCCGTCGCGCAGGAAGACCCGCTGCTCCGTGTCGACGCGGCTCGTGTCCTGGTGGTCGGTCTCCTGCTCCATGGCCCACACCCGTGCGTCGAGGAACGCCCCCAGGTACTTCTTCGGGTCACCGCCCGCCGACGGGGTCCGTGCGGTGCGCAGCGCGCGCTCGCGGATCGAGCCGAAGCTCGTCGGGGCGTGGCCGTTGCCGTGCATCACGATCGCGTCGTAGTAGAAGAACTGCCCGAGCGCGCCGAGTCCGTCCTTCTTCGCCTGCCGTACCGCCGGGTCGAAGTACTGGGTGTCACGCTCCGTGTCCTGTGCCGTGCGCATGCGCGGGTCGGCCCCGGCCTTCCGCCATGCCGTCACGAAGCCGTCGCCGAGGCCCTCGTGGGAGGCGCTGCCGGCCGCGGCGAGGCGGCGCAGCGCCGGGAGGTAGCGCGCGAGTGCGTTGTCCGGCCTCGCCTTCGTGTACGCCTCGACGACCTGCAGCAGGTCCCCGCAGCCCGTGCAGAAGCCGATCAGCCCCGCCGTGTAGCCGCGCCCGTCGCCGATGTCCTCGACGTACGCGTACTGGGCCTTCCAGTCGAGCGTGGAGTTCTCGGCGCTCGACACCAGCCGCATCGCGATGTCCTTCTCGCCGGGGGCGTCGAGGCCGGTCAGCGGGCTCGACGCCCCGTGCTCCGAGGCGGTGGCGTCGGGCGAGCAGCCGGCCGCGCAGGTGACGGCGAGCGCCGCCAGGACCAGGAGCGCTCGGCGGAACCGGTGGGTCACGTGACGGACCTTTCTCTCATCCAAGGGCGTGGTGTGGCATGACCCACAACAGCGGCAGATTACGCGGCGGATCGCCGCCATCCGGCCGACTTGCGACTTTCCGCCCCGACCGGGCACGGTGGAGGGTGCTCGCCCGGGTGGGTCCCGGGCGGGTCCCGGTCGGGCCGCACCGCGGCCCCGTCGCCTCGCCGGACCCGCGCCCGCGTCACCGCTGCCGGTGGTGGTCCGGGTCACCGGTTCGGACGAGTGGGGATCCGCTTCCTGTCTCTGTTACGGTGTGTCACCGCTGAGGGTGCCCCCGGCGGCCAGGGACGCCGTATTCACCGCTTTCCCGAGCGGTGCGGCTCCGGCCTCGGGGTAGACGGACGCTCAGCGGATCATGGAAGCGTCCCGTATGCGACCCCGTGTGCCCGGCCCGACCGCGTCCAGCGGCCCCGGCGGAGCCCTGCGTTCGTTCGAATGCTTACATGGACCGAAAAGGACTGTTTCATAATGATTTACCCGGCAGGCGGCCGGGTGACGTACATGAGGTGATGGCGGTATGGCCCAAACTGTCAGAGGAGCAGGCGCGTCGAGCCGTAAGGGCAAAGCTCTGGGGGTCTCCATCGCCGCCGCCGTGGGCGGCTTCCTCTTCGGCTTCGACTCCTCGGTCATCAACGGCGCGGTCAACTCCCTCACCGGCCACTTCCACCTGGGGGCCTTCCTCTCCGGGTTCGTCGTGTCGATCGCCCTCCTCGGCTGCGCGGTCGGAGCGTGGTACGCGGGGCGGCTCGCCGACATGTGGGGCCGCCGCAAGGTGATGCTGCTCGGCTCGGCCCTGTTCATCATCAGCTCGGTCGGCTCGGCGCTCGCCTTCTCCGTACCGGACCTGCTGGTCTGGCGCGTCATCGGGGGCCTCGGTATCGGCATCGCCTCGGTGATCGCCCCGGCCTACATCTCCGAAGTGGCACCGGCGAGCGGTCGCGGCGCGCTCGGCTCGTTGCAGCAGCTGGCCATCACCATCGGTCAGCTCGTCGTGCTCAGCTCCAACAAGGGGCTCGCCGGTGCGGCCGGCGGGGCGTCCCAGGACCTGTGGTGGGGCCTTCAGGCCTGGCGCTGGATGTTCCTCGTGGGGGTGATCCCCGCCGCCGTCTACGGTGTGCTCGCGCTCACGATCCCCGAGTCGCCGCGCTACCTGGTCCAAAAGGGCCGGCTCGACGACGCGGCCGGTGTGCTGGAGCGCATCTCCGGTGAGGAGGACGGCCAGGCCAAGGCCGGCGAGATCCAGCAGACCCTGCGCAAGGAGCACCGGACCAGCTTCGCGGACATCCGCGGGGCGCGCTTCGGCCTGCACCCGCTGGTCTGGGTCGGCATCATCATGGCCGCGCTCCAGCAGCTCGTCGGCATCAACGCGATCTTCTACTACTCGACGACGCTGTGGGAGTCGGTCGGCTTCAGCGAGTCCAGCTCGTTCACCACCTCCGTGATCACCGCAGCGATCAACGTGGTGATGACCGTCGTGGCGATGCTGTTCATCGACCGGGTCGGCCGCCGGCGCCTGCTGACGATCGGCTCCATCGGCATGTTCCTCTCGCTGCTGCTGACGGCGGTCGCCTTCTCGCAGCAGCACGGCACGGGCAAGAGCGTCACCCTGCCTCATCCGTACGGTCCCCTGGCGCTGGTCGGCGCGAACGCCTTCGTGGTCTTCTTCGCCCTGTCCTGGGGTCCCGTGATGTGGGTCATGCTCGCGGAGATGTTCCCGAACCGGATGCGGGCGATGGCACTGGCGATCGGCACGACGTCCAACTGGATCTTCAACTTCATCGTCACCTTCGCCTTCCAGCCGGCCACCAAGCACGTGGGCCTGTCCTGGCTGTACGGGGCGTTCGCCCTGTTCGCGTTCCTGTCGATCTGGTTCGTACGGTTCAAGATCCCCGAGACGAAGCAGCGGACGCTGGAATCCATGACGGGCGATACGTACAAGCGCCCCGACGGCCCGCGCGACCGCACCACCCCGACATCCTGACGGACCGCGGAACGACACGGGCGCCCCTGCCGCCTCCCGGACTCCGGGATGCGGCAGGGGCGCCCGTCTTGTCCGGACCGGTCAGAGCACGGGTGTCCAGTCGGGCCGGCGCCCGCTGAGGGCGACCACCCGGTCGAGCAGCGGGGCCCCGCCGTCCACCGGGACGGGCGGCCCGAAGGGCCCCCTCGGTACCGCGCCCGCCGCGGCGGCCGTCAGCGCCGTGTGCGCCACCCGCAGCTCCGCGTCCCCCGGCTCGTACGGCTGCCCGGTGGCGCGCGAGAGATCCCAGCCGTGCAGCAGCAGCTCGTTGAGTGTGACGAGCCCGGCGACCCGGGCGGGCAGGTCCACGGATCCGGCCCGGCTCACTCCGAGCCAGGCCGCCGGGTCCCGCCACGCCTGGGCCAGCTCCCCGAGCTGCCGGTCCAATACGGTGCGCCAGTTCGCACCGAGCACTGGCAGCACCGTCCCCGGCGCGGTGTCGGTGGCGGGCCCGTAGTCCTTGCGCGCGGTCGCGGCCAGACCGGCGGTCAGCCCCACGACGTGTGCCAGCAGAGTCGCCACGGGGTAGTCGGGGCAGGGCGTGGGCCCGTCGAGATCCCCCTCCCGCACACCCCCGGCCAGGCGTCGGATGCGCTCGCACGCGGGCCCGAGATCGATCACGTCCGTCTGCGTATGAATATCCATACACCTGACGACTCCCCGCCCGCCCGGAACTCATCGCACCCCCGCCCCGGGCGCCGGGACGGGGGTGCGACGGGGGGAGCGCGGCCTCAGCCGCGAAGGCGCTCGTAGGCGGGGAGGGTCAGGAAGTCGGCGTAGTCGGCGTCCAGGGAGACCGTCAGCAGGAGGTCGTGGGCCTGCTGCCACTCGCCCGACTCGAACGCCTTGTCACCGGTCTCCGCCCGGATGGCGGCCAGCTCGCTCGCGGCCAGTTCGCGGACGAGTTCGCGGGTCGCCCGTACGGTACGGCCCTCGTGCTCGAACTGCACTCCCGCGTTGATCCACTGCCAGATCTGCGAGCGGGAGATCTCCGCCGTGGCCGCGTCCTCCATGAGATTGAAGATGGCGACCGCGCCCGAGCCGCGCAGCCAGGCCTCGATGTAGCGCAGACCGACCTGGACGGCGTTGACCAGGCCGTCGTAGGTGGGCCTCGCGTCCAGCGAGTCGATGGCGATCAGATCGCCCGGTGCCACCGTGACGTCCTCCCGCAGCCGGTCCTTCTGGTTCGGCCGCTCCCCGAGGACCGCGTCGAAGGACGCGCGGCACACCGGCACCAGGTCGGGGTGCGCCACCCAGGAGCCGTCGAAGCCGTCGTGCGCCTCCCGGTCCTTGTCCGCCTTCACCTTCTCCATGGCGACCCTGTTGACCTCGGGGTCGCGGCGGGAGGGGATGAACGCGGCCATGCCGCCGATCGCGTGCGCGCCACGCCGGTGGCAGGTGCTGACGAGCAGTTCGGTGTAGGCGCGCATGAACGGCGCCGTCATGGTCACCGCGTTGCGGTCCGGCAGGACGAACTTCGCGCCGCCGTCCCGGAAGTTCTTCACGATCGAGAACAGGTAGTCCCAGCGGCCCGCGTTCAGCCCCGAGGCGTGCTCGCGCAGTTCGTAGAGGATCTCGTCCATCTCGTACGCGGCCGTGATCGTCTCGATCAGCACGGTGGCGCGTATGGTCCCCTGCGCGATGCCGAGGTGGTCCTGGGCGAAGACGAAGACGTCGTTCCAGAGCCGGGCCTCCAGGTACGACTCGGTCTTCGGCAGGTAGAAGTACGGACCCGCTCCGCGCTCCAGCAGGCGTCGCGCGTTGTGGAAGAAGTACAGGCCGAAGTCGACGAGTGCGCCCGGCACCGCCTGGCCGTCGGCGGCCCGCAGGTGACGCTCGGCCAGGTGCCAGCCGCGCGGGCGTACGACGACCGTGGCGAGGTCGGCCGCGTCGCGCAGCGCGTACGACTTGCCGGACGCCTCGTCGCGGAAGTCGATACGCCGTTCGTACGCGTCGATCAGGTTGATCTGACCGGTGACCACGTTCTCCCAGGTGGGTGCGGACGCGTCCTCGAAGTCCGCGAGCCAGACCTTCGCGCCGGAGTTGAGCGCGTTGATCGTCATCTTCCGGTCGGTCGGCCCGGTGATCTCGACCCGGCGGTCTTCGAGTGCCTTCGGCGCCGGCGCGACGCGCCAGCTGCCGTCGGCCCGGATCGCGGCGGTCTCCGTCGGGAAGTCCAGTGTGCTCGTACGGGCGATCTCCGCACGCCGTTCGACACGGCGTGCCAGCAGGTCGTCTCGCCGGGGGGTGAAGCGCGCGTGCAGCTCGGCGAGGAAGGCGAGAGCGGCCTCGGTCAGCACCTCCTCCTGCCGCGGCAGGGGGGCGGTGGCGACGATCTCCAGCGGGGACGGCGCTGGTGCGGACATGGGGGTCACTCCTTCTGCGGCGGTCGGGCGGCCCCCGGAGGCGCGGCGCGGTGGCACCGGGTGCCACCGTGGTGGCCGAGGCGGTACGTACCGTTCCGGGCATCGAGAGCTTCTGACCAGTGGATAGTAGTTTCCTCATAGTGGAAGTTCAATGGTTTGTTGATGTCGAGACTCTCCGGATCGAGGCAATGCGGCTCGCAGTGCCATCGCCGCAGTCAAGTCCCCTGCCGCCGGGAGGTGTTCATGTGTCCTGGGTCAGTCGCCGCAGATCCTCCGGCATGTCGATGTCGTACGCCTCGGCCACGTCGCCGCATTCGACGCGCGTGATCTCGGCCTCGTGCTCACGCAGATAGCCGCGCGCTCCCCGGTCGCCCACGGCCGCCGCTGCCACCGGGACCCAGTGCTCCGCGCCGATGAGTACGGGATGGCCGCGCCGGCCGCCGTAGGTGGCCGCGGCGAGCACACCGGGTGAACCGCCGTACGCGGCAAGGACCCTGGCCACCGCGCGGGCCCCGATCCCGGGCTGGTCCACGAGCAGAACGAGCACCGCGCCCGCCGGAGCATGGGCGCCGCAGGGACTCCGGGCGCGGCGGGGATCGGGGCGGGCGGGGAGTGCCGGGGCGCCGGGGGGCTCGCCAGTGCGGGCGTGGCCGAGCCCGGCCGGGCCGGTGAGCGCGTCGAGCCCGGCGCGCAGCGAGGAGCCCATCCCCTCGGCCCAGCGGGGGTTGACCACCGGCACACAGCCGGACAGGTCCGCCCGCTCGCGCACCTCGTCCGCCGCCGCGCCCAGCACCACGTGCACCGGGCCGCACCCGCCCTCCCGCAGCACCCGCAGGGCATGCTCCACGAGCGGGCGCCCCCGGTAGGGCAGCAGCGCCTTGGGCCGGCCGCCCAGCCGGCGCCCGCCCCCGGCGGCCAGCAGCAGTGCGGCCACGGGGGGCGTCGGCCGGTCGCTTTCGCCGGGTGTTGGTTCCATGGGCCCTGCATACCCCATCACCGGCCATTCCCGCCGTATTCGGTCCGCCAGGTGGCGCATACCGATCGGTACGCGTTAACTTGCCCGCGAAACCAGGGAGGTTGACCACCGACGTGGGGCGCGAACCAGCACGACGTTGTGCGACGGCGAGGGGGAGAGCAGTGCTCTGGGGCATGGGGCGGGCGCGGGTGATGGAGCAGGACCGGCCGGGCGAGGAGTGCGGAGCCGTGGGCGCCACCGGGGTGCGACCGGAGGATTCCGGGGACCCCCGGGTCGCGGGGCTGCGGGCGGCAGTGTCCCGGCTGCGACGCGAACTTTCCGCGTATCCGGGGGAGTTCAGGGACCGCGGGGTGGCCGAGGAGGAACTGGCGGCCCTGGCGGCCATGGTGGAGGGCGGTACGCCCGAAATCGCCAGGATGCGGCGGTCGCTGTTGCTGATCGTCGGTTCGATCGGTTCGGTCAGCGCTCTCGGCCCCGCGCTGATGGCCGTACGGACCGGGGTCGAGGTCTTCGGATCGGCGTCCCCCGGCCAGGACTGACCCGGAGCACGCCCGGCGGCAGCCTCGGCCGCCGCCCCGCACAGGGAGGCGCGGACGGGCTCCGCCCGGAGGAGGCGCGGACGGGGGCCCGCACGGAACGGCGGACGAGTGCGACCGCCGGAAGGCCTGGTCCGCGCGGGCGAGCGTCGGACGGCGGGTCGCAGCGGTCGTCCGTGCCGTTCCTCAGGACGTCGCGTTCGTCAGTACCTCGGACAGCGCGCCCGCCACCTCCTGGAGTACCGGGACGATCCGGTCCGTCGCCGCCTCCGTCACCCTGCCCGCGGGCCCGGAGATGGAGATCGCGGCCGCTGTCGGCGACCCGGGGATCGGCACCGCGAGGCAGCGGACGCCGATCTCCTGCTCGTTGTCGTCGACCGCGTAACCCGCCGCACGTACGTCGTCCAGGGCGGCCAGGAAGCGGTCGGGTGTCGTGATCGTCTTGTCCGTCGCGGCGGGCATGCCCGTGCGTGCCAGCAGCTCGCGTACCTCCCCGGGGGGCAGCGTCGCGAGCAGTGCCTTGCCGACCCCGGTCGAGTGCGGCAGGACCCGGCGGCCGACTTCGGTGAACATGCGCATGGAGTGCTTCGACGGGACCTGGGCCACGTACACGACCTCGTCGCCGTCGAGCAGCGCCATGTTCGCGGTCTCGCCCGTCTCGTCGACGAGTCGCGCGAGGTAGGGCCGGGCCCAGGTGCCCAGCAGCCGGGAGGCGGACTCGCCCAGTCTGATCAGGCGCGGTCCCAACGCGTAGCGCCGGTTGGTCTGCTGGCGCACGTATCCGCATGCCACGAGTGTGCGCATGAGGCGGTGGATGGTCGGCAGGGGCAGCCCGCTGCTCGCCGAGAGTTCACTCAGGCCGACCTCGCCGCCCGCGTCCGCCATCCGTTCGAGCAGGTCGAAGGCGCGCTCCAGGGACTGGACGCCCCCGCTCCCGGAGGTGGGTTTCGCGGCGTCTGTGGTGCTGGCGCTGGACGACGGCACGTGGGCGGTCCTTTCGCGAACGGGCAGGCAAAGCCTGAAGCCTATCGGGCGGTGGACGTACCCGATGCCTTGGTCAAAGGTACATTCTGCTGGTCGGAATAGGCATTTCACTTCGTGGAAAGCTTCAATCAAGGGCTCTTGACGGGCCGGAGTGCGCGGAGAAGACTCTTCAACAGTTCGTTGAATTCCGTGGTGGCCGGTGACCCGACCGAAAGGTACGCATGCCCGAGGTGAGCCTTGTCCTGCGCTCGACCCGCGTCGTCACGCCGGAGGGTACGCGCCCGGCCGCCGTGGCCGTCGCCGGCGAGCGGATCGCCGCCGTCCTGCCCTACGACGCCGATCCGCCACCGGGAGCCCGGCTCCTGGACGTCGGGGACCACGTCGTCCTGCCGGGACTCGTCGACACCCACGTCCATGTGAACGACCCGGGCCGCTCGGCCTGGGAAGGGTTCACGACGGCGACCAGGGCCGCCGCGGCGGGCGGGGTCACCACGCTCCTCGACATGCCGCTCAACTCGCTCCCGCCCACGACGACCGTGCCGAACCTGCGCATCAAACAGGAGGTGGCGCGCCCCAAGGCCCACGTCGACGTCGGATTCTGGGGCGGGGTGGTGCCCGGCAACGCCGGCGACCTGCGCCCCCTTCACGACGCCGGCGTCTTCGGCTTCAAGTGCTTCCTCTCGCCCTCCGGCGTCCCCGAGTTCCCCGAACTGGACCGCGAACGGCTGGCGGCGGCCCTCAAGGAGATCATCGGTTTCGGCGGCCTGCTCATCGTGCACGCCGAGGATCCGCACGCCCTGGAGAGCGCCCCGCACCGCGTGGGACCCGCGTACGCCGACTTCCTCGCCTCCCGCCCCCGCGAGGTGGAGAACGCCGCCGTCCGCACACTCATCGACACGGCCCGGGAACTCGACGCCCGGGTGCACGTCCTGCACCTGTCGTCGAGCGGCGCGCTGCCGCTGCTCGCCGCCGCGAAAGCGGCCGGTGTGCGGATCACCGTCGAGACCTGCCCGCACTTCCTCACGCTGACGGCCGAGGAAGTGCCGGACGGCGCCACGGAGTTCAAGTGCTGTCCGCCCATCCGTGAGGCCGCCAACCAGGACGCGCTGTGGCGGGCGCTCGCCGACGGCACCATCGACTGCGTCGTCTCCGACCACTCGCCGTGCACCGCCGACCTCAAGACCCCCGACTTCGCCACCGCGTGGGGCGGTATCTCCTCCCTCCAGCTCGGCCTGCCCGCCGTGTGGACGGCGGCGCGGCGCCGGGGCCACCCGATCGAGGACGTGGCGCGCTGGATGTCCACGGCACCCGCCGCGCTCGCGGGCCTCACCGCCAAGGGCGCCGTCGCCGCGGGCCGCGACGCCGATTTCGCCGTACTCGCGCCCGACGAGACGTTCACCGTCGACCCCGCGCACCTGCACCACCGCAACCGCGTCACGGCGTACGCGGGCCGGACCCTGTACGGGGTGGTCAAGGCCACCTGGCTCAGGGGCCGCCGGATCGCCGAGGCCGGCACGGTCGGCCAGCCCACAGGTCAGCTCCTCGAAAGGAATCACTGAGGTGACACACGAGCCGGGGACCACCCTCGTCCCCGACACACGGTCGACGCCGGGTACGGGCGGGACCGTCGCGTCCGCCGCGTTCACCGGGAACGCACGCCCCTACGCCGGCGGCGACCCGTACGCCGACTACCGCGCGGCCGACTTCCCCTTCACCCACCTCGCCGACCTCGCCGACCGCAGGCTCGGCGCCGCGGTGGTCGCTGCCGGCGACGAGTTCTTCGCCGAGCGCGAGAACCTGCTCAGGCGCGAGCGTCCCGTCTTCGACCCGGCGGCGTTCGGCCACAAGGGCAAGATCATGGACGGCTGGGAGACCCGTCGCAGGCGCGGCACAGGACCCGACGCGCCGCACCCCGCCCCCGACGACCACGACTGGGCGCTGGTCCGCCTCGGCGTGCCGGGTGTGGTGCGCGCGCTGGTGGTGGACACCGCCCACTTCCGGGGCAACCACCCCCAGGCCGTGGCCGTCGAGGGGGCCTCGCTGCCGGGGCAGCCGTCCGTCGCGGAGCTCATCGCCGACGGCGTCGAGTGGGCCACGCTGGTGCCCCGCTCGACGGTCGGCGGCCACGCGGCCAACGGCTTCGCCGTCGACGTGCCGCGGCGCTTCACCCACCTCAGGCTCCGGCAGTTCCCCGACGGCGGGATCGCCCGGCTGCGGGTGTACGGGGACGCCGTGCCCGATCCGGCGTGGCTCGCGGCTCTCGGCACCTTCGACGTCGTCGCGCTCGAACACGGCGGGCACGTCGAGGACACCTCCGACCGCTTCTTCTCCCCCGGCTCCAACACCCTCGCCCCCGGCCGCTCCGCCGCCATGGACGAGGGCTGGGAGACCCGGCGCAGGCGCGACGACGGGCACGACTGGATCCGCTACCGCCTGGTGGCGCAGGCCGAGATCCGGGCCGTCGAGATCGACACCGCCTGCTACAAGGGCAACGCCGCGGGCTGGGCCGCACTGTCCGTGCGCGACGGCGCGAGCGGGGAGTGGGCGGAGATCCTGCCCCGCACCCGGCTCCAGCCCGACGCGGTGCACCGCTTCGTCCTGCCGGCCCCGGCGACCGGCGACGGGGTGCGCCTCGACACCTTCCCCGACGGGGGCATCTCCCGGCTGCGGCTGTTCGGTTCGCTGACCCCGGGGGGCGCCGCTGCGCTCGCCGACCGCCACCGCGAACTGGGCGGCTGAGACCGCCGGGACCGGCCCCGGGGCGGACCGTACGAAGCGGCTCGGACCCCCGGCCTCCCGGCCCCGTTCGTCCGGCGTGACGCGTCCCGTGTCCGGGTCCCGGTCCTCACGGGCCGGGACCCACGTACCCGTCAGGATCGGGGCCCGGGACCCCGTTCCGACCGGAGCCCGTATTGGTGGCGACCCGGCGGAACCCACGAACCGGGGGCCCCGCCACGTCGGCCCGTCAGTCGGACACCGGCCCCACGGTTGACGAACGCGTCACCGCGAACAGCGCCGCCCGGGCCGCGGCACGGTCCGGCGCTGCCCAGCCGCTCACCCGGATCGTCGCGCTCTCCCCGGGCAGCAGGGTGAACAGGCCCTGGTCGGCCACGGCGTCTGGTGCCAGCCGGTCGGCCTGGAGCAGCAGGTCCCGGACGAGCGTGCGCGCGGTCACCGTCACCCCGGCGGCACCGTCGGGCAGTTCGGCCACGGCCACCTCGTACGCCGGATCGGGGTAGGCGAACTCCAGGTCCCGAACCGGGAAGTGGAGCGCGCGCAGCCCGTCCGCGTCCGCCACCAGGTACTCGGTGCGCGAGCCCGGCCCTGGCAGCAGGGCGTCGGGGACCGCCTGCCCGGCGACGCCGCGCGCCCCGGCGCTCAACGGCACCCGTGCCTCGGCGAGCACGTCGCCGGTGACCGACATCCGGCGCAGTCGGACCTCCGGACGCCAGCCCTCCTTGGACTGGTTCACCGCCAGCAGCGTGGGCACACCGTCGCGCCGCTGGATCGTCAGCAGCCGGTCGGCGTACAGCCTGCGCAGCTCGTACCAGAGCGGCTTGAGCCGCGCGTCACCGTCCACCGCAGCCCAACTCGTCACCGGCCAGCAGTCGTTGAGCTGCCAGACGATGGTGCCCGCGCACACCGGCCAGTGCGAGCGCCAGTGCTCGATCCCGGTCGCGATGGCGCGCACCTGGTTGACCTGCATCAGGTAGTGCCACCGGTCGAAGTCGTCGCCGGCGGGCACCGCGAAGTGGCGTGCGAGGCCGCGCTCCAGCTTGCCGTTGCCGTCGTCGGCCTTCTGGTGGTGGAGCATCCCGGGGGAGTCGGCGACGAGTTCCTCGCCGGGCAGCGCGCGGCGCAGCGTCGCGTACGCGGGCGGCGCCTGCCAGCCGAACTCGGAGACGAACCGCGGCACGTCGTCCAGGTAGTCGGTGTAGTCCGTGGTGTTCCAGACGTCCCAGGAGTGGACGACGCCGTGCGCGGGGTCGTTGGGGTGGTGCTCCCACGACCCGGACCAGGGGCTGCCCGCCCAGTAGGCCCGGGTCGGGTCGATGTCCGCGACAACGCGCGGCAGCAGCCCCAGGTAGTACCCCTCGCCCCAGGAGTCACCGGCCAGCGGCTTCTCCCAGCCCCAGTCGCGAAATCCCCACAGGTTCTCGTTGTTGCCGTTCCACAGCACCAGGCTGGGGTGCGGCATCAGCCGCGCGACGTTCTCCCGCGCCTCGGCCTCGACCTCGCCCCGGATGGGCTGCTCCTCCGGGTAGGCGGCGCAGGCGAAGAGGAAGTCCTGCCACACCATCAGCCCCAGCTCGTCGCAGGCGTCGTAGAACTCGTCCCGCTCGAAGATGCCGCCGCCCCACACCCGTACGGTGTCCACGCCCGCGCCGACGGCCTGGGTGAGGCGCTCGCGGTAGCGGGCCGCCGTCACGCGGGAGGGGAAGACGTCGTCGGGAATCCAGTTCACGCCGCGCGCGAAGATCCGCTCGCCGTTGACGACGAAGGTGAAGCCGGTGCCGTGCTCGTCGGCGCGCGTGTCCACCACGACATCGCGGAAACCGATCCGCCGCGCCCACTGCCCGAGGACCGTCCCGTCGGCCGTGCGGAGTGTGATCCCGCAGTCGTACAGGGGCTGCTCGCCGTAACCGCGGGGCCACCACAGGGCCGCGTCCGCGACCTCGGCGACGACGACGGCCGTATCGCCCTCGACGGCCACGGTGGCGCTCGCGCCGCCCACCCGGAGGTCGACGGCAAGCTCCCGGGCCGTGCCCGGCGCGGTCCGCTCGATGTCGACGCGGACCTCCACCCGGCCCGTTCCCGTGGTGGTGTCCACACTCACCAGCGGGCGCACCCGGGCGAGCCGCGCCGTCGACCAGTGCTCCAGACGGGCGTCCTTCCAGATGCCGGCCGTGGGCAGCGACGGTCCCCAGTCCCAGCCGTAGGCGCTGGCCATCTTTCGGATGAAGGGCCGCGGGTCCTGCCCGTACGCCTCCTTCGTCGCGCCGAGCCGCTCCCGTACCGCCTCCGCCGCGTCGTAGGAGCAGGAGAACAGGACGGACAGGGGGGTCTCGGCGGCGAGCCGCCCGGTCACGTCGAAGCGGTAGCCGCGGTGCATGTTGGCGGTGCGGCCGATCACCTCACCGCCGAGGCTGATCTGCGTGATCGTGTCGAGGCCGTCGAAGACGAGGTCGGTGCGCTCGTGCCCGGTGCCGCGTGCGGGCAGGACCGTGTCGTACACCCAGTCGGTGCGGCCGACCCAGTCGACCTCCAGCTCGTTCCCGGAGAGGTAGGGGTCGGGGATGACGCCCGCGGCCAGCAGATCGGTGTGCACGCACCCGGGTACCCGGGCGGGCAGCGCCTCGCCCTGGTGCCGCAGCGTCCAGCCCGCGTTCAGGGGCACCGCGTCGAGAGACGCGTCGTCGTTCCCGGCTTGCGCCGTCGTCACCGTCGTCACCGTCGTCCCAGCCGTTCTTTTCGGTGTCATTCGCGCGGCGACCGTATCCAGAGTTTCCTTCCAACGTCAATATATAAGGAGGGGGATTGCGGCGTATCTGTCGCGAAGATTTCCGCACGCGCGTGTCCATCCTCGCGAGGAGAGCCCGACTGTTAGCTTCTGCGAAAAGGTAATGCGCCCCCTGGTCACCCCCACCGATGAGTCGCGCGCCCCAGCGGGGTCTCAAGCGGTACACCTGTGCGCAGGAGGCCCCCACCCGAGGAGCAGGATCATGGCCGAGATCACCGCCACCACCTTCGTCTCCCTCGACGGCGTCATGCAGGCACCCGGCGGCCCGTCCGAGGACACCAGCGACGGCTTCCGGCACGGCGGCTGGTCCGTGCCCTACGGCGACGAGACGTTCGGCTCCTACGTCGTCGAGGAGTTCGCGCGCGCCGACGGCTTCCTCCTCGGCCGCAGGACGTACGACATCTTCGCCGCGTACTGGCCGCGTATCACCGACCCGGCGAACCCCGTCGCCAGCGCCCTCAACTCCCTGCCCAAGTACGTCGTCTCCGGCACGCTGACGGACCCCGCGTGGCATCGCACGACCGTCCTCGGCGGGGACCCGGTGGCCGCCGTCAAGAAGCTCAAGGAGCAGCCCGGCCGCGAGATCCAGATCCACGGCAGCGGCGCCCTGATCCGCTCGCTGTTCGGGCAGGGCGTCATCGACCTCTACCGCGTCCTGGTCTTCCCGGTGTACCTCGGTGGCGGCGGGCGGCTCTTCCCTGACGGCGCCCCGCCGATCGGCTTCGAGGTCACCGACCGCAGGGCCGTCGGCACGGGAGGCGGGATCACCGCGCTCACCCTGCGGCCCACCGGCCCGGCCGCGACGGGCTCGTACGAACTGCCGCCCGAGGACGGCGGCTGAACCGGCGAACCGGCGAACCGGCGAACCGGCGAACCGGCGAACCGGCGAACCGGCGAACCGGCGGGGCCGTGCGGGCCGGCCCGGGACAGCGGGCAGGGTCCCGCCCGGCGGCGCGGGCGTCACAGAGCGGCGACGGGCACGGCGTTCCCGCCGAGCCACACCCCCTCCGGCCGCAACTCCCCGTCCAGCGCCACCAGGTCGGCCCGCAGGCCGGGCCGCAGTTCCCCCCGGTCGCGCAGGCCGAGCAGCCGTGCGGCCGTACCGGACGCCATCCGCACGGCATCCCCGAGCGGCAGCCCCACCACCGACACCGCCCGGCGCAGCGCCTGCGCCACGAACAGCGTCGAGCCGGCGAGCGTGCCGGTGCCGCGCAGCCGGGCCACCCCGCCCTCGACGCTCACTTCCCGGTCCGCGAAGGCGTACGTCCCGTCCGCCATCCCCGCAGCGGGCATCGCGTCGCTCACCAGCATCAGCCGGTCGGGCCCCGCGACGCGATGCGCGAGACGCACGGTGTCATCGGCGAGATGGTGCCCGTCGAGGATCACTTCGCACACGAGCCGGGGGTCGAGCAGTGCGGCGGCGACCGGCCCCGGCTCCCGGTGGTGCAGCGGCGGCATCGCGTTGAACAGATGGGTCACCGCCCGGGCCCCGAGCTCCGCGGCCCGGGCGAAGCCCTCCGCGTCCGCGTCGGTGTGTCCGAGGCAGCACACCAGCTCCTCGCCGTGACGCCGGATGAACTCTGCGGCGCCCGGCAGCTCCGGTGCCAGGGTCATCGACACGGCGTGGCCGCCCGCCGCCCGCAACAGCCGCTCCATCAGCTCCGGGTCGGGTTCGCGCAGCGCGCGGCGGGTCTGGGCGCCGCGCCGGGCCTGCGACAGGAAAGGCCCCTCGAAGTGGATCCCCACCAGGTTCGGCGCGGACCCGTCGTCGATGACCGACGCCACCGCCCGCGCCGCCGCCTCCATGGCCGGTGGGTCGATCGTGGCGATGGACGCCAGCATCGTGGTCGTACCGCGTGCGAGATGCCCCGCCGCCGCGGCCCGTACGTCGTCCGGGTCGCCGGTGTAGAGCGAGTGGCCCGCGCCGCCGTGGCAGTGCGGGTCCACGAATCCCGGCACGACGAGCCGGCCGGCCAGCTCCACCACGGGATCCGGTACGCGGGGCGGCGCGCCGGTGCCGAGCGAGTGGATCCGCCCGCCGCGCACCAGCAGCCACCCCTCGGTGACCCCCGCGTCGGCCGTCGCGAACCGGCCGCCGACGAACAGCCGTCCACCGCCGGTCTCCCCGCCCGCGCCCGACGGGGGAACCGCGGGGCCGGTGATCGCGTCGGTTCCCGCCCGCCTCACCACCGCGGGTCCGCCGTGGGCGGCCGGCGAAGGCCCCGGCGGGAGCAGGTCACCGCGCGCCCAGCAGGACGTCGACGGCGGCGCGGGCACACACCCGCGACGCGCCGAAGGTGCGCACCCAGCCCCGGAAGCCGCCGAAGTCGTCGCCCGGCACCCCCATGTCGACGACGACGCACCCGGGGTGGCGTTCCAGCAGCTCGTCCAGGACGGGCCGTTGCCAGGGGAACCGGTGCGAGCTGCGCACCAGCAGCACCACGTCCGCGTCGGCACCGAACTCGTCCAGGTAGAGGCCGACCTCCGCCTTGATCATGCCCTCGGCGTTGTACGTGTCGCCCGCCACGGCCAGCGACTCGACGTCGACGCCCGCCGCCCGCAGCGGCTCCTCTACGCCCCAGGACGCGCCGCCCTGCGCCGGCGAGTGCGTCGGGTCGAGCCGTACGACGAGGGCGCGGCGGCCCCTGAGCGCGGCGTCGCCGCGTACCTCGACCACCTCACGGGCCAGTCGCTCGCCCACGGCGTCGTCGTGCGGGGTGCCGGTGGCGCGCGGCCGGGTGCCGAGCTGCGCGATCCTGCTGACCGCCTCGCGCAGCCGCCCCTCGGGCAGGGTGCCGTCCTCGACGGCCGCGACCAGGGCGCCGGCCGCCGCGTCCACGTCGTCGCCGAACGCCCAGGCGCCCAGGCACAGGGCGTCCGCCCCGGCGGCGATCGCGCGGACGGCCGCCTCCGGCAGGCTCGCCACGTCGCTGATGCCGTGCATCTCCAGCGCGTCGGTGATGACCACGCCGTCGAAGCCCAGTTCGTCGCGCAGCAGACCGGTCAGCACGGCCGGGCTGATGGTGGCGGGCACGTCGTCCAGTTGGGTGAGATGGACGTGCGAGACCATGATGCTGTCGACTCCCGCGGCGATGGCCGCGCGGAACGGGTCGAGATAGTGGTCCACCAGCTCCTGCCGGGACAGGTCCACCGCCGGTGTGCCGAGATGCGCGTCGGTCGAGCTGAGGCCGTGGCCGGGGAAGTGCTTCGCACAGGCGCTCACCCCGGCGGCCTGCAGCCCCTCCACCCAGGCGGCGGCGTGCCTGGCCACCAGCGCGCGGTCCGGGCCGAAGGTGCGGATCCCGTTGGGGGACAGGGGGTTGACGGCGACGTCGACGGCGGGCGCCAGGTCCCAGTCGACTCCGGCCTCCACCAGCGAGAGGCCGATCTGGTAGGCCGCCTCGCGGGTCAGCGCCGGGTCGTCGAGGCGGCCGAGGGCATGGTTGCCCGGCACGGACGTACCTCCGACGTTCTCCAGCCGGTTGACGTCACCGCCCTCCTCGTCGATGGAGAGCAGGACGTGGTCGCGCAGGCCGTGCAGGGCCCCGGTCAGCTCCCGTACCTGTTCGGGGGACGCGATGTCCTTGCCGAACAGGACGAAGCCGCCGAGTCCCGCCGCGACGCGGGCCCGTGCCCAGCGGGGAACGGTCCTGCGCCCGAGCGCGGGGAACAGCACGCCGTGTGCGAGCCGGGTCAGCTCGGTCATGGGTCTTTCCTCACCTTGCAGTTCGTCGTCGTGTGATTGGTGTGCGACGTGTCGGAAACGGGTGGCGCGGGGGCGGCGGCCGCCAGTGTGCTCAGCCCTTGACCGCGCCGCTGGTCATGCCGCCCACCAGACGGCGCTGCACCAGCAGGAAGAAGACGAGGACGGGGAGGGAGAAGATGGTCGAGGCGGCGATCATCGCGCCGTAGTCGACGCTCTCCGAGGTCTTGAAGGACACGAGCCACACCGGGAGGGTGTAGTTGCTCTGCGACTTCATGATCACGTAGGCGAAGATGTAGTCGTCCCAGGCGTTGACGAACGCGAAGATCGACGTGGCCACGATGCCGGGCATCAGCAGGGGCAGCAGCACCCGGACGTACATCTGGAACCGCCCGCAGCCGTCGACGAGCGCGGCCTCCTCCAGTTCGACGGGGACGGAGTCGACGAACCCGCGCAGCGTCCAGATGGTGAACGGCAGCACGAAGGTCATGTACGTCAGGACGAGGCCGGGGACGAAGTCCAGGCCGCCGATGGACCGCAGCATCAGGTACACCGGGATGACCATGGCCGCCGCCGGCACCATCTGCACCAGCACGAGGATCGTGAGGACCGCCTTGCGGCCCGCGAAGCGGAACCTGGCGATGGCGATCGCCGCGAACAGCGAGATGACCAGCGAGAGGACCACCGAGGACAGCGTCACCGTCAGCGAGTTGCGGACGAACGTCCAGAACCCGGTCTTGTCCAGGGCCCGGTGGAAGTTCGCAAGGCTCATCGGCCAGGGGAAGAACTGCGGAACGGAACTGAGGATGTGCGCCCGCTGCTTGAGCGCGGTGGCGACCATCCAGTAGACGGGGAAGACCATCACCACCGACACGGCCATCGCGATGGTGTTGTTGGCGGTGCGGCGCCGCCGCGCGGGCGAGCGAGACGGCGCGGCCGGGGCACTCATACGACCTCCCCCTGCCGGGACAGCCTGCGGACGTAGGCGATGGAGAACAGCGCGAGGACGACGACGGTCACGACCGCCACGGACGCGCCGGCGCCGTACTGGTTGCGGCTGAACGCGGTGATGTACGCGTAGACGCCGAGCGTGGTGGTCGCGCCGTCGGGGCCGCCCTGGGTGAGCACCCAGATCGGGGTGAACGAGTTCACCGACCAGATCACTTCGAGGATGGTGAGGATCGCGAGGACGGGCCGCATGATCGGGATGGTGACGTGCCGGAACATCTGGAGGGTGCCGGCGCCGTCGAGGCGGGCCGCCTCGTAGAGCGACTCGGAGATCTGTCCGCGCGCGGCGAACAGGGTGAGCGCCACGAACGGCAGTCCCTTCCAGACGGTGAGCACGATGATCAGGCCGAGGGCGGGCACCGGATGGGAGAACCAGTCGTACGCCGACAGGTCGCCGAACACCTTGACCCGTGTGAGCAGCCAGTTGGCCACGCCGTACTGCGGCTGGAACATCCACTGCCACACCAGGGTCGCGGCCACCATGGGCATGGCCCACACCAGCACCAGGCAGACGGAGGTGACCACGCGGGCCCACGCGGAGACCCCCATCAGCAGGTGCGACAGGAGGAAGCCCAGCACCATCAGCAGCGTGACGCACACCAGGGTGAACACCACCGTGCGCGCCAGTACCGCGAGGAAGTCGGAGTCCGCGAAGAGCCGGGTGAAGTTGCCCAGGCCGACGAAGTCCGACTCCCCGGTGAACAGCGACCGGGGGCCGAAGTCCTGGGTGGACAGGACCAGCAGACGCACCAGCGGATAGCCCTGGACCAGCAGCAGCGCGGCCAGCGCGGGAGCCACCATCGCCCAGGGGAGCAGGCGGGAGCGCGCGGGGCGCCGCCCGCCCGGCGGGCCCGTGCGGGCCCGGTCGGGCGCGCGCACCGGGCTCTGCTTCTCAGTGATTGCCATGAGGCGTCCCGAAGTCTCAGTTGCTCAGGGAGTTGAAGGCGTCCGTCGCGTGTTTGTCGTACGCGGCCGAGGACGAGGCGATGTCCGCACCGCCCGCGATCTTCGAGAAGAACTGCTCGTTGTAGCGCTCCGTCTCCAGCGTCGCCTCGCCCGGGCTGTTCGGCAGAGCCTGGCTGAGCTTGCTCGCCGCGGCCGCGACCGTCAGCTGCTCGGGCACCCCGGCCGGAGTGAAGTCCGCCGAGATCGGCAGCAGGTTGAGTTTCAGCGCCATCTTCTGCTGGAACGTCCTGCCGGTGATGATGCGCAGCCAGTCCTCCGCCGCCTTGCGGTCGGGACTCGCCGCGGCGATGCCGATCGTCGAACCGGAGACGATGACGGGCATGGTGCTGCCCGCGCTGTAACCGGGCATCGCGAAGAAGCCGATGTCGTCCTTCATCTTCGGGTTCTTCTCGACGACGGCCGCGGGCTCCCACGCCTTGACGTAGGCCATCGCCGCCTTGCCGTCGGCGAACAGCTGGTCCTGGTCGGGGCTGTCGGTGTTGACGCCGACGGAGGAGGGGGTGGAGCAGGTGTTCTGGAACGTCTTCCAGGCCGCGAGGCCGGCCCGGTCGGCCGGCGAGCTCATCTGCGCCTGCCACGTGCCGTTCTTCTCGGCGGCCACCTTGCCGCCCTTGGCGAACAGGAAGGGCATGCCGTTGAACCAGTACTGGCCCGGCAGGTAGAAGCCTGAGAAGTCGGCCGTGCCCTTGTTGGTACGGGCGAGCGTGCCGCACGCCTTCTCCAGGTCGCCGACGGACCTCGGGGGAGCCTTGATGCCCGCGTCCGCGAACATCTTCTTGTTGTACATGACGACCTTGGTGCCGCCGTAGAGCGGTACCGCGTACAGCTTGCCGTCGAACCGGGAGGGGCCCGACAGCCCGCTCAGCCAGCTGCCGGAGCCGGTGAAGGACGCCGTGTCCTTCGTGAGGTCCGCCAGCCCGCCGGAGTAGGTCTGCAGCGGGGTCTGGGTGTTGCCCATCTCCACGATGTCCGGCGGGTTCCCGCTGGCCAGGGCCGTGGTGATCTTGGTGGCGACGCCGTCCCACTGCTGGATCTGGACGTCCGCCTTCATACCCGGGTGGGCCTTCTCGAACTGGGCGTCCACGTCTTTGATCAGGGGGCTGTCACCGGGGCCGCCGGTCATCATCCAGATCGTCAGCTTGTGGTCGGAGGCGGACTTCGTCGCGCCGCCGCCCCCGCCGCACGCCGTCAGTGCGAGCGCGAGGACCGGGAGCGCCGCGAGCGCGCACCGTATCCGTGATCGGTTCATTGTTCTCACCCTTCTGCCATCGGGTCGTCGTGCGGGGTGCCGGGAGTGGTGTCGTGGCCGGCGCCCGGGGCGCCGGGGGTGGTCGGGCACGCGGCGAGGCGGCGTACGACCAGGTCGCGGTCGACGGCGATCGACGCGGAGTGCTCCGTGCTGACGCCGAGCGCCTCGTAGAGCCGGCCGAGCGAGGCGGCCATGGAGCCGAGCAGCCCCGCGGAGTCGCCGAGGTCGGACCTGCGCACCACGCTGCGGACGCCGACCGTGTCGGCGACCCGGTCGCTGATCCCGGCCAGCAGGCCCGCGCCGAACGACTCGGAGAAGCCGCCGGTGAGCACCACGGTGCTCGGCTCGTAGGCGAGGGCCACGACCGTGACGAGGTGGGTCAGGGCGCCGTGCACCTCGGCCAGCAGGTCCGCGTACGTCTCCGGGTCGGCGAACAGGGTCTGCGCCGTCGGTACGTCCACGCCCCTGCCGCGTGCGTACGCCACCAGGTCGGCGCCGGAGAGCAGATCGCGCAGCCGCTGCTCGCGGCCGGGCAGCGGGAGGCGGCCGAACTCCCCGAGGAGGCCGGTCCTGCCGACCAGGACCTGCCCTTCGAGACTGACGGCGGAGCCGAGACCGGTGCCCATCGCGAGCAGGACGGCGGTCTCCCGGTCCGGCAGCGACCCGTACTGGAGTTCGCCCAGCAGGGCGAGGTTGGAGTCGTTGCCGACGGCGGTGGGCACGTCGAGCAGTGCGGAGACCGCCTCGATGAACCGGGTACCGGTGATCTGGCCGAGATTGTGCGAGGCGACGACGGACCGGCCGTCGCCGGTGACCACACCGGGCAGGCCGATCGTCACGGTGTGCAGCGGGACGCCGCCGCCGTAGCGGGCGACGAGGTCGGTGACCCGGCCCGCCACCCACGCGGCGAGTTCGTCGGCGTCCGCGTCCCGCGGAGTGGCGTCCCGGCTCCTGATGACGGCGCGGCCCAGAGCGTCGGCCACCACCACGCGGCAGTTGGTGCCGCCGAGGTCGATTCCGCAGACGAGGGCGGAGCGGTCGTTGAAGCCCACGGACGTCGACTGCCTGCCGGGGCCTTCGCGCAGCATCCGGCGGCCCTCCCGGACGAGGGATTCGCCCATCAGGTCGTCCACGATCCGAAACACCGTGGCACGGCTCAGGCCGGTGTCCGCGATGAGCTGCTGACGGTCCATCTCGACGCCGGACAGCAGAGCCGCGAGCACGGCGCTGCGGTTGGACGTGCGGGGGAGCGAGGTAGTTGCCACAATTCCTCTCACGCTGAGATTAATTCGTGGTGGCTACCTTAACCACGGCGGACGGGCGAGATCCAGACATGTGCGTCACGTTCGCGTAAACCTCTCGGTCCCGCCGTGCGCGCGCCTTGATGCGCCCCGCTCCGGCCGGGGCCGACGTAGGCTGGGGTGATGGCTACGTTCGAACTCGCCGACCTGGGAGCCGACTTCACGTCGAACCCGTATCCGCACTACGCGAAGATGCGGGAAATGGGCCCCGTGCACGAGATGCGCGGAGCCGACGGCTGGCGGTTCTGGCTGGTGGTCGGGCACGAGGAGTGCCGTGCGGCCTTCGGCGACGCCCGGCTGTCCAAGAGCTCACCGGCGCAGGACGACGAGGACCGGATCATGGGCCGCCACCTGCTGATCGCGGACCCGCCCCACCACACCCGGCTGCGCCGCCTCGTCTCGCGCGAGTTCACCCCGCGGCGCGTGGCGGCCCTGCGTCCGCGCGTGCAGGAGATCACCGACGGCCTGCTCGACGCGATGCTGCCCGCAGGCCGGGGCGACCTGGTCGACGCGCTCTCCTTCCCCTTGCCCATCACCGTGATCTGCGAGTTGCTGGGCGTGCCGGACAGCGACCGCGACTCGTTCCGGGCCTGGTCGAACGACGTCGTCGCGCCCACGGACCCGGAGCGGAGCAGGACCTCGGTCTTCGCCATGCGGGACTACCTGGACGCGCTGATCGCGAAGCGGCGGGGGGCCGAACCCGGCGACGACCTGCTGTCCGGCCTGCTGCGCACGGAGGCGGAGGGTGACGACCGGCTCTCGGCCGAGGAGGTGCGGGCCATGGCCTTCATCCTGCTCGTCGCGGGCCACGAGACCACCGTCAACCTGATCTCCAACGGGGTCCGCGCCCTGCTGGAGAACCCGGACCAGCTCGCCGCGCTGCGCGCCGATCCTGGGCTGCTCGACGGCGCGATCGAGGAGATGCTGCGCTACGACGGGCCGGTCGAGAACGCGACCTTCCGTTTCACCCGCGAGCCCATCGCGTACGACGGCGCGGAGATCCCCGCGGGGGAGCCGGTGCTCATCGGGCTGGCCTCCGCGGACCGCGACCCGGAGCGGTTCGCCGCACCGGACACCTTCGACATCCGCAGGTCGGCCGAGGGCGGCGCGGCCCATCTGGCCTTCGGCCACGGCATCCACTTCTGCCTGGGCGCGCCGCTGGCCCGGCTGGAGGCGAAGATCGCGATCGGCACGCTGCTGGAGCGCGCGCCGGACCTCGCGCTGGACACGCCCTCCGCCGCGTACGACTGGCTGCCGGGCATGCTGATCCGCGGCACCCGGCACCTGCCGTTGCGCTGGTAGCGCGGGAGCGGAGGGGGCGGGAACGGACGGGCGGAGCCGGCGCGGACGCGGGCCCGCCGGCGACGACGAGGCGCGCTTGCGGGCGGGTGCGGTGCCGGCGGCCGACGGGTGCGGGCGGCGGGCGGACGGCCCGGGGCCGTCCGCCCGCCGGTGTCCTCGCGGCCCGCGGCTAGGCCTGCGGGATCTCCTCCAGCCGCACCGGGCGGTGTTCCGCCCGCGAGCGCTCGCAGGCTTCCGCGATACGCAGCGCGTGCAGGGCCTCGCGGGCGTCGCAGGGGTTCGCGCGCTCGCCGCGTACGACGTCGAGGAACGCGTCGATCTCCGCCTCGTACGCCGGGGCGAACCGCTCAAGGAATCCCGGCCAGGGGTTCTCGCAGGGCGGCGGGCCCTTCGGCTCGGTCGACGTGATCGGCGTCCTGTCGTCCAGGCCGACGGCGAACTGGTCGTCGGTTCCTGCGAGTTCCATGCGCACGTCGTAGCCGGCGCCGTTGCACCGGGTCGCGGTCGCCGTGGCGAGCGTGCCGTCGTCCAGCGTCAGTACGGCCGCGGCGGTCGACACGTCGCCGGCCTCGCGGAACATCGCGGGGCCCTCGTCGGAACCCGTCGCGTACACCTCGCTCACCTCGCGGCCTGTCACCCAGCGCAGGATGTCGAAGTCGTGCACGAGGCAGTCCCGGTACAGGCCGCCCGACAGCGGCAGGTACGCGGCCGGGGGCGGCGCCGGGTCCGAGGTGATCGCCCGCACGGTGTGCAGCCGGCCGAGCGCTCCCGAGAGCACCAGGTCGCGGGCCGCCGCGTAGCCCGCGTCGAAGCGGCGCATGAAGCCGAGCTGCAGGACGGTCCCGGCGGCCTCGACCTCCCGGATCGCGCCGAGCGTGCCCGCGAGGTCGAGCGCGATCGGCTTCTCGCAGAACGCGGGGAGTCCGGCGCGCGCGGCCCGCGCGATCAGTTCGGCGTGCGACGAGGTCGCCGACGCGATGACCACCGCGTCCACACCCCAGCTGAAGATCTCGTCCACCGAGGGGGCGGCGGTTGCCCCCGTACGGTCGGCGACGGCCGCGGCGCGCGCCGCGTCGGTGTCCGCCACCACCAGGGCGCCGACCTCACGGTGGCGGCTGAGCACTTCCGCGTGGAAACTTCCGATGCGGCCTGTGCCGATAAGTCCGATACGCATGGCCCTTAAGGTGGCTTCCCTGGCGCACCCTGTCAAGCATTTGTCCTGACAATCGGACCTGGCGCTTCCCGGCTCGGGACGCGAGGTCTACGCTCTGCCGCGTGACCGATCAGAGAGGTGTGCCACTCCCACTCGAAGTGGACCGTACCAGTCCGGTACCCCTCTACTACCAGCTGGCCCAGCAGTTGGAAGCGGCCATCGAGCAGGGGCACCTCGCCCCCGGCAGCCTCCTCGGCAACGAGATCGACCTCGCCGGCCGCCTCGGACTCTCCCGGCCCACGGTCCGCCAGGCCATCCAGTCCCTCGTGGACAAGGGCCTGCTGGTGCGCCGCCGGGGAGTCGGCACCCAGGTCGTGCACAGCCAGGTCAAACGCCCGATGGAGCTGTCCAGCCTCTACGACGACCTGGAGGCGGCCGGCCAGCGCCCCGCCACCCGGGTGCTGCGTCACGCGCTCCAGCCCGCGAGCGCCGAGGTCGCGGCGGCGCTCGGGGTGGCCGAGGGCGCCGAGGTGCTGCTGCTGGAGCGCCTGCGCTTCGCGCACGACGAGCCCATGGCGTACCTCCGCAACCACCTGCCCGCCGGGCTCTTCGACTGCGACAGTGAGCGCCTTGAGGCGACCGGGCTCTACCGCGTGATGCGGGCCGGCGGGATCACACTGCACAGCGCCCGGCAGTCCGTGGGCGCGCGCGCCGCGACCGTACTGGAGGCCGCCCGGCTCGCCGAGTCCGCCGGGGCGCCGCTGCTGACCATGGAACGGGTCACCTTCGACGACACGGGCCGGGCCGTCGAGTTCGGCTCCCACGTCTACCGTGCCTCGCGCTACTCGTTCGAATTCCAACTCCTCGTCCGTCCTTGACCGTTCGGCGGGCGGCTGCCCCCGGCGCACGGAAACCCGGGATGTACAGGCAAAGTATTGACGGGGCCGCGTACCCCGGCTAAAAAGCAGCGACCACGGGAAAGGGCATACAGTCGTGACAGGGATTCGAACAGGGGTACGACGCAGCTGGGGGAGGCGTACCGTGCGGCGAGCCGCCGGCGCGGTACTCGCGGTCACCCTCGCGGCCTCGGCGCTCGCGGGGTGCAGCGCCACCGGCGGCAAGCGCGCCGAGGAGCGCGCGGCGGCGGCGAAGGCGGGCGGACGCTCCGCCGTGAACACGCCGAAGTGGACGATCGGCATGGTCACCCACTCCGCCGACGGCGACACGTTCTGGGACATCGTCCAGAGCGGCGCCCAGCAGGCGGCGGTGAAGGACAACGTCAAGTTCCTCTACGCGCACAGCGACCAGGCCCAGGACCAGGCGCAGCTGGTCCAGTCCTACATAGACAAGAAGGTCGACGGCCTGATCGTCACGCTGGCCAAGCCCGACGCGATGAAAGCCGTCGTCGCCCAGGCCACCAAGGCGGGCATTCCGGTCATCACGGTGAACTCGGGTGCCGAGCAGTCCAAGGCGTTCGGCGCGCTCACCCACATCGGCCAGGACGAGACCACCGCGGGCGAGGCCGTCGGCGAGCAGCTCGACAAGGAGCACCGCAAGAAGGCCCTCTGCGTGATCCACGAGCAGGGCAACGTGGGCCTCGAACAGCGCTGCGCCGGAGCCAAGAAGACCTTCACGGGACAGCTGCAGAACCTGTACGTCGACGGCACCAGCACGCCCGACGTGCAGTCCTCCATCGAGGCCAAGCTCCAGGCCGACCCCTCGATCGACTCGGTCGTCACCCTGGGCGCGCCGTTCGCGGACGCGGCCCTCCAGGCGAAGCAGA
This sequence comes from Streptomyces sp. NBC_01497, assembly GCF_036250695.1. NCBI lineage: Bacteria > Bacillati > Actinomycetota > Actinomycetes > Kitasatosporales > Streptomycetaceae > Streptomyces > Streptomyces sp. NBC_01497. The sequence continues at coordinate 1,452,570 of NZ_CP109427.1, read as the reverse complement.
CCGCAGGGAGCAAGGCCGAGATCGACACCTTCGACCTCAACCAGCAGGTCGCCGCCAAGCTGGGCTCCGGCGCCCTCGGCTTCGCCGTCGACCAGCAGCCCTACCTCCAGGGCTACGAGGCCGTCGACCTGCTGTGGCTGTACAAGTACAACCGCGACGTCCTCGGCGGCGGCAATCCCGTCCTCACCGGCCCGCAGATCGTGACCAAGAAGGACGCGTCCGCCCTGGAGGCCTACGCCAAGCGGGGCACGCGATGACCGCGACCGCGCCCTCCGTGCGGCCACCCGGCGACGCTCCCGGCGGTGACGAGCGACTGCTGCGGGCCTCCCCGCTGCGCAAGCTGATGGGCAGGCCCGAGCTCGGATCGGTCGTCGGCGCGATCGCCGTCTTCCTCTTCTTCGCCCTCATCGCGGACTCGTTCCTGCGCGCGTCCAGCCTCGCCACCGTGCTGTACGCGGCCTCGACCATCGGCATCATGGCCGTACCGGTGTCGCTGCTGATGATCGGCGGCGAGTTCGACCTGTCCGCCGGGGTGATGGTGACGAGCTCCGCGCTGGTCTCGTCGATGTTCAGCTACCAGATGACCGCGAACGCCTGGGTCGGCGTCGGGGTCTCGCTGGTCGTCACGCTCGCGTTCGGCGCGTTCAACGGCTTCATGCTGACCGTGACCAAACTCCCCAGCTTCATCATCACGCTGGGCACGTTCCTCATGCTCACCGGCCTGAACCTGGGCTTCACCAAGCTCATCGACGGCACCGTCTCCAGCAAGACCATCGGTGACATGTGGGGCTTCGACTCGGCCCGCGAGGTCTTCGCGTCCACCTGGACCGTCGGCGGCATGGACCTCAAGGTCACCATCCTGTGGTGGCTGGTGATGATCGCCGTCGCCACCTGGATCCTGCTGCGCACCCGCTTCGGCAACTGGATCTTCGCGGCCGGCGGCAACGCCGACATGGCGCGCGCCGTCGGCGTACCGGTCAAGCGCACCAAGATCCTGCTGTACATGGGCGTCGGCTTCGGCGCCTGGGTGGCCGGGCAGAACCTGCTGTTCTCCTTCGACGCGGTCCAGTCCGGCGAGGGGGTCGGCAACGAGCTGATCTACATCATCGCGGCCGTCATCGGCGGCTGCCTGATCACCGGCGGCTACGGCTCCGCCATCGGCTCGGCCGTCGGCGCCCTCATCTTCGGCATGACCAACAAGGGCATCGTCTTCGCCGAGTGGAACCCCGACTGGTTCAAGTTCTTCGTCGGAGCCATGCTCCTGCTGGCCACCCTGCTCAACACGTGGGTCCGCAGGCGCGCGGAGGAGTCACGATCATGATCGAAGCACCCGAAGAGATCACCCCCGGGAGCGAGGGCCCCACGCCCCTCGTGGAGCTGGCCGACGTCAGCAAGTACTACGGCAACATCCGGGCGCTCGAAGGCGTCTCGCTGGAGGTGCACCCCGGCGAGATCACCTGCGTCCTCGGTGACAACGGTGCCGGCAAGTCCACCCTCATCAAGATCATCGCGGGGTTGCACCAGCACGACGGCGGTGTCCTGCGCATCGAGGGCGAGTCCGCGGTGCTCGGCTCGCCGCGCGAAGCCCTCGACCGGGGCATCGCCACCGTCTACCAGGACCTGGCCGTCGTCGCGCTGATGCCGGTCTGGCGCAACTTCTTCCTCGGCTCCGAGCCGACCAGGGGCCGGGGACCATTCCGCCGTCTCGATGCCGGCTTCATGCGGGAGACGACCCGTGCGCAGCTGCTGCGCATGGGCATCGACCTGCGCGACGTCGACCAGCCGATCGGCACCCTGTCCGGCGGCGAGCGGCAGTGCGTCGCCATCGCGCGCGCCGTCTACTTCGGTGCGAAAGTCCTCGTCCTGGACGAGCCCACCGCCGCGCTCGGCGTGAAGCAGTCCGGTGTCGTCCTGAAGTACGTGGCGGCCGCGCGGGACGCGGGCCTCGGCGTCGTCCTGATCACGCACAACCCCCACCACGCCTATCTCGTCGGCGACCGCTTCGTCCTGCTCAAGCGGGGTGCCATGGCAGGCAGCCACACCAAGGACGAGATCGCCCTGGAGGAGCTCATCCGGCAGATGGCGGGCGGCTCCGAGCTGGAGGAACTCAGCCACGAACTGGAACGGGCCCCCGTTTCGGACCATCTCGGCGGCCGGCCGGACGGCGGCGAGTAGCGCCGGGCAACGCCGCACACGAAACCCCTACACGCCAGATGGCACAATCGCCGGTGGCGGGCACCGTCCGCCGCGCTGCCCGCCACCGGGCAGGGCCCCGACCCCGCAGGGACGACACGACTCGTGCGAGCATCCAGGCCACGGCCCGGCCGCCGGCACCGCCACCGCGCCACACACCGGGACCACGGCGCCACCGCGCCCCTGGCGGCCCGAGCGGGAGGCCGGCTCCTGTGAGCACCTACCGCGACCTCGCGCACCGCTCCACCGCCCGCGACGCCGTGCTGCGCACGGTCGGCACCCGCGAGCGCCGCTCCCACCTGAGCGCCCCCCGCGTGCCCACCGTCGGCATCGACATCGGGGGGACGAAGGTGATGGCCGGCGTCGTGGATGCCGACGGCCAGATCCTGGAGCACCTGCGCACCGAGACACCCGACAAGTCCAAGAGCCCGAAGGTCGTCGAGGACACCATCGTCGAGCTGGTCCTCGACCTGTCCGACCGGCACGACGTGCACGCCGTGGGCATCGGCGCGGCGGGGTGGGTCGACGCCGACCGCTCCCGCGTCCTGTTCGCCCCGCACCTCGCCTGGCGCGACGAGCCCCTCAAGGACGCGCTCGCCGCCCGGCTCGCCGTGCCCGTCATGGTCGACAACGACGCGAACACCGCCGCCTGGGCCGAGTGGCGCTTCGGGGCCGGCCGCGGCGAGGACCACCTCGTCATGATCACCCTGGGCACGGGCATCGGCGGCGCCATCCTGGAGGACGGCCGCGTCAAGCGGGGCAAGTACGGCGTCGCCGGTGAGTTCGGCCATATGCAGGTCGTGCCCGGCGGCCACCGCTGCCCCTGCGGCAACCGCGGCTGCTGGGAGCAGTACAGCTCCGGCAACGCGCTGGTCAGGGAGGCCCGTGAGCTCGCCGCCGCCGACTCGCCGGTCGCGTACAACATCATCGACCGGGTCAACGGCAACGTCCACGACATCACGGGGCCGCTGATCACCGAGCTCGCCCGTGAGGGCGACGCGATGTGCATCGAACTGTTCCAGGACATCGGCCAGTGGCTGGGCGTGGGCATCGCCAACCTGGCCGCCGCCCTGGACCCGTCCTGCTTTGTCATCGGCGGCGGCGTCAGCGCCGCCGACGACCTGCTGATCGGGCCGGCCCGCGACGCGTTCCGCCGCCAGCTCACGGGGCGTGGCTACCGGCCCGAGGCCCGTATCGTGAAAGCCCAGCTCGGCCCCGAGGCGGGCATGGTCGGCGCGGCCGACCTCGCCCGCCTCGTCGCCCGCCGGTTCCGGCGCGCCAACCGCCGCCGCGCCGAACGGCACGAACGCTACGAGCGCTACGCCCAGGCCATCAGGAACACCCGCACGTCCACCCCGGAGCAGGAACCGCCGTCATGACCCCGCCGTCCGCGTCACCGACGAACCCGCCGTCCACGGACGACGGCGGGAAGCCGCCGGAGGACCTCCGCCACCGCAACCGCAGGCGCCTGCTGACCCTCATCGTCATCGTGCTGCTCGTCGGGGTGCCCGCGGGCTATCTCGCGATCGCCGCCGAGCAGAGCCGCGACAGCGGCCGCAAGAGCGAGGCGGAGGCGGCGGCCACCGGCCTGCAGCCCGTGCGGCCCGCCGGGTTCCGCAAGCGCATCTACGACCTGCCGATCCCGGCGGGCGCCTCGAAGGTGCGCTACTACGAGACCAACAACTGGAAGAACAGCCGGCTGTACGCGCAGTTCGACCTGACCTCGGGGCGCCTCGACACCTTCCTCAACCAGATGGGCACCAACCGGTCCTCCCTGAAACCCGGGGCGGTGACGATCCCCCTGCGTGACCAGAAGATCGCGAAGTGGGACTTCTCGGTGCCCGACCACCTCTGGGCGGGGCTCGTGTACAAGCAGAAGGACCCGCTGCCCACGGTCGACATCATCGTGGACCTCTCCGACCCGGCGATGCCCCGCGTCTACGCCGTCTCCACGGCCAAGCCGTAACGGTCCGCGCGCCGGCGGGGGCGGGGCTGGGCCGGCCGACGGTGCCCGGCGCGTGCCCGGGGACGCCGAGCGTTCCCCGGGGCGGCGGGACTCTGCCCGTCGGCGGTCCCCCGGTGACCGGTCCCCGCGCGGAGGAAGCGGCCGGCGGGGCCCGCCGTGGTGAAGGAGGACTTCGTGGAGCGGGCATCCCGCTCCACCCCGGCGAACGGGAGGCGGTGGTGCCCCATTCGGGTCGCTGCTTCCCGGACGGGGTACGCGGCGCGGCTCCCGGGGGACGTCAGGGACATGAGCCATGATGCCGACGGCCCGGACCCTGCCCACCAACGGCCCGACGGGATCAGCGACGGGACGGTGGAGGCACTGGGCTCCCTGTCCCAGGCGCTGGAGACCGTGGAGCGGGCCCGCGGCCACCTCTACGCCTTTCATCAGCTGACCGGCGGCGCCGACCTGGAGCTGGACCGGGCCATGGACCTCCTGCGCGCGGCGGGCCACGACGCGTGGGCCGACCGTGTCCAGCGGGAGATCGTGGGGCGCAACGTCATCCCCGGGCATTGGACGTTCCAGATCGTCGAGGCCTACGACCGCACCTACTACGAACCGTTCAGGGATTTCGGGCGCCAGATCCTGGCGGCCCTCGCCGACGGCCGTGAGCATCTGTACGAGGCGGAAATGAAGGAGTCCCGCCGCACGGCCGGGCATCCCCAGCACACCGCCCGCCCGGACAGCCCCGGCACGTGATCAGCCGCGTCGTCCCGCAGCACGGACCAACCGCTCAGGGATCTCCGGCGCGATGACACCTGCCAAGGATCTCCGGCGCGCTGCCGCCTGCCGGGGTCCCTGGGGGCGAGGACGCCCGCCGAGGAGCGGCGGCGGGCATACCGCCACGCCACCCCCGGTTCAGGGTCGCCACCGGTAGGGCCTCTCGGCGACCGGTTCAGCCGCCCCCCGACTGAAGGTCCGGCGCGTCCGGGTCCGTGGACTTCCGGGGCTTGATGCCTGTGTCGGCGTCCTCCTCGGAGGTCGCCGCGGGCCGTCGGGCGGGCCCGCCGGAGGGACGGTCCGACCCGGTGTCGCGGGAGCCCTTCGCTCCGCGCTCCTCCTGGGGCTCTTCCTGATGATTCCCACGGGTTGTCTCGCTCATGAATTCCACTCTTCCTCGGTCGGCCACGTCCCGCCACGCGGAACCGGATCGCGGGGGCCCGGCGCTCCCGGGGGTGCGCGGTCCACGGCCCGACGGGGGGTGCCCACCCTCCGGGACGGCGCGCCGGGGGCAGCGGATCGTGGGGGCCGCCGCCGTCCCGTACGCCGACCGCGGCTTCCACGTGCGAGGCCCGCGCCGGGCGAGCGCGGGCCGGGCGGGCGCATTGTCCGCACAGACGGGTGAGGGGGCGCGGGGCGTCGTCAGGGAACGGGGGCGGCCGGGTAGCAGGCCGGTGTCAGAGCACATCGAGACAGGAGCAGTCCCGTGGCGCAGCGTCCCACTCCCCGCTACACCGTTCCCGGCCTCACCGTCGATCAGGCGGGCACGATCATCGGCAGCCTGCAGACCCGCCTGTACGCCCTGAACGACCTCCACCTCACGCTCAAGCACATCCACTGGAACGTCGTGGGGCCGCACTTCATCGCCGTGCACGAAATGCTCGACCCGCAGGTAGACAGCGTGCGTGGCATGGCCGACGACGTCGGCGAACGGATCGCCGCCCTCGGCGGCGTCGCCCAGGGCACGCCCGGCACCCTCGTCAAGGAACGCACGTGGGAGGACTACAGCGTCGGCCGCGCCGACGCCATCGCCCACCTCGGTGCCCTCGACCTCGTCTACACCGGCATCCTCGAAGACCTCAGGAAGGCCATCGCGGGGATCGGCCCTCTCGACACCGCCACCGAAGACCTCCTGATCGGTCAGCTCCGCGGCCTCGAACAGTTCCAGTGGTTCGTCCGGGCCCACCTCGAAACCACCGCGGGCACCCTGAGCACGGCGGGAGCCCGGACCGAGACGGCCGCCGCACACCAGGCGGGCTGACCGGGGCGCCGAGAACCCCGTCGGCCCCGCTGCGCGCGGCCCGGGGGAGCGCCGTGGCCGGCAGGACGCGTGCCTCTCCCGGCCCACCGCGGCGGCCCCCGCGCGCCGGGAGCGGCCCGTACATCCAGGTGTCCTCTCCCCAGCGCTCGGACAGCGTGCGCCGGCATGACCTCGGAACCGGTACGCCCACCGCTCCGGGCGGATGAACACAGCTCGCTCGTCGGCCGGTTGGACCTGCAAGCGGCAGATCATCCGCCGGAAGTGAGCGGAAGTGCGCGGGGCCGGGCGATGAGGACGCGCACCGCCGGGATGCTGCCCCACCTCGTCGTGGAGAGGGGGCGGCACACGGGACACGCGGGCATCGTCAGCGAACTGCTCGACGGCGTGAAGGGCTCCTGTCGGCGCGGGTCCCCGGGGCGGCCTCCCCTCCCCGGGCTCCGCGCGGCGTCCACCGGGTGCTGGACCGTAAGGAGCAAGCGCGGTTTGGAACCGGATGCTGACGGCAACACCGAGGGGCATGCGCTTGCCGACGACACCGTCCACGAAAGCCTCCGAGACGACGCAGACCCAGGGGGGTCCCGGGCAGGACGGGCGCCTTGCGGGCTTGTTCGCGGCGTCCGTACGGGCGCTGGACGCCCTGGGGGAGTGGGACGCTCTCGACCCGGTCATCCGCCCCGTCCGCGGCGCTGTGCGCGCGCTGCCGCTGGGCCGGGGCCGTGACGTACTGCGCGGACGCCACCTCGGGCACCCGCTGCATCCGGTACTGGTCCAGCTGCCCATGGGGGCGTGGCTGTCCGCGGCCGTCCTGGACGCCGTCCCGGGCAGCTCGCGCCAGAGCCGCCTGCTCGTGGGGGTGGGCGTCCTGGCGGCGCTGCCCGCGGCGTGGGCGGGCTGGACCGACTGGGCCGAGCAGCACGAACAGCAGCTGCGCACCGGACTCGTGCACGCCGTCGGCAACGGGACGGCCATCGCCCTGTACGCCGGATCCTGGGTGGCCCGGGGCCGCGGCCGTACGGGCTGGGGCCGGGTCCTCGCGTACGGGGGCCTGGGGGTGGTGGGGGTGGCTGGAGCGATCGGCGGGCACCTCGCGTACCGGCAGGCGGCCGGAGCCAACAAGAGCGAGCCCGTCCCGCACCTGGTCGACCCCGGCTGGCACGAACTGGCTCCGCTGACGCACCTGCCCACGGGCGAAGCAGTGCGGCGCGAGCTGGGGGAGGTGCCGCTGCTGGTGTTCCGTCATCCGGACGGCCGGGTCGACGTCCTGGCCGACCGCTGCAGCCACCTGTCCGGTCCGCTGTCGCAGGGCGAGGTCCGGGACGGCTGCGTGGAGTGTCCCTGGCACGGCAGCCGCTTCCGCCTCTCGGACGGCTGGAACGTGGCCGGTCCCGCGACGGCTCCTCAGCCCTCGTTCTCGTCCCGGACACGGGAGGACGGCATGGTGGAGGTGCGTCTGCCGGGCGCCGGCTGACCAGGAAGAGGCCGCCAAGGGCGCGGGCCGGCGACGGCGCCACCGGCAAGAACGCGGGCCGAGTCGGGGACCGGGCGGCGCCGCGGCCGGTGCCCCCGGGCGCGCGGGAGCGGGAGGCCAGGGCCTTCGCGAGGCGGAGGGCCGACGCCGACACCGCCGGCCCGGCCGCGCGCCCCCCGAGGTCCGGCGGGCACACCGTCCGCGCACCCACTCCTCTGCTGGAGGCACTATGAGAGCCCTGACCTGGCACGGCAAGCGTGATGTCCGCGTCGACACCGTTCCCGACCCCGGGATCGTCGAACCGACCGACATCATCGTCAGGATCACCTCGACCGGCCTCTGCGGTTCCGATCTGCACCTGTACGAGGTGCTCGGGCCCTACCTCGATCCGGGGGACATCCTCGGCCACGAGCCGATGGGCGTGGTCGAGGAAGTGGGGGACCAGGTCACCGCGCTGTCCGTGGGGGACCGGGTCGTCGTGCCGTTCAACGTGTCCTGCGGCACCTGCTGGATGTGCGGGCAGGGCCTCCACTCCCAGTGCGAGACGACACAGGTGCACGCCTACGGCACCGGAGCCGCGCTCTTCGGCTACACGAAGCTCTACGGCCAAGTACCGGGCGCACAGGCTGAGTTCCTTCGAGTGCCGTTCGCCGACACACTCCCCGTCAAAGTGCCGCACGGTCCGCCGGACGACCGCTTCGTCTACCTCTCCGACGTGCTGCCCACCGCGTGGCAGGCGGTCGAGTACGCGGCCATCCCGCCGGGCGGCAGTGTCACCGTCCTGGGGCTCGGTCCGATCGGGGACATGGCGGCCCGTGTCGCCCTGCACCGGGGCGCGGAAGTGGTCATCGGCGTGGACTTCGTGCCGGAACGGCTGGCGAGGGCGCGGGCCCGGGGCGTGCACACTCTCGACGCCGGGGAACTGGGTGACGGGCTGATCGACGAGATCCGGCGGCTGACACACGGCCGGGGCACGGACGCGGTGATCGACGCAGTCGGCATGGAAGCCCACGGGAACCGCGCACTGAAGGGCGCGCAGGGCCTCGTCGGCCGACTGCCCGAGTCCATGGGGCGCAAGGTGATGGAGAAGGCGGGCATGGACAGCATGACGGCCTTCAACACCGCTGTCGACGCCGTGCGCAGGGGCGGGACCGTGTCGCTGTCCGGGGTGTACGGGGGCGCTGTGGACCCGCTGCCGATGCTGACCCTCTTCGACAAGCAGATCCAGCTGCGCATGGGCCAGGCCAACGTCCGGCGCTGGGTCGGCGACATCCTCCCGCTGCTGGTCGACGCCGACCCACTCGGCGTCGACTCGTTCGCGACCCACCGGCTCCCACTGGAGAAGGGACCAGAGGCGTACGCGACGTTCCAGGCGAAGCGGGACGGCATGGTGAAGACCCTGCTCTCGCCCTGATCAGGACGCCGGCGCTGACCCCGGCGCCCTGACCGCCGGGGACGCGTCAGCGGTCCCGCCCCGCGGGGTCGCCCGAGCCGCCCGCCCCCAGCAGGCCGGTCGCCTCGAAGGGGGTCCGGTCGGCGAGCCGGGGGAGTTCACGGCGGGAGACGCGGGTGACCACCGCCGGCAGGGCGGCCCTCGCCACCTGGGCGGCGCGCAGCCAGCGGGGCACGTAGACGGCGCGGGAGCGCCGTTCCGCCGCGTCGGCCAGCCGGGCCGCCACATCGGCCGCGGTGTAGACCCTGCGGGCCGCCCGGGGCATGTGGCCCCGCAGTTCCCGCAGTACGGCGTGGCGGTCCAGGTCGCGGATCATGTCCGTGTCGGTCCAGTTGAGATACGCGATGCCCACCGCGATCCCATGCGGCGCCGTCTCCGCCTGGAAGGCGTGAGCGAACGACTCCGCGCCGGCCTTCGAGGCGCAGTAGGCGCTCATCAGCGGCGCCGCCCCGATGGACGCGAGCGAGGCGATCTGCAGATGGTATCCGCGAGTCGCGAGCAGGTCCGGCAGGAAGACGCGGGCGGTGACCGCGCTGCCCACGAGGTTCACCTCGACCACCCGGCGCCAGGTGGCGGGGGAGGACTCCGCGAAGGGTCCGCCCTCCGCCAGCCCCGCGTTGGCGACCACGACGGAGGCCGGCCCGAGGCGCTCCCGGACCGCCGCCGCGGTGCGCTCCATCGCCGAGTCGTCCGTGACGTCGGCCTCCCACCAGGCACCGGGGCCCGGCAGCGCCCCGGTCTGCCGGGCCAGCTCCCGCGGCTCGTGGCCGATCAGCGCGACGAGGGCGCCGCGCCGGGAGAGCTCCTGGGCCAGGGCCGCGCCGACGCCGCGCGCCGCTCCGGTGACGACGGCGACCCGCCCTGTCAGAGGTCCGCACGGTGCAGCTGACATGAAACCCACGTTAAGGGGGCTTGCGCGGCGCCGCCCGGGGACGACGGCCCCCGCAGGTGTACCACGGGGAGGAACGGGCACTCGGCGCACCAGTCCCACGATCCGGGGAGCCGCCATGGCACTGCGCCATCACTACATCGACCGGGGCCCCGAGGCCCTGTGGTCCGTACTGCGAGACCCGTCCCGCTTCGGTGAGTGGGTCGTCGGCACCGCGTCGTCGGACCCGGCGCACGGCGACTGGCCGGAGGTCGGCTCGTCGCTTCGCTACCGTGTCCGGCTCGGTCCCAAGGAGTTCGAGGGCAGCACGGTCGTACGCCGCTACGAACCGCCCGGTGTACTCGAACTGGAGGCGCACGCAGGCCCGTTGGGTACGGCGCGGATCGCCTTCGACATCCGTGCCTGGGGCGAGGGAACTCTGGTGATCCTCGACGAGCACCCGCTCCTCGGCATCGGCGGACGGGCGCACAACGGTCTGGTGGACCGGTTCATCCAGCTCAGGCACCGCCATATGCTCAGCCGGCTCGGGCGCGCCGCGGAGTCGGAGCCGCGGCCGGAGCGCCACGGGGCCGATGTCTGACCCCCTGGCGCACGCGCCCCCTCACCGACGCGGTCAAGGAGGGCCGACATGACGGACGCCGTGGTCATCGGTGCGGGCCCCAACGGGCTGGTGGCGGCCAACCTGCTGGTGGACGCCGGGTGGAGCGTGGAAGTGATCGAGGCCCGGGACGAGCCGGGTGGTGCCGTCCGCAGCGACCGGGGAGTCAGCCCCGACTACGTCAGCGACGTGTTCAGCGCCTTCTATCCGCTGGCCGCCGCGTCGCCCGTGATCGCCGCGCTCGAACTGGAACGGGAAGGGCTGCGCTGGAGCCACGCGCCCCACGTCCTGGCGCATCCGCTGCGGGACGGCCGTTGCGCCGTGCTCGACCGCGACCGCCGGGTGACGGCCGGGAGCCTGGAGGCCTTCGAGCCGGGCGACGGTGATGCCTGGCTGCGCCTGTGCGACCTCTGGGACGCCCTGGAGGACGATCTGCTGGCCGCACTGTTCACACCGTTCCCGCCCGTACGGGCGGGGGTGCGTCTCACGGCGCGGCTGCGCTCCGCCGGTGGGCTGCGCCTGCTCCGGCGGTTGCTGCTGCCGACCCGGCGCTTCGGCGAGGAGGAGTTCGCCGGGGAGGGCGGGCGGCTGCTGCTCGCGGGCAACGCCCTGCACGCGGACCTGGCGCCCGAGGCCGCCGGAAGCGGCGGGTTCGGCTGGCTCATGGCCATGCTGGGCCAGACGTACGGCTTCCCGGTGCCGGCGGGCGGCTCCAGCCACCTCGTGGGCGCGCTGGTGCGCCGGTTCGTCCGGCGCGGCGGCGTCCTGCGCTGCGGCGAGCCCGTCCGCGAGGTCGTCGTGCGCGGCGGCCGGGCGGTGGGCGTGCGGACCGCGGGTGGCGACGCCGTGCGGGCCGGCGCGGTCCTGGCGGACGTGAGCGCCCCCGACCTCTACCTGGGTCTCCTCGACCGGGCGCACGTCCCCTCGGGCATCCTGGCGGACCTGCGCCGGTTCCAGTGGGACTTCGCCACCTTCAAGGTCGACTGGGCCCTCGACGCGCCGGTGCCGTGGAGCGCGCCCGGGGCCGTGGGGGCGGGCACCGTCCACCTGGCCGAAGGAGTGGACGAACTGACACGCTTCGCCGCCCAGATAGCCATGAGGCAGGTGCCGGACCGTCCGTTCGCCCTGATGGGACAGATGTCGACGGCCGATCCGGCGCGTTCTCCCCGCGGTACGGAGTCGGCGTGGGCCTACACCCATGTACCGCACCACATCACGGGCGACGCCGGGCAGGCGGGCCTGACGGGTACGTGGGACGAGGCCGAGGGCAACGCCATGGCTGACCGGGTGGAGGAACAGGTCGAGCGTTACGCGCCCGGCTTCCGCGACCGCGTCGGGGCGCGACGGGTCCTCACACCGGACACCCTGCAGGGGCTCGATCCGAACCTGCACGGCGGTGCGATCAACGGCGGCACCACCAACCTGCACCAGCAGTTGGTGTTCCGGCCCGTGCCTGGTTCCGGCCGCCCCGAGACCCCCGTACCGGGCCTGTACCTTGCCTCCGCGTCGGCGCATCCGGGCGGCGGGGTGCACGGGGCGCCGGGCGCGAACGCCGCCCGGGCCGCCCTGCGCGCGGGGACGGTGGCGCGGCGCGTGCTGTCGGGCGCCCAGCGCCGGCTGGGGAGCCGCAGCCGGGGCCCGCACTGAACGGGCGGCGCGCGACGTGGAGTTGAGAGGCGTTGGACCGGTGGGCCGGGGAGGCTCGGGCCGGTGGCGGGACGAAGGGACCGGCCGGGGGCTTCACCCGCGCGTAGCCCTCTTCCGGGCCGCCGCCGTGTGCTGATGGGCACCGTCGTTCAATCGACGTACACGAGAGATCCATCGACTTGGCCGACGGTGCCGGAGTACTGACGGCACGTGGGCCAAGCGCCTGTCCCGCGTGTCGTCGTCAGGCCGGCGGCGAAGTCGCTTTCATACGCTGTTCTTCCACGGCCCGTACCGCTCGGGGAGATCTCCGCCGGGCCGCCCAGGCCGACATCTTCGACATGATCCCGTTCATCACGTGCCACCCGTCCCGGACCGGGCGGCCCCTCCGCGATCGCGGCAGCAAGGCTCCGCAACGGCTCTGGAATCATCAGTCAACTCAGGGCGTGGGAGGACGACTTGCCAACGCATGGCTCTCTTCGCGGACACGGCCTGGCGGCGGCCGACCGGTCAGTCACGATCCGGACCTCGACAAAGACCGTGATACGGCCGAACGCCGCCTCGACAGGATCGAGGAGTGGCGGGGGCTGGGATCGCCGGCTTCGTCATCTCCCGCAGACGTTCGGAGCAAACCGACTCCAGGTGCTTCGCCGCATGTTCAGCCCGACCAGTCGTGTCCTACAGGACAAGGTCCGACGTCGCACCACCCTGACCGGCGACCTCGGGGAAATATCGTTCACCATGCAGCCATGCTGCCGCCGTAGTTGCGCAAACAACCCCATTTAGTGTGGGCAGCCGACTCTGCGGACCCGATTCGTTCGCCTGTGCACCAAATGGAGCCAGCATGGAAGCGTTGACGAGAAGGCATTTCATCGGCGGACTCGCCGTGGCCGGGGCGGCCGTGGCGATATCCGCGGCAGCGGGACCCGCGCAAGCAGCACCTTCGAAAGCGGCGCCCGAGGCCGCATCGGATATCGAGACGTGGCAGTTGATCGGCAAGGACGTGTTCACCGGCGACGCCGAGGGTACGCGCGGCCAGGGCGTTGCCACCGACGGCAGTCACTGGTACTTCTCCAGCAGCAACGGGCTGGAGATCACCGACATGAAGTACAACACCGTCCTTACGACCTCACCGGCGATTCCGGCCGAACTGGCCAACCCGTCGCAGCTTTCCTCCAAAGGCCTGAACCACATCGGTGATGTGGACTACGCCGACGGCCATCTCTACATTCCTCTCGACAGCAGCATGTCCGACCCGGGCAGCCCCCACGAGTACCCCTACGAATACAACACCCCGGTGTTCGCCCTCTACAAGGCCGGCGATCTGACCTTCACCGGCCGCGCCACCGCCCTGGACGCGCACGGCGTGCACGACATCGCAAGCTGGGTGGCCGTCGATGCCGAGAAGGGTCTCGCCTACGGCATGGCCTATGCGGACGCGACCCAGATCGCCGTCTACCGCCTGTCCGACTTCACCTTCAAGAAGTACATCCCCATCTCGCAGCCGATCAACGAAGCCCAGGGCGGCAAAGTCCACCAGGGCTGGATCTACTTCTCCTGCAACGACGCGGAGCAGACCATTGCCCGCGCCAACCTGAAGACCGGCGAAGTCCAGGTGCTCTTCCATCTCACGGTCCCTTACCCCCAAGAGGTCGAGGGGCTGGCGTTCCTGGAGACAGGAGACGGTCTGACCCTCAATATCCTCAACCGGGAGCAGCCGGATCCGAACGGCCCGAGCAACGTCACCTTCTACCACTATCTGCTGCAGACGCCGGGCAAGCCGGTGCTCAAGGGCACGCCCGAGGTCGGCAGCTACCTGACGGCGAACCACGGCAAGTGGACCCCGGCTCCGAAGTTCAGCTACCAGTGGCTCCTGAACGGTACGCCGGTGGCGCACGCCACCGGGCACCGGTTCGACCTCCTCAGCACGTACCTCGGGGACAAGGTGGCCGTCGAGGTGACCGGGACGTGGGCCGACGGGACGTCGACGACCGTCGAGTCCGCGTCGGTGAAGGTCCGGCGCGACTCCGGGCGCGCGAGTGGGCACAAGGGAAGGACGACGTCGCGTCGGTGATGGTCTCGCGTGACGCCGAACCGGCCGGGCAACAGCTCACGACGCGGAGCGATCGCTGTCCTGCGGGTGTCGTGGCGTGAGCGGTGAGCCCCCGGGGGCTCGTGGGATGCGCCCCGGGCGGTGCCCGCAGGCGTACGGCGAGGCGGTGCGGCTGGGCCGGTGTGTTCCGCTTGCGCACCGGCCCAGGTCCGGACCTGCCCGTCTCAGCGCCCCGTGCCCCTGAGCCGGTCCCTCTCCGTGCCGTCGATCTCCCACTCGCCGCTCGCCGTCCGCAGGACCGCGACGCCGTAGTGCGTCCGCGCGGACTCGGCCGACACGTACCCCTCCTGGACATCGCGCAGCACCTGCTCGGCGGGCCGGTCGTGCGGGTCGCCGTAACCGCCGCCGCCGGCCTGGGCCACCCGCACGACGTCACCGGACTGGAGAGTCACACTTCCGCTCTCCACGGTGATCGCCGCCTCGCGCTCGGTGCCCGGGTTGAGCGTGAGTGTGGAGGGGCGGCCGGGCAGGCCGCCGTCCTTGCCCGCCGGCGGGGTGAGTTCGCGGCCGTTGCGGGTGGTGAAGCGGGCGGGCCCCAGCACGCGGTACTCGCGCAGGTAGCCGAGGCCTCCCCGGTAACGCCCGGGGCCACCGGAGTCGGTGACCAGCTCGAAGCGCTGGAGCCGGACAGGGAACTCCGTCTCCAGTACTTCGATGGGGGTGAGGCTGCCGTTGGCGACATGCACCTTGGACGCGGACACGCCGTCCTTGTTCCAGCGGGCACCCATGGCACCCGCGGGCAGTTCGTACTGAACCTTCGGCGAGGTCTGGCCCGCCACCCGGTACGAGAAGGTCCCGTTGGTGCCGCTGCTGCTCTCGGCGATCCGGCCCCCGGGGAGGGCCTTGCCGAGCGCGTCGAAGAGGGCCTCCGCGGTGGCGACGGCGACCGGCATGTAGGTGTTGACCGGAGCCGGCGGCAGCGGGTCGAGAAGCGAACCCCGGCGAAAGGAGGCAGAAACGGCCTGGGTGAAACCCGAGTTGGACGGCAGCTCCGGGTCGACGAGACTCTTCAGGGCGTAGGAGCACACCGCGCGGACCAACGGCGGCCGGATGTTGTAGGGGCCCGTCATCTGGTCGTCGGAGCCGGTGAAGTCGAAGTCGATCCGGTCGCCCTCGACGGTCACGGTGACGCGGATGGCCACCGGACGGCCGTCGGCCATCCCCTCGGAGTGCATGCGGCGCTCGCCGCTGTAGGTGCCGTCCGGCCACTTCGCGACGGCCGCCCTGATCTGCCGTTCCGTGAGGTCCAGCAGACGGCCGGAGGCGATGTGCACCGTCTCCCGTCCGTACTTGGCGCACAGCGCGCGCACCCGGTCGGCCGCCAGGTGCGTCGCCCCGACCTGTCCGTGCAGGTCGCCGAGCACCAGGTGGGGGGTGCGGCTGTTGGCACTCAGGAGCGTCTCGATCTCGGCCGAGGGGGCGAAGTCGCGGTAGTAGCGGACCGGGGGGACCATCAGGCCCTCGTGGTAGATCTCCCTGGCCTGGCTGGAGTTGGTGCCCGGTACGAGACCCCCGATGTCCGACTTGTGGGCGATGCTGCCGCTGAAGCCGAAGACCTCGCCGTCGATGACGACCGGTGCCACCACCGCCATGTCGGTTGCATGCGGACTGCCCCCGAAGTACGGGTGGTTGACGAGGAAGGCGTCACCGTCACGCATCTCCTCAAGCGGATAGGCGCGGAGGATGTTCTCGATGGTCTCCGGGAACGCGCCGAGGTGCAGGGGCAGGACGGTGTACTGCGCGACGACCCGGCCGCTCAGGTCGGCGATCGCGCAACTCGCGTCCTTCGACTCGCGGATGATCGTCGAGTAGCCCGTGCAGAACAGCGAGTTCTGCATCTCCTGCACCACGCCGATGAGGCTCTGCCGGATCACCTCGACGGTGATCGCGTCTGTTTCCGCCGGGGCGGCTTCCCCGGTGCGGCGTCGCGCCGCGGCCTGCTCGCTCACCTGTGTGACCTCTCTTGCGCCGGGCGGGCGCGGGTGATCGATAGGTTGCCGTAGCCGTCGGCCTCCGCCTGCTGGCCGGGGAAGACGACGACGGTGGAGTCGTACTGCTCGACGATGGCGGGCCCGGTGATGCGGTGACCGGCACCGAGCTTCGCCCGGGCGTACACCGGGGTCTGCACGTACGCTCCCGTGTCGCCGCCCGCCGTGTCCGGGAAGTACGCGGGGCGCGAGCCCACCACGGCGGCGGAGAGGGGTCCGTCGGCCGCGGGAACGGTGGGAAGCGACACCGGCGGTACGAGACCGACGGCCTGCACCCGGTAGTTGACGATCTCGACGGACTGGTCGGGGGCCGCGTGCCCGTGACACTGCTCGTGGATGGCGTCGAAGTCCCGGCGGTAGCGGGCGAGGTCCTCGGAGGTCATCGGCAGCGCCCGAACCGGTACCGGATTCTCGTAGCCCTGTCCGCTGTAGCGCATGTCGAGGAAGAAGCGGAAAGCGGTGCTGCCCTCCTCGAATCCCTCCTGGGACAGCTGTTTCGCCGCCGCCGCCTGCATCTGCTCGAAGAGTGCGTTGGCGTCCTGGACGTCGAGTTCGGCGATGTCGGTCAGCCTGCTGCGGACCAGGTCGTGCTTGACGTCCGACATCAGCAGCCCGAGCGCCGAGGTCGCGCCGGGCGCCGGAGGCACCAGGACGCGCGGGATACCCAGGTCGAGGGCGATCTGGCTGGCGTGCAGAGGCCCCGCGCCGCCGAACGCGATCAGGGTGAAGTCCCGCAGATCGAAGCCCCGTTCGGTGGAGATGGAGCGGATCGCCTGTCCCATCTTGACGTTGACGATACGTACGATGCCGTCGGCGGCCCGCACCGTGTCGACGCCGAGCGCGGCGGCGACCTCGGCGACGACGCGGTCCGCCGCGGCCGAGTCCACCGCGAGCTCGCCGTCCAGCAGCGACACGGGATTGAGGTAGCCGAGCACCACGTTCGCGTCCGTGACGGTCGCCGCCTGACCGCCCTTGCCGTACGCGGCGGGCCCCGGTACGGCTCCCGCGCTGCGTGGACCGACGTGGAGAGAGCCGTGCCGGTCGACGGTGGCGACGGTGCCGCCGCCCGCGCTGACCGTGTTGATGTCGAGCATGGGTACGGCGATGTGCCGGCCTTCCACGGTGTTCTGGTCGGAGACCGCCGGCTCGCCGCCCTGCACGAGGGAGACGTCGCAGCTGGTCCCGCCCATGTCGAAGGTGATGAGGTCCTCGATCCCCACCGCGCGTCCGATCGCCACCGACGCGGTCACACCGCCAGCCGGCCCCGACAGGATGGTCGCGACCCCCCGGTCTGGGGTGCGGTCGAAGGGTACGGAGCCGCCGTTGCTCTGCATGGTGAACCTGCGGCGGGGGGCGACGCCCAGCCGTTCCAGCTCGGTCGACAGCCGGCCGACGTACCGGCCCACGACCGGGGAGACATAGGCGTTGATCACGGTGGTACTGAGCCGTACGTACTCCCGCATCTGCGGCAGCAGTTCACTGGAGGTCGTCACCCAGAGCGTGGGGTCGGCCTCGCGCAGCGCGCCTGCCAGGAGTCGCTCGTGCTCGTCGTTCATAAAGGAGAACAGCAGGCATACGGCGACCGACTCGACGCCACTCTTGCGGAAGCGGAGTACCGCCTCGGCCACCGACTCCTCGTCGACCGGCTCCACCACGGCGCCGGACGCGGCGATGCGTTCCGCCACCTCGACGGTGTCGCTCTCCGCGGCCAGGAGCACGGGCTTGGTGTAGCCGAGGTCGAAGACCGACGGGCCGAAGGGGCGGCTCTGCTCCATCGCCTCGTAGACGCCGCGGAAGCCCCTGGTGACGGCGAGGCCCACCCGGGCGCCCCGCTCTTCGAGGAGGGCGTTGGTGCCGACGGTGGTGCCGTGGGTGAAGACCGAGATGCGCTCGGGCGGCACACCTTGGGACGCCAGGGTCGTCAGCCCGTCGAGAAGGGCCTGTTCGGGGTGGTGGGGGCTGGAAGGGACCTTCATGATCCGGTACGTCCCGGCGGACTCGTCGAACACGACGAAGTCGGTGAACGTGCCGCCGGTGTCAGTGGCGACGCGGTAGGACGGTGGGCGCTCGGACATGGGACGCGGACCTGCTTTCTTGGGAGGCCGGCGGATGGTTCGTGTCGTGGTGGTGGCGGGGGGAGGGGGGACGAACGAACAGGAAAGCGGCGGGGCGGGGAGGGGCGACGGGCGCGGGGCCGTCCCCGCCCCTCCCCGCGGCACCCTCTCCCCGCGGTGACCACGACGGGGACGGGCGGCGACCTCCCGTGGCGGGGACGGGCGGCTCCCGGCGGGGGATCGTGGCGGGGAGGGGCGGCCCCTGGCGGTGGATCGTGGCGGGGACCGCCGTGCCTCAGTCGCCGGTGGAGAGGAGCGCGCCGCCGTCGACGAGCAGATCCGTGCCCGTGATGAAACCGGCCTCGGCGCCGACCATGAACGCCACCGCCGCGGCGATGTCCTCCGGCGTGCAGGCACGCCCCACCAGGTTGCGACGCTCGCGGTTCTCCGGCTCCACGTCGGTGCCGACTGGTGAGCCGACCTTGTTCGGGCTCACCGTGTTGACGCGGATGCCGTGCGGGCCGAGCTGCACGGCGAGCGAGCGTACGAGCGCGTACAGGGCAGCCTTGGCGGTCGGGTACGCGAGCGCGTTCTTCCGGGCGAACTGGCCGGAAGTCGAGCCGATGTGCACGACCACTCCGCCGCGCCCCTCCGCCACCATCTTCTTGGCGAGGTACTTGGTGGTGAGGAACGCCGACGTCAGCGACACGTCGATGACCTTGCGCCACAGATCGTCCGAGAGGTCCAGCACGGTGGTCGGACGGTCGGTGATGGCGACGCAGTTGACCAGTGTGTCGATGTGACCGAGTGCTGCCCACGCCGAGTCGACGAGCCCGGCCACCTCGGCTCCCGAGGAGACGTCCGCGGCGAGCGGCACGGCGCTGCCGGGGTACGCGTCGTTCAGCCCTTTGGCGACCCGGGACGCTGCATCGAAGTCGACGTCCGCGACGACCACCCGCGCGCCGTCGCGGACGAATCGTCCGGCGATGGCCGCTCCGACGTTCCGGCCTGCGCCGGTGACCACGGCGTGCCTGCCCTGGAGTGGGGACGACATGTCAGATTTCCTCCGCTTCCGCTGAACCCTGTGAGCCATCTGATCCATCCGGACCGCTTGAGCCCGGACCATCCGAGATTCGGGAATACGCACGGTCGTTGGCGTGGGTGGGACGCCCGGGGGCCGTGCTCCGCACCGGGCCACGCTGTGTGTGCGGCCCGGGCAGGCCGGTCACGCGCCGTACCGGCCGAGGTCGTACCGCCGCGGCTTGAGCACGCGGCAGATCTCCCGGTTGACCGCTGCCTGCGGGAGGCCGATGCCGGCGCCGGCGGCCATCTCGGAGACGATCTTCATGTCGTCCTCGGCCCAGGCCATCGTCTGGTTGTTCCAGTTGTCCAGCGCGTGGTTGGAGGCGCTGGACATGGTGAGCGCTTCACGCAGGACGTCGATGTCGACGCCGTGGCGCTGGGCCAGGGCGAGTCCCTCGTGGTCGGCGACCAGGCATGCCCAGAGGATCAGGTTGTTGACCGCCTTCGCGACCTGCCCCGCGCCGATGTCACCGGTCCTGACGACGTCCGTGGAGTACGCGCGGGCGACCTCGGTGAACTTCGCCACCGCCTCCTCGGTGCCGCCGAGCAGCGAGAGCAGTTCGCCCGCGTCGGCCGCCCACGAGCCGCGGCAGACCGGCGCGTCCACGACGTGCACTCCGTACTTCTCGGCGGCCTCGGCGAGGGTGCCCATGGTCTGCGGGGGCACGGTGCTCAGCACGGCCACGACGCAACCCTCGCGCAGCGCACCCAGCATGCCGCCGTCGCCGAGCATCGTCTCCTTGAGCTGTTCCTCGTAGCCGACGCAGACCATCACGGTGTCGCATGCGCCGGCGATCTCCTCCTTGGACCGTACGAAGCGCGCGCCACGTTCGGTCACCGCGGACTCCTTGCCCGGGTCCACGTCGTGCACCAGCACGGTGAAGCCGTGCCGGACCAGGTGACCGATGATGGGAGTCCCCATCCGGCCCGCGCCCAGTACCCCTACCGTCGTCTGCCCTGCAGCCATGCGGAACCTCTCCTTGATCTGTGGTGTTCTGACCGGTGACGGTCGAACTCGTGACGGTCGAACCTGTGACGACCGAACTCGGGGCGGCCGGCCGGCGGCCGCCGGGCCGGTGGTGGCTCCGAGCTCGGTGCGGCCCACCTGTGCGGGCGAGCTCGTGGTGGTGGATCGGCGGTACCCAACGGTGATCAGTGATGGGTCCGTGGCGGGTCCGTGGTGGTGGGGGATCCGCGTTCTCCCCGTCCCTGTCCGGTGGTTGACGCGTGCGCCACGTCATGCACGCGGCGCGGTCCGCTCGTTGTGGGTGACCTATGAGGTGGGGCACACACGTGGGGCGCGGTACGGACCGGGCGCGCCCCGGCGTTCGCGCGGGCTCCCTGCCGGCGGCCCCGTTCAGTCGCGCTGCCAGCGCAGGGCCCACCGTTCGAGCATTCCCACCAACAGCATGCCGATCGCGATCATGAGCATGAGCACTACGATCCCGGCGAACACCGTCGCCGAGTCGAAGTTCTGCGTGGCGGTGTTGATGAGGTACCCGATGCCGTCCTGGGAGGCGATGAACTCCCCGACGATCACGCCGATCATGGCGAACGAGACCGAGGACTTCATTCCGGACAGCACCGGGACGCTGATCTGCGGCAGGGTCACCCGCCGGATCACCGTGGCCCGTCGTGCCCCCATCACCCGCAGCACGTTCACCAGGTTGTCGGGCATGGTCACCACGCCCATGTAGGTGTTGTAGAACATCACGAAGAACACCGTCATGGCTGCGATGGCGATCTTCGACTCGATGCCGATACCGAACCAGATCAGGAACAGCGGAGCCAGGGCGATCTTCGGAATGCCGTTGACGGCTCCGATGAGGGGGCCGAGGACCGTGGCGCCGACGCGCCAGTACCCGAGGAGCAGTCCGACGGCGAGCCCGCCCACGACTCCCACGGCGTACCCCAGAACAAGCTCCTCGGCGGTGACCTGGACGTCCCGCCACAGTCCCGGCTGGACGCCCGAGGCGTAGTCCCAGAGGGTCCTTGCGACATGGACGGGGCTGCTGATGAGGTAGTCGGGCAGCATGTGGCCGTCCGCCAGCTGCCACAGTCCGATGACGATCAGGAACACCAGGACACGCAGGCCCTGGGTGCTCCAGGAGGTGCCGGACCGGCTCTTGTCCTCTCCGCCGCGCGGTGTGGGCGCGGCAGTCGTCGCGGCTGTGTCCTCGGCGGCGGCCAGACCTGCTTGTGCGTTCACTTCGAGAGTCCTCCCGTCGCGATCTCGGCTGCGAACATGTCCCACAGGACGCGGTGCTGCTCGGCGAACTCGCGCAGCTCGGAGATGTGGAAGACGTCACGGGGCCGCGGTATGTCCACCTGCGCCGCGGCTTTCACCCGGCCCGGACGAGCGCTCATCACGATCACCCGGTCGGCCAGGGTGAGGGCCTCGGAGAGGTCGTGCGTCACGAACAGGACGGTCTTCTGGTGGCTGTCCCAGAGGTCGAGCAGGGTGTCCTGCATGACGGCCTTGGTCATGGCGTCCAGCGCGCCGAAGGGCTCATCCATGAGCAGGATCGGCGGGTCGTACACCAGGGTCCGTGCGATCGAGCAGCGTTTCTGCATGCCCCCCGACAGTTGGTGCGGGTAGTTGTCGCGGAAACCACCGAGGCCGACCAGCTCGATCCACTTGTCGACGCGCTCGTCCTGTTCCTCGGCGGGCATCTTGCGTATCTGCAGCGGCAGGCGGATGTTCTCGTCCACCGTCAGCCACGGCAGCAGGTTGGAGTCCTGCGTCACGTAGCCGATGTCGGGTATCAGACCGGTCACCGGACGGCCGTGGACCTGGATGCTCCCGGACGACGGCGGGGTCAGGCCGGCCACCAGGTTCAGCAGGGTGCTCTTGCCGCACCCGCTGGGGCCGACGATCGCGCAGAACTCGCGCTCACCGACGTCGAACGACACCTCGTGCAGCGCCTCCACCGGAGAGGCGCTCCTTCTGCTGCGGAACATCAGTGAGACGTTCTCGAAGCGGACCGCGTGCTGCCCGGAAGCCGGGTTCTTCACCGCGGTGGGGGAGTCGTGTACTGCGGGTACTGGGGTTTCCCTCTGCATGCGGATCACCTGTCCGGGGTTTTGTTGCATGGCGGGATGGCGGAACGTCGAAGCGAGCGACAGCGGGGACGAAGGGCCGGGGGACGCAGGCCGAAGGGATGCCGGGCGCTGCCGGCACGGCGTACGGCGTGCCTCGGGTGTGGCGGTGCGGCCTGCGGAGTGTGTCGCCCCGCTGCGGGAACGGCTCCCAGGGGGAACGTTTCCTCATTGCGCGGAGCTGGAGTCCAGCCGGCTGCTCCTGCCGCGGACGAGGGTCAGGAGGATGCGGGGACAGAGGAAGGGGACGAGGCGGAGGAAGAGGGAGGGGGTGGGGAGGAGGTCCCGGACGTGGTGTGAAGTCTGTCCACCGCGATGTGGTCGTTGGACCAGGTGCCCTGGTTCTGCGACACGTTGACGGAGGACGCGTCGGGCACGTCGCTCTGCTCCGCCTCCTCGCGGACCTTCTGCCAGCCGTCCTGACTCATCTTCCCGTCAGGGGCGAAGGTGACGTACTTCAGGCTCTGCAGCAGGACGGCGTCGCTCATCCTGGGGTAGTGGGCCCGCTCCACGTCCAGCACCGACTCCGGGTGCTGGGCCATCGTGTTGTCCGCCCGTGCCAGCGCGGTCGCGACCGACCGCACGACGTCCGGATGAGCCTTGGCGAACGAGGAGGCGACCACCAGCACGTCGTACGTCATCTTCCGGAGCACCGGCACGGAGTGCAGCGTCGCGACGATCCGCGCCTGCCCCTGCGCCTGGGCGAAGTAGCTGTTGGGAGGGGAGAGGAGGATGGCGTCGATCTGCCCGTGCTGCAGGGCGGCCAGAGCGGCGGCCTGGGTCTTGATCGTGATGGTCTTGAACTGGTCCTGGCTCAGCCCCGCCTGCTTCATCAGGTAGTGGTAGTACGTCAGGTCGGTCGTGGAGACGACGCCCAGGGTCGCGCCGGTCAGGCTCCGCATCACCGACTTCAGCGGCTGCTTCGTTGACAAGTGGTGTTGCGTGGCCCAGCTCTTGGACGCGGCCAGTTGCAGGGACACGCCGTAGTCCAGCGAAGCGACGGCCTGCAGCGGCACGTTCTTCGTCTTGGCGCTCAGCAACGCGGTCGAGGACGCCATCACGAACTGGACGCTGCCGCTCTGCAGGGCGGCGAAGGCGGTACTGCTCCCACCGAGCAGTTCCTGCTTGGTCGTCACGCCTTCCTTGGCGAAGTAGCCCTTCTGCTGGGCGACATCGGCGGTGGTGAAGCCGATGGTGTCCACGGCCTTCCCGATGGTGACCTGTGTCGTGCCGTCCGGGGCGCTGTGAACGGCGTTTCTGGAGAGATTCGCGCAGGCTGTGGACAGGGTCGCGACGAGGAGGGCCGCGACCAGCGGCATCAGACTCCGATGCCAGGGGCGTCTGTGATGAGGGGATCGGTCACTTCGGCGATGGATTGACAGGGCTTTCGCGCACGTTTGATCTCGCATCGAGTGTCCCGTTCTCGATTCCGGTCATGGGTACGGCTACCCGCGGCCGTACGGCGACGCCGAGTGGTTCAACGACCCAGCGGACGTTTTCCGAGGTGATGCGGGGGGGCGTAGCTTGCTGTGTTGATGGACTGACCATCTGACCCTTTCGATGATTCGACCACTGGCCTCGCGGGCGAGTCAAGGGGCGTGCAGCCGTTCACCGTTGATCTCGTTTCACGAGGCCGACCCGCTGGCGGAGACCCCACGGGGGGCGTGCCGGCCCGAGCGCGGAAGGGAGACTCGTGGGCTCGCGCCGTCAACTGTCGCGTGCCGGCCCGTCCGGAAAGCGGCGGCCAGTCATCCGGTGCGGCCCGCCCACGACTCGCTCGCGACTCGGTGTGCAACGGCTCCGGAGACGAGTACTCCCTCGTCTTCTCGGCGCCCGGGGGCCGTGTCCGCGGATCCAGCCACGTATCGCCCGTGAGCCCGTACGGCCACGACGGCCGGCTCCGGGCCGGGAGCGATCGACGATGTACCCGGCCTCCGGGCCCTTCGTGGAGGAGCGGCCTTCACCGGCGTGGAGGGGCCGGCCGTGACGGCCCGCCCCTGGCGGCAGACGACAGGCCCTCAGCGGTGACACGCCAACGACGCTCTGGCCCAGCGTTCGAGGATCGTGTTGGAGTGTGCCGAGGGGCATTCGATCCTGCAGGTGTCGCGTCGGTTGTCGGTGACCGCGGACATGGTGCGTACCTGGCGGCGGTTCATCGAGCGCGGTTTGGAGGGCCTGTCGGATGAGCCGCGCTCCGGTGCCCCGCGGAAGATCACGGACGCGGATGTCGAGCGGGTCATCGTCAAGACGCTGGAGCAGACGCCGAAGAACGCCACCCACTGGTCGACGAGGTGGATGGCTTGCGGCGACCGGGATGAGCAGTCGGCCATCTCGCGGATCTGGCGGGCCTTCGCGCCGTTCGCGGGCTGGAACGAACACCCCGGCCCTTGATCTGGACCAAGTCCGCCGACGAGATCCTCGACAAAGTCGCCACCTACTGCCGACGAATCTCCGACTCAGGGCCCCAGCGCATCAGATGATGTGACGCGTCCTCGTGCAGCCCCTCCAGCCGGAACCTTCCGGAACCGGTCGTGTGCTCCGCATCTCGACCATCCAGCCATCCGCCGGCCCACACTCCCCGCGCCACCCGCGGTTCGGCCGACATGACGGGCATGACCCTGCCGCGGTCGGGAAAGCGCCCATCAAGCAACTGATCGGAGGCCGACATGAGTGGCAGCAGGCGATCTTGGGGGCGCCCGGACGAAGGTCCCTGGTGGCGGTTCGTACCGAGGAGCCGGGCGGCCGGAGTGTTGGGCATCCTGGCGGGTGGTCTCATTCTGTTCCAGGCCGGCATTACTCTTGCGGGGTCCCCCTCTTCGGGACTGATGGCTCTGGAGATCTTCTGTGCGGTGCTGGGCTGCATGCTGCTCGCACGGAACATCGACGGACTGCGCATTCTCAGGCGCCGAGAAGGACGCTGACAGCCCGCCGTTCCGACCGGGCCCGAGCGAAGCGAGAGGCCGGGCTCGTCGAGTCTCCGGAACCACCTGAATCCTGGCGGGCAGTCAAGCCTGATGCGCAGCACAGTGGTTGACCGGGCGAACCCAGGCAGGACCGGGCGGGCGCAGCGCGGTCACACTCGTGATGATCTGCGGGTGTTTTCCGGTGGTTGTTCGGCATCGTGGTGTCAGTGGGTGAGAGTCGAACTCTCCGCTGTGCAAGGGGTGTTGTGGGTGACTCGCTGCTGTCAGAAAGGGATGCCGATTTGGTGCTGACGTTTCTTGGTGACGGGGCGGCTGGTGCCTGCGTGGCCTGCCACGGCTGCCAGGGTGGATCCGGCGTAGCCGTGGTCGCGGAGTACCGCCCACGCCGCGCTGAGCAGTGCTTCTTCCAGGTCGGGGCCTTGGCGGCCGTGGCACGGTTCGCTTGTGGATCTTCCTGACGGCACAGGGCTGACCACCGCGTCCTCCGCCGCTCTCAAGCCGCGCTTCGCCCGCGCGAGACCGGGGGTGATCCGGGCGGTTCGCCGCCGATCTCGCGCTGAAGCTTGCCGGTGACGAACCGCTTCAGCCTTGCATCGCCTTCGCCATCTCGGCGCGGGTGAAGATCCGGCCCTGGCGCTTGGCAGCCCGTAGGAACAGCACGGTGGCCACGGTGCACACGAGGATGGCCGGGATGCTTGCTTCGGGGCCGAAGCTGCCTCCGGTCAGTGCGGCGGAGCCGCTGACGGAGGAGCTCAGCAAACCGCCGGATCCGTTCCCGGCGCCGGAGACGCTGGCCCCGAAGATTCCTTGCTCGGCCATGTTCCAGCCGAGGTGCAGGCCGATCGGCAGCCACATTGAGCGAGTGGCGGCGTAGACCGCACCGAGCATCATTCCGGCCTCAATCGCGATGGCCAGTGCGCCCCAGATCGTCGCGTCCTTGTTCATCAGATGCAAGCCGCCGAAGATCAGCCCGGAGACAGCGAGCGCCCCCCATGTGCCGGTCTTCTCTTCCAGTACCCGGAACAGCGAACCGCGGAAGGCCAGTTCCTCGGCGACCGCGACGCAACTCATCAGTCCCAGCGTGGTCAACGCGCCGCCGATCGAGCCCCAGCCACGTACGTGGTAGCCGCCGGCCACCGCGACCAGCGCGATGGTGACGCTGAACAGGCCGAGCCCGAGGACGGTGCCCACGCGCAGTCCGTACCGCGCTGTCCCGAGCGCCAGCTCCTGCGGCTTGCGGCGGCCCTCCAGATACCGCACCAGCCCCACATACACGGCCAGGGCGAGCCCGCCGGTGGCGACCCCGGCGATCAGGGCGGTCACCGGAGTGGCGTCGGCGGCGCTGTTGATCGCGCTGGTGATCCCGTCCACCGCGAGCATCGCCACGAACAGCACCGGCAGCCGCACCCACGCCGACGCCCCCCACCGTGCCCGGCGCCCGGTGCTCTCCTCGGTAGAACCGGGGCTGTGGACATCGTGACCGGCCACTCGCATCGGTGATGGCTGATGGTCCAGGGACATGGCTTCCTCCTTCAAGGCCCACTTGTCATAACGGGGCCCTTTCCGTTTCGGACACCGAGAAGCTACGGGCCACCACCTGTCCGGATCGTCACTGCAGGGTGGACACTTGCCGCACGCGTGGGTCCCCCGAGCGAGCTACCCGGCTGTCCTCTCCGGGGGGACGACACGCCTGCCACCAGGCCCTACGTTCACTGTGCGACGCTGTCCAGCGCGGTGGGACCGTGGTGCCGATGCCGGACGGGTCGTCATGGACAGGTGGCACCGGACGGGCGGGCAGGCTGCAGGCCATGGCCCGGCCTCCGTACCGCTCAGCGCTGGACCTATCGGATCGTGGATGACGATGGAAAAACGAACAACGCGCGAAGCGTCAGGCAAAGTGTCCCCGGCCACGACGGATCCCACAGCCCATCCTGACGGATCGGAAGACACGGGGCTCAGAGCCGGGGTCGGACGGCGGGCGCAGGACCGGGGTATGCGCGCCGGAGCGAATCCGGTGGCGGCGGCCGCCGCCCGGCTCACCCTGTGGTGGGAAGCGCGGCCCGCCGCCACCAGGGACCGCGAGTTCGCGCTCGTGTTCACGCTGCTGTCTTTCGCCGCGCCGTTGTCGCGGATCGGGGCGCAGTTCAGCGACCTTCCGGCCCACGGAACCTCCGCGGCGAGCGTACTGCTCACCCTGGGGCAGGCCCTGCCGCTCACGGTGCGTACCCGGTGGCCGGCCGCCTGCCTGGCGGTGGTGGGGGCCTCGTTCGCGCTCTACGAGTCCGTCGGTTACCCGCCGACCTTCGGGAGCCTGGGGCTGTACATTGCGTTGTACTCCGTGGGGGCCCACCAAGAACGCCTGCGGTGGCTCGTAGCGCCGGCTGTGACAGCCGGGTGCGTGGTCTTCGACGTCGCCTTGTACAGACTGGGTTCGCCCGAAGAGTTGACCGACTATCTGCTCCAGTACACGCTCCTGGCGGCGTTGTGGGGCCTGGGTGTCCTGGTACGCCGGTACCGGGTGCACGAGGCCGAGCGTCGGCGGCTGTCCGGGCAGGCGGCCATCGCCGCCGAACGCAGCCGCATGGCGCGCGAGTTGCACGACGTCGTGACCCACCATGTGACAGCGATGGTGGTGCAGGCCGGCGCGGCGCAGTACCTCACGGAGTCGCCGGCGCGCCTGCGCGAGAGCCTCGACGCCATCAACGGCACCGGCCGCCGTGCACTGGCCGAACTCCGGTTCCTTCTCGGTGTGCTGGAGGCGACCGGCGATTCGGCCCAGCACGGACGGTCACCGGTGCCGGGCCGGGTCCCTGATCTGGTGGAGCAGGTCCGAGCCGCCGGCCAGCCGGTCGAGATGGTCGAGGACGGCGAGCCGCCGGCCATGGCCATAGGCGCCCAGCTCACGGCGTACCGCGTCATACAGGAGTCGCTCACGAACGCCGTGAAGTACGCCAGGGGCCGGCAGACGCTGGTACGGCTCGCGCACACCCCTGGCTGGACGGACGTGACGATCACCACCGCCGGGGCCACCGACGGCGCGCCCACGGCCGCCGCCCACCGCAACGGCGGCCCACACACCTCGGGAGGCCGGGGCCTGACCGGACTGCGAGAACGGGTGGATATGCTGGACGGCGAGTTCACGGCAGGGCCCACCCCCGAAGGCGGGTTCCGCGTACACGCACACATCCCCGCAGGAGGCGCCGTATGAGTGTTCCGCCTGCCGCGATCAGGGTGCTGGTCTGCGAAGACCAGGCCCTCGTACGTGCCGGCTTCGTCACGATCCTCTCCGCCCAGCCCGACATGGAGCTGGTAGGGGAGGCGGCGGACGGCCGGACGGGAATCCGCAAAGCCGAGGAACTGAAACCGGACGTCGTCGTCATGGACATCCGGATGCCCCTGCTCGACGGAATCGAGGCCACCCGCCACCTGGCGGGCCCCGGCTCTCTCAGTCCCGCGAAGATCCTCGTTGTCACGACGTTCAATGTCGACGAGTACGTCTACGAGGCCCTCCGCGCCGGCGCCAGCGGCTTCATCCTGAAGGACGCCCCACCGCCGGAACTCATCAGCGCCGTACGGACGGTGGCCCGTGGCGAGTCCCTGCTGGACCCTGCGGTCACCCGCACCCTGATCGGCCGCTTCGGCGAACGCGTACGCCCGTCGGCCGCCGCCCCGTCACCTGAACGCGACCGTCTCAAGGCCCTCGCCCCGCGCGAACACGAGGTGCTCCTCCTCATCAGCGAGGGCCTGTCCAACGCAGAGATCGCCGCTGAGTTGATGATCAGTCCCGAGACAGTGAAGACCTATGTCTCCCGCATCCTCACCAAACTCGACCTCCGCGACCGCGTTCAAGCCGTGGTCCTGGCATACCGAGCGGGACTGGCGGGGGCCAGTGGCTGGACCGGCTGAGCTCCGCCGGGCCCCACGCCCACGGTGGCAACCTCGCCTCGGTGGTCTCCGAGCGAGTCACCAAGGTGACCGCTCCCGGGATGAAGCGCGACACCGCTGGTCCCTTGTTGGCTCCTGCGGGTCAACGCAGCCTCCCAACCAGGTGTCGACCGTTGGGAATTCATACCGTCCAGGCAGAGGCGCCCCTCGACACCGAGGGGCCCACCACCGTTCCTCGCTCCCATCCCGTCCGGCACGCTCTCTCCGCGATCTGCCGTAGTGCCTTCGGCTCTCGACTCATGGCCTGTGCCTATCCCTGTGGGCGCGCGTCGGCGGGAGATGCGCAAGCATTCTTGTCCGCGGGGTGAATTCTCTGCTTCCACTGCCTGATGATGCTCCGCGACGGCACCTTCTACGAACCCCGGTCGGCGGCCGTCACATGACCAGCTGCCAGGAGGACGTCTCGATCGGCCTCGACGTCGTAGCCCAGCACCGGATGGCCGTGATCGCCCAACGGATTCATCGGGACTGGTCTGCCCAAGAGCCGTCCGAGGCACCTGCCTAGCTGCGTCCTGCTGTCGACCACGGGCTCGGTACGTTGTTGCTTCGAGGGGTTTTGCCAGCTCCGCCGGCGAGGCCGAGGGCGGCTGCTCCAGGGGTTAACCCACAACACACTCGCGCCGCCCGTACTCGACGCCTTGCACCGGTTGACGCGACACTGACGCCGGCCGAGGACGCCCCCGGACCGCCAGGAACACCCCGATCCGGGAAGTCTCGATCCGGCCGGCAGTTCCCGAGTACTGTCGGCCCACCCCCGCCGACCGGACCCCCTTCTTCGTCGGGGCGGTGGTGCCGGGGCGTCGTCCTTTTTTCGGGACCCGTGGCCGGGCTTTGCGGGCGCCGGCCGCGTGCTGATGGGCC
Organism: Streptomyces sp. NBC_01497; assembly: GCF_036250695.1. Lineage (NCBI taxonomy): Bacteria > Bacillati > Actinomycetota > Actinomycetes > Kitasatosporales > Streptomycetaceae > Streptomyces > Streptomyces sp. NBC_01497. Next base: position 1,422,272 of record NZ_CP109427.1, on the reverse strand, counting down.
CGGCAGGATGTCGAATCGACCCCGACCATCGACCCGTCGACGCGGTCGATGAGCTCGGCGTCTGCCAGGACCGCCTGCAGGATCCGTTCCCAGGTCCCGTCCGGCGACGAACCGAACGGCCCTCATCCGGATACTCAAGCGAAACCGATCTCGAAGCTCCTGGTCAGGCCCACTCGCGGTGCTCCGCAACCAGGGTGGCGGTGGCTTCGCGTACGGCCCGGACGAGCGAAGCGACCAAGGCCGGCCCGAGGTCGCGTGCATGCGTGAGCGTCACGCGGCGGATCTCGGCGGGCACCCCGTGGATCCGATTAATGGTCACCCCGGGCGGAACAGCCAAGAGAAACTCTGCCGGCACCGTCGTGATTCCGGCGCCCTGGGCGACAAGTCCGAGCTTCGTCGCCCAGTCGCGGGTCCAGTGCCGCACTACCGGCCGTCCGGGCAGGCCCGGCCAGACACCGAGCTGAGGCTCGTCCTCGCTCGACTGGCTGGCGATCCACGACTCGCCCTCGATCGACTCCACGGTCACCGGGTCCGGCCCGGCGTGCCGACTGGCTGATGGCACCGCGAGCGCGAGCGCGGTCTCAGTGATGGTGTGCTGTTGCAGAGGCGGATGCTCCTGGTCGGGTGAACGGAACGGTGGACGCCCGGTGATCAGGGCGACGTCCAGCGTCCCGGCTCGCACCCCGCGGACGAGCGTAGGTGTGGCGCCCTCGCGGGTGGAGATCTCGAGATCGGGCTCCATCTCTCTCAGGGCGGCTATCGATCGTGGGAGGAGCGCAGCACCTGCCACGGAGACAGCGCCTATCCGAATCCGGCGCACCTGCCGGGGTTTGCCAGCAAGCATCCTCTCCGCCTGTTCGAGCGCGTCGAGGGCGATCACGATCTGGCGCAGAACGAGACCACCGGCGCGGGTGAGTTGCACTCCTCGTGGCACGCGCTCGAACAACGCCACACCGAAATCACGCTCCGCGGCCGCGATCTGGCGGGACACCGCCGACTGCGTGTAGCCGAGTGCGGCGGCGGCCGCCGTGAAGCTGCGGTACTCAGCCACAGTGCGAATGGTCTGAAGGGTGGACAACGGTAGATCCATGCTGAGCCAGCATAGGGGGGATGCGAAGCTTGCGCTGGTCGCATGGTGCAGGCGGACATAGCCTCGGGGTCATGACATGGAATGCGCCGAGAGGCGACGAAGCCCTCCGCGGGCGGCCGCCGCCGGCTCCTAGCGCGGGCGGCACGCGGAACAGGAGAAGATGAGCGTTCGGTTGACGGTCACCCGCGTCGCTCGCGGAAGACATGCCGGCTACCCCGCTGCTCTCGACGACGGCCGGCTTGTCGGCTCCGTTCAACACTCTTCTGCGGGCGCCGGACGTCGCCGTACGGCAACTCGATGAAGCCGAGGCGATTTCGACGTCCGACCTGAACTCGGCAGTACGCGAGATCGCAATCCTCACCGTAGCCGCGCGGTGGCGGGCTGAATGCATCCTGCAGCCCATAGCGCGGCCGCGCTTAGCGCCGGTCTGAAAGCCAACGCGATCGATGACCTCGTTGCAGCGCGCACTCCCGCGGGCCTCGATCGAACTGCTCGATTGGCCCGCGTGGCGCTCGCATTGGTCCCGGATCGCGACGTACCGGACGACCTGTACGGCGACTTCCTGTCGGAGTACGGCGAGAAGCGGCCGTCGTCCTCATCGGCCTGATCGGCCAGTACCCAGTCACGTGCGCTGTGTCGACGTGCTTCCGCGTCCCCGTGCCCGGCGCCCAACCGTGGCCCTAGTCACCCCACTTCTCCCCAACTGGAGGATCACCATGCCGCTCGTCGACGTCTACCTGCACCAAGGCGTGACCACTCGCGATCAGCGTAGAGCCATCTCTGACGCGATCCACGCGGCGATGGTCGAGACGCTCGTCATCCCTGACGATGATCGGTTTCATTACTTCCACGAGTTCCCGGAGGGCTCCGTGTTCCACGACGACGTCGTGTTCGGCCTCCCACGCTCGGAGCGGCTGATAGGCATCACGTTGTCGTTCAACGACCGCACGGCCGAAACAAAGAACGCGCTGTTCGAGTCGCTGGTGAAGCACTTGCTGCAGATAGCGGGGGTGCCCCGCGAGGATGTTGTCCTCCGCATCCTGGAGACCGCGCGCGAGAACTGGTGGGCAGCCGGTCGCGTGGTCGACCCCCACACCGGCTACGACGAGCGGATGACTGCCAAATGAACAGGACCGGCAATCGCTCCTCGTCCACTGATGCATGCGAGCAGCAGCACGTAGAGACACGAGTGACCGCCGACCGCGGGGACTAGGACTTGTCCGGGCGATCATGTGCGGAGCCGGATAACGAGGGTTGTTGCGGTGGCGGTGGCGGTGCCGAGGTAGACGTAGCCGCGTTTGTCGTATCGCGTGGCGACGGCTCGTGACTGATTGAGCTTGTTGATCGCTCGTTCCACGGTGCCCGCGTTTCTTGTACCGCTCCGCGTTAAGACAGTGTCCTATGTGGTGAGCCGAATGAGTCGTTTGTAGCAGCAGAGGGCGGCGGCGAGGCCGAGGAAGGCCAAGTAGTTGCGGGGATGACGTTCGTAGCGGTGGTTGAGTCTGCGGTAGCCGGTCAGCCAGGACATGGTCCGCTCGATGACCCATCGTCGTCGGCCTAATCGTTCGCTGGACTCGATTCCTTTGCGGGCGATGCGGACGCCGATGCGTTTGCCGCGGAGCCATCGTCGCAGGTCGCGCTGGTCGTACGCCTTGTCGGCGTGGAGCTTGCGGGGTTTGTAGTGCCAGCCGTTTTCGGGGTCGTGTCTCGTTTGGAGACCGGCGACCATCGCCTTCAGGCCCTGGCTGTCAGGGGTGTTGCCTGCGGAGACGCCGACGACGAGGGGCAGCCCGTTCGCGTCCGACAAGACGTGCATCTTGGAGCCCGGCTTGCCTCGGTCCACGGGGCTCGGACCTGTGAGTTCGCCCCCTTTTTAGCCCGTACGTGGGCGGAGTCGAGGACAGTGCGTGTGAGGTCGAGCAGTCCGCACTCGTCGATCCGATCCAGCACGGCCTCGTGGAGCCGGCCCCACACCCCGGCTCTCGACCAGATCAGGAACCGGCGATGCGCGGTGGACTTCGAAATGCCGAAACAGGGTGGCAGGGCCCGCCAGGCACAGCCACTGACCAGGACGTAGATGATCGCCGCGAACAGCGTCTCATCAGGCGTGTCCTGCGTCCCGCCGCCCTGCGGCCGCACCCTCGACGGCGGGATCAATGGCTCCGCGATCTCCCACAAACCATCCGGAACAATCCAACTCCACGTACCTCGCCCCATGTTCAGCTCAACGAGACGCTCCCACATAGGACACTGTCTAAGGCGGATGGCCGTCCGCCGCCGTGAGCCTTTGCGCAGGCGGGCGGCCTGGCTGTCGGTCTTTTCTCCGGGAGCGTGTGCCGGATACCCCGACGCCGCAGGTAGCGGCGGCAGGGGCCGTTGCTGAATGCCTTGTCCGCGGCAAGGCTGTCAGGCTTGCCCGCGGCCTGCCCGCAGTCGTGCGCGGGACGCGAATCTTCTTCAGCACCGCGTCGAACTGCGTGCAGTCCGCCCGCGGCCGCCGGTCAGTACCAGGAACAGCGGGCGGCAGTGCCCGTCTGCGCTCAGCGTCGGGTCGCTCCTCGTCGGCAGCGCGGAACTCGTCGATGATGAGCCCGCAGTATCGCCCGAATGCATGCAGGGCTCAGTCCGCAAAATGTTGACGGCGGACTGTGAGACCTCAGCCGAGACGACGAGCCGCGACACGAACACAAGAACGACAACGGTGGCCCTGTGCGTCAAGACCGAACGTTCTCCCTCAGTGTCGAGCCGTCGCGGAGCGTGCCCACCTCTCATGGGATTGCCGGGAATTCATGCGGAGAACTTCGAGATCGAACGTTCTGCCGTTTGTTAGGATCGCACCATGAGTCGGAGTACAGAAGGCGGCAACATCTCTGAGGCGAGAGCGCGGCTGCTCGGCACAGCAACCCGGATCTTCTACGCAGAGGGGATCCACTCGGTCGGCATCGACCGCATCGTCGCCGAGGCGCAGGTGACCCGGGCCACCCTGTACCGGCACTTCGCGAGCAAGGAAGAGCTCATCCTGGCGTACCTCGCACTGGCCGACCAGGGCATCCGGGCACAGATCGGCGCCGCCATGGCCGGCAGCCCGTCGGCAAGCGACCAGGTCTGGGCCGTCGCCAGGTCCATCACCGAAGGCATCCAGTCCCCCCAATTCCGTGGATGCGCCTTCCTCAACGCGGCCGCCGAGTATCCCGACGCCTCCCACCCGATCCACCAAGCTGTCCTGGCCCACCGGGAATGGTTCCTGAACACCGTCACGGATCTGCTGGCACAGATCGGCGACGCACCCGCCGACGCCGCTGGCCGGCACCTCGTCATGCTCCGCGACGGCGCGATGGCAGCCGGCTGTCTCTTCGATCCGAAACTGATCTCCGAGACCTTCCTGCACGGTGTCGATGGCGTCCTGCAGGCCCGCACCGCCTGAGCATCCGGGCTGAGCGCGACCGCCTCCAGTGCCGCGATGAACACCGGAGCGTTCCTCGTGCTTCAACAGCGACTTCCACCCGCGCCGTCAGGGGTGATGAGGCGCTGTTCCCGGGTCAGTGGCGGGTTTCGATGGTCATGTCGCCCGAGGTGACCGTGCGGATGTGGTCGCTGGCGAGTAGTGCGTGGGGGTTGCCGAGGTCGATGGTGCTGACCGCGTCGAGGCGAGCGAGCTGGGAGGGGGTGAGGCCGACCTGGAGGGCGCCCAGGTTGTCTTCCAGCTGTGCGACGGTGCGGGCGCCGATGATGGGTGCTGTCACGCCCGGGGCGTTCAGGGTCCAGGCCAGTGCGACCTGGGCGGGGGTGTGGCCCAGCTCCGAGGCCACCTCCTTCACCACATCGGCGATGGCGAGGGCACGTTCGGTGACGATTCCCAGGGCCGTGTTGAGGCTCCTGCGGCTGGCGGCGGTCTCGCCGGCGACAGGGCCGGCCGGGTTCAGGTCCTGCCTGCCGTACTTTCCGGTGAGGACCCCGCCGCCCAGCGGGGAGAAGGGCACCACGCCCAGTCCCATCTCGCGTGCCATGGGGATCAGGTCACGCTCCCCGGTACGCTCGATCAGGCTGTACTCGATCTCCAGTGCGGCCAGCGGCGACCAGCCCCGCAGATCGGCGATCGTCTGCATCCGCGATACCTGCCACGCCGGGGCGCTGGAGATCGCCGTATACAGCACCTTGCCCTGCCGCACCAGGTCGTCCAGGCCCCGCAGGATCTCCTCCACCGGCGTCCTGAAGTCCCATACGTTCAGGTAGAGCAGGTCGATGTAGTCCGTGTTCAGCTGCCGCAGACTGGCCTCCACCGAGGCGAGCATGCTTTTGCGGTGCGTACCTCCGGAATTGGGGTCACCGGGCCGGCGCAGCGTTGAATACTTCGTCGCCAGCACCAGCCTGTCGCGCTCGCTACGGGCGAACTCACCCAGCAGCCGCTCGGAACTGCCGTTGGTGTAGGTGCTGGCGGTGTCGAAGAAGTTCCCGCCGAGCTCGGTGTAGCGGTCGAACAGCCTGCGCGCCTCATCGCGCTCGGCGCCCCAGCCCCACTCGGTACCGAAAGTCGCCGCACCCAGCGCCAGCGGGGATACCCGCAGCCCGGAGCGGCCCAGCAGCCGATAAGTGTCGAGAGTCAGTGACATCGTGATCTCCTCAGCTCGTGATGCAATGTCGCCCACCAGCCTGCGAGCGCCAGCGGCCATGAGTAAGGGAAGGGGTTTCCTGGGAACACGACTCCCACCCAGCCTGTTGGAGAGGGCATGACGACCCGCACTGTGGACCCGGCCCAGGAACTTGCCGTGTTCCTGCGCGGCCGACGAGAGCGCCTCCACCCGCGTGATGTCGGCCTCCCTCTGCGCCGGCAGACCCGACGCACCCCCGGACTCCGGCGCGAAGAGGTCGCCGAACTGGCGGGAATCAGCATCGACTACCTTGTGCGGCTGGAACAGGCCCGCCCGCTGCGGCCCTCAGCCGACGTGGTCGAAGCACTGGCTGGCGCCCTGCGCCTGGCCCCCGACGAGCGCACCTACCTCTACGACCTCACCCGGCAGCACCCCCGCACCACGGCGAAGCCCCCCACCACGGCGGCACCACCGCTGACCCGGCTGGTCACGGACCTTTCCCCGCTGCCGGCCATGGTGCTGAACCACCGCTACGACATCCTGGCCTGGAATCCCGAAATGGCGAGGCTGCTCATCGATTTCGACACCCTGCCGCCCGAGCAGCGCAACGCGATGTGGCTGTGTCTGATCCATCCGGAAACACGCGAGTACTACGTCGACCGCGAACGCGTCGTGCGGGAGGCAACCGCCTACCTGCGCTCCGCGAGGGCCGCACATCCGGACGACCAGGTGCTGAACGAACTCATCGCCCAGTGCTTGACACAAAACGAGCAGTTCTCCGGCTTGTGGGCCGAGGGCGACGTCAAGATCAACGGCCGCGGGCACAAGGTGATACGGCATCCCGACGCGGGAGACATCGCGGTCCGTTTCGAGGTGCTCGTGCCACTTCAGAACCCGGACCAACGGCTGATGATCTGCCGCGCCGCGGACGGCGACAGCCAGACGGCACTGGAGTGGTTGCACGCACGGTGATGGTGCTGTCGCGCTCCATCGCGGAGCACACCGGCCAGTTCACCATCGCGCACTCCCACCACCCTGATCGCATGCCGCGGGGGGTTGCTGACGTGGCGTCATCACTCCTTGTTTCAGGGCAGTTTGGTCCGGTGCCGTACCGTCTGCGTTCACCGAGGCCGCGAGGACGGGCAGGTCCGCCTGCCGGACAGCAATTCGGGGGAAGCGACGATCCCACCCGGCCCCATCTGTCCGCGCATCGCGGATCACTCCGGCAGGCAGTGGCCACCCTCGGCTCCCCGTTCTTCGACTGGCCCGCCGTACGCCCCGACGAAGCCGGAGTCTTCACTGCCGCCATGATTGCGATGACGCACGGTCTGGCCCGCGTCCGGGCAGAGGTACTGGACGATCCTCGATGAGGACCTGGAGGTCGTCCGCGTGGCCGATCACTGGCTGCGGAACCTTCGGTTTGGCCGGGACCGGGCCGAGCTGACGACGAAGTCGTACGTCGGCGGTGTGGCGCTGTATCTGCGCTGGTGCGCCGCGACCGTCCACCGGTGGCCTGAAGCGGGCCTGGATCTGGGCCTCTTCATGCTCTGGCTGAATACATCCCCGCTCCCCGGGACGGTACGGTCGCGGTGGCGCAGCCCGGCCCGGGTGCCGCGCCGGTGCGGGGCGAGCGGCGGATCAACCGGGTGCTGGTCGCCGTGCGGGGGCTGCCTGCGTACGCCGTCTCGGACGGCGCGGCACTGCGCGGCGTCGCGGGGCAGATCTACGGAGTGGCGACAAGCTGCCCGTATTGATCGTCTCGCCGGGCCTCGTCCGGACGTACTTCGTCGAAGCGATCGAAGTCGCGGACCTAATGCCGCATCAGCGAACCTTCGCCCCGTCGGAGCGAGCGTTCGGTTCGGATGTTGGTCCGGTGTACATCTGAGCGGTCACTGGCCTCGTGTCCTTCCGGCGCCAAAACCGTGTGCAAGCCACCCGGAGGGGCCTTTAGCCTCCGGGCATGGATCTTCGCGAAGAACTTCCGAGTGACAGACAGGCCGTGCGGGATGTCCACCTGCAGGCGTTCGGTGACCATGGCCTTGTCGTGGCCAATCTGGTCGATACCCTGCGGGACACCATCACACCCGAGGACGGCATCTCGCTGGTCGCCGAGCACGACAGGCAGGTCGTCGGGCATGTCATGTTCACCCGCAGTCTTCTTGATGCCCCTCGCCGGCTGGTTGACGTGCAAGTCCTCAGTCCGCTGGCCGTGATGCCTGAGCTCCATAAGCGCGGTATCGGCTCGGCCCTGGTCCGACGCGGACTGGACGTCCTGGCCGGACGGGCCGTTCCCCTCGTCTTCCTGGAGGGCGATCCGGGCTACTACTCGCGTTTCGGCTTCGTGCCCGGTGGTGGCCTGGGCTTCCGAAAGCCGTCCCTGCGTATCCCGGACGGTGCCTTTCAGGTCATCAGGTTCCCGGAGCATGAGCCATGGATGACGGGGACGCTGGTCTATGCAGAGCCGTTCTGGCGGCACGACGCAGTCGGCCTGCGTGACCCCGACGCATAGTGACGCGAGCGCCGATACCCCTGTTGTGACATGACGCGCCGTTTGGATGCTGGTCCGGGCAGCGTCGTGTCGCCAGGCTGTGCGGGTGGCAGAACGAGTACGCGTCCGCGAGATCGAGGACGACGAGGGCAGGCGCCTGCCGCGGATCATCCGCAGGGGTACTGGGCCGGTGGTGACCTGGCGGCGGGCCCAGATGGTGCTGCTGTCCGCGCAGGGCATGCCCGTGGCGAAGATCGCCGAGGTCACGTTCACCAGCGCGGACCGTGTGCGGGCTGTGATCCACAACTTCAACGCCGACGGCTTCGAGGCGCTCTACCCGAAGTACAAGGGCGGCCGGCCCAAAACGTTCACCCTGCCCGAGCGGCGCGACATCAAGAAGATCGCCAAGTCCAAGCCGGCCGAGCATTGCCTGCCCTTCTCGACCTGGAGCCTGGCCAAGCCGGCCGACTTCCTGGTCGCCGAGGGGGTGGTCGACGACATCAGCCACGAGGGCCTTCGGGTCCTGCTCCGCGAGGAGGGCGTGTCCTGTCAACGCACAAAGACCTGGAAGACCTCCCGTGACCCCGACTATGCCGCCAAGAAGGCCCGCGTCGAACACCTCTGGGCGATCGCCACCTGCGCAGCCTCTACCCACCGAAGATCCGCATCGCGATCGCGCTCGACAACTTCTCCCCGCACCTGACCACGAAGAAGGACTCCCGGGTCGGCGACTGGGCCGCAGCCAACAACGTCGAGCTCGCCTGCACACCGACCAACAGCTCCTGGCTGAACCGCATCGAGGCCCAGTTCACCGCCCTGCGCTACTTCGCCCTGGACGGCACGGACCATGCCAGCCACACAGAGCAGGGCAGCATGATCCGCCGCTACATCATCTGGCGGAACAAGCACGCCACTGACGAACGGCTACGTGAAGTGGTCGACAGGGCAAACGTTGCCTGATGCGGCACTAGAAACGAATATATGCACGAAATCTCGTGTGCTGGCCCGTCCGCGAGGGCCAGGTGACGCTGGATCGCGTGCCACACCCGTGGCAGTCGGTACACTCAGCACCACCGGCGCTGAGCTGCTCGCTCTCCTCAAATCCTCCTCGCGCCGCACTTCCCGCCCCACAGAACCCGCTTGATGACTGCTACTCGCTACGCCGTATCGGCGTGAATGCGGCGGGACAGGTTTGCCATCTCCCGCAGTCCGGCCTCGATGCTGATGCGCGGCCGGTAGCCGAGGATGTTGCGGGCGGCGCTGATGTCGTAGATGCGGTCGCGACCCAAGAAAGCGACCAGCCAGTTGGTGAGCGGCGGTGGAGTACTCCGGCGAAGGAGACGAGCGCCGGTATCCATGAGGGCTGCGATCGGCGCGGCGGCAGCGAGCGGGACACTGCGGCTCGTGGAGACGTCGACACCCTCGATTGCCAGCAGCGGGAGGAAGAAGTCACGGACCGGCATGGGTGTCCCGTCGGTGACGTAGTAGGGGACGCCGTGGTGGCCTTGGGTCAGGGCGAGCAGGACGGCGTCGGCGAGGTTGTCCACGTGTATGAAGTCCACGATGTGGCGGCCGTCGTCGATCCACAGGAAACGCCCCTTGGCAGCCTCGGCAGCCGTTTCGGCGATGTTCATGCCCGCGCCCCAGACGAGCGGTGGCCGCAGGATCACCAGGGTCGTCGCTTGCGACGAGGTGGCCCGCAACGCGTTCTCGGTAGCCAGCTTGATCCGGCAGTACGCGATGACAGGGGTGCCGTTGTCAGTGTTCTCGTCGACCACGGCGCCGCGTTGGGTGCCGGTGGACACACCGGCGGCGCTGATCAGCACGAACCGGGGTACTTTCGCCGCGACCGTGGCTGCGTGCAGGGCGACCGTCGGGTCGTGGTTGTCGGCGCGGAAAACCGCGTCGTCGCCCCAGAATTCCATTCGAGCCGCGGCATGCACGACAACGTCGATGTCGTGCAGGTGTTCCAGCCAGGCCGGGGGTGCGGCCGGGTCGCCACCCCTGGTGAGTTCGACCAGGTCGCCCCGTACCGGCAGGGCACCCGCGTCGGTCACCTTCCGCGCACTTGAGGCAGAGCGTGCCAGGGCGATGACGGTGTGACCCCCAGAGCGCATTCGGCGTATCAGGTGCTGCCCGACGAAGCCGCTTCCGCCGGTTAGGAAGACGCGCATGGATGACTCCTCGTGACTCATGGTGGTGTTCGGCAAAAACGCGTGGATGTGGGCGCCGCTTGACATGCGGGATGGGCGAGGGGAGATCGGCGGCGGGCACCTGGGGCATGTCGTAGGCGCTCGGTGTCCGCAAGGTCAGGAGGCGGGGTGCAGGCGCGGGCGACAGGCTCGTGGCCGAAGAACCCGTTGGGGTTCGAACCTGGAGAGCCTCCGGATGCGGCCCTGTTTTCGAGGCGCGCCGGCCGTACGAAGGAAGCTTTCGTACGGCTCTGCCGGGGCCGGCCTTTGATCTGCCCTCACCACATCCGGGGCCCATCGCCGATGCGATCCAGCCATCGGCCAGGGTTTCCTGTTTCCTGGTCGTCCAAAGCGCGGGCACGGCCGGGGCCATGGCGGCGAGCGCAGTGGACGTCAGGATGGGCGCATGACGAGGGCGCACCCGAACCGGACGACGTGCACGCCGGCACAGGGCAGGGGCCGTCCCATGATGTCCGACAGACCGGCAGTGATACTCACAGTGATCCTTTTCGGTGGATGGGCGGAGGAGCAGGCAGTTCGGTGTGGACTGAGGTCCGACAGCGTTCGGACCACTCACAATCCCTCTCGCACAACCGAATGTTCTGCGCCCTCAGACTGGCAAGAACGTCACACCTTGTCAAGACCGAACGTTCTACCCTCCATAGATCACACACGGCACGGCGCATCGGGAAGCCGGCCGCCCGGTCCCGGCTGCTCCGGACTGCCGACCAACGGTTCTTCGCGGAAGGTATCCATGTCGTGGCCTGTATGTATCGACACCGAGCGCGAAGACGTCCGCCGGCGTAGCAGCCGCGGGCCGGGGCACGGATGCGGGCAAGAGGGCTGCGGGCAGGAAGCGCGGCAGTGTCAGCTCACCCTCCGCCCCCAGGCGATACCCGTCGTCGCGGCCGGTGGCCGCAACCCCCTGCCCCGGCTGCTGCCCCCGCGAAGGGGCCAGACCGGGGCCCGCTACCGAAGGGCCTATCCATCCCGTAGCCGCCGTCCGCTACGTCCACGCCGCCCATCCCGACAAGGCACTGCCCCGCATCCGCTGACCTCGGTTGATCTGAGCCGAGACAAGCAGCGCGAGTGAGTACAAGCACGCCCAAAGCCCGCTCACCCGGTCAAGCGCGGATACAGGGGTGCGTGGTCATGACCTGCCGGGCACTCGCCAGGGGCGCACCTGCGCGTGGGCCGCGAGGGCTGAGGGCACCAGGCTCGACTGCTGCCCCTGAGTGCACAAGGTGCCGATCCGGGGTCCGACTACTCGCGAACTTGGGTCTGTTGCACTTGTGGCAGTGGTGGACATGTAGGGGTAGGTGCTACGGAAGGAAGCCATGCCCATCGATACCGAGGCCCAGTTCACGGACGTGTACCGGGCTAACTACGAGGACGTGCTGCGGTTCGTGCGCCGCCGTGCCCGCCCGATGGACGTCGACGACATCGTGGGAGAGACGTTCCTCGTTGCCTGGCGCCGCCGCCGCGAGCTTCCCGGGAATCCGCGGCCTTGGCTCTTCGGCGCGGCACGCAACGTGATGCTGAACGCGGACCGGAGCATGCGCCGACAGTCCGCGCTCGCGGTTCAAATCCAGGTAGCCACCGAGGCCGGCGGATACGGAACGGCGGCTGACGCGACAGCACGGGTGGACAGTCGGATCGATCTCGTGTCCGCCTGGCAGTCACTCACCCCGGCCGACGGGGAAGTTCTCGCGTTGCACGTCTGGGAGGGGCTCAGCGCCCGGGACGCGGCCACGGTCCTCGGCTGCACCCGCGCGGCCTACGCCATGCGCCTCACACGCGCCAAGCGGCGCCTCGCCAGCCGCCTCAACCCCACCGCCCCCCGTGGCGCCCGCCCTCTCGCCGACGCACTAGGAGCCCCTCATGAAGCATGACCTTCTCTCCCGTCTCACCGAACTTGACGCCGCACCGCGCAGTGAACTTTCCGCTGCCGATCTCGACCGTAAGGAACGGCTCCTGCGGACCGTTCTGAGCGACACCAGGCCGCCCAGCAAGCCGGTGGTCGCCGCTTTCCGACGCCCGCTCGTGCGCCGCGCCGCGTACACGATGGCCAGCGCACTCGCCGCAGGCGGCGTTTTCCTTGCCGTGACCGCCGATCCGTCGGGGCAGGGCGGTTCGGCCGTGAGGGCCGATCCGCCCAGGCACAGCCGTTCCGAAGCCCTGTCAGCGGCGGACATCGCCACGTGGACCGCCACGGCTGGCAAGCCGAAGGATCGAAGCGCTTTTGGGTGGTGCATCGACCAGGCCGGCGGGCAGGCCATGATTACCAACTGGGACCGACGGGGGTCCATCGACTCCGTGATCGTCACAAATCACGGCATGGCGAAGTACTGCCTCGCCGGTTCGGCGGACGGTTCGGGCGTTGCGGTGGCCATCCCTCTCCCCGACGCGGTCCCCGCGGACGGCATCGCGCTGGATACCCAGGGCGCCCGGGGCAGCGGCCCGGCTCGGTTCCACTACGCGGTCGGCTCGATGGGCTCCGACGTGAAGGCGATCGTGGTGCGCGATCACGGGCGTACAGTCCACGCCACAGTGCAACAAATCATCTCGCTCCCGTACGGCAGGTGGACCGCTTGGTGGCCGGACAGCGACTCCCACGACCGGCTGACCGGCACCCTGACTCTCACCTTCGCCGATGGCACGACCCGGACCGTCAAAGCGGACTCACTGACGAAGTAACCACGAGAGCCGGACACGGAACCCGTACGCCGACCCCGCAGACCAGACGTGCGTGTACGGGTTCCGGGCACCTTCGGTCCAGGATTCCGCAAACTCGCACGCTTCCGATTTCGACGCCCTGCCGCCCCGGCAGTGCAAATCGATGTGGCTGTGCCTGATCCATCCGCAAACACGCGCGTACTACACCGACCCCGAACGCGTCGCACGGGAGGGAACCGCCTACCTGCGCGCCGCATGGGCCGCACATCCGGAAGACCGGGTAGTGAACGGATTCATCACTCAATGCATCGCCCACAACGAGCAGTTCGCCCGCTCGTGGGCCCGGCACGACGTCAAGATCAACGGCCGCGGACTAAAGGGGATGCGTCATCTCGACGCCGGAGAGATCGCGGTCGACTTCGAAGTGCTCATGCTGCTTCAGGACTCCGACCAGCGACTGATGATCCTGCGCGGCGCGGACGATGACAGCCAGGCGGCCATGGACTGGCCGCACACACCGTCCAGGGCCGACGGCCTCGTGGTCCGGGAGCACGAGGCCGGCGGCTCCTGCCCGCTGTTCGGACGCGATGGCGTGCCGTCGCGTGAAACAGCCAGCTCATCCACACCGGTGGCGGCTGCCTTGCGGCACGCCACGAATCGTTCAGGACACCTCTACCTCGTAGAAGCAGAGGTGATCCTTGATCTCGGCCACCTCCGGCTTCGGGTCCTGGTATGCCCAGGCCAGGTCTGGCGCGTCCGGCAGCGACCAATATGACGCTTCGCCCTTGAAGGGGCAGTGCGTGTGCGTGACGGACGGGGTCAGCAGATCGAGGCGCACATCCTGGAACGGGATGTAGTACATGTCGGGACAGCCCGCCTCGCGCAGAACGAACGCCCCGTCGCTCTCTGCCAGCACCTGCCCGCCTTGCACCGCGCGCACGTGCCGGCCGCTCGGCTCGACGGTGATGCGGTGTCCCATGCGCCTGGGTAGCCCTTCGGTCACGGGTGTCCTCCTTGGTAGTCGGTTCTCCGTCAAGACAGCACGACCGCAAGCCGAGTTCTTCCCGGCGGTGTGAAAACGTATGGTCGCCCGATCAAGATCTGCGTTTCCTCGCACGTCGCCGACCTCGGCAAACGCTGTACCCGCCCCTGCGACGCGGTTCGCCGAATCGGTCGGCCGAGGCGGGCACACCCTCGTCCGGGGTGGGTCCGGCGTCGCTGGGTGAAGGTGGTAGCGCCAACGGTGTGCCTCAACGCCGCGCGATCACCGAGGCTTGATCCTCCCTGATGGACGATATCGACCGCGAGGGTGCCCGGGCGGACGCTCGCTGCGGCCTCCGGAGACCGAAGTCAACCAGCAGCACATGGCCGAGTCGGCTGGTTGGCCGGACGGGGCCGGCCGCTTTCAGGTGGTCGGCAACGGCCGTCGTCGCGAATGGGCGGTGACCACCGCGGCCGGGCCGGTTGCGGTGAAGGCACCCAGCGCGAACGACAAGTGGGCATCGGTGAGTTCAAGCGGTTCTCGTCGAGGATCCTCGCGCCGCGGTGCCGCAAGCTCCCACCGCGCGCGGACGTCGATCCATCATCCGCCCCTCTTCGTGGACCTTCGCAAGATAGAACGTTCAGTATTGACAATGGGCATACCCAGCGTCTTGAATAGCCGATGGGACAGAACGTTCTCCCTTTGGCTCTATCGCCAAGGGGCGAGGACACCCACGGCAGGAGCAGCGATCGGGTGCGCTCCACGCCCTGTCGAAGCGCCACAGACCAACGCGCTCCCCTGTCCGACCTATCTGCGAGCCAAACAGAAGGACACATCATGCGTATCCGCATCCCGCGTCGCGTCGCAATCGCCGCCGGGGCCCTCACTCTGCTGGGTGCCTCCGCGGTCCCGAGCGTGGCAGCGGCCACCGACCGAAGCTCCGATGCTTCACCGAAGCCGACGGTGGTCCTCGTCCACGGCGCGTGGGCCGACTCCTCCAGTTGGGCGGGAGTGATGGAGCGACTGCGCAAGGACGGCTATCCCGTACGAGCCATCGCCAACCCGCTGCAGGGGCTCACCAGCGACAGCGCCTACCTCTCCAGCTACCTGGCCACCATCGACGGCCCCGTGATCCTGGCCGGTCACTCCTACGGCGGTGCAGTGATCACCAACGCCGCGGCCTCGGACCCCGAGGTCAAAGCCCTCGTGTACGTCGCCGGCTTCATCCCGGTGAAGGGTGAGACGGTAGGCGATCTGGCAGCTCGGTCCTCGTCGCCCATCCCGCTGATCTCGACCCCCGTACCCGGCGGTACGGACGTTTCCATCGACCCGGCCCACTTCCGGGACGTCTTCGCCGGCGACGTCAACACGACCACCGCTGCCGACCTGGCGGCGGAGCAGCGGCCCGCTAACACCAGGGCCGTCACCGACGCCAGTGCCTCGGAGGGCTTCCGCAGCATTCCCTCCTGGAGCCTGATCACCACGCAGGACCACGCGATCTCTCCCGACGTTCAGCGCTTCATGTCCCAGCGAGCCGGTGCGCACATCGAGAAGGTCAGTTCCTCCCACGCCGTGATGGTCAGCCACCCCAGCGCGGTCACGCGGGTGATCGAGGACGCTGACCACGGCACGAACTGACTCGACTGCCGTTGACTCACTTACGGCCGCCGCCGGACTCGAGCCGACTCTGCGTCAGCGGTACTTCGTGCGCTTCGAGTTCGCCAGCGTCTGGGCGGCCCTGCTGTTCGCCAACAACTCGGCGGAATCTTCTACCTCGTCTCGGCGCCGCGTCTCGGCCGCGCCACCAGGCGGACTGACGTGGGCACCACGTCAGTCAACGGGAGCCCGGTACTGCCGGGCCTGGTAACAACTTTCACGGAGGACGCATGAGCGAGCAGCAGTCCGAAGGTGGCGAGGGGAGGGCCGCAGACAGGTCGACGCCGGATCCGGGACGGGAGGACGCACGGCACGCGTCGGGCTCCACCACGGCCAAGACGCGCTGGGCGGCTCGCGTCGGGCGGATCGCGCGAGGGGCGCTGGTCGGTCTGGTGGCTGGTGGCTCGGGGCTGGCGGCGGGTGAACTGGTGGCAGTGGCCACTGGAGAGGCGTCCGCGCCGGTGACGGCAGTGGGGACCTGGGCGATCAGCATCACGCCGACGTGGCTTGAGCAGTTCGCGATTCGCAACTTCGGCAGCCATGACAAAATGGTGCTGCTGACCGGCGTCTATGTGACGGTGGCTGTGCTGGCTGCCGTCGACGGCGTCCTTGCCCGCAGCCGGCTGAACATTGCGAGCATTTTGACCGCGGTGTTCGGCGTGGTCGGCGCGGTCGCCGCGGTCACGCGATCCGCTGCGACCACGAGTTGGCTGCTTCCCTCGCTGCTCGCTGGACTCGCCGCGGCGTTGGTGCTGCGCCGGCTGACCATCTGGTCACTGAAGGAATCGGAGCCTTCCGCGGAGTCCGGCGAGAGGCGCCGCTTCGTGCTCGGCACGCTGGGGACGGCTGCAGGCGCGCTGGTGGCCGGATTCGGCGGCAACGCATGGATCAAAAGACGCTACAACGTGCCGGCGCTTGCGAAAGTGGCGCTGCCGACCCCGGCGACCGTGCTGCCCGAACTGCCCGCCTCAGTGCACCCGAACGTGGGCGGGCTCGGGCCGTTCTTCACTCCGACCTCTCAGTTCTACCGGGTGGACACGGCGCTTGCCGTTCCTCAGGTAGACCCGAGGGACTGGAAGCTGAAGATCCACGGCATGGTGGACCGCCCGTTTGAGATCACGTTCGACGAACTGCTCTCCTACCGGTTCGAGGAACACGACATGACCATGACCTGCGTGTCGAACCCGGTGGGCGGACCGTACATGGGCAACGCGCGCTGGCTCGGCACCCCGTTGGCGCCCCTCCTGCGCCGCGCCGGCGTCCGCCGCGGAGCGGACATGATCTTGTCCACTTCGACCGACGGGATGACGATCGGCTCGCCGGTCGAAGCGGTGCTCGACGGCCGACAGGCGATGCTGGCGATCGCGATGAACGGTGAGGCACTACCGGCCAAGCATGGCTTTCCGTGCCGGATGCTGATTCCCGGTCTGTACGGATACGTGTCGGCCACCAAGTGGCTGACCGATCTGAACCTCACCACATTCGCCTCCTCCGACGCGTACTGGACGCCGCGTGGCTATTCGCCGCAGGCCCCGGTCAAGACCGCGTCCCGGATCGACGTGCCGAAGAGCGGGGCGACGGTGTCGGCCGGGACCGTGGTACTCGCAGGCACGGCCTGGGCCAACCACCGCGGCATCGCCGCGGTGGAAGTGCAGATCGGCAACGGGGCCTGGCAGGAGGCGAAGCTGGCGGCTTCGGACACCCCGGATACCTGGCGGCAATGGTCGTATCAGTGGGCGAACGCACCCAAGGGCTCACACAAGGTCAGGGTGCGCGCAACCGACGGCACAGGTGCTGTGCAGACCTCAGCCGTCCAGGACGTGGTGCCGAACGGCGCAACCGGCTACCACACCATCACCGTCCACGTCTCCTGACCGGCTGCGGTCGGCCTGCGCCGCCACCGGGGACCGCCGCGAGGCAACCCCTCTGCTGTGCGCGACTGTTCCTCGGCCTCTCGCGCTTCGGCGCTTCGCACGGTCGTGGAACACGCACTGCCGGACCGGTCGATGACACCGAGCGTTCTCACCTGGAGCGCCCGGGGCTGGTCGTGGTGTCTGGAGCAGGGGCAGGCGATGGTGCGCCGTTAAGGCGAGATCGCAGCCGCCCACGTTCACCGACCGCAGGTTTTCCCACTCGCGAGGCAGAATGTTCGGTCTTGACTTTCGCGATAAGGGCGCACCCGATTTACCCCTGTATTGAACGCTACATATACGAAGTTGCGGATCGTTCCGCATCGCAAACAGACAAGGGTGATCATGCTCCGTACAACTTCACTGCGAACGCTCGGCTTCGGCTTTTCCGTCGCTGTCTTGGCGACGCTTGCAGCAGCATGCAGTGACTCTTCCCATGACCCCTCGGCCACTGGTTCGAAACCGGCCTCAGCGGCAGCGGACTCGTCGAGCTCAGGTTCGGCGGCTGCCTCGGCGCCGAACTCGGCAGCCCCAGGTCCGACGTTGGTACTGAAGACCGCGAAGGGCAGTGCAGGCATCTGGCTCACCGACTCGGCCGGGCGCACGCTGTATCTGAACACCAAGGACAACAAAACGACGTCCAACTGCTACGACCCGTGCGACAAAGAGTGGCCTCCGCTCACGACGACCAAGCCGGTGACTGTGACCGGCAAGTACACCGTGCCGAGCAGTCTGGGCACGATCAACCGGACCGACGGCACTCAGCAGGTCACCTACGGGGGCCACCCGCTCTACTACTACAAGGGCGACACCGCCCCCCACCAGCTCAAGGGTCAAGGCGTCGACAACACGTGGTTCCTCATCGGACCGATCGCCAACATCATGAACGGCGGCAAGCCGTAACAACCGCCAGGCGATCGTGTTCGCGGCTATGCCGGGCTGCGCGTGGCAGCAGCGGCTGTCTGCATCGATCGACCCGTCCAAAGCGGCAGCGAATCGCGCTTCGCAGGGTCGCTGAAGGCCACGCCGCCGGCGAGACAACACTGAATAAAGCAGTGTTCTGTCTCACTGGGGGTGTTGTCGACCACCGGACGCCGTGGAATGGCCTTGAAGCGATTCCTCACGCGAGTTGATGGGATCAAAGCTCCCCAGCAGACAGGAAAATGGAGCGCGCAATGGCTAACCAAGAACCGGCTGATCGCGTTGCGCTGATCACCGGGGCGACCAGTGGTATCGGGCGGGCCGTGGCTTGCCGCTTGGCCCGCGACGGTCTCACGGTCGTGGTCACCGGTCGCGATCGGTCACGGGGCGAGAAGGTCGTCTCAGACATCCGGGCCAAGGACGGTACAGCCTATTTCGTTAGCGCTGACCTGCACGACGCGGCTTCGGTCGGCGATCTGCGGCACGGGCGGCTCGGGGGAGGCGGCCCTGTCCGGGTCTCACTGTCGCCGCGCCGATGGCGCCAGAGGCGCGGTTGTTGTCCGTGCGCGTTACCCGCCAACGTGCAAGCTGGGCGTACGGCAGGCGCTCCGATCGTGATTCGCCGACTGTCCCAGAAGGGTGGCCGGCGGGTCGTGGTGCGCGGGGAGATCGTCGGGCTCTCGCATACGGACCACGACCTGGACGTGTTCCTTGAACGGGTCGGCCTGCCGGACGCGGACCTGTCTGGACTGCTGGACGATCCGCGGTGGGTGGAGTGGCGGGGAGAGCCACCGCACGAGTGGGACAGCGGCAACGCCGCCGGATCCTGACCGCCCCCGATTGCGCCCGAATCAGTGGGTCGGTGAGACTGCCGGTCCCTGCTGGTCTTCTGCCGTGGCCACGTGAAGCCGGCATCGCGCCCTACAGGCGTGGACGAGCGGTCTGCCCTGCCTCGGTTGCTCAGAGGAGGGCGCCGCCGGAGACCTCGATACGTTGAGCGGTCATCCACCGCAGACTTTGGGACGCCAGCGTGGCGATGGCGTCGCCGATCTCCTCGGGTTCGCCGACGCGGCCGAGCGCGGTCTGTGCAGCCAGACTCTGGCGCATCTCGGCGTCATCTCGCATGGCACCGCTGTTGAAGTCGGTGGCGGTCGGCCCGGGGGCTACGGAGTTGACGCGGATACCGCGTGGGCCGAGTTCTGCGGCCAGGGTGCGGCTCAGGGCTTCGACGGCGGCCTTCGAGGCGGAGTAGACCGAGGTCGCAGGGCTGGTGTGGCGGGTCAACGACGACGAGACGTTGATGACGCGGGCGCCCTGCGCCAGTAGCGGCACAAGCGACTGGACGAGGAAGAAGGTGCCCCGCACGTTCGTGCCGAACACCGTGTCGAAGTCGTCGGGCGTGACAGATTCCAGCGGGCCGAAGATGCCTACTCCCGCGTTGTTGACCACGACATCGAGCCGCGAAGCACCCCAGCGCTTGAGCAGTCGGCGCAGCTCGGAAGCGAAGGCGCCGAAAGAGCTGACGTCACTGATGTCCAGACGCGCGACAGCGGCAGTCCCACCCGCATCGTGCACCTGCTGCTCCGTCTCCTTGGCCCCTGCCGCATCACCGCGATGGGTGACCACGACCCGCATTCCCCGCGCTGCCAAGGCAAGAGCCGTACTCCGCCCCAGGCCACGATTCGCACCGGTCACCAAAGCGATGCTGTCGACTACCATCAGCTACTCCCTCAGCGCACGGCACCCGAGCGCATGCGTGCCGCAATCTCATTGCGAGTCACTCGACTCGCCTCAACTGCACCGTAGGCACGCCGAAGAGGCGAGTCAAGTGACTCGGCTCGGAGCTCGAAACTGAGGCATACTGCACGCATGGCAGCAGAGCTCTCCCCGCACCACCGTCGCCTCGCCCAGCAGAAGCGCGAGGCGATCATCTCCGCAGCCACGGACCTCTTCTTGGATCGCGGTTACGACGGCACGTCCCTCGCCCGGATTGCCGAAGCGGCGGTGGTTTCCAAATCCACCCTGTTCAAGCAGTTCCCCACCAAGGCAGCTCTCTTCGAGGCCATCGTCACCGAGTCCTGGCAGCGTGATGCCGGAGGCGCTGTCGCTCGACCTCCGGCCGGAGACCTGCGTTCCGGCCTCACCACCATCGGCCACCGCTACGCCGACCTGGTCGGCCGCCCCGGCATGACGGCCCTATTCCGCATCGTCATCGCCGAACTGCCCCGCTTCCCCGAGCTGGGACGGATGCAGTTCCAGCTCGGCAAGCTGCCCTACTTCACCTCAGTGCGGCGCTACCTCGAGTCGGAGCACGAGGCAGGTAACGCCGATGTCCCGGACGCCGAGAGCGCCGCCAACCAGTTCCTCGGGATGATCGCCAACTACGTCCTGTGGCCCCGGATGCTGCTGACCGACTGGAACCCCACGGCCTCTGACATCCGCTACGCCGTCGAGCAGGCTGTGGGGACCATGCTCGCCCGCTACACCTCGGATCGTCCGGCCTGATGGGAAGCCGGAATGCACACGCGAACGCGACGACGGCTGGCCAGTCCGAGCCGCCTGCCCCCATGCCGGCGAATGCCCGCCTTCCTCGCCCCGGCGACTCGATACCTGGGTCCGCGCGCTGTCGCGCGGCGTCCGGCCGTCCTGCGGCCACCGCCCGAACAGGCTGACGCCGCCCGTATTCGGTACGCCCGGCCTTCCGGCGCCCGTCGGCTCGAGCCCGCCCCTATCCGGCGGCAGGGACGGCGTGCGGCTGGCCGCCGGGCCGGAGTCGGCCATCTCGCCTAAAAAGGCTCGCAAGGCGGAACGGAAGACGAAAGGGGTCGTGGCACCGTGGACCGCTACTGAGGTAGGCGGGTTCATGTCAGCGATGAAGGGGGACCGCCTGAACGCACCGCGGCTCCCTTCCCTCATGGGCCTCCGCCCGGCAGAGGTATGCGGGCTGGGGTGGTCGGACATCGACTTGCACGCGGCCAGGCTCAGCATCACCAACACGCGGACCCTTATGGGCAATCGCACCGTAGGGAGAAGGACACCAAGAGCATGGCGGGGGAACGCATGCTGCCACTCCCGGCGCTCGTGCACGAAGCGCTGAAGACGTTCCGTGCCATGCGGGCGAAAGAGCGTCTGGCGGCGGGCGAGGGGTACGAGGGCGGCGTGTACGCGCTCGTGGACGAACTCGGCGCCGCTCTGAACGGTCGGCAGCTGCGGGAGCGGGCGTACAAGATCATGGACGACAACGGCCTTCGCAGGGTTCGTCTGTACGATGCTCGGGCGTCGTGCTTGACGTACCCGGCCAACACCGGCGTGCCGGATCATCTGCTCGCTGTGTGGGCCGGGCACACCAACGTGAAGACGACCAAGAAGTGGTACGTAAAGCCGGACGTGGTGGACCTGCTTCCGGCGGCGGAGGCGTGGGGCGGTCTCGCGAGGGGGGCGTGTGACAGATCGTGACAGACGAAGGTGAGATCCCGTGAGTGAGACATCGACCCAGACCCTGCAATACCGCGTTGACGGGCCGAAAGACGCCCCGACCCTGGTCCTCGGGCCCTCCCTCGGTACTACGTGGCATATGTGGGACCGGCAGGTTCCCGAGCTCGCCAAGCAGTGGTGCGTGGTGCGCTTCGACCTGCCCGGCCACGGCGGCGCGCCCGCCCTGCCCGTCGGCGCCGTTCCCGAGCTGGCGCAGCGCCTCCTCGACACCCTGGACAGCCTCGGCGTGCAGCGCTTCGGTTACGCGGGCTGCGCTCTGGGCGCCGCGATCGGCGCCGAGCTGGCGCTGCGCCGGCCCGACCGGATCGCCTCGCTCGCACTGACGGCGGCCTCGCCCCGGTTCGGTACCGCGGACGAGTTCCGCCAGCGCGGCGTGATCGTACGGGCCAACGGCCTCGAACCCATCGCGCGCAGCGCGCCCGAGCGCTGGTTCACGCCGGGCTTCGCCGCGGCGCAGCCCGCGATCGTGGAGTGGGCCGTGCAGATGGTGCGCACCACGGAGCCCGGCTGCTACATCGCCGCCTGCGAGGCGCTCGCCGCCTTCGACATCCGCGCGGAGCTCGGCCGGATCGCCGTGCCGACGCTCGTCCTCGTCGGCGCGGAGGACCAGGTGACCGGCCCCGCCGAGGCGCGGACCCTGGTGGCGGGCATACCGGACGCGCGCCTCGCGCTGGTCCCCGGCGCCTCCCACCTGGCGCCCGTCGAGCAGCCCGCCGCCGTCACCGACCTGCTCATGCACCACTTCTCGACCGCCTGGTACAACCCCTCGGACACGGCCACCGGTATGACGGTCCTCCCCGATCGGCTCCCGGCCTCCCCGCCCGCTCCGGCGCCCGCGGGCCCCGCCGAGCCCTCGGGCGCGAAGGACGCCGCCGAGGAGCAGCCGCAGCAGACCCCGGCGCCCGCGGGCCCCGGCGACCCCTACGACGCGGGTATGCGGGTGCGCCGCGAGGTCCTCGGCGACGAGCACGTGGACCGGTCCGTCGCCGCCACGGACGACTTCAGCGAGGACTTCCAGCAGCTGATCACGCGCTACGCGTGGGGCGAGATCTGGACGCGGGACGGCCTCGACCGCCGCACTCGGAGCGTGATCACCCTGACGGCGCTCGTCGCGGGCGGTCACTTCGACGAGCTGAAATTCCACACGAGGGCGGCGCTGCGCAATGGTCTCAGTCCCGCCGAGATCAAGGAGGTACTGCTGCAGAGCGCGATCTACTGCGGGGTGCCCGCCGCGAACTCGGCGTTCCAGGTCGCGGGTGCGGTGATCCGGGAGGAGACCCGGCCGCAGGAGTAGCAGGATGGGTGGGGGAGCGACTCCCGGGGGAGCGGCCCTGCCGGCCGCCGTGCCCTTCCGCGCGGCGCCGGGACGTCCCCGGCGCACCGGCGCCGGGGCCCGGGGAACGCGACGAGAAAAGGCGGTCGGGCATGAAGTTCACCAAGCGCAAGCACTCGTGCGTATGGCTGGAGAAGGACGGACGGACCCTCGTCCTCGATCCTGGCGGATTCAGTGAGGACGACGCGGCGGTGGGCGCCGACGCGGTCCTCGTCACCCACGAGCACCCGGACCACTTCGACGAGGGGCGGCTGCGTGCCGGGCTCGACGCGAACCCCGCGGCCGAGCTGTGGGCGCCGCGCAGTGTGAGTGAGCGGATGGCGGCGGCGTACCCGGGCCGTGTGCACACGGTGGGCCACGGCGACACCTTCACCGCCGCCGGGTTCGACATCCAGGTGCACGGCGAGCTGCACGCCGTGATCCACCCGGACATCCCGCGGGTCGCCAACTCCGGCTACCTCATCGACGGGGCGGTCTTCCACCCGGGCGACGCGCTGACGGTCCCCGAGGTGCCGGTCGACACGCTGATGCTGCCGGTGATGGCGCCGTGGAGCCGGATCGCGGACGTCATCGACTACCTGCGCGAGCTGAAGCCCCGGCGGGCGTACGACGTGCACGACGTGCTGCTGACGGACGTCGCCCGGCCCCTCTACGACGGGCTGCTCGGCTCGATGGGCGGGGGCGTCGAGCACGGCAGGCTCGCGCCCGGTGGATCGCTGGAGCTCTGACTGTCGTACCCCGCGGATAGTGTGGTCGGCATGCGTATCGCCACGTGGAACGTCAACTCGATCACCGCCCGGCTGCCCCGGCTGCTGGCCTGGCTCCAGAGCAGCGGTACCGACGTGCTCTGCGTCCAGGAGGCCAAGACCACCGAGGAGCAGTTCCCGACTCAGGAGCTGCGCGCGGCGGGGTACGAGTGCGCCGTCCACGCCACCGGCCGGTGGAACGGGGTCGCGCTCATCTCCCGCGTCGGCCTCGCGGACATCGTGCGGGGGCTGCCCGGCGGCCCGGAGTACGACGGCGTGGCGGAGCCCCGGTCCGTCTCCGCGACCTGCGGTCCCGTCCGCCTGTGGTCGGTGTACGTGCCCAACGGCCGCGAGGTCGGTCATGACCATTACGCGTACAAGCTGCGCTGGCTGGAGGCACTGAAGGAAGCCGTCGCCGGGGACGCGGGCGGGGAGCGCCCCTTCGCGGTCCTGGGCGACTACAACATCGCGCCGGCGGACGAGGACGTCTGGGACCGGTCGGCGTTCGAGGGCGCCACGCATGTCACGGAGCCGGAGCGCGCCGCGCTCGCCGCGCTGCGGGGGACGGGCCTGAGCGACGTGGTGCCGCGCCCGCTCAAGTACGACCGGCCGTTCACGTACTGGGACTACCGGCAGCTCGGTTTCCCGAAGAACCGGGGCATGCGCATCGACCTCGTGTACGGCAACGCCCCGTTCGCGTCGGCGGTCAAGGACGCTTATGTCGACCGCGAGGAGCGCAAGGGCAAGGGTGCGTCGGACCACGCGCCCGTCGTGGTCGATCTCGACGTCTGACGGACCGGGAGCCTCCACCGCCGTCGGCCCGCGATGTCATCTGACGGAAACAATTGTTCAACGATCCTTCCTGGAGATAGTGTTTCGTTCCCGTGACCCGGCTGTCACGGGCCGACCGCTCCGCCCAGGGGGGAAGACCCGCATGAGTGCCGACCTCGATCCCGGCCTGTCGCACCTGCTCGGGGAGCGGGAGTCCCTGAGTCGTACGAGCACGGCGGAGCGGGTGGCCGCGATACTGCGCGAGCGCATCGCGCAGGGCTCGTTCCCGCCGGGCAGCCGCCTGTCGGAGGAGCGCATCGGCCAGGCCCTCGGCATCTCCCGCAACACCCTGCGTGAGGCGTTCCGGCTGCTCACCCACGAGCGGCTGCTGGTGCACCGCCTCAACCGGGGCACGTTCGTCCGCGTGCTGACGGCCGATGACATCGCCGACATCTACCGGGTGCGGCAGGTGGTGGAGTGTGCGGCCGTGCGCTCCCACGGTGTCCGGCCCCGGCCGCTCGACCAGGTCGAGGCGGCGGTGGAGGCGGGGCGCCGGGCGGCCGAGGCGGGGGACTGGCCGGCCTGCGGCACCGCCAACATCCACTTCCACCAGGCGATCGCGGGCCTCGCGGGCAGCGAGCGGCTGGACGACCTGATGCGCGGTGTTCTCGCGGAACTCCGGCTGGCGTTCCACATCATGGACGACCCCCGCCGTTTCCATGAGCCTTATCTCACCCGTAACCGTGAGTTGGTCACGGCGTTGGCCTCGGGTGACGCGGCGGGCGCGGAGAGCATGCTCGGGTTCTATCTGGAGGACTCCAGGCGGCAGTTGGCGGAGGCGTACCCCGAGCCGGCCGGCCTGCCCGACTGACGCGGCGGTCCTCGCGGGCGCCGGTCCGCCGGCGTCGGAAAAAACCGATGCCGACCATCGTCTTGTCGGATCGTTCAACAATCATCTAGCCTCCGTGCACACCCCCCCGGTCCGCGCCGCCGTCGCGGAGCCCTGTACGGAAGGCCGACAGCACATGATCGTTCTGCTCGGTGTCCTCGTGGTGATCCTCGGATTCGCCACAAGGCGCAACCCCCTGCTGGTCGTCGGAGTCGCCGGGATCGTCACCGGAGTGCTCGGCAAGCTCTCACCGGACGAGATCCTGAAGACGTTCGGGGAGAGCTTCGCGTCCAGCCGGTCCGTGACGATCTTCGCCATCACGCTGCCGGTCATCGGGCTGCTGGAGCGCAACGGCCTGCAGCAGCAGGCCCGTACGCTCATCGGGAAGCTGGGCAACCTCACCACCGGGCGCTTCCTCACGCTCTACCTGCTGCTGCGCCAGCTGACGGCGGCCGTCGGACTGCAGACCATCGGAGGGCCCGCGCAGAGCGTGCGGCCGATGATCGCGCCGATGGCCGAGGCCGCGGCGGAACGCAAGAACGGGGGGCGCCCGCTGCCCCGGGCGATCCGCGACAAGGTCCGCTCGCACGCGGCCGGCGCCGACACCGTCGGGGTGTTCTTCGGCGAGGACATATTCCTCGCCATCGGCTCCATCCTGCTGATCACCGGCCTGGTCAACGCCACGTACCACACGCATCTCGAACCGCTGGACCTCGCGCTGTGGGCCATCCCCAGTGCCATCTGCGCCTTCCTCGTGCACGGCGCCCGGCTGCTGCGCTTCGACCGTGAGCTGGAACGCGAACTGGTCGTCGCCAACGCCGAGCTCGACGTCGAGGAGACGGCGAAGTGATCAAGGCCGAATGGTTCTACTGGCTGGTCGGTGCCGTGTTCATCGTCATGGGCGTCCAGACGCTCATGGACCGCACCAACGCCAAGCGCTACACCTCGGGCAGTTTCTGGACGCTGCTGGGCGTCACCTTCTTCTACAGCTCCTGGGTCGTCGACAAGTCGCTGCCCTCCGAGCCCCTGGGCATCGCGGTGCTCGTGCTGATCTGCCTCGGCGGCTTCAACCTCGTCGGCAAGGGCACCCCGAAGACGACCGACGAGAAGCAGCGCACGGAGCTCGCCCGGCGCTTCGGCAACAAACTGTTCATCCCGGCCCTCACCATCCCGGTCGTCGCGGTCATCTGTGCCGTCGTGATCCCGAAGTTCCACTTCGGCGGCCACGTGATCTTCGAGAAGGGCAACGAGACCATCCTCGGCCTCGGGGTCGGCGCCATCGTCGCCCTGCTCGTCGGTATGTGGGTGCTGCGCGAACCCCGCGTGTCGGTGCCGATCCACGCGGGCCGCGGGCTGCTGGAGTCCATGGGCTGGGCGCTGCTGCTGCCGCAGCTCCTCGCCGTGCTCGGCGCCATCTTCCAGGCGGCGGGTGTCGGCACCCAGGTCGGCAAGATCACCGAGAAGATCCTGCCGGACGGGCAGCTCCTCGCCGCCGTCGCCCTGTACTGCGTGGGCATGTTCGTCTTCACCGTGATCATGGGCAACGCCTTCGCCGCCTTCCCGGTGATGACCGCCGCCGTCGGCTGGCCGGTCCTCGTCCAGAACCTGCACGGCAACGCGGCGGCCGTCATGTCCGTCGGCATGCTGGCCGGCTTCTGCGGCACGCTCTGCACGCCCATGGCGGCCAACTTCAACCTCGTACCGGCCGCGCTGCTGGAGCTCAAGGACCAGTACGGGCCGATCAAGGTGCAGGCGCCCACGGCTCTGGTCCTGCTCGCCTGCAACATTTTCATCATCTACTTCTTCGCCTTCTGACGGCCGCGGGCCCCCTGGCCGGCCACGGCCCGCCGGGGGAGTGGCCGGGCATCCCTTTCGACCTGGACGGAGCATCCATGAGAGTCCTGATCACCGGCTTCGAGCCGTTCGGCGGCGAGGGGGTCAACCCCTCCTGGGCGGCGGCCCGGCTGGTCGAGTCCGCCCGACCGGCCGGACTCGACGTCACGGCGGTCCGGCTCAGCTGCGTCTACGGGCAGGCGATCGGGGAACTGCGCACCGCGGTCGCCGACACCGACCCCGCCCTCGTCCTGTGCGTCGGCCAGGCCGGCGGGCGCACCGGCCTGAGCGTCGAGCGCGTCGCCGTGAACGTCGACGACGCGCGTATCCCCGACAACGCGGGCAACCAGCCGGTGGACGAACCCATCGTCCCCGGCGGACCCGTCGCCTACCTCTCCTCCCTTCCCGTCAAGGCGTGCGTCGCCGCCGTACGTGAGGCGGGCCTGCCCGCCTCCGTCTCCGGCACCGCGGGGAACTTCCTGTGCAACCACGTCTTCTACGGGCTCGCCCACCTCATCGCGACCGAGCGGCCCACGCTGCGCGGCGGCTTCGTCCACGTGCCGTACGCGCCGGAGCAGGTCGTCGGGCGGGCCGAGCCCTCCATGTCCGTCGCGGACATCGCGCGCGGCCTCGCCGTGATCGTCGAGACCGCCGTCCGTACCACTACGGACCTGCGGGTCCCGGAAGGAGCGACGCATTGACCGCCTCGCCCGAGACCGCGAGCGGCGCGCCGCTCGCCGCACTCACCTCGTACACGGACAGGTTCGCGCGGCTCGCCGTCGCCAACATCACCCGTGAGTACCCGAACTTCCCGGCGCACCTGCTGGCGGGGCCGGAGGAGCTGGTGGCACCGCGCTCGTACCACCCCGCTTTCTACGGCGCGTACGACTGGCACTCCTCGGTGCACATGCACTGGCTCGCCATGCGGCTGCTGCGCCGCTACGGACCGGCGGCCGCCGAGGCCGGGGCGATCACCCGGGCCCTGGACACGCACCTGACAACCGAGGCGATGGCCGCCGAGGCCGCCTATCTGGAGGAGCACCCCTCCTTCGAGCGCCCCTACGGCTGGGCGTGGCTGCTGATGCTCGCGGCCGAGAGCGCCGCGCACGAGGACCGGCGGTGGTTCACCGCGCTGGAACCCGCTGCCCGGACCGTCGCCACGCTGATCCTCGACTGGCTGCCCAAGGCCCGCTACCCGGTGCGTCACGGCGTGCACAGCAACAGCGCCTTCGCCCTCGGCCTGGTGCTGGACAGTGCGGAGCGCGCCGGCGTACCCCACCTGGTCGAGCCCGTCCGCGCGAAACTGCGCGCGTGGTTCGGCGCAGACCAGGGCGGCGCGCTCAGCTGGGAGCCGTCCGGCCAGGACTTCCTGTCGCCGCTGCTCACGGAGGCCGACGCGATGCGGCGGGTCGCCACGCCGGCGGAGTTCAACCGCTGGACGGCGGCCCTGCTGCCCGAGCTGACCTCCGCCGCCCACGCCGGCCGGCCGTTGCTGCTGGAGCCGCCCGAGGTGACGGACCCCGCCGACGGCCAGATCGGCCACCTCCACGGACTGTGCTTCAGCCGGGCCGCCGCCCTGTACGCGCTGGCGGACGCGCTGGACGACTTCCGTTCCGCGATCCTGCGCGACACGGCGGCCGCGCACCTGGAGGCGGGCATGTCGGCGCTGGGTTCGGGCGACTTCACCACGGACCACTGGCTGGCCACCTTCGCGGTGCTCGCACTGGAGGCGGCAGGGACCGACAGCACCGCCTGAACCCTGCGGCACAGCCGTCTCACAGTCCGGGACACGATCAGCGCGTCCTATGGTGCCGCCCCGGTGGGGATGGCACGCTGAGCGGTATGAATATCCCTTTCCTGGACACATGGCGCAGCAAGCGGCGAGGCGACGGCGAGGCGCCGTCGCCGGCCGCCGCCGCCCGTGAACAGGAGGGAATCACCGAGCTGCTGTCGGAGTGCGAGCTGCTGCGCGTGCACGCCATGCGGCTGGGACTGCGGCTCGACGACTCGGTCGCATCGCTGTCCGCGCTGGACCAGCTGCCGCCACGCTGGCGCGAGGACAAGGAAGAGCTGCCCTGGGTCGGCAACGACGCGGGTCTCTACCTCGGGACGGTGATCGTCCGTACGGTCCCCGGCGCGCTGTGGAACATCTGGCCCAGCGGGCACCCCGTGGTGCGGCTCGTGTCGGGCCGGGAGATCCAGGTGGTGGAGGCCGGTCTCGACTGGGCGGTCACCGGCGCCCCGGAGCTTGCCCAGGTGTACGCGGAGGCCGCCGAGGCGTGACGCCCCGAATGGCCGAACTATCCGCAGTTTGCAGTAAATCGCGCTTATGCCGGATTTATGCGTGTCGTCCCCGAAGTCCCTTGAGTGCACGGATAGTTTGCGCTGACCTCGACAGAGCCGGGAATGGGGTAGGGCAGCATATGGCCGTCGAACCGTTGATCGAGCCACATCGGCGCAGAGCAGGGCCTCCGGATCGAACCTCGACTACGATGGGCAGTTCATCCCTGTCGAGATCGGTGGCCGAGGGCGGCACCCCGGCCGCACCAGGGACGCTGCTGCAAAGCGTGCAGTAGCTCAGGGGCAATGGCCCGGACCGGACAGCAGTCGGTGATCACTTCTCTGTTCAGGGGAGAAGGTCAGCTGCGGGCCGGCCGGGTTGTGCTCGGCGTGGAGCGGGCCCACGCCGCGCGTGTGCGCGGCGGGGGCACCGCTCTCTTCTCGTTTCCGGGCCTTCCTCGGCCCCGGTCCACCCCGCCGTCAGGTCTTCTCCCCGGCGCGGTGCGAGGGCTGTGCGGCGGCGGCCGGCATCGGTTCCCGTGCGGCCTTGGTGACATCCGCGACGAACTCCGCGACATCGGGGCCGTACGCCTGGGAGTTGACCACTTTCAGCAGCAGGCAGAACGGTTCGTCGCCGTGCTTGCGGTGCAGGCGCTCATGGTGCCGGGCGAGGTAGCGCGCCGCCGCCTGGTGCGTGATCGGGCGCTGGCCGCAGAACACGAAGACCGGACGGGCGCCCTGGCCACCCGTCAGCCGCGCCAGCAGGACGTACTCGGTGATGCCCGGTTCGACGCGGTACTGCTCCGCGCCGATCCGGAAGGATCCGCGCTCGGGTCCCGGCTCCGGGTCCGCGGAGATCCGTACCCCGGGCAGCATCGACGCGAGATGGGCGGCTGTCCTGCGGTTGCCGGCGGGCCCGCCGAGACAGAACTCCGTCCGCTCGCCGAAGCCTTGCTGGGTCGCGTCGTGCGCCACCAGACGTATGTGCGCCCCGCACTCCTTGGCCGCGGCGGACAGTTCGAGCAGGGCGAAGACGTCGTGGCGGTGCACGGCCGCCTCGCCGCCGGGTTCGCGGCCGACGACCGCCAGGCACTCGGCATGCTCCGGCAGCCCGAAGAACGCCTGTTTCCTGCGCAGGGCGCGCCGCCAGAGCGCCGTACGGGCGAACCAGCCGAGCCCCGCGCATCCGAGGGCCACTACCACGCCGAGCACGATGTCGCGCATGTCGTCCGTCATGGGCGCGCATGGTAGCGGTGTTGCGCACCGATGTTCGAGGCCTCTGCGCGGGCGCCCCGCGCGAGGCGCTCCGTGTGTGACGTGTTCCTGACGAATCGTGGGCGGCGGCACTAGGCTGCGCTGACTGACCGCTCCTCGGGGTTCGGAGGTACGGATGCGCCGCTCGACCGTACGAAACGTCTCGGCCCTGGCCGTCGCCGCGGCCATGCTCACGGCGGGCGCCGCGGCGCCGCCGTCCACCACGCACTCCCGGCAAGCCTCGGGTGTCCCGGCGAAGACGCCGGTCGCCACCGGCTACGGGGGAGCGGTGGCCAGCGTGGACGCGGACGCCACCGCCGCCGGCATCCAGGTGCTGAAGGCGGGCGGGAACGCCGTGGACGCCGCCGTGGCGACCGCCGCCGCGCTCGGGGTCACCGAGCCCTACTCGGCGGGTATCGGCGGAGGCGGCTACTTCGTCTACTACGACGCGAAGTCCCGTACCGTCCACACGATCGACGGCCGGGAGACGGCGCCCGCATCGGCGGACTCCACCCTGTTCCTCGACGAGAACGGGAAGCCGCTGCCCTTCGACGACGCCGTCACCAGCGGGCGCAGCGTGGGCACTCCGGGGACCGCCGCGACGTGGGACAGCGCGCTGCGCGCCTGGGGAAGCCGGCCGCTCGGACAGGTACTGAAGCCGGCCGAGCACCTCGCGAAGGACGGCTTCACCGTGGACGGCACGTTCCGGTCACAGACGGCCTCGAACCAGGCGCGGTTCGCCGACTTCCCCGACACGGCCCGGCTGTTCCTGCCCGGTGGAGCGCCGCCCGCCGTCGGCTCGACGCTGCGCAACCCCGATCTGGCGCGTACCTACGAGGAGTTGGGAAAGCGCGGGACCGGCCTTCTCTACCACGGCGACCTCGGCCGCGACATCGTCCGCACCGTCCGTACGCCACCCGTCGCACCGGGGACCACGCGCGTCGTGCGCCCCGGCGACCTGACGACCGGCGACCTCGCCGGCTATCACACCGTCTTCAGGAAACCCACCGAGGTGTCCTACCGGGGCCTCGACGTGTACGGCATGGCGCCGTCCTCCTCCGGCGGCACGACCGTCGGCGAGGCGCTGAACATCCTGCGCGACACCGACCTGAAGCACGCCTCGGCCACGCAGTACCTGCACCACTACATCGAGGCGAGCCGGATCGCGTTCGCCGACCGGGGCCGCTGGGTCGGCGATCCGGCGTACGAGGACGTGCCCACCTCCGCGCTCCTGTCCCGGCGGTTCGCCGACTCCCGCGCCTGCCTGATCAGCGACGGCCACGCGCTGACCAGCCCGCTGGCGCCGGGCGACCCGCGCCACCCCGCGCCGTGCGCGAGCGGCGGGAGCTCCGCCCCCACCACCTACGAGGGGCAGAACACCACGCACCTGACCGTGGCCGACAAGTGGGGTGACGTCGTCGCGTACACCCTCACCATCGAGCAGACCGGCGGCAGCGCGATGACCGTGCCCGGCCGGGGCTTCCTGCTCAACAACGAACTGACGGACTTCTCGTTCACGCCCGCGAACCCCGCCGTGCACGACCCGAACCTGCCGGGGCCCGGCAAGCGCCCGCGGTCCTCGATCTCGCCGACCGTGGTCCTCGACCGCGACCACCGGCCGGTGTTCGCGATCGGTTCGCCCGGCGGCGCCAGCATCATCACCACGGTCCTCCAGACCCTCACGAACCACGTCGACCGGGGCATGCCGCTGGTCGACGCCATCGCGGCGCCCCGTGCGAGCCAGCGCAACGCGGCCACGACGGAACTCGAACCGGCCCTGTGGAACAGCCCGTTGCGAGCCCAACTGGAGGCGCTCGGGCAGAAGTTCACCGAACTCGACGAGATCGGGGCGGCGACCGGCGTCGAACGCCTGCCGGACGGCAGGTGGCAGGCGGCGGCCGAGAAGGTCCGCAGGGGCGGCGGCTCCGCGATGGTGGTCGACCGCGCGGGCCCGCAGTAACGACGGCCGGGGCGCGCCGCCGCAATGCGATGGCGCGCCCCGGGTTCCATGGCCCGCGTCCTCGCGTCCTCGCGTCCGGGTCTCGGGGGTCCGGTCCCGCTCTCCGGATTCCGGTTCCGGGTTCCGGGTTTTCGCCCGTGCCGCGCCGCCGGGATCGCGGCGGGGATCGAGAGAGGCCGACCGGTCTTCAAGGGGCCTGCCGGCGCCGGGCTGTATGCGGGGGTCGCCCGGTCGCGGCGGGGCGTTCCTCGCGGTGGTACGAGCGCGGTCGAGCGTTGCCGGAGCGTGTTGCCCTGCCACCTGCCACCTGCCACCTGCCACCTGCCACCTGCCACCTGCCACCTGCCGCCCGTGCCGTGGAAGCGACGCGGACTGAGGGGGTGACCGGGTCCGTTCCCTGAGCGGCCCCTCACCGCGCCGGCGGTCATCTGGAGCCATGCCCCGGCCTCGCCGCCTCCACACATTCGTAAGGCTGCCTGATAAGGTAGCCTTAGTATATGGATGACGATCTGGATCCGAGCGGTGTCGCCGCGGCTCTCCTGGCCAGCTTCAGCGTGCTGATACGCCGGGTGCGCCACGTGCCCATCGGGGGCGGGCTCACCATCCCCGAGAGGACGGCCCTGTCGACCCTGGACCGCTCGGGTCCCACCACTTCCTCGGCGCTGGCCAGGGAGGTGCAGATCACGGCGCAGGCGATGGGGGAGACGCTCGGTGCCCTGCGGGCCCGCGGCCTGGTCGAACGCCGGCAGGACCCGGATGACGGCCGGCGCGTGGTGCTGACGGTGACCGAGTCCGGCCTGCGTGCGCTGAGGGACAAGCGCAACGCGCGGACCGAGCTCATCGCCCAGGCCCTCACCAGCGGTGCGTTCACGTCGGCCGAGCTGGAGCAACTCCAGTCGGCGGCCGCGTTGCTGGAGCGCCTGGCGCAGAACATCTGATGCGCGCACGGAAGCAGCCGAAGCAGCCGAAGCAGCCGAAACAACCGAAACAACCGAAACAACCTGAGCAGGGGGAGACAGGCTGATGGCCGACTCTCCCCAGGCCCCTGTGGCCCGCCGGGCGGCCGGCGACCGGTACAAGTGGACGGCGCTGACGAACACGACCGCCGCGGTCTTCATGTCCGCGCTGGACGGCTCGATCGTGCTGATCGCCCTGCCGGCGATCTTCCGGGGCGTACATCTGGATCCGCTGGCCCCGGGCAACATCGCCTACCTCCTGTGGATGATCATGGGGTACCGGCTGGTCCAGGCCGTCCTGGTGGTCACCGTGGGGCGGTTCGGCGACATGTTCGGCCGGGTGCGGATCTACAACTCCGGCTTCGCGGTGTTCACCGTCGCTTCGATCCTGCTGTCCTTCGACCCGTTCGACGGCGGACACGGAGCGATGTGGCTGATCGCCTGGCGGGTGGTGCAGGCCGTCGGCGGCTCGATGCTCACCGCGAACTCGGCCGCGATCCTGACCGACGCCTTCCCCGAGGAGCAGCGCGGCTTCGCCCTGGGCATCAACCAGGTGGCCGGGCTGGGCGGGATGTTCATCGGCCTGGTCGCCGGCGGCCTGCTCGCGGCCTGGGACTGGCGGGCCGTGTTCTGGGTGAACGTGCCCGTCGGGGTCTTCTTCACACTGTGGGCCTACCGCACCCTGCGGGAGACGGGCCGGCGCGGCGGCGGCCGGATCGACTGGTGGGGCAACCTCAGCTTCGCGGTGGGCCTCAGCGTGGTCCTGGTCGCGGTCACCTTCGGCCTGCAGCCCTACGGCGGACACACCATGGGCTGGAGCAACCCGCTGGTCGACGGGCTGATCGCCGGCGGACTGGTCCTCCTGGCGGCGTTCGTCGTCATCGAGCGGCGCGTTCGCGCGCCGATGGTCCAGCTGAGCCTCTTCCGGCGGCGGGCCTTCACCTTCGGCAACCTGGCCGGCCTGGCCATCTCGATCGGCCGCGGCGGGATGCAGTTCGTACTGATCAATCTGGCTTCAGGGCATCTGGCTGCCCCTGCACGGCTACGACTACGGCGACGCGCCCCTGTGGGCAGGCATCTTCATGCTGCCGCTGACCGCCGGCTTCCTCGCCGCCGGCCCCGCGTCGGGGTACCTGTCCGACCGGATCGGCTCCCGGGGCCTGGCGACCGGCGGCGCGCTGCTGTTCGGTGCGAGCTTCCTGGGCCTGATGCTGCTTCCGGTCGACTTCAGCTACTGGATCTTCGCGGTGCTGATCGCCCTCAACGGGGTAGCCAGCGGCATGTTCGCCTCCCCCAACTCCGCGTCCATCATGGGCAGCGTGCCGAGTCACCTGCGCGGCGTCGCCTCGGGTATGCGGGCCACCTTCCAGAACTCGGGTACGGCCGTCTCCATCGGCGTGTTCTTCTCCCTGATGGTCGCCGGACTGGCCGCCACGCTGCCGCACACCCTCACCAGTGGCCTGCGGCAGCAGGGCGTCCCGGCGCACCTCGCCACCCAGGTCGGGGGCCTGCCCCCGGTCTCGTCGCTGTTCGCCGCCCAGCTCGGCGTCAACCCCGTCCAGCACCTCCTTGAGCCCAGTGGCACCCTGGCCCGCCTGACGGCGGCGCAGCAACAGACGCTGACCGGGCATGAGTTCTTTCCGCACCTGATCTCCGGCCCTTTCCACTCGGGCCTGGTGACCGTATTCGGCTTCGGCGCGGCCCTCGCCTTCCTCGCCGCGATCGCCTCCCTGCTGCGCGGCGGCGCTCCCGCCGCACGGCCCTCCGAGCCGCGGGCGGCAGCCACCGAAGCCGTCCCCGCCGCACGGCCCTCCGAGCCGCGGCCCTCAGCCAGCGAAGCCGCCCTCGCCCCCGCTCCGGCGGCAGGCGGCCGGCCCGGCCCGAAGCCGTCCGGGACCGTCCCCGCCTCAGACCCCCGCACCAGTCCCTCACCCACGGAAGAGATACGCACCATGGCACTGACAACGATTGACCCCGGGTCCGCGCTGGTCGTGATCGACCTGCAGAAGGGCATCGTCTCCGCCCGCGCCGACGACGCGGTCACCGCCGCCGTCAAGCAAGCAGCGCACCTGGCCGCCGAGTTCCGCCGGCACGGCCTGCCCGTCGTACTGGTCAACGTCACCGGACGCGCACCGGGACGCACCGAGTCCGGACGGTCGGCGGGCACCGCCGCACTGCCCGCCGACTGGGCCGACCTCATCGACGAGCTCGACGTGCGGCCGACCGACCACCTGATCACCAAACGACGGCGCAGCGCCTTCCACGACACCGGGCTCGACACCCTGCTGCGGGACCTGGGCGTCACCCAGATCGTGTTCGCCGGGATCTCGACCAGTGCGGGCGTCGAGTCGAGCGCACGCTCCGCCTCCGACTACGGCTACCACGTCGTCCTGGCCACCGACGCCATGTACGACCCCGACGCCGCCTCCCACCGCCACAGCGTCGAACGCGTCTTCCCCAAGATCGGCGAGACCGCCACCGCCGCCGAGGTCGTCGAGAAGGTCGAGGCCACCCGATGAGCGTGCTCGGCCGACTCCTGAAGAACCGCAGGGCAGGCGAGACCCACGCGGCCTGGAACCTGCCCCACCTCCATGCTCCCGAGCTCCTGACGCTCACCAGCCGGGACTTCGAGAAGGACGGCGCCCTGCCGCTGAAGAACTGCGCGAAGACCATGGGCGGCGACGACCTCTCGCCCCACCTGACCTGGACGCCGCCCCCACCCGGCACCGCCCAGCTCCTCCTGGTCGTCGAGGACATCGACGTCCCCATGTCGAAGCCCGCCGTGCACTGCCTCGCCCTGATCGACCCGGCGGCCGGCCACCTGGAGCCCGGGGCCCTGGCGGCGAAGCGACCCGGTCCCGGGGTGCGGGTGTTGCGGTCCACCATCGGACGCGGCTACCACGGCCCCGCTCCCATCAAGGGCCACGGGCCGCACCGGTACGTCTTCGAGCTGTTCGCCCTCGAAAGCCCCCTGGGCGGCGCGTCCGAGGCGACGGACCGGGCACGCCCTCGTGCTCTCCTGTCCGCCGCCACACCACCCGTGCTCGGCCGCGGCCGGCTGACCGGCGTCTACGAACGCTGACTCAGGCCCCGACCCGGCCGTTGGCACAGGCCCCGACCCGGGCCCGCCTGCGAAGGGAGGCCCCCGGCGAGCGTCGCGACACCGTCCGCCACGGCGGCGCGGGGCCGTCGCGGGTGCGGACCGGGGCGCGTGGCGGGCGCGCCCGTCGGTCGTCGCACCGTCCGCGGCGGGAGGTCCACGGCGGGTGGGGCCGCCCGGATGCAGGCCGACGCCCCGTCACCCGGCAAGGCGTACCCTTCGGCCCGTGACCAGCCTCGACCGACAGACCCTCGACGCGCTCGCGCGCAGCCGCTACGTCAGCCTCACCACGTACCGCAGGGACGGCGTGGGCGTCGACACGCCCGTGTGGCACGCGGTGGACGACGGCACGCTCTACATCTGGACCAACGCCGAGTCCTGGAAGGTCAGACGCGTCCGCAACGTCCCCCGCGCGGTCGTCACGGTGTGCACCGTGCGCGGCCGGATCGAGGAGGGGGCCGTGCACGCCGAGGGCGCGGCGCGGCTGGTCCCGGACGAGGCCGGCAAGGCACACATCCAGGGACTGCTGGCCGGCAAGTACGGCTGGCAGTTCCGGGTCAACGAACTGGGCGCGAGGCTCTCCCGCCGCCGCGCACGGCACCCGATGACCGGCATCGCCGTCGAGCTGTGACCGTGCCCGTGGCGGCGGGCGCGCCGCCGCTGCCGGTCGCCGGGGTGTCGCAGTCGCCGGGAGCCGCCCGCCGGGGCGTGGAGCGCCGTCGCACGGACGGCCGTCGTGGTGCTCGTTCGGGCGAAGGTGGTCTTGCCCCGGTTCGTGCCGGGGATTACGTTCGTCAGGTCCGCTGATCCGAAGGAGCAGCCCGTGACCGACCCCTCCGAGACCGCCGGGACCCGGCCCCGCGTCGTCCGTGCCGCACTCGTCCAGACGACCTGGACCGGCGACACCGAGTCCATGATCGCCAAGCACGAGGAGCACGCGCGGGAGGCGGCGCGGCAGGGCGCGCGGGTGATGGGCTTCCAGGAGGTCTTCAACGCCCCCTACTTCTGCCAGGTGCAGGAGCCCGAGCACTACCGCTGGGCCGAGCCGGTCCCGGACGGTCCCACGGTCACCCGGATGCGCGAACTGGCGCGGGAGACCGGCATGGTGCTGGTCGTGCCGGTCTTCGAGGTCGAGGGCGCGGGCTTCTACTACAACACGGCTGCCGTGATCGACGCGGACGGCTCGTACCTCGGGAAGTACCGCAAGCACCACATCCCGCAGGTCAAGGGGTTCTGGGAGAAGTACTACTTCAAGCCGGGCAACGCGGGATGGCCGGTGTTCGACACCGCGGTCGGCAAGGTCGGCGTCTACATCTGCTACGACCGGCACTTCCCCGAGGGGTGGCGCCAACTCGGCCTGAACGGGGCTGAGATCGTCTACAACCCCTCCGCCACCTCCCGCGGTCTGTCCGGGTACCTGTGGCAGCTGGAACAGCCCGCGGCGGCCGTCGCCAACGAGTACTTCGTCGCCGCGATCAACCGGGTCGGCCGTGAGGAGTACGGCGACAACGACTTCTACGGGACGAGCTACTTCGTCGACCCGCTCGGCCGGTTCGTCGGCGAGACGGCGAGCGACAAGGAGGAGGAACTCGTTGTACGCGACCTGGACCTCTCCCTGATCGACGAGGTGCGGCAGCAGTGGGCGTTCTACCGGGACCGCAGGCCCGACGCGTACGAGGGGCTGGTCACGCCGTGAACGACTCGCTGCACGAGCGGCACCGCGCGGTCATGCCCGACTGGCTCAGCCTCTACTACGCCGAGCCCCTGGAGATCACCCACGGCGAGGGCCGCCACGTCTGGGACGTGGACGGCAGGCGCTACCTCGACTTCTTCGGCGGCATCCTCACCACCATGACCGCGCACGCGCTGCCCGAGGTCACC
This sequence comes from Streptomyces sp. NBC_01497, assembly GCF_036250695.1. Lineage (NCBI taxonomy): Bacteria > Bacillati > Actinomycetota > Actinomycetes > Kitasatosporales > Streptomycetaceae > Streptomyces > Streptomyces sp. NBC_01497. The sequence goes on along the minus strand of NZ_CP109427.1, from coordinate 1,383,270 downwards.
AAGGCCGTCGCCGAGCAGGCCGCGCGGATCATCCACTCCTCGACGCTGTACCTCAACCGGCCGATGGTGGAGCTCGCGGAGCGGATCGCCGCCCTGTCCGGCATCCCCGACGCCCGGGTCTTCTTCACCACCTCGGGCACGGAGGCGAACGACACGGCGCTGCTCCTCGCCACCGCCTACCGCGGCTCGAACCAGATCCTCGCGATGCGCAACAGCTACCACGGCCGCTCCTTCTCGACGGTCTCCGTCACCGGCAACAGCGGCTGGTCGCCCACGAGTTATTCGCCGCTGCAGACGACGTACGTGCACGGTGCGGTGCGCGGCAGGGGCCCGTTCGCACACCTCGACGACGAGGCGTTCACCGCCGCGTGCACCGCCGACCTCAGGGACCTCCTCGGCCACGGCCGGGCGCCCGCCGCGCTGATCGCCGAACCGGTGCAGGGCGTCGGCGGCTTCACGATGCCGCCCGACGGGCTGTACGCGGCCTTCCGCGAGGTGCTCGCCGAGCGCGGGACCCTGTGGATCAGCGACGAGGTGCAGACCGGCTGGGGCCGCACCGGCGACCACTTCTGGGGGTGGCAGGCACACGCGTCGAGCGGGCCGCCGGACATCCTCACCTTCGCCAAGGGCATCGGCAACGGCATGTCCGTCGGCGGTGTCGTCGCCCGCGCCGACATCATGAACTGCGTCGACACCAACTCCATCTCGACCTTCGGCGGCAGCCCCGTCACCATGGCCGCGGGCCTCGCCAACCTGTCGTACCTGCTGGAGCACGACCTCCAGGGCAACGCCCGCCGGGTGGGCGGGCTGCTGCTGGAGCGGCTGCGCGCCACGGCGGCACGGACCGGGTTCGTACGGGAGGTACGCGGCCGGGGGCTGATGGCCGGCCTCGAAATCGTCCGGTCCGGCACGGACGAGGCGTCCCCGGAGCGCGCGGCGGCGGTGCAGGAGGCGGCCCGCGAAAGCGGCCTGCTCATCGGCAAGGGCGGCGGTCACGACACGAGCGTGCTGCGTATCGCCCCGCCGCTGACCCTGACGGTAGCCGAGGCGGAGGAGGGCGCGAAGATCATGGACCGCGCGCTGCGGAGCGCCTGACGCAGCCGGCGACGGGCCGTCCGTGTACCTCGGGCGGCCCCCCGGGGCGCGGCGCGCCGCGACGACCTGACGTGACCTAGGGAAGGCGAGTGCCATGACCACCCGAACCCTCATCCGCGGCGGTCTCGTCGTCACCGCCGCGGACGAGACCCACGCCGACGTCCTGATCGAGGACGGACGGGTCGTCGCTCTCGCCGCCCACGGCTCCGGGATCGCGGCGGGCTGGACGGCCGGCACCGTCATCGACGCCACCGACCGCTACGTCATCCCCGGCGGGGTCGACGCGCACACCCACATGGAGATGCCGTTCGGCGGCACGTACGCCTCCGACACCTTCGAGACGGGCACCCGCGCCGCGGCGTGGGGCGGCACCACGACCATCGTGGACTTCGCCATCCAGTCACGCGGGCAGTCGCTGCGCGCCGGGCTCGACGCGTGGTTCGCGAAGGCGGACGGCAAGTGCGCGATCGACTACGGCTTCCACATGATCCTCTCCGACGTCAACGACCAGTCGCTCAAGGAGATGGATTTGCTCGTCCAGGAGGGCGTGACCTCCTTCAAGCTCTTCATGGCCTACCCCGGCGTGTTCTACAGCGATGACGGCCGCATCCTGCGCGCCATGCAGCAGGCGTCGCGCGACGGCGGCCTCGTGATGATGCACGCGGAGAACGGCATCGCCATCGACGTCCTCGTCGAGCAGGCGCTGGCCGAGGGACGCACCGATCCCCGCACCCACGGCGAGGTGCGCAAGGCGCTGCTGGAGGCCGAGGCGACCCACCGGGCGATCCAGCTCGCGCGGGTGGCGGGCGCGCCGCTGTACATCGTGCACGTGTCGGCCGAGGAGGCGCTCGCGGAGATCGTGGCGGCCCGCGACAAGGGGCTGCCGGTCTTCGGCGAGACCTGCCCGCAGTACCTGTTCCTGTCGACCGACAACCTCGCGGAGCCGGACTTCGAAGGCGCCAAGTACGTCTGCTCCACGCCGCTGCGGCCCCGGGACCACCAGGAGGCGCTCTGGCGCGGGCTGCGCGCCGGCGACCTCCAGGTGGTCTCGACGGACCACTGCCCGTTCTGCTTCACCGGCCAGAAGGAACGGGGCCGGGACGACTTCTCGAAGATCCCCAACGGCATGCCGGGCGTCGAGAACCGCATGGACCTCCTGCACCAGGCCGTCGTGGAGGGGCACATCAGCCGCCGCCGCTGGATCGAGCTGGCCTGCGCGGCACCGGCGCGGATGTTCGGCCTGTACCCGAAGAAGGGCACGATCGCCCCGGGCGGCGACGCCGACATCGTCGTCTACGACCCGCACGCCGAACAGATCATGTCCGCCGGGACGCACCACATGAACGTCGACTACTCGGCGTACGAGGGCAAGCGTGTGACGGGACGGGTGGAGACCGTCCTTTCCCGGGGCGTTCCCGTGATCGACGACCGCCGTTACGTGGGGCACGCGGGCCATGGGGCGTACCTGCCGCGGGGGATCTCCCAGTACGCGAACTGAACGGCGGGGACGACCCGTACGATGCCTCCGCCCTGCCCGGTCAGCTCTCCGATCGGTCGGGCAGGCCGGCGGCGGCACGGAGCCGGGCGAACTCGCTCGCCAGCGCGGCCGGCGGATAGTGCGCGTTGAGCCCGCTCGGATTGGGCAGCACCCACACGCGCGTGGCGCCCAGGGCGGGCGCCGGTCCGATCGTGGCCCCGGGTGCGGCGAACGCCGCGCGGTAGCCGGTGACACCCAGCAGGGCGAGCCAGCGGGGGCGCAGCGCCGACGCCCTGCGCCGGAGGTCCTCGCCGCCCTCTTCGAGTTCGCGGCGCGTGAGGTCGGCCGCCCGCGCCGTCGGCCGCCGGACGATGCTGGTGATGCCCAGGCCGAGAGGCAGCAGTTCCTCCTCCTCTTCGGCTCTGAAGCGGTGCGCGGTGAAGCCCGCCCGGTGAAGGGCCGGCCAGAACCGGTTGCCCGGCGTCGCGAAATTGTGGCCCAGGACGGCGGAGGGGAGCCCGGGATTGATGCCGACGAACAGCACGGAGAGATCGTCGGCGACGATGTCGGTGAGCTGCGGTCCACCCCGCCCGGCGGGGTCGCCGGGCTGGGGCGGCGGCGGTTTCCGCGACGGTCGCGCACCGGTCATGGCGGTGGCCCGCCCCCCTTCGTACGTCGGTACGCGTCCGGCGTGCGTTTCCCGCGCGCGAAGGCACCGGTGCTGATCCTGTCGTCCTGACCTGCTCCGCCCACGGTACGAGACGAGGGCTGTCCACGCCCGCAGGGGTGGTGCGCGGCCGTGCGGGCGGCCCGCGCCGGTACGGGCGGCCCGCGCCGCCGGCAGGGGCCGCACAGCCCGGGGCGGAGAGCGCTTCGGGCTGTGCTGGTGGCCGGTGCCCTGCCCGTACCGGACCGGCGGCCGGTGGACGCTCGCCGCGCGAGCGCCCTCACCAGTCGAGCGCGACCGGCAGGAAGGATGTGTCCTCCGGTGCCGCCTTGCGGGCCTGAAGGACGGTGGCGGCCGGCGTCCCGACCGGTATGCGCAGCGGGGGCTCCGGCTGCTCGACCGTGTCGGCGACAGCGGCGGCGACGTCCTCAGGAGTGACGAACGCGCCGCGCAGGGAGGGAAGTTGGTCGAAGAGCGGGCCGTAGGGATCGTCCTGCTTGCGGAACGTTCTGGCTTGCTCGGCGCCGCCGGAGGAGACGGCGCCCGGCTGGATGACGCTCACCTTGACGCCGAAGTGCCCCGCCTCGATGGCCAGCGTCTCGGCCAGCGCCTCCAGCGCCCACTTGCTCGCGCCGTAGGGGCCGATGACCGGCAGGACCAGCCGGCCCTGGATGCTGGAGACGAAGACCAGGCGGCCCGCGCCCCGTTCGCGCATGGCGGGCAGTACCGCCTGGGTCACCCGCAGGGGGCCGAAGGTGTTGAGCTGGAAGAGGGCCTCCAGTTCGGCCAGCGGGATGTTCTCCAGTGGCGAGCGGACCGTCCCGCCCGCGTTGCTGACGAGTACGTCGACCTCCCCGGCCTCGCGCAGGGCCGCGTCGACGCTGTCCTGGTCGGTCACGTCGAGGCGCAGGCGCTGGTCGACGGGGAGGTCGTCGAGCGTTTCCGGGCGGCGGGCGGTGGCGATGACCCGGTGGCCGCGGCCGGCGAGTTCGATCGCGATGGCCCGGCCGATACCCCGGGAGGCGCCGGTGATGAGCACGGAGGACATGCGGGTCTCCTGTCTGGTGCCCGGGCGGTGCCGGGTGAGCGGCGCCGCCCGGGCACCCCGCTTCGTCAGGGGCGGGCGAGGGCGGTTCCCACTCCCGGGGCGGCCTCGCCGTCCGGGAGAGCAGGCGCCCTCCCCTGCGGTCGGCACGGCGACCGGGCCCCTCGGAAACCGATCGGTTTCCAGTGTCAACGTAGCACTCGCCGCATCCGGCACGAAACCGATCGGTTTTTACGAAGGGCGCGTCGGGACGACCCGGACGGGCCGACGCGTGTGCGGGCGCCGGACCCCCGGCGTACTGACCCCCGGCGTACGGGCCGTGCGGCGTCAGGGGATGCCGGAACCCACCGCGGACGCCGTGACCCACCGCGGCGGACGCGAATCGCCGCCCCGGACGGGGGAGGCCGCTCCGGTGGCGGCCCGGCGCCGCCCGCCGCTCGGGCGGGGCGCCCCGTGCGGGTCGCTCAGGACGGGGTCGAGCCGGCCGTCCGGCGTGGGGACGGGGAGCCGACCGAGGTGCCCGGGCCCCCGGGCAGGGCCTCGCGGACCCTCGCCGCCGCCAGATTCCTGGCAGCCTTGGCGGGCCCCACGTCCCCGGTGATCCCGCTCGTCGCGAGCGCACCGTCGAACAGGACGGCCAACTCCCGGGAGAGCCCGATCGGATCGCGGGCGTCCGCGGTGCGCAGCTGCTGCTCGATCCAGCCGCGCATGCGTTCCTTGTGGGCCTTGATGATCTCGCGCGCCGGATGCGCGGGCCCGGGGATCTCGGCGGCGAAGTTGATGAACGGGCACCCCCGGAAGCCGTCCTGCCCGGCCCGGCGCTCCGCTCCGGCGAACAGTGCGTCCAGTCGCGCGACGGGGTCCGCGCCGGCGGTCTCGGCCTGGCCCACGAAGCCCGCGTAGACCTGCATGTCGAGACCGCGCAGGACCAGCTCCAGCAGGTGGTCCTTGCTGTCGAAGCGTTCGTACAGCGTGCGCTTCGAGATCCCGGCGGCGGTGCTGATCCGCTGGACGCCCGTGGCTGTGATCCCCTCGCGATGGAAGAGGTCCTGCGCCACTTTCAGGATCCGCCGGCTCTCTTCTTCCGTATCCATGACAGCCGAGGATACCGATCGGTTCGCCGAAACGCGGTACGAGAACGGGACCGGGGCGGTGCGCCGTGGGGTGGTCCGGTTCTCGCCGCGGCTCGGCTCCCGGCGCGGATGTGCGCATGCTCGCCTTCGAGGCCGGGGCGCCGAGGCGCCGGGGTGGCGGTGGGCGGTGCTCGGTGCCGGGCGGCACCACGGCGTCCGTCCCCCGCAGCACGGATGCGAACGGTACCGACGGGCGGGCGGACGCCGCCGGCTCATCAGTAAAGTGGGATAATTCATGTCAATCAGGGCTATCGGCGCGTGAGGGAGGGAAGGCGTGCGCGAGAACGAGGACGGCGCCGTGACGCGGGCAGCGGCGGCACGGCTCGATCTCTTGCTGGACCGTGCAACGCGCGACGCCGGCGCCCACATAGGGGTCACGTATCTCCTGGTGCCGAAGCGGCAGGTGCTGCAGATGACGGCGGTGACGGGCGCACCCGGGAGGCTGGCCTGGCCCTGGGCGCGGCTCGCGGTGGCGGCGCCCGCGCCGGTGCCCGAGGCGGTCCGCTCCGGGAGCCCCGTATACCTCGCCGACCAGCAGGAACTCGCCCGCCGTTTTCCCCGCGTCGCTCTCGCCTTTCCATACTCCGTCGCGATGTACGTCGTTCCCTTGATGGCCGCCGGAGAGTGCTGGGGCGCCCTGATCCTGCTGTGGCCGGGCAGCCGTCCGGAGCTGCCCGGCGCCGAGCGGGAGTCGATCAGTGCGAACGCCGACCGGATGGCCGAGGTGCTGCGGAACGCATCGGCACGCGGGCGGCCGGTGCGCCCGAGGGAAGAGCCACTGCTCATGGAGCCGCCGGCCTCTCCCGCCGACCCCGCGGCCGCCCTCGCGGAGCGCTTCACGGACGGCTTGCTCGCCCTCGACCTGCGTGGCCGGATGACCTTTCTCACCGAACGGGCCGCACGGCTGCTGGGCCGGGACCGCGCCGACCTGCTGAACGCCGAGCCCTGGGACGTCCTGCCGTGGCTCAACGACCCGGTCTACGAGAACGCCTTCGTCGCCGCGGTCTTCAGCCGCCGCCCCACCGGGTTCGCCGCCCGCAGGCCGGACGGCGCGTGGCTGTCGTTCCTGCTCTACCCGGATGCCACCGGCATCAGCGTGCGGGTGCGGACCAGGGACAGCTCGGACGGCGAGGAGGAAGCGGAACCGGCCGAGGAGACCCTCCCCACCGGGCCCGCCCGTGCGGGCACCCTCTTCCACCTGCTGCACCTGGCCTCCGCACTCACCGAGGCGACGGGCGTCAGCGAGGTGGCCGAATCCCTCATGGAGCAGATGCGGCCCGTTCTCGCCGCCGAGGGGCTGGCCCTGCTGTTCTCCGACGAGGGCAGGCTGCGGGTGGTGGGGTCGCGGGGTTTTCCACCGGAGATGCGGGGGTACTTCAACAGCCTTCCGATGGCGGACCGCACCGAAGGCATACGGACCATGGAGACCGGCGTCCCGGGCTTCCACCCCACCAACGCCGAGCTGGTACGCGCCTACCCGCAGCACCGGCCCTACCGGGAGATGGGCGCGTTCGCCTTCCTGCCGCTTACGGTATCCGGCAGCACCTTCGGGTCCCTGGTGCTGGGATACGACAAGCCGCGCCCCTTCACCCCGGACGAACGCGCGGAACTCACCTCGCTGGCCGGGATGATCGCGCAGGCACTGGACCGCGCCCGGCTCTACGACGCCAACGTGCGCGCGGCCCGCGGCCTCCAGGACGGGCTGCTGCCGCGCCATCTGCCCCGGGTGGCCGGCCTCGACGTGGCCGCGCGCTACCTTCCCGCGACGCACACGCTGGAGGTGGGCGGCGATTTCTACGACGTGATCGATTTCGGCGAGGACGGGGCGGCGGCGGTGATCGGCGACGTCCAGGGGCACAGCGTCCAGGCCGCGGCCCTGATGGGCCAGATCCGCACCGCCGTGCACAGCAACGCGCGGACGGGCGCGCCGCCCGAAGAGGTCCTCGCCCGCACCAACCAGCTGCTGCTGGAGCTCAACACCCCCTGTTCTGTAGCTGCCTCTACGCCCACGTGGACGTCGCCGGGCATCGCATCCTGCTGGCCTGTGCCGGACACCCGCCGCCGGTCCTGCGCCATGCCTCGCGCCGCACCGAAGTGCTGGACCTCCCCCCCGGGCTGCTTCTCGGTGTTCAGGAGGACGCGCGCTTCGAGACCGTCGAGGTGGACCTGCGGCCCGGCGGGCTGCTCGCCCTCTACACGGACGGCCTCGTGGAGCGGCCCGGCGTCGACGTGGGCCTCTCCATCGACCGGCTGGCCGAGCAGCTCGCCGAGGCGCCCAACGAGCCGCTGGACGTGCTCGCCGACATGATCGTCGAACGTGCGGAACGGACCGCTGTCCCGGAGAGCGCGGACGACATCGCGCTGCTGCTGATGCAGTGCGGCACGGCAGGCACGGCTCCCTGAACGACCCGCGGCTGCCCTGAACGACCCCGCGCGTACGACGCCGACGGTCCGCCGGAGCGGGCCCGCCGGGCGCGGCGGCCGAGTCCGAAAGCAGCACAGGGGCCCTGATACCGGCTCGCCCCCGGCCCGTGGCAGTCAGGCCCCACCCACCACCCCGGGCCTCCGCGCCCGCCGTCCGTCGGCCCGATCCCCTTCTCTCGACTCCGCGTACCGGCCGAGCGCGTAACGCCGCTCGCCGCCGCACTTCCCTGCCCAGTGATCCATCCCACCGTGACCGCGGGGTTGGGGGGCCTCATCCGGGCCACACGGGTTCTGCCCGCCGCCGTGATCCCGCGGCACGTGCGCGAAGGCCGCACTCGCGCGCGAAGGCGGTGTGCCGGGCGTCGTGAACGGAGGAGCGGTGGGGGTCGGTCCGTGGATCAGGTGGGAGGCGGCCGCCGTCGGCCGGACGGCACGCCACGCCCTGGCGCGTCCGGGACCCGAGCGGGACTCGATGGTGCAGGCGCTGAAGGCAGCCGCCGCCGCGGTGCTCGCCTGGGCGCTGGTGGGCTGGTGGTTCAAGGCCCCGCTCGCCCTGCTGGCGCCCTGGACGGCGCTGGCGCTGGTGGACGGGACGGTCTACCGCTCCGTACGTTCGGGGCTGCAGCAGTTCGCCGTGATGGTGGTGGGGGCGATGGCCGCCTCCGTCGCGATGGCGGTCACCGGAGGCAGCACCCTCGGTGCGATGGCGCTGGCCCTGCCCTTCCTCGTCCTGGTCGGCACGTACCGCCGCCTCGGACGGCAGGGCATCTACGGGGCGACGACGGCCCTCTTCGTGATCACCTACGGCACGTACGCACTGCCCGCGCTCGGCTACCGCCTGGCGGAGACGGCCGTCGGGGCCGTGATCGGCATCGGCGTGAACGCGTTCGTCCTGCCCCCGGTGCACCTGCGCAACGTGCGCGACCAGACGCGGCGGCTCGCCCGCGGGAGCGCCGAACTGCTCGCTCTGATGGCCGAGGACCTTAAGGAGCGGGGGCCGGACTACGACGATGGACAGGCCCGGGACCGGCTGCGCCGCCTGGAGAGCCTGGTCGGGGCCGTGAGCGAGGCGCGGCAGTGGACCGCGGAGAGCCTGCGCGTCAACCCCGTTCTGCGGCTGCGCCGTCGGCCCGGTCCCGAGCCGCCGCCCCTTGAGGAGGATGCCCGCTGGCGCGCGGTCGTGGGTCACCTCGCGGCCGTCGTACGCATCCTGTCGAACGCGACGGGGGAGCAACTCGCCCTCGCCGTCCTGCCTTCGGGCTTCCTGGAGCGTTACGCGGCCCTCGCGGGGCGCGTCTCGCAGGTGTGCGCGGCGTGGGCCGACGCCCCGCGGGAAGCGGGCGGCGACCCCAGGGAGGCCGAGTCGGCGCGGGAGGCCTGGTCCGTCCTGGAGTCGCTGGCGGACGACCTGCCGCGGCAGCCGGCCCCGGCGGCGGCGGTCTGCGGCGGCCTGCTGACGGAGACCCGGCAACTGCTGTCGCTGCTGGACGGGCGGGGGAGCGGCGGGGCGGACGTCCGGGAGCTGCCGGTTGCCGGCGGGTAGACGGCCGCCGCGACCGGGATGCGGGCGGCTGGGGCAGGTACGGAGGTGGCGGTGCCTCAGCCGGACGACGTCAGCCGTCATGGAAGGGCGTCCCCGGGGTACGGGAACAAGATCCTGACCGCAACAAGGGAGGCGGAGCCATGGCGCAGAACGACGACTTCTATACACATGACCGTCCGAACCACCCGACTCTCCCCGAGGACCGGCCGCGGGGAGGGGCCGCTCGGTCGCCCAAGGGCGGAAAGACGTGGGGCGCGGTGGCCATCGTGGTGGTGGTCGTCGCCCTCGTCGTCGTGGGCATCGCACTCTTTCCCTGACGGACGCCGTCGGAGGTCCCCTCTGACGGACGCCGTCGGAGGTCCCCCTGACGGACGGCGTCCGTCAGCCCCTCTGAGGGATGCTGTCGGCCCACCGCTGAGCCGGAGCGGGGACCCGGGCGCTGTCCGGCGCTCCGGGTGGCGGTGACGCGTGGCGCGTGACCGGGAGCAGCCGGACCGCCGGCCGGCACCCACGGCGTTTCGACCTGAGGTGGAGCCGCACGGCGTGGGCGGCTCCGGGCGCCCGGCCGGGAAATCCTGCCCTGAGCGGCCTCCGAGTTGCAGGGCCGCGAGCGCGCTGTGCAAGGTGGAGAGGCGGAGATCGGCCGTCGCACGTGGCACGCCGCTCCGGCCGAGCCTCCTGGCCGGTCCGCTCGTGCCGGCGGCCGACCGCCCGGACCCGTCGCGGCGGGACCTTCGTGACGTGTCCCCGGCCCACCCGGCGCGCCGGGGACGCGGGCCCGGTACGAACGGGTCGGCGGAGGTGGCGGCGCGTGCGGGACGGGGAGTTGTCCGACGCTGCCGAGCTGAGGAAGCACAGTCATGGGGACGACGGGAGACATCAGGACCGCTACGGCGTGGCCGCGGTTGCGCGTCGCTGAATGGGCCGAGACCCGCGAAACGCTGCACATGTGGACCCAGATCGTCGGCAAGGTCCGGCTGGCCCACGCTCCCCTGCTCAACCATTGGTGGCAGGTCGTCCTGTATGTCACACCGCGTGGACTGACCACCTCCGCCATTCCTCACGGCACGGGTGCCCTCGACATCGAATTCGACTTCGTCGACCAGGAGCTCCGGCTGCGCACCAGCGACGGCGGTCTCCGCCACTTCGCCCTTCAGTCCATGCCGGTGGCCGACTTCTACGGCAGTATTCTGCGGGCACTGGAGGAACTGGGCGTACCCACCACCCTGCAGGGCCATCCGAACGAGGTCGAGCCGGCGGTCCCGTTCGCGGCGGACTACGAGCACCACACGTACGACCCGCGAGCCGCGCGGCTGTTCTGGGGCCAACTCCTCCAGGCGAACCGGGTCCTGGGGGAGTTCCGCGGATCCTTCGCGGGCAAGGCCAGCCCGGTCCACTTCTTCTGGGGCGGCATGGACCTGGCGTGCACCCGCTTCTCGGGGCGCCGCGCCCCCCAGCACCCCGGGGGAGCGCCTAACTGCGGTGACTGGGTCATGTGGGAGGGCTACTCGCACGAGTTGAGCAGTTGCGGGTTCTGGCCGGGCGGCGGGGACGAAGGGGCCTTCTACTCGTACGCCTATCCCGAGCCTGACGGCTTCGCCCGGAGTCCGGTCGAGCCCGCGGAGGCCTTCTACAGCCGGGAGAACGGGCAGTTCCTGCTGCCGTACGAAGCGGTGCGTAGCGCCGAGGACCCCGACCGCGCGCTGACGCGTTTCCTGCGGAGCACGTATGTGGCAGCAGCGGAGAAGGCCGGATGGGACAGGGCCGCGCTGGAGACCGATCCGGAGCGCTGGGCCGACCGATGAGCCGCGGCTGCTCCGGACATGACGGGCACCGACGCCCGGGGACACCAGCCGCCCGCGACTCGTTCCCGGCCGGGAACACCTCGCGGCGCCCGCACACGAAGGGAAGGAACGCCCCATGACCTCCCGTGACGACTGGCCGACGCCCGCCGAGGGGCTGGTGCTGACCCACTTCCTGACCGTGCGGGACGTCGCGGTCTCGCGGCGCTTCTACGCGGACGTCTTCGGCGGTCAGGTGGTGCTGGAGGAGAACCCCTGCATCGTGCGGATCGCGAACGGCTGGATCATCATGAACCCGGGCGGGGGCCCCACCCCCGACAAACCCGATGTCGTCCTCACCGCACCCGAACCCGGCGACCCCGTCTCCTCGTTCCTCAACGTGCGGGTGGCCGACATCTGGGCCTTCTACGAGCAGGCGTCCGCGAAGGGCGCGCGCTTCCTCACCGAGCCCCTCGACCGCAAGGCCGAACTCCGCTGCTACGTCAAGGATCCGGACGGCTACCTGGTGGAGGTCGGGCAGGCCACCGGCATGCTGGAAGGGATCTTCGCGGATCGGGACGGCCCGCCGGGAGCGTGAGCCGGGGGAGCGCCGCAGGACCGCGGCGCCGAGAGCCGGGGCCCCGCCGACGGGTCAGGTGCGCAGCCGCCGGCGTCCGCCGTGTTCGTACGCGAGCTTCCACGGACCGGGACGCGCGGGCGGCCCCGCCCCGGGGCCGAGCCGTCGTACGATCCGTCGGTGATCCTGCGGCGACGCACTCAACGCCCGCCGCACTGACCGGATTTCGGCAGATGCAGCCAGGTCCCGGAGCCGCACCGGGTTCCTCGGATCTCCCCGCCGCTCCAGGACCCTGACGTCGCGCGGGGACCACGACGGCCGCGGGATCCGCCGGACAGGGCAACTAAGCGGCGCCCGTACAGGCCGGGCACAGGCCCCGGTAGGTGACCTCGGCCGCGGTGACGGTGAAGCCGAAGCGCTCGGCGGCGGGCAGGTCGCCGAGGGGGGAGCCTGTCGGGTGGACGTCGCGGATGGTGCCGCAGCCGGAGCAGACGAGGTGCTGGTGCGGGCGGCGGGCGTTGGGGTCGTAGCGCTTGGCGCGGCCGTTGGTGGAGACCTCCATGACCTCGCCGAGGGAGACCATCTCGCCCAGGGTGTTGTAGACCGTCGCCCGGGATATCTCGGGCAGCAGCCGCGCGGCGTGGACGTGCACCTCGTCGGCGGTGAGGTGCACGTGGTCGCCGTCGAGGACCTGCGCGACGACGCGCCGCTGCGCTGTCATGCGCCATCCCCGTCCGCGCAGCCGGTCGATCAGGTCGCTCATCTGGGCCCACCTCCTCGGATGGTGCGGGTCTGCGCCCGGACGGCCTTCCCGGCCGGTCACGAGACCCGTACTTCTTGACTTGGACTGGGTCCATCGTAGGATCGGTTCCGGCACCAGCCAAGGAACGGGACGGCCGGGACAGCAGTTGACGAGGGGATGGGACCACCGCGGGCGGGGCGGCCGCGGCAGGTACGCCCTCTCGTGTCCGCCGCCCCACAGGCCCCACCCGTCACGGCCGCTCCGGCATGCCCCCGGTCCCTGCCGTCGGGGACGCCCCCGGCGGGGTGCCACCGTCCGCACGTCCCCCAAGTACCGGATCCGCCCCGGTCCGGAAGGATTTACATGACTGAGAACCACGACGCCATAGTCACCGATCCGAAAACCGAGGAGGCGGGGGGCTGCCCGGTCGTGCACACCGCCCGCGCCCCGCACCCGACCCAGGGCGGTGGCAACCGGCAGTGGTGGCCCGAGCGGCTCAACCTGAAGATCCTCGCCAAGAACCAGCCCGTGACGAACCCGCTCGGCGAGGACTTCGACTACGCCGGGGCGTTCGCGACGCTCGATCTCCCGGCCGTGAAGCACGAGATAGCGGAGGTCCTGAGCACCTCGCAGGACTGGTGGCCGGCCGACTTCGGGCACTACGGGCCGCTCATCGTCCGCATGGCGTGGCACAGCGCGGGCACCTACCGCATCAGTGACGGCCGCGGCGGCGCGGGCGCGGGGCAGCAGCGGTTCGCTCCGCTCAACAGCTGGCCGGACAACGTCAACCTCGACAAGGCGCGCCGTCTGCTGTGGCCCGTGAAGAGGAAGTACGGCCAGAGCCTGTCCTGGGCCGACCTGCTGATTCTCGCGGGCAACGTGGCCCTGGAGTCGATGGGGTTCGAGACCTTCGGCTTCGCCGGCGGCCGCGTGGACGTCTGGGAGCCCGAGGACGACGTGTACTGGGGCCCGGAGACCACGTGGCTCGGCGACGAGCGCTACACGGGCGACCGCCGGCTGGAAGAGCCGCTCGGCGCCGTGCAGATGGGCCTCATCTACGTCAATCCCGAAGGCCCGAACGGCGACCCGGACCCGCTCGCCTCCGCGCGTGACATCCGTGAGACGTTCCGCCGCATGGCGATGAACGACGAGGAGACGGTGGCGCTCATCGCGGGCGGTCACACCTTCGGCAAGACCCACGGGGCCGGCCCCGCCGACCACGTGGGCGACGACCCGGAGGCGGCCGGCCTGGAGGAGCAGGGCCTCGGCTGGCGCAACACCTTCGGCACCGGTGCGGGCGCCGACGCGATCACCTCGGGCCTTGAGGTGACGTGGACCAGCACCCCGACGCGGTGGAGCAACGACTTCTTCGACAACCTCTTCGGCTACGAGTGGGAGCTGACGCGCAGCCCGGCCGGCGCCCACCAGTGGACGCCGACGGACGGCGCGGGCCAGGGCACCGTCCCGGACGCCCACGACGCCTCGAAGAAGATCGCCCCGTCGATGCTGACGACCGACCTGGCGCTGCGCTTCGACCCGGTCTACGAGCAGATCTCCCGCCGCTTCCACGAGAACCCGGCGGAGTTCGCGGACGCCTTCGCCCGCGCCTGGTACAAGCTGACCCACCGCGACCTCGGCCCCAAGTCGCTCTACCTGGGCCCGGAAGTGCCGGCGGAGACGCTGCTGTGGCAGGACCCGCTGCCCGAGGCCGAGGGCGAGCCGCTCACCGCCGAGGATGTCGCGACACTCAAGGAGAAGCTGCTGGGCTCGGGCCTGGGCGTGGCGGACCTGGTCTTCACCGCGTGGGCGTCGGCCTCGACCTTCCGGGGCAGCGACAAGCGCGGCGGCGCCAACGGCGCCCGCATCCGCCTGGAGCCGCAGCGCGACTGGGAGGCCAACGACCCCCAGCGTCTGGCCTCGGTGCTGGGCGTCCTGGAAGGCGTCAAGGCGGAGTTCGACACGGGCGCCAGGACGGTCTCGCTGGCCGACTTGATCGTGCTCGGCGGCACCGCGGCGGTCGAGAAGGCCGCCCGTGACGCGGGGCAGGCCGTCGAGGTCGCCTTCACGCCGGGCCGCGTCGACGCGACGGAGGAGCACACCGACGCGGAGTCGTTCGCCGCGCTGGAGCCGGCTGCCGACGGTTTCCGCAACCACCTCGGCAAGGGCAGCCGCCTGCCCGCCGAGTACCTGCTCGTGGACCGCGCCAACCTGCTGACGCTGAGCGCCCCCGAGATGACCGTCCTCGTCGGCGGCCTTCGGGTGCTGGGCGCGAACACGGGCCAGTCCGCTGCGGGTGTCCTCACCGCCACCCCGGGTGTGCTGACGAACGACTTCTTCGTCAACCTGCTGGGCCTCGACACGACCTGGCGTCCGGCCGCGGGCGAGGGCAACGGCTACGAGGCCGTCGACGCCTCGGGCGAGGTCGTGTGGACCGGCACCCGCGCCGACCTCGTCTTCGGCTCCAACTCCGAACTCCGCGCGCTCGCCGAGGTGTACGCGAGCGACGACGCGAAGGAGAAGTTCGTCCGCGACTTCGCCGCCGCCTGGAGCAAGGTGATGGACCTGGACCGCTACGACGTCGCCTGATCCCCGCGGCCGTCGTACCCGGCCCGTCGCCCCGCCACCACGGCGGGGCGACGGGCCGGCGGTGTGTCCGGGGCGGTGCGGCGTCGCGCGACCGGGTGTTCCGGCCGCGCTCCCGCCGCCTCGCCCGCCCACGCGTTGGGCGCCGCCCGTTCCTGGGCGCCGTGAGCCCATCCGTGGGCTGCCGTCGGTACCGCAGTCCCGGAGGCTTCACCGGCGGGCGATGCCGTACGGGCGGACAGTGGTGGCGTGCCTCGGCGGTGGCGGAGCGCCCCTCGGTGGCGGAGCGCCCATCGGTCCGCACCGCGTCGGGGCGAGGGCCCGGCGCGCGGCCGAACCGCGGTCGGGGGCGGGCCCGGAGCGGTGCTGTGATGCCCCGTGCGGTGCCGGTCCATGCATCAGTTCTGCTGAACGCTGCCAGTAGAAGGCGGTCCCTGGTGCGCCGCCGCAGGTGCTCGTAGCGTCGTCGTACGGCAGCCCCACAGCGTGGCCCGACGGCCCAGCACGGTCTCCCGCCTGCGGCGATCGGAAGCGTCCGCGGCCCGCTGAGAACCCGGAACGGAGAATTCCTCGATGATTCTGACCGCGGCACTCATGCACGGCCTGGGCATGCACACGGGCGCCTGGATGGCGCGGGACGGGAAGGCGTCCGACTACCTGTCGTCCGCGATGTACAAGGACATCGCCCGCACCGCGGAGGCGGGCAAGCTGCACGCGGTCTTCCTCGCGGAGCAGATGACGAACCAGGAGGTCGGCACCGAACGGCCGTGCGGCGCCCTGGACACGGCGACCGTGCTCGCGCTGATGGCCGGGGTGACGGACCGGATCGGCCTGGTCGGGACCGCCTCGACCACGTACAACCAGCCGTACGACCTGGCCCGCCGGTTCGCGACGCTCGACCACCTCACCGGCGGACGCGTCGGCTGGAACTCCATCGCCACCCAGAACCCGACCGTCGTCGAGCAGTACGGCGGCGGCGAGAGCCTCGACCACGAACAGCGCTACGCCCGCGCCGACGAGTTCATCGACGTCGTGCTGCGGCTGTGGGACAGCTGGCAGGACGGCGCGCTGGTGGGAGACAAGGAGAACGGCGTCTTCGCCAGGGACGACCTCGTGCGCGAGATCAACCACACCGGCACGTACTTCTCCGTGCGCGGCCCGCTGCCCTTCCCCCGTACGCCCCAGGGCCGGCCCGTCATCTTCCAGGCCGGCTCCTCGCCGCGCGGCCGGGACCAGGCGGCCAAGTACGCGGACGTCGTCTTCACCGCACAGCACGTGCTGCAGGACGCGGTGGACTTCCGCACCGACATGCGGGAGCGGGCCGCCGCGTACGGCCGCGACCCCGACTCCATCAAGATCCTCCCCGGGATCTCGCTGGTACTCGGCCGGACCCAGGCCGAGGCGCAGAAGCGCAAGGACCACCTCGACGAGGTCTTCGGTACGGGGCCCAACCTGCGCAAGCTCGCCAAGCGGGTCGGCCTGCCGGTGGACGTGCTCGAACTCGACAAGAAGTTCCCCGCTCATCTGCTGGGCCCCGACGAGGAGTTCAAGGGATCCATCGGATTCCGCCGCAGCATCGTCAACCTCGCCGTCACCGAGGACCTGACCGTACGTGAGCTGATCGCGCAGTACGGGGGCGGCCACCACCAGGTCGTCGGCACGGCGGAACAGGTCGCCGACGACATGGCGGAGCGCCTCGCGGCGGGAGCGGCCGACGGCTTCACGCTCATGATCGACATGCTGCCCTCCGGGCTGCACGACGTGGTCGACCTGCTCGTGCCGGAACTCCGGGAACGCGGCCTGTTCCACGAGGACTACGAGCACGACACGCTGCGCGCGACGCTGGGCATCGGCCCGGCGGGCCCCGTACCCGGGACCTCCCCGGCCGCCACACCGGCGGCGTGAGCCGGCAGTTCCACTCGACGGACGACGAGGACTGACATGATCAACGACCTGGCCCCGAGGGACACGCCCACCCTGCCGGACGTGGCCCGCTCCCCGACCGTCCTCGGCATCGGCGGCACGCTGAGGCCCGGCTCCACCTCCGAGCAGGCCCTGCACGTGGCGTTGCGCGCCGCCCGCGACCACGGTGCGCGCACCGAGGTCATCACGGCCACGGAGCTCGAACTGCCCATGTACGATCCCGGCCCCTGACCCCACGGGCGAGGTACTTCCTCGACGCGGTCAGGCGTGCGGACAGCATCGTCATCGCCAGCCCCGGCTACCACGGCGGCACCTCGGGGCTGCTCAAGAACGCCCTGGACTACCTGCAGGAACTGGCCGCCGACCCGGTCCCGTACGTGGACGGCAAGGCCGTCGGCTGCATCGTGACCACCCTGGGCTGGCAGGCCGGGGTGACCACGCTGACCTCGCTGCGCTCCACCGTGCACGCGCTGCGCGGCTGGCCGACCCCGCTCGGCGTGGTGGTCAACTCCTCGGCGAAGCCCTTCGGGCCCGACGGTGAGGCACTCGACCCGAAGGTGGCGGGCCAGCTGGCGGGGCTCGGCGGGCAGGTCGCCTCGTTCGCGCGGATGCGGGCGTCGAGCTCCGTCTGAATCACCGGTACGCGGCCGTGAACCGCGAAGACCCCGGCCCGGGGGCGGACTGCGCTGCCCGCCTCCGGACCGGTCGCGTATGCCGGTTCGCGGTGACTTCAGGAGGCCCCGGGCGCCGTGCGGCCCGGCCGGCTTGCCGTGCGCGACCTGCCCCGCGCACGTTGGCCTCCTCGTACGCGCGAGCCCCGTACCCCTGCCCCTGCGTCGCCTGCGGGCCTCCCCGTACCGCCACCGGTTGCCTCCGCGGCGTCCGGGGCCGCCCGACGGCCTCTGTCCCCGTGCGCCGTGATCGGTCATGATGTCCCGACACGAGGGACCGGGAACCTGCAAGGACGCGGCCACGGCCGGGAGGGGAGTGCCGCCCGTGCTGGACGTCCGGCGCCTCCAGGTCTTCCTCGCCGTAGCCGAGGAAGGTTCCGTGACCGCCGCGGCGCAGCGCCTCTACCTGACCCAGTCCGCCGTCTCCCAGCAGGTCCAGGCCCTGGAACGGGAACTGGACGTACCGCTGCTGCGCCGCGTCGCCCGGGGTGTCCGGCTCACCCCCGCCGGCGCGGCCCTGGCCGCACACGCCAAGGACCTGTTCGGCCGGCTCACCACCGTCGAGGAAGAGATACGTTCCTTCGCCGACGGCTCACGGGAGGTCAGGCTGGGCGCGTTCGCGAGCGCGGGGGTCGAACTGCTGCCCCTGGCCCTGCGGACCTTCCGCGCCCGCCGTCCCGATGTTCGGGTCCTGCTGAACTCGGTGCACGCGGACGATCCGCCCGTCGGCCTGCGGGAGGGACGCTTCCACGCCCTGCTGACCTGGGAGTACGACTTCGCGCCCCAGCCCGCGGACCCGGGGCTCGCCCCCTGGCACCTGGCGGACGACCCGTTGCGCGCCGTCGTCCCCGCCGACCATCCCCTCGCCGGGCGGCACGAGGTCGCGCTCAGTGAACTGGCCGCGGAACGCTGGGTGGTCCGCGCGCACCGCGCCCCCTACGCGGACGCCTACGAGACGATGTGCAGGATCGCCGGGTTCGAACCCGCCGTCGCCTTCACGACCGACGACTACCAGTCGCTGCAGGGCCTGGTCGCCGCGGGGATGGGGGTCAGCCTGGCGCCCGCGCTGTCGCTGTTCCCGCACCGCGAGGACATCGCGGTGCTCCGGGTCGCCGCTCCCGCCCCCGCCCGCCGGGTGAGCGCGCTGACGCTCACCGCGCCGGGGCCCGGAACGCCGCTGCGCGACCTGCTGGACATCCTGGCCGACACGGCACGGGACCTGCTGACCGGTCACTGAAGGCGCAGCGCCCCCTCGCCGGGCACCCGGCTTCCGGGCTCGCCCGATGAGTGCCCCGCCGCAGCGGACCGGCGGCCCTCATGTCCGGTTCCGCCGGGGTGAGTCCGTCGTAGATGTCGGCGCGCTGTCGCGCCCCTTCGATCGGCCCCTCAACTATCATCGCAAGTATGCCCAATTAGCCCGTTCGGGTAGTCTCCCATAAATCGCGACGTTATGTTGGCTTCATCCCAGTTAACGCCCTCATGGAACCACGTGAATATTGGGACAGGAACGCGGTCCTGGCCGAGGCCTTCTGCGCCTGTGACGAGCAGGTGCGAGAGGCCCAGGCGATCCTGGACGAACGGCAGATCGAGCGCAGCCGCACCCTCGCGGCCTTCGCCGTCACGGTCGGGGACGACGGAACGGTCGCGAACCTGATGGGGCTGGGGGAGCGGGAGGTGCGCCTGGCCCGGCGCACCGTCGGCAAGACGGACGCCCGCGAGGTGGCCCAGGAACTCCTGGTCCGGGCCCCGCAGTCCAAGAACAGGGAGAGCGCGGAGGCGGCAGGGTCCGCGGCCCTGCAGGCTTCGTCGGAGGCGGTGGCCGAACAGCTGGCGCTGGGGCAGTCCCTGAACCAGCCGCTGGCCGACCCGATGCTGGAGCAGGAGGTCCCCTCGTCCTCTCAACTGCCGCACCAGCGCAAGGAGGCCCTGCTGGCGCCGACCGTGTCGCAGGTGTCCCAGGAGGCGACGGAATACGACATGCAGACCATGCAGGCGATGCAGAACGTACCGATGCAGAACATGCAGAACACCGTGACCTGGTCCCCCAGCATGGACTCCGTCCTGGTCTGGAGCTGGAGATCCAACCTGGACCTGCACACGGTCGCCGCCGAACTGGGCCTGGACCTGCGCTCGCTGCTCCTGCGCACCCAGACGCTCGCCGAGGAGGGCCGGCTCGGCATGGAGTACGACGCGGTCCCCGAGAGCCCCGTGGTCGAGGACAACCAGTCGGGCCGGCACCGCAGGTACTACGCGGAGGGCTACGCCACGTTCGCCAACACCACCCCGTTCCCGGCCTATTCGTGATCGCCGAAGGACGCGGGGGCGACCGGCGGGCGGACCGGCCGTCGGCGTGGAGAAACGTTCCGAGAGCCCGCTCGGTGCGGGCCGCGCCGTATACGGGACGGGCCGTTCTGAACGGGCCGTACGGGAGGGGCTACGCCGAACGGGGCTGTGGCGACCGGCGGGCGGACCGGCCGCCGGCGTGGAAGAAACGTTCCGAGAGGCCGCTCGGTGTGGGCGGCGCCGTACGGGACCGGCCGCGCTGAAGGGGCCGTAGGGGAGGGGCCGCGCCGAACAAGGGGGTGGGGGAAGGGTCGTGGGGCCGGCGCCGTGCGAGCACTCCACTCACCGGGCTCGGCCGGACGTGAGCATCAGCCGGCTGGCGCGCTGACCGGCGGGATGCCCTGACCGGCGCGGCACCCGGTGCGACAGGGCGCATCGGCCGCGCCCCGATGGCCGGTTGGCCGGGGCCCGGCGAAGGGCGCGGCGGCCCGTGCGCGCAGCAGGCCGCATTGGCCCGCGTGAAGGCCAACGGCCCTACACGCTGGGGGCGGAGGAGTTCGAGGAGTCGAGATGTGAGCGGAACGGCGTCACGTGTGGCGGCGCCCTCCCTGGACCCTTCTCGACCTGACAGGGACCCGATATGCCCGCGACACGGCCCGAACGCCCCCTGTGCGCTCGCGCCTTGGCGTGTCCCGCGACGATCTCCGGAGGCGCGCGGGCCCGGACATCCATGGTTCGGGTCGCCGGGGAGGGTCCTCCGCGGTGGAGCCCGCGGCGCGTCCGGGCCCGGGCGTGACCTGCCAGTCCCTGAGATTCCTGTGCAACACCCTTGACTGCCGCCACTCTTGCCCCGATAGCGTGACCCAGCAGGTACCTGACAACGTTGTCCTGACCCTTAGGGGAGTCCACGCATGCCGCACCCGCAACCCCCAGCCCGCCCCCGCAAGCGGAGACGGGCTCTCACCGTGGGCCTGGCGGCTCTGGCGCTCGTGGCGTCGGCGCAGGGCGGGGCCCTCGCCTCCTCCGCCTCCGCCACGCATCCGGCCAAGACCGGCTTCAGTTCCTCCTTCGAAACCGGAGACCCCGCTCCCACGTGGACCGACACTGCCGAGACCGGGCCCGGCGGGGCGCCGAAGGTCTCCGGCGTCAACGGCACCTTCACGAGCGGCGTTCCGGGCAACACGAACGACCGGGTGACCGCGGTCGCCGCCAGCGACGAGAACACCGGCGGCGGTGAGGTCGCCCGCAACCTCACCGACGGCGACTCGTCCAGCAAGTGGCTGGCGTTCACCCCCACCGCCTGGGTCACCTACGACCTCGACGCCCCCGTCGCCCTGACGAGCTACGCCATGACCTCCGCCAACGACCACGCGGAGCGCGACCCGAAGTCCTGGTCGCTGGAAGGCTCGACGGACGGCAAGGACTGGAAGACCCTCGACACGCAGAGCGGCCAGTCCTTCGCCAAGCGGCAGCAGACGGTGAGTTACGACCTGGCCGGCACGCCGGCCGCGTATGCCCACTACCGCCTCGATGTGACCGCCAACAACGGCGCCACCGACGCGACCCAGCTGGCGGACCTCCAGCTCGTCACCGGTGTCACGGACACACCGCCGGCCCCGCAGATGCTCAGCCGCGTCGACAGCGGACCGGCCGCCTCGCCGACCGCCAAGGTCGGGATGGGCTTCACCGGCAAGAGCGCGCTGCGCTACGCCGGTTCGCAGACCGCCGCGGGCCGGGGCTTCTCGTACAACAAGGTCTTCGACGTGAACGTCGCGGTGCGCCGCGACACGCAGCTGTCGTACGAGCTGTTCCCGGCGATGGCCAACGGTGACCTGGACTACCAGGCCACCAACGTCGCCGTCGATCTGGCCTTCACCGACGGCACGTACCTCAGCGACCTGGGTGCCGTCGACCAGAACGGCTTCGGGCTCAGCCCGCGCGCCCAGGGCGACTCGAAGTCCCTCTACGTCAACCAGTGGAACCACCGGACCTCCCTGATCGGCGACGTCGCCGCCGGGAAGACCGTGGCGCGGATCCTCGTGGCGTACGACGCCCCGAAGGGCCCCGCGAAGTTCCAGGGGTGGGTGGACGACATCGGCCTCGCCGTGACACCGCCCGCGAAGCCGAAGGCACACCTCGCGGACTACGCGCTGACCACCAGGGGCACCAACTCCAGTGGCAACTACTCGCGGGGCAACAACTTCCCCGCGGCCGCCGTGCCGAACGGCTTCAACTTCTGGACGCCGGTCACCGACGCCAGTTCGGACAGCTGGCTCTACAACTACGCCAGCACCAACAACGCGGACAACCTGCCCGAGATGCAGGCCCTCGGCCTCAGCCACGAGCCGAGCCCCTGGATGGGCGACCGGCAGACCTTCCAGGTGATGCCGTCCGCCGCCTCGGGCAAGCCCGACACCTCGCGCACCGGGCGCGCGCTGCCGTTCAGCCACGACAAGGAGGAGGCGCGGCCGTACGAGTACGGCGTCACCTTCGAGAACGGGCTGAAGGCGCAGGTGGCGCCCACCGACCACGCGGCGATGATGCGCTTCACCTACCCGGGCAAGGACGCGTCGGTCATCTTCGACAACGTCTCCCAGCAGGGCGGCCTCACGCTCGACAAGGACAACGGCACCTTCACCGGCTACTCGGACGTCAAGAGCGGCCTGTCCACCGGTGCGACGCGGCTGTTCGTCTACGGGACGTTCGACGCGCCCGTCACGGACAGCGGTTCGAGCGGTGTGACCGGCTACCTCTCGTTCGCGCCCCGGCACGGCCACACCGTGACCCTGCGGATGGCGACCTCGCTGATCGGCATCGACCAGGCGAAGGCCAACCTGGCGCAGGAGATCCCGGACGGCACCTCGTACGAGAAGGTCCGTGACGACGCCCGCGCGCAGTGGGACCAGCTCATGGGCCGGATCACGGTGAAGGGCGCGAGCGAGGACCAGCTCACCACGCTCTACTCCAACATGTACCGGCTCTACCTGTACCCGAACTCCGGCTACGAGAACACCGGTACGAAGAAGAAGCCGGTCTACCAGTACGCCAGCCCGTTCTCCGCGATGCCGGGGCAGGACACCACCACGCACACCGGCGCGAAGATCGTCGACGGCAAGGTGTTCGTCAACAACGGCTTCTGGGACACGTACAGGACCACCTGGCCCGCCTACTCGCTGCTCACGCCGAAGAAGGCGGGCGAGATGGTCGACGGGTTCGTGCAGCAGTACAAGGACGGCGGCTGGACCTCGCGTTGGTCCTCGCCGGGCTACGCCGACCTGATGACCGGCACCTCATCCGACGTGGCCTTCTCGGACGCCTACGTCAAGGGCGTGAAGTTCGACGCCGAGGCCGCCTACGACGCGGCGGTGAAGAACGCCACCGTCGTGCCGCCGTCCTCCGGTGTCGGCCGCAAGGGCATGGCCACCTCGCCGTTCCTCGGGTACACCACCACCAGCACCGGTGAGGGCTTCTCCTGGGCGATGGAGGGCTACGTCAACGACTACGGCATCTCGCAGATGGGCGCGGCGCTGTACAAGAAGACGGGCAAGAAGCGGTACAAGGAAGAGTCCTCGTACTTCCTCAACCGGTCCCAGGACTACGTCGAGCTGTACGACAAGCAGGTGGGCTTCTTCCAGGGCCGCGACGACAAGGGCGACTGGCACCTGCCGGCCGACCAGTACGACCCGCGCGAATGGGGCGGCGACTACACCGAGAGCAACGGCTGGGGCTACTCCTTCACCGTGCCCCAGGACACCCGGGGCCTGGCCGACGTGTACGGAGGCCGCGCCGGGCTCGCGAAGAAGCTCGACACCTTCTTCTCCACCCCGGAGACCGCGCAGTTCACCGGCGCCTACGGCGGTGTCATCCACGAGATGACCGAGGCACGTGACACCCGGATGGGCGAGCTGGGCCAGAACAACCAGCCCTCGCACGGCATCACGTACATGTACGACGCCGCCGGCCAGCCCTACAAGACCCAGGCCAACGTGCGCGAGGTGCTGTCCCGCCTGTACACCGGCAGCGACATCGGGCAGGGCTACCACGGCGACGAGGACAACGGCGAGCAGTCGGCCTGGTACATCTTCTCGTCGCTGGGCTTCTACCCCCTGGTGATGGGCAGCGGTGACTACAGCATCGGCTCCCCGCTGTTCACCCAGGCGACCCTCCACCTGGACGGCGGTCGCACGCTGACCGTCAACGCCCCGAAGAACAACACGAAGAACGTCTACATCCAGGGCGTGAAGTTCAACGGCAAGCGCTGGGACTCCACGTCCCTCCCGAACGACCTGCTCTCCAAGGGCGGGACGCTCGACTTCGCGATGGGCCCGAAGCCGTCCGCGTGGGGCAGCGGGGCCGAGGACGGCCCGACGTCCATCACCAAGGGCGACACGGCGCCGACGCCGCGCACCGACGCACTGTCGGGCTCCGGCGCGCTCTTCGACAACACTTCGGACACCGCCGCCACCTTCACGGCGACGGACCTGCCGCTCGGAACCTCGGGCGCCGCGGTCGAGGGGACCCAGTACACCCTGACGTCCTCGGACCACACCAAGGCGCCGGACGGCTGGCAGCTCCAGGGCTCCACGGACGGCAGCCACTGGACGACGGTGGACCGGCGCTCGGGCCAGTCCTTCACCTGGGACAAGCAGACGCGGCCGTTCACCGTCGCGCATCCCGGCGCGTACACCCACTACCGGCTGGTGGCCGACCACGAGAGCAGCCTCGCGGAGGTGGAGCTGCTGCACTGACGGCCCGTCGTGTCCGGTCCGGGTCCCGCCGCGCACCGGCGGGACCCGGCCGCCGCGACGAGCGGCACGGCCCCGTCCGAATCGGCCCGACGCCGTCGGCTGATGCGGGCCCTTGACCACTTCGCCCCGCCGAGCGAGCAGCCAGGCGGGGCGAAGTGCTGCGAAGCGGCCGGTGCGGGTGCGGCCCTGGGTGGCCGGGACGGTGGGCGTCGATCCGGGCGGGTGAACCCACGCCTGGGCACCTGAACCCACCCCTGGACACGACGACGGCCCCGGAGGGACCAGCGGCCTCCGGCTCGGCCCCGCAGGGGCGTTCGGGTCTCCGGGACCGGCCGGTCCACCGGTCCGGGCGGGGCCGTCCCGGTCAGGCGAGCGGGGCAGGGGTGAAGCCGCCGACTTCCCGGGCGAGCAGTTCGGCGAAGCGGATCGGAGTGAGGTCCTCGAAGAGCGGGCCGATGAGCTGAACGCCGAGGGGCAGGCCCTCCCCGGACAGGCCGACGGGCGCCACGGTGGCCGGCAGGCCCGGCGTCGTCGCGACCCCGGACCAGACGAGCTGATCGGCGTAGGAGTGCGGCTCGCCGTCGATCACGACGCGGCGCCGCCACTGGTCCTGGCTCTGGTCGTGCGGGAACGCGGGGGTGGGCGCCGCGGGGCACAGGACGATGTCGAAGGCCGTGAACAGTTCGCGCCACTGGTCCCGGTGCCGCACGCGCAGGGCGTCCGCGGCGATCCAGTCCCGGTGACTGAGCACCGACCCCCGCGTCCGCTCGGCGGCGAGGCCGAGGTCGTCCGGGTCGAGTCCGGCTGCCTCGTCGCGGACGCGCTCGTACGTCTCGGCCGGATAGCCGGAGGCCACGACGGACAGCAGTAGCCGCATGTACAGGCGCGCGGCCTCGGTCGGGTCGGGCAGCAGCGGGCTGTGACGTGCCACCGTCGCCCCGGCCTCCGACAACGCCCGTGCCACCCTGTCGACCGCGCCGCGCACGCTGTCCGACGTCGGGATCAGCGGGTGGCTGTCGAGGACGAGCACGCGGTGGCTCGCCAGGTCCTCGTGGCGCGGCGGCCGCAGCGCGAGACGGTGGGCGATGCCCAGCGCGGTGTCGTCGGGGTCGGCCAACAGGCGCAGGGCGAGCGCGAGATCGGTGGCGCTGCGTGCCATCGGGCCGATGACGGTGAGATCGCGTTCGAAGGCGAGAGGCGGGGCCGGCGGGGTGGTGTGGCCGCGCGAGGGCAGCAGGCCGAAGGACGACTTGTGCGCGTACACCCCGCAGAAGTGGGCCGGTACGCGCAGCGATCCCGCGATGTCGGAGCCGAGGGACAGCGCGCCGTATCCCGCGGCGAGGGCGGCGGCCGATCCACCGGACGAGCCGCCCGGGGTCCTGTCGGGGGCGTAGGGGTTGTTCGTCGTCCCGTAGAGGGCGTTGTAGGTCTGCAGGTCGCCCAGTGCGAAGGGCACGTTGGTCTTGCCGAGGACCAGGCGCCGGCGCTCTTGAGGCGGGCCACGGCGACCGCGTCCTCGGCCGGCACGAAGTCCCTGAAAGGGGGAATGCCCCAGGTCGTGGGCAGTCCGGCAACGTTGAAGGACTCCTTGACGGTCATGGGCACACCCAGCAGCGGCCGGTCGTCGCCCCCGGCCCGGGAGCGGTCGGCCTCGCGCGCCGCGAGGAGGGCGCGGTCGAAGTCCCGGACGCACACGGCGTTGAGGGCGCCGTCGTGCCGCTCGATGCGGGCGATGGCCTGCTCCGCGAGTTCGACGGCGGAGGCCTCCCGGGAGTTCATGGCCGCCACGAGTTCGGTCGCGCTCTTGTAGGTGAAGTCGGATGTCGTCACGGTGCGTACCTTCGGCGGTTCGGCTGGAAACTGATCACTCGTGAGGCCGTGAGGCCCGGGAGCTTCTTGCGGGGATCTGCCTGCCGTCACCGAGGCGCCCTCTGGCGATGGCCGGAGGAACGGCATGCCGTGAGCGGTGCCTGGACGGCACGGGACGGGCCGGGGCACCGATGGGGACCGGGTGGCCGGGGGAGGGTGAGGCGCGCGGGCCTGGCGGCCGCGCCACGGCGCATCTCGTCGTCCTCCCGCTCTGGCCGATGGTCAGATTACGACACTTCCATGATGGAAGCAACGGGGTCGCGGGCGCCGGCGAAGGTCGGCGTCCCGGCCCGCCGCGTGTCCACGCCCACCCCCGCGCCCCGGAACGGTATGGCGGGGACAGGGACGCGCCGTGAGGTCGTCGAGGTGGATACGCCGAGCCCGGGAGCACCGAGGCGAGCGCGGCCGGTGTCCGACGCGGCACGGGCGCGCCGGCTCGACGGGATGCCGCACGGGAGCAGTCCGCGCCCCGGGGCCGCGACCTCGGCGCGCCTCGACCCGGGGCCGTCCTACTTGTCGCTCCCGTCGCCCTTCGGCGTCCGCCGCCGGTACGTGGGCCCGCCGACCATGAACAGGAAGAGCAGGACGACGATGGCGGTCACGGCGAGCGAGAATCCGATTACTTCCAGTGCCCTCATGCGGACTCCTCCGGGGTGAGGATGCTGCGGGTGCGACCGGGCAGGGCTCGCCCGGGCCGGAATCGCGGCCTACGCCGGGCGGACCGGGTCCGGGCTCGCCCGCCCGTGCGACACCTCGCCCGTGCCCCGCGCCACGGACCTGTGCGGCACGGTGCGTCCCGCCCCGCGGCACCCCCACCGTCTCACGGCTCCTGGTGCTCGGCAGGTCGGCGACGCCCCGGTGCCGGCGCCCTCCGGCCGCGCGGTTCCCGCTCCGGCGGCCCCTTGGGGAGGGCGCCCTCCGACCCGGCTGCCCCGGGTCGGGCGCCGGGCGGGGTGCGCCGAGCCACCGGTCCGGCTGCCGAGCCGGCGGGTCGCGCCACCCCTGCGGCTGTCCCCGATGCGCTGTCCACCGATCCGTTTGCCCGCCGGTCCGGCCGTGCGCCGTGCGGGCCCTGTTCCCCCGCGCGTGCGATGCCGTACCCGGGGGCCGGGGGCGACGGTCTTCGCGCGCTCACGCGGTGGTGACGGACGAGTGCCCCTCTGCTTCACTGGCCGCAAGGAGCCGGACCGGGGCGCCTTCGCCGGAGGGACCGGCGGCACGCCCGGTGACGGTGCGGCCCCTCCCGTACGGCCGGCCCGCACCCATGACCGGCACCCACGACCCGCGCGCCGCTCATGGCCCGTTCGGTGGCGGGGCAACGAACGCGCGCCGGGGCTGCCCGGCGCGCACGAGGGCAAACGGCTGACGGCCGGGGGGAGACGGTCCTGTCACGGCAGGAAACCGCCGCCGAAGGGGGAGAGTTCACTCAACGCACGCGCCGCGGGTGATACGTACCGACGGGAGACGCCCGTACCTCCGGCCACCCACCGCCGCCCCGTTCGCTCCCTGTCCACCGACGTCCGGCCCGCCCACGTCGCCCACGCGTCCGCCGGCTCCGTGGGCCGGCCGCCCCGCACCCCAGGAGGAACGGCCGATGGAATTCGGACTTGTCCTGCAGACGGACCCACCGGCGAGCGCGGTCGTGGACCTGATGCGCCGCGCGGAGTCGGCCGGGTTCCGCCACGGCTGGACCTTCGACTCGGCGGTGCTGTGGCAGGAGCCCTTCGTCATCCACAGCCGGGTTCTCGCGGAGACGGACCGGCTGGTCGTGGGGCCGATGGTGACCAATCCCGGGACGCGTACCTGGGAGGTCACGGCCTCCACGTTCGCGACGCTCAACGAGATGTACGGCAACAGGACGGTGTGCGGCATCGGCCGGGGCGACTCCGCGATGCGGGTCGCGGGCCGCGCCCCGAACACCCTGGCCCGGCTCGGCGAGGCGATCGGAGTGATCCGGGATCTCGCGGAGGGCAGGGAGGCCCTGGTCGACGGACGTCCGCTGCGCCTTCCCTGGGTGCGCGAGGGCCGTCTGCCGGTCTGGATGGGGGCGTACGGCCCGAAGGCGCTCGCGCTCGCGGGGCGGGTCGCCGACGGGCTGATCCTGCAACTCGCCGACCCGTATCTGACGGAGTGGATGATCAAGGCCGCCCGGACGGCCGCCGCCGAGGCGGGACGTGATCCGGCCGCGCTCACGGTGTGCGTGGCGGCGCCCGCGTACGTGGGCGACGACCTGGCGCACGCGCGCGAGCAGTGCCGCTGGTTCGGCGGCATGGTCGGCAACCATGTCGCGGACCTCGTCGCGCGCTACGGCGCCCACTCCGACGTCGTCCCGGCCGCGCTCACGGACTACATCGGGCGCCGGCAGGGCTACGACTACGCGCACCACGGCCGGGCCGGGAACCCGTCGACCGACTTCGTGCCCGACGACATCGTGGACCGCTTCTGCGTCCTGGGCGACGTGGCGGCCCACGTGGCGAAGCTGCGCGCGCTGCGGGACCTGGGTGTCGACCAGTTCGCGGTGTACGCGATGCACGACGCGAAGGAGGCCGTGATCGAGGTCTACGGGGAGCAGGTCATCCCCGCGCTGCGCTGAGGACCCTGCGGACGCCCTGCGGTGGGCGGCCCCGCACCGCGCGGGAACGGCGGGTGTCGCCTCCGCTCCCGCGCCCCGCGTCCGACGGCGTTCCCCGGAGTACTGGGCCGGGGGCGCCGGTCGCTGCTCGTGTCACCCGCCGTCGCCCGCGGGTCCGGTGGAGTCCTCAAGGGGTGCGCCCGGTGACGCACGGTGCCGGTTCGCTTACCCGCGCCGGTCGGTCGGCCAACCTCTCCTGACCAGACCTTTGCTGTTAGAAACCCCACGCCGATGGGTGTGCCGTACAGGTGTGCACGGGCGAGTGAGATGGGAAGTGGTTTGCCAAGGCAACCTTTGCGACAGGAATGAGGACCACCATGTGTGGCATCACCGGATGGGTCGCGTACCAGCGCGACCTGACGCTCCACCGGCAGGACGTCGAAGCGATGACCGAGACCATGTCCTGCCGCGGCCCTGACGCGGCGGGCGCCTGGCTCGACCACCACGCGGCCCTCGGCCACCGGCGGCTCGCGGTCATCGATCTCCCGGGCGGCGCGCAGCCGATGACGGTCGGGACGCCCGAGGGCGACGTCTCGATGGTCTACTCGGGAGAGGCGTACAACTACACCGAACTCCGCGAGGAACTGCGCCGCGCGGGCCACCGGTTCGACACCGACTCGGACACCGAGGTCGTGCTCCACGGCTACCTCGAATGGGGCGACGCGCTCGTCGACCGCCTCAACGGCATGTACGCGTTCGCAATCTGGGACGCGCGCACCGAACGGCTCGTGATGATCCGCGACCGGATGGGGATCAAGCCGTTCTACTACTACGAGACGGACGACGGTGTCCTTTTCGGCTCCGAGCCCAAGGCCATCCTGGCCAACCCGCTGGCGCGGCCGGTCGTCGGCCTCGACGGGCTGCGCGAGCTGTTCTCCTTCGCCAAGACCCCCGGTGTGGCGGTGTGGGAGGGCATGGCGGAGGTCAGGCCCGGCGAGATCATCACCCTCGACAGGAACGGGCTGCGCCGCCGTACGTACTGGCAGCTGCGCTCCGAGCCGCACACCGACAGCCGCGAGCAGACCGTGGCGCACGTACGGGAGTTGCTGGACGACATCGTCAAGCGGCAGCTCGTCGCGGACGTGCCGCGGTGCACCCTGCTCTCCGGGGGGCTCGACTCTTCGGCGCTGACCGCGCTCGCCGCGATGCACCTGGCGCCGCAGGGCGAGACCGTGCGCAGCTTCGCCGTCGACTTCCCCGACCAGGAGAAGCACTTCCAGGCGATCGACATCGCGCCGACGCAGGACACCCCGTTCGTGCACGCCGTCGCCGAACACCTCGGCAACGCCCACGAGGACATCATCCTCGACGGCACCGCGCTGTCGGCTCCCGCCGTCCGCAGGGCGGCCGTCGGCGCACGCGACCTGCCCATGGGGATAGGCGACCGGGACAACTCGCTGTACCTGCTGTTCGCGGCCGTGCGCAAACACTCCACCGTCGCGCTCTCCGGCGAGTCGGCGGACGAGGTGTTCGGCGGGTATCCGTGGTTCCACGACGACCGGCGCCACGCCGAGACGTTCCCGTGGATGGCGGGCGCTCCGTCCATCGGCGGATCGGCCGGGCAGGTCAGCGACGACCTCGCCCCCGTGCTCGACCTCGGCGGATACATAGCGGACGGCTACCGTACGGCTGTCGCCGAGACCCCGCTGCTGGACGGTGAGACGGGTCTGGACGCGCGGATGCGCGTCGTCAGCCACCTCCATCTGACCCGCATGGTGCAGATGCTGCTTGACCGCAAGGACCGGATGAGCATGGCGGTGGGTCTGGAGGTGCGGGTGCCGTTCTGCGACCACCGCCTCGTGCAGTACGTCTTCAACACCCCCTGGTCGATGAAGACGTTCGACGGCCGGGAGAAGAGCCTGCTGCGCGCGGCGACCAGGGAACTGCTGCCGGAGTCGGTGGCGAACCGCAAGAAGAGCGGGTACCCGGGCACGTTCGACCCGAGCTATGTCACCGCCATCCAGGACCAGGCGGCCGAGGTCGTCAGCGGGCGGCGCCCGGCGGCGGACCTGCTCAACAAGGAGGCGCTGAGGGCGGCCACCACCGCGGCGCCCGAGGACATCACACAGCAGCAGCGCGCGGTGCTGGAGCGGGCGCTGGACCTGGACACCTGGTTCACCTCGTACAACCCGACCGTGCGGGTCTGACGGCCGGATCGCCCGGGCCGGGGGCGTAGCCCGGCGGGGCCCGGCGTGGGTGCGGAGGTGCAGGCCGCGCCCGCTGTACGCCCCGTCCGTCACACTCCCTCCCGTGCGCGATGCCGGCGCCCCGGCCCTTCATGGGGCCGGGGCGCCGGTCGTGCGGCGGCACACACCGCGTGAACCCTCGCGAGACACAGACACAGACACAGACACAGACACAGACACAGCCGTCGGTGGTGTGCCGCGCCGTCAGTACGGGGGTGTCACCGGCGCCCGACTGTTGCCGGGGATCTTCCGGGCGGCGTCGAGACCCGGACACGCGGCGCTCGCACGGGTGTTCAGGGGACGCGCGCAAGCCATTCCGGCCTGCTGAACTTCGTGCGTACGAGCTCCTCCGCGCGGGCGAGTTCCCCGGCGGACACCCGGCCGGCGGTCAGCCCGTACCGGCTCCCGAACGATTCGATCATGCGGTCGATGACCGTCTCGCGCGGCAGGCCGGTCTGGCGTCGAAGCGGGTCCACGCGCTTCTTGGCGCTGCGCGTTCCCTTGTCGGAGAGCTTCTCCCGCCCGATGCGCAGGACGTCGGTCATCTTCTCGGCGTCGATGTCGTACGCCATCGTCACATGGTGCAGGACCGCGCCCTGCCCCTCCACGACGCGCTTCTGCGCGGCGCCCGCGATCTTCCCGACGTCGGTGGCGATGTCGTTGAGCGGCTGGTACCAGGCGTTGATCCCCATGTCCCCGAGAGCGCCGAGCACCCAGTCGTCCAGATAGGCGTAACTGTCCGCGAACGAGAGGCCCTTGACCAATGCCTCGGGTACGGACAGCGAGTACGTGATGGTGTTTCCCGGCTCCACGAACATGGCGCCGCCACCGGAGACGCGCCGCACCACCGTGATGCCGTGGCGTTCCGCCCCCTCGGGATCGACCTCGTTGCGCAGCGACTGGAAGCTGCCGATGATGACCGCGGGCGCCGCCCACTCCCACACCCGCAGGGTGGGCGGTCTGCGCCCGGTCGCGACCTCGGCGGTGATCACCTCGTCCAGCGCCATGTGGAGGGCCGGTGGTTGGGGCGCCTCATGGATGAGCTGCCAGTCGTAGTCGCGCCACTCGGTGGCCTGCGCGAGGGCCCGGCGTACGGCGACGGCGACGCCCTCGGTCGTGAGCCCGAGCATGGTGGTGCCGGCCGGCAGCGCGGCATCGATCCGGGCGGTGAGCCCCGCCGCGTCGGTGTCGGCGGGAGCGCCCTCCAGCGCGGCGTCGATGGCGCCCAGCGCGTCGTCGGGTTCCAGGAAGAAGTCACCGGCGACGCGCACCCGCCGCAACACACCGCCCTCGGTGTCGAGATCCACGACGACGAGCTTCCCGCCGGGCACTTTGTACTCACCATGCATGGCCATGCCTCCACACTTCCCGAGACTGCGAACCGTCCCGCTCCCGGGTTCATTCCACGCGGCCGGGAACGGTCGACACCCTTCCTCGACCACGGACCCGCACAGGCCAGGGACTCGGCCGGGCCGGGCCCGCGGACCACGCGAGACCCCCGGGTGGCGTAGGCGCCCTCAGACCGTGGAGGCATCCGCGCGTGCGTCCCGCGCGGCGGAGGGGCGTGGTCGTGCGGGACGCGGCGCTCTGCGGGTCGGCGCGGAGGGCGAAAGCCCCGGCACGGCCCGGCGACCGGCCGGCGCGGTCGCCCGGAAGCGATGACTCACGGCTGGACGGCGACGGCGCGGTGGAGCACCCAGGCCAGGGCGTGCGGACCCGGACGGTACCGCGGTGCCGCCTTCCACACTGCCCGGTAGGCACGCGTCAGGTACGCCTCGGCTGATGGCTCCGACGAGACGGCGGTGCCCGCCATGGCGAGCACGAGGCCCGCGGTGAGGTCGTAGAGCCGGGCGAGGGCCGTCTCGCTCCCCTCGGCGATCTGGACCATCAGGTCGTCGATGCTCTCGCCGGCGCCGCCCGCGGGTGCCTGGCAGCCCCGGGAGCCGGGCGGGGAGGCCGGCGTCGCGTCCGTACGGGCGGGGTCGGCGGAGGCGGAACGCCGGAATCTCATCACGCGGTGCACGCTATCGGCCGGGAAGCGAGGGGTGGGACGCCGGTCGTGGCGTGCTCACCGGCCGCGCACCGCGTGCTCCGGGTGCGGCGGCCCGGATTCCGCATGGCCGGCCCCGTACGCCGGGCCCGTCGCAGGCCGGGTCCGTGGAGGGAACGGGCACTCCAGGCGCTCCGGGGGCATCGGCAGGTTCACTCTTCGGGGACGGGGACGGGGACGGGGACGGGGACGGGGACGGGGACGGGGACGGGTCGTCGGCGCCGGCGGAAAGGCCTGCCCCACCGTGCCGCCGCTGCCGGGGCGGTGTGCCGTCCGGGGCGTTCGTCCCGATGCCGTAGGCGTGGAGCGGGCTGGAGCGGGTATGCGATGGATCATCGTGGGATCGAACGGGCGCGGGGGAGAGAAGCACATGGAGCAGATGACGGGACACGGCGGCGGGCAGGACGGCACCGGAGCTGCCGGGACGCCGGGAGCCTGTCCACGGGTCAGCGCCGTGTACGACGGCGAGCCGGAGTCGATCGCCGCGGCCCGGGGTTTCGCCTCCGGTTACCTGGCGGATCTCAGCCGCGTGCACGGCATCCCCGTGTCGTCGCGAACGATCGGGACGGCCCAGCTGGTCGTCAGCGAGCTGGTGACCAACGCCTGCAAGTACGCGCCGGGGCCCTGCCTCCTGGACTGCGAACTGATCGGCGACCAACTGGAGATCGCGGTGTGGGACAGCGACGGGACCCTGCCGGTGGCACGCGCGGCGGAGCCGGGCCGCATCGGCCAGCACGGCCTGGAGATCGTCATGGCGCTCTGCGACGGCTTCGACGTACGGCGGGAGCCCGTCGGCAAGCGGATCAAGGTGCGGGTCGCCCTGGAGCCGGCAGCGGTCTGATCTCCCCGGCGTCACCCCGGGCGCGCTTCGCCGTACGAAGTCGGGGACGCCCGGGCGGACCGGCGGCCGACCGTGCGGCCGACGCCGTTCCGGATCTCCCCACCCTTCCGGCTCCTCCTGCTCCCGCTCCTTCTGACTTCCGGCAACCGGGCCGCCGAACCTTGAGGGGCGACGCGAGCTGATCGCCGTACGAACGGTGATTCCGGTGCCGCAAGGCCCCATCTCGCCGCACAACGTTCGAAGCACAGTGACTCCTCGCGCACGATCCGTATGCTCGCTGGCGTATATGCCGTACATCCGAGCAGGAGTTGAGCCAGTGCTCGCTGAAACCACGGAAGCCGCCGCCGTCGGCTTCGCCGCCGACGAGATCGATCAGGACGCGCCCACCCGTGCCGCCCGCCTCAAGTGGGTCGTCGTGGTCGACGGGAGTCTGCCCGCAGGCCGCGCGGTGAACGCCGCGATCTGCGTCGCGGCCGCCACCTCGGACGCCGTCGGGGGCATGCTCGGTGACACCGCCGTCGACGCGGACGGCGCCGCGCACCCCGGACTGCCGTGGGCCGGCTGCTCGGTCCTGGCCGCCGATTCCGCGACGCTGCGTGCCGTACGGGCCAAGGCCGCCGCTTCGGAAGGGACGTTCGTCGCCGACATGCCCGCCGCCGCCCAGCACACCCGGGTCTACTCGGAGTACCTGGACTCGGTCGGGGAGACGGCCGGCGATGCCCTCGACTACTACGCGGTCAGCATCGTCGGGCCGCGCAACCGCGTGGACAAGATTGTCAAGAAGCTCCCCCTGCTGCCCTGACACGCTCCCGCCCCGCCCCGGCGTGGGCGGCGCGCCGCTGTCCCGGCCGCCGCGCGCACAGGAGGCACGAACCAGGGACGAGGGGGAGGGGCCCACGGCGGGGCGGACCCGGAACAGGCCCGGGGCCCGCCGCCGTCGGCCCGTCGCGGCGCGTGCGCGCGGTACGCACCGGCGCTGTCCGCTACGAGGTCGCGGGCTTGCCCGCCGTGTACAGCCAGGTGTGGAACAGCGTCCCGAGGTGCTTGCCCGACAGGTGTTCGCTCAGCGCGACGAACTGGCCGGTCGTGCCGTTGCCGTAACGGTGCTCGCGTGCCCACGCCTTGAGAATGGCGAAGAAGTCCTTGTCGCCGACGGCGTCGCGCAGTTCCTGCAGGGCCATCGCGCCGCGCGTGTAGACGGGCGAGGCGAAGATGTTGGCACCGTTGCCGGGGTCGGCCGAGGGGAAGTCCCAGAGGCTGTCGGTCGCCGGGAGCCCGTCGTAGTGGTCGAAGGTCGCCTGCGCGGTGTCACCCCCGTGCTGCTCCTGCCAGAGCCACTCGGCGTAGGTCGCGAACCCCTCGTTGAGCCAGATGTCCTTCCAGCTGGTCAGGCTGACGGAGTCACCGAACCACTGGTGGGCCGTCTCGTGGACGACCGTGCTGACGTCGGGCGCCCGGTCGTAGATCGGCCGGGTCTGCGTCTCCAGGGCGTACCCGACGTCGTGCGCGTCGTCGACGATCGCCCCGGCGGCCGAGAAGGGGTACGGGCCGAAGAGCTTCGTCTCCCAGTCGAGGATCTCGGGGATCTTCGCGAGCGCGGGAGCCGCGCCGGCCGCCTCACGCGGATCGACGGCGTTGTACACCGGGATCCCGGAGGCCGTGGTGTAGCGCTGGACATCGAACCTGCCGACCGTGGCCGTGGCGAGGTAGCTCGCCATCGGCTGGTCCTGCCGCCACTGGAAGGTCGTCTTCCCGCCCCGCGTGTGCTGCGCGTCGAGCACACCGTTGCAGACGGCCGTGTACCCGGCGGGCACGGTGACCCGGAAGCTGTACGAGGCCTTGTCCAGTGGGTTGTTGTCGGACGGGAACCACGACATGGCGCCCTGCGGCTCACCGGCGACGAAGGCGCCGTCGTCCGTGGTGATCCAGCCGTCCGCCGAGCCGTCGGGGTCCGTGACGTACTGGGGCACGCCGGAGTAGGCGACGTCGACGCGGAATGTGGCGCCCTTGCGCAGCGCGTGGGGCGGTGTGACGACGAGTTCCTGGCCGTGCCGGGTCCAGTGCGCCGTACGTCCGTCCACCCGCACCCGGTTGACGGTGAGCCCCGACAGGTCGAGGTCGAAGGCGGCGAGAGCCTGACCCGCGCGGGCGGTGACCGTGGCGTCGCCGGTGAGCTTCTTCGTCGCGGGCTCGTAGCCGAGGTCGAGGTCGTAGTGGCGGACCGTGTAGCCGCCGTTGCCGGAGAGCGGGAAGTAGGGGTCGCCCTGGCCCGGCGCACCGTGCCCGCCCCCGGAGTCCGCGGCCGCGGTCCCCACGGTGGTCAGGACGAGCGCGGCGAGGGTGAGCGCGGTGGCGGCGGTACGGGCGCGGCGGCCCGATCGGACGAAACCGTCGCGCGAACGGCGGCTGAGGGCGGCGGGGCGGGCAGCGAACACGTGCACTCCTGAACGAGGTGTCGACCCGGGAACGGCGCGGTGCGAAAACGCACACTTTATTGCGCGCCGCACGAGCGGGACAAGACGTCCCAGGCACAGCAGGCTTACCAGGGGCCCCTGTTCGCGCGCCAGAAGGACTTCGGGCCCCTCGTCACAATCCCCCGGCCCGCTGTCCGACCCGACCGGACCCGTGACCGGCCCCGCACTCCGAGGAGCGAGGGGCGCCCCGGCCCGAGCGACCGGCCGGCGCGCGCACCGGGAGCGCGGTGCTCCTGCCCCGGCGCGTACCGCCGGGCACCGGCCGGTGAGGCACCGCTGCGCACTGACAGGTGGCGCTCCGGCGCACCGGCTCGTCCGCGTCCCGGATCAGACCCGTACGGGAAGGGAAGCCGGCCCGCGCACGAGCCGCGTCGTGCGCCACCGCACCTGTTCGGGACGCACGGCCAGCCGGCAGCCGGGGAAGCGGGCGAGGACGGAGCGCAGGGCGATCTCGGCCTCCGCGCGGGCGAGCGGCGCGCCCAGGCAGCGGTGGATGCCGTGACCGAACGCCAGATGGCCGCCCGCGTCGCGATCCAGGTCCAACTGCCCCGGATCCGCGAACCGTCGCGGATCCCGGTTGGCGGCGCCCAGGGCGATGAGGACGGGTGCCCCGGCGGGAATGTCCGTACCGGCGAGGGTGAGCGGCTCCGTGGCGTGGCGGAACGTGGCCGTACTGACGGGAGAGTCGAAGCGGAGCAACTCGTCCAGCGCCCCGGCGATGCGGTCGGGGTTCTCTCGCAGGCGGCTCCCTGCGGCGGGCCGCAGGAGGAGTGCCAGGAACGCGTTGCCGATCAGGTTGGTGGTGGTCTCGTGCCCGGCGACGAGGAGGAGGCAGGCCAGGGAGACGAGTTCGTCCTCGGTGAACCGGTCGTCCCCCGCACGCGCCGCGATCAGGCCGTCCAGGAGCGAGCGCCCCGGGGCCTCCCGCTTCGCCGCGATCAGCCGCGCCATGAAGGACGCGACGGCGTGCGACGCGGCGTCGGTCGTGGCCGGGGCTCCGGCGGCGAACAACGCGGCCGACCAGCGGCGGACATCGGGGCGGTCCGACTCGGGGACGCCGAGGAGTTCACAGATCACGGCCACGGGCAGCGGTACGGCGAGGGCTTCGACCACGTCGACCTCACCGCCGGGACCGGACGGCCATCGGTCGAGCAGGTCGTCCGTCAACTGCTGGACACGCGGGCGCAGACGGGACACCGCTCCGGTCGTGAACGCCTTGGTGACCAGGGCGCGCAGGCGGGTGTGACCGGGCGGATCGGTGGCGAGCATGGTGCGCGAGAGGGCCGGATGCAGGTCCCGGCCGCCGGGGTTCGCGGCGAAGAACACCTGGGTGTCCTTCGACAGCCGCGGATCGGCCAGCGCCTGCCGGGCCGCGTCGTACCCGGTGACGAGGTAACTGCACGTTCTCCCCTGGCCGTTGGGGACTTCACGGACAGGCCCGCCGGAGTGGGCGTGGTCGTGGACGGCGTAGGGGCCGTCGACCGGATCAGGACGAGTCATGGTCCCCACCCTCCACCAGGGGAGGGGAGTTCACGACGAGTGGCGCGCGGCGGACACGTCGCGACCCTCACGGATTGCGGGCGCGGCGAGGGTGGTTCGGGGGAGGGGCCGCCAGGAAGGTCCGCAGGATCGCAGCGGTCACCCGTGGATCCTCCAGCATGGGTGAGTGGCCGAGGCCGGGCAGCATCTCGACCCTCGCCCGGGGGACGGCGGTGTAGTCGGTCGCGGACGACGGCCGCCACCTGCGGTCCTGTTCGCCGAAGACGACCAGGAGCGGTATCCCGAGGGCTGTCAGCCGCTCCGGGACGGGGCGCTGCCCGAGGTAGTCCTCGGCGCCCCGTGAGGTGGCGAGCATCGCGTGGAGTGTCATGGCCCGCACGTCGTCCGCGATCTGCTGCGGGATCGCGTAGCCGGTGCGGCTGAAGCCCGTGCTCAGCGCCTTGCGGATCAGGCCGTCGGTGCGCAGCCGCCACAGCAGGCGGCCGACGCCCGGGGTGAGCAACAGCCGCCCGGCGGAACCGTTCGAAAGGAACGCGTCCAGGCGCGGGCCGGTGTCGATGAGCGCCATCGCGGTGACGAGGCCCGGCCGTTCCTCGGCGAGCGCCGTCACGACGAGGCCGCCCGTGGAGTGGCCGATCCCGACGACCCGGTCCAGACCGAGGTGGTCCAGCACCGCGCCGACCCGGCGTCCGTGCTCGGGGACCCCGTAGCCGGGGCCTTCCGGTGCGGCCGATCCCCCGTGTCCGAGCAGGTCGATCCGGATGACTCGATGGGCTCCGGACAGTTCCGGAACGATCGCGTCCCACCAGTGCGCGGACGCGGCGAGTCCGTGGACGAGTACGAGAGCGGGGGCGTCGTGGGGGCCGTCCTGCTGTACGTGGATGTCTCCCCCTTCGCAGGGGAGGAACAGGTTCTCCGTGGTCATGTGCCCCACTCTGGCGGCCGGGGGCCCCCGCGTATTGGACGAATGTTCCGCCGGCCCGGGGTGCGTAGGCTGGGAGCATGGGGTCCAACACGTACCACGGTGCGTCCGTTTGGGACGTCGTGAGCCCGGCACGGCCCAGCGGGCCGACGGGAGTGAGTATGGCCGGGTTCCGGGACAGCGGCAGGGCGTCGGTCTCCCAGAGGGTGATTCCGCACCCGTCCGTGATGCTGGCGGTGGAGTTCGGCTCGGATGCGCCGGTCACGGAGGACACGGCCGGGCGGCAGCAGCGGGGGAGCGTGGTCGCCGGTCCCGGGCTGGGGTCCGGCGGTCAGGTGCGGGTGCGGGGCGAGCGCGTCGAGTGCCTGCAGGTCCGCCTGTCCCCGCTGGTCGCGCACTCGGTGCTGGGCGTGTCCCCGGCCGGCCTGGACGGCTTCGTTGCCCTCGACGATGTGTGGGGCCGGCGGGTGGTGGAACGGATCCGCGAGCAGTTGAGCGAGGCCCCGTCGTGGGAGAGGCGCTTCGCCCTGGCCGGGTCCCTGATCGAACGGCGATGCGGGATGCGGGCGTTGGTCGACCCGGAGGTGGCGTGGGTGTGGAGGCGGATCGTCGGCGCCGGAGGAAGGGTCCGGGTCGAGGAACTGGCCGGCGAAGTGGAGTGGAGCCGCAAGCGGTTGTGGTCCCGGTTCCGGTCGCAGACAGGGATGGGGCCGAAGCGCGCCGCCCGGCTCGTCCGCTTCGACAGGGCGGTTCACCGACTGGCCGCGGGTGATGTCGCGGCACGCGTCGCCGCGGAGGGCGGCTACGCGGACCAGTCCCACCTGCACCGCGACGTGGCGGCCTTCGCCGGAATCACTCCGTCGGCCGTGGTCCGCGAGCCGTGGCTGGCCGTCGACGAGAGCGCCTGGCCCGACCACACGCGCCAGTGCCGCAGCCGGCAACGTCCGCCCCGTGGCGCAGGGCGGTGAACCGGGCTCCGACGCGGTTGCGCCACGCGCGGTCGGTCGGTGTGCGGGGCGAACTCAACGTCGCCGGCCGCGGCCCGGTCGCCGGCCCGGGTGTCCTTCTTCGCGGCGCGGTCGGGCTCGGGGTCGTGGGAGTTCCTCAAGGTCCACGCCATCCGGCCGCGGCCCTGACGACGCGCCACGATCGGAGGGCCGGATCCGGTGGGGCGGTGTCCGGCGGGCGATCGTGATGATCTCCGCGCTGGTACCGGTGAGAGGCCCCCGATCCCAGTCCCCGTACCGGGCCTCGACCTCGAACCCCGTTTCCGCGAGGAGAGCGTCGAGGGTGGCGACGTCGTAGAAGCGCAGGCTGGTGCGGTCGACGCGCAGCACGGCGCCGTCGGGGGCGGCCGTCGTCCCGGTGAAGGTGACCACGTCACCGGCGACAGAGTCGATCTCGTGCCAGACGCGCAGGGCACGGCCGTGCGCGTCGGTGATGACGGATGCGTTCGAAGGGGTCCAGCTCTCCCAGGCCCGTGCGCGCGGATGGCGGGTCTCGAAGGCGAAGCGCGCGCCCGGGCGCAGCGCGGCGTGGATCGCCGTCAGCGAGGCACGCGCATCGTGGTCCGTGACGAGGCATTGGAAAGCATGGCTGACCATGGTCGCAAGGTCGAACTCGGCGTTCCACTCCGCGTCCGCCGCAGTGCCCTCGACCCACTCGACGTCGGTGCGGCGCCGGGCCCGGGCGAGCGCGGCACGGTCCGGGTCGAGGCCGACGAGGCGGCCGGTATGGCCGCTCTCGCGCGCCCGGCGCAGCATGGAGCCGGTACCGCAGCCGACGTCCAGGACCGAGCCGGCGGTCGCGACCAACTCGTCGTAGAAGGCGTCGCTGGGCCACCGCAGGGGGTCCCACGGGTTCAGCAGGTCGTACAGCGCGGCGGCGTCGGCGTCGGAGAACACCGCGACAGTATCCACGCACCGCCGGCAGCCACCGGTCGTCCTGTCCCCGCGAGGGGCGAACGGTGCCTGTGGCGAACCCAGTTGCCGATCGCGAGGTCCGCGAGCGGTCGACCCGGCCCGTGTCAGTAGGTGTCGTCCGGGACGTACGACAGGAGTGTGGTCGGCACCACGATCCGGCGCGGCGGGATCGCCGTGCCGCCGGGGCGCTCCGGCGACGGCAGGCGGTCGGCGAGGAGGCGGGCCGCCTGCCGGCCCAGCTCGTCCGGGTCGTACGCGACGACCACCACGGGCACACTCAGCACGTCGGCGAGTTCGAAGTTGTCGAATCCGGCCAGCGTCGTGCGCGCGCCGGCGCGCCGCACCGCCCGGTACGCGCCCAGTGTGTTGCGGTTGTTGGTGCAGAACACCGCCGTCGGCGGCCGGCTCAGGGCCAGCAGCTCCGTCGCCGCGCTCTCCGCTGCCGCGAGATCTTCCTGGCCCCGCCGGACGTAGTCCTCGTCCGGTGCGATGCCCGCCTCCTCCAGCGCCGCGCAGAAGCCCCGGTAGCGCTCCGAGCCGGTGTAGACGGACGGAGGTGTGCCGAGGAAGCCGATCCTGCGGTGGCCCTCGGCGACGAGGCGGGCGGTCGCCGCGTGCGCGCCGCCGAAGTCGTCGACGAGGACGCAGTCCGCTTCGAGTCCGACGGGTGGACGGGCCACCACGACCACCGGGGTGGATGCGCCGACCTCGTCGGCCACGTAGGCCTGATGGGAGCCCGCGGGGACCAGGATCAGCCCGTCCACGCGCCGTTCGGTGAAGTCCTGCAGCGCGTCGCGCTCGCGTGCCACGTCCCCGTCGGTGTTGGTGATCATCACGCGCAGGTTCTCGGTCGCGAGCATCTCCTCGATGCCGAGCGCGAGGCGGGCGTAGAACGGGTTGCCGAGGTGGGTGACGATCACCCCGACGGTGCCCGTACGCGCCCCGTGCCGCAGGCTGCGGGCGAGGGTGTTCGTCCGGTACCCGAGCTCCTTGACCGCCGCCTCCACCCGCTCCCGCTTGACCGCGGACACCCCGGCGTGGCCGCTCAGCACCCGCGACACTGTCATGGTGCTGACCTCCGCGAGCGAGGCGACCTCCTTCATCGTCGGCGCGCTCGGACTGGGCGGTGTGCCGGCCATGTCAGTGCCTCCCGGGCTGTCGAATCGCGCGACGCGCACCCCTCGCGCCGCTCCTGCTGAAGGATAGGGTCCACGGCGTTCAGCCGGTTTCGCCCCGAAGCGGGGCCGGGGACGCGGGCGGTGGGGGACCGGCCGGTGGTGTCGCGACCCGAGACGCCGTCCCGGGCGGCCACGCGTCGTGCGGGGCCCCGCCGGACAGTGCCGCCCCGAGCAGGGGCGCGTCGGCGCCCAGGCGCGCGGTCACCCAGGGGATGCCCGCAGCCTGCGGCGCGCCCGCGCGCACCCCGTCCCGTACGGCGGGTCCGAGCACGTCCCAGGAACCGGTCATCGAGCCGCCCACGACGACCACCGTCGCACGAAAGCGCGCGAGCCAGGGGCCGAGCGCCCGGCCGAGCAGGCCGAAGGCGTCCGTGACGACGCGGGTCGCCGCCGTGTCGCCCCTGCGCGCGAGTGCCGCTATCTCCCGCACATCG
Source organism: Streptomyces sp. NBC_01497 (assembly GCF_036250695.1). NCBI lineage: Bacteria > Bacillati > Actinomycetota > Actinomycetes > Kitasatosporales > Streptomycetaceae > Streptomyces > Streptomyces sp. NBC_01497. The sequence goes on along the minus strand of NZ_CP109427.1, from coordinate 1,340,570 downwards.
CGCTCCCGCCCGGTCGCCGCCCGGTAGGCCCGGATCACGGCCCGCCGGGAGACCCCGTCCTCCAGGGGAAGTCCGTCACACCGGATCAGATCGGCACGCCCCTGCGGTGGTACGAGCGCTCCCTCGCTCACCGGGCGCCCGCCGGAGAGGAACGCGGAGCCGACCCCGGTGCCGAGGGTGATGGCGACACTCCGCCCGTGCCCGACGGCCGCACCGTACGCTGCCTCGCCGAGGGCGAACGCCACGGCGTCGTTGACGAAGGTGATCCCCGTGGCGCCGGGCAGCCGTGCCATAAGGGCCCGGCCGAGATCCAGGCCGTGCAGGGCGTCGAACTTTCCCACGCCCTCGTACCGCGCGACTCCGGCCTCGTAGTCGAACGGGCCGGGCAGTGCCACCGCCCACCGGCCGCGTGGTGTCCCCGGCAGGGTCCTGGCGCAGCCCGCGATGCGGTCCACGATCTCCTCCGGGCCGCCGTCCGCGGGCAACGGGTGGCGTTCGCCGTGCTCCACGCGCGGCGTGGTTCCGCCGAAGTCGACCAGGGCGGCGACGACATGCGTGCCACCCACCTCCAGGACGGGCACCCGGGCCGCGGCCTCTGGCGCACCGTGCCCGCCGGGCCGGGTCGCGCCGTCGGGCCCCGGGCCGCTCCCGGGCGGGCTCCCGGCGGCTGTCACCGTACGAACGCCTTGACGACCCGCACCTGTTCGCTTCCCAGCGCGGTGAGTGTGTACGGCCCGACGGCCGCGGGCACGACCAGGGTCTCCGCGTAGTGCAGCGGGTGGATGTCGCCGGACGCGGTGCGTACGAGCACCCCGGCTCCGTCGACCACGTTCAGGATGTGGAAGCGCCCGTCGGTGTCGTCCTCGGCGGTGGCACCGGGGTCGACGTCGAACCGGTGCACCGCGAAGAACATCTCCGGCAGCACGCCGAGGAGTTCGTCGCTCCACCCGTCGCCGGAGCGGGCCGTGCGCGGCGACTGGACCAGGTCGGTGCGGACCGCCTCGCCGGTCCGACCGCTGTTCAGGTTGCGGAAGGCGTGGTCGACGTGGACGGCGCGGGGCCGGTCGCGGGCGTCGCGGCGCAGCCAGTCGTAGAAGCGCAGCGAGTACAGGTAGGGGGTGGCGCTGACTTCGAGGACGACGTTGCCCGCACCGCTGCCGTGCGGTGTGCCCGCGGGCACCAGGAACAGCTGGCCCTCCCGTGCGGGGAACGTCTGTACGTGGTCCTCGATGTCGAACGGCCGCTGCTCGCTGTCCGCGTGGTGCACGTCGTCGTGGAAACGGTCGACGTCCACATCGCCGCGCAGCCCGAGGTACACCTTGTTCTGCTCGCCGCCGACCATCATGTAGTACGTCTCGTGCTGGGTGTACGGCCAGCCGAACACCTCGCGCATGTAGTCGCTCTGGGGATGGCAGTGGACGGAGAGGGAGCCGCCCGCCACCGTGTCGAGGTAGTCGAAGCGGATCGGGAACGAGGTGCCGAACATCTCGTGCACGCGGGCGCCCATCACCCGCTCCGGCGCGAGCGCCACCAGCAGTTGGAACGGTATCTCCAGGCAGGCGTCCCCGTCCCCCACGAGCACACCCGACTCCGGTGCGATCAGCTCGTACCCGAGTGCGGTGTTGGGGCCTTCCGGGTTGAAGCCCAGCTCGCGGCGGGCCCACTGGCCGCCCCACGGTGTGGTGTTGAAGGTGGGCCGGGTCCTGAAGGGGCGGCCGGACAGCTCGGCGGCCGTGGCACGCAGGGCGTCGCCGCTCAGGGACACCGGGCGTGCCGGGTCCTGGAGGTCGAACCACCGGTCCACGCGCGGCGCGAGGGCGTCGCGGTGCCGGTCGAGTACCGGCCAGTCGATGTAGAACAGCCGTCGTGTGCCCGGCTTCTCGCCCCGGGGCAGGCCGATGGTGGAGCCCGTGCCGGCGGCCACGGCCGCCTCGGCGTAGCGCTTCGGCAGGTCCACGTACCAGAGCGTGTCGTGCCCGACGAGGCCGGCGCCGGGGCCGAACACCACGGTTCTGGTTCCCGCCGGGGCCGCCGGCTCGGGCAGCGCGCCGAAGAAGTCGGCCAGGGTCGCGGTCGTCAGCCGGGCGAAGTGGGGGTCGTCCGCGAGTACGTCGGCGTCGGTGCGCTCGCGGATCGTCTCCCAGGGGGCGAGGTACGTGCGCACATCGATCAGTTCCGCCCCGGGCAGCGCGGCGGCCAGATCGGTGCGTACCCGCTCCCAGTCCAGACTCCAGGGGCCGTCGACGGCGAGTGTGCCGGTCGCGTCTTCCACTTGCTCAACGGCTGCTGACCAGCCGGTCTGTACGGAAGAGCCGATCGCCGCGTAGCGCGGGTTGGGCTCGTAGGGTCGGTCGCCGCCATCCAGCCGCACGGGAAGCACCTTTCATCTCGCTTGGTATCGGTACCATATCGTCGATCGCGTCAGTGTCCAGTGCGTGTGCCTCTTGCACGGCTGTGAAGTGCGGTTTTAAAGGTTTCTCTGTACGAAGTCTTGTAGCGCTTGATTGTTACGGTTACCTTCATGTCGGCCGTGCAGCGCCAAGGCGATTCCCGGCCAAGGACGTTCACGCCCGATGCCGGGCACCCTCGTCGAGGCCCGGCGCCGTGACCGGCGCCCGGGCTCGCGCCCGGCCGGCCCGGAACAACGGCGCACTCCCAACGGACGGAAGGACAGGTCATGCACCCTGGCCGTGTTGACCTCGGCAGGCGGCGCCTGCTGACGGGAATGGCCGGACTCGCGGCGGCGGGCGGCCTGGCGGGCTGCGTACGCGGCAGCTCGACCAGCACGGTCCCGGGCGCCGTCAACCTCTACAACGACAACGCCACCTGGACGGCGGGCTACGAGAAGGCGGGCGCGGTCCTCAAGCGTGTCACCGGCTACGCCCTCCGGCCGCTGTCCAACGCCTCCACCACCTCGTACCAGGAGGTCGTGCAGACCTCCACCGAGACCGACAAGGCGGCCGACGTCGCCAAGTGGGCCAACGGCTACGCCCTCTACTCCCTCGCCCGCAGGGGCGGGCTGTCCGACCTGAGCGACGCCTGGGACGCGGCCCGCGCCCAGGGCTGGGTCTCCGCCGGCCTCAGGCCCGCCGTCAGCTACGAGGGCAAGGTCTACGGCATGCCGCTGTACCAGTCCTCGTACGTGGTCTTCTACGCGAAGGCGGTCTTCGCCAAGTACCGCCTGGAGGTCCCCACCACGTGGGACGAGCTGATGCACAACGCGGCGGTGCTCAAGAGGAACGGTGTGACACCGTTCCTCGGTACGCAGAGCGGCACCTGGCCCGCGTTCGAGTGGTTCGAGGAACTGGTCAGCAAACTCGACCCGGACTTCTACACCCGCCTCGTGGCGGGCCGGGCCCGCTACACCGACGACACCGTCGTCGAGGCCATGGACATCTGGCGGGGCCTCATCGCCAAGGGCTACATGACGTCCCCCGACTTCGACCAGGCCAACGGCCCCGCGCAGATGAAGTCAGGGAAACTCGCGATGTTCCTCCACGGCAGCTGGGAGGCGGCAGCGATCGGCGCGGGCGGCCTGCGGCCGGACATCGACTACGGGGCGTTCATCCTGCCGACCGTGCATCCCGGCACCAAGGCCTCCGTCATCACCGAGTCCGGCGTCCTGGTCGTACCGCGCAGGGCCGCCGACCACAAGGGCGCCATGGCCGCCGTCCAAGGCTGGCTCGACCCCCGCGTGCAGCGCGTGTGGTCCGACTTCCTCCAGGACAGCTCCGCCAACCCCACGGTGCGGCCGTCCAACCCGGTCGTCCGGAGCATCCAGCAGGACATCACCACCCACGGGCGGCAACTCCTCACCCGGTACAACGAGGCCAGCCCGCCCAACCTCATCCAGGGCAACATCCTGGACCTCGGCAACTTCATGATCCATCCCTCCGAGGCGAAGTCCACCCTGCGGTCCATGCAGGCGCGCGCCGACACGGAGTGGGACCTCTGGCGGAAGGGCGGCCAATGAGTACGGTGACCGACGAGGCGGGACCGGGGGCGGCGCTGCCGCCGGGCGGCCCGGGCCCCACCCGGGACGCGCGCCGCGGGCGCGCCGCCGCACTGCTGCGCGAGAGGCTGATGGCCGGCGGCTTCCTCGCTCCCGCCGTCCTGATCGTCGCGGTCGTCCTGCTGCTGCCCTTCCTCTACACACTCCGCCGCAGCTTCTACAGCGACTTCACCCACTCCACCTTCAACGGCCTGACGAACTACGGCGCGTTCTTCACCGACCCCAACCTCATCAGGTCGCTGGAGAACACCCTGCTGTGGGTGGTGGGCGCCATCGCCCTGCCCACCGCCGCCGGGCTCGCCATCGCGATGCTCACCAACGCCACCCGCTGGTCCCGGCTCGCGCGGCTCTCGGTCACCGTCCCGTACGCGATCTCCGGTTCCGCTGTCGCGGTGGTGTGGAACTTCATCCTCACCGACGACGGTGCCCTCAACGAGATCCTGCGTGGCCTGCACCTCGGCTCCCTGGCCGGCGGCTGGCTGCTGGAGTGGCCCGGGAACACCATCGTGATGATCATCGCCTCCACCTGGCAGGCCACCGGTGTCGCCGTGATCCTCTTCATGGTCGGGCTGGGGACCGTGCCGCCGGAGACCCTGGAGGCCGCGAGCCTCGACGGCGCGGGCCCCTGGGCGCGCTTCCGTTACGTGATCTTCCCGCAACTGCGCCCCGTCTCCGTGGTGGTCATCGGGATGAGCCTGGTCAACGGGCTCAAGGCGTTCGACCTGATCTTCGTGCTGACCCAGGGCGGTCCCGGCCGCGCCACCGAGACCCTGGCCGTCTCCATGTACCAGGAGACCTTCCTCTTCCAGAGTCCGGGCGCGGGCGCGGCGATCGCGGTCCTTCTGACCGTCGTCGTGCTGCTCGCGTCATGGACCTACCTGCGGCGCCAGCTGCCGACCCAGGGCAAGGTGTGACATGGTCGCCAAGTCTCTTCGCAACACGACCGTCGTGGTCCTGGCCCTGGCCTGGTTCGTCCCCACGTACCTGCTGATCGTCAACGGCCTGACCTCGGCGAAGAAGTACACCGGCAGCCCGCTGTGGTTCCCCAACAGCTTCGGTCTGTTCGACAACATCAAGTCGGCCTGGACACTGACCGATCTCGGTCCCGCGATGGCCAACAGCCTGTACTACGCCGTGGTCAGCTCACTGGTCGCCGTGTTCGTCGCCACCCTCGCCGCGTTCGCCACGGTCATCATGCCGGTGAGCCGCCGCGGGCTGTGGTTCTGGCTCATCTACGTCGGCACCCTGCTGCCGCTGCAGGTGTTCCTGCGCCCGCTGTTCCTCGCGTACGCCAACACCGGCCTGTACGACACCCAGCTCGGCATGATGGTCATCTACGTGGCGATCGCGATCCCCTTCGCGTACTTCGTCGTCCGCAACTTCGCGGTCACCCTCCCGCCGGAGGTGGTGGAGGCGGCCCGGCTCGACGGAGCCTCCTGGTGGCGGCTGTTCGTCTCGGTGTTCCTGCCGCTGTCGAAGTCCGCGATGATCGCCGCGTTCGTCTTCCAGTTCGTCGCCGTGTGGAACGACCTCCTGTTCGGGATCACCCTCGCCACCAGCAGGAACATCCGCCCGGTGATGGCCGCGCTCGCGGACCTCCAGGGCAACTACTCCAACGTCGGCCCGCCCGTCGTCCTCGGCGGCGCGCTGCTCGTGTCCCTGCCCACCGTGATCGTCTTCTTCCTCGCCCAGCGGTTCTTCGTGTCGAGCCTGAAACTCAATGTCTGAGGCCCGGACGCCTTTCCCGCGCTCCCCGCACGCCCCGCACCCCTTCGCCCGCCCAGGGAGCGGACCGACCCCGCCCCGACCAGGAGGAGAGTCCCGTATGAGAAGCACCGGACGCCGCCCACGGCGCCTGCTGAGCGTCCTCGCCGCCGTCGGCCCGCTGATCGCCGGAGCGGTCCTCGCCGCCCCCGCCTCCGCCGCGCCGTCCCCTGCCGCGCCCGCGGACGGACCGTGGGCCGCGCGCGCGGCCGGCAGTTATGCCGCACTGCTCGACCACCTCTACCTCGGAGCCTCCGGCCACGGCCTCTTCCAGGAGCAGACACCGAAGCAGCCCACGGACAACCCGTACTCGTACCTGTGGGAGTACCGCGAGGCCACCCAGGCCACCTTCGACCTCGCGAACGTCCCGGGCCTCGGGCGGAAGTACGGCCCCGACGTCCAGGACCGCCTCACGGCACTCGGGCAGTACGCGAGCACCGATCCCGCGCACAGCGGGTACGACTCCTACCTTCCGGCGCCGCTCGGCACCGGCGGGGACCTCTTCTACGACGACAACGCCGTCGTCGGCATCACCCTCACCGACCAGTACCGGGCGAGCGGTGACCGCGGCCTCCTCGACGCGGCACGGGCCCAGTTCACCACCGACCTGCGCGGCTGGGACTCCGACACCGCCCGCGCCTGCCCCGGCGGCATGCACTGGGTGGAGAGCGACAGCAACGCCATGCGCGCGGCCAACGTCACCGGGCTGTTCGCGCAGCTCTCGGCCAACCTCTACGAGATCACCCACCAGCGCACCTACCTCGACTGGGCACAGCGCGCCTACGACTGGAACCGCACCTGCCTCAGGCAGGCCCCGGGCCTGTACGCCAACGACCTCGGCGACGACGGCACGCTCAACACCACCCTGTGGAGCTACAACTCGGGCGCCATGATCGGCGCCGCGACCGTGCTCTACCGTGCCACGGGCAAGAGCGCCTACCTCCACGACGCCGTCGACGACGCGAACGGCGCCCTCGCGTACTACGGCGCCGAGAGCCGCCTCTACGACCAGCCGGCCATCTTCAACTCGTTCTTCTTCCAGGACCTGCTGCTCCTGGACTCCGTGCACCACGACGCCCGCTACCGCGCCACTCTCGCGGCCTACGCACAACGGCTGTGGACCGACAACCGGGACCCGGCCACCGGGCTGTTCCACTTCCAGGGGAGCAACGGCGGGACACCCGACCCCGCCCTGCCGGTCGGGACCCTCAACCAGTCCGCCGCCGTACAGCTGTTCGCCCTGCTGGCCTGGGACCCGAAGGACTACCACCGCATCACGTGACGTCGGCCGGCCCCGCGAGAGGCGGGGCCGCCCAGCGGCGCACCCGGGAGACACACCACCGCCCGTCACCGCGCCGCACCCGAACCGCACCGCATCGCACCGCACGACAGACGAAGGGGAACCGCGCCCGATGGACTCCGACCTCACCCGACCCTCCTGGTGGGACTCGAACCTCGCCCGCGACCTGCTGCGCGAGAACGCCGTCGCACACACCCACCGCCTGGGCGCCACGACCGTCCGGTTCTCGCAGGAGCCCCTGCTGCGCCGTCGCGGCGACGGCCTGCTGCAGTCGCTGCGCGTCGACACCGAGCCGGCCGTGCCGCAGGCGCTGGCGGGCGCCGTCGTGCGCACCCGGGGCGGCGCCGTGCTGGACTGCGAGACGGCGCCCGGCCCCGAGGGGTCGGCGCGGCTGCTCGTCCCCGAGGTACCCGCCGCCACCGAACTCACCGTGGAACTACCGGTGCTCGCCCCCGGTGCCACAGTGGCGCTCACCCTGACCCCGCAGCGCCACTGGACGGTGCACCTCGTCCAGCACGCCCACCTCGACCTCGGCTACACCGACCCCCAGGGCGTGGTGCTCGCCGAGGCCCGCGCCGCCCTCGACACCTGCCTCGAACTGATGCGGGCCACCGACGACTGGCCCGAGGAGGCGCGCTACCGCTGGAGCGTCGAGGGGCTCTCCACCTTCGAGGACTGGGCCGCCCACCGACCGCCGCACCAGGTCGCGGAGTTCGTGCGGCGAGTGCGCGAAGGCCGGGCCGAACTCACCGCGATGCCGTTCAACCTGCACTCGGAGACCTGCTCCGTGGACGAACTGCACGAGGCGCTGCGCGGCGTCGCAACCGTCCGGGAGCGGTACGGCCTGACCATCGGCACCGCCATGCAGACCGACGTGCCGGGCCAGGTCGTGGGCTTTCCCGACGCGCTCGCCGACCACGGGGTGCGACGCCTGTCCGTCGCGCACAACTGGGCGGGCCGCGCCGTGCCGCACCTCGTGGGCGGCGCCGCGCTGCCCCGGCTGTTCCGGTGGCGCACCGCTGACGGCCGCACGGTGCTGGTGTGGCGCACCGACACCCCGCACGGGCTCGCCTACATGGAGGGCTCGATCATCGGGTTCGACGAGTCGTACCCGCGCGTGGACGACCTGCTGCCCGCCTACCTCACCTCACTCGCGACCCGCCCGTACCCGCACGACGGCAAGGGCATTCCGGGATTCCCCATCCTGGACGAGCCGTTCCGGCGGGATCCGTACCCGTGGGACGTGCTGCATCTGCGGGTCCTCGGCACGTTCGCCGACAACGGCCCGCCGCGCCTCGTCGCGGCCGCCACCGTGCGCGACTGGAACGAGACCTGGGCGTACCCGAGGCTGCGGCTCTCCCGGCACGAGGACTTCTTCGCCGACGCCGAACAGCGCCTCGGCGACGGGCTGGAGACGCACGAGGGCGACTGGAACGACTGGTGGGCCGACGGGGTGGGCGCCGGGGCCGCCCCGATGGCGATGAACCGCGCCGCGCAGGCCGCGATCACCGACGCGCAGACGCTGGACACCCTCGCGACGACCGCCGCCGCACCCGCCGTCCCCGCCACCCGTGCCACGGAACCCGCCACGGGAGCGGCCCCGGGGTCCGGCGCGGCTGCGGCGTCCGACGCGGCCCCGGCGTCCGGCGCGGCTGCGGACGAGGCCATGCCAGGACTCGCGCCCGGTCCGGTGGCCGGCGTCTACCGGACGGTGTCCCTCTTCAACGAGCACACCTGGGGCGCCGGCGACCCCTGGACGTACGGCTGTCAGGGCCACGGCTCCGGGGAACAGCAGTGGCACTGGAAGTACGGGCAGGCCGCCGGCGCCAAGGATGGCGCGCTCACCCTGCTGGAGCAGGCAGGCCACCGGCTGGGTGCCGTACTCCCCGCAGGACCGCCCGGTGCCCTGGCGAGCTTCCACGTCGTCAACACGCGCAGCAGCGAACGCACCGACGTCGTGCGGTTCTTCCTCCCCGAGAGCGCCGCGGCGGTGCACCTGCCGGTGGAGGTCACCGACGGCCGCACCGGGAAGCCGCTGCCGCTCACCGGTGAGGCCCAGGTCAACGTCCGCCACCGGGCGGCGGGCCGCTTCCTGCACGTGACGGTCGCCCAGGTGCCCCCGCTGGGCACCGTGCGCCTGGACATACGGCCGGCCGCGGCACCCCTGCCGCCCGGCACCGACGGGTACGGCGCGCGCGAACTCGACGTGCTGGACCGCGAGTCGACCGTGCTGGAGAACGAGTACCTGACCGTCCGGGTCGACCCGAGGAGCGCCCGTGTCGCCTCCGTCACGGATCGCGCCACCGGCACCGAACTGGTCTCCCAGGACGCGGTGTTCGGCTTCAACGCCTACGTCTACGACCGGTACGCGACGGCCGGCGGCTTCAACCACCAGTCCAGCAAGACCGTCGCGAACGACTCCATGCACCTGCTCGCGAGCCGCGCCGTCGCACCCGCGGCGGTCCTGCTGTCGCGCACCTCGTCACCGGTGGCGGAGACCCTGGTCTACGAGTGCGTGCCCGACGGCGCCGACCGGCTGCGCGTGACGCTGACGCTGCCGCACGGTGTGCCCCGCCTCGACATCACCAACCGGTTGACGAAGCCGGCGACGCTGACGAAGGAGAGCGCCTTCTTCGCCTTCCCGTTCGCGCTCGGCGACCCGCTGGTGCGTATGGAGGCGACCGGCGGCGTCGTCGGTACCGGGCTGCCCACCGTGCCCGGCGGCGCGCCCCACATGCGGGCCATGCGCCGCTGGGCGACGCTGGCCGAGGGCGGGACCCGCGTCGGCTGGGCCACGCACGACGCACCCCTCGTACAGCGCGGCACACTGGCCGTGCCCTACGTGCCGTACCCGTCGTCGCTGAGCCGCACCGAGCCCGGCACCCTCTACTCGTGGGTGCACAACAACATCTGGGACACCAACTTCCCGAGCTCGCAGGCGTTCGAGCAGGAGTTCCGCTACAGCATCGCCGTCCCGGAACCCGACGAGGGCACACCCGCGTCCGACGCGGCCCTCGGCATGCGCGCGGCGGCCAACGGCCACCCGCTGCTGGCCGTCCGGGCCACGGGCGGGGCGGCGGACGAGGGGACGGGCGCGGCCGTCACCTCGTGGCTGACGCTCGACCACCCCGGTGTGCGCGTGGTGGGTCTGACCACACCCCGGCCGGGCACGGCACTGGTCCGGCTGCAGTCCTTCGCCGACGCACCGGCCGACGTCGCGCTCCACGTCCACGTGCCGTTCTCGACCGCGCGCACGGCGACCTACCTCGCCGGGCCCGGGGAGGAACTGCTCCCCGGGCCCGACGGCTCACTGCGTGTGCCGCTGGCCGCCCGTGGGACCGCGGCGGTGCTGCTGACGCTCCCGGTGGGCTGAGGGCTCGCCGGCGCGGTGGGAGCGGGTGCTCCGGCGCGACGCCCCTCACGGGCGCCGGACCGTCACTCGTCCCCACCGCGGCACGGCGGCCCGGTCAGCCGCTCAGCGGCTTTGTCAGGTCGTACAGCGTCGTGCCGTCCACGGTCACCTTGGTGTAGTCCTTCTCCACCCAGGTGGTGATCGCACTGCTGGAGCCGCCGCCGGGGCCGCCACCCTGGCCGGAGGCCAGGAGGTAGTGGATGCGGCCCGCCGCCACGTACTGCTCGAACCGGGACAGGGTGGGGGAGGGGTCGCTGCCGTTGAAGCCGCCGATGGGCATCACCGGCTGCTCGGTGGCGAGTTGGTAGCCGGCGGCGTTCTGCGAGCCGACGGCCGCCGCGACCCAGGTGAAGCGCGAGGCGTTCTTCTCCAGGGCGGCCTCGACGGCGGAGCTGACCTTCTGCGCCTGCAGCAGGCCGCCTATCGCGCCGCCTCCCGCCTCGCCCCGGCCGAAGCCGGTCCTCCCGCCGGAGTCCGGGAGGGCGGCACCGCTGGGGGGTGTGCCCTGCTGCCCGCCGGTGGGAGCCGTACCGGTCCCGGGAGTGTTCTGGGGCGGGTTCTGCCCACCGCCCGGCCCGGCCCCCGGCGGGAAGCCGCCGCCCGGGGCACCGCCCTGGGCGCCGGTGCCTCCCGGCGCCCCGCCCGGGGAGCCGGAGCCGCCCGGCATCCGTCCGCCTCCACCGCCGCCCGGGCCGCCGCCGGCGGACGCCGGACCCGCCGCGATGATCGAGCCCGTGTGCGGGGTCGCCACCGTCGTCATCGTGTACGCGAACGGGCCTGCCAGTGACGCGGCCACCGCGAGCGCCGCCACCGCCGCGCCGCCGCGCATGCGGCGCGACACCGGGCTCGCCGCACCCGCGACGACGCCGGCCGCGAGGATCACCCAGCGCAGCCAGGGAAGATAGTCCGGGGTGCGGCCGAGCAGCACAAAGGACCACGACGCTGTCGCGAGCACCGTCACGCACAGCGCCCCGGCCGCGAACGGCCGTTCACGCTCACGCCACAGCAGCGAGGCGCCCATGCCCACCAGCGCCGCCAGGTAGGGGGCCAGAGCCACCGTGTAGTACTGATGGAAGATCCCCGCCATGAAGCTGAAGACCGTCATGGTCGCCAGCAGCGCGCCGCCCCACACGAGGAACGCCGCGCGGACCGTGTCGGTGCGCGCCGCGCGCCGCGTCAGCACCAGAGCCGCGACGAGCAGCAGCAGCGCGGCGGGCAGGAGCCAGGACACCTGGGCGCCGAGGGCGTCGCCGAACATCCGGCCGATACCCACCGTGCCGCCGCCGCCGAAGCCCGCGCCGCCGCCCGGCCCCGCGCCGCTCTCCGGGCCGCCCACACTGCCCGTCTCGTCGCCGGTGATCCGGCCGAAGCCGTTGTAGCCGAAGGTGAGTTCAAGGAACGAGTTGTCCTGCGAACCGCCGACGTAGGGCCGCGACGTGGCCGGCCACAGCTGGACGAGCGCCACCCACCAGCCGCCCGCGACGAGCGCCGCGAGCCCGGCCGCCAACAGCCCGCCGATCCGCCGGCGCGGCCGGGCGGGAGCGCACACCGCGTACACCACGGCCAGCGGCGGCACGATCAGGAACGCCTGGAGCGTCTTGGTCAAGAACGCCAGGCCGAGCAGAGCGCCCGCCCCGACGAGCCACCTGGTCCGCGCGTCCTCAAGCGCGCGCAGCACGCAGTACACCGTCGCGGTCATCAGCAGCGCGAGCAGGGCGTCCGGGTTGTTGAACCGGAACATCATCGAGGCCACCGGGGTCAGTGCCAGCGCCGCGCCCGCGAGCAGCCCCGCCAGGGCGTCGAACCTGCGCCGGACCGCCGCGTACAGCACCGCGACCGTGGCCGTCCCCATCAGCGCCTGCGGTACGAGGATCTGCCAGGAGCCGAGCCCGAACAGGCGCACCGACAGGTCCATCGGCCACAGGGCCGCGGGCGGCTTGTCGACCGTGATCGAGTTGCCCGCGTCGGACGAGCCGAACAGGAACGCCTTCCAGCTCGTGGAACCCGCCTGCGCGGCCGCCGAGTAGAACGAGTTGGCGTAGCCCGACGCACTCAGGTTCCACAGCTCCAGGACGGCCGTCAGGAGCAGCAGCGCGAGCAGCGCGGGCCGCACCCAGGGCGCGTCGGCGGCCCGTCCCCGCCACAGCCGGGCGGGAACGGACCCCGGCCCCGCGGGGCGGGCGTGCCCCGTGCGGGCCGCGGCGGCGGTCTGGGAGGTGGTGGTCATCGTGCGGTCCGATCGCCGGAGGTGGGGGAGGAGGCGCGCTGCTCGGGGAAGACCCAGGCACGCAGCAGCAGGAAGCGCAGTACGGTGGCCGCGAGGTTCGCGGCGACCAGCACCGCGAGTTCCGTGGTGTGCGGGGGCGATCCGGTGGCGGCGTCGAGCGCGGCCAGCGAGCCGCTGGTCAGCGCGAGTCCCACGGCGAACACCACCAGGCCCTGGAGCTGGTGGCGCACCGCCCTGCCCCGGCCCCGCACACCGAAGGTCACTCTGCGGTTGGCGGCGGTGTTGGCGACGGCGGAGACGAGCAGCGCGGCCGCGTTGGCAGCCTGCGCGCCGAGATGCGTACGGAAGAGGGAGTAGAGCAGCAGGTAGACCAGGGTGGACAGGGCACCCACCAGGCAGAACCCCGCCAACTGCCGTGCCAGGCGCCCCGGTGCGCCCGCCGCGCCCTGTCGGGGGTCGTCCGCGAGGGGACGGGAGAGCCGGTCGAGCGGCAGCGCGCCCTTCGCGAGGGCCCTGCCCACGCGCCAGACGCCCTTGAGGTCCTCGACGGCGGTCCGGGCGATGTGCACCCGGCTGTCGGGGTCGTCGACCCAGTCGACGGGCACCTCGTGGATGCGCAGCCCTGCACGTTCGGCGAGGACCAGCATCTCGGTGTCGAAGAACCACCCGGTGTCCTCGACCATCGGCAGCAGCCGCGCGGCCACGTCCGCCCGTACCGCCTTGAAGCCGCACTGGGCGTCACTGAACCGGGCGGACAGCGAGGACTTGAGGATCATGTTGTAGGCGCGGGAGACGAACTCCCGCTTCGGGCCGCGCACCACCCGGGAGCTCCGCGCGAGCCGCGATCCGATCGCCAGGTCCGAGTGGCCCGAGATCAGCGGGGCCACCAGCGGCAGCAGGGCGTTGAGACCGGTCGAGAGGTCGACGTCCATGTACGCGAGGACGGGTGCGTCCGAGTGGGACCACACCGCGTGCAGGGCGCGGCCCCGGCCCTTCTCCTCCAGCCGGCAGGAGCGGACCTCGGGGAGCCGGGCGTCGAGTTCGGCCGCCACCTGCGGGGTGCGGTCGGTGGACGCGTTGTCGGCGATGGTGATGCGGAAGCCGTAGGGGAAGGTGCGGGACAGGTGGTCGTGGAGTCTTTCGACGCAGGGCGCCAGGTCCCGTTCCTCGTTGAAGACGGGGATCGTGACGTCGAGCACGGGAGTGCCCGCGGTCGTCGCCGGCAGGTGCTCCCGTGCGGGGAGCGCCTCCCCACAAGTGGTGTCGGTGAGCATGGCCCCACGCTGGTGGGAGGCGCTGTCGTGGCTGTGTGCTCAGCCTGTGGTGGCGCTGTGAGCCGGGGCCGGCCCCTGTGCGACCGCCACCGGGAGCGTCAGTGTGAAGACCGTACGGCCCGGTCGTGAGGCGGCCTCCACGGTGCCGCCGTGGGTGGTGGCCACGGCCCTGACGATGGCGAGTCCCAGCCCGGTGGAACCGGCGGCGCGAGAGCGTGAGGCGTCGCCGCGCGCGAACCGTTCGAAGACGCGCGGCAGCAACCCGGCGGGAATTCCGGGCCCGTTGTCCTCGATCTCGACCACGACCCGTGCCCGTGCCGCGCCTCGGCCACCGGCGGAGGTCCCCGGGCCCCCGACGACGCGAGCGACGACCAGGGTGCCCGGCGGCGTGTGCGTACGGGCGTTGGCGAGCAGGTTCGCCAGGACCTGATGCAGCCGGCCCGCATCGCCCCGTACCGTCGTCGCGGTGTCGGTGTCGGTGTCGGTGCCCGCGCTCGTCGGGCCGGGCTCCGGCGGTGGCAGTTCCAGCGTCCAGCGGTGTTCGGGTCCCGCGGCGCGCGCGTCGCTCACCGCGTCCACGAGCAGGGGTACGAGGTCGACGGGCGCCCGCTCCAGCGGGCGGCCCTGGTCGAGGCGGGCGAGCAGCAGCAGGTCGTCCACGAGGCCCGCCATGCGGGTGGCCTCCGACTCGATCCTGCGCAGCGCGTGCCGCGTGTCCGGGCCCGTCTCCTCCCGCCCGCGCCGGGTGAGTTCGGCGTACCCCCGGATGGACGCGAGGGGTGTGCGCAGTTCGTGGCCCGCGTCCGCGACGAACCTGCGTACGCGGGTCTCGCTTTCCTGACGAGCCGTCAGAGCCGAACCGACGTGGCCCAGCATGCGGTTGAGCGCGGCGCCCACCTGTCCGACCTCCGTCGCCGGGTCGGCCTGTGCGGCCGGCACCCGCTCCAGCAGTGACACCTCCCCGCTGTGCAGGGGGAGTTCGGAGACGCGGGTCGCGGTCGTCGCGACCCGCCGCAGCGGCCGCAGGGCCACCCCGATCAGCGCGTTGCCGGTGAGGCCGGCCGCGACGAGGCCCGCCCCGGTGACACACGCCTCCACCAGCACCAGCGTGGTGAGGCTGTCGTGCAACTCCTCAAGCGGCAGCCCGACGAGGAAGTCGCCGTTCGAGCCGTCCGCGTGGCGCACCCGGTAGTCACCGAGGCCCGGCAGTGTCACCGTGTGCGGCGACCCGTCGCGCGTGACAGTGCCGAGGGCCGCGGTCTGCGCCGACGTCAAGGTGGCGGCGGTGACCTGGCCGAACCGGTCGGAGTCCTGGTGCTCGGTGCTGCGCACCGCACGGCCGAGGGATCCGTCACCGCTCACCTGGGCGCCGACGGTGCCCACCGGCGCACCGCCGCCCGTCACGACCAGCAGCGGGTCCCGGTCGAGCGGCGCGCCCGGTGGGAGCCCGGACGTGGCCTCGGGCACCTGGCCCGCGTGCGGTGGTCCCGAGGCGCGCATCGCGACGTTGAGTACCTGCGCGTCGAGCTGGTCGTACAGGTAGGAGCGGTAGGCGATGGTGGTGACCGTGCCGATCACCGCGGCGACCACCGCGATCAGGGCCATCGCGGAGAGAACGAGGCGCGTACGCAGCGAGCGGGTCCGCCGTGGACGCGGGCGGCGCGCGGTCGGCGCCGTGCCCGGAAGCGGGCCCGACGCGGTACGCGGGGAGCGGCCCGACGCCGCACGGCGGGACGGGCCCGACGCCGTACGGGGGAGCCGGCGGTTCGGCGGCCTCGGCCTCATGGTGCGTCCGCCGCATCCGCGTCCCGGGCAGGACCCGGGCGACGGCCGTCCCGGGCCGCCGCCGGCTCCGCTCCCGCCTCCGCGGCCCGCAGTACGTAACCGGCTCCCCGGCGCGTGTGGATCATCGGGGGGCGGCCCGCGTCGATCTTCCGCCGCAGGTAGGAGATGTAGAGCTCGACCACATTGGCCTTGCCGCCGAAGTCGTACGACCAGACGCGATCCAGGATCTGCGCCTTGCTGAGCACCCGGCGCGGATTGCGCATCAGGTACCGCAGCAGCTCGAACTCGGTCGCCGTCAGCTCGACCGGGTCCCCACCGCGCCGGGCCTCGCGGCTGTCCTCGTCGAGCACCAGGTCCCCGACGACGAGCAGCCGCTCGTTCCTGGTGGCCGCCGCCCCCGACCTGCGGATCAGACCGCGCATCCGCACCACCAGCTCCTCCAGGCTGAAGGGCTTCGTCACATAGTCGTCGCCGCCCGCCGTGAGTCCCGCGATACGGTCCTCGACGGCGTCCCGCGCGGTGAGGAACAGCACCGGTACCTCCGGCAGGTGGTCGCGGATCCGGCCGAGCGCGGTGAGGCCGTCCTGGTCGGGCAGCATCACGTCCAGGACGACCGCGTCGGGCCGGAACTCGCGCGCGGTGCGCACGGCGGAGGCCGTGTCGGCCGCAGTCCGCACGTCCCAGCCCTCGTAGCGCAGTGCCATGGACAGCAGTTCGGTGATCGAGGTCTCGTCGTCCACGACGAGCACCCGCACGGGCGAGCCGTCGGGGCGCACCAGCCGGGGCTGCTCCTGGGATGAGGTGGTCGTCATGGTGCCACGCTGGCGTCGGGCCGTGAGAGATTCCTTGCCCGGTCCTGTGAAGGGCCTGAGAATCCCACGTCAGCAGTCCGCGAGCGCCCCCGGGTGCCCGGGTGGGGCCGGTACGCTCGGGCCGGTACAGGGCGTGGACGCCGGGTGGGACGGGCCGTCCGAGCCGGTGCGGGCGACGCCGGAGCGGTGGGTGACGGGGGCCGAAAGCCCCGAGGGCGGTGTGCGGCAGGTGAGCGGCGGACGGGCGAGGACATGCCCCGGGGTGAGTGGCGCACATGCGGGCTGACGAGGCGCGGGCAGCCGCACTCGACTGGGTGTGCTCGGTGGGGCGCGGTCACGAAGGGTATCTCGGGGCGTACGTGACCGGGTCGACGGTCGCGTTGCGCGAGGACCAGGAGGTCCCGGTCGGGTCCGACGTGGACGTCACACTCGTCACCACCCGCGCGCCCCGCGGGTTCAAGCCGGGCAAGTGCCGCCATCTCGGCGCGCTCCTCGATGTGACCACTGTCGGCCTGGACACGATCGCCCCGGCCGAACGCGCCCTCGCCGACTACCATCTCGCCGCCGGACTGAGCCGTGACACCGTCCTGGACGACCCGACGGGCCGACTGCGGGCTCTCCAGCGGTCGGTGGCGCGGGAGTTCACCGCGCCCGAGCGGGTACGGCAGCGGTGCGAGGCGGTGCGGCGGCGCATCGAGGGAGGCCTTCGCACACCGGACACGGCGGCGCCCTGGCCGGTACAGGTCACGGGGTGGCTGTTCCCGACGTGCGTGACCGCGCACCTGCCGCTCGTCGCCGGGCTCCGGAACCCGACCGTACGGCTGCGTCATCTCAGGGCCCGCGAGCTGTTCGCCGCTACCGGCCTGCAGGCGCGTTATCCGGCGCTGATCGGGCAGTTGGACCCGGCGGGGCTGTCGCCGGAGCGGGTCGGACACCATGTCGAGCGGCTGGCCGTGACGTTCGACGCGACGGCCGCCGTCGCGCGCACGCCGTTCCCGTTCAGTACCGACATCAGCCGGGCCGCCCGCCCGGTCGCCGTGGACGCGAGCCGTGATCTGGTGGGGCGGGGCGACCACCGCGAGGCGCTGTTCTGGGTGGCGGCGACCTTCGCGCGCTGCCACACCCTGCTGCTGGCGGACGATCCCGCGCTGGAGGCGGAACTCGCTCCCGCTTTCTCCGAGTTGCTGGCGGATCTCGGCATCATCGACGGCGCGGACCTCGGGGACCGGGCCCGGGCGACGCTGGCCTGTCTGCCGGAACTGGCGAGGACGGCCGAGGAGGTCATGGCCGCGGTGCGCTGATCCGGGGCGCACGCCCGAGGCACAGCGCCCGAGGCACAGCGCCCGGGCCCGTGTCCGTCGTGCGCCGGCCCGGGACGCGCTGCGCCGCGCCGGTGTCCCGGCTCCTGACGCGGCGGTGCGCGGCACCCGGGTCGGGTACCGCGCACCGTCCGGTCGGCGCCTCAGGGCCCGGGCGGGCAGGCGCGCGGCCCGCCGGGACCCGCTCCGATCAGGGGGCCGAGCCCAGTTCCTCGGCCTCGATGCGGCTCTCCTCGCGGGCCTCCTCGATGTGTTCGAGGACCCGGGCCTGCGGCAGCTTCACCCGCAGCGCGATGAAGTACACGATCGCGGCCAGCACCAGGTTGACCACGAAGCCCCAGCCGAGACCGATGTACCCGCGGCCGCCGTCGTAGTCGCCCATCCAGCTGATGAGGGCGAGACCGACGATCCACGGCAGCACCCAGCTGGCACCGGCCTTCCAGTCCATCTTCGGCGCGCGGCCCTTGTCGAAGATCTCGAAGGCGGCCAGGAAGACGAAGCCGATGAGGATCGTGACGAACAGCTTCCAGTTGGTGTTCCAGCCGGCCCAGTAGACGATCAGGTTCGCGGAGTACAGCGCCAGGAACGGGATGACGTCGCCACCGGGGACCCTGAACGGGCGCGGCTGGTCGGGTATCTGCCGGCGCATGGCGGCCAGCACGACCGGGCCGGAGCCGAACGAGAGCACCGTCGCCGACGTGATGAACCCGACCAGCTCCTGCCAGCTGGGGAACGGCAGGAAGACGATGAGGCCCACGATGAACGTGACGATCAGGCTGACGAGCGGCGCGCCGCGCCGGGTGGCCTTGGCGAGCTTCTCCGGTGCGTTCTTGTTGCGCGCCATCGCGTACGAGATGCGTGCCGTGACCGTCGTGTAGATGAGGCCGGTGTCGGCGGGGGAGATCACCGCGTCCACGTACAGCACGTACGCGAGCCAGCCCAGGCCGATGGCGCTGGAGATGGCCGCCAGCGGGCCGAAGTCGTTGGCGAAGGCGAGGTTGAGCCAGCCGTGCGACGACGTCAGGTCGTGCTTCGGCACGGAGCCGATGAACGCGATCTCCAGCAGCACGTAGATGACACCGGTCAGCAGCACGGAGCCGATCACCGCGAAGGGCACGTTGCGCTTGGGGTTGTCGGTCTCGCCCGCGAGCTCCACGCCCTGGCGGAAGCCGAGGAACGAGAACGTGATGCCGGCCGTGGAGATGGCCGTGAAGATGCCCTTCGCGCCGCCGGGCGCGAAGCCGCCGTACTCCTTGGCGCTGAAGTTGTGGCCGTGGAACGCCGTGACCAGGAAGCCCACGATCACCACGAGGATGACCACGAGCTTCCACCACACCAGGACATTGTTCACTCGCGCGAACCACCGGATACCGAAGTAGTTCAGCGCGACGAAGAACGCCATGGCGACGACGGCGATGACATAGCCGAGACCCGTGAGCGTGTAGGCGCCGTTCGACGGATGAAAATCAGTGAAATGTGCCCATTTGGTGGCGTACTGCAGGGCGCCCTCGACCTCGATCGGCGCCACGGTGGCGGCGGCGATCCAGGTGATCCAGCCCATGGTGTAGCTGGCGAAGGAGCCGAACGACAGGTGCGGAAAACGCACCACACCGCCCGATACAGGAAACATCGTGCCCAACTCCGCGAAGCAGAGCCCGATGAGGATGATCATTACGGCGGCTATCGCCCACGAGAATATGGACGAAGGCCCCGCGAGTTTGGCGGCGTTCAGCGCGCCGAACAGCCAGCCCGACCCGATGATGGATCCGACGCCGGCGAACAGCAGGCTGACGCGTCCCATGTCCCGGCGCAGTCGCGGTTGTTCCGCACGCCCCTCCGGTGCTTTGTCAATCGTGGTCATTCATCTTTTCCTTTGACTCATTGCCCCGCATGCGGCCTTCATCCTTAGCACACCGTGTCGAGCTCAAATCAAGACTCTGACCTGGCCTTTCCTTGATGGGATGGCTCGGTATGGCGTGCGCGGTTTCATGGGCTGTTGCGCCTTTTCGCCCGTGAATCGGTGCGTGATCTGCTGGCTGCTTCCCCCGAACCGGGCCAATAAGCTCTCGATTCGGATACGGTCGCGCTCCCTGCGTGAAGAGGCGTGACGAGGGGTGAAGGGATGGTGTTGTCATTCGCGTGAACGCAGGCGTCGCGGTTTCGCGGGATATCTCTCGCGTCGCGCCGGGGCCTCGCGGCACCGGATGCCACGCCGTCCGTGCGGGGCGCCCGCGGCCGTGCGCTCCGGGGTGCACGGAGCGGTCCGGCCCGTACGGACCGTCGGCGCGCCCGCCGCGAGGCCCGTACGGCGTCGTCCGCCCCGGCGCTCCACGCCGCCCGCGCTGCCGCCCGTCGCCGGCGCCGGACGGTCCCGGCCCGCCCGGAGTATGGACGCGCCGGGGCGCCCCGGTGGCCTGTCGATAGTCTGCTGAACGGCCGGTACGGCTCCTGACCCAGGTCAGGCGCGTGCCGCGCCCGCTCCCTGCCGGCGGCGCGCCCGCGGCCCGGGGGGTGCTTCCGTACGACGAGAGGCGAGGTGGCACAGCGAATGTTCACGACAAGGCCGACCCTGCAAGGTACTTTCGGCATGGTGGCGTCGACCCACTGGCTCGCCTCCCAGAGCGCGATGGCCGTACTGGAGGCGGGCGGCAACGCGTACGACGCCGCCGTCGCCGGCGCCTTCGTCCTGCACGTCGTCGAGCCGCACCTCAACGGGCCGGGCGGCGAGGTGCCGATCATCCTCGCGCCCGCGGGCGGACGCGTCCAGGTACTGTGCGGCCAGGGCGTCGCCCCGGCCGGAGCCACCGCCGGGCACTACCGCTCCCTCGGCCTCGATCTCGTCCCCGGCACGGGCCCGCTGGCCGCCGCGGTGCCCGGCGCATTCGACGCCTGGATGACCCTCCTGCGCGACCACGGCACCCTGCCCCTGGCCGACGTCCTGCGCTTCGCGATCGGATACGCCGAGGACGGCCACGCCCCCGTCGAGCGGATCGGTGCCACCGTCGAGACCGTGAGGGAACTGTTCGAGACGGAGTGGACCTCCTCCGCCGAGCTGTACCTGCCGGGCGGCAAGGCCCCGACCCCCGGCGAGCTGTGGCGCAACCCGGCGCTCGCCGCCACCTGGCGCCGGCTGATCGCCGAGGCCGAGGACGAGGGCGGCGACGAGCGCACCGCCCAGATCGAGGCCGCCCGGCGGATCTGGCGCGAGGGATTCGTCGCCGAGGCCGTCGTCGCGCAGTCCAACCGTCCCACCATGGACACCAGCGGCGAGCGCCACACCGGCACCCTCACCGCCGGCGACCTGGCCGGCTGGTCCGCGGCCTACGAGGAACCCGCCACCTACGAGTGGGACGGCTGGACGCTGTGCAAGGCGGGCCCCTGGAGCCAGGGCCCCGCCTTCCTCCAGCAGCTCGCGCTGCTGCCGTCGAGCGCCGCGGACCTGCCCGCGTACGGCTCGGCCGACTACGTCCACCGGCTGGTCGAGGGCACCAAGCTCGCCATGGCCGACCGCGAGGCCTGGTACGGCGACGCCGACGACGTCCCCCTGGCGACGCTGCTCTCGAAGGCGTACAACACCGAGCGGCGCGCTCTCATAGGCGCGAGTGCCTCCCGCACGCTGCGGCCGGGACGCCCCGACGGACGCACCCCGAGGATCAGCGCGCACGCCACCGCCGTCGCCGCGGGTGAGACGGGGCACCTGCCCCCGCCCCGCGCCGGCGCGGGCGAGCCCACCGTCGCCAAGGACGGCGGCACCCGGGGCGACACCTGCCACATCGACGTCGTGGACCAGTGGGGCAACATGGTCTCCGCGACGCCCAGTGGCGGCTGGCTCCAGTCCAACCCCGTCATCCCCGAACTCGGCTTCCCGCTCGGCACCCGTCTGCAGATGATGTGGATCGAGGAGGGCCTGCCCAACTCCCTGAGGCCCGGGCGCCGTCCGCGCACCACCCTCACTCCCTCGCTCGCCCTGCGCGACGGCGTCCCGGTCCTCGCCTTCGGCACCCCCGGCGGCGACCAGCAGGACCAGTGGCAGCTCCACTTCTTCCTCGCGCTCGTCCTGCGCGCCCGGGTGCGCGGCGGGTACGACCTCCAGGGCGCCATCGACGCCCCCAACTGGCACACCGACAGCTTCCCCGGCTCGTTCTACCCGCGCGCGATGGTGCCGGGCGGCCTCACCGTCGAGGGCCGCACCGACCCGGAGACCGTCGCCGAACTGCGGCGCAGGGGACACGAGGTGATGGTCGGCGACGACTGGTCGGAGGGCAGGCTGTGCGCCGTGGCGCGCGACCCCGGGACCGGGGTGCTCTCCGCCGCCGCGAACCCGCGCGGCATGCAGGGTTATGCCGTGGGCCGCTGACGTGCCGGGCACACCGGGATTCCGGATCCCCGCCGCCGCGGCCGTCGAAGCCGTGCTCAGGGCCGCCGCCGACGCCGAGATCATGCCGCGCTACCGGCAGCTGTCCGCCGAGGACATCACCGAGAAGAACGGCCCTCACGACCTCGTCACCGTCGCCGACAGGCGCGCCGAGGAGTACCTCACGCGGGAACTCACCGCGCTGGTGCCCGGTTCCGTGGTGGTCGGCGAGGAAGCCGTGCACGCCGACCCGAGCGTCTACGAGGCGCTCGGCGGCGACGCGCCCGTGTGGATCGTCGACCCGGTCGACGGCACCAGGGTGTTCGTCTCGGGTGAGCCGGGCTTCTGCACCCTCGTCTCGCTCGCCCGCTACGGGGAGGTGCTCGCCTCCTGGACGTACGCGCCCGCGACCGACCGGATGGCGGTCGCCGTACGCGGCAGGGGTGCGCGCCTGAACGGCACGGTGCTGCGGCCGGGACCGCCCGAGCCGGGGCGCCCGCTGCGGGTGGCCATGTCGCACCCCGCGTTCACCTCGGCCGAGCAGAAGCGCGCCCTGCTCGGGCTCGACCGCTCGGGCGCGGTCACCCGCGGCAGCGGATCCGCGGGGCTGGACTACCTGGCCGTCGCCACCGGTGAGCTGGACGCCGTCGCGTACAACTGGGAGTACGCGTGGGACCACGCGGCCGGCCTGCTCCTGGTGACCGAGGCGGGCGGCGCCCATCTCACCCTCAGCGGCGAGCCGTACCGCATCACCGGCGGCAACGCCCTGCCGTTCACGGCGGCCCGCACCGAGGCGACGGCCCGCCACGTGCGGCGGACGCTGCTGGGTGACTTAGGGTCCGCGACGCGGTGGCCGGTCGTGATGACCGGTCACCGGTGGCGGGCGCACGGCGGGTGTTGCTCACTCGTCCGGTGGTCCGAGGATGCGGTGGCCGGCGCGGGGAGCATCGACGCCGACAGCACCGGGTGCAGTGACAGCGGAATCGCGGCCATGGCGGGCGCGGCGGCAGGCGGCGGCTGTGGCGGGAGGGCGAGCGGACCCGTCGTCAGGCCGCGCACGGCGAGGACGACGCGGCTCCGCATGCGGAACCGGTCCACGCGGGCTTCCCTTCGAGGACCGGAGGCCGGCGCGATACCGCAGGCCCTGAGTGACACATGGTGGGATCACGGGCGCTTCGCGTAGTCGGCAGCCACTCGTACGGCGCAAGGGAACGCGGCGGATCCGGTCCGCCGGGGCACCGGAGGAGCCGGGCGCGCGCCCCTCGCGCCCCTCGCGCCGCCTCGCCGCCCGTGCACGGGACGGCCGCCCGTCCGGCCGCAGCGTCAGGGGCCCGGCGCACGCGCGAGCGCCCGGACCCGTACCGGCCGCCCCGGTTGTCGGTGCCCCGGAATATCCTGGGGACTCAAGACCGTCGGCTGACGAAGGAGTCCGAAGGTGCCGTCGATGCTCGATGCCGTTGTCGTGGGTGCGGGCCCGAACGGGCTGACCGCCGCCGTCGAGCTGGCCAGGCGCGGGATGTCGGTCGAGGTGTTCGAGGCCGAGGACACCATCGGCGGCGGCGCGCGGACCGAGGAACTGACCCTGCCGGGCTTCCGGCACGACCCGTGCTCCGCCGTCCATCCGCTGGGCGCGGGGTCGCCCGCGTTCAACGGGATGCCGCTGGAGCGGTACGGGCTGACCTGGGCCCACCCCGAACTTCCCATGGCGCACCCGTTCGACGACGGCACGGCCGCCGTGCTCGCCCGGTCGGTCGCGGAGACGGCGGCGTCGCTCGGAGCGCGTGACGCGGGGGCGTACCGGCGCCTGGTGGCGCCGTTCCTCGGCCACTGGGACACGCTCGCGGCGGACTTCCTGACCCTGCCGCCCCGCGGGCTGCCCCGCGACACCGCGACGCTCGCGCGCTTCGGACTCGCCGGGCTGCCGCCGTACGGATGGCTGGTCCGGCGTTTTCGCGACGAGAAGGCGCGAGCGCTGTTCGCGGGGCTCGTCGCCCATGTCATCTCGCCGCTCAACGGCCTCGCGACGGGTGGGATCGGACTGATGTTCGCGCTCGCCGCGCACGCGGGCGGCTGGCCCGTCGCGCGCGGCGGCTCGCAGGCGATCTCGGACGCGCTCGCCGGATACCTGCGAGCGTGCGGCGGTACCATCCACACCGGGTTCGAGGTCAAGCGCCTGGACGACCTGCCGCCGGCGCGCGCGTACGTCTTCGACACCTCGCCGACGGCGCTCGCCCGCATCGCGGGGCTCGGCCGCCACTACGACGGCTACCGGTACGGCCCCAGCGTCTTCAAGATCGACTACGCGCTGGACGGCCCCATGCCCTGGACCGCGGAGGCACCCCGGCGCGCCGGTACGGTACAGATCGGCCCGACCTCGGCGGAGATGGGCCGCGCCCTGAAGCAGGTGTACCGTGGCTCGCCCCCCGAGGTTCCCTTCCTGATCACGGCGCAGCCGACGCTGGCCGACCCGTCCCGGGCCCCCGAGGGAAAGCACGTCTTCTGGGTCTATGGCCACGTCCCGCACGCCTGGACCGGCGACCTGACGGACGCGATCGAACGACAGCTGGACCGCTTCGCCCCCGGCTTTCGCGACCTGGTGCTCGCCCGTGCCACGGCGGGCCCGCCGCAGCTCGCGCGGCGCAACGCGAACTATGTGGGAGGTGACATCGCGTGCGGCGCGGCCCAAGGACTCCAGTTGCTGCTGCGCCCCAAGGTGTCGTTCTCGCCGTACACCACCCCCCGGCCCGCGGTCTTCCTCTGCTCCTCCGCGACGCCGCCCGGCCCCGGCGTGCACGGCATGAGCGGACACAACGCCGCGAAGGCGGTGTGGCGCAGTCTGCGCAAGCGGCGCTGACCCCGGCGCGCTGACGGCCGCCGGGCTGATGGCGGTGGTGGTGCCCACGGAAGCGGGGGCCTCGTGCGGGGTGCTCCACGAGGGCGGTGCGGTCCCGCGCCGCCCGGGCAGGCGCGTACGGCGAGCCGGCGTCACGGGCTGACGTGAACCGGAACCGCACGATGAGGAAAAGGAGTGCTGCGGTCATGGCCAAGGCGACACTGACCCGCGTCAGGGGCAACATCGTGGAGGCGGAGGTGGACGCCGTCGTCAACGCGGCGAACTCATCGCTCCTGGGCGGCGGGGGAGTGGACGGCGCCATCCACCGCGCGGGCGGCCCCGAGATTCTCGCCGCCTGCCGGGAGCTGCGTGCAGGCCCCTACGCGGAGGGCTTGCGCACCGGCCGGGCCGTCGCGACCACGGCGGGCCGGCTGCCCGCCCGCTGGGTGATCCACACGGTGGGGCCGGTCCACGGGGCCGACGCCGACGGGGCCTTGCTGCTGGCCTCCTGCTACCGGGACTCGCTGCGCGTGGCCGACGAGCTCGGCGCACGGACGGTGGCGTTCCCGGCGGTCTCGGCCGGCGCTTACGGCTGGCCGCTGCGGGACGCCGCGCGTATCGCCGTCGAAACGGTGGGGGAGACGGAGACGGCCGTCACCGAGGTGCGGTTCGTCCTCTTCGGCGAGAGCGCGTACGAGGCGTTCGCCGAACAGCTCGGCTGACCGTGCGGGACGTTCGCGCGTGGTGCGGTGTACGCGTGCGAGGCGCCGTGGGTTCGGCGGTGCGGTGTACGCGTGCGAGGCGCCGTGGGTTCGGCGGTGCGGTGTACGCGTGCGAGGCGCCGTGGGTTCGGCGGTGCGGTGAACGCGTGCGAGGCGCCGTGGGTTCGGCGGCGCGGTGAACGCGCATGAGACACGTCCGTCCGGACGGTGCGGTGTACGCGTGTGAGGCACGTTCACCGGACGGTTCAGGTCAACTGGCCGCCCCAGCGGCCGGACGGCGCCTTCAGCGGCGCTCGGCGGCGGCCTCCTTCCGCTCCCGCCGGGCGAGCAGGTGACCGATCGGCAGCAGGGCCAGCCAGCACCACAGGGCCGAGCGCGGTGAGACGAAGGCGATGGGCAGCGTCGCCCCGAACACAACGATCGACAAGCCCCGGTCGAGAAGGATGGTGCGGGCCGCCCTGTCCGAGATGGGACGGGACAGCCGGGGCCTTCGCCAGAGCGAGAGGAACACCGCGACCTGGAGCAGGTCCACGAGGACCACCGTCGACGCGTAGATGACGACCGCCAGGGGCCGCGAGGCGTACTGGGACAGCAGTGTGGTGGGGAAAGGGATCAGGGCGATGGCCCCCAGCCCGGCGAGGGCGAGCCGGAGGGTCAGCGCGTCGAACCGCAGGGCGAGGCGCAGGATCTGGCGCTGGTCGCGCCAGAAGCCCGCGAGGATCGTGAAACTCAGTGCGTAGGCGCCGAACTGGGGCAGCACCTTGTGGAGGTACGAGCCGAACTCCGTGGTGTCCAGTCCCGGAGGTACCCGGATGTCCAGGACCAGGAGGGTCATGGCGATGGCGAAGATGCCGTCCGAGAGGGTGATGAGGCGGTCGGGGGTCTGGTCGTCCACTGCGCTGTCGCTCACCGCCTCAGCCTGACCGGTCGGTGGCCGGACCCCGCTCATTACGCCCTTGGCGGCACGCCGCGCGGGCGCCCGGTGTTCGTGCGTACGGGGGGAAGCCGTCCCGCGCGGGGGTGCGTGTCACCGCTCATGCGGCCCGGGGCGCGAACAAGGATCTGGACACTCAACAGCCGCCGTGTCAGGCTGAGTTGAGCGCGGATCAGGTCGTGATTGCAGCCCGACAACGTTGTCTGAACGGACTCCCGCGACCATCCGTCATGCCCTCTCCCCCCACAACGAGGAGCAACGATGAACGCACGACTGAGAGTCGGCGGCCTCGCCGCCGTCCTCGTGGCCGCCGCTTCCCTGGCCTGTGCCTCCCCGGCCATCGCCGTGACGCCGGCGCCCGCCGCCGGCGCGGCCGCCACCCGTGTGAGCGGCCACGACCAGCGGGCCGCCGCCGGCTTCTGGACCGCCGCGCGCCTGCGTGCCGCGAAGGACGTGACGGCGGCGCCCGTCGCCGGCCGGAGCGCCCCGGCCGCCGCGGGAGCCACCGCGGGCGGGACGCGTGTCCTGGTGCCCCCGCAGGCGGCGCCGGCCGTGGTCTCCCGGGCCGCTCACACGACCCCGGCGGCCCCGGCGAGTGTGGCGGCTCCCGCGTCCGCGCCGACCGCCTGGACCGGCGGCGGCCTGATCAGCACCACGGCGGGCAAGGTGTTCTTCCAGAACGCCTCAGGCGGTACGTTCGCCTGCTCGGCGACCGTCGCGAACAGCGACAACAAGTCGATCGTGCTCACGGCGGGGCACTGCGTCGTCGACGCCGCCACCGGGGAGGTCTACCACAACTGGGTGTTCATCCCGGGCTACGCCAACGGGAACCGGCCGTACGGCACGTTCACCGCCTCCGCCCTCTTCCACCGCGACGAGTACGTCTCGACGGGCGGCAACGCCAACTACGACTTCGCCTTCGCCAAGGTGTCCCCGCTGGGCGGCAGGACACTCGTCGACACCGTGGGCGCGCAGGGCATCGTGTTCAACCCCGCGACCGGGCAGGACGTGCACTCGTTCGGATACGGCGGCTCGGCCGCGGAGGGCGGCGGTGAACGCCTCAACCACTGCGAGGGGACGGAGGCACCCGACACGGGCCGTGCCGGATCCACCATGTGGGGCATCGACTGCGTACAGACCGGGGGGTCGAGCGGCGGCGGGTTCCTCTCCGGCTTCGACACCTCGACGGGCGGCGGCTACCTGGTCGGCAACATCAGTGTCAGCGCGGGCAGCAACGAGTACCACCCCTACCTCGGCAACGAGGCGTTGAGCCTCTACCAGCAGGCCGGTTCCTGACCGGTCCCCAACGGGCCTCCCACCAAGGGGGGTTCGCGGCCTCGCCGCGGTCCCGGACCCGGCCCTGACCCCGGCTCCGCGCGCGGGCGGCCCGCACGGGCCGCGCGGCGCCGGTGACTTGGCTCAGGGCCCCGTGATCTCGACCCGCAGCTCACGGGGCCCCCTGATGACGTATCCCGGGTTCCACTCCGGTTCCGCCACGAGCCGCAGGCCGGGCGCGCGGCGCAGCAACGCGCCGAACGATTGCGTCAGTTCGAGGCGGGCGAGCGGTGCGCCCAGGCAGTAGTGGATGCCCGCGCCGAAGGCCAGGTGCGGGTTGTCCGCGCGGGCCAGGTCGAGCGTGTCCGGGTTCTCGAAGCGTGCCGGATCGCGGTGTGCCGAGCCGAACAGCAGGGCGACCTCACTGCCGCGTGGGACGACCGTTCCCCCCACCTCGATGTCGTCGAGCACCCAGCGCTCGAACATCTGCAGGGGAGTGTCGAACCGGAGCAGTTCCTCCACGGCGGAGCCGAGCAGCCGTTCGGGTTCGGCCCGCAGTGCGGCCAGTTGTGCGGGATGGCGCAAGAGGGTCAGCCAGCCGTTGCCGGTGGTGTTGACGGTCGCCTCGTGGCCCGCGTTGAGCAGCAGCACGCAGGTGGAGACCATCTCCTGCTCCGTGAGCCGGTCACCCTCGTCGTGCGCGGCGATCAGCGCGCTGATCAGGTCGTCGCCGGGTGCGCGACGGCGCCGGGCGATCAGGTCCCGCAGGTACGCGGAGAACTCCTGCGACGCCCGTACCGCGCGTCGGGCGCTCTCCTCGTCCGGGTTGAGCTCGAACATCCCGACGATCGCCGACGACCAGGGGCGCAGCAGTTCCCGGTCGGCCTGAGGTATCCCCAGCATCTCGGCGATCACAGCCACCGGCAGCGGCTCGGCGACGGACGCGACGAGGTCACCGCCGCCCGCGGCGACGAAGTCCCCGACGAGTTCCTCCGCGAGCCGGGTCACGGTCGGCGCCAGCCGCTGGACCGTGCGCGGGGTGAAGGCCGCGGAGACGAGCCTGCGGACCCGGGTGTGGTCGGGTGCCTCCAGGTCGAGCAGGCCCCGGCCGTTGAGGGTGTGAAACGGCTCGTGCTCGGGCGCCGGCTCCGGGCGCCCGAACTCCTCGTGGGAGAAGCGGTGCAGATAACTCCGGCCGAGCCGGCGGTCGCGCAGCAGCGCGCTGACGTCCTCGTAGTGCGGTACGAGCCACTGGTCGCTCGGCTCGAAGTACGACACGTGCCCGCGCGAGCGCAGTTCGGCGTAGGCGGGGTACGGGTCGGCCACGAAGGCGGCGTCCCAGGGGTCGAAGGAGCCGGGGACGGCGGGAGAGGGGGGACGCTGCATGGACGCGAGCGTAGTCGGCCGCCTGAGGACGGACGCGACGCGTACCGCCGGGACGCGGCGCCGGGATGCGCGTGGCGCCGGCCCGGCCCACGCCGCCGGGCCCGGGCCCGGTCGGCTCAGGCGCGTCGCTGCGCGGGCAGGCTCGTCCTCGGGACGGCGAGCGCGGTGACCAGGACGCCGTCGCCGGTCGTCCAGCGGCCACGGGTCGCGGTCAGCCACCGGGTGTCCGGGCCGTCCGCCGCCGCCAGGGTCAGCGCGAAGCCGAACGTGCCCGCCGTCCCGCCCCGCGGGACAGGCGTCACATCCGCCTCCGCGAACTCCAGCTCGTAGCGCGTCCTCGGATACCAGGCCTTGAAAATGGTCTCCTTCACGCTGAACACCAGCCGGTCCCACGCCACGCCGGGGTGGGCGTCGAGCAGAGCGGCGATCCTGGTCCGCTCGGCGGGCCCCGTCACGGCCTCCAGCACGCCCTCGGGCAGCGGCTCGTTCGGCTCGGCGTCGATGCCGACGGCGTGCACGTCCGCCTCCCGTGCGAGCGCCACCGCCCGGTAGCCGTCGCAGTGCGTCATGCTGCCGACGAGGCCCTCGGGCCAGCGCGGCGCACCACGCCGGTCCGGCAGCAGCGGGGCCGGCGGGACGCCCAGTTCGGCCATCGCGGTCCTGGCGAGTCCCCGTACCGTCGTGAACTCGCGCCGCCGCTTGTGGACCGCACGTGCGACCACGGCCCGTTCCTCGGGGAACAGGACGTCGCCCGAGGCGTCGGTGAACGTGTCGTACGCCCTCACGGTCGCCGGAAGCAGCTCTGCGATCACCGGGCCTCCCCAGCCAGTGCGGGAAGGATCTCGCGCAGTCCCGGGCGCGGTCCGGTTCGTCCGCGCCACTCGCGCGGGTAGCCCACCGAGACCTCGACGAACGGGACACCGTCGTACGTCGTCCTGCGCGGGATGTGCAGATGGCCGTAGACCGACACGAGGGCGCGGTGGGTGACGTGCCAGTCGGCGGTCCGGGTGGTCCCGCACCACTGCGCGAACTCCGGGTAGTACATGACGTCCGTCGGCTCGCGCACCAGCGGCCAGTGGCTGACCAGCACCGTCGGCAGAGCCGGGTCGCACGCGGCGAGACGCTTCTCGCTCTCCGCCACCCGCGCCGCGCACCACGCGTCGCGGGTCGCGTACGGGTCGGGGTGGAGCATGTACTCGTCCGTGCACACCACGCCCGCCTCGTGCGCCACCCGCAGCGACTCCTCCTTGGTGGAGGTGCCGGGCGCGTGGAACGAGTAGTCGTAGAGCAGGAACAGCGGCACGATCGTCACCGGGCCGCCCTCGCCCTCCCACACCGGGTACGGGTCCTCGGGTGTGACGACGCCGAGCCCCCGGCACATCGACACCAGGTGGTCGTAGCGGAACCGTCCGCGCAGTGTGAGGGGGTCGGAGGGGTGCGTCCACAGCTCGTGGTTCCCCGGCACCCACACGACCTTGGCGAACCGCTCGGACAGCAGTCCCAGCGCCCACTCGATGTCGGTGCTGATCTCCCCGACGTCCCCCGCCACGAGCAGCCAGTCACCGTCCGTGCCGGGCCGCAGGGACTCGATGATGTCCCGGTTGTCGGAGTGCGCGGCGTGCAGGTCGCTGATCGCGAGCAGTCGCGCGCCGCCCCGCGGGGACGTCATGCGCCATCCCTGGCCGACGCGTCGCGCGGCGGGGCCGCCACCGCCTCGGCGGCCAGGGGGGCCGGGGCGGGAGTCCGGCCGAGGTGCCGGCCAATCCGCTGCGGAAGGACAAGAGTTGTGCGCAGACTCGTCACGCCAGGATGTTACCCCCGGGCCCGTCGAGGTCGATGTCGTTTTTCTGCGAGCCTCGGAGGGTCTTCTTCGCGGATGCTGGGAGCATGCACACCGACAGGGAACGCTGTATCGGGGCCGTCCGGTCCAAGGACGCGCGGTTCGACGGCTGGTTCTTCACCGCCGTCCTGACCACCGGGATCTATTGCCGGCCGAGCTGCCCCGTCGTCCCGCCGAAGACCGAGAACATGGTCTTCCACCCGAGCGCGGCGGCCTGCCAGCAGGCCGGGTTCCGGGCGTGCAAGCGGTGCAGGCCGGACGCCAGCCCCGGCTCGCCCGCGTGGAACGCGCGGGCGGACAGCGTCGCCCGTGCCATGCGGCTGATCCAGGACGGCGTCGTGGACCGGGAGGGCGTGCCGGGGCTGGCGTCCCGGCTCGGGTACTCGGCGCGGCAGATCGAACGCCAGCTCCACGCCGAACTGGGCGCGGGACCGCTCGCACTGGCACGTGCCCAGCGGGCGCAGACCGCGCGGCTGCTGATCGAGACGACGGCGCTGCCGATGGCGGAGATCGCGTTCGCCTCGGGATTCGCCTCCGTACGTTCGTTCAACGACACGGTGCAGGAGGTCTTCGCACTCTCGCCGAGCGACCTGCGCGAGCGTGCCACGCGGGCGGGCTCGCGCGGCAGGCACGGTGCGGCGCCCCCGGCGCCCGGCGTGATAGCGCTGCGGCTGCCGTTCCGCGCGCCGCTCCACCCGGACAACCTGTTCGGGCACCTCGCGGCCACCGGCGTGCCCGGCGTGGAGGAGTGGCGGGACGGGGCCTACCGGCGCACCCTCACCCTGCCCCACGGGCACGGCATCGTGTCCCTCGCGCCCCGCCCCGGCCATGTGGCGTGCCGGCTCTCGCTCACCGACCCGCGGGATCTGACCGTGGCCATCAGCGGCTGCCGCAGGCTGCTCGACCTGGACGCGGACCCGGTCGCCGTGGACGAGCGGCTCGCCGCGGACCCGGCACTCGCCCCGCTGGTGAGCAAGGCACCGGGGCGGCGCGTCCCGCGCGCGGTCGACGCGGCGGAGTTCGCCGTGCGCGCGGTGCTCGGCCAGCAGGTGTCCACGGCGGCGGCCCGTACCCACGCGGCGCGGCTCGTCAGCGCTCACGGGGTCCCGGTGGACGATCCGGACGGTGGCCTCACCCACCTGTTCCCGACGCCACAGGCGCTGGCGGGGCTCGACCCCGACGCCTTGGCCTTCCCGCGGGCCCGCCGCGCCACGCTCGCCGGGCTGGTGCGCGCCCTGGCCTCCGGTGACCTGCGGCTCGGCGCGGACAGCGACTGGGACGAGGCCAGAGCCCGGCTGTCCGCGCTGCCGGGATTCGGGCCCTGGACCGTCGAGTCGGTCGCGATGCGGGCGCTGGGCGATCCCGACGCGTTCCTCCCGACCGACCTCGGTGTGCGCAAGGCGGCGGCGCGCCTGGGCCTGCCGACGACCCCGGCGGCCCTGACGGCGCGAGCGGCGGCCTGGCGCCCGTGGCGCGCGTACGCGACGCAGTACCTCTGGGCCACCGACGATCATCCGATCAACCGGCTCCCGGTGTGACGTGAAGAGGCGCGAGGCTCCCGGTGCGACCGGAGCGAGACACCGGGCCCCGGGTGCGGCACGAGGGCCCGAAGGGGCCAGGGACACCGGCAAGCCCGTACAACAGCGGTTCACTCGTACCACAGCAGTTCAGGAGAGTTGAGGACATGGAACGCCGGCACACCCTGATGGACAGCCCGCTCGGGCCGCTGACCCTGGTGGCGACGGACGGCGCCCTGAGCGGCGTCTACATGAGCGACCACCGCCACATGCCGCCCGAGGAGACGTTCGGCAGCCGCTCCGAGGGGCCGTTCACCGAGGTCGTCGGGCAGCTGGAGGCCTACTTCCGGGGCGAGTTGAGAGACTTCGACCTGCGCCTGCACCTGGCCGGCACGGAGTTCCAGCGCCGTGTGTGGGACGAACTCACCCGCATCCCCTACGGCGAGACCCGTTCGTACGGCCAACTCGCCGGGGTGCTCGGCCGGCCGGGCGCTTCGCGGGCGGTGGGCCTGGCGAACGGCAGGAACCCCGTCAGCATCATCGTGCCCTGCCACCGCGTGGTGGGTTCCACGGGCAGCCTGACGGGCTACGGCGGCGGGCTCGCGAACAAGCGGCGCCTGCTGACCCTGGAGGCGGGCCACGCGGTGGCGCCGGACGACGCCCTGTTCTGAAGCGCGCCGGCCGCCCGCATCACGGGCCCACGGCGACGGGCGCGTGACGGATCCACGGCGGCGCCCCGCCGGGTGCGCGCGGCCGGCGGGGGTCGCGCGCACCCGGCGGGGCGCAGGGCCCGGCGTCAGCGGGTGTGGAACGTCTTCAGCAGCGCCGGCAGCGACACGCCGATGGGTTCGCGGATCACGCGCTCCGCCCGGTGGTCGTACGGCGTCGGGTCGGCGTTCACGACGATCAGGCGGGCCCCGTGGTCGGCGGCGACGCCCGCGAGGGACGCCGCGGGCCGCACCTGGAGCGTGCTGCCCACGGCGATGAAGACCTCGCAGGCTTTCGCTATCGAGGTGGCGCGCGCCAGCACCACCCGGTCCAGGCGCTCGCCGAACATCACCGTCGCGGACTTCAGGATGCCGCCGCACTCCTCGCACGGCGGGTCGTCCTCGCCCGCCGCGACCCGTGCCAGGGCACGGTCCATGGGGGATCTGCGGCGGCACGCCGTGCACATGATCTCGCGCGCCGTGCCGTGCAGCTCCAGCACTTTCGCGGGCGGCATCCCGGCCATCTGGTGCAGGCCGTCCACGTTCTGGGTGATCACCCGCACGGTGGTCCCCGACCGGTCCAGATCGGTGACGGCACGGTGCCCCGCGTTCGGCTTCGCGCGCAGCGTGGGCGTCTCGCCCCGCAGCCGCCAGGCGCGCCGCCGGATCTCCGGATCGCCCATGTACACGTCGTACGTGGCGTACTTCTCGGCGCCCGGGTCCCGGCGCCACACCCCGTTCGGCCCGCGGTAGTCCGGGATGCCGGAGTCCGTGGAGATGCCCGCGCCGGTCAGGATCGCGACGAGTGTCATGCCTTCGAGCGTACGAAATCCCCGACGGCCGGGCCCCGGAATTTCCCCCGCCGTTCCGCTCCCCGGCCACGGTGTCCCGGCCGCCGGGCCCGCCTGTCGTCCGCGGCCGGCGCACCCCGGCTCTCGCGACGCCCCGGGTGCTGTGGGCGGCAGGCCTGCCGCAGGGGGACAGGCCGAGCGCCCCGGCGCGCCTCAGCCCACCGGCCGGCCGTCCTCCAGCTCCACCGTGCCGCCGCCCGACTCCACCACCTCAAGGGCCGCCGCCACCCGGCGCCCGAGTGCCCCGGGGAAGTACGAGGTGATCTCCGCGCGCTCCACGAGCCGCCACGACACGAGCTCCGACTCCTGGAGCACGATCGCCGCCTGCTGCCCGGCGTCCAGCACTCCGCCGTCGTAGAGGTAGGCGGCGATCGGCGGGCGGCCGGGGCCACGCGTCCAGTCGACGGTGAGCAGCCTGCCCGGCGCGATGTCGAGGCCGATCTCCTCCAGCGTCTCCCGGCGGGCGCCCTGGCGGGGGCTCTCCCCCTCGTCGGACTCCACGGTCCCGCCGGGCAGCGCCCAGCCCTCGCGGTAGTTCGGCTCGACGGCGAGGATCCGGCCCTCCGCGTCCCGGAACAGTACGGCGGCCCCCGCGAGGATTTTGGGGAGCCCTGCGATGTAGGTGGCGTAGTCGTCGCTGAGTGTCACCCGTGCAGCGTAGCGGCCCCCGGACGGCCCGGGAATCGGCCTCTGGGCAGGGCGGGCACGTGCCGGATAGGGTCGGGGCGGCGCGACTGCCTGTTCGAGTGCAAAGGGATGGAACGTGACGGACGGTGCAGTGAGTGGGGACCGCGGGGACGGTGGCACGCGGGCGAGCGTGCTCATCGCCGCGGACAAGTTCAAGGGGTCGCTGACAGCGGCCGAGGTCGCGGAGCGGGTCATGGCCGGCATCCGCCGGGTCGTGCCCGGCGTACCGGTCGAGGCACTGCCCGTCGCGGACGGCGGGGACGGCACGGTGGCCGCGGCGGTCGCCGCCGGGTTCCAGCGGCGTGAGGTGCGCGTCCGCGGCCCGCGCGGTGAGCGGCTGACGGCCGCGTACGCGCTGCGCGAGGGCACCGCCGTGGTGGAGATGGCGGAGGCCTCCGGGCTCCAGCACCTGCCGCCCGGCGTCTTCGCGCCGCTGACGGCCTCGACGTACGGCACCGGCGAACTGCTGCGTGCCGCGCTCGACGCCGGGGCGCGCGACATCGTCCTCGGTGTCGGCGGCAGCGCCACCACCGACGGCGGCGCGGGCATGCTCACGGCGCTCGGGGCGCGGTTCCTCGACGCGGCCGGCGAGCCGGTGGGCCCGGGCGGCGGCGGGCTCGCGGACCTGGCGTCCGCCGATCTGACGGGACTCGACACGCGCCTCGCCCAGGTGCGCGTCGTGCTGGCGAGCGACGTCGACAATCCGCTGACAGGACCGAAGGGGGCGGCGGCCGTGTACGGCCCGCAGAAGGGCGCCGACGCGGCCGACGTCGCGGCCTTGGACGTGGCGCTCGGCCGGTACGCGGCGGTCCTTGAGGCGGCGGTCGGCCCGCACGGCGCCGAACTCGCCTCCGCGCCGGGCGCCGGGGCGGCCGGCGGGATCGGCTACGGGGCGCTGGTGGGTCTCGGCGCCGGATTCCGCGCGGGCATCGAGGTGATGCTCGACGTACTGGGCTTCGCGGCGGCCCTGCAGCGCGCGACGCTCGTCGTGACGGGGGAGGGCTCGCTCGACGCGCAGACGCTGCACGGCAAGGCCCCCGCGGGGGTCGCGGCGGCGGCCCGCGCCCGGGGCGTCGACGTGGTGGCGGTGTGCGGCCGTCTGGCGCTCGATCCGGCCGAGCTGCGGGGCGCGGGCATCCTGCGCGCCTACGCGCTCACGGACCTGGAACCTGACCCGGCGCGCTGCATGGCCGAGGCGGGGGACCTGCTGGAGCGGGCGGCGGCAGCACTGGCGCAGAACCACCTGCGCTGACCGGCCGCCGCGTGAGGGCGGGGCGCCCGAACGACGGGAGGGCCCGCGACCGATGTGGTCGCGGGCCCTGTCCGTGGTGCACCGGCCGCCGCTACGGCAGCTGCGCCGCCCGCGCCTCGCGGCGGCTGTCGCGGAAGGTGTTCACGCGGCGTGCGGTCGCGAAGAGCGGGATGACCGCGCCCGTGACGACCTGCAGCGCGCAGCCCGCCTGCAGCAGCAGCTGGCCGCCCGGCGCGTCGAACGCCCACGCCGCCAGCAGTGCCATCGCCGAGACGATCCAGCTCAGCATCGCCACGGCGAGGATGCCGCGGGGCTTCGGGTACTCGACCCGGCTCACCATCAGCCAGGCCACGCCCACGATCGCCAGCAGTGTCGGGACGAACGGCAACTCCAGCAGGACGATCGAGACGACCGTCAGGGCGCCGAACGGGCTCGGCATCCCCTGGAACATCCCGTTGCGCACCGTGACGCAGGAGAACCGCGCCAGCCGCAGCACCACCGCCAGCAGGACGACCACGGCGGCCACCACCGAGAACCGCTGGTGCGCGTCGCTCTCGACCAGGCCGTACACCAGGACGAAGTACGCGGGTGCCAGGCCGAAGCTGATCAGGTCGGAGAGGTTGTCCAGCTCCGCGCCCATCGGCGAGCTGCGCAGCTTCCGCGCCACCAGGCCGTCGAAGAGGTCGAAGACCGCCGCGCACAGCATCAGGATGACGGCGGTCGCCGCGGAGTGGCGGGCCATGCCGCCGCTCTCGTCGCTGCCGGTCAGATGCGGGATCAGGATGCCGGTGGTGGTGAAGTACACCGCCATGAAGCCGCAGGTGGCGTTACCGAGGGTGAGCGCATCGGCTATCGACAGGCGCAGCGACAGCGGCATGTTCTCCGCCTCATCGCTCTCCTCGTCCTCCGTCGCCCAGCCGGTCCTGGTGTCCGGATCAATCACGGTCAATTCGAGTCACCCCCGCGGTCGTCTTCTGGCCCACCTCGACCGCGACGTCCACGTCGCCGGGGAGGTAGAGGTCGACGCGCGAGCCGAACCGGAT
Organism: Streptomyces sp. NBC_01497; assembly: GCF_036250695.1. Classification (NCBI taxonomy): domain Bacteria; kingdom Bacillati; phylum Actinomycetota; class Actinomycetes; order Kitasatosporales; family Streptomycetaceae; genus Streptomyces; species Streptomyces sp. NBC_01497. The sequence goes on along the minus strand of NZ_CP109427.1, from coordinate 1,303,264 downwards.
CAGACCGATGCGTTCGCCCTGCTCGACCTTCGTGCCTTCGGGCAGGTAGGGAACGATACGTCGTGCCACCGCGCCCGCGATCTGGACCATCTCGATGTCGCCGAGTTCGGTGTCGAAGTGCCAGACAACGCGCTCGTTGTTCTCGCTCTCCTTGTTGAACGCCGGCACATACCCGCCGGGGATGTGCTGCACCGATGTCACGGTGCCGGCCAGCGGCGCCCGGTTGACGTGCACATTGAGCGGGCTCATGAAGATGGCGACCCGGGTGCGGCCGTCCTTCCACGGCATGATGCTCTGCACCACACCGTCGGCGGGGGAGATCAGACGGCCCTGAGCGATGTCGCGCTCGGGGTCGCGGAAGAACCACAGCATGCCCGCGGCGAGCGCGGTGGCGGGCACTGCTACGGCGGCCGCACCTCTGGAACGGCGGGCGCGCGCCAGACCGAGCGCCGCGGTGGCGACGGTCGGCAGGAGCCACGGCGACGATCCCCGCGCGAGGCGGACGCGACCGCGAGGTGCGGAGGTTGGGCCGGATGGACTGTGGGGCATGGATGACCTTCGTAGCGGATGATGCCGCGCTGGCAACAGGGGGACGGCGGCCTTCCACCGATGCTATCGGTAGCGAACCACAACTGAGCAAGCCAGCAGCCCAGTCGGGCCTTCGCGAGGCCTTGTCCCGCGCGTTCACGTGTGTCCCCAGGGGCTCTTGGAGACTTGGACGCACGTCTGGCTCCGAGCGTTCCCTGGCGTGATCTGTACGGTCTTCATACGAATCCGGTGCAAGGTCCGCTTCCGGGCCGAGCCCGGCCCGGCGGGAACCTTACGGAATCCGTACGCCTCCCGGCGAGGGGCCCGCCCGGCGAACCGGTGCGAATCCGCCGAATCGGGAACGGGCCGTACGAGCCGCCCGTCGCGCTCATCCCTGCACTCGGTACTCCTCAAGCAGTCGGCGGCCGATGATCATTTTCTGGATCTCGGCGGTACCCTCGCCGATGAGCAGCATCGGGGCCTCCCGGTAGAGGCGCTCGATCTCGTACTCCTTGGAGAAGCCGTAGCCGCCGTGGATCCGGAAGGCATCCTCGACGACTTCCTTGCAGTACTCGGAGGCGAGGTACTTCGCCATCCCTGCCTCCAGGTCGTTTCGTTCCCCGGAGTCCTTTTTGCGTGCTGCGTTGACCATCATCGCATGCGCGGCTTCGACCTTGGTGGCCATCTCGGCCAGTTTGAACTGGATGGCCTGGTGCTGAGCGATCGGCTTGCCGAAGGTGTGGCGCTGCTGCGCGTACGAAATGCCCAGTTCGAAGGCGCGCTGTGCGACTCCGCAACCACGCGCCGCGACATTCACGCGGCCCACCTCGACGCCGTCCATCATTTGGTAAAACCCTCGGCCGGTCGTTCCGCCGAGCACCCGGTCGGCGGGAACCGGAAGGCCATCCATGATCAACTCGGTGGTGTCGACGCCCTTGTAGCCCATTTTGTCGATTTTTCCCGGGATGGTGAGCCCTGGCCGGATCTCGCCGAACCCGGGCTCCTTCTCCACCAGGAACGTCGTCATCGACCGGTGTGGCGGCGCGTCCGCCGGCTGCCCCTCGTCCGTCCGGCACAACACCGCCACGAGGGAGGACGTGCCGCCGTTGGTGAGCCACATCTTCTGGCCGGTCAGCGCGTAGCCGCCGGACGCCTCGTCGCGTGTCCCCTTTGTCGTGATCGCCGACACATCGGAGCCGAGGCCCGGCTCCGACATGGAGAAGGCGCCCCGCACCTCGCCCGCCGCCATGCGCGGCAGGAACGTGTCCTTCTGTTCCCGCGTGCCGTACTTGCTCAGCATGTACGCGACGATGAAGTGCGTGTTCACGATGCCGGACACCGACATCCAGCCACGCGCGAGCTCCTCCACGCACAGCGCGTACGTGAGAAGGGACTCGCCCAGCCCGCCGTATTCCTCCGAAATGGTCAGCCCGAAGAGGCCGAGCTCTTTCAGGCCCTCCACAATGGCCGACGGGTACGCGTCGCGGTGCTCCAGCTCCGTCGCGACCGGCAGGATCTCCTTGTCGACGAAGTCCCTCACCGTCGCGATGATCTCGCGCTGCACGTCGGTCAGTCCCGCTGTCCCGGCGAGTCGGCCCATGTCAGTCACTCTCCTGCGGCTCGGGGCGGCCGGGCTGCTCGCCGCCGCGCTGCTGAACGTACTGTGCCGTCGGCACCATCACTTTGCGGCGGAAAACACACACCACGGTGCCCTCCTGCGTGTAGCCCCGCGTCTGGACCTGCACGATCCCCCGGTCCGGGCGGGAGCGTGACGGTGTCTTCGCCAGCACCGTCGTCTCGCCGTACAGCGTGTCGCCGTGGAAGGTGGGCGCCACGTGCCGCAGCGACTCGACCTCCAGGTTGGCGATGGCCTTGCCGGACACGTCGGGCACCGACATGCCGAGCAGCAGCGAGTAGACGTAGTTGCCCACCACCACGTTGCGGCCGAAATCGGTGGTCTTCTCGGCGTAATTGCTGTCCAGGTGCAGCGGGTGGTGGTTCATCGTGAGCAGGCAGAACAGGTGGTCGTCGTACTCCGTGACCGTCTTGCCCGGCCAGTGCTTGTACACGGCACCGACCTCGAACTCCTCAAACGTCCGGCCGAACCTCATCGCCGCTCAAACCTCCGGGGCTTCGAAGGAGGTGGTGCGCCGCATACCCGCGGCGCGGCCCTTGCCCGAGACGACCAGCGCCATCTTGCGGCTGGCCTCGTCGATCATCTCGTCACCGAGCATCGCGGAGCCCTTCTTGCCGCCGGCCTCCGACGTGTAGTACTCGTACGCGTCGAGGATCAGCTCCGCGTGGTCGTAGTCGTCCTGCGCCGGCGAGAACACCTCGTTGGCAGCGTCGATCTGACCCGGGTGCAGTACCCACTTCCCGTCATAACCGAGCGCGGCGGCGCGTCCCGCGACCTCGCGGAAGCCGTCCACGTCGCGGATCTGGAGGTAGGGACCGTCGATGGCCTGCAGGTCGTGGGTGCGGGCGGCCATCAGGATGCGCATCAGGATGTAGTGGTACGCGTCGGCGTCGTAGCCGGGCGGCTGCTTGCCCACCACCAGCGTCTTCATGTTGATGGACGCCATGAAGTCGGCGGGCCCGAACACGATCGTCTCCAGGCGCGGCGACGACGCGGCGATCGCGTCCACGTTCACGAGGCCCCGCGCGTTCTCGATCTGCGCCTCGATGCCGATCCGGCCGACCTCGAAGCCCATCGTCCGCTCGATCTGCGTCAGCAGCAGGTCCAGCGTCCGCACCTGCTCCGCGTCCTGCACCTTCGGCAGCATCACGCAGTCCAGGTTCTGCCCGGCGCCCTCCACGACCGTGATGACGTCCCGGTACGTCCAGCTCGTCGTCCAGTCGTTGACCCGGACGACACGCGTCTTACCTGTCCAGTCCCCCTTGTTGAGCGCGTCCACAATGCTGTGCCGGGCGCCCTCCTTCGCGAGCGGTGCCACCGCGTCCTCCAGGTCGAGGAAGACCTGGTCCGCGGGCAGGCCCTGGGCCTTGTCCAGGAAGCGCGGGCTGGAGCCGGGCACCGCGAGGCACGAGCGCCGGGGGCGCAACCGGTCCACGGCGTCGGCGGACGAGGGGCCGGCGGACGCGGGAGAAGACGGGCTGGTCATGCGGGGACCTCCTGGGGGTCGAGCTGGTTGGCCTGCCGTACGCAATCGACGATACGGCCGATGATGTCGGTGATCCCGAAGTCCTTCGGAGTGAATACGGCCACCACACCGGCCGCTTGCAGGGCCGCCGCGTCCGTGGCCGGGATGATGCCGCCGACCACCACGGGGATGTCGCCGCCGCCCGCCTCGCGCAGCCGCGCCAGGACGTCGGGGACGAGCGCGGTGTGCGAGCCGGACAGGATCGACAGGCCGACGCAGTGCACGTCCTCGGCGAGCGCGGCCGAGACGATCTGCGCGGGGGTGAGCCGGATGCCCTGGTACACCACCTCGAAACCGGCGTCCCGGGCGCGCACCGCGATCTGCTCGGCGCCGTTGGAGTGCCCGTCGAGGCCCGGTTTGCCGACCAGCAGGCGGAGCCGGCCGACACCCAGCTCCGCCGCGGTACGGGCCGCCTTCGCGCGGACCGCCGCCAGCGGTGACCCCGCCGTCGCCGCCTCCGCGACCGGCGCGCCGCCCACCCCGGTGGGCGCGCGGAACTCGCCGAACACCGTGCGCAGCGCCCCGGCCCACTCGCCCGTCGTGACGCCGGCTCGCGCGCACGCGAGGCTCACGTCCATCAGGTTGTCCGTTCCGGCCGCCGCCTTCTCCAGCGCCACGAGCGCCGAGGCCGCCCGCTCCTCGTCGCGGCCCGCGCGCCAGCCGGCCAGCGCCTTCACCACGGACGCCTCGGTCGCCGGGTCGACGGTGAGGACCGCCGTGCCGAGGTCGGCGGTCAGAGGGCTCGGCTCGCTCGCCTCGTAGCAGTTCACCCCGACGACCTTCGCCTCGCCGGATTCGACGGCGGCTCGCCGCCGGGCGTGCGAGGCGACCAACTCGCCCTTGAGGTAGCCGGATTCGACCGCTGCCAGCAGCCCGCCGCGCTCCTCGATGCGGGCCATCTCGGCGCGCGCCCCGGCCACCAGGCCGGCCACCTTCTCCTCGACGACCGGTGACCCGTCGAACAGGTCCGGGTATTCGAGCAGGTCGCTCTCGTGCGCCAGTACCTGCTGGACGCGCAGCGACCACTGCTGGTCCCAGGGGCGCGGCAGCCCGAGCGCCTCGTTCCAGGCGGGCAGTTGCACCGCGCGGGCGCGTGCGCCCTTCGACAGGGTCACGGCCAGCATCTCCAGCACGATGCGCTGCACGTTGTTCTCCGGCTGCGCCTCCGTCAGTCCCAGGGAGTTGACCTGCACGCCGTAGCGGAACCGGCGCCGGCGCGCGTCCTCGACGCCGTACCGCTCGCGGGTGATGTCGTCCCACAGCCGCGTGAAGGCGCGCATCTTGCACATCTCCTCGACGAACCGGACGCCCGCGTTCACGAAGAACGAGATCCGCCCGACGACCTCGCCGAACGCCTCCTCGGACACCTGTCCGCCCGCCTTGACCGCGTCCAGCACCGTGATCGCCGTCGAGAGCGCGTACGCGACCTCCTGCACGGGCGTCGCGCCGGCCTCCTGCAGGTGGTAGCTGCAGATGTTGACGGGGTTCCAGCGGGGCGCGCGAGCCACCGTGTACGCGATGAGGTCCGTGGTCAGCCGCAGGCTCGGCCCCGGCGGGAACACGTACGTCCCCCGGGACAGGTACTCCTTGACGATGTCGTTCTGCGTGGTGCCCGTGAGGCAGCCGGGCGCGTCGTCGCCCTGCTCCTCCGCCACCACCTGGTACAGCGCGAACATCCACAGCGCGGTCGCGTTGATGGTCATGGAGGTGTTCGTACGGTCCAGCGGGATCCCGTCGAACAGCCGCCGCATGTCGCCGAGGTGGGACACGGGCACCCCGACCCGGCCGACCTCGCCCCGCGCGAGCACGTGGTCGGGGTCGTAACCCGTCTGGGTGGGCAGGTCGAAGGCGACCGAGAGGCCCGTCTGGCCCTTGGCGAGGCCCTGCCGGTACAGGGCGTTGGACGCCTCGGCCGTCGAGTGTCCCGCGTAGGTGCGCATCAGCCAGGGCTGGTCCCTGGGGGCGGGGGATGTCATGCGGCGACCGCCGTCCGCTCGGTGCGGAAGAGGTCGATGGCGTCGGCGTACCGGGCCCGCATCTCCTGATCCCGCACCCCGAGGCCCTCGCGGGGCGCCAGCGCGAGGACACCGACCTTGCCCTGGTGCAGGTTGTGGTGCACGTCGTACGCGGCCTGGCCGGTGTCCTCCAGCGCGTACACCTTCGACAGGGTGGGGTGGATGCGCCCCTTGGCGATCAGCCGGTTGGCCTCCCAGGCCTCACGGTAGTTGGCGAAGTGGGAGCCCACGATGCGCTTCAGGGACATCCACAGGTAGCGGTTGTCGTACTCGTGCGTGTAGCCGGACGTGGAGGCGCACGTGACGATGGTGCCGCCCTTGCGGGCGACGTACACGCTCGCGCCGAACGTCTCCCGGCCCGGGTGCTCGAAGACGATGTCGACGTCCTCGCCGCCGGTCAGTTCGCGGATGCGCGCGCCGAACCGCTTCCACTCGCGCGGGTCCTGGCTGTGCTCGTCGCGCCAGAACCTGTACCCCTCGGCGTTGCGGTCGATGACGGCCTCGGCGCCCATGCGCCGGCACAGCTCCGCCTTCTGCCGGCTCGACACCACACAGATGGGGTTGGCGCCGCCCGCGAGTGCGAACTGCGTGGCGTACGAGCCGAGTCCGCCGCTCGCACCCCAGATCAGGACGTTGTCGCCCTGCTTCATCCCGGCGCCGTTGCGGGAGACGAGCTGGCGGTACGCGGTGGAGTTGACCAGCCCGGGCGCCGCGGCCTCCTCCCAGCTGAGGTGGTCCGGCTTGGGCATCAGCTGGTTGGACTTGACGAGGGCGAGCTCGGCGAGGCCGCCGAAGTTCGTCTCGAAGCCCCAGATGCGCTGCTCGGGGTCGAGCATGGTGTCGTTGTGCCCGTCCGAGCTCTCCAGCTCGACGGAGAGGCAGTGCGCGACGACCCGGTCGCCCGGGTGCCAGGCGTTGACGCCGGGACCGGTGCGCAGCACGACGCCCGAGAGGTCGGACCCGATGACGTGGTAGGGCAGGTCGTGCCGGGCGGCGAGCGGGCTGAGCCGGCCGTACCGCTCCAGGAAGGCGAAGGTCGGCAGGGGCTCGAACAGCGACGTCCACACCGAGTTGTAGTTCACGGAACTGGCCATCACCGCCACGAGCGCCTCGCCGGGCCCGAGTTCGGGCACCGGCACGTCGTCGACGTGCAGCGACTTGCGGGGATCCTTGTCGCGGGTGGCAAGGCCCTCGAACATCGCGGTCTCGTCCTTGCGGACGGTGACGGCGCGATAGGACTCGGGCAGCGGGAGCGCCGCGAAGTCCGCGGCCGTGGTGTCGGGGGACTGGACGGCGTCCAGGATGTCCTTCACGGGAACCTCCGGATGGGGCTGACTGAGCTGGGGGCGGTGGAGGGTGCCGTCGGTTCGGCGGGTGGTGCGCGCGCCGGTGGGCGCGGTGGGAGTGCCTGTGACGCAGGCGATCCGGCGACGCGGGGGTGACGCCCGCGGGGACAGGCCGGATAACGTGACGGTATGGCACCCCGTGCCGCCTTGCAAGGGTTGGAAGGCAATTTAATGGCACTGAGTGCCAGGATGATCGATCATCGTTCGCTGTGCGACACACCGCCGCCCTCCCACGGATGACCCGGGGAGGGCGGTGAAGGGCGGTGCAGGGCGGGGAAGCGAAGAGCGGGTGCGACGGATGCGGCCGGGGAGGAAGCCCCGCGACGGGGGAGGGCGGAAGCCCCCGCGACGGGGCGGACGCCGGTGCCGGACGCCCGATGGCTCGCGGCTCCAGGCGGTTCGCGGCCCGGGCCGCCCGGACGTCAGGCGGACCCGAGCGCCCGCTGGATCGTCCGCATGACCTCGTCCAGCGGGGCGTCCGTACGGGCCACCGCGACCAGCACGTCCCCGCTCGTGTGCGCCGCGGCGGGCGGCCGCTCCGCGCTGATGGGCGCGCCCGCCGCGAAGCCCGTGCCGAAGGCCTTGCGGACGATCTCGAAGGCGTGGTCGAGCTGTGCCTCCACGTCGCCCTCGCCGCCGGCCCGCAGCCACCGGCGCAGCACATGGTTGTGCGCGGTGACCACCGCGGACGCCGCCACCTCGGCCAGCAGCGGGTCGTCGCTGTCGCCGGCGTGGGCGTGCTCGTCGAAATGGCCCAGCAGATAGCGCGTGAACAGCCGCTCGTAGCGGGCCACGGAGGCGATCTCCCGCTCCCGCAGGGTCGGCACCTCACGGGTCAGGCGGTAGCGCTCCACGGACACCGCGGGCGACGCCGCGTACATCCGCATGACCTCCTTGATGCCCCGGCACACCGTGTCGAGCGGGTGCTCGTGCGGCGGGGCCGCGTTGAGCACGGCCTCCGCGCGCACGAGCGTGTCGTCGTGGTCGGGGAAGATCGCCTCTTCCTTGGAGCGGAAGTGGCGGAAGAAGGTCCGGCGCGCGACCCCGGCCGCCGCCGCGATCTCGTCGACCGTGGTCGCCTCGTACCCCTTTGTCGCGAACAGTTCCATCGCCGCGGCCGCCAGTTCGCGGCGCATCTTCAGGCGCTGGGCGGCGGCCTTGGTGCCGGCGGCGCTCACGGGGGCCTCGGAGTTCGTCTGTGTACGTGAGGGTTTGGCCGGCTGCGACATACGGTGAACGTACTCCATGCAGGTGGCACTCTGTGCCGCCGACCCTCAACGGCGCGCGTGGGTGCGGAAGCCGCGACCCGACTTGCGGCCCAGGAAGCCTGCCGACACCAGCGCTTCCAGCAGCGGCGCCGGCGCGAGGCCCGGCTCGCGGAACTCCCGGTGGAGTACGCGCTCGATCGCGAGCGAGACATCCAGGCCGACGACGTCGAGCAGCTCGAAGGGGCCCATCGGATACCCCGCCCCGAGCCGCATCGCGGTGTCGATGTCGTCCGGGGTCGCGTAGTGGTCCTCCACCATCTTCACGGCGTCGTTGAGGTAGGGGAACAGCAGCGCGTTCACGATGAAGCCGGCCCGGTCACCGCAGTCCACCGGGTGCTTGCCCGCGGCCAGCGCCGCGTCACGCACCCGGGCGTGGGCCGTCTGTGAGGTCAGCACCGTGGTGACGACCTCGACGAGGCGCATCGCCGGCGCCGGGTTGAAGAAGTGCATGCCGACGACGTCCTCGGGCCGGCCGGTGGCCCGGGCGCACGCGACGACAGGGAGGGAGGAGGTCGTGGTGGCGAGCACCGCGCCCGGGCGGCAGATCCCGTCCAGGACGCGGAACAGGCCCCGCTTCACGTCCAGGTCCTCCGCGACGGCCTCCAGGGCCAGATCCGCCGGGGCGAGCGCCTCCAGTGACTCGGCCGCCGTGACCCGGCCCAGCGCCGCCTCCGCGCTCTGCACGGTCATCCTCTTCTTGTCGACAGAGCGACGAAGTGACGAGGCGATCCTCTCCTTCGCCGCGGCCGCCTTCCCAGCGGTGCGGCCGGCCAGTACGACCTGGTGCCCGGACGTCGCGAACACCTCCGCGATACCCGCGGCCATCGTGCCGGACCCCGCGACGCCGACCGTGCCGACCGCCGGCCCGCCGGACGGGGCGCGGCGCGGCGCGGCGGGGCGCGTGCCGTCCGCCGCGTAGCGGTGGAAGCCGCGGCCGGCTTTCCGGCCCGTCAGCCCCGCCCCGGTCAGGCGGCCGAGCACGGGTGCCGGCGCGTCCGCCAGGTCGCCGGAGTGCTGGTACATGGCTTCCAGCACGGTGCGCGCCGTATCGATGCCGATGAGGTCGAGCAGCGCGAGCGGGCCCATCGGCAGGCCGCAGCCGAATCGCATCGCCGCGTCGATGTCGTCGCGGGACGCGTACCCCGACTCGTACATCGCGGCGGCCCTGTTGAGATAGCGGAACAGCAGCCCGTCCGCGACGAACCCCGGCCGGTCGCCCGCCGCGACGGTCTCCTTGCCCAGGTCGCGGGCGAGGGCCGTGACGATGTCCAGGGCGGCGGGCGAGCTGAAGACCGTGCGCACCACCTCCACCAGCCGCATCACCGGGGCGGGGTGGAAGAAGTGCATGCCGACCACCCGCTCCGGGCGGGCGGTGGCGGCGGCGAGGCGGGTGACGGACAGCGCGTTGGTCCCGGTCGCGAGCACCACGTCGGGCCGCACGATGCCGTCGAGGGCGCGCAGGACCCCGAGCTTGTCGTCGTACGACTCCGGCACCACCTCCACCACGAGGTCCGCGTCCGCGGCGGCCCGCAGGTCCGTGAAGGTGCGCAACCCGGCCCGAGTCGTCCGCCGTTGCTCCTGTGTCAGGTCGCCGCGGGCGACCGCGCGGGCGGTGGAGGCGTCGAGTGCGGCGGCGGCCCTCGCGGCGGCGGCCGGGTCGGTGTCGATGCCGATGACCTCGCGGCCCGAACGGGTCAGGGCCTCGGCGAGGCCCTGACCCATGGTGCCCAGGCCGATGACGGCGACGGTGTTGATGTCCATGACGGGACTCCAGGGGAGGAAGGCGTCGGCCCGGCACCGCCGACGGCGGTGCCGGAGGAGCCGACGGACCCTGTCCCGTGGTCACGTCGTGTGCTGCGGTGCGGCGCGCCGTGGTGCGTGCGCCGCGCGGGGGGAGTGCGTGCGTGCGGTCGGGAGGCGGGGCGGACGCTCGGGCGCGGGGTGTGCGGTGTGCGGTGTTCGTCCCCGGCGTCCGGGCGGCGAAGGGCGGAGGCGGCACGGGTGCGGAGCCGGGCTGTCGCCCGCCGCGAGCACGCGCCGTGCCCGCGCGGGGCCCGCCGCCCGGGGGCGACGGGAGCGCTGAGCCGTTGCCGCAGTGCCGCCCGGCGCCGATCGTGGCGTGCGCCGGAACGCCGTGCGTCCGTGCTGCTTGCGGGCGTGGTGCGTCCGTGGGTGACCCGGGTGGGGGTGGTTCCGCGCGTCCGGAACTGATGGGTCCGTACGTCACGTCCGGGCCTGCTACTGCTACTGCTACTGCTACTGCTGTCACCGTGGGTGCCGAACCGACGGCGCCCCGGACGACCGCGTCACCGGTCGCCGCTCATATGAGGTTAACCGACGGGTAACGAGCGCGCCAGCCCTCGGAGTCGGAGTTTCCGATGTGCCCTCAATCACCCCTGTCGCGCAGTTACCCTGAGCCGCATGGACGTCACCGACGAGGACTTCCGTGCCCTCGCGGACCGGGTGCGCGAGGAGTCGGACGCCGCGCCCGAGTGCGAGGACCTGCTCGGCACCGAGGACGCGGAATCACTCGCGGCCACCCTCGTCGCACCCGAACAACCCCTCTGGGCCCGGGAGATCGCGGCCTTCCGGCTCGGCTGCGCCCGCGACCGCCGTGCCTTCGAGACGCTGGTCCTGCTGCTCAACCACCGGGACCCCGAGCGCTGCGTCGCAGCCTCGTACGCCCTGACGCGGCTCGCCGACCCGCGCACCGCCCGCGCGGCGGCGGCGCTCGCCACCAATCCGCTGCGCACGGCCTACGCGCTGCACCCCGTCCGGCTGCTGACGGCGCTGCGCGCACCCGAGTCGGCGCCCGCGCTGATCGAGACCCTCGAAGGACTGCTCGCGCCCGACGCACCCCACTGGCGTGTCGCTCTCGCCTGTGTGGAGGGTCTCGGGACGCTCGCCGACCCGCGCGCCGCGCCCGTGCTGCGCGCGGCCCTCGGTCATCCCCGGCTGTCCGCCGCGGCCGGTGGCGCGCTGAGCGCCCTCGCGTACCGCACCTCCGGCACCTCGACGCCCGCGACGTCGTAGGGTTCCTCCGCCCCGTCCGGCGCGAAGCCCGCCCGCGCGTAGAAGCGGCGCGCCCGCGCGTTGCCCGCCACGACCCACAGCTGCATCAGCGGGTGGCCCGCCGCGGCGGCCCGGTCCAGCAGTTCCGCCGTCAGCGCCCGGCCCACGCCGCGCGACAGGTGCTCGGGCAGCACGTACAGCGCGTACAGCTCGGCGGTGCCGCCGGGCACGCCGGTGTCCCGGCTCGGCCCGTAGCAGCCCCAGCCGATCACCCTCCCGGCGCGCTCCGCGACCAGGTTGACGACGCGGCCCGCCCCCGCGAGGAACTGCTCCCGCCGTCGTTCGGTGTCCGCGTCGACGCTCATCGCCTCCAGGTGCGCCCGCGGCATCAGGCCCTCGTACGCGAACCGCCAGCCGCACACCCGGACGGCCGCGACCGCCGGGCAGTCCTCAAGGGTCATCGCGCGGACCGTCGTGTCCGTCGCGCCCGTGGCCTGTGGCGCGTCCGTCATGCCGGCCCCCCGCCGGCCACGGCGAACGCGTCGATCTCCACCAGCGGTGCGGGCCGGATCGGCGCGGCCACCTGGACGGCGGAACGCGCCGGCGGGCGCGCCGTGCCGAGGGCGGCGCCACGGGCGGCCCGCACGGCGGGCAGTTGAGCGACGTCCCCGACCCCGTACCCCGGCTTCACCACGTCGTCGAAGCCGGCCCCCGCCACCGCCAGGCACTGGCGCAGGTTCTCGAACACCCGGCGTGCCCGGACCGCCGGGTCGCCCTCGCCGACGATCCGGCCCTCCCCGTCGAACGCGCACTGCCCCGACACCGCGACGAACGTGCCCGTGCCGAGCACGACATGGCTGTACCCGCTGCCGGGGGCCACGCCCCCGGGCGAGGTCACATGGGTGAGATCGCTCATGGCGCCATCATCTCCGACGCCACCGCCGGCGGGCCACGTGATGTACCGGCCGCGTCCGCGGAGAGCCGCGCCCGGCTCGCGAGGCCCGGCAGCCGCGGTCCCTAGAGCAGCGTCAGCTGGGTCGGCTCCGGCGCCGCGTCCTGCTGGTCCCCGCTCACCGCGTCCGGCAGCGGTGTCCGGAACGAACGGCCCCGGGGCCCGATCCCGTACTCGTCGGCCAGTTCGTGCACGGCCTTGGTGATGCGCCGCTGGTACCACGTCGGCGCGTACGAACCGCCGCCGTACAGCCGCTCGTACGCGCCGACCAGCGCGGGGTGGTGGTGCCGCAGCCACGTCATGAACCACTCCCGCGAGCCGCCGGGCCGCAGGTGCAGGGCCAGCGGGGTCACCGAAGCGGCGCCGGCCGCCGCGATCTCCCGGACGGTCGCCCGCAGTTGTCGGGGGCTGTCGCTCAGGTACGGCAGGACCGGCGCCATCAGCACCCCGCAGCCGATGCCCGTCTCCGACAGCGCCCGCACCACATCGAGGCGCCGCTCGGGCGCGGGGGTCCCCGGCTCGACCGTGCGCCACAGGTCCCGGTCGGTGAAGCCGACCGACACGGACACGCCCACGTCGGTGACGGTGGCCGCGTCCCGGAGCAGGTCGAGGTCGCGCAGGATCAGCGTGCCCTTGGTGAGGATGGAGAACGGGTTCGCGCGCTCCCGCAGCGCGGCGATGATCCCGGGCATCAGGGAGTAGCGGCCCTCGGCCCGCTGGTAGCAGTCGACGTTGGTGCCCATCGCGATGTGCGCCCCCTGCCAGCGGGGCGACGCCAGGTCGCGGCGCAGCAGTTCCGGCGCGTTGATCTTGACGACGATCTGGGAGTCGAAGCCCTGCCCGGTGTCGAGGTCGAGGTAGCTGTGCGTCTTGCGCGCGAAGCAGTAGACGCAGGCGTGGGAGCACCCCCGGTACGGGTTCACGGTCCACTCGAAGGGCATGCGGGACGCGCCGGGCACGCGGTTCACGATGGAGCGGGCCCTGACCTCGTGGAAGGTGATCCCCCGGAATTCCGGCGTGTCGAAGGTCCTGGTGGTCACGGCGTCCGTGGCGAAGAGGGCGAGGGCCGCGTCGGGTCGGGCGCCGGTGCCGCGTGCCGCGCCGCCCCCGGCGCCGCCGTCCGCTCGGGTCGCGTCATCGGCGTCCTGGTCGGTCAGATGGTCCCAGCGCATGCGTGCCTCCTCGGTAGTGCTCCGTTCGACAATAGAACAAATGTTCCCTTGATCGTGCACGCCGTTCGGACGCGCCGTTCGGACGCCACGTGCCGGCCGCTCGTCGGCTCCCTTGTCGGCCCCTTTGCCCGAGCCCCTGGAGACCCCGATTTGGGCCGGTGGGCGCGGGGTGGTTGGCTTGCCGTGCCCCACCAAGGAACCGAGTGCTGGAGGAACAGCCATGGCGCAGGTCGAAGCCACGACGGAGCGAGTCATCGCGGCGAAGGCGGAGGACGTGTTCGACGCGCTGGCCGACTACAAGGAGACACGCCACAAGCTGCTGCCCGGCAACTTCACCGAGTACGAGATCCGGGAGGGCGGCGACGGCGAGGGCACGCTCGTCCACTGGAGGCTGCAGGCGACCGAGAAGCGGGTCCGCGACTGCCTCCTGGAGGTGACGGAGCCGGTCGACGGTCAGCTCGTGGAGAAGGACCGCAACTCCTCCATGGTCACCACCTGGGTCGTCACCCCGGCGGGTGAGGGCCGTTCGAAGGCCGTCGTCACCTCCGTGTGGAACGGCGCGGGCGGCATCGGCGGTTTCTTCGAGCGCAAGTTCGCGCCCAAGGGCCTGGCCGCGCTCTACGACCAGATCCTGGCCAGGCTCGCCGAGGAGACCGAGGGCAAGCCCTCGGGTGACGTCTGAGCATGAGCCCAGCTGACTCGGCCGGCCCGCGCGGGTCAGCGCGCTAGTCGCCCGAGTCACCGATACGGGTGGATTCTCCGGACGGCGGCCCCGTGTCAACGCGGCGCGTGCCGTCCGGAAAGCCCCAGTTGAGCGCCCCGGCGCACGATCTCAGCGATCGCGCGCCCCCTCACCCGCCCCTGCGCAGCCCCCTCATTCGCTTGCTCCCGCTTGGCGTGTAATGCGAGGAATGACGCCGCGTAGGTGTGACGAGGGGAGCATTACGTGGGCGGTACGACCACTCTGGTGAAGGAAACGGCGAGCGGCGCCGGGCACGGCCGGGGCCCCGGCCCCGCCTCCGCGTCGCCCCCGGCCGAAGTCCTGCCGGCCCCCGGGAGGCCCGCGCCGCCCGGTGGCGCGGCACTCGGCGGCGGCGCCCTGGACCCGCGCAGGGTGCGGCTCGTCTTCATCGGCCTGATGCTGGCGCTGCTGCTGGCCGCGCTCGACCAGATGATCGTGGCCACGGCGCTGCCGAAGATCGTCGGGGACCTGCACGGCCTCGACCGGATGTCGTGGGCGATCACCGCCTACCTGCTGACCTCCACGGTGGGCCTGCCCATCTACGGCAAGCTCGGTGACCTCTTCGGCCGCAAGGGCGTCTTCCAGTTCGCGATCCTCGTCTTCGTCATCGGCTCCGCCCTGTGCGGCTGGGCCCGCTCGATGGACGAACTCATCGCCTTCCGCGCGGTGCAGGGCATCGGCGCCGGCGGGCTGATGATCGGCGTGCAGGCGATCATCGGCGACATCGTGCCGCCCCGCGAGCGCGGCCGGTACATGGGCCTCATCGGTGCCGCGTTCGGACTCGCCTCCGTGGCGGGCCCGTTGCTCGGAGGCTTCTTCACCGACCACGCCACCTGGCGCTGGTGCTTCTACTTCAACGTGCCCTTCGGGCTGCTCACCTTCGTCGTGGTCTCGCTCGTGCTCAAACTGCCGAAGCGCGGCGCCAGAGGGCGGCTCGACGTGCTCGGCGCGCTGCTGCTGGCCGCCGCCTCCACCTGCCTGGTGTTGCTGACCAGTTGGGGAGGCACCGAGTACGCGTGGGGCTCGCGCGTCATCCTCGGACTCGCCGCCGGTGCCGCCGGAACAGCCGTGCTGTTCCTCGTCGTCGAGCGTTTCGCCGCAGAACCGATCATCCCGCTCCGGCTGTTCCGCGACTCCGTCTTCACCGTCTCCGGGCTGATCGGCGCGGTCATCGGCGTCGCCCTGTTCGGCGCGGCCAGCTACCTGCCGACGTTCCTGCAGATGGTCGACGGCGTCAGCGCCACCGCTTCCGGGCTGATGATGCTGCCGATGATGGGCGGCGTCGTCGTCGCCTCCATCGTGTCCGGGCAGCTCATCAGCCGTACCGGCCGCTACCGCGTCTACCCGCTCCTCGGCTCCGCCGTGTCCGCCCTGGGCATGTGGCTGCTCTCCCGGCTCGGCGCCGACACGTCCGACCTCACGACGGGCGTGGCGCAGGCCGTCCTCGGCATCGGTATCGGCCTGGTGATGCCGGTGCTGGTGCTCGCCGTGCAGAACTCCGTGCGCCCCGCCGACCTGGGGACCGCCACCAGCGCCAACAACTACTTCCGGCAGATCGGGGGAAGCGTCGGCGCCGCCGTCTTCGGCACGATCTTCGCGAACCGCCTCGCCGACGCACTCGCCGACCGGCTGCCCGCGGGCGGCGGGCTGCCGAGCCCCGAGTCCGTCACCCCGCAGATGGTCCACGCCCTGCCCCCCGCGCTGCGCGACGCCTACGTCGACGCGTACGCGGACGCCATGCCCCGCATCTTCCTCTACCTCGTGCCGGTGCTCGTCCTCGGCCTGTTGATCGCCTTCTTCCTCAAGGAGAGACCGCTGGTGTCCCACAACGCCTCCGCCACCGAGACCACCGACATCCCCGCCGCACGCGCCGCCGCGCCCGGACACGACACCAGCGGTTACGACACGGCCGGGTACGCCGCGACCGCGGTCCCGCCCGCCGCGGCCGGCCCCTTCAGCGCGGGTGTCGCGGTCTGCGGGACCGTCATGCACTACGACGGCTCCGTCGTGCCGCGCGCCGCGCTCACCCTCATCGACGTGCACGGCCGGCAGATCGGGCGTGGTGCGAGCAGCGAGGACGGGCGCTACGCGCTCACCGTGCCCGGCGCCGGTTCGTACGTGATGATCGCCGCCGCGGGCGGCCACCAGCCGCAGGCCGTCACGGTGACCGTGGGCGAGCGCGCCGTCGAACTGGACGTGGTGCTCGGCGGCGCGGGACGCCTCGCGGGCTCCGTGGTCACGGCCGACGGCACGCCCGTCAGGGACGCGGCCGTCACCCTCACCGACGTGCGCGGCGAGGTCGTCGCCTCCACGCGCAGCGGACGCGAGGGCCTGTACGTGATCGGCGAACTCGTCGCCGGTGAGTACACGCTGGCGGCGAGCGCGCCGGCGTTCCGGCCCGCGGCCCTGCCGGTGAGCGTCCAGTCCTCGCGCGAGACCAGGCAGGACGTCGAGCTCGCGGGCGGTGCCGTGCTGCGCGGTACGGTACGGGCGTCGGGCGGACGGCCCGTCGAGGACGCGCGCGTCACGTTGCTGGACGCGGCGGGCAATGTGGTGGACACGCTCACCACGGGACCCGACGGCACCTTCCGCTTCGTGGACCTGTCGTCGGGTGAGTACACGGTGATCGCGGCCGGCTACCCGCCGGTCGCCACGGTCCTCCAGGTAGCGGGCGGCGGACGCACGGAGCGCGATCTCCAACTGGGGCACGAGGACTGAACGGCGGGTTCCGGCGGGGCTTCCGGATGGCGGCCGGTGATTGACTGAATTTCAGTCAACAAATCGGCGGCACCGGGGCGGGGCATGTCTTGGCGAATCGCCCCCTCAGCGCCCCGCCGTAGCCGTACCGTGGTGTCCAGGGCCGCGGATCTCCTGGCGGCACGGAAGGAGTCCTCACCCCATGGACAGTGGTTTTCCGCCGCGTCTGTCGCGGCAGGTCGCCGCGGCGGGCCGGATGCCGCTCGCCGTGGCCGTCGTGGACCGTGACGGCCTGGTCTCACACTGGTCGACGGGCGCGAGGAGGCTTTTCGGCCACTCCACTCACGAGGCGACGGGCCGTGAGGCCGAGGATCTGCTGCCGGTCGCGGGCGCGCTCGCCGAGGACGAGGGCGGCCTCGCGCACGGGGACACGGCGGCCGGGGCGCTCCCCAGGGCGGGCCGGGCCACGATCTCCGCGCCGGACGGGGCCAGGACCGATGTCCTGTGGTGGGCCTACCCCCTGGCCCGCGCCGGCGGGGCCGGGCATCTCGTGCTCGCGGCGGGCGGCCGCCGTCCGTCCCGCCCCGGGGCGCTGCCGTCGTCGTACGGTACGCGGACCATGCCGGGCTTCGCCCGTCCCGCCCAGTTCCCCGACGCGCCGCGTCTGGCCGCGCAACTGCCGTACATACTGCCGGCGATGGGCCGGGCCGAGGCCGCGCGCATCACCGAGCGGATCCTCGAACTGGGCTACCCGGTGCTGGAGTTCAGCCACCGCCGGCAGGTTCCGGTCACCCCTGTCCGATACGTGCCGCAGCAGCCGGCGCCTACGGCCTGCGGCTCGCACGCAGCGTCACGGTGAGGCTCCGGCCGTAGGCCTCCCGGGTGTCGGCCACCACGCGCGTCCCACCGGGGACGCGCCGCACACGCACCCCGTCGTCGGCCGAGACGACGGACAGCGGCTCCCCGTGCAACGTCACGGCCACCTGGTCGAGCTCGGTGGTGGGGTCCCCGAACGCGACGGTGACGCTGCCCCGGTCCACGCGCCGTACGAGCACCGAGACCGGGCCGTCCACGCTCAGGCCCGGTACGCGATGCGTACCCGAGGTGAAGGCGTTGAGCGCCGTCAGGCCGAGCCCCCGGTGCGCGAGGGCCTGCAGGCGCGTGGTGTTGGCCAGCACCTCCGGGGAGTGCCGGTCACCGCCGTACGCGGACAACCGCCGTTCGCAGGCGAGCGGGAGGAGAGCGTAGGCCGCCGACATCCGGGCCGCACCCGGCTGTTGCTCGTATGCCACGGAGAAGACCCGCTTGGTGACGGGGGTGTCCGGGTTGGCCGCCCGGACCAGCCGCCTGCTGCGGGTGACCGTCTCCAGGCTGACGACGGGCGGCGGCCCGTCGAGGAAGACGTAGCCGACGGACGGCCCGTCCTCACCGTCGGACCAGCGCAGCCAGGCGAGCGGCACGGCCGCCTCGCCGGGCGTCCAGGCCCGGCCGTCGCGGCGCAGGCCGGTGACGCGGACCGGGTCCGCGGGGTCGCTGACGCGGGTGTCGAGCGTGGTGGTGACTCCGCGACCCGCCGCGTCACCGGCGCCCGCGACGAGCACCACGACCTCCTCGTCCAGCAGGAACCAGGACTTGACGGCCTCCGCACCGCGGTACGCGACGAAGCCGTCCGGGAGCTCTCCGGCCTGCTGGGCCGCGTAGGCCGCGTCGTCGCCCTGGACGAGGCCGGCGGTGCCGAAGCCGTCCAGACTCACGCCGCCGGAGAAGGAGTTGGTGGAACGCGGGAAGTAGACGTACGCGTTCTGGGAGTCCGACGACGCCGTGAAGCCGGCCGCCGGGTCGTCGAACCACTGCGTGCCGTACAGCTGCGGCACCGTCCGGCGGGCCTCCACCGGCGCCGTGACCCCCGCGAGGCGGTAGGGCGGGACGGTGGCGAGGTGGTCCGCACCGAAGCGTTGCGCCTGGTCCTGCCCCCGGAGGTACAGGTGGTGGGCGCCGGCCCCCTGGAACCAGGGCATGAGGTTCTCGCCGCTCATGTACTCGTACGCGCTGACCCGGGTGGAACTGCGGGCCAGCGCGAAGGCCCAGCCCGGCCGCCGGTGGACGGTCCGGTCCATCGCCCCGAACGCGTGGTTGCCCCGCGCCCCCGCCAGGTCCCGGGCGGGCAGTGACGTGTCGGCGAGGATGTCGGCGTACCGCACGGCGCGCACGGGGGAGACGAACCCGGCGGGGGTGGGAGCCGCGTGCGACGCCTGGTGCAGGAAGCGCGCGTAGCCGCGCAGCGCGGTGGCGTCGGCGCCTGTCGCGTAGCCGCTGAGACCCACGACGGCCTCGATGATCGCGGCCGTGTCCGCGTACCCGGAGGTCGTCCGGGAGACACCGCGGCCCTTCACGATCTCCATCATCCAGCCCTCGAAGATCACCGGGGCGAACGAGCGGACGATCCAGCCCCGCGCGACGGCCACCACGGGAGCGACGTCGGTGTAACCGGCGCCGTCCAGGATCGTGACGGTGTCCACGACCCGGCCCAGCAGGTCCCTGCCGTAGGAGCCGGTGTAGGCGACCGAGGCGTGCTGCAGGAACGAGCCGTCCGCGTAGAACCCGTCCGTCACCTGATGGTCGAGGTGGTACGGGTTGATCGTGGCGAGCACGGTCAGCTGGTCGGCGACCGCCTTGGCGATCCGCCGGGAATCGGCGAGCACGCTCCCCTGCAGGACGCGGTTGGTCGTGATGTCCGCGAGGTTCGCACCGGTGTGGAAGCGCGAGTCGAGGTCGACGTCGCCGTCCTTGCCGTTGCGCAGGTAGCCGTCCATGGACGCCACGTACGCCGCCGTCAGAGCGGGCAGGCGGCCGGCGAGCCGGTCGGCGAGGAGCACGAGCGTCCGGCTGACCGCCGAGGAGATGCCGATCTCCCAGGTGTACCAGTTGCCGTAGTAGCCGCGTGCCTGGTCCCCGTACCAGTCGTCATGGAGTTCGGCGAGGGCGTCGATCACCCGGTCCTGAACAGCCGTGTCGCCGCGCAGCGTTGACCCGGCGGCCCCCGGCACGCGGGTCGCCAGCGCGATGTCGTACAGGTACTGGTACGACGCCCGGAGGTTGGGGTCGCTGGTGCCGAGCGGCAGGCCCTCGAACAACTCGCCGTCCCCGGCGGCGTCCAGAGCGGCGAGCCGCCCGCGCGCGGTGGACTCGATGGCGGCGAGCCGGGCGGCTGCCTCGGGCCGCGCCGAACTCGCGGCGGTTCCCGCGAGCAGCGCCACGGTGTTCGCCGCCGTCACGGCGGGATCGCCCGCGGGGGCGGCACCGGGGGAGAGGGCCGCGGCCCGCAGCGGCGCGGCGGCGGCCGCCAGGACCCCGGCCGGCAGACCGGAGAGGAGGACACGGCGAGAGATCGGCACGGGAACGCTCCAGCTGGGGGACGGAAAGCGTCGTACCCCATCCCAGCAACCGTACCTGGACATGTCAACGGATGCGCGGCGAAGGCGAGGAAGGCGGGGAGGGGAGGCGCCGGCGGACGGCGTCCCGTCCGGGACATGGGCCGGACGGGGGGACGGGCCGGGACAAGCCGGACCGTTCACGGTACGGCGTCTGGCCAGCGGGCCGTTCATTCGGCAGACTCTCGGCGTTCATCTGAATGTCGTCTCGGCGTCACCCGCGAGGATCGGAGGGCCATCGGTATGGGCTGGACAGGCAGGACCGCGCGCAGCCGGAGGTGGGGCGCGTGGCTCGGGGCCGCGGCGCTCGCCACGCTGGCCACCGGCGGCACCGCGCACGCGAACGGCACGAGTCACGGCGGGGGGACCACCACGCCGGTCAAGCACCTGGTGGTCCTGTTCGACGAGAACATCTCGTTCGACCACTACTTCGCGACGTACCCGCACGCCGCCAACGCCGACGGCACCCCGTTCACCGCCTCACCGGGCACCCCCCGGGGGATCGACAACCTGCGCACGGCGGGTCTGCTCACCGACAACCCCAACCAGTACCCCCCCAAGCGGCTCGGCCCCGACCAGGCCGTCACCTGCGACCAGCGGCACGACTACGACCGTGAGCAGTACGCCTACAACGGCGGCAAGGCCGACAAGTTCGTTGAGAACACCGACTCGGGCCGGTGCTCCGGCAACCTGTACTACGAGCCGGGCCTCGTCATGGACTACTACGACGGCAACACCGTCACCGCCCTGTGGAACTACGCGCAGCACTACGCCCTGAGCGACAACTCGTTCGGCTCGGCGTACGGCCCCTCGACGCCCGGCGCGATCGAGCTGGTCTCCGGACAGACGCACGGCGTCGTCTCCACGGACCCGGCCTCCTCGACCGAGCACCCGAAGCGCACCGCGACACCCGACCCCGCCGCCGTGGCCTCCCCCGGCAAGAACGGGGTGGGCACCCTGATCAACGACCCGGACCCGGCCTTCGACGACTGCTCCGACAGCGATCACACCAGCAAGAGTTCACTCGCGATGCTGACCGGCAAGAACATCGGTGACCGGCTCAACGAGCAGGGCGTCAGCTGGGGCTGGTTCCAGGGCGGGTTCCGGCCCAGCACCCCCTGGAACGGCGACAGCGCCGACCACGCGAAGTGCACCGGCACCACCCACGCCAATGTCGGCGGCGCCTCCTCCGTCGACTACAGCCCGCACCACGACCCGTTCCAGTACTACGCCACCACCGCCAACCCGCATCACCTCGCGCCGCGTTCCGTCGCCGAGATCGGCCACGCCGGGCGCGCCAACCACAACTACGACCTCACCGACTTCGACGCGGCCCTGCAGGCCGGGCGGCTGCCGTCCGTGAGCTTCCTGAAGGCGCCCTCGTACCAGGACGGGCACGCCGGCTACTCCGACCCCATCGACGAACAGCACTTCCTCGTCGGGCAGATCAACAAGATCCAGCAGTCGCCGCAGTGGAAGGACACGGCGGTCGTCGTGGCCTACGACGACTCGGACGGCTGGTACGACCACGTCGCATCCCCGGTGCTGAACGGGTCGACCGACTCCACGCCGACATCCACCGGAGCGGCCACGGACAGTCCGATGTGCCAGACGGGACCGCCCGCTGCGGGCGGCTACAAGGACCGGTGCGGGCCCGGCGCGCGGCAGCCGCTGCTCGTGATCTCACCGTTCAGCAAGGTCAACCACGTCGACCACACCAAGACGGAGCAGGCCTCCATCACCCGGTTCATCGAGCAGAACTGGGGGACGCGGGCCATCGGTGACCACTCCTTCGACAGCCGCGCCGGAAGCCTCGCGAGCATGTTCGACTTCCGGCATCCCAACAACCGGCAGACGCTGCTGAACAGCGACGGCTCCGTGCGTTCCCTCGGACCGATCCGGGCCGTCGCACCCGTCACCGCGAGCATCACCGGCCTGCGGGAACAGAACACGGCGCTGCGTATGGCGGCGCCCGGCGGCAGCGGCGGCGCGCCGTGGGTCGCCGTGTCCATCGGCGGAGCCCTGGTGGTGGCCTCCGTCGCCGCCTTCGCACTACGCCGCCGCAGCGGGGCCCACGGCTGAGCCCGGCCGATCCGGCGGGGTACGGGCGCGCGCATGGCCGCCCCGTACCCCGCCGGCGCCGGGACGCCGGCTGTCGTCAGTGCCAGTTCCAGTCGATCAGGGCGCTCAGCGTGTCCGAGTGGAAGTCCGGGAAGTCCATGGGGACGACGCCGAGGTGCGTGCGGTCCGACAGCCGCCCGTTCAGGTAGCTCTGCACTCCGGGCATGATCGCGTCCGCGTTGACCTTGGGCCAGCCGCCGCCCGCGTAGCTGGTGAAGTTGATGTACATCAGCGCCGAGTCCTGATCCCCGGCGACGCTGTCGAACTGCCGGCTGACCTTTGCCGTCTTCTGGGACGGCGAGGACAGTCCCTGGTAGATGTCCTGGAGCGAGAACCACTGGTTGGACAGGAAGTCGTTGTCGCCGCCCGGCCACCGCAGAACCGGCAGGTCGTTGTCGAACTGCGTGATCAGGACGATCCGCCCGCGCGCCTCGCCGAGCGAGGGCACCTGGTCGGCGAGCAGGAACCAGGGGCGCCAGCCCTTCGTGTCGAGGTACACGTTCATCACGTCCTTGAAGCCGGCCCCGACGTCGTTGCTGGTGCCGTCCTCCTTCTTCAGCCGCATCACGATCGTCTCGTGCGGATGCTGCTGCAGGAAGTCGCGGCACTGCGCGAGCACGCCGTCGAACGTGATGCCCTGGTAGAACGAGGAGTGGTAGATCCCGAACGCGTCGCCGAGATGGTCCTGGAGGCCGTTGGCCCGGATGTCCAGGAAGCGTATGCCGCGCTGGAGTTGCTCGGTGATCCCCCAGTTCTGGGTGTGCGACCACTCGGTGCCGTTGGCCGGGTCGGTGCAGCAGGAGTCGTGGGTGCCGGGGACCGTCATCCGCAGCAGCGACAGGGTGTCCGGCAGCGCCCCCATCCAGTCGGCGGGGAACGCGCTGCCGGTGGCCGCGCCGGCGCGGACGGCGGTCGACGCACGCGCGGACCCGATGCCGCCGCCGGTCACGAGAGCGGTGGTGGCGACGGCGGCGGCGGAGCGTATGAGGGAGCGACGGCTCAGTGTCATGGGGCAGTTCCTGCCCCACCGGAGGGCGTACGCAACATCCGGTGCGGGAACCGCGGCACGCGGCCCGCGAGCAGCCGGCGCGTGCCCGCCTGCCCGCGGCCCGCGCCCGGCTCGCAGCGCCGCGGCGGTCCCGGGACCGGGCCACCGGCCGCAGCCGCCGCCCTCCGCCACCGCCTTCACCCCTGACGGAGGGTGCGGTAGCGTGACGCGCGGTGGCGGGTCAGGGTGCCACCACGGGGGCGGCATGCCGGCAGGGCCGGCGCGAGTGATGGGGTGCATGGTGGCAACGGGCAAGGTCATCCGGTTCGACGCGGTCCGCGGCTACGGTTTCGTTGCCCCCAGCGGTGGCGGTGACGACGTCTTCCTGCATGTGAACGACCTCGTGGTGGACAAGTCCCAGCTCACGCCCGGTGTGACCGTCGAGTTCGACGTGGAGAACGGGGACAAGGGCCTCAAAGCCGCCCACGTCAGTGTGCTGGAGGGCGACAGGTTCGCGCCCGCCGCACACCACCCGGAGCCGCGTACCCCGGTGGACGACGGGCTCTGCGACATCCTGACCGCCCGCGAGTTCACAGAAGAGGTCACGGAAGCCCTGCTCAGCGCCGCGCCCGGGATCACGGCCGAGCAGATCCTGGGGATCCGGCGCCACCTCGCGAAGCTCGCCGCCGACCACGGCTGGGTCGAGACGTAGCCCCCGGGCTCCTGCTGTCCCCTCCTACTGCTCCCCTCGTGTCGCGCGGCCGGGCACCTCGTCGCCGGCTGGGCGAGCACCAGGGCTTCGCGCACGGTCGGTCCACGCCCGCCGACGTCAGGCCTCTCGCCCGCTCAGGGCCGCGGCGCTTCTCCCCGTCCCGGCCCCCCTGCGCCGTGCCCGCCGACCGGTCACCGACCGGCGGTCCGCCGAGTCGTCCCCTCGCAGTCCGCGGAGCGTCCCGGCCCCGCCGTCCTTTTCCGGACTAAGAAATGATCTTGCAGCTGAGGCCAGTGCCGCTGAGCGGGCACTGCTGGATCGGGCTCGATTACCGAACTTGCGGGCGAGATGGTGAGCCCTCGGTCACATGGTTCGAGACCGACCACGGCTCTGAGCTCGCCCTGGCTGATGACTTCCGCTCGTTCGTCGAGGGCCTCACCGCAGGCAACACGTTTGGCGACAGCTCCGCTGGTGACCCCGTACCAACTTGTTGACTGTCGCGTCTGCCAGGCCGAGGGCTCGATCATGAGGCGGCCGTCTTCAGAACCCGGGGGAGTTGGACGTGGAGGTGCTCGACTTCGACCTCACGGCCACGTTCGCGAAGTGCTCGAGCAAGGATTTCAGTGAGGCCGCTGGCCCTTTTCCGGACTAAGAGAACGATCAAGGTTCAGGCCTCCTCGACACGAAAGCGGCCCCGTCTGTGACGGGGCCGCTCGTTGTGACATTGGTGTTGGGGCCGCTTGGGCCCGTCGTTTGGATCTCCGGTAGTTGGCCAAGACGGCTTACCGGACAGTCGATCGCGGTGTCGATTGTGGCGTAGGCGTCGGTGCGGAGGACTTCCGCACGAGCTCACTGGAGCAGTTCGAAGTGGGGGTGGTGAGGGGAAGACGGGCAGACGTGGAGTTGCAGGTTGTTGCCGCCGGTGATGTCGATCAAGGTGAAGTTGCCGTCCCGGGCGCCTAGGGGCGGCGGGCCCGGGGTCGGCCGGTCCTCCTCGGCGATCCAGGTCGCGCTGCCGCCGTCCCATTCCCATGAGGCGATGGTGAGGAGAGGGACCGCCTCGGTGCCGCACTCCGGGCAGGCGCGGTCGACGGGGTCGGTGGGGCTCCAGCGGGTCCAGCCGCCGGTTTTCCAGCCGGGGGCGGTGCAGAGGTTGTTCAGGTAGAGCTCGCCCGGATCGTAGGCGTACGCGTTGTACTGCGCGGGGTCGATCGTCTCCCAGCTGCTCTCGTCGTCCAGCTGCTCCCGAAGCTCCTTGCTCAACTCGCTGGGGTTCGGGTAGTCGGTGACCTGCTCCGGTGAGAACAGGCACGGCTCCGGGAGGTAGCAACCGTCCTGGACGATCGACGGCTCGGGCGGTGCGTCGAGGACGTCGGTGATGGTGGCGGAGGACCGCCAGAACAGGGCGGTCTTCGGGTGTGCCATCTCGTGGTCGAAGGGGCACCACAGGACTTGGAGCAGGTCCGCGTCTGGCGGGCAGGGGAAGGAGATGTCGCGGGCGTACAACTGGGCGACGGGCAGGAGAGGGATCGGGCCGTCGAACCATGGGCGGCCCGCCCTGATCAGATCCAAGGTCTCCTGGTCCTCCGGGGTCCACTGGGGTGCCTCGGGGTCGAGGTGAAGGCGCTCGGCCGCTGCGGCGAGGACACGGCGCTCGAGCCGGATGTCATCCGGGGAGTTGATCCTGAGCGCCGCATGCCTGTCGTGCGGTTCTTCGCAGTACGGCCACGGCTCGTCGGTGGGCCACAGGAGCGGCCCGCCGACGGAGCTGTCGTGCACGGTCGGCGACCCGGGTCGCGGGTGCAGCCGGGTCGCCGTGCGCGCCAGCGGGGCCAGTTGAGGGAAGAGCGCGGTGACGTCGAACGGCCGCGGCGGGGTGGTAAATATGGCGTTCATAGCGGTGATGCTGCCAGCAACCACTGACGGTCAGTCTTGGAGTCCGGGCTCACCCGTATCCGGACGCGGCGACGGTGTGTCGTCGGTGAAGACGGGCATGCCGAGGTCGACCAGTTGCGGTCGTCCGTCGGTGGGGGTGCTCTTGAGGCTGTTGAGCTTGGCCATCGCGGCGTCAGAGCTGACCTGGAGCCCTTCGACCTCGCCGAGCCAGCCGTTGGCGCGGGCCTCGCGAATGCGTTCGCGTAGGTTCTGGATGATCTCGATGAGCCGCGATCGCTGGCGTGGGTCGATCTGGAGGACGGGGCAGCGGATGCAGGCGTGTTCGTGCTTGCAAGGGGTGCCGTAGGGGCGCCCGCAGGTGCCGAGGGAGATCTTGCGCAACTCGAAGTGCTGCTGGAAGTCGCGCCACTCCTGTTCGGTGGGCTCCCGGTATTCCTCGACGGGGCGCTCGGCCCGGCGGCGGTCGAGGAAGCCGCGGTAGGTGCGGATCAGGTCGTCCTGGAAGACCGCGAGGTATGCCTGCGTGGTCGTCAGACTCTTGTGTCCGAGAATGCGAGCGGCGATGTGGACAGGCAGTCCGCCGGTGACGGCCTCGGTGGCGAACATCCTGCGGAAGTCGTGGGGCGTGTAGCGCATCGGGTTGCCGGCCTGATCGCGCAGCCCCATCCGGGCCAGTGTCTTGCGGAGCAGGCGGGAGACGGTGTTCTGCCCCATGACCTGCGGCTGCCAGTAGTGGCGGCGTTGGAAGAGGTGCGGCAGCACCGGTCCGGTGACACGCTCGTGGTCGTCGTAGCGGGCGGCGAGCGGGATCTTGCCGCCGTTGGCGTCCCGAAGGCGTTTGATGATCGTGGCCAGGACGCTGGCCAGTTCCGGGCTGACCAGCAGTAGCCGTTCCTCGTTGCTCTTGGACGGCACGATCTGCAACAGCGGGACGATCTCGCCGGTGTCGGGGAGCTTGTAGGAGACAAGCGCCAGGTGCGTGATCTCGGTGAGTTCCTCGACGCGTACTCCGGTGTGCCGCAGGGTCTCGATGACGGCCCAGGCCCAGAACGCCTCGTCCTCGGCCATGCTCTGGTTGATCCGCTTCGTGCTGCCCTCGGCATGGACGTAGACGTGCGGGGTGACGTGGTCAGGGCGGCTGGTGACCTTGTGGGCAGCGGGCATGACCCGCAGATAGCGGGTGCCCTCGTGCTCGAAGTACTCGTCGAACGCGGTAGCCTTCGCGGCCGCCAGCAGCGCGGCCGTCTCATCGCGCTCACGCTCGGCGGCCTCGACCAGGCGCCCGAGGTGAGGGAGCCGCTCGCGGACCCGCTGGTGCATCCGGGCCTGAACCTGGGCCACGACCTTGAAGTTGCCGGCGCCGTCGCCGCGGCGGATCGGACTCGGGCAGGCCCACTGTGCCCAGAACGGATCTTCGTGTGCCCATTCCTGGATGTCGAGGTAGAAGCCGCGGACGCGCATCATGACGTCGTAGCGGGAGCGACGCTCCACGACCTCACCGCTCTTGTTGACGTAGGTGAGCAGCCGCTGCTTCCACCCGTCGACGACTTCGTCGGGCAGGCGGAGGCTGTCGATGCCGGGGTGGTGGGCCTCGATGTCAGCCCAGAACACGCCGGCCAGCTCACGGGCCAGGCCGACGAAGGTGCCGTAGTCGACGCCGGGCCGGCGTTCTTCGAGGTAGCGGACCAGCAGGTTGCGCACGGGTGTGCTCTGGAGGTTGTAGAAGTCGACCAGCTCGGCCGTGGGCCGCTGGCCGTGCCGCAGCGCGTCCTTGAGTGTGTCCTTGGAGTGGATCACCCCGGCGCCGCGCATCAGGTCCCAAGCGCTGTGGGTTCCGTCGTAGGAGTAGCCAATGGCCCGCCGTCCCCAGGCCCGCGCCTCGAAGACGTCCTCCGCAGTGAGCTGGTCAACGTCACGGCCGGTGTGCAGGATCATTTTGGAGATCACGCGCAGGCCCTCGTCGACGTGCCGGCCCGTCATGCCCAACTCGCTGCCGTGACGGCGCATCTGCTCCAGCGTCCCCGGCGGGAACATTCGCTGGACGTCTTTGAACAGCGCCATGGCCTTGTAGCCACGCATGAACTCGTAGTCGGGCAGCACAATGCCGCTGATGAACATGCTGTTCAGGCCGCTCAGCAGCGCTGACCTGCGTGCCTGGTAGCTGTGGCCGTTGTCGGTCCGGTCGAGGACCTGCTCGATCCAGTCCTTGCCGCAGTCGGCATCGGCCGCCCTCCATCGGGCCTGCCAGCCGTCCCCGGGGTGGGTCAGGAGCCAGTCGAGGATCTGCCCGGCCCCGATCAGGCGGTATCGGCCCAGCGTGCGGCCGTTGCTGTAGTCCTGTGCTGGCCAGACCGGGGAGAGCGGCAGCAGGGCCAGGACGTCGTCACGTCCCAGATGCTCGTGGGGGCCGACGCGCTTCTCGTCCGCCTTCACGTCGTGTGTGACGAACAGGCGCCGCTCGGGGGTGGGCCCGGTGCCCGCGAGCATCACGCGGTTGGCACGGCGGCTCATGCCTGACCACCCCCGAACAGCACGTCCAGGTCGCTGGCTTCGTAGCCGCCCGCCACTGTCGGCGGCGGGGGTTTCGCTCGGTCCCTCACCTCGGCCAGATGCTCCTGGACCCGGCGGATGACCTGGGCTTCCTCCTCCACCAAGTAGACGTCCGCCGTGGTGGACAGGTGGGCGTGACCGAGGATGGTCTGCACGTCCCGCAGCGACAGGCTCTCGTCGCGTGCCATGCGCAGGGCGGCCGTGTGCCGCAGGTCGTGCATCGACCAGTTCGTGCCCAGCAGGGTGTTGACGCGGCGGAACACCGCCCGAAGGGCCTCGTAGTTCATGGTCTGGTAGGCCAGCCCTGCGCCGTGGTCACGGCGGCGCAGGGTCCACCACAGCGGGGCCTGTGGGTCCAGCGGCGGCCCTTCGGCCAGGTAGAGGCGAATCCAGATGAACGCCTCCGCGCTGGCCGGCAGCCACTGCTCGGCGAGCGTGCCCTTGCGCACCACCCGCACGAGCTGGTCGCCCCAGTCGAGATCGACCCCACGCACGCCCAGCAGCTCCGAGGCGCGGGCGCCATTGCTGACGGCCAAGGCCAGGATCGCCCGGTCCCGGTTCGAGCGCAGGGCCGCGAACAGCTCGTTCCACCGCTCGTCGGGCATCTGTCGCGGTCGCCGCTTGGGGACTCGGGTTGTAGCGCAGCCGCCCCTCGCCCCGGTAGGGCTCCAGCGGATTGTGATGGGCGTGCGGCCGGCGCCGGTCGGACCGCGCCAGGGGCACCGGGTTGACCAGCGGGCCACCGCCGGTCTCGATCCAGAAGTCGTAGAAGCTGCGCAGCACCGCGTTGCTGTGCCGAATCGTCCGCGGCTTGTAGAGGTCGTCCAGGTACGTCTTCTTCGTGATCGGATTCGTGGTGCCCACAGTCGCCGCAGAATGTGTCCGCGCCGACCTGCGCGGCTTCGTCGCAGCCCGGAGCCACAGGACGAAATCCCGTACCTCCACCGACGTCGCGCGGTGCCACTCGACATCGACCACGCGCAGCCAGCGCCACCAGCGGAGCAGGTCGTAGGCGTAGCTGCGTACGCTGCCGGTCCGGTTGTCCCGGGCGATGAAGTCGATCAGGAACCTTCGTACCGGCAGCACGACCTTCCCCTCCTCATCGAAGACCAGCCAGGGCACGACACCCTCGTCCGCGGCCACCCGCCCCCATCGGGGCAGCTGAATAGCGCGAACATCACGGGATTGCTCGTTCAACTCCGTTGCGCTCCTTCGTCGTCGGGATGCGCAACGTTTACCGACTAGGCCAAGCGAGGGATACGCTCCCGCCCGGCGTGTCCTTCGGTAGTCCGGTCAACGGATCGGTGGCTTCCACCCCGGCACACCACCGCGCGGGACCGGCGCCACCACCGCGCGGGACCGGTGTCAGGCGCCCGGCACCGTGAGTGGTCTACTGGACGCGTTCATCATGGACGTCGGTGGGTCAGAGCCCCACTGGCCTGGGAGAATGGGGCGGTTCTTGAAGATTCTCATCAGTGCCGACATGGAGGGCGCGACCGGTGTCACCTGGCCGGCCGACGTCCTGCCGGGCACACCGCAGTGGGAGCGCTGCCGCACCCTGTTCACCTCCGATGTGAACGCGGCGGTTCTCGGCTTCTACGACGGCGGCGCCGACGAGGTCCTCATCAACGAGGCCCACTGGTCGATGCGCAACCTCCTGCTGGAGCAGCTGGACGAGCGCGCCCAGATGCTCACAGGGCGGCACAAGTCCCTCTCCATGGTGGAGGGGGTGCAGCACGGTGACGTCGACGCGATCGCCTTCATCGGCTACCACACCGCTGCCGGCACCGAGGGCGTCCTCGCGCACACCTACCTCGCCAACTCCATCACCGGTGTCTGGCTGAACGGCACCCGCGCCAGCGAGGGCCTGCTCAACGCGCATGTCGTCGCCGAGTACGGCGTCCCCGTCGTGCTCGTCACCGGCGACGACCTGACCTGTGTGGACGCTCAGGGCTACGCGCCCGACGCCCGCAAGGTCGCCGTCAAGGACCACGTCTCGCGCTACGCCGCCGTGTGCCGCACCCCCGCGCGCACCGCGGCCGACATCCGCACCGCCGCGCGGGAGGCCACCGCGCTGGCCGGCCGGTACGAGCCGGTCGCGGGCGGCCCGTTCACCGTGGAGCTGGAGTTCGACGCCGCGCACCTCGCGGACGCCTCCACCGTGGTCCCCGGTGTCGCCCCGAGCGGCGAACGCCGGGTCTCGTACACGTCCCCGACGATGTACGAGGCCATCCGTACCTTCAAGGCCGTCACCACGATCGCCTCGTCCGCAGTGGAGGAGCAGTATGGCTGAGCAGCACGTGAGCGGCGCGATCGACGACATCGCGCTCGACGAGGTGACCACCTTCACCTCCGAGCTCATCCGCATCGACACCACCAACCGGGGCGGCGGCGACTGCCAGGAGCGCCCCGCCGCCGAGTACGCGGCCGAGCGACTCGCCGCCGCCGGGCTCGACCCCGTCATCCTCGAACGCGCGAAGGGCCGCGGCAACGTTGTCGCGCGGATCGCCGGCACCGACCCGTCCGCCGACGCGCTCCTCGTCCACGGCCACCTCGACGTCGTCCCCGCCGAGCCCGCCGACTGGACCGTGCACCCCTTCTCCGGCGAGGTCCGCGACGGCGTGGTGTGGGGACGCGGTGCCGTCGACATGAAGTACATGGACGCGATGGTCCTCTCGGTCGTACGCGCCTGGGCGCGCCACGGCATCCGCCCCCGGCGCGACATCGTCGTCGCCTTCACCGCCGACGAGGAGGCCAGCGCCGAGGACGGTTCCGGCTTCCTCGCAGACCAGCACGCCGACCTGTTCGAGGGCTGCACCGAGGGCATCAGCGAGTCCGGCGCGTACACGTACCACGCCGGAGGCATGGAGCTGTACCCGATCGCCGCGGGCGAGCGCGGCACCGCCTGGCTCAAGCTCACCGCGCACGGCCGGGCGGGCCACGGCTCCAAGGTCAACCGCGAGAACGCGGTCAGCCGCCTCGCCGCCGCCGTCGCCCGCATCGGCGAGCACGAGTGGCCGCTGCGGATCACCCCGACCGTCCGCGCGGCCATCGAGGAACTCGCCGCGCTCCAGGACGTCGAGACCGGGTTCGACAAGCCGGACTTCGACATCGACGCACTCCTCGGCCGGCTCGGCGACACCCGTTCCCTCGTCGAGGCGACCGTACGCAACAGTGCCAACCCCACGATGCTGGGCGCCGGTTACAAGGTCAACGTGATCCCAGGCCACGCCACCGCGATGGTCGACGGGCGGATGGTGCCCGGCGGCGACGACGAGTTCATCGCCACCATGGACCGGCTCACGGGGCCGGACGTGGACTGGGAGTTCGACCACCGTGAGGTCGCGCTCCAGGCACCCGTCGACTCCCCGACGTTCGCCAAACTGCGGGCCGCCGTGGAGCGGTTCGCGCCCGAGGGCCGCACCGTCCCGTTCTGCATGACCGGCGGCACGGACGCGAAGCAGTTCTCCCGCCTCGGCATCACCGGCTACGGCTTCGCGCCGCTCAAGCTGCCGAAGGGCTTCGACTACCAGGCCCTGTTCCACGGTGTGGACGAGCGGGTGCCCGTCTCCGCCCTGCACTTCGGCGCCCGCGTCCTCGACCAGTACCTCCAGACCGCGTGAAGGAGCCGACCATGGCCACCACTTCGCAGTACGGCACCTGGCCGTCGCCGATCGACGCCGCGCTCGCCGCGTCGCACGACGGCAGGCCCGAATACCTCGGCACCGTGGGCGACGAGGTCTGGTGGACCGCGCCGCGCCCCGCCGAGGGCGGCAGGCGCGCCCTGGTACGCCGGCGCCCCGACGGCACCGAGGAGTCGGTGCTGCCCGCCCCCTGGAACGTGCGCAGCCGCGTCATCGAGTACGGCGGGCTGCCCTGGGCCGGGGCGCCCCGCGAAAGCGGCGGCCCCCTCGTGGTCTTCGTCCACTTCGCCGACCAGCGCCTGTACGCCTACGAGCCGGACGGCGGCGAGCAGCCACGCCCGCTCACCCCGCTCTCCCTCGTCGGCGGCGGCCTGCGCTTCGCGGACCTCAGGGTGCTGCCGGAGCGCGGCGAGGCGTGGTGCGTGATGGAGGAGTTCACCGGCGAGGCACCCACCGATGTGCGCCGCGTCGTCGTCGCCGTACCTCTCGACGGTTCGGCCGCCGAGGACCGGGCGGCGCTGCGGGAACTGTCCGACGGACACCACCGCTTCGTCACGGGACCGCAGTTGTCCCCCGACGGGAGCCGGGCGGCCTGGATCGCCTGGGACCACCCCCGGATGCCGTGGGACGGCACCGAGGTGGTGCTCGCCGAGGTACCCGCGGACGGCGGACCCTTCACCGGTGCCAGGTCCGTGCTCGGCGGCCCCGACGAGTCGGTGTCGCAGATCGCGTGGGCCGAGGACGGCTCGCTGCTCTACGCCGCGGACCCCGGCGGCTGGTGGGAGCTGCGCCGTGTCGCCGCCGCCGACCTCGCGGACGCGCGAGGCCGCTCCACCGCGCTCCTGCCCGCCCGGCAGGAGGAGTTCGCGGGCCCGCTGTGGCGCGTGGGCATGCAGTGGTTCCTGCCGCTGCCCGACGGGCGGATCGCCACGATCCACGGCACCGGCACCAACAGGCTCGGTATCCTCGATCCGCGGGCCGGCACCCTCACCGACGTCGAGGGCCCCTGGACCGAGTGGTCCTCCACGCTCGCCGCGCACGGCGGGGCCGTCATCGGGCTCGCCGCGAGCGCCCGCACCTCCTACGAGATCGTGGAGGTCGACACCGCGACGGGCGGCGCACGGGTCATCGGCTCCGCGCACCGGGACGCCATCGACCCGGCGTTCGTCCCCGCCGGCGAGGAGCGCGTCTTCGCCGGCCCCGGCGGCCGGGAGATCCACGCGCACGTCCACGCGCCGCACCACCCCGACGTCACCGGCCCCGAGGACGCACTGCCGCCGTACGTGATCTGGGTGCACGGTGGCCCCACCAGTCGCACCCCGCTCGTGCTCGACCTGGAGATCGCCTACTTCACCTCGCGCGGCATCGGCGTCGCCGAGGTCAACTACGGCGGCTCCACCGGCTACGGCCGCGAGTACAGGAACCGGCTGCGCGAACAGTGGGGCATCGTGGACGTCGAGGACTGCGCGGCCGTCGCCCTCGCACTCGCCGCCGAAGGCAGCGCCGACCGGACGAAGCTCGCCGTGCGCGGCGGCAGCGCGGGCGGCTGGACGACCGCCGCCTCCCTGACCTCGGACACCGCGCGCGACGTGTGGGCCTGCGGCGCCATCAGCTACCCGATCCTCGACCTTGCGGGCTGGGCCACCGACGAGACCCACGACTTCGAGTCCCAGTACCTGGAGTCGCTGATCGGCCCGCACGCCGAGGTGCCCGAGCGCTACCGCGAGCGCTCGCCGATCAACCTCGTGGAGAACATCAAGGCGCCCTTCCTGCTGCTCCAGGGCCTCGACGACGTGATCTGCCCGCCCGCGCAGTGCGACCGGTTCCTGGCCGCCGTCGCGGGGCGGGGCATCCCGCACGCGTACCTCTCGTTCGAGGGCGAAGGTCATGGTTTCCGCAGGAAGGACACCATGGTCCGCTGCCTGGAGTCCGAACTGTCGCTCTACGCGCAGACCTTCGGCTTCGAACGCGCCGACGTCCCCCGGCTGGAGCTGGCTCCGTGACCCGGCCCCCCGTGCCGCTGACCAGAGCGAGGAGGCTGGTGCCGGGTGACCGGGTCGCCATCGTCGCGCCCAGCGGCCCGGTGCCCCAGGAGCGCCTGAACGCGGGCCTCGACCTCCTGCGCGACTGGGAGCTCGACCCCGTGGTCGCGCCGCACGTCCTGGACCGGCACCCGGGCTTCCCCTATCTCGCGGGCGGGGACGCCGAGCGGGCCCGGGACCTCCAGGCGGCCTGGTGCGACCCGGGGAACGCCGCCGTCATCTGCGCGCGCGGCGGTTACGGCGCGCAGCGCATGGTGGACCTGCTCGACTGGGACGCCATGCGGGCCGCCCGGCCCAAGGCGTTCGTCGGGTACAGCGACATCACCGCGCTGCACGAGGCGTTCGCCACCCGGCTCCACGTCGCCACACTGCACGGCCAGATGGCGGCATCCGCCGTCTTCCTCGACGACAAGGACAGCCAGGAGCACCTGCGGGCCACGCTCTTCGCCCCCGAGTCGGTGCGGACGCTCGGCCTGCCCACGGCCCGCTGCCTGGTACCGGGCCGTGCCACCGGGATCACCCTCGGAGGCTGTGTCAGCCTGCTCGCCGCCGACCTCGGCACCCCGCACGCGCGCCCCTCGGCGGCGGGCGGACTGCTGATGATCGAGGACACCGGCGAGGAGCCGTACCGCCTCGACCGGATCCTCACCCAGCTGCTGCGGTCCGGCTGGCTGGACGGCGTCGCCGGTATCGCCCTCGGCTCCTGGGAGGCGTGCGGCCCGTACGACGCGGTGCGCGAGGTCTTCCTCGACCGGCTCGGGCCGCTCGGCGTCCCGGTGGTGGAGGAGCTGGGGTTCGGACACGGGACCCCGGCGCTGACCGTCCCGTTCGGCGTGCCCGCCGTATTGGACGCGCAGAGCGCGACGCTGACCCTGGAGGTGCCGGCCCTGGTGTGAGCCGGCTCCGGCGTGAGTGAGCCGGACCGCCCGGCGGAGCGGCACGAGCCGTCCGCCGGGCCGTGCGTCTCATCGGGCGGTGGGGCTCATCGAGCATCGGGCGGTGGGGGCCACCGGATGGGCGGTCCTGGCGGGATGGCGGTCCGCGCGTCCCGGCGCCGCTGCCCCTCCCAGCCCGCGCACGCTCCCGCCCGCCCATGCTCAAAGCGCTGTCCACCCACGTCAGGGCAGGTCTACGATGGCGCGATGCCCGAGACCAACACCGCCACCACAGCGCTCGCCCTGGGGGAGCGCACCTTCGTCCGGCACTTCAGGCCCGAGGACGCCGAGGAGTTCACCGCGTCGGCCCGCGCCAGCAGGGACCTCCACCGGCCCTGGCTGTTCCCGCCCGACCAGCCCGACGCCTACGCGGCCTACGCGGACCGGCTGCTGCGGGACCGGGACCGCGCCGGCTACCTCGTCTGTTCCCGCTTCGACGGCCGGATCGCCGGGTTCATCAACATCAACAACATCGTCCACGGCGCGCTGCGCGGCGGCGCCCTCGGCTACGGCGCCTTCGCGCACGCGGCCGGGCAGGGCTTGATGAGCGAGGGACTGCGTCTGGTGATGGCGCACGCCTTCGGCCCGCTCGGCCTGCACCGTCTGGAAGCCTCCATCCAGCCCACCAACACCGGCTCGATCGGGCTCGTGCGGCGGGCCGGGTTCCGGCTGGAGGGTTTCTCGCCCGACTTCCTCTTCATCGACGGCGCCTGGCGCGACCACGAGCGGTGGGCGATCACCTCGGACATGGCGGGGGGCATCACCGCCGCGACGGCCGGTTGATCTTCATCGTGTCCATGTCCGTCGCGGTCGAGCGCAGCTCGCCGTGCCCGTACCCGAGCGCGTCCAGGGCGTTCGCCGCCAGCTCCTCCGCGAGCAGGGCGGCCATCTCCTCGCCCTCGTCCGCGTCGGAGACGATCTCGTAGCGGTAGCTGAAGCGCTGGAGCGTGCGGTCGTAGACGAGCGAGCCCTCCGGGGTGAACCGGTGCTGCGCCAAGCCGTGGTCGTCCACCTCGGCGAGCAGCCGGCGCCGTGCCCCGTCCGTCAGTTCCCGCCAGCTGCCGCGCACGATCACGCGGTACGTGTGCTGGGTGCTCATCGGCCTCCCGCCCCTCTCTCGTCCCTCGCCCGGGCCCCGTACGCGGCGCGCGGCGCGCGACACGCCGTACGAGCGGGCAGCCCGCAGCATACGGGCGGAGCGCCGCGTCCCCCACGCAATATCGGCGCCCGGCCGTCGTGGCACCGCCCCGGGCGTCGCGTGTCTCAGCGTGAGACGCGCGACGGGCCGCGCGGGCGCACACTTCGCCCATGACACCGCATCAGCACCGCATCCGCCTGCTCGCCGGCTGCGGCATGGGCCTGGCGCTGTCCGGCCCCGTACTCGCCCTCGCCGGCCAGGGCGACGCGGGCCGGGGCATCGCGCTGGCGGGGGCAGGCCTGCTGCTGTGGGAGCGGGCCGCACTCGCGCTCAGCCGCTGGTCGGCGGGGCGTACGGGCCGGCCCGCGCTGCCCGGCCCGGTGCGGGACACGGTGGCCGAACGCCCCGACGAGTGACGAGCGGGGGACGTGGGGGCGACCCGCGAGGTCAGGGGCGACCGTGAGGGGGCCGGAGCCGACCGCGAGCTCCGGGGCGACCGTGAGGGGGCCAGGTCGACCCGCGAGGTCCGGGTGTCCTGGTGCGTGGACGCTCCGCCGCGAACGGGCCGCGCGGCGGGGCCCGTTGCCGGGCGGCCCACAGGGCCCGCTGCCCCGGCGGCCGAAGCCCGCCGCGCGCGCTCACCCCGGCCGAGCTGATCCTCGTCGACCGGTCGCCGGAGGTACTGGCGCTCGCCGGGACGCTGGCCGCGGACCACACGGTCGTCGACGACGGCAGCTGGTGCCCGCGCCGGCCGTGCTCAGCAGTGGCATGAGCCCCACCCACGCCCTGGTGATGAGTCAGATCGCCCTGTCCTTCGGTATCCCGTCCGCTCTGGTGCCGCTGGTCGCGCTGACCCGCGACCGGGCTGTGACGGGGCCCCTGGGTGAACCGGCACGCGACCACGGCCGCCGCGGTGGCGGCGAGCGTGGTGATCGTGGCGCTGAACGCGAGTCTGCTGGTGAGTCTGGTCCGAAGGCCGGTGCCGGAGCGCG
The DNA here is from genome assembly GCF_036250695.1 of Streptomyces sp. NBC_01497. Taxonomy (NCBI): domain Bacteria; kingdom Bacillati; phylum Actinomycetota; class Actinomycetes; order Kitasatosporales; family Streptomycetaceae; genus Streptomyces; species Streptomyces sp. NBC_01497. The sequence goes on along the minus strand of NZ_CP109427.1, from coordinate 1,265,922 downwards.
CCGCGCGTCGGCGTCTTGTCGGGCGCTCGCCTTCGGGACGCCGCCCCCTCGTCCACGGCCGCTCTCCTGTTCGCCGCTGGGCCTGCCTGCCCACGTCCCGTGTCACGAGACCCGTCCGCCGACGGGTCGTCGCCTGCACGCTCCGGCGGTCGTGGTCGGGGTCGGGGTCGGGGCACAGCGCGGACGCCCGCGTTCGACCGACGGCGCCGCCGGGACCGGTGTGCGGAGTATTGACAATCTATTCATCAGAGGGAACTCTGCATGATCATATGCAGAGTGTCGTCCGAGGAAGGGAGAAGTCCGTGGCCGAGTCCCTGGTCGAGCGGCGTTCCATCGACGTCGTGCCGGACGAGGAGCGTCACGGCACGGCGTTCTCGCAGTTCACGCTCTGGCTGGGCGCCAACCTCCAGATCACCACCGTCGTCACCGGCGGCCTCGCGGTGATCTTCGGCGGTGACGTGGTCTGGTCGCTGGTGGGGCTGCTCGCGGGCAACCTCGTCGGCGGCGCCGTGATGGCGCTGCACTCGGCCCAGGGCCCGCGACTCGGACTGCCGCAGATGATCTCCTCACGCGCCCAGTTCGGCGTGAAGGGCGCGGTGGTGCCGCTGGTGCTGGTCGTCGTGATGTACGTCGGCTTCTTCGCCAGCGGGAGCGTGCTCGCGGGCCAGGCGGTCGGCAAGCTCACCCACCTCGGTCCGGTGGCCGGGATCGTGATCTTCGCCGTCGTGACCGCCGTGATGGCGGTCGTCGGCTACCGGATCATCCACGCGCTCGGCCGGGTGGCGAGCATCGTCTGCGCGGTCGCCTTCGTCTATCTCGGCATCCGGCTGCTCGACCACATCGACGTGGGCACGGTCCTGCACGACGAGAAGTTCAAGCTGCCGATGTTCCTGCTGGCCATGGCGCTCTCCGCGTCCTGGCAGCTCGCGTTCGGTCCGTACGTGGCGGACTACTCGCGCTACCTGCCCCGCACGACCAGTGCGCGGGCGACGTTCTGGTGGACGCTCGGCGGGACGGCCCTCGGCTCGCAGTGGTCCATGACCTTCGGCGTGCTGGTGGCAGCGACGGCGGGCAACGCCTTCGTCGACGACCAGGTCGGCTACGTGGTGGGCCTCGGCGGCACCGGTGCGATCGCCGCGTTCCTCTACTTCGCGATCGCGCTCGGCAAGCTGACCATCAACGTGCTGAACACGTACGGCGGTTTCATGTCGATCGTGACCAGCGTCAGCGGTTTCCGGGGACAGCGGGTGCTCTCCCAGCGGGGCCGCGGCGCGTACATCGCCTGCATCATGGTCGCCGGAACGGTCGTCGCCCTCCTCGGACGCGACTCGTTCCTGGACTCGTTCGCCGACTTCCTGCTGTTCCTGTTGACGTTCTTCACACCGTGGTCCGCGATCAACCTCGTCGACTACTACCTGATCTCGCGCGAACGCTACGACATCCCCGCGCTCACCGACCCGGAAGGCCGCTACGGGGGCTGGCGCGCGATCGCGCTGATCACCTATGTCGTAGGTCTCGCCGCCCAGTTCCCCTTCCTGTCCACGAGCTTCTACACCGGCCCGGTGGTGGGCCCGCTGGGCGGCGCGGACATCTCATGGATCGTCGGTCTTGTCGTACCGGCGGTGCTCTACGGAGTCCTCGCACGGCGCGAACGGAACGCTACGGCTGGGGAGTCCGGTCCACGTACTCGAACACCGCGCCGTCAGGGTGCAGGGCGATGAGATTGCGTCCGCCCGGCGTCGACACCGGACCCACCAGCACCTGACCGCCGCTCCCGGTGAGGATGGCCGCCGTGTCCGCGACGTCCTTGACCGCGATGGTCGCCGTCACCTTGCGCAGGACGTCGATCTCCGCTGCAGGACCGCTCATCAGCAGGAAGCACCCCACCGCGGCGGCGGACACACCCCCGCGTTCGGAGCGGAGCGCCGGGGTGCCGGTGAGGCGTTCGTAGAACACCACGGCCCGGTCCAGGTCTTCGACGTAGATACGCAGCGTGGTCCCGAGGATCTCCATGCGGATCAGGTTAGTTGGATAACCCTCCACGGGGGACAGGGTGTTCCCTCTCATCGGTGACCGGACCACCGCCCCGCGTCGGCGGGCGCTGGTCCGGTCACCGGCGGGGGAGGCCGGAGCCGCCCCGGCCGGTGGGTGCGTCAGGCGCGGCAGCGGAGTTCGACGTTGGGGCAGAGGAAACAGGCGTCGTCCGACTCGCCCCAGGTGCGCCACGCGCGGGCGATGCCGTCGAGTTGCGCGGCGGTGCCCTCACCGGTCGCCGTGACCCGCTCCGCGTAGGCGGGGGCCAGCGTGCGGTCCGCCCACAGGCCGCTCCACCAGACCCGTTCCGCGGGTGTCGCGTAGAACCAGGTCGAGGCCGACGGCGCGATCTCGGTGAAGCCGGCCTCACGCGCCCACGACAACAGGCGCCTGCCCGCGTCCGGTTCACCGCCGTTGGCGCGGGCCACCCGGCGGTACAGCTCGCGCCAGTCGTCGAGTTCGGGCGGGGCCGGGTACCAGCTGAACCCGCCGTAGTCCGCGTCCCGTACGGCGACGGTGCCACCCGGCTTGCACACCCGGCGCATCTCGCGCAGCGCCTGCACCGGGTCGCCGACGTGCTGGAGCACCTGATGGGCGTGCACCACGTCGAAGGAGTCGTCGGGAAAGTCCAGATCATGGACATCGGCGACCGCGAAGCGGACGTTGTCCACCCCGGCCTCCTCGGCGGCGCCGCGCGCCGCGTCCAGGACACTCTCCGAGGCGTCGACCGCGGTGACCGTGCCGGGCGCCACCAGAGCGGCGAGATCGGCGGTGATGGTGCCGGGGCCGCAGCCCACGTCCAGCAACTCCTGGCCCGGCGTCAGCTCGGGCACGAGGTAGCCGGCCGAGTTGGCGGCGGTGCGCCAGCGGTGTGATCGGAGCACCGACTCATGGTGCCCGTGGGTGTATACGGCGGTCTCCCTGGCCATCGGACGACTTCCCTTCTCGCGGCGTCGCGTGACGGGATCACCGTAAGCCCGTTCTGCATGATGAGACGATGTGTTTCGACATGTGGACTCTGTCGGAGCGTCCGGGTGCAGGGGTGCAGGGGCGCAGGGTGCAGGGTGCAGGGGGCGCACCGCTGACGCGCGGAGCCGTCGGAACGGGTGCACACGTCAGAACGCGGAGGCCGAGAAGACCTGCGGCCGGTACACCGTCAACGCCTCCACGGCCTTGTCCAGCACCAGTTCCTCCGGCGCCGGCGTGACCTCGCCGTCATAGGCGAGCGACGTGCCCCGCGCGAGACCCGCGATCCGCACCCTGCGCATCCGCTCGGCCGCGTGCACGGGCGACCGGCTCAGCGGCCCGGCGAGTGCGGCCGCGAGCAGCCGCAGGCCCGGCAGGCTTCCGCCGTGCACGATCCGCACGTCCAGGAGCCCGTCCGCGAGGTCGCGCCGGTGCCCGGGCGTGGGCCCCATCCGCTGGTAGATGTTGTTGCCGGCGAACAGCAGCCACAGCGACCTGCGAGTGCCCTCGAACTCCGCCTCCAGCCGGTGCCCCCGGCGCAGGGTCTCCAGAGCGGCGAGCACCCCGGCCGGCCAGCCGCCGAGGCGGGGCGCCCATCGCTCGCGCACGGTGACGAGCTCCGGGTAGACGCCGAGGCTGAACGTGTTGAGGAAGTAGCCGTGCGCGGCGCCCTCCGGGCCCGGCGTGAACCGCCCGAGATCCACCCGGACGGCCTCGCCCTCCGCCAGGGCCCGGCACGTGTCGTGCACCGATTCGATTCCCAGGTCGTACGCGAAGTGGTTGAGCGTTCCGCCGGGGAAGACGGCGAGCGGCACCCGGTGGCGCACCGCGGCCGCCGCGGCCCGGTTGACGGTCCCGTCGCCGCCGACCACGCCGAGTGCGCGGCAGCGGGCCGCCGCCTTGTCCAGGGCGGCCGTCACCTCGCCGGGCCCGCACTCCACGATCTCCGCACGGGGCAGCGCGTCGGCCACCAGCGTCGCCAGCTCCGCCGAGCCCGACGCCCGGTTGACCACGATCACCACACCCTCGCCGCCCGGCAGCCGAGGCGCCTCGGCGAACGGTCTGCCCGGCGAGGGCATCTGTGAGCGCGTCGGCACGATCCCCCGGACCGCGAGCGCCGCGCCGACGCCGAGCGCGGCGCCGGCCAGCACGTCACTCGGGTAGTGCACTCCCGTATAGACCCGGGAGAACGCCACGGAGGCGGCCAGCGGAGCCACCACGGCGCCCCATCCGGAGGATTCGAGGGCCACGCCGGCCGCGAAGGCCGCCGCCGACGCCGCGTGCCCCGAGGGGAACGACGTCGTGACGGGCTGCCGCTTCAGCTGCCGCACCAGGGGCACGGCGTCGAGTACCGGCCGTTCGCGCCGGGCCGCGTGCTTGACCACGGTGTTGACGGTGGCCGAGGCGAGCGCCAGCGAGGCGATCCCGCGCGTTGCGGCCCGGCGGGAGCGCGCCCCGCGGCCCAGGACCGCTATGCCCGCCGCGGCGCCGAACCACAGGAGGCCGTGGTTGGCCGCGCGGCTCAGCCGCGGCAGCACCGGCTCGGCGCCCGGCCAGTGCCGGGTCGCGGCGAATCTGAAGACCCGCTTGTCCACGTCGCTGAGCAGGCCCGCAAGCCTTGAATCGTCTGCCATGCGCATCCGCCTACCCCGTCGGCCGGGTGCTAGCCGGGCCCGCCCGGCCGGTACCCGGCGGGGCCGGGGCGGCCCCGCGTGCAGGGTGAGCCCGGCGTGGGTAGCAGGGGTGCGGGGCGGAACCCGGTGGCGCACCTGAGGGGGCAAGTAATATCAAATCTCTATATAAAGGGCTTATGACTCCATCTGTCGGGACCACGGCAGGCGGTCACGGGCCTCACCCGAGAGGCGCAGAACCACGGCGAACGGTCCACGAGGACCGCGGTCGCGTCCGCTTCGGCCCGTCGGCGCCGGACCCGGGGCTGCCCGCGCTGCCGGAGCTGATCGCGGCGTGCCAGGCCGCCGCGAGCCGGCCGGAACCCGAACCCCCGGGCGGCGGACCCGCACTGCGCGAGGCCGCCTGCGGCTACTGGTCCCGGCGCGGCCTGCGTACGAGCCCCGGACAGATCACCGCCGCGCCCGGCGCCCCGCCCCTGCTGTTCGCGCTGCTCAGCGCCATCGGCGGGGACGTGCTGCTGCCCCGGCCCTGCCCGGCCTGGTGGACCCCCCAGATCCGGCTGCTCGGCCGGCCCGCGTACCACGTGCCCACCCCCGCCGAGTGCGGCGGCGTGCCCGACCCGTACGCCCTGCTCGAAACCATCCGCAGGGTCCGCTCGGAGGGAGGGCGCCCCCGCGTCCTGCTGCTGTGCCCCGCCGACGACCCCACCGGCACCGTCGCCGCTCCCGACCTGCTGCACGCCGCGTGCGAGGCCGCGGTCGGCGAGGGGCTGCACCTCGTCAGCGACGAGACCTGGCGCGACACCCTGCACCGCGCCACCACCGTGCTGCTCAGCCCGGCCGAGATGTGGCCCGGCGACACCACCGTGATCTGCGACGCCGTCGGCGCGCTCGCCCCCGCCGCGTGGCCCGCCGCCGTCGCCCGCTTCCCGCACACCGCGCGCGGCCTGGCCCGGCGCGCCACCACCATCGACATCCTCACCGCGCTCGGCGCCCTGGTGCCCGCCCCGGTCGCGGCCGCCGTGGCACACGCCCTCACCGAACCCGACGCCGTACGCGCCAGGTCCCGCGCCGCCGCGGCCGCCCACGCCCAGGTCGCCGCCGCCGCGCACCGCGCGCTGCTCGCCGCCGGCGCCCTCGCGCGGCCCCCGGTGGCAGGCCGCCACCTCTACGCCGACCTCGGCCCGCTGCGTGCCCGGCTCGCGGGCGCAGACGTCACCGACTCGATGGACCTGGAGGAGTACCTCGAAGCCCGTCTCGGCACGCCGGTCTTCGGCGGGCACCGCTTCGGCGACGAACTCGGCGCGCTGCGCGTACGGCTGACCACCAGCCCGCTGCTCGGAGCAACCCCGAGTCATCGCCTGGAGTCCGTCACCACGGGAACACCGCTCAAACTGCCGCACGTGGCACAGGCGTTGAGCACCCTGGCCGCCGCTCTCGACGTTACACGGCGGCCCGCGACACCGCACGCCCTGCCCGAACCGCCTGGAACGCCTGGAACGCCTGGAACGCACGGGACGGAGCCGTTGTGAGGGAATCGACGCAGTACGGCGAGCCGGACCAGGAACCGGCCGGCGCCGGCCGGGGAACCGCGGTCGACCCGACGAGACGGTCTCCGGCGCCCCGCCCGGTCGGCGAACACCGCCGCCACTGGCCCAGATCCTTCGCCGACCGGCTCACCGCGCCGCTGCCCGGGGTCGTCGAGTTCGCGCGCTTCGTCAAGGACGGCGCCGTACGCCCCGGCCCCGACGGCCTCCGCGACATTCCCCAACTGCCCTTCGCCCCGGCGCCGCTGCCCCGGGTGCGCACCACGGACATCTGCCTGACCTGGGTCGGCCACGCCAGCTGGATCGTGCGCATAGCCGGGCTCACCGTCCTCACCGACCCCGTCTGGGCGCGCCGCATCCTCGGGACACCCGCGCGCATCACCCCCGTGGGCGTGCGCTGGGAGGATCTGCCGCCCGTCGACGCGGTCGTCATCAGCCACAACCACTACGACCACCTCGACGCGCCCACCCTCAGGCGACTCCCGCGCCACACCCCGCTGTTCGTGCCCGCCGGGCTCGCCCGCTGGTGCAGGCGCCGCGGGTTCGTGCGCGTCACCGAACTCGACTGGTGGGAGGGCGCGGAACTGCCGGGCGCCGACGGCAGGACCGTACGGTTCGACTTCGTGCCCGCCCACCACTGGTCCAAGCGTTCCCTCACCGACACCTGCCGCAGCCTTTGGGGAGGCTGGGTGATGAGCGACTCGCACGGCGGCACGGTCCACTTCGCGGGCGACTCCGGATACGGCGACTGGTTCCCGCAGATCGGCCGCCGCCACCCCGGCATCGACATGACGATGCTGCCGATCGGCGCGTACGAGCCGCGCTGGTGGCTGCGCGCGGAACACATGGACCCCGAGGAGGCCGTCCAGGCCTGCCGCGACCTCGGCGCCGCGCGGATGGCGCCCATGCACTGGGGGACCTTCGTGCTCTCCTCGGAACCCGTGCTGGAACCCCTCACCCGGGTACGGGCCGCCTGGGAGCGGACGGGCCGCCCCCGCGACCAGCTGTGGGACCTCCCGGTCGGCACGTCCCGGATCCTGCGGCCCGCCTGACGCGTCCGACGTGCCCGGCCTGCCCGATCCGCCTGTTTCGAAGGTGGCCCGAGGAGTGCCGTGCTGCCCGTCCAGCGGGCCGAGGTGCCCGCCCTCAGATCCGCTGGCTCCCGCCGTCCGCCGCACCGCCGCCGTCACCGGCGTCCTCCGGCGCGCGTACCTTGCGCCACACGACGGGAACGACAGCGACCAGCACTGTCAGGCCGATCGCCGTCGCCACGCCCTGCCAGGGCCGGGGGAACAGCGAGCCGCCCAGTACCCCGATCAGCTGGTAGGTCGCGGCCCAGGCGAGGCAGGCCCAGACGTCACCGCGCGCGAAGGACCGCATCGGCCACTTCGCCAGCAGGCACGCGAGCATCACCGGCACCCGTCCCGCCGGAACCAGGCGGGAGAGGACGAGGACCGCGATGCCGTGGTCGGCCAGCTTCTCCTGGGCCCCCGCGAGCCGTTCGGGCGGCGCGTGCTCGCGCAGCTTCTCCAGCCACCGGGACCCGTTCTTCGACTCGACGCCACGCCGGCCCAGCCAGTACAGCGCCATGTCTCCGAGGAACGCGGCGGCCGACGCCACCAGGAACGTGTACAGCATCGAGAGCGGGTCGGACTGGTGGAACGCCACCACCGCCGCCGAACTGACCACCGCCCCCGTCGGGACCACCGGCACCAGGGCTCCCAGCACCACCAGCAGGAACACCGAGGGGTAGCCGACTGCCTGCTGCGCCGACTCCGCCGGCAGCCGGGGGAGCGGGGTCGCGAGCACGTGCGCGAGCAGCGGTCCGCCCGTCACGGCGCCACCTGGGCCCGGGTGCTCTCACCGTGGTGCAGCAGACGCACCGTGACACCGGGGGCGAGCCGCTCCGCCTGGGCGACGAACTCCGTTCCCGGCGTGTGGAACTCGTGCGGCCGCACCCCGTCGAAGCCGATCGGCCAGTACGTGCCGTAGTGCACCGGCACCGCGGACGCGGGCGCGAGGAGAGCCGCCGCCCGCGCGGCCCGCTCCGGATCGAGGTGCTCGGGTCCGAGGTTCGGGCCCCAGCCGCCGACCGGCAGCAGTGCCGTGTCCACCGGCCCGACCGCCTCGGCCATCCCCTCGAACAGCCCGGTGTCGCCCGCGAAGTACGTACGGGACTCACCGCTGATCACGTAGCCGAGCGCGGGGGACAGGCGCGGCCCGATGGGCAGTCGCCGCCCGTCGTGGTGCGCGGGCACGACCCGTACCCGCACAGGACCGACCGACAGCTCGTCCCCCGGCACCACCTCGCGCACCCGCAGCCCCCGCGGGTTGCGCCGCGCGTCGAGCCGCCGCAGGGAGGGCACCGAGCGGGCCGCGCCGCGCGGCACGACGAGCAGCGTGCCGGGCGCGAGGCGCGCGAGCGAACCCACGTGCAGATGGTCGGAGTGCAGGTGGGAGATGAGTACCGCGTCCGCCACCGCCGCCCGCGCGGTCGGCAGGGCGCCCTTCCTGCGCCGCAGGTGCGCGAAGCGGCGCACGAACAGCGGGTCGGTCAGCAGCCGGACGCCGGAGTCCTCGACCGTGCAGGTGGCATGACCCCACCAGGTGATGACGGCTCCCACGGCGACCTCGGCTTCCTCGAACCCGGGGTGCGGGCTCGGCTGGACACGGTGCTCAGCCTACGGGGGCGGAGCACGAGGCCACAGGGGCGCCCGGGGGGACGGGTGCCCACCGCGGGGGCCGTGAACGCGTCCGGGCACGCCCGGGGATGCACGTCGGGGGGCGTGACCAGGCCCGTCCAGGGCGTTCTCGGGCGCGGTGGTGGCGGAACGGATGCCTCCGCACGGCCGGGCGGGCACTGCCACGCGGAGCTGTGGGCGCGGGCCCCGGCCGGCCGCCCCCGGCGTGCCCCGTCGCGCGCCCGCGAAGGCCCGCACACCACTTCCCCGGGGGCCGCGGGAGCGCGGTAGTGTCGCCTGCACAAAGGACTTTCGGGACAGCCGGGGGACTGACATGGCAGAGGCCGGTGTGCGGGTGGCGGCGATCGCCAGCCTGACTCCCCTCGCTGAGCTGGAGCGCGAACCCTTTCTCGTGGACACCCGCAGCCAGCACGCCATGTGCGCGCGCTGGGCCGAGGAGCGGGGCTTCGCCGTCACCCGGCACCTGCTGCTCTACGGGGTGCGGCCGGACCACCCGGGGCTGTGGGTGGACATCGAGGCCGGAGTCGTCGACTTGTTCGTCGCACCCAACGAACGTGTTCTCGCGCGCGCGTTCACCTCGGCGGAGGCGTTCGCCGCCGTCTGCGAGAGCCGGGGCGTGCCCCTGGAGACCGCGCGGCTCGACGAACCGTCGTACAACGCGGGGATGAAGGCGGGCGTCCACCGCAGACTGTCGATGCCTACAGCCGGCTACGACGGCCGCTGACCAGCACGTCCGCCGTCCCGCGCGCGCCCGGGCAGGCACGTGGCCGAGCCCGCTGTGTCACCCTGGTCCGGTGCCCGCGGGACCAGCCGCGGGCCGGGACGGAGGAACGGGCCGTGGCGCAGCGAGGCCGATGGCGGACGGCGGGGAGGGCGTTGCTCCGCGTGCTCACGGTGTGGGCGGTCTCCACGCTGACGATGCTCGCGCTCGCCGGGCTCCTGCCCGACTTCAGTCTCCAGTCACCCGACGGCGACAGTGCCACGAGGACGGCGCTCACCGCCGCGTGGGGCGCGGGCGCCTTCGGCCTGCTCAGTGCGCTGGTGTGGCCCTTGCTGGTGCGGGCGCTGCTGCTGGTGCCGGCGTTGCTGCTCGGTCTGCTGGTGTTCTTTTTGAACGGGTCGCTGCTGCTGCTCGCGCTCCGGCTGATCCCCGACGGGCGCGGTGACGCCGGTCCTGAGACGGCCGTCGCCGTGGCCGCCGTGATGTCGGCCGTCGCGTCGGCGACCTCGACCGCGCTCGCCGCGGGCGACGAGGGCGCCTATCCGCGCAGGCTCTCCCGGGTCGCCGGCCGCCGCCGCCGCAGAAGCGGCGAGGACGGCGGGGAGGGCGGCCCGCCCGGCACCGTCTTCGTGCAACTCGACGGCGTGGGCCACCGAATCCTCGTGGAGTCACTCGCGGCCGGGCTGCTCCCGCACCTCGCACAACGGCTCGGCCCCGACGGCACGCACCGGCTCACCCACTGGCGAACCGACTGGTCGAGCCAGACCGGCGCGAGCCAGCTGGCGATCCTGCACGGCACCAACCACGACGTCCCCGCCTTTCGCTGGTACGAGAAGGACTCCGGCCGCACCATGGTCAGCAACCGGCCGGCCAGCGCCGCGGAACTCCAGCGCCGCGCCGTCGGACGGACCGGCGACGGCGGCCTGCTCACCCTCGACGGCGCGAGCCGCGGCAACCTCTTCAGCGGCGGCGCGGACCAGTTGGCGCTGGTGCTGTCGATGGCGGCGCGACGCGGCCGGTCCAACCGTTCCCGCGCCGGGTACTTCGCGTACTTCCGCGACCCGGCGAACGCGGTCCGCACGGCCGTGTCCTTCGCCGTCGAGGTCGTCCGCGAGATGGCCCAGTCCACCGCCGCCCGGCTGCGCCACGAGCGCCCCCGGGTCGGCCGGGGCGGCCTCTACCCCCTGATCCGCGCCTTCGCGACCGTCGTCGAGCGCGACGTGGTGGTCGCGGCGGTGATGGCCGACATCCTCTCCGGGCGCTCCGCGGTCTACGCCGACTTCGTCGCGTACGACGAGGTGGCCCACCACTCGGGGCCGCGCAGCCGGGACGCCCTGCGGGTCCTCGCCCGGCTCGACCGGTGCGTCGGCGCGATCGAGCGGGCCATCGCGTACGCGCCCCGCTCGTACCACCTCGTCCTGCTCTCCGACCACGGGCAGAGCGCCGGTGAGACCTTCGAGGGCGCCTACGGCCTGACGTTGAAGGACCTCGTACGGGCCGGCTGCGGGCTGCCCGTACCGCGCCGGGCCGAACGCACCAGGAGCGGCGCCGAGGCCCGCTTCGCGGCGCGGCACGCGGTCCGCGCGGCCCTGCACCGGCCGGTCCACGAGGGCACGACGGAGGAAGGCGCCGTCACCGGTTCGCAGCCGGTCGTCCTCGCCTCGGGAAACCTCGGCCTTGTCTCCTTCCCCGATGTACCCGGTCGGATGAGCCGTGAGCAGATCGACCGGCGCCACCCCGCGCTGCTGAGCACCCTCGCGCACCACCCCGGGATCGGCTTCCTGCTCGTCGCGGGCGAAGGGGGCGGGTCACTGGTGCTCGGCCGGGGCGGCGCCGAGGTGCCGATGGCCGAACTCGTCGACGGCGAGGGCCCGCTCACCGGTTTTCCGCCGGGAGCCGCGGCCGCGATCCGCCGCACCGACGGCTTCCCGCATGTCGCGGACATCATGATCAATTCGATGTACGAGCCGGGGACCGGCCGGGTGCACGCCTTCGAGGAGCAGATCGGCTCGCACGGCGGGCTCGGCGGCGAGCAGTCGCACGCCTTCCTGATGTCGCCCCGCGCGCTGTCCCCGGCCCTCGCCGACGAGGCGGACGCCGCCGGCGGCGTTGCGCGCGAAAGCGAGGGGCACGGCGCCGGCGCGCAGGAGGTGGACCGCGTCGAACTCGTGGGCGCCGAGCAGGTGCACCGAGTGCTGCGGCGCTGGCTGCGCGAGTGTTCGGGCCCGCAGGTCCCGCTGCCCCCCGCCGGTGTCCCGGCCCCGAGGACGGGCGGCGAGCGGGGGCCTGCGGGGGCGGGCCGCCCGGCGGGCGGCGAGGGCCCCGGTCACCCGGCGGGCGCCCCGGGCGCCGGCGGCGAGGTGCCCGAGGTACCCGCGGTGCCCGAAGCACCCGCGGTGTCCGGGGTGTCCGCGGTGACCGAGGTGTCCGAGGTGACAGAGGACAGCGGCGACGGCATGCGCACCGTGTGACGACCGGGACACCGGCGCGAGGAGAGAACGAGCGCGCCGCGGGGCAGTAATCAGCGGGGGAGAGGGCGTGGGCACGGCGGCCCGCGCCCTCTCCCCGTCCCCGCCCGGCACCCGTGTCCCACCCCTGTCGCGCTCGGCGCGGTGCCGTCCGGAGCCTGCCCGCCGCCGCGTCCGTGTTTCGGGGCCATCCGCGCGGGAGAGGGATCACCAGCGTTTCCAGGCCACTACCAAGCGGCCGTCACCGAGCGGCCACCACCGACCGCACACGTCCGTCATTCGGGAGTCATTCCTCATGCACGACGACCGCAGCCTGGTCGAAGCACGCCTGACGCGCGTCCTCAGGGAGCGCATCCGGCCCGCCGTCCACCCCCAGTCGATACCGCTCACCGTCGAGATCTGGTCCGCGCCGGACGAGCCCGTACCGGTGGCCGAGGGACTTGCCGCCCCCACCGAACCGATCGCGCCGGGCACACCCTGGGGCGCCCCCTGGGGCACCAGCTGGTTCAAGGTCAGCGGCACGGTGCCCGCCGCGTGGGCGGGCCGCACCGTGGAGGCCGTGCTCGACCTCGGCTTCACGAAGGCCACCCCGGGCTTCCAGTGCGAGGGCCTCGTCTACCGGCCCGACGGCAGCCCGGTGAAGGGCCTCCACCCGCGCAGCTCCTCCGTGCGGGTGGGCAAACCCGCCCGGGGCGGCGAGGAGGTCCTCTGGCACATCGAGGCGGCCTCCAACCCCGACGTGCAGGACGGCGGGCACCCCTTCGAACCCACCGACCTCGGCGACAAGCGGACCGCGGGCCGCAGCCCGCAGTACGTGCTCGGCCGGATGGACCTCGCCGTCCTGGACGAGACCGTGTGGAACCTCGTGCTCGACCTGGAGGTCCTCGGCGAGCTCATGGCCGAGCTGCCGGTCGAGGGCAGCCGCCGGTGGGAGATCCTGCGGGCCGTGGAGCGGGCGCTGGACGCGGTCGACCTGCAGGACGTGAACGGCACCGCGGCAGCGGCCAGGGAGGAGCTGGCCGGTGTGCTCGCCGCCCCCGCCACCGCCGCCGCGCACCGCATCAGCGCCGTCGGCCACGCGCACATCGACTCCGCCTGGCTGTGGCCGCTGCGCGAAACGGTCCGCAAGGTGGCCCGTACGAGCGCCAACATGACGGCTCTGCTGGAGGACGAGCCCGACTTCGTCTACACGATGTCGCAGGCACAGCAGTTCGCCTGGATCAAGGAGCACCGGCCCGAGGTGTACGCCCGGGTCAAGAAGGCGGTGGCCGACGGGCGGTTCGTGCCGGCGGGCGGGATGTGGGTGGAGTCGGACACGAACATGCCGGGGTCGGAGGCGATGGCCCGGCAGTTCGTGCACGGGAAGCGGTTCTTCCTGGACGAGTTCGGGGTGGAGAACGACGAGGCGTGGCTGCCGGACACGTTCGGTTTCGCGGCGGGTCTGCCGCAGATCATCAAGGCCGCCGGGTCGAAGTGGCTGCTCACGCAGAAGATCTCGTGGTCGGCCACGAACACGTTCCCGCACCACACGTTCAACTGGGAGGGCATCGACGGGACGCGGATCTTCACGCACTTCCCGCCCGTCGACACCTACAACTGCTCGATGAAGGGCAGCGAGATCGCCCACGCCGAGCGGAACTTCAAGGACAAGGGTGTGGCGCGGCACTCGCTCGCCCCGACCGGGTTCGGGGACGGCGGCGGCGGGACGACGCGCGAGATGGTCGCCAAGGCCAAGCGGCTGCGCAACCTCGAAGGCTCCGCGACGGTCCAATGGGAGTCACCCGCCGACTTCTTCGCGAAGGCGGAGGCGGAGTATCCCGATCCGCCGGTGTGGGTGGGTGAGCTGTATCTGGAGCTGCACCGGGCGACGCTGACGAGCCAGGCGGGGACGAAGCAGGGCAACCGGCGCAGTGAGCACCTGTTGCGGGAGGCGGAGCTGTGGGCGGCCACGGCGGCGGTGCGGGCCTCCTTCCCGTATCCGTACGAGGAGCTGGACCGGATCTGGAAGACGGTGCTGCTGCACCAGTTCCACGACATCCTGCCGGGCTCGTCCATCGCCTGGGTGCACCGCGAGGCCCGCGCGACCTACGCGAAGGTCGCGGGCGAGCTGAACGGCATCATCGACGCCGCCCAGCGCGCCCTCGCCGGTGAGCTCTCCGGTGGCACCATGCTGGTCTTCAACGGGGCGCCGCACGCCAGGGGCGGGGTCGCGGCGGGTGCCGCCGGTCCGGCCGCGCCGGACACGCCCGCCGTGCCGGCGCCGCGCGAGGGCGGCGGTTTCGTCCTCGACAACGGCCTGCTGCGGGTGGAGATCGACGCACGCGGCCTGGTCGTCTCCGCCTACGACATCGCGGCGCGACGCGAGACCGTCGCGCCGGGGCAGGCCGCGAACCTGCTCCAGCTGCACCCCGACTTCCCCAACCAGTGGGACGCCTGGGACGTCGACCGGTTCTACCGCAACGTCGGGACCGACCTGAGCGCACTGGACGAACTCACCGCCGACGCCGGGGCGGTGCGGATCGTGCGCGGCTTCGGCGACTCCCGGGCCGTCCAGCTGCTCTCGCTGCGCGCGGGTACGAAGCGGCTCGACATCGACACCGAGGTCGACTGGCACGAGAAGGAGAAGTTCCTCAAGCTGGCCTTCCCGCTCGATGTGAAGGCCGACCGGTACGCCTCGGAGACACAGTTCGGCCATGTCCACCGGCCCACCCATCAGAACACCAGCTGGGAGTGGGCCAAGTTCGAGGCCTGCAACCACCGCTTCGTCCATCTGGAGGAGCCCGGCTGGGGCGTCGCGCTCGTCAACGACTCCACGTACGGCCACGACGTGACCCGGCAGGTGCGCACCGGCGCCGACGCGGGCACCACGACGACCGTTCGGGCCTCGCTGCTGCGCGCCCCGCGCTATCCCGACCCGGAGACCGACCAGGGCGTGCACCGCTTCCACCACGCGCTGGTGCCCGGCGCCACGATCGGGGACGCGGTGCGCGAGGGCTACCGCGCGAACCTGCCCGAGCGCCACGTCACCGGAAGCACGGAGGTCGCCCCGCTGGTGACCGTCGATGACGACGCGGTGGTGGTGAGCGCGGTGAAGCTGGCCGACGACCGCAGCGGCGACCTGGTCGTGCGGGTCTACGAGGCGCACGGCGGCAGGGCGCGGGCCACGGTCTCGGTGCCCGGCTTCCCGGTCGGCTCGGCGGTACGGACCGACCTGCTGGAGCGCCCGCTCGCGGACTCGGAAGCTCCGGCTCCGGTCGACGGCGGATTCCTTCTCGCGCTCCGGCCGTTCGAGCTGGTCACGCTGCGGCTCACGCGCGGCTGATCCCCGGCCCCGCGATCGTGTCCGTGCCGTCCCGCCCCGGCTGAGCAGCCCGGGCGGGACGGCACGTCCGCGTCCCGGCCTTTCCGGGGCACCCGTCCCGGTCCCGGCCCCGGGCCCCTGGCGCCGCATCCCGGGGAGGCCGTGAGGCCCGTACGGAGCAACCCGCACCGGGCGGAGCGGGCGCCGTCCGGCCCCCTTCCCCGGCGCGTCATACCCCGGCCCGTTCCGGGGCCGATCGCACCGGTGAGGTGAAAAGTCCGTTTAGGTTGTTTTGAGGGTGGTATATCGGGTTCGCTGCCGATCCCCGAGGTGACCATGCGTCTGCTTCTCGTCCATCCGAGTGCCCTGCTGTACTCCGAGATCTTCCTGCGGCTCGAACCGCTCGGCCTGGAGCGCGTGGCGGGTGCCGCCCGCGCCGCCGGGCACGAGGTCCGCGTGGTCGACCTGCAGGTCCTCACCCCGCGCGCGCTCGCGGCGGAGGTCCGCTCCTTCCGCCCCGAGGCGCTGGGCATCTCCCTGAACTACCTGGCCAACATCCCCGAGGCGATCGACATCTCCCGCGCCGTCAAGCGCGAGGTGCCGGGCTGCTTCGTCTTCCTCGGCGGCCACAGCGTGTCCTTCGTCGCGGGCGACGTGCTGGAGCAGGCGCGCGGGGCGGTGGACGCCGTCGTCCGCGGTGAGGGTGAGCCCGCCGTGGTCTCCCTGCTGCAGGCCGTACGGGACGGGGACGGCGTCGAGGGTGTGCCGGGCGTCGTCACCGTGAACGGCCGCGGTCCCGCGCCCGTCATGATGCACTCCATCGACAGCCCGGCGCCCGCCCGCGACCTGATGCGCCACCGCCGCAAGTACTTCATCGGCGAACTCGACCCCTGCGCCTCCATCGAGTTCACCCGCGGCTGCCCCTGGGACTGCTCGTTCTGCTCCGCCTGGACGTTCTACGGCCGCAGCTACCGCAAGGCGTCCCCGGAGGCGGCCGGCCACGAGATGGCGAGCATCAAGGAGCCGAACGTCTTCATCGTGGACGACGTGGCCTTCATCCGCCCCGAGCACGGTCACGCCATCGCGGCCGAACTGGAGCGGCGCCGGATCAGGAAGCATTACTACCTGGAGACCCGCAGTGATGTCCTCCTGCGCAACGAGGAGGTCTTCCAGCGCTGGGCACGGCTCGGCCTGAGCTACATGTTCCTCGGGATGGAGGCCATCGACGCCGAGGGGCTCGACCTCTACCGCAAGCGGGTCAGCCCCGACGACAACTTCCGGGCCCTGGAGCAGGCCCGCAAGCTCGGTATCAACGTCGCCATCAATCTCATCGTCGACCCGGCCTGGGACGAGGAGCGCTTCCGGGTCATCCGCGAATTCGCGTTGTCCGTACCGGAGATCGTGCACCTCACCGTCATGACTCCCTACCCCGGTACGGAGATCTGGCACACCGAGGCCCGCCGCCTGACCACCCGGGACTACCGCCTGTTCGACATCCAGCACGCGGTCGTGCCGACGACACTGCCACTCGACGTCTTCTACCGCGAACTGGTCCGCACCCAGGCCGTCATCAACCGCAAGCACCTCGGCCTGCGCACGGCTTTCGGCGCGATGCGCGTCCTCGGCGGAAACCTGGCGCGCGGCCAGACGAACTTCGCCCGCATGCTGTGGAAGTTCAACCGCGTCTACAACCCCGCCCGGCAACTGGCCGACCACCGGCGCGGCGTGCGCTACGAACTGCCGCTGCCCCCGGCCGCGACGGCGGAGATCGGCAACCGGCGGGCGCTGTACGTCCACACCAGGCCGGTGGCGGCCGAACGGGCCACCGCCGAGCGTGCGGACCGGGAGCGGGCGGCCGTCGAGGGACCGGTCCCCGGCGCCGCGGCGGACAGGACCCCGGGCACCGAACCCGTCTGAGCCGGCGCGGCCGGGACGCAGCGGGCGGCCCCTCGGACGGCCGGGGCGGGCCCACGGGCCGTCAGGCCGTCAGGCCGCCGGGCCCTGGGTCCGTCCCGTACACCGGGGATCGTCATCCACGGCCTGGCGGGCGATCAGGCGCAGGAACGCGCTCTCGTTGCCGGCCAGACCGACGGCGCCCAGCGCCGCGTCCGCCTCCTTGAGAGGAAGGGCGAGCAACGGCCCCGCCTCCGGCAGGCTCGCCTCCGGCCGCTCGCCGAGGACGGCCCGGACCGCGGCCAGCAGCCGCAGGTACGCCCGCGCCGCCGTCCGCTCCCCGGCGACCGTGCCGGCCACCGCCGTCGCTCCCATGCTCCTGTCGGTCATCCCGAGCCCCCTGGTGTCGTGACGTTGAGAATCTGTCGGACTCTCAAGTCTTCACCACGGGTCTGACACAGGCCTTCGGCCCGCGACGGCGCCCCCGCGCGCGGCAGGTGGGTCCGCCCCGGCCACCCGGGCTCACTCCTCGACGAGCATCCCGTCCCGCAGCCGGGCGATGATGCGGTTCAGCAGCCGCGACACGTGCATCTGGGAGACCCCGAGCTCCGCGCCGATCTGCGACTGCGTCATCTCGCCCCCGAAGCGCATCTGCACGATCCTGCGCTCCCGGTCGTCCAGCCTCTCCAGCAGCGGGGCGAGAGCGTGCAGGTTCTCGACCTTCTCCATGTCCGGGTCGTCCTCGCCGATCACGTCCGCGAAGGTCCGGCCCGTGCCCTTGGTCCTGCTGTCGTCGCCGGCGGGCAGGTCCAGCGAACCCGCCGTGTAGCCGTTGGTCGCGACCAGGCCTTCCACGACCTCGTCCTCGGAGAGGTCCAGCAGCTCCGCGATCTCCCGGACCGTGGGGTCCCGGTCGAGCCGTGTGGCGAGCAGTTCCTTGGCCTTGGCGAGTTCCACGCGCAGTTCCTGGAGCCTGCGGGGCACGTGCACCGCCCAGCTCGTGTCCCGGAAGAACCGCTTGATCTCCCCCACGATGTAGGGAACCGCGAACGAGGTGAACTCGACCTCGCGGGAGAGGTCGAACCGGTCGATGGCCTTGATGAGCCCGATCGTGCCGACCTGGAAGATGTCCTCCATCTCGCCGCCGCCGCGGTTGCGGAAGCGTCCCGCGGCGAACCGGACCAGGGTCTGGTTCATCTCGATCAGGGTGTTGCGCGCGTACTGGTACTCGTGAGTGCCCTCTTCGAGGAGCTGGAGCCGGTCGAAGAACAGTTTCGACAGCTCACGTGCGTCCCGCGGGGCAACCCTGCTCGGGTCCGCGATCAGCGGCAGCCCGGCCGCGGTCGTCGTTTCCTCGCCGGACGCCAGGGGGGTGCTGGTGGCCATGTATGTCACCTCTCAGCGGTGGATCGTCCAGGGGCCCTTCTGCCCAGGGCCGAACGGGTCATGTCCCCGCAGCCGGAATCTCCTGATCCACAAGTGGTGGCAGGCAGCGCGCCCTTGTCCGCCGCGCGCGCCGGCGAGCTGCTGACCTCGGCGGACGCCGGACCCCGCCGGCCGGTCAACAGGACGAGCGGAAAGAGGTATTTCTCCCGTGGCGGGACGACAGGGCCGCCGGGACCCCGCGTCGCCCCACCCGCGACGGGTCCCGGGGAGCCGGCCGCGTACTCCCCCGGCGACCGGGGGGGTACGCGAGGGGGGGAGCGGAAGGCGCCGCCCGCGGGGCCCGTTCCGCGTGTCCGGGCACCGTGCCGTCGAGCGGGGCCGGAGGGACCGGCCCGAGGGCCCGGTTCGGCCGGCCCGCCCGCCCGGGGGCCGCCGTCGGGCCCGCCGACGCGCGCCGGGCCTGCCCGCGCCGCTCACTGGCTGTCCCGGGTCCTCAGGAACGCGACGGTGGCCGGGTCCGCCGGCAGGAAGGTCTCGATCGCCAGCTCCGCCACCGTGATGTCCATGGGGGTGTTGAAGGTCGCGATGGACGACACGAAGGACAGCACCGCGCCGGCGTGCTCGATCACCATCGGGAGCGCGAAACCGGGAACCGCGGCGGGCGCGGCCGGATCGTGGCCGCCGGCCGGCACGGGGTACGCGTCGACCTCCTCGTACAGCTCCCGCAGCGCGGCGGACCGGGTCAGCGCGAGCTGCCGTCGCATCTGTTCCAGCAGGTGGCCGCGCCACTGCGGCAGGTTGCGGATGCGCGGCGCGAGGCCCTCGGGGTGGAGCGCCAGGCGCATCGTGTTCACCGGCGGCGCGAGCAGGTGCCGCGCCACCCCCTGCGCCAGCATCGTGACGCCGCTGTTCGCCGCCACCATCGTGTACGTGCCGTCCACGACGACCGCCGGGTACGGCTCGTACCCGCGAAGCAGCCGCTCCAGGCCGTCGCGCAGCGCCGCCATGGCCGGGTCGTCCAGTGCGGTCTCGGTGAAGCGGGGCGCGTATCCCGCCGCGAGGAGCAGGGCGTTGCGCTCGCGCACCGGTACCTGCAGGTGCTCGGCGAGCCGCAGCACCATCTCCTCACTCGGCCGGGCGCGGCCCGTTTCGACGAAGCTGATGTGGCGCGCCGAGGAGTGGGCGCGCATGGCCAGTTCCAGCTGGCTGATCCGGCGCCTGCGACGCCAGTCGCGCAGCAGGCCCCCGACACCGGCGTCCTGGACGAGCGCGGTCATGTTCCCCCCCCGGGTCCCGCGGTCCTCCGGTGCTGCGGTGCGCGGCGGGTGCGGTGGCCGCCACGCGGCGCGTGGTGACGCGGTCTCACTCCGCGGCGTGCCCTGCGGCCGTCGCCTCGACCCTGCGGGCCAGTTCGATGTCCTTGCCCGTGACCGCGCCGCCCGCGTCGTGCGTATTCACGGTGAGCGAGACGGTGTTGTAGCCGAGGGTGAGTTGCGAGTGGTGGCCCAGCTCCTCCTGCAGTTGCGCGATGTGCACGACCATGGCGGTGGCCGCGAAGTGGGAGGTGAGCTTGTAGGTACGGGTGATGCCGCCGTCCGTCAGGGACCAGCCGGGCAGGTCCCGCAGCCGGTCCCGCACGGCGTCCGGCGCGAGTGCTTCCGCCGCCATGGCGGTCTCCCTTCGTACGTGGTCAGGACGTTCGTCACCCTACGCGCCGGGAACGCCCCGGGCCTGTCCGAAAGCGCGGGGCGCTCCGGGACAGGCCCGTACGGTCGAAGTGCCCGGCGCTCGCGGCCGGCGCCGCCGGCTCAGCCGGACTTCGCGGGGTGGCCGCCCAGGCGCCGGCCCTCGTCCAGGGCGGCGAAGGCGGCCAGGTCGTCGTCGTCCAGCTCGAAGCCGAAGACGTCGATGTTCTCGCGGATGCGCGAGGGCGTGACCGACTTCGGGATGACCACGTTGCCCAGCTGGAGGTGCCAGCGCAGCACGGCCTGGGCCGGGGTCCTGCCGTGCTTGTGGGCGATCGCGGCCACGGTCGGGACCTCCAGCAGGCCCTTGCCCTGGCCCAGCGGGGACCAGGCCTCGGTCACGATGCCGCGGCTCGCGTGCACCGCCCGCGACTCGGCCTGCTGGAACTGCGGGTGCAGTTCGATCTGGTTGACGGCGGGGACCACGGACGACTCGGCCGCCAGCACCTCCAGGTGCTCGGGCAGGAAGTTCGACACGCCGATGGCGCGGGCCCGGCCGTCCGCGAGGATCTTCTCGAACGCCTTGTACGTCTCGACGTAGCGGCCCTGGGCGGGTGCCGGCCAGTGGATCAGGTAGAGGTCGACGTAGTCGAGGCCGAGTCGCTCCAGCGAGGCGTCGAACGCCTTCAACGTGGTGTCGTGACCCTGCTCGGAGTTCCACAGCTTCGTGGTGACGAACAGCTCGTCACGGGCGATCCCGGAGGCCGCGATGGCCTTGCCCGTGCCCTCTTCGTTGCCGTAGATCGCGGCCGTGTCGATGCTGCGGTAGCCCGCCTCGATGGCGGTGCCGACCGCGGCGGCGGCCTCGTCGTCCGGGACCTGCCATACGCCGAAGCCGAGCTGCGGCATCTCGATGCCGTTGTTGAGTGTGAGGGAGGGGACCTTGCTGCTCACGCGGTGTCGATCCTTTTCGTCGGGGTCGTCCGGGTGCCGGGGTGCCCGGCACGCGAACGGGGGCAGGGTCCGCCTGCCCCGCGGTGCTGAACGATCACCACCCCCGTTGGAATTCCCCACCGCCGGTGGTGTGGCCGACGCCTCACCGGTAGAGCGCGTCGACCTCCGCGGTGTACGCGGCCTCGATCGCCTTCCGCTTCAGTTTGAGCGAGGGAGTGAGCATGCCGTGCTCCTCGCTGAAGGGATGCGCCAGGATCCGGAACGTACGGATCGACTCCGCCTGCGAGACGGCGGTGTTCGCGGCGACCACGGCCCGCCGGATCTCCGTCTCCAGGTCCGCGTCGCGTACCAGCTCCATGGGCCCGAGAGGCGGCTTGCCCTGTACGGACAGCCAGTGCTCGACGGACTCCTGGTCGAGGGTCACCAGGGCGGCGACGTACGGTCTGTCGTTGCCGACCACGATGCACTGGCCCACCAGCGGGTGGGCGCGCACCCGTTCCTCCAGGGCGGTGGGCGAGACGCTCTTGCCGCCGGAGGTGACCAGGATCTCCTTCTTGCGGCCGGTGATGGTGAGGTAGCCGTCGTCGTCGAGGGAGCCGAGGTCGCCGGTGGCGAGCCAGCCGTCATGCAGCGTCGCGTCGGTGTTCTTCTGGTCGCCCAGGTAGCCCGTGAAGATGTTCGGCCCCTTGAGCCAGACCTCGCTGTCGTGGGCGATGTGCACGGTCATGCCGGGGATGGGCACGCCGACTGTGCCGTAGCGGGTGCGTTCGGGCGGGTTGGCGGTGGCCGCGGCGCAGGACTCGGTGAGCCCGTAGCCCTCGTAGACGGTGACGCCGGCGCCCTCGAAGAACAGTCCGAGCCTGCGGTCCATCCCCGAGCCGCCCGACATCGCGTGCCGCACCCGCCCGCCCATCGCGGTGCGTACCTTGCCGTAGACGGCCTTGTCGAAGAACTGGTGCTGTATCCGCAGGGCCGGGGAAGGCCCGGGGCCCGTGCCGAACGCCTTGTTCTCGATGGCCTCCGCGTAGCGCACGGCCACGTCCACCGCCTTGTCGAACGGGCCCGCCTTCCCGCTGCGCTCGGCCTTGCGCCGCGCGGCGCCGTACACCTTCTCGAAGATGTACGGCACGGCCAGGATGAACGACGGCTGGAACGCGGCGAGGTCCGGCAGCAGGGCGCTCGCCCGCAGTTCCGGCTGGTGGCCGAGTTTGACTCCGCCGCGCACCGCCGCGATCTCCACCATGCGGCCGAAGACATGGCTGAGCGGGAGGAAGAGGAGGGTGGACGCCTGGTCGCCGGGCTTCGAGTGGAAGACGCCCTCGTAGCGCTCCACCATCGTGTCCGTCTCGTACATGAAGTTGCCGTGGGTGAGGACGCAGCCCTTCGGGCGGCCGGTGGTGCCCGAGGTGTAGATGATGGAGGCGCACGAATCCGGCGTCACCGCCCCGCGGTGGCGCTCCAGCACGTCGTCGCCGATGTGGGCGCCCGCGGTGCGCAGGTGGTCCATGGCGCCCTTGTCCAGTTGCCACATCTGTTTGAGTTCGGGCAGCCGGTCGATGACCGATCCGATCGTCATGGCGTGGTCCTCGTGCTCGACCAGGCAGGCGGTCGCCTCCGAGTCGTAGAGCATCCACAGCACCTGCTCGGCCGAGGACGTCGGGTACATCGGCACCGACTGGGCACCGATCGTCCACAGCGCGAAGTCGACGATGGTCCATTCGAAGCGGGTGCGGCACATGATCCCCACCCGGTCGCCGAAGCGCACGCCGTCGGCGAGCAGGCCCTTGGCGACGGCCGCCACCTCGTCGCGGAACTCCGCGGAGGTGACGTCGTGCCAGGTCCCGGCGTCGTCCTTGCGGCCGAGCGCGATGTGGCCCGGGTTGTCGCGGGCATGATCAAATATGGTGTCGGCGAGGCCGCCGGACGAAGCGGCAGCCACGAGGGGAGGAACGGTGAACTCGCGCAATGACTTGCTCCTTGTCGCGCTCCGCACAGCGCCGCGACGCTACCCCACCCCGGAACGGGAAAAGAGGCCCTCCGGGCGGCCGGAACGGGCGAAACCACCGCAGGTGCGCGGCCGAAAATCGCCCATTCCGGCAGTGCCCGGACAGACATCTGACTGAAGAGTAAGTACCGCGCGAGGGAATCTCCACCGAATCCGTACGCGTCGGTTACGACGGGACGACGGCCGTCTCCCTCTCCCGGGGAGCGGGCGTCGCGGTGCCCCGGTCACTGCGTACCCAGATCATCACCGCGATACCCGCGACCACCGCGAGCGCCCCCGCGATCATCATCGCGGTGTTCAGCCCTGACGCGAACGCCGAGCGCAGCGCCTCCCGCGGCACGATCCCGCGCAGCCCCGCCGCACCGCCGCCGGCCAGCGCCCGCGCCACGTCCGCCGGGTGCGCCGTCGATCCGTGCAGCGACGACGTCATGCGGGACGTCACCACCGTGCCGAACACCGCGATGCCCAGCGCGTAGCCGAGCTGGCGGAACGTGTTCAGCGCGCCGCCCGCCATGCCAGCCTCGCGCTGCGGGACCGACGCCAGCGCCGCCCCCGACAGCGCCGGCGAGACCAGGCCCACGCCGATGCCCGTCACCACGAGCCCGGCGGTCAGAGTCAGCCACGAGGAGTCCGCGCCCAGCACCGCCTGCGCGAACTCGCCCGCGCCCACCAGCACCGTGCCGATCCCGACCGGGTAGCGCGCGGGCACCCCGTGCAGCAGCCGCCCGGTGATCGCCGACACCAGGAACGAGGACGCCGCCAGCGGCAGCAGCGCGAGACCGCCCGTGATCGGGCTCATCCCGAGCAGCGTCTGCAGCCACACCGAGACGTACGCGAGGATCGTGAACGACGACGCGCTGAAGACCAGCGCCGTCCCCATCACCGTCACGAAGGACGCCCTGCGAAACAGCGCCAGGTCCATCAGCGGCTGCGCCACCCGCCGCTCCACCAGGACGAACGCCACCAGCGCGAGCAGCGCGACCGCGCCCGTGATGCCCGTCGCCGCCGACACCCAGCCGTCAGCACCCGCACGCACCGCCCCGTACGTCACCGCCGCCGCGAACAGCGCGAAGCACGCCGTACCGGCCCAGTCGACGCGCCGGGCCGGATCCCGCTCGACCTCGCGCACCACGCGCAGGGTCAGCCAGATCGCGACGACGCTCACCGGCAGGTTGATGAAGAAGATCCACCGCCAGCCGAGCCCCTGCGTCAGGATCCCGCCCAGTACCGGGCCGATCGCCGCCGCGGCGCCGTTGACGGCGCCCCAGACGCCCAGCGCGATCGACCTGTCCTTGCCCTGGTACGCGGCGGCCAGCAGCGACAGGGTCGTCGCGAACATCGCCGCCGCGCCCAGTCCCTGCACCGCGCGCAGCGCGATCAGCTCCGGCGCGCTCGTCGACAGGCCGCAGCCCAGCGACGCCAGCGCGAACAGTGTCATGCCCGCCGCGTATATGCGCCGGCCGCCCACGACGTCGGCCGCCGCACCCGCGGCCAGCAGCAGCGCCGCCAGCACCAGGGCGTAGATGTCCATCACCCACTGGAGGTCGCTCAGCGACGCCCCCAGCCCGCCGGCCATCGCGGGCAGCGCCACGACGACGATCGACACGTCCACCAGCAGCATGAACGTGCCGAGACAGACCGCGACCAGCGGCCCCCACTTACCCATGGATCTCTCCGTACTCTCGCTCGGTCAACGGCAGGTCCCGTCGGCCCTACGATCGGTACCGGGGGGCGGCTTCCGGTGGTTTGTGGCGTCCTCGCGCAGATACTCGACATCCAGGGGCTGAGCAGTGGCGGAAACCCACACCTTCGACACGCTGGACTTCCGGCTGCTGCACGCGCTGCAGATCGACGGCCGCGCCTCCTTCAGCAGGATCGCCGCCGTCCTCGGCGTCTCCGACCAGACGATCGCCCGCCGCTTCCGGCGCCTCAGCTCCGCCATGGAGCTGCGGATCGTGGGCGTGCGCGACGCGGAACTCCTCGGCCAGGACAGCTGGATGCTCTGCCTCCGGGTCAAGCCCGACGCGGCCGAAGCCGTCGCCCGTGCCCTGGCGCGGCGCCCCGACACCAGCTGGATCGGGCTCACCTCGGCGGGTACCGAGATCGTCTGCACGACGTCGTTCTCCAGTGCGGGGGAACACGAGGAACTGATCCTCGGCAAGCTGCCGCGCACGCCGAGCATCACGGACATCCGCGCGCACCAGCTGCTGCACCGGTTTTTCCGCGGCCCCAACAGCTGGTTCGGCAAGGACACCGCGCCGGACGCGGAGCTGGTCGCGGAGCTGACCCCCGAGTGGGCGGCCGCGGGGGAGCCGGCGCAGCCGCTCACCCGGGACTCGCTCGACGCGGCGGGCGAGGCGCTCCTGCGGACGCTGGAGCGGGACGGCCGCGCGCCGCACGCCGAACTCGCCAGGGTCTGCGGGCTCTCCGAGTCCGCGGTCCGCCGCAGGCTCGACCACCTGCTGCGCTCCGGCGGCGTCTACATCGACACGGAGTTCTCCACCGACGCCATCGGCTACACCACCCACGCCATCCTGTGGGTGACCGCCGAACCCCGCTCCCTCGACACGGTCGGACGGGCCCTGGCCAGGCAGCCGGAGGTCGCCGCCGTGTTCGCCACGACGGGCGAGAGCAACCTGACGGCCGTCGCCATCTGCCGGGGCGCCGCGGAGCTCTACCGCTATCTGAACGGGGCCGTCGGCCGGCTCGACGGCGTCCAGCGCGTCGAGGTCTCACCGGTGCTGCGCCGAATCAAGCAACTGGTCTACGAGGACGGCGGGCGCCGCCGCCCCGGCGGCTGAGCCGGGCCTTCGTCCCGCGCGGCCCGACGCGTGAGCGCGGGACATCGCCACGCGTACACCGCGGGTGAGCGCACACAGGTCAGCACCGGGCGCCGCTCGGGCGCGTACCGCCGCCGGGATCCGGGACTCAGATGCCGTCCGCCGCGCGGTGCAGCCGGTCGCCGCCCGTCAGGATCGCCTTGGCCAGCGCGTCCGCCGCGTCCCGCGCGGGGGACGGGCGGGCGTCCCGCGGCCGCAGCAGGACGAAGTCGACGTCACCCAGATCCGGCAGAGCGGCCCGGGCGGACACCGGGACCAGCCCCGGCGGGATCAGCCCGCGCGTGTGCGCCATCACGCCGAGCCCGGCGCGCGCCGCGGCGATCAGAGCGCTCAGGCTCGAACTCGTACACGCGGCGCGCCAGGGGCGGCCCTCCCGCTCCAGGGCCTGGAGCGCCCGCGCCCGGGTGATGCCGGGCGCGGGAAAGAGGATCAGCGGCACCGGACGGTCCGGGTCGACGCGTACCCGGGGCGCGCCGATCCAGGCCAGTGCCGAACGCCAGACCAGGTCGCCGTGCGTGTCGCCGGTCCGCCGCTTGGCCAGCACCAGATCGAGCCGGCCGCCGGCCAGCCGCTCGTGCAGGATCCCGGACAGCTCGACGGTCAGCTCCAGGTCGACCTCCGGGTTGTCGGCGCGGAAGGCCTCCAGGATCTCCGGCAGCCGCGTCAGGACGAAGTCCTCCGAGACGCCGACCCGGAGGCGGCCGCGCAGCCGGGCCCCGGTGAAGTACGCCGACGCCCGCTCGTGCGCCGCGAGGATCGTGCCGGCGAAGCCGAGCATCGCCTCGCCGTCCTCCGTCAGCTCGACGCTGTGCGTGTCACGGGTGAACAGCTGCCGGCCCGTCGCGTCCTCCAGACGCCGCACGTGCTGGCTCACGGTGGACTGGCGCAGGCCCAGACGCCGGGCCGCCTGGGTGAAACTCAGCGTCTGGGCGACGGTCAGGAACGTGCGCAGCTGAACGGGGTCGTACACAAGGACCAGGTTAGACGGCCTCCCGCCCGGCCATCACGTCTCGTGATGGCAGTCAGAGCGGTGCACCGGATTCCCGATCATGGCCCTGGAGCGGATCATGGGGAGGCGCGCCCTGTACCGAGAGTGGAGCACATGAACCGCAGCACGCTGAAGATGCCGTCCTGGCTGCCGATCGACCCGTACATCCTGGCGCTCATCGGGACGGTGGCCGTGGCGGCGCTCCTCCCGGCCTCCGGCGGCGCCGCCCACGTCGCGAGCGGGGTCTCCACGGGGGCGGTGGCGCTCCTGTTCTTCCTGTACGGGGCGCGGCTGTCGACCCGCGAGGCGCTCGACGGCTTCAAGAACTGGCGACTCCACCTCACCGTGCTCGGCTGCACCTTCGTCGCGTTCCCGCTGCTCGGCCTGGCGGCCAGATTCCTCGTGCCGTTCCTTTTGACGCCGCAGCTCTACAACGGCCTGCTGTTCCTGTGCCTCGTGCCGTCGACCATCCAGTCCTCCATCGCCTTCACCTCCATCGCCCGGGGCAACGTCCCCGCCGCGATCGTCGCCGGGTCCTTCTCCAGCCTCGCCGGCATCGTCATCACGCCCCTGCTCGCGGCCGGACTGCTCGGCGGCGGCTCGGTCGGCTTCTCCACGGACTCGCTGATCCAGATCCTGCTCCAGCTCCTCGCCCCCTTCGTCGCGGGCCAGTTGGTGCGGCGCTGGATCTCCGGGTTCATGGGCCGGCACAAGAAGGTGCTGAAGTTCGTCGACCGGGGCTCCATCCTGCTGGTCGTCTACACCGCGTTCAGCGAGGGCATGGTCGCCGGCATCTGGCACCAGGTGACGGTCGTACGCCTGCTGGAGCTGCTGGCCGTCGAGGCGGTCATCCTCGCCGTGATGCTCGCCTTCACCTGGCAGGGCGCCCGGCGCCTCGGCTTCGGCAGGGACGACCGGATCGCGATCCAGTTCGCCGGGTCGAAGAAGAGCCTGACCTCGGGGCTGCCGATGGCGAGCGTGCTCTTCGGGCCGCAGGCGAGCCTCGCCGTGCTGCCGCTGATGCTCTTCCACCAGATGCAGCTCATGGTGTGCGCCGTGATCGCGAAGCGCCGCTCGCGGGACGCCGAAGCACGGGAGCCGGAGCAGCACACCCTGGTGGTCGGCGGGTCCGCGCGGGCCGCGACCGAGCCGGAGACGTCACGGGCGGGGGGCTGAGGCGGCCGACGTACGCGGGAAGCGGACGGTGGGTGACCCCGGTGCGTCGCGCTCCGCCCGGGGCCGTTCCGCGCTGCGTGCCGGCGGGTCCTTTGGGATGATGTACCGGTGTGCCAGCCTGGGGGGAGAGCGAGCACGGGAGGAAACATGGCCGGTCAGTTCGAGGCCACCGTTGACATCGACCGCCCCGTCGAGGAGGTCTTCGCCTTCCTCGCGGACGGGGAGAACGATCCCAAGTTCAGTCCGCGCGTCGTCGAGATGCAGCGGACCACGCCGGGGCCCACCGAGGTGGGCACGGTCTATGCGAGCACGGTCAAGGACGCGGGGATGACCACCCGCCGCGTCTTCCGTATCAGCGAGTTCGACCCGCCGCGCCGGATCCGGTGGACGGAGACCTCCAAGAACCTCGTGACGGCCCCGGAGGGCGGTTACGACCTGGAAGCCGCCGCGGACGGCACGACGCACCTGCGCCTCCACAACAGCCTGGAGGGCCACGGCGTCGGCAAGCTCCTCGCCGGAATCGCGCTGAGCGCCGCCCGTAAGGACGCCGACGCCTTCGCGCACCGCATCAAGGACGCCGTCGAGGCGGGCTGAGCGAAGGCGGCCCCGCCGGGACGAGCCCCTCCGCCGGGACAAGCCCTTCCGCCGGGACGACCGCCTCCGTCGGGACGACCGGGCGCACGGACGGGAGGTCCGTGGGTCCGGTTCGTCGTGGTTCACGCCGGGCTCTCCGGGTGTGGACGCGCTCGCGTCGAGGCGCGGGCGTACGTCCCGCCGGTGTGCACGTACCGGCCGGCGGTGTGGCATCAGCGGCGGGCCGCGGGCCGGGGCTGCGGCCTGAAGGGGACGGCCTGAAGAGGCACGGACCGGCCCGGCCGGCGCAGGGGGCGCTCCCCGCCGGCCGGGCCTCATCCCGTGACGCGAGGCGCGTCACACCCCGGTGTGCAGGGCGATCCGTTCGTCGCCCGCGTACACGTTCATGGAGGCGCCGCGCAGGAATCCCACCAGCGTCAGGCCCGCCTCCGCGGCCAGGTCCACGGCGAGCGACGACGGCGCCGAGACCGCCGCGAGCACCGGGATGCCCGCCATGACGGCCTTCTGCGCCAGTTCGAACGACGCGCGCCCCGACACCAGCAGGATCGCCCGCGACAGCGGCAGCAGATCCTGGCGCAGGGCCCGCCCGACGAGCTTGTCCACGGCGTTGTGCCGGCCGACGTCCTCCCGTACGTCCAGCAGTTCGCCGGACTCCGAGAAGAGCGCCGCCGCGTGCAGACCACCGGTCTTGTCGAAGACCTGCTGTGCCGCGCGCAACCGGTCGGGGAGGACGGTGAGCAGTTCCGGCTCGACGAGGACCGGGGGAGTATCGGCGATCTTGAAGCGAGCGGTCGTGCGGACGGCGTCCAGACTGGCCTTGCCGCACAGTCCGCAGGACGACGTCGTGTAGACGTTCCGCTCCAGCGTGATGTCCGGGACCGGGACCCCGGGGGCGAGCCGCACGTCGACGACGTTGTACGTGTTCTGTCCGTCGTCCTTGGCGCCCGCGCAGTAGACGATGGACTGCACGTCCGCCGCCGAGGCCAGCACGCCCTCGCTCACCAGGAAGCCCGCGGCCAGCGCGAAGTCGTCGCCGGGCGTGCGCATGGTGATGGCGAGCGCCTTGCCGTTCAGCCGGATTTCCAGCGGCTCCTCCGCCACCAGGGTGTCGGGGCGCGCGCTGACCGCGCCGTCCCGGATGCGTATCGTCCGCCGCCGTTCGGTGACCCGTCCCATGTGATCAGTCCTACTCGTATCCGTCCCGCGCCGCCAGAGTTCTGTCAGCGCCGCCGTACCCGGGGACAACCGCGCCGGCCCCGGTGGGGGACCCGCTCGGCTGCGGGAGCGCGGCCCGCGAACGCGGGGTCCCGCCCTCGCGTCGCCCCGTACGCACGGCGTGAGGTCGCACCTCACCCCACAGTAGGCGCAGTCGGCCGCCTTCTCCGTCCGCTTCCCCGTCCGCGCGGGCCCCTCGCCCCCGTGTCGCCGGCCGGGGAGGGCGCGCCCGTCGTCGCGGGTTTCTGGAACGATGGCCGACGGTCCGCCCCATTGCATACAGTATTCGCCGGGTGGTCTCCCGGCGGAACCCTGTGGACCGGATTCGTGACGGCTTTCTCTCGTACGCGGTGGCGGCCGTCGGCCATCGATCGGGGTGGATCCTCGGATCAGGCGGCGGTGGGGAGCGCCGTACCGCGGGCGAGCAGATCGGAGATGGCGGCGACCGTACGCAGCGTCGGCACCGCGACCCCTCTCACCCCGGCGAGTTCCACCACGGCGGCGAGCAGCACGTCGAGTTCGAGCGGCTTTCCCTTCTCCAGGTCCTGCAGGGTGGAGGTGCGGTGGTCGCCGACGCGTTCCGCCCCCGCGAGCCGGCGTTCGACGGAGATGTCGGGGCGGCAGCCCAGCGACTCCGCGACCGCCAGCGTCTCGGTCATCATCAGTTCGATGACCCCGCGCGTGGAGCTGTGCCGGCACATCTCCCGCATGGTCGCGCGGGTCAGGGCGCTGATCGGGTTGAAGGAGATGTTGCCGAGGAGCTTGATCCAGATATCGTCACGCAACTCGCGCTCGACCGGGCACTTGAGCCCGCCCGCCCGCATGGCGTCGCTGAAGTCGAGGCAGCGCCGTGACGTCGTCCGGTCCGGTTCGCCGATCGAGAACCTCGTTCCCTCCAGGTGCCGCACGACGCCGGGCGCCGCGAGTTCCGTCGCGGCGTAGACGACGCACCCGACGGCGCGCTCCGGTGGGAGGACGGCGCTGACCGCGCCCCGGGGGTCGACACTCTCGATCCGCAGGCCGTCGTGCGGACCGCCGTGCCCGTGGAAGTACCACCAGGGGATGCCGTTCTGGGCGGCGACCACCGCCGTCGAGTCCTTGAGCAACGGCGTGACCAGCGGCCCGCACGCCGCGTAGGAGTTCGCCTTCAGCCCGAGGAACACATGGTCGACGGGGCCCACGTCCGCGGGCGTGTCGGTGGCGTGGACGTGCGCGGTGAAGTCACCGCGCGGGCTGAGCACGCGCACTCCGTGCTGCCTCATGGCCGCGAGGTGCGGTCCACGGGCGATCAGATGGACGTCGGCACCGGCTCTGTCGAGCGCGGCTCCGACGTAGGCGCCGATGGCTCCGGCGCCCACAATGGCGACTTTCACGTGGGGCTCTCCATTCGGTGAGGGAGACCGAGGGAAGCGTCACTCCGAGTCCACGTCGACAAAGCGTCGACGATATATTGTCTACAGTATGGACTTGACCTCGACAAGCCTCCGGGAAGACCCGATCCGTCCCCGCGCCCGTTGTTTGCGCGCTGTTGACCGCGGAAGGGTCCGCCGGGCCGGCCGCGCGCCGCGCGTGCCCGCGGGGCCGCCGTGACCGGGGCGTGGCGGCACCGTCCCCGGAACGTCATGAACACGCCGTGGAAAAGATCTTCCCAATTCCCGTTCCGCTTCTTAGAGTTCGCTGCCATGAAACCCCCCATCGCGCCGGCGGGCTGGAGCCGATGGCTGGTGCCGCCCGCGGCACTGGCCGTGCACCTCTCCATCGGCCAGGCCTATGCCTGGAGCGTGTTCAAGCCGCCACTCGAATCCGCGCTCAACCTCTCGGGAACGCAGAGCGCGCTCCCGTTCCAACTCGGCATCGTGATGCTCGGCCTCTCCGCCGCCTTCGGCGGAACGCTCGTGGAGCGCAAGGGCCCGCGCTGGGCGATGACCGTCGCCCTGATCTTCTTCTCCTCCGGGTTCCTGCTGTCCGCCCTCGGCGCGGAGACCCGGCAGTACTGGCTGATCGTCTTCGGCTACGGATTCGTCGGCGGCATCGGCCTCGGCATCGGCTACATCTCGCCGGTCTCGACGCTCATCAAGTGGTTCCCCGACCGGCCCGGGACCGCCACGGGCATCGCCATCATGGGCTTCGGCGGCGGCGCCCTCATCGCGTCCCCCTGGTCCCAGGCGATGCTGGACCACTTCGGCAGCGACAGCGGCGGCATCGCCGCGGCCTTCCTCGTGCACGGCCTGGTCTACGCGCTGTTCATGTCGCTCGGCGTGTTCCTCATCCGGGTCCCGCGCCCGAAGCCCGGCGCGCCGACCGTCGCGGGCGCGGAGCCCGGCACGGTCGTGCTCATCGGGTCCGTCCAGGTGTCGGCCAAGTCGGCCCTGAGGACGCCGCAGTTCTGGTGTCTGTGGATCGTGCTGTGCATGAACGTCACGGCCGGCATCGGCATCCTGGAGCGGGCCGCGCCGATGATCACCGACTTCTTCGCGAACACCTCGGCCGCCGTGTCCGCGTCCGCGGCCGCCGGATTCGTGGCGCTCCTGTCGGCCGCCAACATGGCCGGCCGGATCGGCTGGTCGTCGCTGTCCGACGTGATCGGCAGGAAGAACATCTACCGGATGTACCTGGTGGTCGGCATCGCCATGTACCTGGTGATCTTCCTGGCCGGGGACTCGGCCAAACCGCTGTTCGTCGTGTGCGCGATGGTGATCCTGTCGTTCTACGGCGGCGGGTTCGCGACGCTCCCCGCCTACCTCAAGGACCTCTTCGGCACCTACCAGGTCGGTGCCATCCACGGCCGTCTGCTGACCGCCTGGTCCGTCGCGGGCGTCCTCGGGCCGCTCATCGTGAACCGGGTCGCGGACGCTCAGGCGGACACCGGCAAGTCCGGGCCGCAGCTGTACGGCCTCTCCTTCGTCATCATGATCTGCCTGCTCGTCGTCGGCCTCGTCGCCAACGAGTTCGTCCGGCCGGTGCATCCGCGCCACCACATCGCGACACACAAGGGGGAGTCCGATGACCACGTCACCGCGGAACCCGGAGTCTGAGGCCGGGCCGAGGCGCGGCGGACTGATCGCTCTCGCCTACGTGTGGGTGGGCGCGCCCCTCGCGTACGGATTGTACGAACTCGTACTCAAAGCCAAACAGCTGTTCACGGGTTGATCCCGGTTGTGCCAAGGATGATGCGGTCTCTCCAAGCGGCGAGGAGGAATCCTGTCGATTCACCTGTCTTCGTACTGGTGAGTCGCTGACGAGACTGGAAGATCCAGCCTCGACAGCTAAGGGGGTCCCGCGTGACAGGCACGCGTATCGCCGCGCTCGGGCACTATCAGCCCGCCAAGATGCTCACCAACGACGACCTGGCGGGCATGGTCGACACCAGCGACGAGTGGATCACCAGTCGTGTCGGCATCAAGACCCGGGCCATCGCGGGGCCCGACGAACCCGTGGACGAGCTGGCCGCACACGCCGGCGCCAAGGCGCTGGCGGCGGCCGGCCTCGTCCCGGCGGACATCGACCTGGTCCTCGTCGCCACGTCCACCGCTGTCGACAGGTCGCCGAACATGGCGGCCCGAGTGGCGGCCCGGCTCTCCATGGCGTCGCCGGCCGTCCTCGACATCAACGTCGTGTGTGCGGGCTTCACCCACGCGCTCGCCATGGCCGACCACACCGTCCGGGCGGGGGCGGCGTCCCGCGCCCTGGTGATCGGCGCCGACGAGATGACGGCCATCGCCGACTGGACGGACCGCTCCACCTGCGTCCTGATGGGCGACGGCGCGGGCGCGGCCGTGGTGGAGGCCGTCGCTCCCGGCGAGAGCCCCGGCATCGGCCCGGTCCTGTGGGGGTCCGTCCCCGAGATGAGCACCGCCGTACGGATCGAGGGCGTGCCGTCCCGGTTCGCCCAGGACGGCCAGTCCGTCTACCGGTGGGCCGTCACCGAACTGCCGCCCATTGCCCGCCGGGTGTGCGAGCGCGCCGGTGTCGCGCCGGAGGAACTGGGCGCGGTCGTCCTGCACCAGGCGAACCTGCGGATCATCGAGCCGGTCGCCCGGAAGATCGGCGCGGTCAACGCGGTCATCGCGCGGGACGTCGTCGAATCCGGCAACACCTCCGCCGCCTCGATCCCGATGGCGCTGTCCAAACTCGTCGCCAAGGGCGAGGTGGCCTCGGGTGCGCCGGCCCTGCTGTTCGGCTTCGGCGGCAACCTGTCGTACGCGGGCCAGGTGATCCGCTGCCCGTGACGCTCCGGCCAGTCAGTAGACTGTAGACGATAGCCAATCTGTCACGGTCGGCCGGAGAGGGAGATCCCATGTTGTCCGCAGGACTGCCGCACGGCACGGTACCGAAGCTGGAGCGGCCGGGGCCGCTGCGCGAGCGGGTGTACGAGGCACTGCTCGAACTCATCACCACCCGTGCCCTGACCCCGGGTCAGCACCTCGTGGAGAGCGAGCTCGCCGGCCACCTCGGCGTGTCGCGGCAGCCCGTACGCGAGGCGCTCCAGCGGCTGAACACCGAGGGATGGGTCGATCTGCGCCCCGCGCAGGGCGCGTTCGTCCACGAGCCGACCGAGGACGAGGCCGATCAGCTCCTCTCCGTCCGCACGCTGCTGGAGGCCGAGGCGGCCCGGCTCGCGGCGGCCGACTCCGACCCGGCCGGGATCGCGGACCTGGAGAGGCTGTGCGCGCAGGGGGAGCGGGCGGTGAAGGACGACGACGTCGAGCTGGCCGTCACGACCAACGCGGCCTTCCACGCGCGGGTGATGGCGATGGCGAGCAACGTCGTCCTCGCCGAACTGGCCGGGCAGGTGGACCGCAGGGTCCGCTGGTACTACACGCCGGTCGCCCGGCAGCGCGGCAAGCAGTCGTGGATCGAGCACCGCGAGCTGATCGACGCGATCGCGTCCGGCGACGAGAGTGCCGCCGCGGCCGTGATGCGCGCCCACACCGAGCACACCCGGTCGACGTACCACCACCGCGACCACGACTGACCCCGTCCGCCGGTCGGTCCGCCCCGCCGGACCGGATCGTGCCGGCGCCGGGCGGCACCACGGGTCTGGCAGCCGCCGCCGGCTGTTTCGGGGCCGTCCGTCCGGGTGCGCGGACTTCCGCGTGCGCGGAGCGCCCGGGGTGTGTGGCGCGGCCACGTGTGCCGGCCGTCCGGGTGCCCGGACTTCCGCGTGCGCGGAGCGCCCGGGTATGCGGCACGCCCGCGCTGGCTGACCGCCCGCCCGCCCGTGCTGACCGCCCGCCCGTGCTGACCGCCCGCCCGTGCCGAACGGCCGCCCGTGCCGAACGCCCGCCCGTGCCGAACGGCCGCGTGTGCCGAACGGCCGCGTGAGCTGACCCTCGTGGTGCGCCGAACTCCCGTGCGCTGCCCGGGAACGGGCGTTCCGCGCCGCCGGGCGCGTCCCGGCCGCCCCTCGCTTTGTCTTCACTGTGGAGAAAGTTGCTACTGATTTACGCGCAACTTCTTCCCCCTGCGGGCAACCGCTGCTACGTTCCACTCGAAAGCACCCGAAGCGACGGGTCATACGGCCGACATGGCGGGGAGGGGCGCGTGAGACGGATGACGGCACGACCCGCGAACGCCCATCAGGCGCGACTGCTCAGGCTGTTGCGGGACGGTGGGCCCAACTCACGCGCACAACTGGGCGATCAGGTCGACCTGTCCCGTTCCAAGCTGGCGGTCGAGGTCGACCGGCTGCTGGAGACCGGCCTTGTCGTCGCCGACGGCCTCGCCGCCTCCCGCGGCGGCCGGCGGTCGCACAACATCCGGCTCACGCCGGGCCTCCGCTTCCTCGGGGTCGACATCGGCGCCACGTCCGTCGACGTCGCCGTCACCAACGCCGAACTGGAGGTACTCGGCCACCTCAACCATCCGATGGACGTCCGGGAGGGCCCGGTCGCCGTCTTCGAGCAGGTGCTCGCGATGGCGGCCAAGCTCAGGGAATCCGGCCTCGCGGACGGGTTCGACGGTGCGGGTATCGGCGTGCCGGGCCCGGTCCGCTTCCCCGAGGGCGTGCCGGTCGCGCCGCCGATCATGCCGGGCTGGGACGGGTTCCCCGTCCGCGAGGCCCTCAGCCAGGAACTCGGCTGCCCGGTCATGGTCGACAACGACGTGAACCTGATGGCTATGGGGGAGCAGCACGCGGGTGTCGCCCGCTCCGTGGACGACTTCCTCTGCGTCAAGATCGGTACGGGCATCGGCTGCGGGATCGTCGTCGGCGGTGAGGTCTACCGCGGGACGACGGGCAGCGCGGGCGACATCGGCCACATCCAGGTGGAGCCCGAGGGCCGGGCCTGCGCGTGCGGCAACAAGGGCTGCCTGGAGGCGCACTTCAGCGGGGCGGCGCTCGCCCGCGACGCCGAGGAGGCGGCCCGCACCGGCGCCTCCCCCGAACTGGCCGCCCGGCTGGCCGCCGGGGGCGCGCTGAGCGCCGTCGACGTGGCCGCCGCCGCGGCTGCCGGTGACCCGACCGCGCTCGACCTGATCCGCGAGGGCGGCAACCGCGTCGGCCAGGTCATCGCCGGGCTCGTCAGTTTCTTCAACCCGGGCCTCGTGGTGATCGGCGGCGGTGTGACCGGCCTCGGGCACACCCTGCTCGCCTCGATCCGTACTCAGGTCTACCGGCAGTCCCTGCCGCTGGCCACCGGAAATCTCCCCATCGTCCTGGGCGAGTTGGGCCAGAACGCCGGAGTCACCGGCGCGGCCCGGCTGATCAGCGACCACCTGTTCTCGCCGGCGTGAGCCCGCGGCCGCCCTCCCGGCGGCCCGGACACACCGACGGACCGGAGCACGGGCCGGACGCCGTGTCCCGCGGCACCGGCGCGACACCGCGTACGACGCCACCCGAGTCCCACCGCACCGTGTGATCTCCACCGGCACGACCGGCACCACGTACGACGGGCGCGACCCCGCACCACGTACCACCGGCATCGCCCGCGCCACGGCAGCACGCGCACCACCGGCACCACCGTACGACCGGCGTCATCCGGCGCCGCTCGCCGCACCACTGCCGCACCACCGAGCCGCCGCTCCCGACTGCCCGGTCACGTACTGAACGAGCGCATTCCGTACCAGCCCTGTCCGTACCGGTCCGCCTGTGCGGGCACCGTGCGTACGGGCAGGGTCCTCACGGTCTCGACCGCACCGCCGCACCGCCGCTTCGGGCCTTGCGCACACGACGCTTCACCGCACGCGCGCGGCACACGCGACACCGGCTCACCGGGCACGACCCGCAGGACGCACACCCCGTCACACCCGTATCGACACCGCCGGCCGCACCGCGGCCGTCCCGCGGCTCCGACCCGACCGCATCTGCCGAGGGGACATGCCATGGCGCCAGCGCCACCCGACCCAGCTCTGCTCACGATGTCCGGTATCACCAAGACCTTCCCCGGTGTCCGCGCCCTGGACGGTGTGGAACTCTCCGTCCTCCCGGGCGAGGTCCACTGCCTCCTCGGCCAGAACGGCGCCGGGAAATCCACCCTGATCAAGGTCCTGGCCGGGGCCCACCAGCCGGACGACGGTGTGATCACCTGGCAGGGCGAGCAGGTCACCCTCAAGTCGCCGACCGCGGCCATGCGCCTCGGCATCGCGACCATCTACCAGGAACTCGACCTGGTCGAGGGCCTGTCGGTGGCCGAGAACGTCTTCCTCGGCCATGAACCCACCACCGCCGGCTTCGTGGTCAGGGGACGCGAGGCCCGGCGCCGGGCCACCGCCCTGCTGAAGCGGCTCGGCCATCCGGAGATCCCGCCGGGCCGGCCGGTGGGCGACCTGTCGGCGGCGCAGCGTCAGATCGTCTCCATGGCCCGCGCGCTCTCCCACGACGTCCGGCTGATCGTCATGGACGAGCCGTCCGCCGCGCTCGACCCCGACGAGGTCGACAACCTCTTCCGGGTCGTGGCGACCCTCGTGGCGGACGGCGTCGCCGTCGTGTACATCTCCCACCGCCTGGAGGAGATCCGGCGCATCGGCGACCGTGTCACCGTCCTCAAGGACGGCAGGACCGTCGCCGTGGGCCTGCCCGCCAAGCGGACGCCCACCGCCGAGGTCGTCACCCTGATGACCGGCCGCGCCGTGGAGAACACCTTCCCCGACCGGCCGACGGCCGCCCGGCCGGTCCACGCCGAGCCGCTGCTGCGGGTCGAAGGCCTCAGCAGGCAGGGCGAGTTCGCACCGCTGGATCTCGAACTGCGGACCGGGGAGATCGTGGGGCTGGCCGGTCTGGTCGGCTCGGGACGCTCGGAGATCCTGGAGACGGTCTACGGGGCGCGCAGACCCACCACGGGCCGCGTCCTCGTGGACGGGAAGCCGCTGCGCCCCGGGAGTGTGCGCTCCGCCGTGCGCGCCGGGCTCGGCCTCGCGCCCGAGGAGCGCAAGGCACAGGGCCTGCTGATGCTCGAATCCGTCACCGGCAACGTGACGGTGTCGACGCTGTCCCGCTTCTCGCGGGGCGGCTGGCTCGACCGGTCCGCCGAACGCGCCGCGGCACACACCGCCACCAGGGAACTGTCCCTGCGCCCCGACAATCCCGACGCGGCGGTGCGCACCCTTTCCGGGGGCAACCAGCAAAAGGCGGTCCTCGCCCGCTGGCTGCTGCGCGGCTGCCGCGTCCTGCTGCTCGACGAACCGACCCGTGGCGTGGACGTCGGCGCGCGTGCCGAGCTCTACGCCGTGATCCGCCGGCTGGCCGACGAGGGCCTCGCCGTTCTGCTCGTCTCCAGCGAGGTGCCGGAAGTGCTGGGTCTCGCGGACCGGGTGCTGGTGCTGCGCGAGGGCCGCGTCGTGCACCGGGCGCCGGCCGGAGAGCTGGACGAGCACCGCGTACTCGACCTTGTGATGGAAGGGAGCCCGACGCCATGACACAGCCTGCCTCCGAGGCACAGCAGGGCGGGGCCGACGCCGTACCCGCCACCGATCCGCCGCCCGCGCGGGTGGCCACCGCACCACGGCCGCCCGGCAGGGGTGGCGGCGCGGGGGGCGGTCCGCGGGCGCTCGGCCTGCGCTTCGACGCGCGCAGCCTGTCCCTGCTCGGTGTGCTCGCCGCGCTCGTCGTGGTCGGCGGCATCACCAAGCCGGACGAGTTCCTCGCCGTCAGCAACCTCCAACTCGTCCTCACGCAGGCATCGGTGATCGGAGTGGTGACCGTCGGTGCCACCTTCGTCATCACCAGCGGGGGCATCGACCTGTCCGTCGGCGCGATCGTCGCGCTCTCGTCGGTCTGGGCGACCACCGTCGCCACCCAGAGCTACGGCTTCGCCGGGATCGCCTTCACCGCCCTGCTGGTGGGACTCGGCTGCGGCCTCGTCAACGGTGTGCTCATCGCGTACGGCCGGATGGTGCCGTTCATCGCCACCCTGGCGATGCTCGCCTCCGCACGCGGCCTCGCCCTCCAGCTGACCGACGGCAAGACCCAGGTGGTGAACGTCCAGTCCGTACTGGACCTCGGCTCCCGGGACTCCTACGTGCTCGGCGTCCCGCCGCTCGTGCTGGTCTTCGCGGGCGTCACCGTCGTGGGGTGGCTGGTCCTGAACCGGACCACCTTCGGGCGGCGCAGCGTCGCGGTCGGCGGGAACCCCGAGGCGGCGCGGCTCGCCGGCCTCGACGTGCGCAGGCAGCGGCTCTACCTCTACCTGCTGTCCGGGCTGTGCTGCGGCATCGCGGCCTTCCTGCTGGTCGTGCTCTCCGGATCGGGCCAGAACACCAACGGCAACCTGTACGAACTCGACTCGATCGCCGCGGCCATCATCGGCGGCACCCTGCTCAGCGGGGGACGCGGCACCATCGTCGGCTCCGTCCTCGGGGTGCTGGTGTTCACCACCATCACCAACATCTTCGCCCTGAACAACCTCCAGACGGACGTGCAGCAGATCGCCAAGGGTGTGATCATCGTCGCCGCCGTACTGGTCCAGCGCAGGAGCGCGCGCCCAGGCGAGGCATGACGGCCCGTCCCCGGCACCGCGGGCCCCGCAGCGCACCTCCGCGTACGGCACGCACCCGTAGCGCACCGCTGCCTGCCGCACGCCCCCGTATCCGCATCTCCCGCCCTACCGCGACACCACCGCACCGCAGTACACCCGCCGACCCCCACACCCGCCGTTCCCCTATCCGAAAGGCCATTACCCTCATGTCTGAGACGAGCCGCAGAGGACTGCTGTTCGGCACCGCAGCGATCGGCGCGGGTGCCCTCCTCACCGCATGCACCAGCAACGAGCCCGAGGCGAAGGCGTCGACGACGGCGAAGCAGCCCGCCGCCGACGACAAGCCCGGCAAGCACGTCACCATCGGATTCGCCGGGCCGCAGGCCGACCACGGCTGGCTCAACGCCATCAACGTGCAGGCCAAGCAGCGCGCGCAGTCCTACTCCGACGTCACCTTCGTGCCGACGGAGGGCTCCAACGACACGGCCGTGCAGATCGGCCAGATCGACACACTGATCAACAAGAAGGTCGACGTCCTCGTGGTCCTGCCGGGCGACGGCAAGGCGCTCACCCAGGCGGGTCTGAAGGCGATGCGCGCCGGCATCCCGGTGATCAACCTGGACCGCGTCTTCGACACCCCGCAGGCGTACCGGTGCTGGATCGGCGGCGACAACTACGGCATGGGCCTCAACGCCGGCCACTACATCGGCGAGAAGCTGAAGGGCAAGCCGGACGCCAAGGTCATCGAGCTGGCCGGCATCGACAACCTGGAACTGACCAGGCAGCGCACCCAGGGGTTCGACGACGCGCTGAAGACGTACCCCAACATCAGGAAGGTGGCCCGCCAGGCGGCCGACTTCACCGTCGAGTCCGGGCAGGCCAAGATGGCCCAGCTGCTGCAGGCGCAGAAGCAGTTCGACGCGGTGTGGAACCACGACGACGACCAGGGCGTGGGCGCCCTGCGGGCCATCGACCAGGCGGGCCGTGACGGCTTCTTGATGGTGGGCGGCGCCGGCGCCAAGTCGGCCATGGACCACATCAAGGCGGACGACGGCGTCCTGAAGGCGACGGTCCTCTACCCG
Organism: Streptomyces sp. NBC_01497; assembly: GCF_036250695.1. Lineage (NCBI taxonomy): Bacteria > Bacillati > Actinomycetota > Actinomycetes > Kitasatosporales > Streptomycetaceae > Streptomyces > Streptomyces sp. NBC_01497. Next base: position 1,224,820 of record NZ_CP109427.1, on the reverse strand, counting down.
CCGAGCATGGCGGCCTCCGCCATCGACCTGGCGAGGGCGCTCGGCCAGGCGAAGGGCATCAGCGGCATCTCCGAGGCGGAGATCCCCACGCAGGTCGCGGTCTTCTCGGCCGTCGTCGACAAGACCAACATTGACCAGTACCTGCCCACCGGCTTCAACTGACCCGCACAGGCGGGTGGGACGTACCCGCCGGGACTGCTGTACCACCGCTGACCGATACAGACGAGGAGTGTCCCCTATGGCCCGCACACGAGCACCGGAGTCACAGGCCGGTGCGCCGCCGACACTGGGCGTCGGCATGGTCGGATACGCGTTCATGGGCGCCGCCCACTCCCAGGGGTGGCGCACCGCGGGCCATGTGTTCGACCTGCCGCTGCGGCCCCGGCTCGCCGCGGTGTGCGGCCGGGACGAGGCCGCCGTGCGCGACGCGGCGGCGCGGCTCGGCTGGGCGGCGGTGGAGACCGACTGGCGCGCGCTGATCGCCCGTGACGACGTCCAGTTGGTGGACGTGTGTACACCGGGGGACAGCCACGCCGAGATCGCGATCGCGGCGCTGGAGGCGGGCAAGCACGTGCTGTGCGAGAAGCCGCTCGCCAACTCGGTGGCCGAGGCTGAGGAGATGACCAGGGCCGCCGAAGAGGCACGTGCGCGCGGTCAGTTGGCGATGGTCGGCTTCAACTACCGCAGGGTGCCCGCGGTGGCGTACGCCCGGACCCTGATCGGGCAGGGCAGGCTCGGCCTGCTGCGGCACGTGCGGGTCACCTATCTCCAGGACTGGCTGGTCGACCCGGACTTCCCGCTGACCTGGCGGCTCAGCCGCGAGTACGCGGGCTCCGGCGCCCTCGGCGACCTCGGAGCCCACATCGTCGACCTGGTGCAGTACCTGGCGGGCGAGCCGATCGCGGGCGTCTCCGCACTGTCGGAGACCTTCGTCAAGGAGCGTCCCGTGCTCAGCGGGGCCTCCTCGGGACTGACCGGGGGCGGGGGCGCCACCCTGGGACCGGTGACCGTCGACGACGCGGCGGTGTTCACGGGCCGGCTGGCCTCGGGGGCACTGGCCTCCTTCGAGGCCACCCGGTTCGCGGCCGGCCGCAAGAACGCGCTGAAGCTGGAGATCAACGGCTCCGCCGGGTCGCTCGCCTTCGACCTGGAGCGGCTCAACGAGCTGTCCTTCCACGACCACACAGAGCCGGCCACCACCGCGGGCTTCCGCCGCATCCTCGTCACCGAGCCGCAGCACCCGTACCTGGAGGCCTGGTGGCCACCGGGGCACGCCCTCGGCTACGAGCACACGTTCATCCACCAGGTGCGCGACCTGGTGGAGGCCGTCGCGAACGGGACCGACCCGGCCCCGTCGTTCGCCGACGGCCTCCAGGTCCAGCGCGTGCTCGCGGCCGTCGAGCGGAGCGCCGCGAACAACGCGCTCTACACGCCCGTACCGGCCCCGCCCGCGCCCGCGCCCGCCGCGCCCGTCGGCGCGGCCGTGGCCGCCACGACCGGCCAAGCCTAGGAGGAAGCCCGCATGTCACGTCCGTTCGCCCTGTTCACCGGGCAGTGGGCCGACCTGCCGCTGGAGGAGGTGTGCCGGCTCGCCCGGGACTTCGGTTACGACGGTCTCGAACTCGCCTGCTGGGGCGACCACTTCGAGGTCGACAAGGCCCTCGCCGACCCGGGTTACCTGGCCGGCAGGCACCAGCTGCTGGAGAAGTACGGCCTGAAGTGCTGGGCGGTCTCCAACCACCTCGTCGGGCAGGCCGTCTGCGACGCGATCATCGACGAACGCCACCAGGACATCCTGCCCGGCCGCGTCTGGGGGGACGGGGACCCGGAGGGGGTCCGGCAGCGCGCCGCGGCCGAGATCAAGGACACCGCGCGGGCCGCGGCGGCCTTCGGTGTGGACACCGTCATCGGCTTCACCGGCTCGGCGATCTGGCACCTGGTGGCGATGTTCCCGCCGGTCCCGCCCCGCATGATCGAGCGCGGGTACGAGGACTTCGCCGAGCGGTGGAACCCGATCCTCGACGTGTTCGACGCGGAGGGTGTCCGCTTCGCCCACGAGGTGCACCCGGGCGAGATCGCGTACGACTACTGGACCACGCACCGTGCGCTCGAAGCGGTCGGCCACCGCCCCGCGTTCGGGCTGAACTTCGACCCGAGCCACTTCGTGTGGCAGGACCTGGACCCGGTCGCCTTCCTCTACGACTTCCGGGACCGGATCTACCACGTCGACTGCAAGGAGGCCCGCAAGCGGCTCGACGGGCGCAACGGCCGGCTCGGCTCCCACCTGCCGTGGGGCGACCCGCGGCGCGGCTGGGACTTCGTCTCGGCCGGCCACGGCGACGTGCCGTGGGAGGACGTCTTCCGGATGCTGCGCTCCATCGGCTACGAGGGCCCCGTTTCGGTGGAGTGGGAGGACGCGGGTATGGACCGGCTCGCCGGGGCGCCCGAGGCGCTGCGCGACCTGAAGAGGTTCGACTTCGACCCGCCGAGCGCGTCGTTCGACGCGGCCTTCGGCGGCGGCCGGTAGCGGCTGCGGCAGCCCGGGACCCGGTCCCGGCACGCGGCGGGCGAGGCCGCCGGGGACCGGGCCGCCCGGTGGCGAGTGCGCCACCGGGCGGCCCGGCATGCCCGAAGGCGGCTTTGTCCTGATGCGGGGAAAAGTTGCGGCGCATCCGTGCGCAAGGTCTTTCGGTACGGGACGAACCCCGCTACCGTCCACAGAGGTTGCACAGGACAGCGGGCCGCACAGGCCCTGGCGGGGCAGGTGTGACGGCGCACACCACTGCCGCCCTTTCACGATCCGGTGCCGGACGAGCACCGGAAGCGTACGAACAGCCCACTCCCCGGAGGACTTTCGTGCACAGAAAACGTCCCGGAGCAAGATCGCTCCTCGCCGCGCTGACAGGCGTCCTGCTCGCCGGCGCGAGCCTCGGCGCCGTACCCACCGCCGCGGCGAACACCGCGTC